>NZ_JALMFY010000001.1:0-1851421 GCF_050447485.1 Campylobacter concisus
AATTCTAGCTTTTTTATCAAAAGGAGGGACAAGGGGACTCGAGTTACGAAGCCGTCCCCTTATCCCCCTTTAAATCCCCCAAACCCCTCGCACGTTAGAGGTGGCATGTCTCAGTGCTTCGCACTGCATGCAGTTTATTCTAAAAAACCTACCTTAAATTTTAAAATTTCATAAACGAGTAATTTCGGCTCTAAAATTTTAGCTAAGCAATAAGCGAAGTCAAATTTTAGTAGTCAATTCTTAGGGGTGAGTTGAATTTTAAAATTTACAAGATAGTAAATTTCTATTTTTAAAAAACAGACTTTAAATTTAAAAGCTTTTGTTCAAAAAGGATACAAAGGGACTTAAATTACGCTCTGCTTGCAGTTACGAGATGAAGCCCGAGTAAAACCCCTCGGCACATTAGAGTGGTATGCCTCAGTGCTTCGCACTGCATGCGTTTTAAAATTTCATTAATTTTTTAGTGCACTTTATGCGTTGTTTTTTTTAATTTTTAAATACTTTTAGTAGCGCTATATGGCTTTTATTTGTATTTTAGGATAGTCAAAATTTATAAATTTCACTAGCCCCCAAGTGAGACAAAATGGGGCTAGAGTATGGATTATTTTTTAGCTACAAGAGCGTTTTTTAGTACATCATCAATCGTATCAACTGCGATGATCTTCATGTCGCTTTTTACTTCAGCTGGGATATCGACAAGGTCGCGGTCATAGTTTTTACGAGGTATGAGCGCTGTTTTGATGCCAGCTTTGTGAGCGGCGATCAGCTTCTCTTTTAGTCCTCCGATCGGTAGCACTCTACCCGTTAGCGTGATCTCGCCAGTCATCGCCACATCGTGTCTTACTTTTGTATCAGTAAGTATCGATGCGATCGCAGTTGCCATCGTGATGCCAGCGCTTGGGCCGTCTTTTGGCACCGCACCCTCTGGCACGTGCAAGTGAAGGTCATAGCGTCTATAAACGTCGCTGGCTTCTAGCTTGTGTTTGTCATCGTCAAATTTTGGCACGATAGCTATCGGCACTTTTAGCTTTTTGTTATCGATCAGTACTTTTACGACGCTAAATGCGATCTGAGCGCTCTCTTTCATCACATCGCCTAGCTGGCCGGTGATCTGCATATTGCCTTTGCCTTGGATCCTGATAGCCTCGATCCTTAGCACGTCGCCTCCGACACTCGTCCACGCAAGACCATTTACCAAGCCGATCTGATCTTTTTTATCAGCTGGCTCGATCTCATAGACCTTTTTCTCTAAAAACTCTTTTAAATTTTTAGCCGTGACGCTAATCTTGCCTTCATTCTTTTTAGTGAGGATATTTTTGGCGACTTTTCTTAGTATGTCAGCGATCCTGCGGCGTAAATTTCTCACGCCACTCTCTCTTGTGTAGTCGCTAATTATTAGCTCAAGCGCCTCTTTGCTGATGCTCACATCGCTTGGTTTTAGGCCGTGCTTTTTAAGCTCTTGAGGCAAGAGATATTTTTTAGCTATCTCAAATTTCTCTTGTGGGGTGTATGAGCTAAGCTCGATAAACTCCATCCTGTCGCGAAGTGCGGCTGGTATCATACTCACGTCATTTGCTGTGGCGATGAAGATGATCTTGCTAAGATCGATGTTGAAATTTAGGTAGTAGTCTCTAAATTTGTTGTTTTGCTCTGGGTCTAAAATTTCAAGTAAAACAGCGGTCGGATCGCCTCTGTAGCTTCTGCCAACCTTGTCGATCTCATCTAGTACAACCACTGGGTTCATTTGCTTAGCTTCTATGAGCCCTTGCACGATGCGGCCTGGCATAGCGCCTATATAGGTGCGGCGGTGGCCTCTTAGTTCGTTTACGTCCTCGAGTCCGCCAAGTGCGATCCTAACTAGCTCGCGCTTTAGCGCCTTTGCGATCGAGTTTGCAAGGCTGGTTTTACCCACACCTGGAGGGCCTGCAAAGCATAAAATGGCGCCATTATTTACCTTTTCGCCAACGCCCCTAAGCTCCAAAAGCTCACGCAATGCAAAATACTCTTCAATACGCTCTTTTGGCTTCTCTAAGCTGTAGTGGTCAGCATTTAGGTGCTTGCTCACTTCGGTGATAGATGACTTTTTCTTAGCTACATTTTCAAATGGGATCTCAAGTACCCAGTCAAGGTAGCTTTGCAAAGTGTTTGCATCGGCTGAGTCTGGGTGCATGCGAGAGAGCTTGTCTATTTGCTTTTTGATCTCTTTGTAGGCGTCCTCAGCCATAAATTTCTTCTTAGCGTCAAGCTTTTTATTATACTCTTCAAGCTCTTCTTCTCGGCTCGTGTCCGCTCCAAGCTCAGCTTGAATTTGCTTTAGCTGCTCTTTTAGAAAGTACTCTTTATTCGTCTTGTCGATCTTTGAATGGACTTTATTTTTGATCTCTTTTTGAAGCTTGTTTGCCTCGATCTCTTCGATGACGTAGTCGATGAGCTTTAGTAGGCGCTGCTCTAAATTTTCCTCGACAAAAAAGCTATAAGCGATCTGTTTTTTTAGGCGAAGTGCGCTTGAAACTAGGTCACAAACTCTGATCGCTTCAGCACTCTCTTCGATCGTCTTTAAAAGATCAGGCGGAAAAAAGTGGCTAAACTGCGAAAGCTCTCTTACTTTTTCTCTTAAAACCACGATGAGAGCGTCAGTTTTGACCTGTGATGGGCGCTTGACATGGAGCATATCGACGATACCACGGAGCGGATTTATGCCTGATTGTTTTAAAATTTTACCCTTGTCGATGCCCTGAAATAGCACTTTTACGCGTCCGTCAGGTAGAGGCACACGGCGCATTATCGTGCCGATAACGCCTGCGTCATAGATGCCGTCAAAGTCTCTAGCGCCGTCTTGCTGTGGCTTTGTAGGCACGACAAGGATCGGCGTTTCACCTTGTATGGCAAGTTCAAGCGCTTTTAAATTTTCTTCGTCGCTTAAAAAAAGCGGTGTTATCATAAATGGATATAAAAATAGCTCGTCCTCAACGATGATAGGGATCTCAGTTGGGAAGCTTTTGTTTTCGTTTATTTGCAAAATTTCTCCTATTCAAACAGTTTTCTATACCATGCCACGTCTGGTTTGATAAGATCAGAGCTTCTAAATGGCGACTCTTCTAGCTTTTGCTCGTAAATTTTAGCCGAAACGTCACGGCCAGTTCTCTTGTAAAGATCTGCTATTTGCATATCTAAGAAGTAAAGCGCTAGTTTAAATTTGATAAGCATAGTCTCGATAAGTGGCTTATACTCAGTGTTTGGATACATATAAAGAAATTTCTCGATCTCAGTTACGCTATCTTCCATTAGCTTTTGGTTGCGGTTTGGCTGGGTAAATGAGTCAAAATTTGCCTTTATCTTTAGATACTGAGCAAATTCTGTTTTTGGGCCGTTGTCGCCGTATCTTTTGATGTATTCATCAAGATAGTGATTTGCCATGAGATACTCTTCGTCATTTGCGTGAGCTTGGGCAAGGATGAGTAAAATTTGCTCCAAAAGTGGGCTTGCAACGTGCTCGCTAGCCATTGAAACGTAGTGTTTATCAGCTGACTCCAGATCGCCATCTTTGATGTCAGCGATGACCTGAGCGTACCACTCATCTGGGGTTAGATTGTAAAGTTCGGTGTATTTTTCAGCACAACCACTAAAAAGCCCTAAAAGAGCTACGACTGCTAGAAATTTAGAAAATCTTTTCATGCTTTTCCTTAAAAATTTTAAATTCACGTATTCTACATTTTTTGCCATTATTTTTGTATAAATTTTTTAAAACTATGCTAAAATAAGGCAATTTTACAAAACAGGAGTTAGTATGATTTTTAGTGTTAAAAGCCCTATTTTAGGCTTCGAGCATATCAAGACGATGGAACTTATTGAGCTCGACAAATTTTTTGTTAAGCTGGCAAGCAAAGATGACGAAACATCTTTTACTATGATAAATCCTTTTGCATTAAGAAGCTATGAATTTGACATACCAAGTTATTACGAAGAGCTTATGGAGATCAAAGAGAGCTCGCAACTTAGAATTTACAACATCATCGTAGTTGCGCTTCCGCTTGAGAAATCAACCGTGAATTTCGTAGCTCCTATCGTTTGTAATATGGACAACATGACCTTGTCTCAAGTGGTTTTGGATGTAAACAAATATCCACAATACGGACAAGCCGAGATGATAGAAAATTTTATACAAAAGTAAGTCGCAGGGAGGCTTTTAAAAACAATCCTTGGTTTTCTTTTGTATCAAGGAGATTGCAATGAAAACTATATGTCTTCTTCTCTTTATTATTACATTTAGCTGGTGTGCACCTAGGGAATGCACGCCAGACGAGGCAAAGTCTATCGGTTGTAAAGTTACTAAACCTTATAATGAAAATAGCACTAAGGTGCAGTATTTATGCTTTACAGATATTGAAGAGTATGTTGATGGTTCTCCTAAAAATATCCCACACTGCATAACAACTTATCCTAGAACTTGGACGGTAGACACAAAACCTTTTCCTCTTTTTACTTCACTAGCGCAAGATCACTTTCATGGCTATATTTCAAGCGGGTTTAAGTCATTAAAAACTGCTGTTGATGACCATTCTTCAGTAGGACTAAAACAAAGAGTTATAAATGGCAAGCTAAATACAAAAGTAAATGGTGACATGGCCACCATCGGTGCTACTGTTATGATCCAACGAGATGGTGAATATGACTTTGAACCTAACCCAACTAATAATAAATCATCGGTTTATTCTGAAAAAATTTTTAAAAATGATGGTAGCTTTAGTGTTAGTAACTATACGCAGTGTCAAAGTGATTTTATTTATAATCCAAATAAGCTTAGTTATTGCCAAAACTCGGCCTCATCTACATTTAGCTTTAGTGAAAAGAACACTCATATACAAAAATATCTAACTGGCAAAAACGTGGTCTACGCTAGACTATACTGGGGTAGTTCTATCTATCAAAACTGGAAATTTAAAAATGATGTAGCGTCAGATTTTATATCAAATGCATTGAACTTTATAAAAGGATATAGCAGGATAGACTTTAAGGTTCCTGGTGAAGAACAAGCCATAACGATAGACGCCAAACCAGAAGATATCTTTTGGACAGGTTCATTTAGCGAGTATCGACCAAAGTCAATGACTTTTGAAGCATACGATGGAGATCCAAAAGAGCACCACAAAACGGCTGTAAAAGCTGGCATAAGCTACGTATATGTTGCAAGTGCTGATGTAACAAAGATCGTTCAAAAGAGTCTTGGAACAACAGAAGAGGAGAGAACTTTTTCTGCTGGAAATATCAGAGCTACGAATACTCCTTTTAAATACGATTTACTAGAAGATAGTGATAGGTATTTTAGTAGAAATGGAAAATCAGTTGATTTAGGAGGCGTATGGGGCTCATTATTGTTTTCGCCAGTTAATAAAAATAAAAATGGCGGATATTGGATGCAGACACATCCTGCTCAATATGCTGGTTGGAGTCTGGTTATCATCTATGATTTTGATGATGAAACAGCCAGAGAAAATAATATAGAACCAAGGATGGTTAGTATATTTGACGGTCTTGAAAAGCTTGCTCCAGAGTGGCTTACAAATGATGAACTTAAAAAAGGGCCTTCTAAACCAAAAACTTCCAACATAGATGTTGATTTTACTAATCTTAATAATCCAAAACATGGAGATATAGGTGCTGCACTTACGATGCTCTCTTTTGGTGCTAAAAGGGAGGTTGAGGGTGATGATATAGAGATAAAGACAGAGCATAATGTTCTCTTTAAGAGTGTAACCAGTGAAAATAATAAAAAAGGCAATCAGTTTAACTCAACTATGACAAAATTTGGAGAGTTTATAAATCCTGGCAAGAATTTTACTAACCAAATCGATCTAGATATATTTGATATTTCAAAATTTATAAAAAATGAAGACACGAAAGCCCAGATACGTTTTACAGTTGCAACGACTTTGCTAGGAGATGATAACTTTAGGTCGGTAAATGCCGATCGTCCAAATTTAGCCTTAGTTGGTTTTTCTAGTCGTATGTATAGACCAGAAGTTTGTTATGATGAGTATATATACAAAAAAGAGCCAAATAAACCAAACAAGCCCGAAAATAAACCTTTTCAAAAATTTGTTTTTACTAAATTAGAACCAAATAAACCAGAAAAGGTTTCAAAAGATGCCATCTTGACAACAGTAGTTCGGATAAAAAATGAATCACCCAATGAAGATGCTGAAAATTTTGCTTTAAAGGCCATTGTAGCGTCAAGTCAAGAATACATTCAAGAGACAACATATGTAGTTCCAAATATAGATAAGCCATCGATGATGGATAATCTTCGGGATATGCTGAAAGATAATTACTACAACAAAGATAACACAAAACTACAAAAGCTAAACGGCAATGAACTAACCTTTTTCTTGGGGCAAGGCTCAAACATAAATAAAGGTGGGTTAATTAAAAAAAATACAGGCAATTATGCTTATGTAGTATATGATACTATGTTTGATCAGTCTCCAAATAATAACAAGCCTAAAGTCTTTAAAGGACATAGCTATAAATCAATGGTTGTAAATTCTAATAAAATAGAACCTTATGATACATACATTAAAAAATGTGATCCATATGAATACAACATCGCAATAGAAGGAGAAGACGAGCCAAACGACTTCATCCCAAGTAGCAAAGCAGATGATGGCACAGGGGCTTTTAAAAATAGACTTTTAACCCAGATAGTCTCAAAGCCATTTGATATCTATATCACAAACTACGGAGAGGACGGTAAAAAAAGAGCGCCAGATTCTCCAGTAGATGTAAAGGTGGAGTTGGTCACATCATGCGACGCTACATCAAATTTATATGAAAAAGATATAAATTTTAATCAGGATATGATTACAAATAAAATAAGTGAGATCTTACTAAAAGACATCAAAGTAGATAAGGCTTATAGTAGTCTTAAATTTAGAATTTCTCATCCTAACCCTAAGAAAAAAACAGATCCTACAGCACCAGATAAAATCACAGCATGTGAAAATTTAGATGACTTTGCCGTTAGACCAAGCCACTTTAGGCTCTGGGACAATGAGGCAGGTACTATTATGAGTACTTCAACAAAGTCTTTTACTGGCGGAGAGACATATAATGACGCCATTTCGCTTGCTGCTATGAAGCCAAACGATAGCGATCTAGCAAGAGGCTATGCAAATAGTCTATACGCAAGCCTTATAGCTAAAAATGGTAACGTCTGTAATGCCATTTTAGATAGCAAAAACAGACTAAATGTAAATTTTACAGAGGCAAGCGGAGGACTTGGCAAGATCACACGTAGTGCAAATAGCAACGATGGCTTTTCATACTCAGATATAGGTGATACAACTTTTTATGTAGTAGATAGCAGTTATACTTCAACAGATCAGCACGCTTCACCAAGAGGCGATGACTGTGTGAAAAAATATAGAAAACCAGCGTTTGATCCAAACAATCCAGCAGATGATCCAGATGGTATCGGTAGGGTTAGCTGTGATATCGAGCTCAAAAAAGAAGGCAATGTTACGTTTCAATTTATCCCAGAAGATATGCAAATAAGCAATTTAAAAATCGTAAAAGACGACGACGTGACTTATCTTGACAATGACGGCATGCAAAAAGTAAAACTTAGTTTTGATGTGACTGCAAAACTATCTGATACATTAAAAGGTCTGCATCCAGAGCTTTATGGCGACTATAGATACTCAGATGAAAAATATCTACCTGCAAAATTTTATGTCGATGCTTGCTATGCAAATGAGGCTAATTTTGAGCTAAAACTGCATAAAGTCCCTTTAAATTTTACAGATAACAACGGCAATGTTGGCACGCTTGAAAAGGCTAATGAAGAAATTTTGTTTTTTGAAGTTCTTGGATCAAATACTAAAAAATTAGCTGGTTCTAGCGCTAAAAAAGGTATGTTTTATATTAAAAAAAGTGCTTTTGAAGAAGGAAAGGCTAGCGCTGAGGTATTTTTTAACTTTGCTAGAAAAGTAGATCATGCCAAAAACCCTTTTACGGTATCTAGCGATGATTTTAGTCTTGATAATTTAGATACGATTATAAATTCTAAGTCTTATAAATATGAATCTCCAGCCAAAAAAACATCGGCAAATTTCTACTATGGCAGAGTATATGCGCCTTACTACGAGGGTCCTGCAGATGGATTTTTTGCCAAAATTTATTATGGTGTATACTGTGATGATTGCGACAAAGCTACATACTTAACAAGCGGTACTGGTATATGGCAAGCTTTTCCAGCGGCTACTTCATGGTATGTAAATCCTTCACATAAAGTAGGAGTGCTTAAATTTGATGATTTTAGCTTTTCTAATAATACGGTTTTGGGAAATAATGTAAGTGCTGTAAATAATGGCGAACAACTAATTTTCGTAAGCAACCAAAAGCCAGTTAAAGACATAGCAAAGATGCATGCAAATATGTGTCTAATATATAATGAATTTAATAAAGATGCTACAACAAATGATTTTACATTAAAATTTCTAGTGCCAGATGGTAACTGGGCTGGTAAGACACTAAAAGAAGGCTCAGAAAAGGGCGATGTCGGAAATGTAGTGGGCGCTGATGGAAATTTTAAAGACCTAAGCAAGAAGACAAATAGGAGAATTTCTTGGTAGAATCTAGCCATTTTTTTGTAGATTTTAGATTTCAAAAAATAAGCATACATTTAGAACCAAAAAGATATACTTGCCCACTATGGCAAGATGCCAATATGTTAGTTACATTATGGAGATTGTAATTTGAAAATTCTTTTTTTATTGATTCTATCTTTTTCTTATATATTTGCGTCTACAAATGACTTTGTAGTACCAACTGTATCTTGTGTTGCATCGGAGGTAAATAAATGCAATACAAAATACCCTGGTAGTGTTTGCACGGTTGATTACGACGGTCTCAGTCACTGCATTTTACATAAAAACAAACCCAGTATTATATATACAGACGAGATAACAAATCCAAACGGCAACGAGGATGATTATAAAGAACTTAATGGCTTTATAGATGAAAAATATACTGGTTTTAAGCAAAGAAAAAAATATGAAAGAATTATCGGTGATATGGATGTTATCGGTGCTAGCGTGATAGTTGCAAAAAGAGGGTATAGTTTTGAGCCTCGCATAGATGACACTGGAGGCGAACGTTTTGCCACAGTCTCTCGTGTCTTGCCACTTAAATTTGAAAATGAAGAACCTGGTTTGGGCAGTGCGTATGGTGGAAAATTTTTAAACTCATCTCGAGCGACATTTAATTTTAGTGATAAGAGTAATTACGAAAAGCTAAATATAGATAAAAGTAAGATTATTTATGCAAGGCTATATTGGGGTGGTGCTATTTATGAAGATTGGCAAGTAAATGATGCTATAGTAGATAATTTTTTTAAAGAAATCCACGGTATAAGAACGGTAAATTTTAAAACCCCAGATGGTAGAAAACACCGTATAGAAGCGCTCGAAGAAGATATACAGTGGCAAGCCTCTTTTTCAGAGTATCAAAGGCAGTCATCTACATTAAACACTCTTAAACATCTTTGTAAAAAACCTGGAACCAATCAAATAGGACCGTGTAATACAACACTAAATCATACAGTATTTACTGAAGGAATATGTAAGGATCCAGCTAACGGAAACGGCATTAGATGTACCCTTGGCATAAAAAGCGGATACCATATCCAATATCAAGCAAGTGCTGATGTGACCAAACTAGTACAAGAAAGCCTTGGCAAGACTGAAGCAGAGAGAACATTTGCAGTTGGTAATATCGCTTCAAGTATATTTGAGATCAAAAGAGATCTTGGCAATAAAATAAAAATAAATGGCAGCCCCTGGCCAGCTCAAAAATCTTATGGTTCATTTTTATATATGGACGGTGACTGGAGCTCATCTTATATCCCGGCACAATATGGTGGCTGGAGCTTAGTTATAGTTTATGATTTTGGCAACGATGGTATCAATAACAACGTAAAACCAAAAGCCGTAAATTTATATGATGGGCTATTTGTATTATCTACACCGTCATCTACTGCACAAGTAAATATATCAAAGCTTCATCTTAAATTTGATAAATTTTATACACCGTCAAGTGGTAATATTAACTCTAACTTGGCACTTCTTAGCTTCGGCGGTCGTCCAGAGGCAAATGGAGAAGATATCAGAATAAAAAAAGATGGTAATTTTTACAGTATAAATACAGGACCTTTTAATAAGAATATTCTTAACTATGGTGGAAGTCCTTATAATCCAGAAGGCAATCAATTCAACTCATCTATTACAAAATTTAATGTCCCTATGAACCCATATAAGCTTTACAATAATCAAATGGATTTGGACGTTTTTGACATATCTAGTTTCTTAAAACCTATGCAGAATGAAGTTGAACTAGAACTTCAGGCTAGTGTTACAAGAGATAGTGAAGGTAACTATATAGGAGATAGGGTAAATATTGGTATGGCTGGTTTTTCAACGCTACTTTATGAGCCTAATGTTTGCTATATAGAAGAATTGCAAGTTTTAAGAAATGGACAATGGAAAGATGTTCTGAAAAAAGCAGATGTGGGTACTGCAAAAGAAAAAGATAAAATAAAGGTAATAAAAAAAGAAGATCAGTTAAAAATAAAAGTTACCGTTAAAAATAGAGGCAATCAAAATGCCAACAATGTTTTATTAAGGGCTAAACTTGACAATAAAATCATGATTTATAAAGAAAATACTAGCTGTATAGAACTTATAAAGAGTGGTATATATGAAAAAAAATGCCCATTAGACAATAGTTTATCTTATGTTAAATTTAGACGTTCCGCAAACGAAGATATACTAGAATACTTTGTTGGCAATGATGCAACTGGCTCTCACGGTGGAACACTTGAAAAATTATCTAAAAATCCAACTAACATTAATTTTATCAGTACTATAGAATCAGAAGATGAAAAAAAAGAATATAAAAAAATAAACTATGAAGCAGAATATGAAAGCATAATAGATAGTAAGACCATAAGATACCAAGGCGTTATCAATGAATGTACTCCTCAAAATTATATTTTAAGTGTAGAGAATAAAAAAGAAGAAAATGACTTCTACCCAAGAAGTAAAGAAGATGATCCAAATGGAACATTTAAGAATAGACTTTTTACAAAGATAGCGAATAAACCTTTTGATATATATATTACAAACTATAGTAAGGCAGATGCAAAACCAAAAATACCCGACTCACCTGCAGATGTAGATATTAAACTTGTAAAGAACTGCAGCGATGAAAATTCTGTATTAGGTTATCCTGTAACACTTCATTTTACAAATAAGGACACTGAAAAAGTGAATGTAATTGTAAAAAGGCCTTATGAAAAACTTCATATTAAGCTTAAGTATCGTAGCAAGCTTGAAAATAAAGATATGGTAAAGTGTGAAGTCTTTGATGCATTTGCTGTAAGGCCAGCTATGTTTCGGTTATATGATAAGTCAGGCAGTGGCGGTGTATATAATGGTAGTAACGTACTTGTGGGAGGGAAAGACTATAAAGATATAACCTTGGCTGCTTACAATTACAATAAAGATAAAGATAAGGCAACTCTTGCAAATGGATATACAAATACCTTAATCGCAGGTAGCTCTGCAACAGGTGTAAATCGTTATATAGAAAACAATGTATCAATCTTGCCTGTGGATAAGGCAGGGTGCATAATCACCGAAGATACAAAAAAGAGACTAAGTGAAGATAATAAACTAAAGATAGCCTTTGATAATCCAGCAAAAGCAGTAGGCACTATAACTAATATAAAAACAAATAAAGAGGGATTTTCTTTCTCTGATATCGGAAATGCTAAATTTTATGTGGTAGATAAAAGCTATACAAGTATAGATAAAAAAACTCCACCGCTAGATAGTGACTGTGTGCTTGATAGCAGTGAGAATAACGAAGATGGTGAGGGTAAGATCGGTTGCGATATAGAATTTGGCAAGAGAGAATTTGGTTTTGAGCCAAATGATCTTGAAGTAAGCGAGTTTAAAATTTTGCCAAGAGGCATTAGCTACATCGCAAATGAAAACAGTGCGAGCTTTACTCCTATCTTGAGCTTTAAAGTAAAAGCTAGACTTTTTGATGATAATCCTGCACTTTTATATAAAGACGGTTGTTACTCAAACAATACACGCTTTAAGATAAAAGTAGGAGAAATGATAAGTGGCTATACTGATAACAATGGCACCTTACTAAAAAATGATACAGATGGGCTAGCTAAGCTAAATAGTGAAATTTTGTTTTTTGGCAATCTTGATGCTAGTAAAGTCGAAAAAGTAAGTCCATCTTCTTTACACGAAGGACTCTTTGAAGTTAAAAAAGAAGCGTTTAAAGGTGGCTACGCTGATGTAAATTTAAAATTTAATTTCAAACGCGAGAAAAATATGGCTAAAAATCCTTTTGAGGTAACAAGTGATACTTTCACGTTTGAAAGTTTAGTCGATGCAAATAAAACAAAAAATAATGGCAACTACAAAAAGCCAACCACAAAAACATCGGCGAAATTTTACTACGCTAGGACATACGCACCTTACTATGAGGGACCAAACACTGGCTTTAAGGCAAAAATTTACTACGGAGTGTATTGCAATGGTTGCGACGAGAGTAAATTTATGTTGCAAAAACCTGGATCAAGCGCTCGCTGGGAGGAGTTTGCGGGTACGCACTCATGGTATGTAAATCCCCTTCACGATGCTAGTTATGGCAATGTCGATAGTTACAGCTTTTCAAATCACACTACGCGAGATACAGCAAAAGAGACAGCACTTAGTGACGGCATCAGCTACATTTATGTAAAAAATGACCGAGCAGTTACGGATATAGCCAAGATGCATACGAAAAACTGGCTCATATATAATGAATTTGACAAAGACGCAGCGACAAATGATTTCACAGTGAGATTTCTCGTGCCAAATGGTGACTGGGCTGGCAAGACGCTAAAAAGTGGCTCAGGTAAAGGCGATGTAGGAAATGTCATAGGCGGCGAAAACAACTTTAACGATCTAAGCGATAAGACAAATAGGAGAATTTCTTGGTAAAAAGAGGCTTTTCTCTTATAGAGCTTATCCTCTCGATAGTCGTTGTGGCGATCATCAGCACGTCGATACCGCTTGTACTAAAGACCACATCTGAGCTAAATCAAAAGGCGGTTACACAAGAGAGTTTGATGAATGCTAAGACATATATGGGGCTTATCTTAAAAGCTCCTTTTAGCGACAAGGTTATCAAGGTCTCGACAAATGTCGGCGGCAGTAGCGCTGAGACAGCCTACTTTTTTCCTATCATCTTAAAGCCAGGTGATCATAGAAATGAATTTTATAAGATAAATAAAATAACAGGCGACGGACATAGAGTTTTTGCCTATGAAAATTCACCAGATCTAGCACCTGATGCGGCAGTGAGGTCCGTGGATTACTATGGCAGAATATTGGATAAAAATTTAAACACAACAAATCAAACCAGAGACTATATAGTTGGCTCAGAATATAACGTCAGAATAAAAAATGGTAATGGGGATTTTAAGCCAAATTTAGGGCTAGACAACAGCGACGTAAAAGAGATAGTAGTAACTGCAACTTCATACAAAAATGACACAAAACAAGAGACGACATCGGTGCTAAGAGCTTACGCTTTTAACCTAGGCGAGGGCGGCTCGCTAAATACGAAAGCTTGGAAATGAAAAGAGCCTTTACGCTCCTTGAGCTTGTAGTAGTTATAGTCGTACTTGGTATCATCGCTATGATGAGCTTTAACGCTATAATGAACATCTATTCAAACTACTTTCAAACAAGGACAGTAAATGAGCTCGAAACGCAAACAGAGATCGCACTGGAGCAAATTTCAAAGAGGCTAGAGCACCGCATAAAGCCAAGCGTGATAGCTAGAAAACCTAGTGGAGAGTTTTTGGCACTAAATGATAGCGGGGTAAATTTAAATGCCGAGTATGAAATTTTAGAATTTATCCCCTATGCGTATGAAATTTTTAATGACGTTATATCTCTTGATGCTAATGACAATGTCATAGAGCAGGGCGGAAAAGCAGGCAGATATAGTGGTTACGTGGATCTTGCTAAGAGCTCACCAACAACTGGCCTGATAAGTCCTGGAAGTAATTTCACTACTGGAGTGGTCGAGACCATAAAAGATTTAACTTGCAAAGATGATGCAAGAAATAGTAAATGCGTGGATTTTGAAAATAAAGATGGCGGCGTTGTAGCGATATTTTCTGATGTTTATTACAATGTACAAAGCTCTTTTGGGTATAGCAATGGAACTGTGCCTGTTGATCTAGACATAGCAAAAGTTGGCGTAAAAAGCACTGATGGCGATACTCTAGAAATTTCAGGTTTTGCAAACAAGCAAATTTCAGAGCAGTATCATCTAGCCTACACAGCAAACGCCATAGTGCCAGAGCAAAGCGCTGATCCAAAAGATACAGCAAATGGCGTCTTTGATCTAAATTTATACTACGACTATCGTCCATGGATGGGAGAAAAATATAAACCAAATGGCGAAAAAGCAACCCTTGCCAAAAACGTTACGAGGTTTGTTTTTACTGAAAAAAATGGCGTCATCGTGCTAAAACTTTGCATGAGGGCAAAAAACTCAGAGGTAACCATCTGCAAGTCAAAGGCGGTCTATTGATGAGGAGAGGTTTTACACTCATTGCGGCGATATTTTTTGTGGTTATCGCAAGCTCTATTTGTATGCTGGCTCTTTCGATCGCTAGCACTTCAGTTAAGCAAAATAGTGAAATTTATCTAAGAGAGCAAAGTGAGCTAGTAGCTCGCGCAGCGACTGAGTACGCCATGCTAGCTATCATAAGCAATGACTTTAGCGTCACTTGTCTTGGAAATGAGAGCAAAGAAGCAAGTGATGACAAACCAATAAATGGCGAATTTGGCGAGCTTTTTACCTTTAAAGTATATGTAAAATACTTTGGCGATATGGGAGATGCTTGTAAAAACAAAGATGCTGTTATAGTAAAAGGAGCAAACCAAGGTACGATAATGCTCGATGTTTTTGTCAGCTCAAAACCGGGAAAAGCCTCAAATCCTATAAATTTTCACAAACGAACTCTTCAAAAACTTTAAAATTTTATAAAGATTTTACTTTAATTTGCTTTTAGTTTCGTCGTGTTATAATCATCTTACTTTCTATAAAAGGAGATCGCGATGAACATAAGCATTGTAGGAAAACAATTTGAGCTAACAGAGCCCATCAAAAACTATATCCAAGACGCTTTTGACACCCTTGGCAAGTACAACCTTGACATCATCTCAGCAAGATGCGTAGTAGGAGCAGATGAAAAGCAAGGCAAAAAGGGCTTTAATGCAGAATTTTCTCTAAATATGGCGCATAAAGACACGATAGTCGTCCGCCAAAAAGATAAAGATCTCTATGCGGCGATAGATCTTGCTATCGAAAAGGCTTCAAAAGTTTTAAGAAGGGAACATGATAAGAAATTTACCGTAAAAGGCAAGGCCGATGATAAAGAATTTCGCTCAAGAATAGGCGAAGAAAAGATCGAAGGTGTCGAGGAGATCGTGCCTATGGAGCTTGAAATTTACAAACCTCTTGAGGTAGAAGAGGCACTTGATAAACTAAAATCAAGCGATAAACAATTTTATGTATTTAACGATGTCGATGCCAAAATGCGCGTCATCTACAAAAGAACAGACGGAACTTTTGGTCTATACTAAAACTAGGGGCGCTTTGCCCCTAGCTGATTTTTAATATAAAATTTCTATTCTTTAGTTATTTAAGCTATTTTTAAATGATTGCTAACTATAATACGACTTCTTTTAAGTGTTCCGGATTAGCTCAGCGGTAGAGTAGGTGACTGTTAATCACTTGGTCGCTGGTTCGAACCCAGCATCCGGAGCCATTTATCTTCAAAAGTCATTTTAAAATCCCGATTTTAACGATATTTCAAGAACTTTAAGTTTTCTTATTTTTTGTATTTTTCCCTTTATTTCCCCTTAGTTTTATTGCTATTTCAAAGTATATTGTTCTGTTTTGCTGTCAAAACATGATTATATGTCCGGCTTTTGGTGAAGTTAAAATAAATTTCTCCTCATTTATCCTAGCTTCATTTAAGGCTTTTATAATGCGCTCATTCAAACGAAAGTTGGAAATCAAAAATAAAAGGATCAATAATGAAAAATGTATTAGGTACGGCACTTTTGGCAGCAGTTTTAGGAGCGACAAGTTTGCAAGCAGCCATCACATCAAATGAGCCTTAAACATAGCTGAGAAAAACTTCCCAGGCTCAAGCGTCAAAGATGTCGAGATAGACGTAAAAAATGATGCGACATTTTACAAGATAGAGTCTTTTAAAGACGGCGTTAAACAAGATATCAAGATTGACGCCAATAGCGGACAAATCGTCAAAGTGGAAAATAAAAACAAAAAGCACATCTTGCCGATCGAAGCGGTAGATTTTTCAAAATTTGCTCTTAGCATCGACGAGGCTATGGCTAAAGCTCAAGCACTCGAGGCTGGTTGGAGCCTTGATGAGGCAGAGCTTGATAATAAAAATGGTGCTTGGATATACAAAGTAGAGCTTAAGCGTGATAGTAGCGAGAAAAAAGTGATCATAAACGCTCAAACTGGTGAGATAATGGGCAACTATACAAAGTGATCTAGCACCCTTTTTGGGCGTTAAATTTTTATAAAGGTGAAAAAGATGAGTGAAAATTTAGAGCAAAATTTAAACGATAACGTTGGTGAGCAGGGTTTAGAGAAAAATTTGAACGAAAATTTTAGCCAAAGCGTGAGAGAAAATTTAAGTAAAAATGCTGAGGCTGGTGCTAATAAAAATAGTTGCGAAAATTTAGGAGCGGGCGAACAAAGCCATGAAAATTTAGTTAAAAATTCAAGCGAGGCAAGCAGTAGCGCAAAAATTTTAAGCCAAGCAGCTTCAAACTGCAAAGCTAAAAATTTCTTTAAAAATGCGCTTGAAATTTCGATGCAAGGCATCTCTTGTGCGCTCATCTACGCTGGCAAGGCTGGAGTGTAGCTATCATTTGATGTTGATTTTACAGCAGCACTTAAAGGCGGCATGGCGCTTGATAAAACATATACTTTAGTAAGCGCATAAAAGATCATAAATGAGGGCGCTATCTTTAACAACGAGCAAAAACTCGGGGATTTGTTTATGACCTATGCCATAAATGGTGGCAAGATCGAGATGAAGCTAAGTGACAAAAAGGGAGAAAATCCAGCCGTTTCGCCAAATATAGTACAAGAGAGGGTTTCTAAATTTAGTCAAAGAGAAAATAAAATCCTAAGCATGCTAAAAGGCACGCCTGAATTTGTGCAAGCAATCTCAAGTGGTGACGATGAAGCGCTAAGAAAACTAGCACAAAAAGCAGATAAAGATATGAAAGAAATTTCTACTTCGTCGCTTAAAGTGAGTATAAAAGCCTTGCAAAATAGCAACGAGCTGATGAACTCTAGGCTATTTCAGGTCACACAGCTAAGGGCAAAGGCTGATATCTCGCAGTTTAAGCTAGCTGGACTTGAAAGTGACATCATGCCAAGCGCGAAGATGGCTTACGAAGCAGCAGAAGCTAGCAGGGAGAGAAACAACTTCTGGGCAAATGTAAATGGTGCTTATTTTAAAGATAAAATAAGCGATGGCGACCTTAAATTTTATGGTACAAATATCGGCTATGATAGAGGTTATGACGAGTTTATCCTAGGCGTAAGCGCTGGAGTAAGCAAGGCTAAATTTAGCTCAAATGTATTAAAAGACGATGCTAAAATTTATAGTTTTGGTGCGTATGGGCTTTTTGAAAGGGGGAGCTTATGAGATACAAAGCAATCTAAATTTTGCCTTTATAAACTCAAAACGCAGCCTAGATGAGGCGCAAAAAGCTAGTGTAAAAGGCAGAGGCGTCCTCTCAAGCAACTACTATAAATATAAAATTTCACTCTCTAACAGTGGCGAGTATGAGCAAAGCATAAAGCCTCTACTCGCACTAGAGCTTGGCACTAATGGCATTGATGGATTTAAAAATGACCGATATGATCAAAAGAGCATCAATGACTTTAATGTGGCTGTAGCAGCGGGAGTAGAATACGCTTTTAACAGCGATAAAAACGCATTTAGCGTGCAATTTTTAGTAAAACAAAGTGTATATAACTCAGAAGATAAGTCTTATGTTTCGCTTAATAATTCAAATGAGTATGTTGATTACAAGCTTGATAACAACAAGTTAAGCTATAAGCTTACTTTAAACTCAGAAACCAAACTTAGCGAAAATTTGGTTCTCTCTTCTCAGCTAAGTGGCATGCTTGATAATGATAAAAACTACGGCATAAGTGGTGGTTTAAAGATCGAGTATAAATTTTAAATTTATGTCAAAGTGAATTTAAATTTCACTTTGACGTTGTTAAAAAGCAGATTGTTTTAAATTTGGTAATTTTGAAATCTAATGAAAAATAGTGAAATTTAAAGCTTGAAAGTAAGTGGTGGGTTCACCAGGACTCGAACCTGGGACCATCCGGTTATGAGCCGGATGCTCTAACCAACTGAGCTATGAACCCACAGTTGAAAGAAAATCGTATTATACAAGAAAAAGCTTATCTAAATATAAAAAATAGCCTTTTTAATATGGTGTATAAAAACGAACAAATTTAAAAAGAAAAGCCCTAAAATAGGGCTTATAAATTATTTATAATTTTTTATTGCAGCGTCTAAAATCTCTTTTGCAGCATTTGCGTCTTTAAATTCTTTCACTTTAACCCATTTGTTTGGCTCAAGAATTTTATAAGTTTCAAAGAAATTTTTGATCTTATTTAGTGTCGCAGTTGGCAAGTCTTCGTAGCTTTTTATCGCCTCATATCTTGGATCGATTTTTGTAACTGGCACAGCCAAAAGTTTCTCATCCATGCCTGCTTCATCCTCCATCACCAAAACGCCTATCAAGCGGCAAGGGATGACGCTACCAGCTTGGAGTGGATACTCGTTTAGCACCAAAATGTCAGCTGGGTCACCGTCAGCTGCAAGTGTGTTTGGAACAAAGCCGTAGTTTGCTGGGTAGAACATCGCTGAGTAAAGCACGCGATCAACTACGACTGCACCGCTATCTTTGTCGATCTCGTATTTGATATTTGAGCCATAAGGTATTTCGATTACGGCATTGATTTTGTCTGGGTTTGAGCCAAATTTGATCTTTGAAACGTCCATATATTCGTCCTTTATGTTAAAAATTTTTATTTAAGAAAATTATCTTTTACTTGCTTAAATATGGTTTCACCAGTTTTATTAAGCATGCCTTGTGAATCTCCACCAAATGCACCCATTGTCAAACCTCCTTCAACTTTAAAGTCGGCTACTTGTTGTTTTGTATTTGTGTCTACTAGTTTTACTAATGTCATACTTTTGCCACGACCTGCTCCAAAACCTACAAAGTATCTCAAAGCACGATTGCCTTCTACATACTCTGTAACCTCACAATAAATTTCAAGATCGTTGCCTTTTTTCATATTTTTTTCAAGCAACTCATTTATCTTGGCTTCTATTGTTTTATCATTTTGACCATTTTTACACAAAGCATACGCATTATCGTATTTTATACCACTCGTGTTGTGTAAAGGTGTATTTAGCCCAGCTCTAGCACAACCGCTAAAACATAGCACAGCAAGTCCTCCGATCAGTAAAGATAAATATGCTGTTTTTGCCATTTAAGCCTCCTTGTCTAAACAAATTTATGATGTGATTTTAATTCTTTTTCTATTAAACACGGATAAAACTTGGATGCAAAAAAATGACTTAACTTACTTTACAACCTCTACGCTATCTACGTCGATTTCTGTTTTTGTGAAGTCTTTATCCACCTCGCCTCTTATTCTTAAAAGCGTATCTTCGTTGGCTGTTACATTGCCCCATTTTTTGTTGTCGATCTCAACAATGATAACGTCGCCATTTTTATCGACAAATTCATATTTGTCTGATTTGATGTGTGACTTTATCTTGCCCTCAAGCACGACCTTTGTGTCGTCATTTAGCTTTAAAGCCTCTTTTACGCTTATAACATTTTCACTTTGGTGTTTTGAGACAAAGCCTCCAGCTATTGCGATGCTAGCAGCCAGTGAAGCGATAATGATTTTTTTCATTTTTATCCTTTTAAAATTGGTTGTGAAATTTTAAAAGGATATTACATTTTTGGTGTTAATAAATGGTAAGTTTTAAAACCTTGCACCTTTTTGATGCAAGGTCTGTGAGTTATATAAGCTTAGCTAGTAAATTTTTGATGTCAGCTACGATCTCGTCGATGCCGCGTTCGCCATTTACTACGTGAAGTAGCTCTTTTTCGCTGTAAAACTTGCGGATAGGCTTGATCGGATCAAGATATACTTTCATGCGGTTGTTAAAGACTTCGTTGTTATCATCAGCGCCTCTTGCACGGCCAAGCACTCTAGCTCTTGCGACATCTTCGCTAACATCCACTTCGATGACGCCTTTTAGAGAAATTTCATCTTGCTCGCTTAAGACTTTGTCAAGCTCTGTCATTTGCTCAACGCTTCTTGGGTAGCCGTCGATTATGATATTTGATTTATTTGAACTTTTGATGGCTGATACGATCGCATTTACGACGACGTCAAGTGGGACTAAATTTCCTTTTGAGATAAAGCCGTCTATCAGTTTGCCAAGCTCGCTACCACTTGCGACTTCAGCTCTTAAAAGATCGCCAGTTGAAAAGTGTGCAAATTTCTCATCATGCTGTGCGATGATCGATGCGTCTGTTGTTTTGCCGCTGCCTGGAGCGCCTATGATTAAAAATAAATTTTTCATTCTTTCCCTTTTATTGCCTTTGTCTTTTGAGCGCTTTTGCGGAGCTAGTAAAATTTAGCTTGATGAACTAAGTGTTCTATCTGCGCAAAATTTTACGTCGCAACCACAAAAATCATCTCAAACTACTTAGGCAAGTTTTGATTTAATTAGCCGCCAAGTCGGAGGCATCTTTTTATAAATTTAAATTTAGGATGGAATTTTATCTAAGAAAAATATCTAAAGACAAAATTCCATCTCTTTTTAAAGGCAAATTTTAAGCCTTTTGCTCTTTTTCTCTTATCCTTAGTCCTAGCTCCCTAAGCTGTTCGTTGCTAGCGTAGCTTGGCGCCTTTGTGAGTGGGCACTGAG
The DNA here is from genome assembly GCF_050447485.1 of Campylobacter concisus. Lineage (GTDB taxonomy): Bacteria > Campylobacterota > Campylobacteria > Campylobacterales > Campylobacteraceae > Campylobacter_A > Campylobacter_A concisus_BQ. The sequence continues at coordinate 21,176 of NZ_JALMFY010000001.1, forward strand.
CGCGCTGTGTTTTAGGGAAGGCTATGACATCGCGGATCGAGCTTGCTTTGTTTACAAGCATATTTAGCCTGTCAAAGCCGATCGCGATACCGCCATGTGGAGGCGCACCAAATGTCAAGGCATCAAGTAAGAAGCCAAATTTCTCACGCTGCTCGGCTTCATCTATGCCAAGAAGCTTAAAGACCTTTTGTTGGATGTCATTTTTGTGAATTCTTATACTTCCGCCTCCAAGCTCAAAGCCGTTAAGCACGACGTCGTGAGCGATAGATAGGATGTCCTCAAGATCAGGCTCGTCAATATTTTTTGGCATAGTAAATGGGTGGTGCATCGCAGAGTAGCTGCCGTCGTCATTTTGCTCAAACATTGGGAAGTCAAGCACCCATAAGAACTCAAGTCTATCTTGATCGATGATACCCATTTGCTCTGCTAGGAAAATTCTAAATCTTCCCATATAATCAAGCACGATCTTTTTCTTGCCAGCGCCAAAGAATACAACGTCGCCAACTTTTAGCTCGCATCTTGAGACGATCTCATCAAGATCGCTTTGCTCAAAAAATTTGCAAAGTGGGCCTTTTAGGCCATCTTCTTTCATCTGGAAGTAGCCAAGGCCTTGCGCGCCAAATTTACGTACAAATTCCTCAAATCTATTCATCTCGCGCTTACTAAAGATATTGTCGCCATTTGGCACTTTTAGCGCTTTTATGCGGTTTTTCTTCTTATCTTTTGCGATAGAGCTAAAAATTTCATTGCTTGAGCGCTCGAAAATATCAATGACATCGATCATTTTTAGATCATATCTAAGATCAGGCTTGTCTGAGCCGTAAGTCTCGGTCGCCTCTTTGTAGCTCATACGTCTAAATGGCGTTTTGATGTCGTGTCCGCAGGCTTTAAAGATATCTTTTAACATCGTCTCAGCCATATTTATGATATCTTCTTGCTCGACAAAGCTCATTTCGATATCTATTTGAGTAAATTCTGGTTGGCGATCAGCCCTTAAGTCCTCGTCACGGAAGCATTTTGCTATCTGAAAATACTTATCAAAGCCAGAACACATCAAAAGTTGTTTAAATAGCTGCGGGCTTTGTGGTAGCGCATAAAACTGACCCGGATATACACGGCTTGGCACTAGATAGTCTCTTGCGCCTTCTGGAGTTGCACGTGTTAAAACTGGAGTTTCAAATTCGATAAAGCCCATTTTATCTAGGCTGTTTCTAGCTGCGATAGCTGCGCGAGAACGCATTTTAAAGATATTTTGCAAGCGCTCGCTTCTTAGGTCTAAAAAGCGGTATTTTAGCCTGATGTCCTCATTTACGCTCTCATCGCCTATCATAAATGGTAGTGGCTCGCTTGGATTTTCGATGATGAGCTCGCTTACTATCACTTCTATCTCGCCAGTTTTTAGCTTTGGATTGGTTAGTCCTTCGCCTCTAGCTCTTACTTTTCCTTTTGCTTTTAAGACATATTCATCTCTTACTTTTGCAGCCACGTCGTGTGCTTCTTTACTGTCAGCAGGGTCACAAACTAATTGTATAAGCCCGCTAACGTCTCTTAAGTCGATGAAAACAACGCCACCGTGGTCTCTATATGTGTTTGCCCAGCCACAAAGTATTACTTCTTTGCCGATATCAGCTTTGCTAAGATCGGTGCAATAATGACTTCGCATAAAATGCTCCTTTGCAATGTTTTTTAGGCAATTATAATCGCTTTTTTCTTTTGAAAAGCTTTGTTAAAATAAAATATGTTACAATCATTTCTATGAAAAATGAACAAAAATTTAATACCAAAAACGCCAAAAAAGTGGGACTTATCGCGAAAGATTATCCATTATTTAAGCAGGATTTAGCAAAGCTAGAAAAAATTTTAAAAAAGTATAACGCTGAAATTTTGCTTGAAAAAAGCTGTGCAAAGCAGGTAGAAAAAAGTGGCTTTGAGCTGATAAAATTAGCCAAAGAGTGCGAATTTCTTATCACGCTTGGCGGTGATGGCACGATCATCTCAACTTGTAGAAAGCTAGCTCATATCTCGCCACTAATCCTTGGCATACACGCTGGCAGGCTAGGCTTTTTGACAGATATCACGATAAATGAGAGCGAGAAGTTTTTTAAAGACTTTTTTGATGATAAATTTGAGGTAGAAATGCCTTTTATGCTTGATGTTACGCTTCACAAAAATGATGGCAAAACTGAGAAAAAGATAGCATTTAACGACGCAGTCATCGTTAGTAAAAATGGCGGCTCAATGACGCATATCGAGGCACTTTTAAATGAAAAGTATTTTAACTCATATTACGGGGACGGCGTCATAGTGGCAACTCCAGCAGGCACAACGGCATACAACATGAGCGCAAATGGCCCGATTATATATCCGCTAAGCGAGGTCTTTGCACTAACTCCGATCTGCTCGCACTCGCTCACGCAGCGTCCAGTCGTGCTTACTAAAAATCACACAGTCAAATTTAGAACAAATAGCGACGCCATTTTGGTTATAGACGGTCAAGACCGCTTTGATATGAGTAAAATTTCAGCCGTTAGCATGAGCCTGAGCGATAAAAAAGCGAGGCTGATACGCCATATTGGTAGGGATTATTTTCAAATTTTAAAAGAGAAACTTCACTGGGGTTATAATGATTGATCGAATTTTGATTAAGGATTATCTAAATTTTAAAAATGTCGAGCTAAATTTCAAAGAGGGTCTTAGTGTATTTACGGGCGTTAGCGGCGCTGGTAAGTCGGTGCTGATGAGCGCGATAATGGCTGTTTTTGGTCTAAAAGATAGTGAGGCAAGGCTGATAGAAGCTGACGTGGAGCATAAATTTGAGCTTGATGAGTTTGGCATAGAAAACGAAGAGATCAATATTTTCAAGCTTTTAAAAGATAAGAGCACGAGGTATTTTATAAACCAACAAGCCATTTCAAAGAAAAATTTAGCCCAAGTGGCGCGCGAGCACATCAAATATCTCTCGGCAAAAGAGGCAAATGAATTTGAAAATGAGAAATTTCTAAATTTGCTTGATAGGCTTGAAATTTCAAAAAATGAGAAATTTAAAGAGATAAAGCAGGAATTTGAAGAGGTTTTTTTAGAATTTTCTAAAATTTCAAAAGAGCTAGCCACTATAAAAGAGGAAGAGAAAAAGGTCGAGGAGCTAAAGGAGCTTGCTAGCTTCGAGATCGAGAAGATAAGAAGTGTTGGGCCTAAAAAAGGCGAGTTTGAAGAGCTTATGGAGACTAAAAAAAGGCTTAGTAAAAAAGATAAGATAAATGAGGCGTGGGCTAGGGCTGAGCGGATATTTGAGCTAGAGCATAGCGTAAATGAGGCGCTAAGCATCAGCGACCTTGATAGTGGCTTTTTTGAAGATGCGATGAACGAGCTAAGAGTTGCGCGTGATAGCCTAAACATGGAGGAGCTTGATGATATCGACGTGGAGAGCGTGCTTGATAGGATAGAGGCGCTTAATGCCATCATTAGGCGCTATGGCAGCGAGGAGGAGGCGTTAGAATCGCTTGATAAAAAGGAAAAAGAGCTTGCTAGATATGAAAATTTAAGCTTTGAAAAGAGCGAGCTTGAGAAGAAATTTGAGATTTTAAGCAAAAAGGCAAATGAGCTAGCCAGCACTTTAAGCAAGGCAAGAGGCGTAAATTTAAAAGAGCTTGAAGCGATGATAAATTTATACCTAAAAGAGCTTTATATGCCAGATATCACGCTAAAGATCGAGGGCAAAAAGCTTGATATTTTAGGCGCTGATGAAATTTGTTTAAATTTAAACGAGACCTCGCTTAAAAATTTAAGCTCAGGCGAGCTAAACCGCTTAAGACTGGCCTTCATAGCTGCCTCTAGTGAGATCACAAAAACTGGCGGTGATGTCATCATTTTAGACGAAATAGATGCAAATTTAAGTGGAAAAGAGGCGATGAGTATTGCAAACGTCTTGCTTAAGCTTGCAAATTTCTATCAAATTTTTGCCATTTCTCACCAGCCACAGCTTAGCTCAAAGGCAAATTCGCACTTTTTAGTAGAGCGTCACGGTGAGAGCTCAGTCGTAAGAGAGCTTGACAAAGAGGAGCGAGTAAACGAGCTTGCGCGTATGATAAGCGGCGAGCACATCAGCGAAGAGGCGATAAATTTCGCAAAAGGACTTTTAAAATAGCTTTAAATTTAAGTTTTAAATTTAAGCTTTGTGATTAGGTTTATTTGTTAAAATCCGAGCTAGTTTAATAAAAAATCACAGGAATAATATGGAAAGAATTCTAGTAGTTGATGATAATAAGGCACTTGCTAAGCTAATCGTCATGCAGATGGAAAAGAGTATTGAGGATATGGCGATCGACGTTGCGTATGATTTTGCCGAAGCCAAGATGCTTATTAGCGAGCACGGCAAAGATTATTTTATGACTATCTTGGATCTAAATTTGCCCGACGCACCAAATGGTGAGATCGTTGATTACGTCCTTGCACAAGGGCTCTGTGCTATCGTTTTAACTGGCAGCATTGATGATAAGACGAAAGAATTTTTTATAAACAAAGATATAGTTGATTACGTCTATAAAGGCAACATGGATGATATCAACTACATCTTTCAAATGATAAATAGACTAAGTAAAAATAGACAATACAAAGTCCTTGTTGTTGAGGACTCGCTGCCTTTTAGAAATATGATAAAAAAAATCTTAACTAGCCTTCAGTTTAAGGTCCTAGCAGCAGCCCACGGCGAAGAGGCGATGAGCTATTTTGCTGATAATCCTGATATAAATTTAATCATAACTGACTATAGAATGCCTGTCAAAGATGGTTTAGAAGTCTTAAAAGAGGTGAGAAAAGAGAAAGATAAAAACCACCTTGGCGTGATCGTGATGACCTCGCCTAGCGAAAAAACAGATGCTGCGATATTTTTAAAAAATGGAGCTAGTGACTTTATAGCAAAACCATTTTCTAAAGAAGAGCTTATTTGTCGTATAAATAACACTATCGAGGCGATGGAGAATATAAATAAGATAGCAAATTTTGCTAACCGCGACTTTTTAACTGGCGCTTATAATAGAAGATATTTCTACCAAGATATAGAAGAGTATGTTCAAACAGCTGAAGAGCTTGATGAGCCTTATGCGTTTGCTATGCTCGATATAGATCACTTTAAAAAGATAAACGATACATACGGGCATGATGGTGGCGATAAGATACTAAAGTCACTCGCAAAAATACTAACTGACAACACAAAAGGAAGCGATGTGGTCGCTAGGTTTGGCGGCGAGGAGTTTTGCGTCGTTCTTAAAAAGATAGTAAGAGAAGAGGCGATTAAATTTTTTGTAAATTTAAGAGCAAAAGTGGCTGAAAATGAGGTAGTGATAAAAGATAAAATCGTAAGAGTCACTGTTTCTATCGGCATATCTTTTGGAAAAGGTCACTGCGAGATAGATGATATGCTCGAAGCTTGCGACTCAGCGCTTTATGTTGCTAAAGAAAATGGTAGAAATAGGGTAGAAATAGCTTTATGATTATAGATACGCATTGCCATTTGGATAGTAAAGTTTATGATTTTGACCTAGAGCAAATTTTATTTGAAGCTAGAAATTTAGGGCTAAAAGGCTTTATTATCCCTGGAGCTGATATTAATGATTTACCAAAAGCGGCTAAAATAGCGCACGAAAAAAATGATATTTTCTTTGCCGTTGGGGTTCATCCATATGATAAAGAGAATTTTGATATTGAAACTTTAAGAGAATTTGCCAAAGATAAAAAGTGCGTGGCTATCGGTGAATGTGGGCTTGACTACTACCGCTTGCCAAAAGATGAAGAAGAAAAGATAAGAGAAAAGCAAGATCAAAAACGTGTTTTTTTAGCTCAACTTGATTTGGCTGTTGAGTTAAAAAAACCCGTTATTCTCCACATCAGAGAGGCTAATGAGGACTCTTTTAACATTTTAAAAGAGTATGCGCCAAAGCTTGAAGCTGGAGCGGTTTTGCATTGTTATAATGCTTCGCCACTTCTTTTGGAGCTTTGTAAATTTGGGAATTTTTACTTTGGCATAGGTGGTGTTTTGACATTTAAAAACGCTAAGAATTTAGTTGAAATTCTGCCAAAAATTCCTTTTGATAGGGTATTGATAGAGACTGACGCTCCATATCTCACGCCAGAACCAAATCGTGGCAAGAGAAATGAGCCGGCGTTTACGACATTTGTTGCTAAAAAGATAGCTGAAATTTTAAACCTTGAATTTGAAGTAGTTTGCAAAACGACTTCAAATAATGCCAAAAGGTTATTTAAGTGCTTTGCCTAAATTTTGGGCATTGTGCTTGCTTAAGATGCTAGCATCATTAAGCTTTGACACGAAAAAGGATAGAAATGAAAGCAATGCTTAAGATATTTTTATTATTTGCATGTAGCACCTTGCTACTAGCAAACGCTCCTGAGAAGAGCTCTTATGACACTCAGGTTAAAATTTTAAAGGAGCTAGACATCGATGCTAGCTTTATGAAAACTTCTCACTATGCAAAGATGAGACAAGGCATACAAAACTCACAGGTCAGAACATTTACAGATGCCTTGAAAAATGGCTATATGTATATACCAATGATAAAAGAGCAGATCAAAAAATCAGGCGTGCCCGAGTCATTTTTCTATCTAGCGATGATAGAGTCAGGCTTTTCAAATCACACCGTCTCAAACGCTAAAGCTACTGGTATGTGGCAATTTATGGAGCAAACAGCAAAAATTCACGGCCTAAAAGTAGGACAATATACAGATGAGAGAAAAGATCCAGTCGAATCAACTGTAGCCGCTACAAACTATCTAAGATCACTTAAAAATCAATTTGGCAAATGGTACTTGGCAGCAATGGCATATAACTGTGGCGATGGTGCGTTAAAAAAAGCTATACAAAAAGCTGGCACAGATGATCTTGTAACACTTCTTGATGCTGAGAAAAAATACCTCCCAGCTGAGACTAGAAATTTCATCATTAAAATTTTAAGAGCGGCATATATTGCAAAAGATGCGGACTTTTTGATATCTAAGGAGTCATCTTTACTAAACATAAATGGCGGATTAAGACTTACGAAAGTAAAAGTGCCAGGCGGTACAAATTTAGCTCAGATAGGCGACAGCATCGGTCTTAGCACAAAAAAGATGAAAAGCAATAACCCACATTTAAAATTTGTATTTACTCCTCCAACTTTAAAAGATTATTACGTTTATATCCCTGAAAATAAAAAGCAACTTTTCTCAGATAATTTCAAACCATTTAATGGTAAAAATAACTTCTATGCATACACAGTAAAAAAAGGCGAGACCTTGCTCTCTATCTCTAAAAAAACAGGCGTTAGCCACAGAGCGATCAAGGACTACAACGAGCTTAGCACAAACGCTGTAAGCTACAACCAAAAGCTGATAATCCCTTTTTCTACTCAAAATAAGTCGCAAAACTATGTAGTTCAAACAGGCGATACGATCGCATCTTTATCTAAAAAATTTAATGTAAGCGAAAAAGATCTAAAAGATGCAAATTCTTTAGCTAGTTCAAATTTAAATGTTGGAGCAAGTATTGTCATACCGTAAGAGCCTAAATTTCTACTTAGGACTAAGTTTTACACTTCTAATCACTGGCTGTTCTTGGAGTGGGGCTCCATTTACTCCAAGTGGTCCAACTAATGTAAGAGGCAACAACTCCGCCTCAGTTCAAAAAGCAACAATGAGACCATACACGATAAACGGCAAAACCTACTATCCAACCGTCGTAAGTGTCGGCGACAAAGCTAGCGGAACGGCAAGCTGGTATGGTCCAAATTTTCACGGCAAAACGACCTCAAATGGCGAAGTTTATAATATGTATAATATGACTGCGGCGCATAAGACTTTGCCGATGAATACAATACTTAAAGTAACAAATTTAAGAAATCAAAAAAGTGTTATCGTGCGCGTAAACGACAGAGGACCTTTTGTGGCTGACAGGGTGCTTGACCTTTCAAAAGCAGCCGCTATGAAGCTTGATGTAATTGGCACTGGCACAGCTCCAGTTAGCATGGAGGTTATTGGCTTTAATGAAGACATTAACGCTGTTACAACTGCTAGCGTGCAACCAACAAAACCAACAAGCACTGGCATAAAAGTGCCAAATCCAGTCTCTCCAACGGCCCCAGTTGGCGGCATCGTGATCTCATCAGAGCAACGCGTTGTGGGTGGAGATTTTATGGTACAAATTGGCTCGTTTAAGAACCTTGAAGGCGCAAACAGATACCAAAGAGAGCATAAAAGCATAGATGGTTATAGATCAGTCGTTAAGACATTTACGATAGATGGCTCAACCATTTATAGGGTATTTTTAAATGGCTTTAGAAGCGAGGACGAGGCTAGGGATTACGCGAGAAGCGGTAAATTCCAAGGCGCATTTATAGTAAGAGGTTAGGGCGTGAGAGAGGAAATTTTAGAACTAACTAGAAACACAAAAGAGACGCAAATCTCGATGAAACTTAAAATTTACGGCTCTGGAGTTGCAAAGATAAGCACAGGCATAGGCTTTTTTGATCATATGCTTGAAGCTTTCACCAAGCACTCTTTGCTTGATCTTGAAATTTCATGCAAGGGCGACACGCATGTGGATTTTCATCACAGCGTCGAGGATGTAGGCATAGTTTTGGGACAGCTTTTAAAAGAGGCTTTATATCCATTAAGTGGTGTTGAGAGATTTGGCGAGGCGAGCGTCGTTATGGATGAGGCGGCTGTTTTTTGCGCACTAGATCTTAGTAACAGAGCTTACCTCGTATATGAAAATTTTAATGAAAATGCTAAGGTTGGCGAGTTTGACACTGAGCTTGTGGAGGAGTTTTTTAGAGCAGTTGCGATAAATTCAGCTATAACTCTTCATCTAAATCAAATTCGTGGCAAAAACACTCACCACATCATTGAAGCAACGTTTAAATCATTTGCCGTAGCACTCCGCAGAGCGCTTGCCAAAAATGCAAGGATCGGCACTCCAAGTACAAAAGGCGTTTTATGATAGAAATTATATTTTTAGACGTTGATGGGTGCCTCACTGATGGCAAGATCATCTACAATGCAAACGGCGAAGAGCTTAAATTTTTTGATGTAAAAGATGGCTACGCGATAGAGAGCTGGCTAAAGCTTGGCAAGAAAGTGGCTATCATCACTGGCAGAAAGTCGGCTATCGTTGAGCGAAGGGCTGAGGATCTAAAGATAAACCACGTCTATCAAGGCGTTGGCGATAAATTTGAAGTAGCAAGCGAGATATTAAAATTTGAAGGGCTTAGCTTTAAAAACGCAGCGGCTATCGGCGATGACTACAACGACTATAAAATTTTAGACGCAGTTGCATGGAGCTTTAAGCCAAAAGATGCCATTAAAGAGCTTGATGTAAAGACAAAGCTAAAGCACAAAGGCGGCAATGGCGCTGTTAGAGAGATGATCGAGATGATCATAAAATCAGAAAATTTATATGACGAGTGGTCTAAGCGTTGGTTGTAAAAATTTTCTACTTCGTCGTGGCTATTTTTAGTGCTGTGATGATATTTTTAGCGGCTCAAGACCCATATCTAGCAAACGTGCTAAAGGTTGATACAAAGATATCAAATATGCAGGTAAATGACGTGGTTGATTATGAGATAAACTCGACCAAGATAAGCGGAGTTTATGAGAGTGACGAGCTAAACAGATATAGCGACAGGGATGAATTTTTAGACTTTAAAGCGAGAATTTTAAGGGGAAATTTAAGACATTTTCTAAGCTCAGACAAGGCTATCTCGCAAAACGATGAGATAATCTTTCAAAAAAATGCAAACTATGAAAACAACGATAGTTTGAAATTTAAAAGCGATGAAGTTATATATAATACAAAGACAAAAATAGTAAGATCAGAGGCAAATTTCACCATCACTAGAAACGGCGACAAAGCACTGGGTGATAGCGGAAGCTACGATCTTGGTAAAAAACAAACGCAGATAAAAGGGTTAAGGGCATGGGTAGAAGAAAAGCAGCGATTTTAGCGATGATTTTGGGCTTTACATTTTTAAATGCAGAGCAGGTTGAGATCACTTCAAATGATTTTTTCGCAGATGAAAACAAGCAGATCAGCGAATTTGTAGGCAATGTAAATATCAAAAAGGGTTCATACGATGAGCTAAAGGCAAACAAAGTCGTTGTGCATTTTGATAAAAAGCGCCAGCCAGTAAAATATGTAGCCACAGGCAACGCTAGAGCTAAAATTTTTATGAAAGATAAGCACTATGACGGCAAGGGTGACACGCTTACATATGAGCCTGCAAAGCAGACATACACAGTAACTGGCAACGGCTATTTGCATGAAGTGGAGACTGACAAAAATGTCTATGGCGACAAGATCGTAGTCAATCAAAAAGATGGCACATATAGCGTAAATAGCGATGAGAAAAAGCCGGTTAAATTTATCTTTCAGATCGAGGATAAAAGTAAGTGATAAGAGCTCTTGGCGCTAAATTTATCACTTCAAGCCCAAGCATAAAAGAGGCTCCAAGCTTTGTGACAAGCGAGGTGGTCTTTTTGGGCAGGTCAAATGTGGGTAAAAGTAGCCTCATAAACGCACTTGTAAATCAAAAAAATTTAGCCAAAAGCTCGTCCACTCCTGGTAAAACGCAGCTTATAAATTTTTTTGAGGCTGAGTTTTGCGAACAAAAAGATGAGCAAGAGGAAAAAGAGAAATTTAAACTCATCTTGGTCGATCTGCCAGGTTTTGGCTACGCAAAAGTAGCAAAGTCAAAACACGATGAGTGGCGTAAAAATTTAGATGAGTTTTTGAAATTTAGAAGCGACATCAGACTTTTTATACATCTAATCGACGCTAGACACTTTGACCTAGACATTGACGTGAACGTGGATTCTTACTTAAAAAGCTTTTTAAGAGCTGATCAAAAAATCTTAAATTTATACACAAAAAGCGACAAGCTAAATCAAAGCCAAAAGAGTGCGATAATGAAATTTGACCCAAGCGGCATTTTGGTCTCAACACTCAGTAAAAGTGGCATCGACAAGGCACGGGAAGCTATCATAAACCACGCTCTTGGTAGGTAAAATGCAAACCATAAGCAGCTTGGACATTAAAATTTTTAAAGGCTTTTTGTGGGCCATTTTTTTGCTCTCTTACGAGATCGCAACTACGCAGTTTGGCTTCTTGCCGCCACTTATTGGCATTTTTTTTACATATATGATTTTGGAGTATTCAAGAAAGCAAAAGCAGTATGATGAGTTTAAGCTTTCGTGGTATTTTTCGCTCATTTTCTTGGTCTTTGCTGAGCAAATTCACGGCTTTTATCTCTTTTCAACGATCATTGCATTTTTGCTATTTTACAACTTTGTGCTAGACTGGCTCTATACGACGATGAAGTGGCGAAACTGCCTGCTCATCATCTTTGTCGCCTCTGGCTATGTGCTAACTTTTCTTATAAATAATCTTTTTGCCTACGTCTTAAACAAGCCAAATTTGACTTTTAGCGCAGAGTATCTATTTTTTATAGCGCTTGAAAGTGTGCTTGCTATCGTGCTTTTTAGGGATAAAGTGCTATGAGAATGCGTATAGTTTTTGGCGTGATCGCTCTTTTTTGGATCATGCTTTTGGGGCGGATTTACCACTTAAGTGTCAATTCAAATACCTACTACAACGAGATCGCCGAGCAAAATGCGATAAAAACTATCTACATCCCGCCAGTTAGGGGCATCATCTTTGATGCGCACGACAAGCCTATGGCGGTCAATCGCCTTGGCTTTTCTATCTATGTAAGGCCGCATCTTAGCGCTAATAAAAAGGCGAAAATTTTAGACGATGAGTTGGCTTATATCGGATCGCTATTTGGCGATCTAAATGTCACTAAGCTTAAAAATGAATATATAAAAAACGACTCAGCCTACAACCAAGACTTCATAAACGTAGTCGAATTTGTTGATTATGATAAATTTTTGCCATTTTTTGCGCCCCTTTCTCTGCGTGAAAATTTAGAGATAAGACCAGCTTCAAAGCGCCACTATCCATACAATGACCTAGCTTCTCATATCATCGGCTACGTCGGCAGAGCAAACCAAAAAGATATGGAAAATGACCCTTTAACAAAGCTTACAAACTATATCGGTAGAAGCGGCGTAGAGCGCTTTTATAACCCGATCTTGCAAGGGATTCAAGGTTTTAAAAAGATCAAGGTAAATGCACTAAATGAGGAGATCGAGCAGGTGAGCTACCAAGCGCCACAAAGCCAAAACATAAAGCTTGCCGTCGATCTTGAGTTGCAGCAGTTCGTCGCTGACGTCTTTGGCAAAGATGCAGGAAGCGTCATAGTTATGAGCCTAAAAGATGGCGCTATCATCGCTGCTGGAAGCTTTCCGGAGTACGATCTAAATCCGTTTGTGCTTGGAATTTCTCAGGCTGAGTGGGAGGAGCTTGTAAAAAACGTCGATCACCCATTTACAAATAAGCTGATAAACGGCCTTTACCCGCCAGGATCTGTCGTAAAAATGGGTATGGCGCTTGCCTTTTTGGATAATGGCATGAGCAAATATGATAGCTTTTTTTGTAGTGGCTCGTATGAGCTTGGAGGGCGTAAATTTCGCTGCTGGAACTCGCATGGACACGGCAGCGTCAATATGAACACAGCCATTAGAGAGAGCTGTGATGACTATTTTTACAAGGGTAGCCAAAAGATAGGTATAGACGCCATTGTGCCGATACTTGAGCGCATGGGCTTTGGTAGGAAAACGGAGGTTGATTTGCCAAATGAATTTGTGGGAACACTGCCAAGTAGAGAGTGGAAGATGAGGAAGTATGGCAAGGCGTGGTTTCAAGGTGAGACGCTCATAACCTCTATCGGACAGGGAAATTTTCTAGTCACGCCTATGCAGGTGGCTAAATACACAGCTGGCCTTGCAACTGGGCTAAATGTGACGCCACATTTTTTAAAGAGCATTGATGGCAAGGATGTTGATTTTATGCCAACAGATGATGCTTTTACGCCGTTTGAGAAGTCGCAGCTACCTGCCATTAGGCATGCGATGTATGAAGTGGCAAATCACCCAAGAGGTACGGCAAATAGGCACTTTACAGGAAGCCTTGTAAAGGTTGCGGCAAAGACTGGAACGGCTCAGGTCGTTGGCATTTCACAAACCGAAAAGAAACGTATGAAAGAGGAGGATATGGCGTATCTGCAAAGATCTCACGCGTGGATGACAACCTATGCGCCTTATGAGGATCCACAATACGTCATCACAATGGTTGTCGAACACGGCGGTCATGGTGGTAGCGCTGCTGGACCAAAAATCTCTCAAATTTATAACAAGCTAGTTGAAATGGGATATATAAAACTAGATAAAGTTCAGACTGAGAAAGATAAAAAACAATAAATTCTATCTCTAAAAAAATTACTAAATATGTCTGTGCGTATTTGTTTGCTCGCAAAACGTGAAATGGTTCTTGAAAGATAAAAAATATAATTAATGATTAGCTATCTTATGGATGACATGTATTCTTAATTTTGATATTAATTAAAATGAATATTTAAATTTATAATGAAGTGATTAAAAATAGTTTTTGAAATTTTAGCCCAAGATAGGGCTAAAATTTATGGATTATAGACCTTCAAAAGGATTTGAAGCTACGTCTTTGCGATCAACTATATAAGGTATGATAGCTGCGTGGCGAGCTCTCTTGATCGCTTTTTCTACCATCTCTTGGTACCTTTTTGATGTGCCAGTTAGGCGTCTTGGCATGATTTTAAATCTCTCTGACAAGCAATACTTCAAAAGCGAAGTGTCTTTGTAGTCTATAAAATCAATTTTTGCTTCTGTAAATTTGCAATATTTGCGTGAATATTTTCTTTTTTCTGCCATTTTTTATCCTTTAAAATTAAAACGGTATTTCTTCATTGTTGAAACTATCAGCATCAACGTCTATATCAGGAATTTCTGAATAACTCTCTTGCTTTCTTTGCGGCGCAGCTTGTGGTCTAACTTCTTGTTGGCGGTTATATTGGTTATTTTGATATCCGCCTTGCTGTCCGTAGCCACCGCTATTTTGGCTATTCATAGAGTATCCGCCTTGTTGCGTTTGGTTATTTGAGCCAAGCATTTCCATGCTTTCAACGGCGATAGAGTGTTTTGAGCGATTTTGTCCGTTATTGTCGGTCCATTGGTCAAATTTGAGTCTTCCTTCGATAAGCAGCTTTGATCCCTTGTTGAGATATTGGTTTGCTATCTCTGCACTCTTGCCAAAAAATGATATATCAATAAAGCAAGTCTCATCTCTTCTTTCCCCATTTGAGGTGATTTTGCGTGTCACAGCTATACTAGAATTTCCTATGGCAACGCCGCTAGTAGTATATCTAAGCTCTATATCTCTGGTTAAATTTCCAACTAATACTACTTTATTGAACATTTTTTATCCTTGATTATTCTTCTGTAAATGTTTGCTCGTCTACTTTTTCAACTCTTGGCTCGCGTGGTGCTCTTGGCTCGCGAGGTTCTTTTTTAATAGTTTGCTTGATACCTTTGCAAAGTCTTTCCCAAGCCGCGATTTCGCGTTTGTTTTCATATTTAACGCTTAAAAATCTTATGATATCTTCTGTGATCCTTACGTTTCTTGTAAGCTCTGCAAGAAGTGCTGGTGGAGCTTTGTAGTAGATAACAAAATATGTTCCACGCTCATATTTTTTGATGGCATAAGCTAGTTTTCTAGTGCCCATCTCAACGACAGTAGCGATCTCGCCGCCGTTTTTTGTTATGACTTCTTTTACGAAATCAACCTTAGCTTTAACTTCCTCTTCCGTCAATGTTGGCTTAAGAATAAATAAAAGCTCGTAATGTTTCATTTTTTCTCCTTATGGATATTTAGCTCACTTTGTGAGCAAGGATTTTGCATTAAGCAAGGGTGGATTTTAGCTTAAATTTACTTAATATTTGCTGTTGATATTAGGTGTTGCAGATTTAAAATGGTCGATAAGACGAAAATTTCTTTATCCATTTTTGTATTTGTTTTTAGCTCTAGCTCGGCTAAATTTAGCGTTTTAAATATCTCTAAATAGGCATTTAAACTTAGCTTTAAGCTATTTGCTTTTAGTAAATTTGCCACATTTACAGGTGGCTGATAACCGATCGCTTCATCTAAATTTAAGCGGCCGTTTATCTTGATGTAAGAGTAAATTTTAAATAGCCTAAAAAATGCTTTGTAAAGTGAGTTTAGAAGTAAAATTTCATTAAAATTTGGATCTTCTAAGTAGGTAAAAAAGTCGTTTTTTATATCTTTTAGAGCCATAAATTTATTGAAAAAATCATCAAAATTTATCCCGCCAAGTCCAAAAACTAGCCTTTTTACATCATCTTGTTCGATATGGGTGTTTAGGCTCTTTAGCTTCGTTAGCTCACTTGCTGCAAGGTATAAATTTTCATTATGAGTAAAATAAAGTTCATAAAGTGCATTTTTGGTTATGTTTAGGCCTATTTTGGCTGAGTTTTTGGCTAGTAAATTTATCGCTTCATCTGGAGTTGAGGGCTTGAAAAATCTCGCAAAATTTGTTCCAAAAGCCTTTTGCGTGTCAAAAATTAACTTCATATCGGCCTCATAAAGCTCAAACAAAAAGCAGTTGTCCTGGCTCTTTGAGCAAAGCGAGATGAGCTCTTTTAGCTCTTTTGCCGGGATCTTTTTGTCGCTTTTTACATAGAGGATATTTTTGCCACCAAAAAGCGACTGCTCGCTTAGGTGAGAGCTTGCTTGCGCGTAGTTATACTCGTCAAAATAAAGGCTTAATAAATTTGCATCTTCGCTTGCATAAAAGCTCAAAATTTCCTTACCAAAAAGCTCGATCTGAAACTCGTCCGCCCCAAAAAGCAAGAAGTAGTTGCTTAAATTTGCATTTGCTAAATTTAGCTCCAAATCTTTTCTATACATCGATCTTTCTTACCACTTTTGCAAAAATTTTAGCACTCGCGATGTCGGCCTCTGTGATCTTTACGACAAGCTTTTGAAGTAAATTTGCGCTGTATCCAGTTATGAAAATCCTAGCGCCAACAAAATGATCATCAAGCTTAGCAACCAAAACATTTTGGTTTTCGCTCACGTAGCAACGCACCTCTTTGCCGATATTTGCGGCTGCCCAGCGTGCAAATTTCCTATCCATAAAGTCGTAGGCTACCTTGTCGGCCTCTCTTTCAAGCTCGCTTAAGGTTGCGCATGTGCTTTGGATGTTTAAAAGTAAGAAGTTGTAAAGCTTCTCATCTTTTGAAATTTTAGCCTTTAAAAGTCTGTGTAAAATAAGGTCAGAATAGCGTCTAATAGGGCTTGTAAAGTGTGTATATCTGTCAAATCCAAGCCCAAAGTGGCCTAAATTTTCACTTGAATATTCAGCCTTTTTTTGTGACTTGATAATGAGCTTGTCTATCTCTTCGCGGTTGCCTAGTTCATCGGCCTTTGCTTGGATCTTTCTTATCAAATTTGCAAGGTCGCTCTCGTAGGTAAAGTCAAGCCCTAAAAGCTGCAAGTCCTCAAGCAAGGTATCTATCTTTTTAAAATCAGGCGAAGTGTGGTTTCTAAAAACGCCCTTTGTGATGAGCTTCGCGGCGGCCTTGTTTGCTAAAAGCATGCAGTCTTCAACAAGTCTATGTGAGTCAGAGTCGCTTTCAAACCTAGTTTGCGAAATTTGACCCTCTTCATCAAGGCTCATTCTAAGCTCTTTTGTTCTAAAGTCAAACGCGTGTAAAAGCCTTTTTTTGCGAAGCTTCGTGGTGAGTTTAAAAAGTGGCTTGATCCATGAAATTTCACACTCTCTTTTGCCTTCTAAAATTTCATCGATCTCGTCGTAGTTAAAGCGCCTTTTTGAAAGGATGATCGCTTCAAAAAGCTCCTCTTTTTTTACCTCGTTGTTTGCATCGAGTGAAATTTTAAAACAAAATGCAAGGCGTGGAACGTCTGGCTTTAGCGAGCAGATATTTTCACTTAGCGCGCGCGGCAACATCGGCACTGAAATGTGTGGAAAGTAGATAGAAAAGCCTCTTTTTTTAGCCTCGCTATCAATGGCGCTATAAGCGGTCACATACTCGCTTACATCGGCGATTGCTACGTAAATTTCGCGCTTTTTCTCATCAAAATATATGGCATCGTCAAAGTCTTTGGCATCGACTGGGTCGATCGTGCAAAAGTCTAAATTTCTTAGATCAACCCTGTTTGGATACATGCTAGCATCGACTTCATCGCCAAAAGCCTTTGCTTCAAGCTCGCAAGCCTCGCTAAATTTATCGTTTTTATTGTAAATAGCAAGCGAAATTTTCTCGTCGCTTAATGGATCTTCTAAATTTCCTAAAACCTCGACTATTTCGTTGTTTAGATTGTTTATCTTTAATAGCGTCCCAAGTGGGAGCATCTTTAGACTTTTTTGAGTTGCTTTTAGGGTTGTGCTTAGTCCAGTTTTTAAATTTACCCCTAAAATGGCCGCCCCAAAGCGTTTGGTATAGACTACACTTGTCTCATTTGCAAGCTTTAGGCTCATTACTATTTTAGCGCTTTGGCGTTTTTTCTTAAGCGGCAAAAGCTTTGCTAACACGATATCGCCGAGGTGAGAGTTGTTTAAATTTTTATTTTCAACGATGATATCTTGCTTGAAGCGCTTGTCAAATGGCATGATAAAGCCAGTTGCGTTTTGGCTGATGTCTAGCTTGCCACAGACATAGCCGTTGTTTAGGTAAAATTTATCTTTATGTAAGCTTACGGCACCAAGGTTTAGGAGATTACGTAAGATCTCTTTGTCTTCGTTTGATATCTCTTTTTCTTTGATGCCAACTAGAAGTGATGTTAAAAATTCTTTCACAAATTATCTTTGACTTTGCTAACAGCCATTAAAAATGTATCTCTCTCAAAGCCATATTCATTTATAAGAAGTGTTGCGTTATTTACGCTTACATCGTCAAGCTGGTTAAAGATATTAACCGCTGTTTTTACTACCTTTAGAGCCCTTGCATACTCTTTTATGTGGTCAGGTGCCTCTTCAGGAGTGTTTGAGTAGAGGATAGAATTTCCAAGCTCGATCTCTAAATTCCACTGTTCAAAAATTTGAGCTGTAACCTCTTCGTTTGTGATGTCTAAAATTTCAGACTCTAAAAGCGCAAGATCATAGGTAGATGAAATTTGTTTTAACTTTGTTTTAAACTCAGCAACTTGGTTATTTTCTGTGAGCTCATGTGCTAAAACGATCTTGCCAACTTCAAGCATAAATGAAGCAGGAGAGAGAATTTCTAGATTTTTAGGTTTTATCTTTGAGTACCAGTGATACATCAAAGCATTTTGCATGATTGAGATATTTAAAAAATCTTGTGCGGTAATGTCATACGGCTCTAAATTTATAGAAAAGGTCTTTTTAATGGCACTTGATAGCGCAAAACCACGGATAGTAGCCATGCCAAAAAGTGAAATGGCTCTTGCGATAGTTGTGATCTCTTGAGAAAAACCGTAAAGTGGTGAGTTTGCTGAACGCAAGATATTTGCTGTTAGCATAGGGTCTTTTTCGACCACTTTTGTGAGGTCATTTATCGAGCTATTTTCGTCAGCATGTAGGCGCTGGATCTGTATGACAGTGTCGTCTAGTGGCGGAAGCGCTTTGATTTTTTTAAAAATTGATTCATTCATGTAAAGTGACTCTTTTGGTTAAAAATTTTGTCACATTATAGCAAAAAGCTGCAGCATAAAACTTAAAGATGCTTTTTTGCTCTTTTTCAGCAACGTTTTTGTTGCTAAAATGTATAATTTCGCCAAATTTTAACAATAGGAGAAACAATGGCTATAAATGTTTATTATGATAAAGACTGCGATTTAAGCCTTATTCAGAGTAGAAAAGTAGCAATCATCGGCTTTGGCTCACAAGGTCACGCACACGCTGAAAATTTAAGAGACAATGGTGTAAGCGTCGTAATCGGTCTTGCAAAAGGCGGCAAAAGCTGGGCAAAAGCTGAGGCAAAGGGCTTTGAAGTAAAAACTGTAAGCGAAGCTACAAAAGGCGCTGATGTAGTTATGATCCTAACACCAGATGAGCTTCAAGCTGAAATTTATAAAAATGAGATCGAGCCAAATTTAAAAGATCACGCTGCCATCGCATTTGGACATGGTTTTAACGTTCATTTTGGACAGATCAAAGCTCCAGCAAACATAGACGTCATCATGATCGCTCCAAAAGCCCCAGGACACACAGTTAGAAGTGAATTTGTAAGAGGTGGCGGCATACCTGACCTTATCGCTGTTGAGCAAAATGCAAGTGGAAAGGCTAAAGAGATCGCTCTAAGCTATGCTTGCGGTATAGGTGGTGGTAGAACTGGCATCATCGAAACTACATTTAAAGATGAAACTGAAACAGATTTATTTGGTGAGCAAGCTGTGCTTTGCGGTGGTCTTTGCGCGCTTGTAAATGCTGGCTTTGATACACTTGTAGAGGCTGGATATGAGCCTGAGATGGCGTATTTTGAGTGCTTACACGAGCTAAAACTAATCGTTGATCTAATGTATCAAGGTGGCATGGCTGATATGCGCTACTCTATCTCAAACACAGCTGAATACGGCGACTACGTAAGCGGCGTAAGAGTAGTTGGCGAAGAGAGCAGAAAAGCTATGAAAGAAGTTTTAAGAGAAATTCAAAATGGTAAATTTGCAAAAGACTTCATCCTAGAGAGAAAAGCAGGGTATGTTAGAATGAACGCTGAGCGCGGTATAGCCGAGAGAAGCTTGCTAAATAAAACTGGCAAAAAACTTCGCGCAATGATGCCTTGGATAACTAACGGCAAACTTATAGATCAAAGCAAAAACTAAGCCTTGAGCGAAAAAAAGACTACTAAGAAGCGTCCTGTAAAAAAGAGTGCAGGTCGCTCTCATAATAAAATTTTCCTTGGTATCGGTGTCATCGCTGCAATTTTGATAGTGGCACTCATCGCAGCTCTTAGCATCAAAAACAAAGATGTTGAGCAGATAAGTAAAGTAAATGAGCCAAAGAGCGAGAAGCAAATTTCAAAAAAAGCCGAGCAAAAAGTTGCTAGCAAAGATAAAAAACAAGAGTATGAGAAGAGAAAATACCCTCTAAAATTTGATGAAGATGAAAATTTAAGTAAAATTTTTACCGATCCTAAACACAAAAGCGAACTTGCTCTAAAGCCAAAAACTGAGCCAAAAGAGCAAAAAAAGATAACTCCTGAGATAAAACCTGAAGTAAAAGTAGAAGCTAAAAAAGAAGAGCCAAAAAAAGAGCAAAACGATACTAAAAATTTGCTTGCAAATTTATATAAAAATATGCAAAGTAGCGTAGATACAAGCTCTGAAGCAAAGAGTGAAGAAAAGCCTGAGCAAAAGGTCGAGCAAATAATCGAGCCATTTTACGCAGGCAAAAATGAAGTAAAAGCAGATACAAAAACAGAGCAAAATAAAAGCGCTGAAGCAAATTTAAGCATAAAAGAAAATTTAAAGCATAGTGAAATTTTAAAACCAGAACCTACTAAAAAAAGCGAGGTCGAGCCTAGCAAAAAAGACAAGAAGCAAATTTACAGCGAAAAACCGCAAAAAGAGGGCGCGAAAAAAGATGACTTTGCGGTTGTGCCATTTACTCCAAATAGCAGCGTAAAAGGGCGTGCCAAGCTGGTGCTAATAATCGATGATGTGGCGACATTTGAGCATGCTAGCATGATAAAGTCGCTTGGTCTAAAGATAACGCCGTCCATTTTCCCAGCGACAAAAACTCACCCAGATACACCAAATATCGCTAGGTCGTTTGAGTTTTATATGATACATCTACCGATGCAGGCAAAGCACTTTGATAGCCCAGAGATAGGCACTCTAACGATAAATGAGAGCTTTGAGAGTATGCATGAAAAGATAAAAAAGATACGCAAAGACTTCCCGCGTGCAAAATATACAAACAATCATACAGGATCGCGTTTCACGAGTGATTATGACGCTATGGACAAGGCTTATAGAGCGCTGATAGAGCAGGGCTTTATCTTCGTTGATAGCAAAACTATCGCTCAAACTGCGGTGGCAAGGGCTGCGAAAAAGTATAATCAGCCTTACATTTCAAGAGATATATTTTTAGATGATGATCCATCTGCCGCAGCTGTCAGACGTGAGCTTGTAGCTGCTGTAAATTTAGCCAAAAAAAGAGGCTACGCGATCGCCATCGGACATCCAAAGAAAAATACGATCGCAGTGATAAAAGCTAGCAAAAACAACATCTTAAAAGATGTAGAAGTTGTTTATCTAAAAGATATTTTATGAAGCTTGAAATCATCCCTGAGGTGCTAAATAGGCTAAAAAATCCCCCAAAAGAGCTAAATTTCATAGGCGACACTTCGCTTCTTAGCATGCCAAAAGTAGCAGTCGTTGGCTCAAGAAAGGCAAGTGTCTATACAAAAGAGTGTGTCACAGCGCTTTGTGCAGCGCTAAAAAATGCAAATGTCTGCGTGGTGAGTGGTGGGGCTATCGGTGTGGATATCACGGCGCACAAGGCTGCTATGCCACGAACTATCGGTGTTTTTGCAAATGGACTTGACATCATCTATCCAGCTCAAAATAGGGCGTCGATAAAAGAAATTTATGAAAAAGGCTTGGCTCTAAGCGAGTATGACGATGGCGAGCCACCGATCGCTTATAGGTTTTTAGAGCGAAACCGCATAGTTGTGGGGCTTGCACAAGCTCTGGTTGTCGCTCAGGCTGATCTAAGAAGCGGCTCTATGCAAAGTGCAAGGCTTGCAAATGAGCTTAAAATCCCTCTCTTTGTCCTGCCGCAGCGCATAAATGAGAGCAATGGAACAAATGCCTTGCTAGCTAGCAAAAAGGCCGAGCTTATCGATGATTACGTTAAATTTGCTTCGCTTTTTGGCGAGGTAAAAGAGCAAGAAAAAGCCGATGATGAAATTTTGAAATTTTGCAAAAACGGCGTGAGCCTTGATGAGGCATTGGCTAAATTTGGCGAAATCATCTACGAGTACGAGCTTGATGGGCTAGTTGAGATATCAAATTTAAGAGTGAAAAGCGTGCTATGAGAGAGAAATTTATGGCGATCGATGTTGGGCTAAAGCGCATAGGACTTGCTTTTGGCTTTGGCGAGGTCGTGACGCCCCTTGAGCCAGTTCTCAGAAAAAACAGAAACCAAGCCGCAAGAGATGTGAGCCAAAAAGTAAATGAATACGCTCCAAACACGTTAGTGGTAGGCGTGCCAATCGGTGGTAGTAGCGAAGACGAGATGAGAAGGCGCATAGAGCATTTTGTTTCGCTTCTTGACGTGCAGGCTAATATCGTCTATCAAGATGAGGCCTTTAGCAGCAGCGAGGCAAGTGAAATTTACACAAACACAAAGCGAGATGGCAGGCTTGATAGCGTCTCAGCCGCCATTATCTTAAAGAGATACCTAAAAATTTTATAAATTCCTAGCCACTATCCCCAAAGTCTCGTGCAAACTATCGCTAGTAAATGGCTGTCTAAGCGTAGTCATCTTCTCGCTTTTGATGCTTTTGGCTTCATCCTTGCTGATGATGACGATGTAGAAATTCTTAAGCTTTTGATAAGTTAGCATCTCATCAAACCTTGCTTTATCGCTTAGATACTCCTTTTGCACGAAGATGATGTCTGGCTTAAAAATGGCATCTTTTATGTGTAAATTTAAACTCTCAAAGCTCTTTTGCTTGCTGAGTTTCAGCCCAGTAAAGCTTAGCTCATGACTTAGCGTTAAAAATAAATTTTCATCATCGCAAGCTATTATCGCATTTTTGCCTATAAGGCTTGCTATCTCGACGCTTTGCCTTTTAAATGTCCCGCTTTTTGGTAGTGGCACGCTTATGCTTATATTAAAGCCATCCTCTGCTTTGCTCATCTTGGCATTTAGCTCTTTTAATAGCTCGCCAGCTTCTTTTACTAGCCTCTCATTTGGCTTTTGCGGGCATGAAGTACATCTTATATGTATGTCAAAATGCACCAAACTTAGGCTATAGCTTACTAGAGTAAAGGATATGAGCAATTTTGAGTTGCTAACGCTATTTAGGTAAAATTTGCTTAAATTTTTGATCACGCCTATTAGCTTGTGTGCTTCAAAGCTTAGATAGCGTGGGTAGTTTGGGTTGTAGTTAAAGACGATGGCATTCTTTCCAGCCGCCGCGTCCTTAAAAAGTGCCTCTAAAAAAAGCTCCATTTGCGCGACAAAATCGACATTTTTCATATCACAAGCATCCCATCGCCATAAGAGTAAAATCTATACTTTTCACTAACCGCCGTTTCGTAAATCCTCATCGTCTCATCAAGCCCTATGAAGCTAGTAACTAGCATTATCAGCGTTGATTTTGGTAAGTGAAAATTTGTTAAAAGGTAGTTTTGTCTGATAGGTTTATTGTTTAGATTTAAAAATAGCTTGCAAAAGCCGCTTGGCTGCTTGCTTCTAGCAAACTCTTCAACGCATCTAGTCACAGTCGTGCCAACGCCAAGTATGGGTCTATCTGAGCTTATGATCTCGCGCGCCTGCTCGCTGATCTCGTAAAATTCAGAGTGCATTTTGTGGTCATTTATGTTTTGGCACTCCACGCCTTTAAATGTCCCAGCGCCCACGTGAAGCGTGATGTAGGCGACCTCGTGCTTTGATTTTATCTGCTCTAGTATCTGCTCGCTAAAGTGCAGACTAGCTGTCGGAGCCGCGACTGCGCCGCTATTTTTAGCAAATATGCTTTGATACCAGCTCTCATCGTCCTTTGTATCAGCTCTTTTTATATATGGCGGAAGTGGGACGTGGCCGATCTTTTCAAGCTCGCTAAAAAGCCGCGCCGTATCTAAAATAACGCCATTTTTAGAGAAATTTACCACCCTTGAGCCATCATCGTTTAGCTCAAGCACATTTACCTTTATGCTATCAGCAAAATTTAAAACGCTACCGACACTTACTCTGCCCCTTATATAGACGCTAAATTTATTATCATTAAGCGGTTGATTTAGCATCACTTCGCAGGCACCGCCGCTTTGTTTGTGTCCTAAAATGCGGGCTTTAACTACCTTTGTATTGTTAAAAATGACCGCCGCATCCTCTGGGATGAGGCTGGATAGATCTTTAAATTTATAGTGTTTTATCTCTTTTGTTTTTTTAAGATAAACTAGCAGTCTTGCCTCTTCTTTGGGCAAAACTGGCTCTTTTGCGATGAGCTCATTAGGCAAAAAATAATCATAGCTTGAGATATCGTTTATGTCACTCATCGCCTGCGTCGCTGTTTGTGTCGCTATCTTGTTCATCGTCGTCGCTTTTGCCAGCTCTTTTGGCTACGATGATAGAAATTCCATAAAGTCCGATGAGTGGTAGTGCCATTAAAATTTGACTTATAACATCTGGCGGTGTCACTATGGCTGCAAAGATAAAGATGACGACTACTGCGTATCTGAAGTAGTCTTTTAACATCTTGTCATCGACTAGGCCTATCTTTGCTAAGAAAAATGTAATGACAGGCAGCTCAAATGAAATTCCAAAGCCAATCAGTAGCTTTGTAAAAAAGCCCACGTATTCGCCGATGCTTGGTAGTGCCGTAAAGAGCTGGCCGCCAAAATTTACCAAAAATGTAAAGCCAAGCGGTATGACCACGTAGTAGCAAAACGCCGCCCCGCACGCAAACATAAATGAAGCAGAGACCACAAATGGGATCACATATTTTTTTTCATTATCATAAAGTCCAGGTGCGACAAATAGCCAAAACTGCCAAAAAATGATGGGCAAAGCAAGCACCAAGCCAGCAAAAAAGGCGACCTTCATCGCAGTGAAAAATGGCTCTTGGATCTGTGTAAAGATGATGTTTGAACCAGCTGGCAAGACCTGCTTTAGCGGCTCGCTCATCCATGCAAGCAGTGGATTCCAAAATGTAAAGCAGATGCCAAAACAGACAAAAACGCTTACTATGCTTATAAAAAGCCTCTTTCTAAGTTCGATCAAATGGGGTCTTAGCTCTTCAAACATCACGCCTCTTTTTTATCGTTTAAGATCGCATCTTTAACTAAATTTGTTGGATTTTGTATATTTTCTACCGTTTTTTTCGTGTCGCTTACGACGTTTTGTATGCTCTCAGTGACGTCGCTTGCGCTTTTCTTGATCTCGTCAAGCTCTTCAAAAGTGAGCTTTTTACGCACACTTTGCGCGCTTTGAGTTATGCTCTCTTTGTACTTTTGAGCGTCCTCTTTTAGCTCTGCTATCTTCATCTCTTGATCAAATGTTGATTTTGCGTCATTTATGCCTTTTTTAAACATCTTTAGAAATTTGGCGATCTGCACCATAGCGCTTGGCAGCTTGTCAGGGCCCAAAACTAGCACGGCGATCACGGCGATGACCAAGATCTCAGAAAAACTCATTCCAAACATTTTTGCCTCTGTTAAATTTTATTTAAGCTTTGTATTTTATCTTGACTTTGCTCAAATTTTTATAAATTTAGCCCTCGATAAAGAGTGCGATCTCGTCGCTTAGTAAGAAATTTGGGTTGTAAAATTTGCCATTTTTAAAGAGCAGTTTTTCATTTTCTACAAGTAAATTTGCTCTTTTTTTCTGAGCTTCATTTAAGCGCCCAGTCTCCACGCCTACGATGCTTCTAAGCCCTAAAAATATGTGCTCTCTTACTAGTTCGCTTTGGCTTAAAATTTCTCTTTCTCTATGCGTTGGCTGCGTGATGTAGGCATCTATGCTACTTTTGGCGTAGTATCTGGTGGCGTCCTTAAAGCCCACGCTAAAAGCCCCCACACCAAGGTAGTTTTTGCCTTGCCAGTAGCCAAGATTGTGCTTGCAAATTTGGCCGAAATTTGAAATTTCATACTGCCCAAAGCCAGCCCTCTCGGTCTGCTCTATTATAAATTTAGCCAAAGTGTCGCTATCTTTTTTATAGCTTTTTTTGCCAGCAAATAGGGTGTTTTCTTCAAGTGTGAGCGAGTAGGCGCTTAGATGCGTGATAGCAAGACTTTTTAAGCTTTCAACCTCAGCCAAAAGGCGCTTTTTGGTATCAAATTTAGTATCATAGATGAGGTCTAAATTTATGCTCTTAAAGCCAGCTGCATGGGCATTTTCAACCGCTTTAAAAATTTGCTCCTTGCTGTGGATGCGCCCTAGAAATTTAAGCTTATCTTCAAAAAAGCTTTGCGCGCCAAAGCTTATGCGGTTTGCGCCTAAATTTTTTACATGCTTTAGCCAAGCTAAATTTGCTGAATTTGGATTTGCCTCAAATGTGATCTCGGTTTTAGGCGTGCAAAGTGGAGCTAAAATGCTAAAAATTTCATCATAAAACTTAGCATTTACCGCGCTTGGTGTGCCGCCGCCAAAAAATATGGTTGAAATTTTTTTTACATTTTGGCTTTTTAGCTGGAAATTTAGATCAAGGCAAAGCGCTTTAAAATAGGCGCTAACCTTCTTAAACTCGTCATCGCTTGAGCCAAAGGCGCAGTATGGACACTTACTCTCGCAAAATGGCACGTGGATATAAACTTGCAAATTTCTCTCTTTTTTAAATTTTGGCGATTATAAGAAATTTGGCATTTAGCGTAGTTTAAAAGTAGCTTTTTTGCCTTATTAGCTCGCTTGGTAAAAAGCCAAAAGTGCCTTTAAAAATTTTTGCAAAATGCGCTGCATTTGTGTAGCCAACGATGTTGGCAGCCTCTTTTATGCTGATATCATTTTGCTTTAAAAGGGCAAATGCCAGCTTTAGTCGCTCTTTTGCTAAAAGCTGATAGATCGTATCTTTGAAAAAGAGTTTAAAATTTTTCTTAAGCCAAAAGTCATTAGTGCCGCAAAGATGGGCTAGCTCTTTGATGCTTGGGGGATTTTGCATGCGAGTAAGTAAGATTTTCTTAGCCTTTAAAAGCACTTTTTCTTCGTCATTGCTAAAATAAATTTTCTCATCTTTTAAAGCTTTGCTCTTGTAGATAAGCTCTAAAATTTTTGACTCTATAAAGATCTCTCTCATCATACCATCATATAAATTTGTCGTCTCAAGCTCGTTTAAAACGCAAATTTGAGCCTTATCTTTTTTGTATTTTATAAGATCAAATTTCTCTTCAAGCCTAAGCTCACTAAAAATTTCAAGCTTATTTGCGTAGTGCTCTTCAAAAAGCAAGGTTTTAGTTTTATAAAATTTATTTTGATATTCAAAAACGCCTTTTAAGCTATCATTTACTAGCCCTATGCAAAACTCATCCCTGCTTAAAAGATACTCTTTTTTATCAAGCTTGAAGCAAAGGTTATCTTTTGCTTCGTTAAACATTAAAAATAGATATTTTTTACCTCCCTGGCTCTCTCTTTTGATGATTTCGTTGCATAAAATCTCGCTTTTTAGGTAGCTGATGCCATTATTTTGTTTAAAAAATTCTACATTTATCCGCTTGTTGTTTTGTGAGATTTTGCTTATGCCATATCTTTTATCTAAATTTATCATTTTATCCCTTGAGTGTTAAATTTAATCCCTCTAGCGTTATGTTTGATATTGATAACGATTATTTTATTTTAGTAAAATGTGATTTAAATTTTAATAAGGAGTTTTTTGTGAGAAGTCTATTAAAAATTTCTGTTTGTGCGGCAGTTTTTATAAATTTACCGCTTTTTGCAAATGAAGATAAGCTCTTGCCAGAGGTCAAAGTAGTGAGCGCAACTGGCTTTGAGCAAAACATAAAAGACGCCCCTGCAACGCTTAGCGTCATCACTCAAGATGCGCTAGAAAAGAGAAATCACAAGGACGTTGAAAGCATGGTCAAAGACGTGCCAAGCCTTTTTGGAGCGACACTTGGTGCGGCAAATAGGCGAGGCATCTCCATAAGGGGTCTTCGCAAAGATATACAAAGATCTTAGTAAATGGCATACCAGTGCCAGGAGATAACGCTTACAAAGGTCTAAGAAGCGTTGGAGGCTCATATAGCTTCATCCCTCCAGCAAGTGCGATAAGCCGCATCGAAGTTATACGCGGTCCTATGAGCTCACTTTATGGCAGTGACGCGTTGGGCGGTGTGATAAATATCATAACAGATGAGTTTAGTAACGACTTTCATGCAAATCTTGGCTCAAGCTATAAATTTGCAAGAAATAAAAATATAAGCGGCGAGTTTTATAACAGCCTCTATCTGCACTCTGGGCTAATAGACGATATTTTAAGTATCTCAGTTTATGGTAAAAATTTAAACAAGTCAGAGGATAAAATCTCATACGCAAACAGAGAGCAAAAGGATAGAAATTTTGGCACGAAGCTCTTTTTTAGACCAAATGAAAACAACGACATCACGCTTGAGCTTGCAAGAAGCGATGTGAAGTATAAAAGAAGCAAAGGCAAAACTTTAGCCTCTGGCACAAATAATAGCTCAGTCGATCTTGAGCGCATAAAAGGCGATATGATAAATTTAAGCCACGAAGCAAGGCTTGATGATATCTTGCTTCAAAGCTACCTCTCTTACGGCAAGATAAAAGAGATCGCACAACAAAATTTAACGCTAAAAACACTAAATTTTGATACAAAAGGTTCATATTTTACTGATAACAACGCCTTTACTTTAGGGCTAAACGCCAAAAAAGAAAAGCTTGATGAAAAGGCAACCACTGCAGATGCTGCAAATGTAAAAAGATATGACGTTTCGCTTTACGGCGAGGATGATTATCACCTTACAAAAGACTTTATCTTAAGCGCTGGGGTTCGTTACAACTACGATGAGAACTACGGTTCGCACGTTTCACCAAGAATTTATGGTATCTATAACTTAAATGACTTTTTTGCCCTAAAAGGCGGAGTTAGCACAGGATATGCGACGCCTGATATCAAGCAACGCACGCAAGATCTTGCTATGCCGTTTGCTGGAGGACTTGGAGCACAGCTTGGAAGAAGTGATCTCAAGCCAGAGACAAGCGTGAGCTATGAATTTGGCGGCGTTTATAATGACAATGAAGGCTTTGAAGCGTCGCTAACTGGCTTTTACACAAGCTTTAAAGATATGCTAGGCACCAAGCTTATCTGCACTCCAAGACCTGGCAACCCTTGCACGCATAAAGGTAAAATTTATCGCCGTGGGATTTGGGAGAGTGTAAATGTCGGCAAGGCTGAAATTTACGGAGTCGAACTAACAAATGAGTGGCAAGTCACAAATGCTCTTAGGCTAAATCAAAGCTACGTCTATACAAGATCAAAGCAAAAAGATGGAGCGGAGATAGGCAAAAGTTTAAACAACTATCCGCTTCATACATTTAAATTTGGAGCAAACTACGAGCTAAACAGATGGCTAAATTTCTGGTCTCAGATAAATTATTATGGCAGGAGCAAAGACTCACTTAGCTACGATGATGACATCAGACCTTACGTGATCGCTGATCTTGGCATAAATTACAACGTAACTAAAAATTTCAGCCTAAATCTAAGCGTTTATAACCTCTTTAATGAGTACTTTACGACAAGATCTGGCAGATACGACATCTTGATAGCTGACGGGCAAAAGATCGAGCTTGGGTTTAACCTAAAGTTTTAAAATGATAAAAATTTTGAAAAAATTTCATCTTATCTTGGCTTTTATCTTTGCCTTGCCGCTTCTTGTGCTTAGCATTAGTGGAGCGATCATCTCGTATCACGATGAGATAATCGATATCTTTAGCAAAGATGAGGTCGTTGCTGGCAAAAAGCCTTTAGAGATAGATGAAATTTTAAAAATTTTTAGCAAGAGCGAGCCAAATTTTAATCTTAGCTACCTAAAGATAAGAGCAGAGGCAAACAAAGCTTACGTCATAAGCGGAACCACTGAAAATGGCGAGTTTGAGTCGTTTTTCGTTGATCCTTACACTGGAGAAATTTCAGGCAAAAACAGCGCGGAGAAATTTATAGGGCTGGTTTTAAATTTGCATAAAAACTTAGCCCTCTCTCTTTTTAAAAATGAAAATTTGAGTAAATTTGCAAGCGAGCTAGTAGCGCTCTCTACGCTTGCGCTGCTTTTTATCTTGATAAGCGGTGCGACGATATATTTTTGGAGATTTAGAAGCAGGGTAGGGGAGGCTTTTAAGCTAAATTTAAAGGCAAGAAAATTTGCATTTTTATACTCACTACACGGCTTTTTGGGTATCTATCTTGGCGCTGTTTTAAGCGTGATTTGCATTAGTGGGCTTTACTTTTCTTATGAGA
The DNA here is from genome assembly GCF_050447485.1 of Campylobacter concisus. Classification (GTDB taxonomy): domain Bacteria; phylum Campylobacterota; class Campylobacteria; order Campylobacterales; family Campylobacteraceae; genus Campylobacter_A; species Campylobacter_A concisus_BQ. Next base: position 51,290 of record NZ_JALMFY010000001.1, read on the forward strand.
GCTTTGCTAAGGTTATAAATCAAATTTGTGGCGAAGAGAAGGTCTTTAAAAAGCCAAATTTTACAAACAAAAATGGCTTTAGTTTAAGCGATGAGCAAAAGGTGGCAAACCTTAAAAAAGCTTATGAAATTTTCATTTCTAAATTTGGAGACGAGTTTGATGCTTTAAATTTTATAGCAAATAGCGGCGGCGTCAAATTTATGCTCTTTTACCTGCCAAAGGGAGCTAATGAGAGAGATGGCGTTAGGCTTTTAGTAGATACTAAAAGCGAGCAAATTTCAAAAAATGCCATGCCAAAGTCATTTGAAATTTATAAATTTATGCTTGATCTGCACGCTGGATATATCTTTGGTGAGCTTGGTAAATTTATATTTTGTCTAGCATCATGCGGTGTGGTTTTGCTACTTTTTAGCGGAGGTGTGATTTATTACAAACGGCGTAAAAACTAACTCTTATTTATCTATCTCTTAACTCTTTTTCGTTATCATCTCAAATAAAATTTTTTTGGAAAAAACATGCAAAAAAAATATAGACCAAATGTAGCAGCTGTCATTTTGTCTAGCTCTTACCCTTTTAAATGCGAAATTTTAGTCGCAAAAAGGGTTGATATGGACGATATCTGGCAGTTTCCTCAAGGTGGCATAGATGAAGGCGAAAGTCCAAAACAAGCACTAAAAAGGGAGCTTAAAGAGGAGATCGGAACTGATAAATTTGACTTCTTGGAAGAGTATCCTGATTGGCTTAGCTACGACTTTCCAGCAAATGCGTCAAAGAGATTTTACCCATATGATGGGCAGACGCAAAAGTACTTTTTAGTTAGGCTTAAAAATGGTGCGAGCATAAATTTAAAGACCGAGCATCCAGAGTTTAGCGAGTATAAATTTGTAGATATCAACAAGGCTTTAGAGGGGATAAATCACTTCAAAAAGCCTATTTATGACAAAGTTTTGAGTTATTTTAAAGAGAAAGGATATTTTTGATGTTAATCGTTCAAAAATTTGGCGGAACTAGCGTAGGCACGCTTGAGCGCATCGAAGCTGTGGCAAATAGAGTCATAGAGACTAAAAACAGCGGCGCTGACGTGGTTGTGGTAGTTTCTGCGATGAGTGGAGTTACAAATCAATTGGTTGAATATAGTGAGTATTTCTCAAAGCACCCAGACGGCGTTGCTACTGATATGCTTTTAAGCTCTGGGGAGCAAGTAACCACCGCACTTTTGACGATTGCACTTAATGCAAAAGGATATGCGTGCGTAGGGCTAACTGGCGCAATGGCCGGGATAATAACAGATGAAATTCACACAAAAGCTAGGATAGAAAAGATAGACACCACTAGGCTAAAAGCTGAGCTAAAAGCCGGCAGGATCGTCGTAGTAGCAGGCTTTCAAGGCATAGACGACAAAGGCGATATCACGACACTTGGCAGAGGCGGAAGTGACCTTAGTGCGGTTGCATTAGCAGGGGCGCTTGAAGCTGATCTGTGTGAAATTTTTACCGACGTTGATGGCGTTTATACGACTGATCCAAGGATAGAAAAAAAGGCAAAAAAGCTAGAAAAGATAAGCTATGACGAGATGCTTGAGCTTGCCTCTGCTGGGGCAAAGGTGCTTCAAAATCGCTCAGTCGAGCTAGCAAAAAAACTAAATGTCAAACTAATCACAAGAAGCAGTTTTAACCACAACGAAGGTACATTAATAGCAAAGGAAGATAATATGGAAGCGGTTTTAGTAAGCGGTATAGCACTAGATAAAAATCAAGCAAGAGTAACTTTAAGAGGCGTAGTCGATAAGCCTGGCATCGCAGCTGAAATTTTCACAGCTCTAGCTCATCAAAATATAAATGTAGATATGATCATCCAAAACGTAGGACACGACGGCACGACAAATTTAGGCTTTACAGTGCCACAAAACGAGCTTGACCTAGCGAAAGAGACTATGCAAAAGCTCTCAGCTGCAAAGCATGTCGAGTATGACGATGCGATCGTGAAAGTCTCAGTCATCGGCGTGGGCATGAAGAGCCACAGCGGCGTAGCATGTCTAGCATTTGAGACGCTTGCAAAAGAGGGGATAAATATCCAGATGATCTCAACAAGCGAGATAAAAATTTCAATGATCGTCGATCAAAAATATGGCGAGCTGGCAGTTCGCGTGCTTCACGATGCGTATAAGTTAGATAAATAATGCAAGATTTTATCCAATGGACACTTGAGACTATAAGAAGCGAAAGATATATGAGCTGGATGGAGGAGAAGCGCGTCGAATGGACGCCTTTGCTCGCATCTAGGCTTAAATTTTTGCTTGATAGCAAGGCTTTTATAGTCATCTGCGACGATGAGCGAGAGTGGTTTGAAAACTATCTTTTAAGAAATATCAACCGCACAAAAAGCGAGCGTCCGTTTTTGCCATTTTTTAGCCTAAGATCGCTCTATCCAGCCTTTGACAGCATCGAGACAAACGAGCAAAAACAGCTTTTAAAAGATATGCTAAGTCTTGCCTTTCCAAATGGCTACATCTTTTTTTACATCGGTAAGAGCATAGATAAGCGCGTAAATTTAGCCAAGACTGATGAAAACAGCTATATGTGGCTCTTTGACGAGCAGGCGCAAAACAGCTTCACGCTAAGCTCAAGCGATGAAAACTTAGACATCAAACTTCTAAATTTATATAAACTTTTCGACAAGAGCATAGACGCCGTGCTCTTTGCAAAGGTGATGCTCTAAATGCTAAATAAAATCGTCATAACAAGCGATTTTGAAAATTTAAAAGCCAAGCTTGAAGCCGAGTTTGGCGTAAATAATCTAAGATTTTTTATAAGTGATGATTTTTTGCTTGAAAATGCAAAAGAGGTCATCGCCGAAGCTTACATCGCCGAAAAAGATGAAAAAATTTTAGTCATAGAGGCAAAGTCTTTTCGCACCGAGGCTCAAAACGCACTTTTAAAGATCATCGAAGAGCCCCCAAGAAACATCAAATTTATAATAGTAACGCAGAGTAAAAATTTACTTCTGCCAACGATAAGATCGAGGATGCTTATAGAAAACAAGCTCACCAAAAAGCCAAAAATGAGTGTTGATCTAAATTTAAAATCGCTTGGCCTAAAAGAGCTAACAAGCTTTATCGATCAAAAGATAGCAGAGGAGCAGGCGCAAAAATTTGGCAAAAACGAGCTAAAAGAGCTTGTCGGAGCCATCGTAACAAAGGCGGTTGATAGTGGGTATAAATTTAGCGGCGAGGAGATGGAGTATTTTTTCTCACTTATCAAGCTTGCTGATCTAAACGCCAAGTCTCACGCTATTTTGACGCCACTCTTGCTTACTATCTTTGAGAAAGGACGACGTTGAAATTTTATAAGATAAATAACAAAAGCGACTTTAATGAAATTTGCAAGGCCGTCTCACCAAGCCCGGCTGGTGCGAAACTCATGCGTGAAAAGAGCGAGATAAATTTTATTTTTATTGAGGAGATAAAGACCCCAGCGGCAAATATCCTAAAACAAGACGCCCTAAGTGTCGGCGCCGAGCTGGTGACGCATAATGATACGATTTTAGGTCGCGAGAGCCTAAACAAAGCCTTGCTAATGGCGACAAATGCGCAGCTTAGGCAGTTAGCTAAAAAAGAGAAGCTACAAGACTTTGGGCTTAAAAAGCTTGCCGTCTTTTTAGAAACTAAATTTATAAAGCCCACAAAGCCTCTTATAATGGGCGTTGCAAATATAAATAAAGATAGTTTTAACGAGCAAAGCCGCATAAATACGCAAAATGGCATAGCAAAAATAGAAGCCATGATAGAAGCAGGCGCCTACTACATCGATCTTGGCGGCGTTAGCTCAAGGCCAGGGAGCGAGTATTGCGGCCGCGAGGAGGAGTTTAGGCGCATAAAAGATATCGTGGAGGAAATTTATAGGTTAAATTTACACGAAAAGGCGAAATTTAGCCTTGATAGCTTTGATCCTTATTGCTTAGAATTTGCGCTAAATCACGGCTTTAAGATGATAAATGACATCACGGCAAATGTAAATTTAGCCCCGCTTGCTGCAAGATACGACGCCCAGTTTTGTATGATGCACATGCAAGGCGACCCTGCCACCATGCAGATCGCACCAAAGTATAATGACCTAATCGGCGAAATTTCAGACTTTTTTGAGCAAAAGATAGCCCTAGCAAGGGAGCTTGGCGCTAAAAAGATAGTGCTTGATGTTGGCATCGGCTTTGGTAAGACGGCTGAGCAAAATTTGTTGCTTATTAAACATTTGGAGCATTTTTTGAAATTTGGCTGCCCATTGCTAGTCGGTGCTAGCCGCAAATCAGTTATAAATCACTATTATCCAAGCGAGGTCAAAGACCGCTTACCAGGCTCACTTTACCTGCATCTAAAAGCCTTTGAAAACGGCGCGCAAATCATAAGAACGCACGATGTAGCCGAGCACAAGCAGCTTTTTAATATGCACGAGGCGATGAGCCAAGCCACGCTTTGGTAGGACGAGGCTAAATTTTGATAAAAGAGGCCAGATGAGAAATTTACTTCCGCCACCTTGGATTAAATTTCCAAGTATGGATCCATTTTCCATCGGCTGGAGGATGGGCGCTGGCGAGGATTATAAGTTTAAATTTAATGACTGGCTAAAAACACTGAGCCAAGATAAGCAGCGTCAATACCAGCAGCTCTTTGCTGAGCCTGCGACGTGGCGTGGCTACTGGGATGAGAGACTAGGCTCTGATGAAAGCACGCTTTTTATCAAAGATGAATTTGTCACCGATCTTTGGGAGCATGAGCCTAGATATGAGTTAAAGTGGCTTAAAAAGCGCTACAACGCTGGTAAGTCGGATAAATTTCTTCTATTTTGGGGTCATCAAAAGAGTGCAGGCATAAGTGCAAGCTGTCTTAGTCAGTGGTATAGCTCTATCTTTTGGGAAGATGAAACTAAATACATTTGCGCCGAGCAATATATGATGGCTAAAAAGGCTGAGTGCTTTGGTGATAAAGAGGCTTTAGAGCAAATTTTATCCGCCAAAGATCCAGCGCAGATGAAGGCGCTTGGCAGGCAGGTGCGAGGCTTTGATGCTAAGGTCTGGGACGAGGTCAAATTTGGCGTCGTGCTAAATGCTAGCTATCTAAAATTTAGCCAAAATGCCCTTTTGCGAGACTTTTTACTTCAAACTGGGAGCAAAATTTTAGTTGAGGCGAGCCCAGTTGATAAAATTTGGGGTATAGGCATGAGTGCAAGCGATGAAAATGCGCAAAATCCTATGAGGTGGCGAGGGCAAAATTTACTTGGCTTTGCGCTGATGAGGGCGAGAGACGAGATAGCAAAGGTCTATAAAAATGTCCATTTATGTGACGCTAGAGAGCTAAATTTGGATCATTTATAAAGTATGTTTAAGATAAAATGCGGTGTAAATTTGGAGCAAAAATGACAAAACAAGAGTATGAAAAAGCGGTAGATACGCTAAATGCGTGGGCTAAGGCCTACTACGACGAGGACGAACCACTTGCAAGCGACGAGGAGTATGATGCGCTATATCATGCGGTGCTTGAATATGAGAGGGCAAATCCAAGTGAAATTTCGCTATTTTCGCCGACTAAGCGAGTGGGTGGGAGCGTAAAAGAGGGCTTTAGCAAGGCAAGCCACATAAAGCGCATGTGGAGCATGGAGGATATCTTTAGTCTTGGCGAGCTTGATGCGTGGCTAAAGCGTGGCGATAAAGAGAACTTAACCTTTGTTGCTGAGCCAAAATTTGACGGAGCGAGCCTAAATTTACTCTACGAAAATGGCATTTTAGTTAGGGCGATAACCAGAGGCGACGGCGTTACAGGCGAAGATGTGACGCAAAATGCAAGGACGATAAATTCTGTTTTAAAGAGCATTAACTACAAATGGCTCATTGAAATTCGTGGCGAAGTTGTCATAAGAAAAGATGACTTTGAGCTACTAAACGCAGAGCGCGCAAAAAATGGTGAGGCGCCACTTTCAAACCCTAGAAATGCAGCCGCTGGAAGCCTTAGGCAGCTCGATAGCGCGGTTACTGCAAAAAGAAAGCTACTTTTCATACCTTGGGGCGTGGGCGAGCAGAGCCTTGGGCTAAAAGATCACAGCGAGGTGATGAAATTTGTGCGAGATCTTGGCTTTGAGAGGGATGAATTTTTCAAAATTTTAAAAAAAGATGAGCTTGAGGCTGCATACAACGAGCTACTAGCCAGCCGCGAGGCAAAGAGCGTGATGATGGATGGCATGGTGATACGTGTAAATGACCTTGCGCGCTGTGAGCAGCTGGGCTACACGGTCAAATTTCCAAAATTTATGGTGGCGTTTAAATTTCCAGCCATTGAAAAGGTGACTAGGCTAAGAGATGTCGCACTTCAAGTTGGCAGAAGCGGCGTAGTAACGCCTGTTGGTGTGCTTGATGAGATAAATATAGATGGCGCAAATGTAAAATCAGCCACCCTTCATAACTTTGACGAGATAGAGCGCCTTGGCGTCATGAAAAACGACTACATCGGCATCATCCGCTCAGGAGATGTGATACCAAAGATCACAAAGGTCTTTAAAGATAGGCGAGATGGCAGCGAGCAAGCGATTGATAGGCCTAAATTTTGCCCAGTTTGTGGCTCGCACCTGCTTGATGAAGGGGTCTTTGTAAAGTGTCAAAATTTAAGCTGCAAGGCAAGAGTGGTGGGCTCAATAATTCACTACGCATCGAAAAAGTGCCTAAACATAGACGGCCTTGGCGACGCGATCGTAAATTTGCTATTTGACAAGGGGCTGATCGCTTGCATAAAAGATATCTACGCCCTTAAATTTGATGATCTCATGGCGCTTGAAGGCTTTAAAGAGAAAAAGGTAAATAACCTTTTAAATGCCATTGAGGCTAGCAAAGGTGCGGAGCTATCGCGCTTTATCACGGGTCTTGGCTGCGAGCACATCGGCGAAGTGGCGGCTAAAAAGCTAGCAAGTAGCTTTGGACTAGGCTGGCTTGATGCTAGCTTTGAGGAGCTAACCTCACTTGAAGGTTTTGGCGCGGAGATGGCAAATAGTTTAACCGACTTTGCTGAGGTAAATAGAGATGAAATTTTAGCTCTTAGTCAGATCGTGCAGCCAAGCGTGACGCAGGCGCAGAGCATCTCAAACGCGCTAAGTGGCAAAACGGTCGTTATAACCGGCACGCTAAGTCGCCCAAGAGATGAGATAAAGGCGGAGCTTGAGAGCTTTGGTGCAAAGGTTTCTGGCTCAGTTTCTAAAAAAACGGACTTCGTCCTAGCTGGCGAGGAGGCTGGCAGTAAGCTAGAAAAAGCAAACGAGCTAGGCGTGCTGGTGATCGATGAGAGCGAATATGAGAGGCTAAAACTTGAGGTTTGATAACTACGTCGCAAGCGTTTTAAACATAAGTAGAAATAAGGCGAGCGAGCTTATAAAATCTGGCAAGGTGCTTGCAAATGGCGAAATTTGCACCAAGGTTTCAAGCGAGGTTAGCGAGGCTAAAATCTCGCTGCTTGATGAAATTTACGTTGGGCGAGGCGCTTTGAAACTAAAAAGCTTTTTGGAGGCTATGAAATTTGATCTAGCCGGCAAAAACGCACTTGATATCGGCAGCTCAACTGGTGGCTTTATGCAAATTTTACTTGAGCGTGGCGTAAAGAGCGTGACTGGCGTCGATGTGGGCACTGATCAGCTGGACGCCAGCCTAAGAGGCGATGAGCGGGTGAAAATTTATGAAAAAACTGACGTCAGGGTGTTTGCTAAAACGCATAAAAATGAATTTAACATCATAACCTGCGACGTGAGCTTTATCTCTTTGGCTGAAATTTTGCCAGCCATTTGCGAGCTTGCAAGCGAGAATTCGCTCATCATCACGCTTTTTAAACCGCAGTTTGAAGTGGGCGTTGGCGTAAAACGCAACAAAAAAGGCGTTGTCACCGACGCTAAGGCCGTAAATTTAGCGATGAAGCGCTTTGAAGTGCTAGCAAGTAGCTTGAAATTTGAACTGATAGCTTGCAAAGAGTGTGAGGTCAAGGGAAAGGAAGGAAATGCCGAATTTTTCTACGCTTTTAACAAAAGATAACATCACTGCCGTTGCGATCGGGCACTTTGACGGCGTGCATAGGGGGCACAAGCAGCTTCTAAAACAGCTTGGCGAGTTTGGCGGACTTGTCGTCATCGACAAAAACAAAGCCAACATCACGCCAAAGCTAAAGCGAGCCGAGTACTCAAACTATCCTTGCTTCTTGTATGATTTTGAGAGTATAAAAGGGCTTAGTGGCGAGGAATTTATCGCACTTTTAAAGAGGGATTTTAAAAATTTAAAAAAGATCGTTGTTGGATTTGATTTTAGATTTGGCAGAAACAGAGCGTGGGACAAGCACGATCTGAAAAGGATTTTTGATGGCGAGGTGGTCGTCGTTGATGAGGTTTGCTATGACGGCATGGGTGTGCATAGCTCATCAATTAGAGAGCTGATACGCCAAGGCAACATCGATGAGGCAAACAGGCTGATAGGCAGGGAGTACTCGATTGAGGGCAACGTGATAAAAGGGCAGGGCATCGGCGCAAAAGAGCTGGTTGCTACGCTAAATTTAGATATAAAAAGCTATCTTTTGCCGCGCGAGGGCGTCTATGCGACAAGAACGAGGATGGGCTCATACACCTATGGCTCGGTCACTTTTATAGGTAATAGGCTTAGCACGGATGGAAATTTTAGCGTCGAGACGCACATCTTAGACGAGGTCGCGCCAAAAGTGACGAAGCATGTTGCCGTTTGCTTCATAAAACGTTTGCGCGATAATAAAAAATTTAATAATCTTAGCGAGCTAAAAGAGCAGATAAAACGTGATATAAACGAGGCTAGGCAGTGCGTGGGCGTGTGCGATCTCTTTTTTGGAGAGACGATGAGATACTTTGACGGATATGGAGCTGGTATATGAGAGATGAAATTTTTAAAGAGCCTATAAACAAGCAGTTTGAATTTGATGACTTTGTGGCGAGCGTTTTTGATGATATGATCTCGCGCTCGGTGCCGTTTTACGACGTGAGCTCAAATTTAAACGCAAAGTTGCTTGCTAAAATTTTGCCAAAATCAGCAAAAGTGTGCGACCTTGGCTGCTCGACGGCAAACAGCCTGCTTTTGCTAAACAACCTTAGAAACGACCTAGTGCTAAGCGGCGTGGATAACTCTGAGGCGATGCTTGCAAATGCTAAAAACAAGGCAAAAGCTTATGGGGCTGATATTGAATTTGTTTTAGACGACATTTTAGATTGCGAGCTAGAGGGCTTTGACGCTGTTTTGGCAAACTACACATTGCAGTTTATCAGACCGCCAAAAAGGGCTGATCTGGTGCAAAAAATTTATAACGGACTAAATGAAAATGGCGTCTTTTTGTTTAGTGAAAAGATCATTTTTGAAGATAAAAAGCTTACTAAAAGCGTCATAGAAATTTACGAGGACTACAAGCAGGCGCAAGGCTACTCACGCTACGAGATCGCCCAAAAAAGGGAGGCGCTTGAAAATGTGCTGGTGCCATACACTGAAGAAGAAAATAGAAACTTAGCCCTAAATGCTGGCTTTAAGCGTGTCGAGAGCACATTTAAATGGGGAAATTTCATGAGCTTTATTGCATTTAAGTAAAATTTTCATTTAAAAAGTGGTTATTTTTGTAAATTTAAGCTAAATCATATATATATATATATATATATATATATATAGTTACACATAAAAAATAAGGATATTTTTTATGGAGCTAACACTACAAAACATTATAAATAAAGCTGATCAAAGTTTTAGTAAAGAATTTTTAGAACACTATATGTCTGGTAGCTTTGGCTCTATGAGCAAAAGCGAAACGGAAATTCTTATATTTCATCTACTTTCAAAACATTTTGAAATTTCATCAAACTACGAAATATCAAATTTTTTAAAAATAAGCGAAACAAAGGTAAAGAATCTAACTTTAAATGCGCATTTGAGGTATGGTCAAAGCAACAAAGACATCTTAAAAAAAATAATGCTTAGGATTTGCGATACACTCGATGTAAATTTTGATGAAAACATTGGTGAGATAAAAATTTCTGTAGAGAATCCTGTAGAAAAAAGAGAGCTTGTAAATGAGATCAAAAAGTTGGGTTCTTATGCTGACTTTAGTTTTAATAATGAAATTTTAAAAATAAAGATAAACGTTTTTTTAAAACTACTCAATCGTCTTGTTGGAGAAGATAATTTTAAAAAAGTCTTTCAAAAATACCTAAAAGAAAAAACAATTCAAAATGATGCATTATATAGTTCACTCACCACATGTCAGAAAGTGATGAAATTTTTAAAAAACAATAATATAACTCCGATTGAGATTTTAAAACAAATTATTAATATATCTTTTTAAAGGAAAAGAATGACAGAGTATTCAAAAAAGATTTTTGAGGATAGTGACCTTTTACATAAAAAATTAATTATGTATTTTGGTAGTATTGATGCAGCAAATAAGTACTTATTGTTATCGCAGATGTTTTTTGCAAAAGGCGGTAAAGCTTTTTTAAAATTCGATTCAACATGGAACTGGTTTGCTTTTATTTTTTCACCACTTTTTTTACTTTGCAGACGAATGTATTTTCTTGGTTTTTTGGTGATTCCTTTTATATTTATGCCTAATATTATTCTAAATTTTATCTATCCAGGATTACCTGGCGAGATTGGAAAAATAGAGAGTGTAATAAGTGGTATCTTGCTACTTTTTGTGCCTGTTATAATAGGTATGAGCGCTAACTATCTTGTAATTAAGCGATTTGAAAAATTTTTAGATATGCAAAACGACCAGTTGCTGATAAATAAAGGTTCATTAAATATCGTAGGTGGAATTTTACTATTTGTTATTAGCGTTGCACTAGGCGGTTCTTTATTACCAAATAGTAGTGTAAATTCTGATAACGAATTAGAAAATGCGCTTATGCAAAAAGAAGCACCAAAAGAAGATAATGAACCAGGTTTTTTGGATAAGCTGGCAAATGACTGGGAAAATGAGGTCAATAGGGCATTTGGAGGCGGTAGTGCTCGTAGCAACATGTTTATTGTTGAGTTTTTGCCAGGGGTTGCGGTAGTAGGAAATAGTGTAGTAAAAACTCAAGAGCTTGCTATTACTTCAAATGTTGATAGTGTAAAAGTGATCAGTGTTTCTGTAAATAAAGGCAATTGTCTAAGTGTGTCAGTAGATAGGACATTAAAATTTGGCGAATCTTTAAAATATAGTCTGCGTTGCAAACCACTTCAAGTAGATATAAAGACCTATGACGGCGATATGACTTTTAAATTTTAAAACGGAGACAGTATGAAGAAGATTTTATTAATTTTTGTATTTTGTATTTACAATCTTTATGCATCTGGAGAAAAGATGCATATTAAGGCAATAAAGCAAATGCTTGATGATGTTAGCAACTATTATGTAGTTAATGGAAAATTTGATGAATTTTCGAAAATGACAAAAATAAAAACCGAATATGCTGGGAAAGACGAATATGGAGATGATAGATACAAAATATTTTATAAGGGTGTAAATTGTGCTCAATTTTCATTTTCAAAAGTAGATGGCGAATTTTCGGGCGAGGTTGTTAATAAACATTTTGATGTTTGTAAAGAATTTGATGAAGACTTAGATGATATTGATGAATACTATGAAGCTTTTAAAGGAGAAGGGTATTGTTTAAGATATGCGTCAAGAACTAGGTATAAACAGCCATTAAATCAAATTTTGCAGATCATTATCAATGATTTTGAAAAATACAAGAAGAGCTCTAGGGTAGTATCTAACTTAGATGAAATTACAAATATTAGGATAGATAAGCGTCCTGTTTTAAAACCAAATCCAGATGTCGATACTCGCTCTTTATGGGGCTTTGCTGAATGTATTTTAATAGACTTTTATCCGAAACAAAAACGATTAGACGTTATCTTTAATGATCGTAAGTCTACCAGTTGCAAAGAATTTGCGATAGATGAGTGGTATGAGAGAATTTTTGAAAAATATAAGCCAAAAGAATAATCTTATTTTAAGGAGATAATATGACAGAGTATTCAAAGTCGGTCTTTAGTGATCCAAAATTGCTGCGTGAAAAATTGGGGTTATACCTAAAAACAAATGACGCATTAAAAGTAGAAATTTATGCACAAGCTGCTGAAAAATTTTTCTTAAGTGGTGGAAAGATGATGTTAAAATCAACACCAACTTGGTCTTGGTATGCTTTCTTTTTCTATTTCTTGCCACTTGTTTATCGTAAACTTTATGCAAAAGCTGTGATTTATTATTTGCTTAGCATATTTTTACCTATTACAATGATTGTCTTGCCTATGTATTTCAAGTATTATGTTATTAAGCGCTTTGAAAAATATCTTGATCTAGGGGATGATTCAGCACTAGTGCAGTTTGGCGGAAAAAATGTGATAGCTATATGGATTATAACGGTTATAATACCTATTGTATTGAGCTTAGCTATATCAGCAATTTTATTTTTTATGATAAAGAGTGCTGGTTCAAATGATGATGCAAGACAGGAGATGGCAGAGTATTTCTTTGATGAGGCAACAAAGAATTTTAAAACCACTAATAATGCACCAAATCTTGGAAAAATATTACAAGATGCTCTTAAATTTTATGATAAAAATGGCTATATGGATGAACTAGATATGATGACGTCAGAGCCATTAAATAAACCTACAGATGTTGGTGCAGAAGGTACCGTTTATGATTTCTATAATAACAACAAAAAATTGTGCATGAGATTAATCGTCTCTTCTAGAGGTGGTAAGTGGAGAGGCGGATTAAACCAAAAAGATCCAGACTGCAGCGGTTTTATAACTGATGTATTGTCTTCTGGTCATGCGCTAGATATACTTATGGATGAAAATGGTTTTGAACCTATGTCGCTTCGTGCAAAAAATCACTCTACGCCAGAGAATGTCTTAGAAACTTTAAGATTGCTTGTAGGCGATTACGATAAGTATAAAGCTGTAAATGATAAATCCATAACAAAAATCAGTCAATTTTCAAAGGCAAGACTTACGGACGAACTAGTGGATACAGAGGGTAGCGGTGAAGATACAAAGAGTATTTACTATAATAATAGAAATTGTATTTATGTTTATTTTTCACCATATGACGGTGCTTTAACAATGGGCTATCAATATGATAAAGATCATAGATGCGATGATCTTAAAAATAATGTTGAGATCAAAAATATAGTATCTAAATTTGCAACTCAAAATTAAAATTTAGCGGGATAGCTCCCGCTAAATTTACTCATTTATCGCTGCATTTCCGTGGTGGTGGAAGTCATCGTAGATGATCTTTGAAGTTTGGAATTTCTCGCGTTTTAGCTCGCGAACTCGTAAAAATTCCTCTTCATCGATCTTTTTGATCTGGATAGCTGCTTTAAATGTCGGAGTCTTACTGATGTAGTCCCAACCGCTGCTTGTTAGCTCGTTGCAAGAGCTCTCCCAGTAGTGGAAAGTCATCTGGATGATGCCATCAGGCACGATGTCAGTTACTTCAGCTTTTACGACGATGTAGCCGTATCTACTCCAAGCTTTGATAAAGTCGCCTTGTTTTAGTCCGTATCTTTCTGCAAGCGCTGGGCTCATCTCAGCGATAGGTCCGATGCTGTCGCCACCTTCTTCGATAGCACGTGAGCGTCTTGTCATGGTGCCAACTGTGTATTGATAAACTTTTCTTGTAGTTAAAAGCTGTATCGGATACTCAGCGTCAGTCTTCTCATCGACTGAACCAGCCATGATAGGATACTCAGGCGACATATTCATCTTCTTAGCAAACTCAAGTTTTGCGCTCTCGATCTCATCAGCTTTATCCACAAATAGGCATGGTACAAAGCGACCTTTACCATCAGGCGTAAAGAATTTTTTATCAAGATAGAGGCTTTGACCACCCATATCATCTTCAGTTGGGCATGGCCAGTGAAGTCCGTGATATTTTTTAAGCCTATAGTAGCTCATGCCGCCGTAGCGTCTAGGGTCGCATTTTCTAACTTCTTCCCAAATTTCTTCTGGTGAGTTGAAGTTAAAGCCCTCAGTTGCGCCCAAACGACGTGCGATCTCACAAACGATCCACCAGTCTTGTCTAGCATCACCTGGAGGTGTGATGACTGCTTCGTTGTGCTGGACACGGCGCTCTGCGTTTGTGTAAAGACCCTCTTTTTCACTACTTGCAACGCCAGGGAGAACGACGTCAGCTTTTAGTGAAGTCTCAGTTAAAAATAGATCTTGAACCACGTAGAAATCGACATTTGCGATGCCTTTTAAGAAGTGGTTTGTATTTGGCTCAGAGATGACTGGGTTTTCACCGATAGTCCAGAAGAAATGCACTCTGCCATCAAGGATCGCATCAGGTACTTCAGTTTTATGGATACCTATCTTTGAGTTTAAAAACCCAGGCTCAAGGTGCCAAATTTTCTCAAACCAAGCTCTTTGCTCTGGGTCGGTAACTGAGCCAAGATTTGGGAATATGTTTGGTAAAACGCCCATATCGCAGCAGCCTTGAACGTTCTCTTGACCTCTAAGCGGCAAGTCGCCTGTGCCAAGCTCGCAGATATTGCCAGTTATCAAGAATAAATTTGATACATCGCAAACTCCGCCAACGCCGTGGTTGAAGTGAGTTACGCCCATGCCGTGAGTGATGACGGCTGGTTTTGTTGTTGCATACATTCTTGCAGCTGCTCTGATATCCTCTGGATTTAGCCTTGTGTATTTAGCTACAACCTCTGGGGCATAGTCTTTTACAGCTTCTTTAACGTACTCGATGCCTATTGTGTGATCTCTTACAAATTCCTCATTTACAAGGCCTTCTTCGATGATAGTGTAAAGAAGTGCGTTGATAACTGGGATGTTGTGCTCAGGCTCTAGCTGCAAGTGGATGTCGGCTCTACTTGCAAACTCAGTCTTGATAGGGTCGATAACGATCAGTTTTGCACCGCGGTTTAGCGCTCTTTGGATGTGCATAGCTGCGATTGGGTGGCCATTTTCTGGGTTTGAACCTATCATTAATATACAGTTACTATAAGTGCCAATCTCTGTAAAGCTATTTGTGGCAGCTCCGTTTCCGATTGTTTTAGCAAGTCCTGCTACTGTCGGAGCGTGTCAAATTCTAGCGCAGTGATCGACGTTATTTGTACCTATTACAGCGCGCATTAGCTTTTGAGCGACGTAGTTGTCCTCTAATGTACAGCGTGCTGAGAAGTTTCCTGCTAGTGAGTCAGGGCCGTATTTCTCTTTTGCCTCTTTCATCTTTTCTACGACAAGATCAAGCGCCTCGTCCCAGCTGGCCTCTTCAAATTCACCATCCTTTGAAAAGACTCCATTTTTCTTTCTAATAAGCGGCTTTGTAAGTCTGTCTGGACTTGCAACGTAATCCCAGCCATAAAAGCCCTTTAAACATAAATTTCCTTGATTGACTGGATTGTCTTCGACGCCAGTAGCGGCACGAACGACGTTGTTTTCCACGTGCAAGGTTACTTGACAGCCTGTCCCGCAATAAGGACAGATGACTTTGCCTTCTTTCATCACTTTCTCCTTCTAATTATGCATTTTCTGCATATTTATTTTGAGTAATATTACTAGTGCGAAACTTAATCTTTTATGAAAAATTCTTTATTTAAAAAATAAATTTTAATTTTAAGTTATATTTTATATAAAAATTAAAAAGCCGAATATATAGGAATTTAAAAAATATGCTAAATTTGCAGGAATTTCTAAAATTTATCAAATAAGAAATAAATTGTGTAAATTTGACACAGAAGCTGAAAGATTAAAAATTAAATTTAAATTTAGTTTGTAGCAAGATATTTAAACTACAAAAAAAGAGAAATTTTAAGATAAAAAGTGAAATTTAAAAGGAGAGCAGGTCGCTCTCCGTGGGATTATTTATCTCTTAAGCCAAGCTCAGAGATTAGTTTTGAATATGTAGTGTAGTCTTTGTTTTTAAGATACTTTAAAAGTCTTTTTCTTTGACCAACTAGTTTCAAAAGACCTAAACGTGATGAAAAGTCTTTTTTGAAAATTTTAAGGTGTTCTGTAAGTTCAGTTATTCTAGCTGTTAAAAGAGCTATTTGAACTTCTGGAGAGCCTGTATCTCCCTCTTTTCTAGCGAATTTCGCAACTATTTGAGCTTTTTTAGCCGAATCCAAAGCCATGATGACCTCCTGATTGGTGAATTTTGGAAGAGCGATTATAGCATTTAAAACATAAAATTAGATAAAACGGCGCTTTTTAAAAATTAATGAAAAATGCAGTAAAAATTTTATAAAATTAGGGCTATTTAAAGAGTTAAGGAAGATAAATGCTTTTTACAAAGGCAAGCGAATACGCTCTACTTTCGCTTATTTTAATATCTCAAAAATCATCGCCAGTTGATGTCGATACGATCTCAAATGAGCTTAAAATTTCAAAAAGCTTTCTGGCAAAAATTTTACAAAATTTAGCAAAAGATGGAGTTTTAAAGTCATTTAAAGGAGCAAATGGCGGTTTTGCACTAAATGACGAACCTGAAAATTTAAGTATAAAAAAGATAATAGAGTGCGCCGAAAAGCGCGAGCTAAGCGTCTTTGAGTGCTCATCTTCAGCCCTTGGTTGCCCGTCAAACAAAGCCTCAAGCTGTCAAATTTGGTCGATGTTTAGCGGCCTTCAAGGCAAGATCGACGAGATGCTTGACGCGATCAAACTAAGTGACATCGTTAAGAAGTAAAGTTGGCAAAGCAAAAAAATAATATTTTGACTCTTGTCGCACCGTTTCTTGCGCCGATTGTCAAATTTAAAAGTCTTAGCATCGTTGGCATCATCGTTGCCATCCTTGCTATCATCATCGTGCCGCTTCCAAGCGCGGTGCTTGACTTTTTCTTGGCACTTTCGATCTCGATTTCTGTGCTTATTATTTTGATCTCTATTTACGTGCCAAAACCGACTGACCTTAGCACGTTTCCGACGCTTATTCTCATCATCACGCTATTTCGCCTCTCGCTAAACATCGCAACCACGCGTATGATCTTAAGCGAGGGTCATAACGGCCCAGAAGCGGTCAGTGAGATCATCTCAAGCTTTGGAAATTTCGTCGTTGGTGGCAACTTCGTCATCGGCACCATCGTATTTTGTATCTTGGTGCTCATAAATTTCATGGTCGTAACAAAGGGTTCAACCCGCGTGAGTGAGGTGCAAGCGCGTTTTACACTTGATGCGATGCCTGGTAAGCAAATGGCGATAGATGCGGACCTAAACGCAGGTCTAATAGACGAAAAAACAGCGCGCGAAAGACGTCAAGCCATCATCGGTGAGGCAAATTTCTACGGCGCGATGGATGGTTCGTCTAAATTTATAAAAGGTGACGCAGTAGCCGGCATCATCATCACTATCATAAACATCATCGGCGGCTTTGCTATTGGCTCGTTTCAACACGGCCTTGATATGGCGACATCGGCTCAGTATTATACGATCCTAACTATCGGTGATGGCCTTGTGAGTCAGATACCTGGACTTATCACTTCAACAGCGACCGCCATCATCATCACAAGGGCTAGCAAAGACGACGAGGACTTTGCAGAAGGCACGCTAAATCAGCTATTAGGAGACTATAAAACCTTGCTGATAGTGGGTTTCATACTATTTATGTTTGCCCTTGTTCCAGGACTTCCGACGCTTTCGCTTGGCTTTATAGCGCTGCTATTTTTAGGGCTTGGCTACATCATCAAGCAGACCAAAGATGGCGGGCTAAATTTAAACCTTGCGCCAAAAGAAAAAGCATCTGGCAAAAAAGCTGGCGGCGCTGCGCCAAGTGGGGCAGGGGCAGTAGCTGCAAGTGGCGGGGCTGCTAAAACTCCAAAGAAGAGCGACGAAGAGATCGCAAGAGAAGAAGAGACAAAGATAAATGATATCTTAAAGCTTGAAATTTTAGAGCTTGACCTAGGATATGGCCTACTAAAGCTAGCTGACGTGGATCTAATAGAGAGAATTCGCGCTATGAGGCGAAATATCGCTTCAAGTCTTGGCTTTTTGATGCCAAAGATAAGGATCCGCGACAACCTTCAGCTACCACCAAACGAGTACCGCTTCAAGCTAAAAGGCATTGTGATCGGTCAGGGAGAAATTTATGCGGATAAATTTTTAGCGATGGATAGCGGACTAGTGAGCGAAGATATCGAGGGTATTCCGACAAAAGAGCCAGCTTTTGGGCTGGACGCTCTTTGGATCGATGCTAGCGTCAAAGAGGACGCCATACTTAGCGGCTACACGATAGTTGATCCTGCAAGCGTCATCTCAACGCATATGAGTGAGCTCATCAAGCAAAATGCAGCCGAGCTTCTAACTCGCCAAGAGACGCAAAATTTACTAGACAAACTAAAGATCGACTACCCAGTCGTGGTCGAGGATACGCTAAGGATCGCGCCTATAAATTTAATCCAAAAGGTCTTAAAAACGCTGCTTAAAGACAATATCCCGATCAAAGACCTACTTAGCATACTTGAAGCCATCAGCGACATCGCCGAGGTTAGTAAAAATTTAGACATGATCATCGAGCACGTGCGTGCAGCGCTTTCACGCGTCATCACTTCGCTTTATGTAGATGAAAAGGGGCAGCTAAATTTCTACATCCTAGACACCGCCGCGCAGCAAAAGCTCATGGATGCGGTGCAGTATAAAGACGGCGCATATCACTTGATGATAAACGTAGCACAGACATCATCTATCGTGCAAGCACTTAGGCGTGAAAAAGAGAAGCGGCCGATGAGCCAGCACGGAGAGATGGTGCTTTGCGTGGAGCCAAGCTTGCGCAAATTTATAGCAAATATCTGCGCAAATTTTGCCATCGACATAGTGGTGCTAAGCTTTGCTGAGATCTCGGCAAATACGCCATTTGAAACGGTTGGCGTCATAGAAATAGAAAATTTATAAAGGAAAACGATGAAAATTTATCACCTCTCACACACCGATCTTGACGGATACGGCGCACAATACATAACAAATTTTTACTTCAAAGATGTGAAATTTCTAAACTCAAACTACGGCAGAGAGATAGATGATAAATTTGCTCAAATTTTATCTGAGATAGATGCCTCAAACGATGATAAAAACGTTATCTTGATCACTGATCTAAATTTAAGCCTAGCTCAGTGCGAGAGCTTTGAGGAGATGATAGATGGTAAAAATATAAAGCTATTTTTGCTAGATCATCACCAAAGTGGTGCTGAGTGTGCGAGTAGCTACCCTTGGTACTTTTTGGATAGTTCAAGGTGCGCTACGAAGATAACATACGACTTTTTTGCAGGCATTTTTGGTAAAAACAAAGAGCTTGAAATTTTTAGTGACGTCGTAAATGCCGTGGATATCTGGCTAAAAGATGATAAAAATTTCGAGATGGGCAAGGTCTGTTTGGGGCTTGTGGCAAACGCCAAAGAGATAAATAAGGTGATGTTTGAAGCTGAAAACAACCTCTATATGGATCATATCTTAAAAGAAGCGAGCAAATTTTTTAACGAGAAAAACGACTATATCGGCCTTGATATGCAGGTGCATGCCATTAAAAAGTCATTTTTCAAAGAGGACAAGGACGATACGCTAAGCAATCTAATCTCAAACTACGTCGTAAAAAAACTTAGTGAAAATAAAGAGAAATTTAGCATAAGCTATAAAGATCATAAAGGAATTTTAACCTACAATGTCGGCAATGTTTCGGTTATCGGCAACGACTTTTTAGTGGCAAATCCTGAATTTGACTTCTTTATCGACGTGACAAATAAAAAGACGCTAAGCTTTCGTGCAAATGGCAAGCTTGACGTTAGCGCCATGGCTAAGCACTTAGTTGGCGGCGGCGGACACGTCAATGCTAGCGGCGGCTTGTTTGCAAATTTCAAAGATGGCTTTAGCTATGAGCCGATCAAGGCGCAGATAGTTGATCTAATAACTAAAAAAACACAGGAGGAGATATGAAAGAAGAAGAGGTAAGCGTAGAGGAGCTTAGCTACGAGCTTAGCATGGTGCTTGAGGCGATGTTTTACTATGCTGGCGTAAAAAAAGATAAGCTTGAAGAGGCGGCAAATCTCTATGTTGAGTGCATCGACGATGCGTTAGAAAACTCTGACGCTAGCGGTAGCGACGAGGTCATAGAGATAGTTGAATATATGAAAAAACACCATCCAAAGTTATTTAAATAAGGAGAAAATATGAAGAAAATTTTAGTTTTTGCAGTGGCACTTTTTGCGTTAAATGCTATGGCAAATGAAAATTTAGACAAGGCAAATGAGCTTTATGCAAAGAAAAATTTTAACGAGGCCTATCTTGCGTTTAACAAAGCTTGCGGTGAGGGCGAGAAAAAAGCTTGCACGATGAATGCGATCATGCTATTTAACGGCGACGGCGTGGCAAAAGATAGAGCTCAGGCTGAGAAAATTTTTACAAAAATGTGCGACGAAAATGAGGGCATGGCCTGCGAAAAACTAGGCGAAATGACAGCTTATGGCCTTATAAAAGACAAAGACGACAATGAAGCAAAAAGCGAAGAGAAGGCAAAAGCTTTGTTTAAAAAAGCTTGCGATAACGGCTACAAACCAGCTTGTGACTTTGTAGCAAAATAGATCAAAAAGGGCTTAAAATGGGCTACAAACATAAAGATTTGATAGGAACTAGAGAGCTTAGCAAGGAAGAAATTTTATATTTTCTAGAGGCGGCGAAAGAGTTTAAGGAGCTAAATTTAAGCCAAGTTAAAAAAAATGACTACCTTCGTGGAAAGACCACGATCAACGCATTTTATGAAAACTCGACAAGAACTAGAACATCCTTTGAGATCGCGGCAAAGAGGCTTGGGGCTGATACGATAAATTTTAGCTCATCAAGCTCGAGCGTGACAAAGGGCGAGAGCCTAAATGACACGATGAATAACATGGCTGCTATGAGAACTGACATCATCGTGCTTCGTCATCCAAGCTCTGGAGCGGCGAAATTTGCAGCTGATAGGACAGAGGCTAGCGTTGTAAATGCAGGAGACGGCACAAATGAGCACCCAAGCCAAGCTCTGCTTGATCTTTTCACGCTAAGAGAGCATGGTAAAATTTTGGATAAAAACCTAAACGTGGCGATCATCGGCGACATCGCTAGAAGCCGCGTGGCAAGGTCTGACATCTGGGCGATGAAGAAATTTGGCATAAATTTAAAGCTCTTTGCGCCAAGGATGATGATGCCAAAAGACGCTGAGGTATTTGAGTCTCAAATTTGCAAAAATATGGAGGAGGCTTGCGAGGGTAGTGACGTCATCATCATGCTTCGCATCCAGCTAGAGCGTGGCGGTGCGGACGTGGCATTTCCAAGCTCGAGGGAGTACTCGAAATTTTTTGGACTAAATAAAAATAGGATAAAGCTAGCAAAGCCTGATGCGATCGTGCTGCACCCAGGACCGATAAATAGGGGCGTGGAGTTAAACTCAGACGTGGCTGATGGCACACACTCAGTGGTGCTTAACCAAGTAGAAAACGGCGTTGCGATAAGAATGGCGATACTAAATACGCTTGCAAAAAATAGGGGCTAACGATGAAAATAGCAATAATTAACGGCACTATCGTAAATAGCGACGAGAAATTTAAGGCAAATATCCTAATAGAAAACGGCAAAATAGCCAAAATCGGAAGTGAGAAATTTGAGGCAGAGAAGGTTATCGACGCCACAAATAAGCTAGTCATGCCAGGACTTATCGACATGCACGTGCATTTTCGCGATCCTGGTCAAGAGTATAAAGATGATATCATCTCAGGCTCGCAGGCCGCCGTGGCTGGAGGAGTGACCACCTGCCTTTGCATGGCTAACACAAACCCAGTAAACGACAACGCCTCGATCACAAGGGCGATGATAGAAAAGGCTAAAAACTGCGGACTGATCGATCTTTTACCAATCGCAGCCATCAGCAAAGGGCTTGGTGGCAACGAGATCGTTGAAATGGGTGATCTCATAGAGGCTGGCGCAGTTGCATTTAGCGATGATGGCTTGCCAGTTACAAGCTCAAGCGTGATGAGAGCGGCACTTGAGTACTCAAGTATGTTTAACAGCTTTTGCATAAGCCACTCAGAGGACTGCTCGCTTTGCAGGCAGGGCGTCATGCACGAGGGCAAGGTCTCAGCCATACTTGGACTTCGAGGCATGGCAAGGGAGAAAGAGGAGATCGCAGTGAGCCGTGATATGCTACTTGCAAAGCTCACTAAAGCGCACATCCACATCGCTCATGTAAGCTCAGAGTACTCGCTAAAGATCATCGAAATGGGCAAAAAAGAGGGCATAAACATCACTTGCGAGGCGACACCTCACCACTTTAGCTTTAGCGATGATGAAATTTTGAAAAATGCTTACGATACAAATTTCAAAATGTCACCGCCACTTCGTGAGATAAGTGACGTAAAAGCGGTAAGAGAGGCGCTAAAAAGCGGCCTTATAGACGTTATCGCCACCGATCATGCGCCGCACCACACGGACGAAAAGATAGTGGAATTTGACAAGGCGCCATTTGGTATCATCGGACTTCAAACCCTTGTGCCACTTACTCTTAAGCTCGTAAATGAAGGCGTTATAAGCTTAGAGCGCATGGTGGAGCTAACATCTACAAATGCAGCTAAGATGCTAAATTTAAAAGATAAAGGCAGACTTGCTGAGGGCATGCTAGCTGATATCGCGGTGATAGACCCTGAGATCGAGTACGTTTATGACGAGAAGATAAACCGCTCAAAATCGATAAACTCTCCACTCTTTGGCAAAAAGCTAAAAGGCGCAGCGACTACTACTATAAAAAGTGGCAAGATCGTTTATGAGTTTGGAAAATAATCTAAATTTGCTCGTGCGTGTGAGTAAATTTAGATCTACAAGAGCCAAAATTTGCTAGAAATTTCTAGCAAATTTTAGTTTTTTATGAGTTATATTTTTTAACAATACCGCGAACGACTTTTTCGATAAAAAGTGCAGAAGCTACTTCGCAGTGCTCTCTAGTAGAGTGAGGTGAGTAGATGTTTGGTCCTATTGAACATGCACTAAGACCCGCTTTTTTCTCCAAAAGCACTCCACACTCAAGTCCAGCATGCACGGCTGTTATCCTAGCTTCTGGCTTATAAATTTTAAGCTCTTCTAAGATATCGTTTGCAAATTTATCATTAACTGGCTTCCAAGCTGGGTTTCTGTCTTTTGAAATGACATTAAAACCAACTGCTTTTGCAAGCTCAGAAATTTCAAATTCCATTCTATTTAGCCCGTCTTTACTCATTGATCTTGCGAAAAAATTTATACATAGATAAAAAATGTAAATTTTAGTAACCATAGATGGCGCAATAAAGAAGTGATATAAAATATGATAGTGACATTAAATTTGTTAAATTTAGGCTACTAGAACTATCATTTATAGATTTTTGGTAGCTAAGATATATAAACCCATATATAAATAGGTAGGATGAAATTTGTTTTGATAAAAGCCTAAATTTATAGCCCTTATCAAAACGCTTAAATTTAAAGCCAAAATGGCTAAATTTTAACTCTCTTTTCTCTTATTTTTTTGATCTTACTTTTAACTACATGAAATTTTGAAGCCGCAGCCGAGCATAGATCCTTGTAGGTAACCAAAATTTTTGACTCTTTTTTAGTACAAATGACTGCAAAAACGCTCTCAAGGTCGATTCTCTCTTTTTGTGTTAAATTTTCCATCTATTTTCCTAGCAATTTTCTCATCTTATTGACAACAAATAATATTTCATCATCGTCAAGCTCACATAGCAGTTTGCAAACAGCAGCAGCAGCTTGCGGCTTTGAGTTACCAAGCCTCCAGTCCTGATATGTCCTCATAGGCACGCCAAGATCCTCTGCCATTTTTGCTTGTGAAATTTTCTTACCGATATTTTTTGCCTCAACTGCATTGTGAAGCAAATTAAATATATCACTTGTTTCAATCATTGAAGAATTATACGTTATTTATCATTAAATATACCTAAAATATTATATAAATAATGTAAAATAGTATATAAATATCAAAATAAAGTATTAAACATACTAAAAATTATTTATAATATACGTTATAACGTATAAAAAGTTTTTAAATTTTTGAATAAAATTAGAAATTTCGGGTTTTTATGTTGAAGTTAAATTTCTTATTTTGTTTTAAATTTTATTTCTTTTTACACAAAGCTTATATTATAGGCATTAGAAAAGTTTAGTTATATAGGCTAAATATATATAAATAAATTTTTTTAACTTATATACTTGACATTGATAAACTAAAGTTGTATAATCCGCTTAGCAATTAAAAAGAAAGAGTGCTAAAAGTGAGTAAAACAAATAAACGCGATTTGATACTAAATTCTATCATTGAAGCCTATTTGCAGAACAATGCGCCTATTGGCTCAAACGAGCTTGGATCTCGCATGAGCGTGGTGATACCGGCATCTACGATACGTGTTTATTTTAAAAAGCTTTCAGATGAAGGCGAGATCACAAAGCTTCACATCAGTGGTGGCAGAATCCCAACTATCGCTGCGATGAGGAGATATTGGAGCGAAATTTTTGGCGAAAACGACATAAATTTAGAGATAAATGATCCAAGAAGCTTAAAGATGCTCTGTGATGAGTTTGAGCTTTATTGTATGATTTTTGGCACGATCGATAAGGAGTTGCTAGAAATTCTAAATTTAAATGATAGATATCTGGTTTTAAATTTTAGCGGCGATGAGATCGTCATCAAATTTGACGCTAGGATGCATAAATTTTTAAACAACCTTATCGGAGTTAGTTTAGACAAGCTTGAGCTTATCTGTTCTCAAGTTGGTTTAAGCGAACTAAGAAGCAAGATTAGGGAACTTAAAAGGACTAAAATTTACTTTCAAGAAAATGAAATTTTAGCCTTTGATATGTTTAAGGATAGAAGCTTTAAGATGGTTTTTGACCCAAGTTTTAGCTTGCAGATGGATGAAAAACTTACATTTTCTCCTATGTTTGATGAAAATTACATGGGGCTTAAATTTAAAGCAAACTATCTTGGTAGCGAGGCGCAGATGATCTGCGCTGGCAGTGTTTATACTGATTATGCGAAATTTATAAATCTAATAAAGGAGGCCGCGTGAGCGAAAAGGTAAAAGAGCAAAATCTACCTGAGGTCGAGCCAGTGCAAGAGGCAGCTAGCGATAGCGTAAATTTAGACGCACTTGGCGATATCTCAAAAGTTGAGAAGCTCGAAAAAGAGCTTGGCGAGATCACTGATAAATATTATAGAGCAAATGCTGAGTTTGAAAATATCAAAAAGCGTTATGAAAAAGAGAAAGCAGACGTTGCAAGCTATGCAAATGAGAAATTTGCAAGGGACTTGCTACCAGTCATCGATGCGCTCGAGATCGCTGCAAATTTTGACCCAGAGGATGATGAATTTGCTAAAAAGATCAAAGAGGGCATTTTGATAACAATAAATCAGTTTAAGAAATGTTTTGAAAAGCATGGCGTGAGCGAGATCGCAACTGATGCCGAGTTTGATCCAAATGTGCATAATGCCGTTTTAAGGGTCGATAGCGAGGAGAAGCAAAGCGGTCAGATCGTGCAAGCTTTACAAAAAGGCTATATGATAAATGGTAGGGTTTTGCGCCCAGCCATGGTCAGTGTGGCAAACTAAATTTAAAAAATAAATCTAATAAAGGAAAAATATGTCAAAAGTTATAGGTATAGACTTAGGTACAACAAACTCTTGTGTGAGCGTTTTTGAACGCGGTGAGAGCAAGGTTATCCCAAACAAAGAGGGTAAAAACACAACTCCATCTGTTGTTGCTTTTACAGACAAAGGTGAAATTCTAGTAGGTGACGTTGCAAAACGTCAAGCAGTTACAAACCCTGAAAAAACGATATATTCTATCAAACGTATAATGGGTTTGATGAGTAATGAAAAAAATGCTGAAGAGGCAAAGGCTCGCTTGCCATATCATGTTGTAGATAGAAATGGCGCTTGCGCGGTTGAGATCGCTGGTAAGGTCTATACTCCGCAAGAAATTTCAGCAAAAATTCTTATCAAACTAAAAGAAGACGCTGAAGCATACCTTGGCGAGAGCGTGACAGACGCGGTTATCACTGTGCCTGCATACTTTAACGATAGCCAAAGAAAGGCTACAAAAGAGGCTGGTACTATCGCTGGTCTAAACGTGCTTCGTATCATCAACGAGCCAACAGCTGCGGCACTTGCCTATGGTCTTGATAAAAAAGAGGCTGAGAAAATTTTAGTTTATGACCTAGGTGGTGGTACATTTGACGTTACAGTGCTTGAAACTGGCGATAATATCGTTGAGGTTTTGGCAACTGGCGGTAACGCATTCTTAGGTGGTGATGACTTTGATAACAAGATCATCGACTGGCTAGTAAGTGAGTTCAAAAACGAAACTGGTATCGATCTAAAAGGCGATATCATGGCACTTCAACGCTTAAAAGAAGCCGCTGAAAATGCTAAAAAAGAGCTAAGCTCAGCTCAAGAGACTGAGATAAATTTACCATTTATCACAGCTGACGCGACTGGTCCAAAACACCTTGTCAAAAAGCTAACTCGCGCTAAATTTGAAGGCATGATCGACTCACTTGTGGGCGAGACTATCACTAAGATAAATGAAGTCATCAAAGATGCAGGTCTAAGCAAGGGCGACATCAAAGAGGTCGTAATGGTCGGTGGTTCAACTCGTGTACCACTTGTTCAAGAAGAGGTTAAAAAGGCATTTGGCAAAGAGCTAAATAAGAGCGTAAATCCAGATGAAGTCGTAGCTATCGGTGCTGCGATCCAAGGTGCGGTTATAAAAGGCGACGTAAAAGACGTGCTACTTCTTGACGTTACTCCACTTAGCCTTGGTATCGAGACACTTGGTGGCGTGATGACTAAGATCATCGAAAAAGGCACAACGATACCTACTAAAAAAAGTCAAGTCTTCTCAACTGCTGAAGATAACCAAAGTGCCGTTACTATCATGGTTTTACAAGGTGAGCGTGAGTTTGCAAGGGATAATAAATCACTTGGTAACTTCAACCTCGAAGGTATCCCAGCAGCTCCAAGAGGCGTGCCTCAAATCGAAGTTGAATTTGACATCGACGCAAACGGAATTTTAACCGTTTCAGCAAAAGATAAAGCTACTGGCAAAGCCCAAAACATCACTATCTCAGGATCAAGCGGTCTTAGTGAAGATGAGATAAATAGCATGGTAAAAGACGCTGAGCTTCACAAAGAAGAGGATAAAAAACGTAAAGATGCAGTTGAAGCTAGAAACCAAGCCGATGCACTAGTTCATCAAACTGAAAAGAGCATGAGCGAGCTTGGCGAGAAAGTCCCAGCTGATGATAGAAGCAACATCGAAGCTGCGCTAAATGATCTAAAAGAGGTCTTAAAAGATGAAAACTCTTCAAAAGAGCAGATCGATGCAAAAGTAGAAGCTCTAAGCAAAGCTAGCCACAAACTTGCAGAAGCTATGTATAAAAAAGATGAAAACGCTGGTGCAAACGGCAGCAACAACAAAAAAGACGACGACGTAATAGACGCTGAAGTCGAGTAAAAACTCCTAGAGCAGGGCACTTGCCTTGCTCTTTTAGCTTATAAATTTAAACCTCTAAACACTTTTTAATACACGCTTGCTACATCATCTTGTAAGATGAAAAGTATAAATTTTTAAAATTTAGCCACGCCTAAAAATTTAAGACCTTCTTACGATCTCTACCCATCTATCAAGCTCTTGTTGCTCGGCTTTTAGCGTGCTACTTTCGCCGTGCCCTGGGTAAAGCGCGAAGTCGCCCTTTAGATTTTTGCATTTTTCTAAACTTTCTAGCATCTCATTTTTATCTGAAAATGGAAAGTCCCAGCGCCCGATGCTACCTTTAAATAAAAAATCCCCACTAAAGATCGCGTCTTCTATCTCTATCATCGAGCAACCTGGTGTATGTCCTGGAAAATGGTGAAATTTAAAAGAAAAATCACCCACCGCAAAGCTCTCATCGCCTTGAGCTAAAACATCTGGCACAAAGGTATTTTTCATATAGCCAAAAATGTCACTCTCACACATAAAAGCATCAAATTTATTGATATAAACTGGGATTTTTAGCTCATTTTTTAGCTCGCTCACGTCGTAAATATGGTCAAAATGCCCATGAGTGCAAAGTATCGCCTTTAAATTTTGTGCATTTTGCAAAACCCACTCTTTTGCGCCGTCGCCCGGATCTATCACCAAACTTGAGCCATTTTTGGTAACGATGTAGCAATTTGTCCCAAAATCGCCAAAATTTTTATGCATTACTCTCATTTTCTACCTTAAATTTATTATTTCTTAAATATTTGCATCTTTTTACTTAAACTTAAAGAAAAATTTTAAATTTAATTAGTATAATTTTTGCAAAAGGAAGCAAATTTAGGCAAAGGGACAATGAAGGGGTATCAAAAAATAGAAGAAACCTTAGTTTTTAGCTTAAAAGATAAAACTAAAGGTAAAAAACTACTATTAGGCGTAAGCGGCGGTATTGATTCTGCTGTGGTTGCGACACTTTGTGCGAGAGCAAAGCCAGATGAAACTCATGCACTCATCATGCCAACAGCATCATCAAACAGACAAAATATGGATGACGCCTTAAATTTATGCGAAAAACTAAACATAAAATACAAGGTTTTATCCATAGAGGGCATTTTAAATGCCTTTTATGAAACGATAGATGCAAATTTAAGCAATTTAAGAAAAGGGAATTTAGCAGCTAGAGTTAGAATGAGCTTGCTTTATGATTATTCATCTAGTATAAACGCTCTAGTCATCGGCACAAGCAACAAAAGCGAGCTTATGCTTGGCTATGGCACGATATTTGGGGATTTGGCGTGCGCGATAAATCCTATCGGAGAGCTTTATAAGAGTGAAATTTTTGAATTTGCAAAACATCTTGGTGTTGATGAAAATTTTATCAAAAAAGCGCCTTCTGCTGATCTTTGGGATGGGCAAAGTGACGAGGGCGACATAGGTTACAGCTACGCTGTTATCGATGAAATTTTACAAAATTTAGAAAATAACAAGGAGCAAGTCATCAAAAAGTTTGGGTCAAAAGCGGTCTTGGATATAGAAAATAGAGTTGTTTCAAACAGGTTTAAAAGACAAATGCCGTTGATAGTGAAAATTTAAAGGATTAAAGATGAGAGAAATTCCGTTTTACAAACCAACTATCACTGAGCGCGAAAGTGAGCTTATCGAAGAGGCTTTGCATTCTGAAAATACCACTGATACAGTTGCTAAATTTGAAGAAAAGCTAAAAGAGTACTTTGGTGCTAAATTTGTTATCACTACAAACAACATCGCAGCAGCGCATCATCTAGCATTAAGTGCGATGGACACAAAGCGTGGCGATAAGGTCATCTGCTCGGTAAATGCCTTCCCTAGCGTGGCTCAGGCCGTTAGACATTTTGATGCTGAGCCTATCTTTGTCGATATCGATGAAGAGGACTTTAACATCAGTCCAGAAGCCCTTGAAAAGGTGCTAAAAGAGCAAAATCACAAAAAACTAAAGTGCGCTTTCATCTCACACATCGCTGGACAAAGTGCTAAGCTTGATGAGATAAAGGCTATCTGCGAAAAATACGGCATCGTCGTTTTAGATGATGCAAACCGAGGCATAGGACTAACTTATAATGGCAAAAAAGTCGGTTCAGACTCGTTTTTGTCATGCTTTCAGACAAACTCACGCGTGCAAAATCCTATCTCAACAGTTGGATTTTTCACGACAAATGACGAAGAGGTCTATAAAAAAGCAAAACTACTTCGTAACTATGCCCTTGTAAATGGTATAGATAAATTTGGTAGTTTAAGCTACATCTACGACGTTGTTGATATCGGTTTAAAATATGACATAAACTCGATAAATGCGGCATTTTCTATCGCTCAGCTTGAAAAGACAGACGAGCTTATAAAACGTAGAAAAAAGATCGCTGAAATTTACGATAAAGAGCTTAAAGAGTGTCACAACATCACAACTCCAGTCAAAAAACGCGAGCACATCTACACTCAGTACATCATCAAGATAAATAAAAACCGCGACAGCTTTGCTAGAGAGCTTTTGGAGCGTGGAATTCACACTTCGTTGCACTACATACCGATACATTTGCTAAGCTATTATAAAAATAAATATTCGCTTAAAGTAAATGACTTCCCAAATGCTCTAAAAGTGTATCAACAAGTCTTGTCGCTACCTATATATCATAGTTTGAGTGACGAAGAGGTGCAATACATCTGCAGCACAGTAAAAGAAATTTCTAAATCTCGTGTTTAAGAAATTTAACATCCTTTTGCACGCCTGGGCGAATGACTACTTCTTTCGCCCAAATTTCTTTCAAATTTCACTAGCATTTTTACTTCTGCCACTAAGTCTTATCTATGCTCTAGTCGTTATTTGCAAGAAATTTAGCGCGCAAAAAAAAGAGTTTGGTATAAAAATAATAAGCGTTGGAAATTTAACCCTTGGAGGAAGCGGCAAGACCCCACTTTGCGTCGCTATCGCTAAAAATTATGGGGGCGCTTTTATCATCCTTAGAGGCTATAAAAGAAAGAGCAAAGGCATGCAAGTTGTTGCAAGGGATGGAGAAATTTTACTTGACGTTGCAGCGAGTGGCGATGAGGCGATGATATACGCTACAAGCATCAAAAACGCAAATGTGATCGTTAGTGAAGATAGAAAAGTAGCGATAAATTACGCCAAAGAGCACGGCGCAAAGTATATCTTGCTGGATGATGGATTTTCTAAATTTGACATAGCTAAATTTGAGATCCTAGTGCGTCCAAACCCAGAGCCAAAGCTAAAGCTTTGCCTGCCAAGCGGGGCTTATAGATATCCATTTAGCTTTTATAAATTTGGTGATTTCATCGCACGTGAGGGGCAAACTCACTTTAGAAAGAGCGAAATTTTAAACAAAAGCGAAAAAATGGTGCTAGTAACCGCCATAGCAAACCCAGCCCGCCTTGAAGCATTTTTTAGCGAGTGCGTGGGGCAGGTCTTTTTCCCTGATCACTACGACTTTTCAAAAGAAGAGCTAAGTGAAATTTTACAAACCTACGGCGCGACCTCGCTTTTGATGACGCAAAAAGACTATGTAAAGGTAAAGGATTTTGGGCTGAGAGTATCGCTTATCACGCTTGAAGTTACGTTAAGTGAGGAGTTTAAAAAGGTTTTGGTGCAGCAAATTTAAGCCCATTTTGTTATAATGAGCCACTTTTAAAAAGGAAAATTTAGATCAAAATGAGAATTTTAATCACCTCAGTCGCAAAGAAAAAAGAGGCAAAAAAACTAAGCAAAAAGCTCGTGAAAAAGGGACTTGCAGCTTGCGTGAGTAGCTTTAGCGCAAAGAGCATTTATCTTTGGCAAGAGAAGCTTTGTGATGAAAAAGAGCAAATTTTACTCATAAAAACGGACGCGAAATTTAAAAAAGTAGCTAAATTTATAAGAAAGTACCACAGCTACGAAACTCCAGAAATTTTGGCACTTAAACCAAAAGATGTTTTTAAAGAATACGAAAATTGGATAAAAAATCAACCAAAAAAGGCAAAAAATGAGACTAACACCAACAAGAAGCGTAAAAGATGAAAAGGTAAAAAATGTAAATTTAAGCACAGCCATGCTTGCCCCAAGCTCCGCTCACGGCGGACTTTACGCGCCAAAGAAGCTACCAAAGATCACAAAGGCAAAGTGGCAAGAGCTCTCAAGCCTAAGCTACGAAAAGCTCGCACTTCACATCATCTCGCTATTTAAATTTGACGTGCCAGAGGCGTTTTTTAAAAAAGCGCTCAAGAGATATGCAAGCTTTGATGACCCAAAGCACCCAGTTATTTTTAAAAAAATAGATAAAAATTTATACGTAAATGAGCTCTATCATGGCCCAACAAGGGCATTTAAGGACATGGCGCTTCAGCCTTTTGGCTCGCTGCTTAGCCAGCTAGCAAAGGAAAGGGGCGAAAGATACCTTATCATGTGCGCAACTAGCGGTGACACGGGCCCTGCGACACTTCAAACCTTTGCAAACGATGAAAATATCAAGGTCGTTTGCCTCTATCCAGATGGCGGTACGAGCGAGGTGCAAAAGCTTCAGATGCAGACCATGCAGGGTGAAAATTTAAAGGTTTTTGGCATAAAAGGCGACTTTGACGACGCTCAAAGGGCGCTAAAAACGCTGCTTGCAAATGATAATTTTAAGGCCGAGCTTAAGAAAAAGCGCCTTAAACTAAGCGCGGCAAACTCGGTAAATTTTGGAAGAATTCTCTTTCAGATCATCTACCACGCCTACGCCTACGCAAATTTGCTAAAACAAAAGGCGCTTAAGGCAAACGAGAGCTTTGATATCATCGTGCCAAGCGGAAATTTCGGCAATGCACTTGGGGCGTATTACGCTAAAAAAATGGGCGCAAAGATCGGCAAGATCAAGATCGCCTCAAACGCAAATAACATCTTGACGCAGTTTTTTACGACCGGCGTTTACGACCTAAGAGATAAAAAGCTGGTTAAGACGATAAGCCCAGCCATGGACATTTTGATCAGCTCAAACGTCGAGCGCTTGCTATTTGATAAATTTGGCAGCGTTAGAACTAACGAGCTAATGCAAAGCCTCGCTAAAAATAAATTTTATAAGCTTAGCAAGCAAGAGCTTGAAGCGCTAAAAGAGGACTTTGAGGCTAGCTGGTGTGACGATAAAGAGTGTGAGGCATACATCGCAAAGCTCGCAAAGGACGGCTATGCGATCGATCCGCATACGGCAACTTGCTTTAAAATGGTGGATACTAGCCGAGTAAGCGTCATCACATCGACCGCGCACTGGGTGAAATTTACGCCAAGCATGATCAAGGCGTGCCAGATCAAAGATACAAAAGATGAAAAAGATGCGCTGGCAAAGACTGCTAAAACCTTAAACGATCATGTACCAAGCTCGATAAACTCGCTATTTAGTGCGAAAATTTTACACAAAAATATCATAAAAGAGGACGAGATCGAAAAGTGCGTCCTAGAATGGATCGAGCGATGATAATCATCCCAGCCCGCCTTGCCTCAACAAGGTTTAGCAACAAAATTTTAAAAGAGATAAACGGTGTGCCGATGTTCGTGGCGACTGCTCTTAGAGTAAGCGGTGTGGACGATGTGGCGGTTGCTGTGGATGAGCCAAGCGTGCTTGATATCGCCAAGGCTCACGGTATAAAAGCGGTGCTAACTAGCAAAGATCATCAAAGTGGCACTGATAGGATAAACGAAGCGGCGCAAATTTTAGGGCTAAATGGGGGCGAGATCATCATAAACGTGCAAGCCGATGAGCCATTTATCGAGCCTGAAAATATCGCTAAATTTAGGGCATTTTGCGAGCAAAATAAGGGGAAAGCATTTATGTTTTCTTGCTATAAAAAGATGGACGATGAGTTTGCGGATGATAAAAATTTAGTCAAAGTGGTGACTGATTTTGAGGGCTATGCGCTTTACTTTTCAAGGTCAAGGATACCATTTAACAGAAGCGAGTGCAAAAGCTATAAGGCGCATCTTGGCATCTATGGATACAGCGTAAAAAGTCTAAAAGAGTTTTGCGCGCTCATGCCTTCAAGCCTTGAAAATACCGAGAAGCTCGAGCAGCTGCGTGCCCTAGAAAATGGCAAAAAGATAGCGATGCTGGAGGTTGAGAGCCAAAGTATCGGTATCGACAGCGAAGAGGACTACCAAAGAGCGCTAGCTAAATTTGGCAAATGAGCCTAAATCTTGCTCTACTTGGGCGTTTTTGCTGTGGTGGAGCAAATTTTAAAATTTTATAAATTTGGGTAATGGTTTGGCTGATTTTTGCCTTTGATTTTTGAGCTCTTGCTCGCTTGCACGTCGCGATTTTGATTAAGCTCTAGCTGTGTTATTGGTTAAATTTACTACGAATTTCATATTTTTAATTTGTTTGAATAATTTTGCCTATTTGCTGAGATATTATAAATTGCAAACTTGACTGAAGTTTTTGATCTCGTGGTCTTGTCCGCACGTTGTTTGGCAAAAAAATTGATTAAATTTTTAGTTGCGTTGTTGCCTTGGCGCTAAACTAAATTTGGCTTATATTTTTATTTGTTGGCATATTTTAAAATTTGATAAATTTAAAATGATCGCTTGAACGAAGTTTTTATCTTTGGCTTTCGGTCTTGTAGCACGCGATTTGGTGCAAAATTTGATTAAAATTTGGTTGTTTTGCAGTCCTAGAACCAAAACAAATTCGCTGATATTTTTAAATTTTAATAAATTTAAGATGATCGCAAGTTTGCTTTTGCGATTTTACTCACATCACTGCACGATATAAATTTGATAGCCCAAATTTATTTTTTGCTAGATTTCTAGTTAGTTGCAAGGTCTGCAAAGCCTAGAGAAATTTGGCTGATAAATTTAAAATTCCAGCCAAATTTGCCCTTGTAATCTAAATTTTCTCAAGCTTTGCTATGAAATTTTTAGCATTTATAAAGCCGATTGTTCTAAGTGATTTTTGCTCTTCGCCGTTTTTAAAAAGTAGAAGTGCAGGTGGATCGATGAGGCCAAAATTTCTTAACATCTCATCATTTTGCGCCCCGCCACTTGTCACGTCGATGCGAATAAGCGTAAAATTTGCCAAAGCATTTTTCACGCCAGCGTCTTTAAAAGTGATATGCTCTATCTCTTTGCAGCTCGCGCACCACTCGGCGTAAAAATCCACCAGCACTGGCTTGCTTGAGCTTTTTATCATCTCATTTAGTTCGTTTAAATTTCTAGCTTGTTTAAAATTTAGCTCACTCTCGTTTTTGGCTAAATTTAGCCCAGAAAGCGGCGAAAATGCGTCTTTTGAGCCTAAAAATGCGCCAATTATTAACATGAAAGAGTAGATAAAAACTAGCATGCAAAGTGCTTTTTTAAATTTAGCCCAGCCGTTATTTGCTGCCTCAAACGCCCCAAGATAAATGGCTGCAAAGACGCCTATGACGCCATAACCTAGCAGCTCAAAAAACGCTCCAAGCACGCGTACAAGGATCCAAACGGCCATGACGAGCATCAAAAAACCAAAGAGTTTTTTAATTTCGTCCATCCAGCCACCGGGTCTTGGTAGGAGTTTGCCAGAGCTTAGCCCTATCACGAGAAGCGGTGCGCCCATGCCTAGCCCCATGATAAAGAGCATGATGCCCCCATAAATGGCGTCTCCGCTTTGCGCGATGTATAGAAGTGCGCCTGCTAGCGGTGCTGCCACGCATGGCGAAACGATGAGCGCAGAGGCAAAGCCCATGATGAAAACGCCGATGAGACCCGAGCTGTTTTGCGACTTTTTGCTGATCATATTTTCAAATTTAGAGGGCAGCTTGATGTCGTAAAAGCCAAACATACTAAAGCTTAAGATGACAAAAATGGCTGCAAATGCGCCAAGCACGTAGATGTTTTGCAAGGCCCCTGCGATGCCAAAGCCAAGTAGGCTTGCTCCAACGCCAGCAAGTGCGTAAGCAAGGCTCATCGCAACTACATAAACTAGCGAGAGCAAAAAGCCTTTTTTAGCATTTAGGCTGCCGCCCTTTGAGACGATGATGCTTGATAAGATCGGTATCATCGGAAATACGCAAGGTGTGAGCGAGAGTAGGAGGCCGTAGCCAAAAAATGTCGCAAGCGAGATAAAAAAGTTTTTGCTACTTAGCTCGTTTGCGATGCTTTGATCTTCTGAAAGCTCGGTAAATTCAGGATTAGTTTCATCTTTTTGCTCTTTTTCAAAGGCTATGATGCTAAATTTGCCAAATTTCTCAAAGATGTCATAAATTTTGTTTTGCGGGCGGTAGCAAATGCCATTTTTAGCGCAGCCTTGATAGCTTAAATTTAGCCTAGCATTGCCGTTTTTAAGATGCTCTTTTACTAAATTTAGTGGGATAAACAGCGAAAAATCTTTTGGATAAATTTCGTATTCGCCAGTGTTTTCACTCTTTGGCATATTTAGCAAAGAATTTATCTTCTCTTCGCCAAGCTTAACCTCAAAGCTATCTTTATAAAGGTAGATATTTTCGCCAAATTTAAACTTGATCTCAACGCCTTGTTCGTCGATACTTGGGCTTAAAACAAATGCCTTACTGACGTCTAAAACCTCGGCAAAAAGTGAGCTTGCAAACAAAATAAGAGAAAAAATAAATTTAAAAAACATGCTAATCCTTGCTAAATCAAAAGAGATGATTTTAGTCTAAATTCTTAAATTTATTCTATTTTATAGTAAAATCGTGAAAAAGCGTGAAATTTTTAAAAGGAGCGATGATGTCAAAAGATAA
Source organism: Campylobacter concisus (assembly GCF_050447485.1). Taxonomy (GTDB): domain Bacteria; phylum Campylobacterota; class Campylobacteria; order Campylobacterales; family Campylobacteraceae; genus Campylobacter_A; species Campylobacter_A concisus_BQ. The sequence continues at coordinate 87,565 of NZ_JALMFY010000001.1, forward strand.
AAAACACCAAAAAAGCGATAAACTTGGCTACGAAGAAGAGCTAAGACTGCTTCAGATAGAACTTTTAAAATTCCAAAATCATGTCAAAGACAAGGGACTTAGAGTGCTTATGCTAATGGAGGGGCGAGACGCAGCCGGCAAGGGCGGCACGATAAAGCGCCTAACTGAGCATCTAAATCCGCGCGGTTGCCGTATCGTAGCGCTTACAAAACCAAGCGACGTCGAGAAGACGCAGTGGTACTTTCAAAGGTATGTGACGCATCTGCCAAGTGCTGGCGAGATCGTCATCTTTGATAGGAGCTGGTACAACAGGGCTGGGGTTGAGCCAGTGATGGGTTTTTGCACGCAGGCTGAGCATAAAGAATTTTTGCGTGAAGTGCCAAAATTTGAAGAGATGATCATAAACTCAGGCATCATTTTTTTTAAAATTTACCTCTCGATCACAAAAGAGGAGCAAAAAAAGCGCTTTAAAGAGCGTCTAAACGACCCGCTAAAGCAGTTTAAAATCTCTCCAGTAGATCAAAAAGCGCAAGAACTTTGGGATCAGTACTCCATCGCCAAATACTCGATGCTGCTAGCCTCTCACAATAGCATCTCGCCGTGGGTGATCGTCTCAAGTGACAATAAAAAAGAGGCGAGGTTAAATGTCTTTAAATTTATCCTAACTCACGTAGAATATCCAAAAAAGATAGATGAGTATATAAAATACGACAAAAGCGTCGTAAGAGATGGAAGCGAAGAGATCAAGCGCATAGAAGAGGGGCTTAATAAAGATAAGCTAAAAAGTATCGACTGAAAATTTAATTTTTTTGACTTGGCTGCAAATTTGGGTTTAAATTTACAGCCAAATTTTACTGCTAAACCCACCACATAAATTTAGCCAAAACGACCATTATCAGACAAAGAATAAGAGCTATGAGATGTGAAAATTTACCAAATGGATCTGGCTTTTTTAAGATAGTGACATTAAAAACAGAGATGAAAGTGATAAGACACATAAGAAGCAAAACCGCAATCTTTGCTAACAAGAGCTTTTGAAAGTCGCTTTGCCACCAACCATGCTCGCCTCCAAGATAGTCCTTTGCCATAAAAGCTCCACTTATTAAAAGCAGCAAAAATGCTGTGCCAAAAACCTTTGCACTGCCTTTTGTGTAAGCCTTTTTGACAGCTTCAAGGGTTTGTGGATTTATCGTTTTTTTGGCAAATGGATATATGCAAACATCAAAAAATACATAACCTATAAAAATAATGGCACAAACTAAATGCGTAATGAGAGAAAAAAGATACATTTTTTGCCTTTTTTGTTTGGCATTATATAAATTTTATTAGTTATATTTGCTGATTTTGATTAAGTATTGAGAAGTTGAAAAGATCCGAGCGAAAGCTCGCTCGGATAAATGTTTTTAGAAACTATATTTTGCTTCAAATCTGATACGATCTTGTTTGTAGCTTGCACCATCTTTTTTGTCTTTAGCAGCTGCATACCAAGAAAGGAATGTAAGTTTTTTGCTGTATTTGTAGCTGGCATCAAGATACCACTCGTCTCTTTTTGCTCTATCTTTACCAAGAGCCCAGCTGTGACCTTTGCCTTTAGTATATCCAGCGCCAAAGCCAAATTTATCTATGCTGTATCCAGTATTAACAAACCAGTAGTCGTTGTTTCCTTTGATGTGGTTGTAAAATTGTTGGCTTCCACTCATTCCACCATTTAGGATTTTTGCTGGGTTGATTAGATCACCATTTCCATCAAGTGTTACAAATGATGCCTTATCTTTATTTTTTGTATCACTATCTTTGTTTTTAGCATCAAAGTCTAGGTAGCCAGCATTAAATTTAGCACCATATGCTTTTAGACCAGCTTGAACTGCCCAGAAATTTGCATCAGCTACATTTTTATTATCTGATTCATTATGAACATATTGAGCTTTACCATTGATACTTACATCATCATTGATGTTAAAATTTAGACCAGCATCTGCACCATAGAGTGCGGCAACTTCAGAAACATTTGCGATAGCTATTTTAAATGAAAGTGGATCATAACTTCCAAGAGCTGCTAAATAATAGATATTTGCAGATGAATCGCTAAATGTATTTGAAGTAGTTAAAGTTTTTACTAACGGACCGTTTGTGTCTATATTCTTAGCATCTGAACCATCATCCTCTTCTAATGCATCAAAAGCTGCTGCAGCTAGAGTAAGACCTGAAATATCAGTATTTATTACTTTGATACCTGTGCCAGCTATATCTTTATTATCATAAAAAGTTCCTAACTTTTGTTTACCAGCTGCAACAGTAGTATTGCCTACTTTGTAGCCTAGATACATCTCATATACACCAAATGCTCCAGTTGTATTTGTTTTGTCTGTTCCAGTAGTTGCATCACCTGAGTTATCTTTAGCTTGATATCTTAAATTTAAAACACCAAAGAAGTTATCATCGATCGCAGCTTTAAAAGCTGTTTCCATTCTAAACGTATGATTTGCACTGTGTTTTTTTGTAGGAATTTTTGTGCTATTTTTAGTACTATCATTTGTATAACGATATCTTGCAAATCCTGAAAGATCTACGTTTTTTATAGCTTCTTCAAGCGGAGTTGCACTTGCAACACTTGAAAATGCACCTAAAGCAACCAAAGCAGCTAAGCTAACTTTTGTAAGTTTCATCTAAATATCCTTTTGATAAATATGTTTTGAAAGAATATTATCATAGAAAATTAATTTCATTGCTTAAATTTCGTTAAAAATTTCAAAAATTATTACCGATTGTTTACCAAAATAAGATAATGAGATAAGATTTGTCTTTAAAAATTTGAGTTTATTTGAAGTTAAAAGATGAGAAAATTATATCTCATCAGTTAAATTTAGCCGTTGTTTTTAGCTTGCGCCTCTTCGCGCTCTTTCTTTTGTCTTATGGCGGCTTCTTTTTGGATATTTTTTTGCTGAGTGACAAAGATATGCTCTTCGAGCGTGACTAGCTGAAAGACACCTTCAAAGATCTTGATCTCTTTTACGTAGCCTATCACTTTTACCTCTCTTTTTCTACTCTCTTCAAACCTTGCTTGTGCGTCAAATTCGACCACATCGCCAAGTTTGAGCGGTCCAAAGAAATTTATCCTAGCACCGATGCTAACGCAAAACTCTTCATTTATAGCTAAAAGTGCTGCGTAGTTAGCCCCCATGAAGACAAAACCGCTATGTATGAGCCCCTCAGCATCACTTACCATGTCAGCTGTGGTAAAAAATCTAGTTTTTGCGTGATTTTTCTCAAGTAAAAATGCCGTTCCACTAAAATTTAGCTTCGTCAAAGGTGCTGTTTTTATCTCGTTTCTTAGCGGGTTTTCATCCTCTGGGAGGATTATTTGCGACTCGTCTTTTGCTTCAAAAATATTTTCATCTGCCATATTTATCCTTAAATTTTAACTCTTACATAGGCTCTTTTTGGTGCTGGATAGCCCTCGATGGTCTTTGTGCTGTCATCTGGGTCTAGGAAATTTCCAAGACTCTCACCATCTATCCACTGTGTTTTTCGCTGTTCGTTTAGATCAGTCGCCTTTGTCTCAAGCAGGGTAAAATCCTTAAATTTAGCCCTCTCGCACCAGTTACAAAGCGCGCTAAGCGTTGGCACAAAGTAGATATTTGGGATTTTTGAGTACCTATCTTTTGGGCTTAACGCAAAGTCGCCATCCATATCTATATACATCGTATCTAAAAATAGCTCGCCACCAGGATTTAGCGCGCTTTTTAGCTCTTTTAGCATCTTTATAGGATCGCTTCTATGGTAGATGACGCCAAGGCAAAAAATGGTGTCAAATTTCGCTGCGTATTCTGGCAAGCCCTCTACCCCAAGAAGCTCATAGCTGATATTTGAGCGGATAAATTTATTTAAAAAAGCAAACTGCAAATATGTATGCACGCTAGGGTCAAAGCCAGTTATGCTTTTTGGGCCGTACCCAAGCATCTTAAACATATAATATCCATTGTTGCAACCCACGTCAGCCACGCACTTGCCAGCTAAATTTAGGTGTGGGGCAAGGATATTAAATTTAATAAAACTTTGCCACTCGCTATCTATATATATATCATCAAGTAAAAATGGCCCTTTTCGCCAAGGCTTTAGGCTAAGGGCGAGGTTGTAAATTTCATCTTTTTTAGCTCGGTTTAAATTTTTAAATTTGACATTTACACTATCAGAGAGGCTAAATTCGCAATCAAAATTTGCTAAATTTTCTATTTTATTTAAAATTTGCTTTTGCTGCTCGTTAAATTTGCTAAGATCCACGCTATTTCCAGTCTACGATGTTATGCGGACACTCTTTTTGGTAGGTGCCAGTCGCGTCATAATACTCTTTACAATCATTATAATATTGTGTCGAAACTCCACGCTCGTTCATATAAAGACAACCGTTGCAAAATAGCGCTATAAAGCCTAAAAATATAATCTTTTTCATGTGGCGGATTTTATCATAAATAAAAATTTTATGCTAGAATAGCAGGCAGTTTTAGAGCCAAGTTTGGCTAAGATTAAGCAAAAGGCATTTTATGCAAAGAAGAGATTTTTTTAAATTCAGTAGTTTTTTAGGTGCAGCAAGTCTGCTTCCAAGTGTCACTCTAGCTAGCGACGAGCCAGCAAGCCCAGTAGTTAGAAATTTTGACGTAAATTTCAAACATCTGCTTCTTGAAAAGGGCAAAAGCTCGAGAATTTGGCTACCGCTCCCACTAAGCACCACTTATCAGCAACTAACTCAAGACTACGTCATAAACACAACAGCTAAAAACGTTTATATCTCAGACACGCTAATACCTACAATGTATGGCGAATTTGAAGAAAACGAGCAAAGACCTATTTTAAATATCCAGTTTAAAATCCAAACAACAGAGCGCAATACCGACTTTAGTAAGGTAAATTTCGATCCAAATGAGAAGGTTGATCCTGCTGTTTTGGAGTTTTTAAAACCAACTTCACACATCCCAACTGACGGCGTCGTAAGAGCAAAAGCGCTTGAAATCGTTGGAAATTTAAATGGCGATTTGGAGCGCGCAAAAGCGATATATACGTGGGTTGCAAACACTATGCAGCGTGACAATAGCATCCTTGGATGTGGCACGGGCGATGTTAGAGCGATCCTAGAAAGTGGCAAGCTAGTTGGTAAATGCACCGACATAAACTCAGTTTTTGTGGGACTTTGCAGATCAGTAGGCATCCCTGCTAGAGAAATTTTTGGCATTAGAGTTGGTCAGTCTAGGTTTTCAGACCAAATGGGTAGCGCAAAAGACGGCGTAGCTAAAATTTCAGGCGGACAGCACTGCAGGGCTGAGTTTTATCTAAAAGGCTATGGTTGGATACCGGTTGATCCAGCTGACGTTACGAAGGTAAGACTAGGCGAGAAATTAACAAACGACGACGCTAAAATCGTAGCTGTTAGGGACTATTGCTTTGGTAACTGGGAGATGTGCTGGATAGGCTTTAACTACGGACGCGACTTTATCTTAAAGCCAACTCCAGAGCAAACACCGCTAAACAACTTTGGCTATCCATACGCTGAGGTTGATGGCAACACACAAAACTACTATTCGCCAAAAGAATTTAGCTACGACTACGTCTCAACAGAGCTAAAATGAGAGCCTTTTGGCTGATACTAACATCCATAGGTAGTGCTATCGGCGCTACCTTGTGCTGCTTGCCGGCACTTCTTTTCTTGCTTTTTGGCACATCTTTTTCATTTCTATCTTGGACACAAAATTTATACGAGTACCGCGTCCCTTTAAGCGTCGTGGCAATCATTTGCTTTGTGATCTCTGGTGTAGCTTTATTTTACAAGCCAAAAAGCTGCAACCTAAGCTATAAAAAGAAAAAATGGATACTTATATATATACTTTTTGGAGTGATTTTGCTTTTACTCCTTACATATCCGGAGCTTTTAGGAGAAATTTATGCGTAAAATTTTAGTTTTAACCCTTCTTGCACTTAGTTGCTACGCTGAGAAAACGATAGAAATTTCAGTACCCAGCATGCACTGTCCGCTTTGCACGGCGATAGTAAGAAAGGCCGCACTTAGCGTTGAGGGCGTAAAAAAGGCAGACGTGTCGCTAAAAGAGCGAAAAGCTGTCGTTATAGCAGATGACAAGGTCGATGAAAAAGAGCTTTTAAAGGCGGTTGATGCGACTGGCTATAAGGGCGAGATAAAATAAATTTAAAGGAGGCAAATATGTCAAAGAGTGAAATTCTAACGAAATTTGAGACACTTGCAGCGATACCGCACTGCAGTTACGATACTGACAAGATGCGTGATTTTTTAGCTGATTTTGCAAGAGATAAGGGCTGTGAAGTCGCGGTCGATAGCTTTGGCAACGTTCATGCATTCAAAGGCAAGCCAAAAATTTGCTTGCAAAGCCACTACGATATGGTCTGCATGGGCGATGCGCCAAAGATCGAGATCGTTTATGGCGATGATGGCTACATGAGGGCTAAAAACTCATCTTTGGGCGCTGATAACGGCATAGGCGTGGCCATCATGATGCAGATGATAAGCGAATTTGATGACATTGAGTGCCTCTTTACAAACAACGAAGAGGTCGGCATGGTCGGAGCTGCTTGCTTTAGCGGCGATCTAAAAGCCGATAAGCTTTTAAATTTAGACAGCGAAGAGGACGACCGTGTCACTATCGGCTGCGCTGGCGGTATAAATTTATTTGTCACTATCGCGCTAGATAGTAAAAAAACAAAAGAGAGCACGCTTTATGAAGTAAAAGTGAGCGGCCTACCAGGCGGTCACTCTGGCAATGAGATACATAAAAATATCCCAAATGCGATCAAGGTTTTGGCTACATTTGTCACTAAAAATGGCTGCAAGCTTGTTAAATTTGAAGGTGGCGAGCGAAGCAACTCTATCCCAAGCGGCGCAACTGCACTGGTTTTAAGTGATAAAGAACTAAAGAGCGAGTGTGAAAATTTAAGCGTGAAAAAGCTTGGCATGGGAGATGAAATTTTAGAAAATGGCGAGAAAATTTTAGCTTTAATAAACTCATTTTCACAAGGTGTAAGAGCCTATAACTGCGAACTAGGCATACCGCAAGATAGCGTAAATCTCTCTTTGGCAAAGATCAAAGACGACGGCACGCTTGAAGTGGAGTTTTTTGCTAGATCTATGAGTAAAGACGGGCTAAATAGGATGGAATTTGAAATTTCAGAGCTTGCAAAAGCAGTTGGTTTTAACGTCATTTCAAAAGATAGAAACCCAGCTTGGAAGCCTATAAATGATAAATTTGCAAACGATATCTTAGAAGAGCTTAAAATTTATAAGCCAGAAGCTAGGATAACAGCCGTGCATGCGGGACTTGAGTGTGGAGTGCTTTTGGAGAAAAAAGCGGGTCTTAGTGCATGTTCTATTGGACCAAACATCTACTCACCTCACTCTACAAGAGAGCACTGCGAAGTCGCTTCTGCACTTTTTATAGAAAAAGTCGTTCGCGGTATCGTTAAAAAATATAACTCATAAAAACAAAATTTGCTAGAAATTTCTAGCAAATTTTTCTATATCACCTTGTCTTTGCTTTTGCAAAGATCACTTAATATACACTCAAAACAAAGCGGTTTTTTAGCCTTGCAGGTGTAGCGCCCAAAAAGAACCATGCCTTGATGAAGTTTGCCAAGATCGGTTTTAAAGGCACGGCTTAGATCATCTTCGGTCGCTTCTGGCGTCTTTGCGCTACTTAAACCAAGTCTATGTGATACTCTAAAAACATGGGTATCAACAGCCATTACATTTGCATTTGTAGCTTCCAAAAGCACGACGTGAGCGGTCTTTTGCCCAACTCCAGCAAGCGCTTTTAGCTTCTCTTCATCAAGTGGAATTTCTCCGTCATAAAGCTCAACCACGCTGTTTGCCATTTTGATCAAATTTATGGCCTTGTTGTTAAAAAAGCTGCATGAGTTTATCAACAGTTTTAGACTGGCTAAATTTGCACTTGCTAGCTCAAAAACGTCTTTATATGCCTCAAATAGGGCAGGAGTGATCAAATTTACCCTTTTGTCGGTGCACTGAGCTGAGAGCATGACACAAACAAGAAGTTCATATAAATTTCTAAATTTAAGCTCGCTTTTTGCGTCCTTAAACTCGTCTAAAAGTCTTCTTTTTATCTCTAAAATATCTTTTTTTGTTCTCATTTGGTTATTTTACCTAAAATTACAAGTTAAACGAAAAGTTACCGCATTATTTGATATAATCTTGCCCATAAAATCAATTTTTTAAAGGATTTATATGAAAAAATTTTTGTTTCCAGCAGTTTTAAGTTTAGCTGCAGCTGTCACTCTAAACGCAGCAGTAGTTGCAACAGTTGATGGCGATGCTATAAACGATAGCGATATCTCAGCACTTTTATCAGCAGCTATGCCAGGTTTTGACGCTAGCAAGCTTCAACCAAATGAGAAAAAACGTATAATCGACGATCTAATCAACAGAAAACTTCTTTTAAAAGATGCAAAAGCGACAGGCATTGAAAAAGATGTTGATTACATCAAGGCTGTAAAAGCTGCACAAGAGGGCATCGCAGTTGAGCTTTATATGAGAAAACTATTTGACGGTATAAAAGTAAGCGATAGCGATTTAAGAGATTTTTATAACAAAAACAAAGCTAGCATGAATCAACCAGCTCAAGCAAGAGCAAGACATATCTTAGTTGAAGATGAAAAAACAGCAAATGACATCATCGCTCAACTTAAAAATTTAAAAGGTGAGGCTCTAACTAAGAAATTTGCAGAGCTAGCAAGCCAAAAATCAATCGACAAAGGCTCAGCAGCACACGGTGGCGAGCTTGGCTGGTTTGGTCAAAGCCAAATGGTAAAACCTTTTGCAGACGCAGCATTTTCAATGGCTAATGGCACAGTCTCAACTAAGCCAGTTAAAACTCAGTTTGGCTACCACGTTATCTTAAAAGAAGATGGCAAGGCAGCTGGCACTGTAAGCTTTGAACAAGCAAAACCAGAGATCGAGCAAGCTGTAAAAATGGAGAAATTCCAAGCTGCTGTTAGACAAAAAAGTGAAGCTCTACGCCAAAAAGCAAAGATAGAATACAAATAAAATTTGGAGGATAAAATGGGCGTTTTGGATATCGTAAAACCTGGTGTTTTAAGCGGAGATGATGTAACAAAACTTTATGCTTATGCCAAAGAGCAAGGTTTTGCAATACCTGCTGTAAATGTCGTAGGCAGCGACTCAGTAAATGCTGTTTTAGAAGCGGCAAAGGTTGCTAACTCGCCTGTTATCGTTCAGTTTAGTAATGGCGGTGCAGGTTTTTACGCTGGTAAAGCCTGCGAAAACGCAGCCGTTCTTGGTGCGATCGCTGGAGCAAAGCATGTTCATTTGCTTGCCAAGGCTTACGGCGTGCCAGTCATCTTACACACTGACCACGCTGCTAGAAAGCTTTTGCCTTGGATAGATGAGCTAGTAAAAGCAAGTCATGAGTATAAAAAAACTCACGGCGTGCCACTTTTTAGCTCTCACATGCTTGATCTTAGTGAAGAGAATATCAACGAAAATTTAAGCACGTGCGAGAAGTATCTAAAAGAGCTTAGCGAGCTTGGCATCAGCCTAGAGATCGAGCTTGGCGTCACTGGTGGCGAAGAAGATGGCGTAGATAACACAAGCGTTGATAACGCGCTTCTCTACACTCAGCCAGAGGACGTCGCGCTTGCTTATGAAAGACTAAGTAAGATAAGCGATAAATTTAGCATCGCAGCTAGTTTTGGCAATGTTCATGGTGTCTATAAACCAGGCAATGTTGTGCTAAGACCAGAAATTCTTAAAAACTCACAAGCCTATGTGGCAAAGAAATTTAATACAAAAAGCGACAAACCTGTAAATTTTGTATTTCATGGCGGTAGTGGCAGTGAGCTAAAAGATATCAAAAATGCTGTGAGTTACGGCGTTATCAAGATGAACATTGATACTGATACGCAGTGGGCTTTCTGGGACGGCGTGCGCGAGTATGAGGCTAAAAATAGAGCATACTTGCAAGGGCAGATCGGCAACCCAGAGGGTGAGGATAAGCCAAATAAAAAATACTACGATCCAAGGAAATGGCTAAGAAGTGGCGAGGAGAGCATGGTTAAGCGTCTTCAGACTGCTTTTAGCGACTTAAACTGCCTAAATAGGAACTAGTCCTATGCAAAATCAAAATGATTTTAGTGAGCTAAGCGTGCCAAAAGAGCGCCAAGCTCACTCTTTCTTTGTCTTTTTTAAAGTTATCTTTATCCCTTTAGTCATCTACATCTTGGCGATACTAGCGTATCTTGGCATTATAAATTTTCAGATGAAGCTTCACACCATCGTGATGATGGGCGTTATACTCTTTGTTGCTTTTGTATTTTCACGCCATAGTGCCTTGGTAGCTTACTCAAATTTCTTAACAAATGCCAAAGACTACAAGATAAGGCTAAAAGAATTTATCATCGCTCATCTCTTTGAAATCTCAAGCGTCAAAAAGGCAAACGCTAAATTTGAAGACTTTTTTGAGAGCTATACAAGAAATTTTAGAAATGACAACCTAGCAAACATCGGCCAAGCAGTCTTTCCTATGCTTGGAATTTTGGGCACATTTATCAGTATTGCTATCTCAATGCCAAGTTTTAGCTCAAGCACTGCAAACGGACTTGAAAAAGAGATCGCTATACTGCTAAACGGCGTGGCTACGGCGTTTTATGTATCGATTTACGGCATATTTTTAGCACTTTGGTGGATGTTTTTTGAAAAGATCGGCATTAGTAAATTTGAGAGATTTTACAGCGAGCAAAAAGAGCTAAGCCGTGAGTTTTTCTGGCAGGAAAATGAGCTAAATGCAAATTTCATGAAGGCAAGTGTAGGCTACTTTAAAGATAGTCACGATGCTTTTAAAATGGTGCTTGATGATAAATTTATAAAAGAGCTAAGCGAGCAGACAAATGAGAAATTTAAGAGCCTAAAAGAGCTTTGTGAGGTTGAGAAAAATATCATCAATCAAAGCAAGGCAGAGCTTAGCGCAAGTTTAAAAATGCTAAATGAATCTGGGCTAAAACAAGATGAGTTTGTAAAAATCCACTCCGATATATTAAAGGCAGTTGGCGCATTTTCTAACGCCTTTAAAGATATGGAGGTTAAAATTTTAACCGAGCATGCAAAACTTGGCGAAATTTTTAGTAGAAATTTAAACGCCACAAAAGAGAGCCAGCTTAAATTTGAGCAGACTATCAAGAGTTTTGATGCTATTTTAAAAGAATTTTCTCTCTCTTTGATGAAAGAGCAAAACGAGGCGTTAAAGGCATTTAGAACCTCGCTCGTGGAGAGTGCGACGATATTTAAGGCAGCTTATGAGCAAGAGGGTAGGAGCTTGGAGCGCGAAAAAGAGCGCGAGAGCCTCATTGCTGAGCTTAAGAAGAACATAGACGAGATCGATAAAGAAGCAAATTCTGTAATAGAAAAAATCGAAAATCTAGTGCAATGAAAATAAACAAAAATAACGAGGATCAATCGAGCTTTTGGGTTTCGTACGCAGACTTGATGGCGGGTCTGCTCTTTGTTTTTATGCTGCTAATAGGCGCTGTCGTCGTAAAATACGTCCTAACTCAAAACACTCTTGAAAATAAAGAGCAAGCCATCATCACAGCTTTAGCAAATTTAAAAGACGCTCAGGGCAAAAATTTCACCCTTGAAGAGCTAAATGACGCCCTAAAAAGCGAGCTTTCAAAGATAAGCGACGAAAACATAAATTTAAAAAAATCAAATGAAATTTTTGTCATCCAAATAGACGCCCTAAAAGAAAAACTAGCCCAGCTCATAGAGGAAAACAAGGACGCAAATGCGAGCATAAAAGAGCTAAATGTCAGCATTTTTGATCTAAAACAAAAGATGATCGTGCTAAATGATGAAATTTCATCAAAAGATAGGGCGCTTAGCGACGCAAATGCAAGCGGTGAGAAAAATTTAGCCAAGATCGCCTTTTTGCTCGAGCAAGTGAGCAAAAAAGAGGCTAGATATGACGAGCTTTTAAGGGACTTAAACGTCACTCGTGATAGGGTCAAAAACCTAACTGGCATAAGGGTAAAAGTGATCTCAGCCTTAAAAGATAGGCTTGGATCGAGCATCGAGATCGACCCAAACTCAGGCGCTCTAAAGCTTAGCTCCTCAGTGCTTTTTGATAAGGCAAGTGCGGTCTTAAAAGAAGAGGTCAAAGAGGAGCTAAAGGCGACACTTAGTAAGTATTTTGACGTGCTTTTAAATGACAAAGAGATCGCCTCAAACATCGATCAGATCGTCATAGAGGGATTTACAGATAGCGATGGAAGCTACATTTATAACCTAGAGCTTTCGCAAAAAAGAGCCTACGCCGTGATGGAGTTTATAAACTCATTTAGTGATGATGCACGCCTTAGAAAGCTGCTTGTCGCAAGTGGCAGAAGCTACAACGAGCTAGTTTTTAAAGACGGAGCCGAGGATAAGGACGCTTCAAGGCGTATAGAGATCAAATTTTCACTTTCAAACAAAGAGGCTATCAACGAGATAGAGAAATTTTTGGAGTTTAAGGGTGATTGAGCGGGTAGTCCTTAGGGGGCGAGAGTTTTGGCTTTTAAGAGATGATCTGCTAGGCGAGTTTAATGGTAACAAAGCAAGAAAGCTGGAATATTTTTTAAGCGCTGATCTAAGTGGCTTTGACGCGATCGTATCTCACGGCTCAAGCCAGTCAAATGCCATGTATAGCCTAAGTCTTTTTGCTAAGCTAAAAGGGCTTAAATTTTACTACGTCGTCTCTCATCTAAGCTCAAATTTAGAGCAAGATCCAGTTGGAAATTTCAAATTTGCACTTGAAAATGGCATGGAAATTTTTGTAAAAGAAGAGCGCGAGAAATTTGCTAAAGAGCTAGCAAAGAGCCAAAATGCACTATTTATAAACGAGGGCGTAGCGCAGAGTGAGGCTGAGTTTGGCTTTATCACGCAAGCACGCGAGATAAATGAGTGGAGTAAAAAAAGTGGCATAAGGCCTGATATATTCTTGCCCTCAGGCACTGGTACAAGCGCATGCTACCTAGCAAAGCACACCGATCTTAGGGTTTTTACAGCTCCTTGCGTAGGGGATAGCGACTATCTCAAAAAGCAAATTTACGAGCTAGATAAAGATAGCAAAGTGCAAATTTTAAATCCCCCAAAGAAGTATCATTTTGGAAATTTATACAAAGAGCTTTATGAAATTTGGCTTGAACTGTGCAAAAGCGGTGTTGAATTTGAGCTTATCTACGACCCAGTGGGCTTTATAACGCTTTTTACAAATTTAGATAAGCTTGGGAGCGAAATTTTATATATCCACCAGGGCGGAATTTTAGGTAACATTACACAAAAGCAAAGATATGAGAGAAAACTAAAAATAAAGGATCATAAATGAAGTTTTTACACAGCAGCGACGCTGACTTTGAGAGTAAATTTTCGCAGCTTGTTAGACGAAGTGACAATGACATGAGTGCCGTGATGCCAGTGGTTGCAGGCATCATAGACGAGATAAGAAAAGATGGCGATAGCGCGCTTTTTGCACAGATAGCTAAATTTGATAAATTTAATGTCACAAGCAAAAACGACATAATAATTGACGTAAAAGAGATGGAGGCGGCCTACAACTCGCTAGATAACGCCCTAAGAGTGGCTCTAAATTTAGCCCACGACAGGATAAAAAGCTATCACGAGCGCACGAAACCAAGCGACTGGACATATAAGGATGAGCACGACATCTTACTTGGCGCAAAATACACCCCAGTTGATCGCGCTGGCCTTTATATCCCAGGTGGCAAGGCGGCATATCCTAGCTCGCTTCTTATGAATGCCATCCCAGCAATCGTAGCTGGCGTAAAAGAGATCGTAGTTTGCACCCCAGCGCCAGGTGGCAAGGTAAATCCTCTGCTTCTTGCTGCGATGCATCTATGTGGCATCAAAACAGCCTTTAAAATAGGTGGTGCGAGCGCGATCGCAGCGATGGCTTACGGCACAGCGACCGTGCCAAAGGTCGATGTCATCACAGGACCTGGCAACATCTACGTAGCGACTGCTAAAAAGCTAGTTTATGGCGACGTAAATATCGATATGATCGCAGGCCCAAGCGAGATAGGCGTGATCGCTGATGATAGCGCGGATCCTCGCCATATAGCGATCGATCTACTCTCGCAAGCCGAGCACGACGAGATCGCGAGTGCCTTTTTGATAACGCCAGTGGAGGCCTTTGCAAGGGAAGTGCAAAGACACATAGAGGACGAGCTAAAAACTCTAAAACGCGAACCAATCGCGAGTGCTAGTATGAGAAACAAAGCTGCTATCATTGTCGCAAAAGACTTACAAGAGTGCTTTAAGCTGATGAATGAGCTTGCTGTGGAACACCTAGAGATCGCTACAAACGATGCCTTAAGCTATATGGACGAGGTAAAACACGCTGGAGCGATATTTTTTGGACATTTCACACCTGAAGCGATGGGCGATTATTTAGCTGGACCAAACCATACCTTGCCAACTGGCGGAAGTGCGAGATTTTACTCGCCGCTTGGAGTTGAAAATTTCATGAAGCGAAGCTCTATCATTTCAGTTAGTAGAAAAGGCATCATGCACCTTGGCAAACCATGCATGCAGCTAGCCGAAGCCGAAGGACTAACGGCCCATAGAAAATCAATCGCAGTGAGACTTGAAGACTAAAAAGGGCAAAGAATTTAGGAAAAATGGCTTTTTTCTAAATTCTTTTTATAATATTTTTTGCTTTAAGAAATATTTTTGCAACTTTTTATGAAATTTATAGTAAAATCTATCACGAAACTACTAAAAAAGGAGTTGATATGAAGTTAGGAACTTATACTGCAAACCAGGCTTCAGGAAACTATTATTTAGATCAAGCTAAAAATAGCGAGAAAAAGGCGCTAAACGCCATCTCTGCAAATAGCGAGATCAAAGCATCAGGTGCAAATTTGCAAATCGCAGAGAGCTTACTTTCGCAAACAAATGTCCTAAATGAGGGCATAGCAAATGCAAACGATATGATCGGCATGCTCCAGATCGCCGACTCAACGCTTTTAAATTTAAGCGAGAGCGCGGATAAGATCGGTGAGCTATCAAGCAAGCTTTCAAACCCAGCTATTTCAGCTAACGAGCAAAATGGTATAAAAGGTGAGATAAATGCGCTTAAAAATGCGATGAGTGACAGCGTAAAAGAGGCCAAATTTAACGGTAAAAACGTTTTTGACGCCGAGCTTGGCTTTTTCACAGGCGAGGGCGCAAGAAATGTAAATTTAAGTACAAATGCTCTTTTAAATGTTAAAGAAGATGGCTCAAATTCTGGCGATATCTTGAAAAATATAAATTCACTTCGCTCAGAGATCGGCTCGACACAAAACGCTGTATTTAGAGGTATGAACGCTCTAGCTGCCAGAAGCGTAGCAAACGCTAATAGTGTAGAAAACCTTGATAGTAGCGACATCGCGAAGAGCTTGGAAGAAAATTTACAAGCAAATTTAAAGCTACATGCTGCCTCTTTAGCTAAAGCTCACGATACTACGAGCTTGGCTGCAAAACTAGATAAACTTCTAGGCGAATAAAATTTTACCGGTCTTTGGCCGGTAAAACTCTCTTTTTATTTTTGATGCTTTATTTTTTGATTTTAGAATATATGTTCAAATCAAAAATTTGATATTTCTCGTTTTAAATTTTATAGCAAGCGTGCCCTCAAAACGAAGGTTAAGTTAATTATTCTTTTAGATGAGAGTTATATGCAATGTTTAAAACAATTTTTGTGTATAGATGCTATAAATTTTTTCAAAGAAAAGCCGTCCAAACAAGACCATATACACCAAAGTAGGGCAAGACATACAAAACATTAAATTTCTTACTGGTTTTTTCGCACTTTGGCCGCGAAAATAACTTAATTATAGACTAGAAAGTAAATTTCAGAAATTTAAAGAATTTAGATGCGGACGCCCAAAAGGGCAGGGCTTGTTAGCCCTCGATGTAGTTTTTGAGTTTTCTACCAACTTTTGGGTGTTTTAGTTTTTTGATGGCCGAGCTTTCTATCTGGCGGACGCGCTCACGAGTGACGTTTAGCGCCTTGCCAATCTCTTCAAGTGTGCGGTCGCTCTCATCTTCAAGCAAGCCAAATCTCATCGAAATAACTGCCTTTTCACGCTCATTTAGCTGTGAAAGCACATCGTCGATCTGCTCTCTAAGGTCACTTTTTAAAATTTGATCTATTGGTGATAGCGAAGTTTTGTCTTCAACAAAATCTCCAAATTTACCGTCCTCTTCGTTTGCGATAGGAGCTTCAAGGCTGATAGGCTCTTTTGTGATCTTGATCACCTGTTTTACCTTATCAACGCTTAGTCCGACCTCTTTTGCGATGACGCTTACGTCAGGCTCTTTTCCCTCTTCTTGGAGGTATTTGCGGTTGATTTTGTTGATACGATTGATCGTCTCTATCATGTGGATAGGTATCCTGATCGTCCTTGCCTGATCAGCGATCGCGCGCGAGATGGCCTGGCGGATCCACCATGTGGCGTAGGTTGAAAATTTATAGCCTTTTCTATATTCAAATTTATCAACCGCCTTCATAAGGCCGATGTTGCCCTCTTGGATGAGATCTAAAAACGGCAAGCCCCTGTTTGTATAGCGTTTTGCGATACTTACGACTAGACGTAAATTTGACTTGGCCATTCTAGCTTTTGCTTCGTCTGAAATTTTCTTTCCACGTTTGATCTGCTCTAAAATTTCTTTTAGTCTTGCTGGCTCAAGGTCAAAGCCTTGTTTGCTCGCCTCTTTTGTCGTAAAAAGCTTTTTAATCTCGACGTATGTTGAGACCATCGTAGCCTCTGGCACGCGGGCTGCGATCTCTTCTTTGCTAAGCTTAATGATATCTTTTAAGATGCTTTTGTGATTTTTCTTTAGCTCGTCGCTAAACATCGGCAAGCGATACTCCAAGCGTTTTAGCTCTCTGTCAAATTCATCGTCGCTTTTCAGAGCTGTCTCCATTGATTTTACGATCTCGCTGATTAGCTTACTTGTTGGACCAAGATCCATCAGCTTCTCTTTTAAAATTTTCTTTTTAAATGCAAGCGTCATCTTTGAAGCTGTGTCGTCGCTTTCTACTTTATCTTGCTTGTTTGCGGTCTTTAACCACTCTTTTTTAGCCTTTTCAAGGGCTTTAAAGCTCTCTATAACTTTTTCTGCACGTTTGTCGTTTTTGGCTGATTTTTTAGGAGTTTCGTTCTCTTCGTTCTCCTCATCCTCTTCATCTATATCCTCTTCGCCATCTTCATTTTCGTTTTCGCTCTCATCTTCAAAGCTTTTAAAGAGCTCTTTTACACGGCGTTCTCTGTTGATAAGTGGCTCTTTATAGTCAAGTATGAAATCGATCAAAAACGGCACCGAGCAAAATGCGTCGATGATGATATCCTCGCCAAGCTCGATCCTCTTGCTGATCTCCACCTCTTCTTCTTTTGTAAGAAGCGCGATCTGACCCATCTCTCTTAGATACATCCTTACTGGACTATCTGATCTTGACCACTCTAAAAGGTCGCTCTCGCCTGAAAGATCGAGATCCTCGTCGATATCTTGGTCGCTTTTTTGAGCATTTTCTTGACGTTTTTTGGCGTCAGCTAAATTTCTAAGCTTTGCAGCTTCAGCAGATGTGATGAGCTGAACTTTGTTTGTTTTTGCTAGTTGTTCTATCTTTTTTACTATCGTAGCCGTCGGAGCTTTGTCTAATAACTTTACTAATTTTTCGTATGTCAAAAAGCCTTTTGCATTTTCAACAAAAAGCTCTTCTATCTGAGAAAAAGAGTCTTTTGCGGCGCTCATAAAATTCCTTTCAAATCGTATCATTGTGATTTAAGTGTTGGTTAAAAGAAAATGGATTATACCCAAAATTTTTTAAATATGTATAAAAAGAAAGTTGGAACGATGATTGCTTAGTAGCTATAAAAATCAAATTTTGATTAGGAAAATTTATGCAAAATGGTTATTATCAAGCCACTGCTGGCATGGTAACGCAGTTTAACAGACTAAATGTCATCTCAAACAACCTTGCAAATGTAAATACGATCGGCTACAAGCGAAACGACGTAGTCATAGGTGACTTTGCAAGAATTTTTAAAGAGACGCAAGATGAGCTTCCACTTAAAAATCATACAAAAGATGGAGCGAAATTTCTAAATAGAACGCTTGATCGCGTGCCACAAGTGAGCGAAGAATACACCGACTTTAGCGCTGGTGGCTTTAAATACAGCTCAAACACGCTTGACTTTGCGATAAAAAGAGACGATGCTTTTTTCTTAGTCGATACTCCAAATGGCGTAAAACTAAGCAAAAATGGCTCTTTTAGCCTTGACGGCGACGGATATATCGTCACAAAAGAGGGTTATAGGGTGCTGCCAAGTGGCTATGAAGCGCAAAATCCTGGCCAAAGAGGCATCCAAGTGCCACAAGGCGAGGTTTTGACGGTTGATAAAAATGGAAATTTATACTCAAATAACAATCAATTTTCTAAATTTTATATCGCTCAGCCAAGAGAGATAAGAGATCTAAAAAAGGTCGGCGACAATCTCTTTGAAACGAGAAATTTTGACGACATAACCGAGCTTGACGAGGCTGATAGCGTTATGCAAGGCTACGCTCAGATGTCAAATGTAAATCCAGTCTTAGAAATGGTGGGTCTAATAGAAACCCAACGCTTAGTTGATATGTATCAAAAGGTTATGACAAGCCACATGACTGACCTTAACCAAGATGCTGTTCAAAAACTAGCCCTAAAAGCTTAATAAAAGGATAAAACTATGATGAGATCACTTTACACTGCGGCCACTGGCATGATCGCCGAGCAGACGCAGATAGACGTAACCTCACACAACATCGCAAACGTAAATACCTATGGATATAAGAAAAATAGGGCTGAATTTGCTGATCTTATGTATCAAGTCATGGAGTACGCAGGCACAGCTACGAGCCAGACTACTACAAGCCCGACAGGCATCGAAGTAGGTCTTGGCGTGCGCCCAACAGCGATAAATAAAATTTTCTCTCAGGGCTATTTTAAAGAGACTAGCAACAACCTAGATATGGTCATAGCTGGCAACGGCTTTTTTCAAATTCAACTCCCTGATGGCACGACGGCTTACACTAGAAACGGCGCATTTAAGCTTGACGCAAACGGCACGATCGTAAATAGCGACGGCTACCAGCTCATCCCTCAGATCACCGTCCCTGCAAATGCTACGCAAATTTCAATAGGCACAGACGGCACCGTCTCAGTTTTACAAGCTGGCGAAACAAACATGGCTCAGATAGGTCAGATCGAGCTAGCAAATTTCATAAACCCAGCCGGTCTTCACTCAATGGGCGATAATAACTACCTCCAAACAAGCGCTAGCGGCGACGTGGTGGTAGGTGTAGCAGGCCTCGACGGACTTGGCACCATTAGACAAGGCTTTGTCGAGATGAGTAACGTGCAACTTGTTGAAGAGATGACTGATCTTATCACTGGTCAGCGCGCATACGAGGCGAACTCAAAGGCGATAACTACGAGTGATTCGATGTTAGAGATAGTAAATGGACTTAAAAGGTAGGTAATATGGACGCGACTTTGGCTATTGTTGGACTTATACTCGTTGCTTTTACGCTTGATGTTTTTTACTTTTCACATAAAACTCCAAAGAGCAAGGGTCCAAAAGGGCAGGTGCATTAAATTTAGTTTGGTAATCCAAGCTAAATTTATAAGCCATTGTAAATTTGGCAGTCTTCGTCGTTACCTAGCTCGCAGGACTTGCCAAAGTACTTTTTAGCTAAATTTTTATCTCCTTCTGTTTCATAATAAATAACCCCAAGGTTGTGACAACCATCTCCAAAGCCCATTTCGCAAGCTTTTATAAAGAGTTTGCTAGCTCTTTTTTGATCTTTTTCTACATATTTTCCGCTATGAAGCATCATGCCAAGGCTATTGCAGCCTGCTGGAGCGTCTAGGTCGCAGCTCTTTTCAAAGAGCTCTTTTGCCTTTTTGGCGTCTTGCTTTACGCCATTTCCGTCATAGTATAAAAGTCCAAGGCCGTAGTATCCGTCGCCGTCGTTTAGCTCGCAAGCTCTTAAAAACAGCTCTTTTGACTTTTGATAGTTTTTATCTAGCGTATAGACAAAGCCGAGCCTTGCGCAGCCAAAGCCGTCGTTTAGCTCGCAGCCCTTTTGGTAAAATTTGGCTGTATTTTTGTTATTTACATCTTTTATGTAGTCCATGTCGTAGAGCACGCCCACGCTACTGCAAGCACTTGCGTGTTTTAACTCGCAAGCTTTTTTGTAAAACTCGCCCGCTTTTTGGTAGCTTTTGCTCTCTTGATATTTATTACCAAGTTCAAAGCAGCTTTTAGCCTCTTTGTTTTCGCACCGAGACTCAAGCTCTTTATGTTCTAAATTTGCGCCCCACAAAAGCACCGCAGAGGTTAAAAATAAGAAAGTCTTTTTCATTGCCTACCTTTTTAAAAATTTAAATAAGTTTAGATAAAAAGCTTTAAATTTATAGTAAATATCAAATTTAATACCCAAACTTCTCTAATAAATTTCTCATATCGCAGCCCTTTTTAAAGCCTAGCTCGCATGATCTTTGAAAGTAGCTTTTGGCAGTCGTTTTATCCTCTTTTTTGCCGTTATCTAAAAGCGCGTAGTTAAGAAATCTTGCGTATCTATTTAATATGATAGTTTGATTAAGCTCGCTATCAACGTCATTGTAGCTATTTTGGTAGTTGAGCGCAGCGCTGTAGCAACCCTCTTTCATATCATTTTCGCAAGCTAGTAAAAATATCTCTTTTAGCTTTTTGAAATCTTTATCATCGCTTGAAGAGTTATAAATTTTTGTAGCAGCCTTGTAACAGCTCGTTAAATTTGCTCTTATCTCACCCTCGCTTTGGCACATCTCGTCTAAATTTTCTGCATTTAGAAGCAAAAAGAGAGATAAAGAAAAAATTAGCTTTTTCATAAATGCTCTTTAGTGAAAATCTCTAACTATCTCGCAAGCCTCTTTAAGGCCTAGCTTGCAAGCTTTTTTAAGCTCTTCTTTTGCCAGCTTTTTATTCTTTTTTGTCCCTATACCATGATAGTAAAAGTATGCAAGATGTTTGCACCCACTTGCGCTATCTAGCCTGCATGCCTTGTTGTAATATCTAAACGCCACTTCATCATCTTTTTCTACGCCAAGAGCGTCGTCGTAAAGGCTGGCTAGGTTATTGCAAGCATCGGCAAAGTCAAGCTTGCAAGCTTTAAAATAGAGCTTACTGGCCTTTTCATACTCTTTTTGCTCTTGATATAAGCTCGCTAGGTTGTAGCAAGATATGCTAAAGTCGCTATCACAAGCCTTTTTGTAAAGCTTTACCGCTTCTTTGTAGTCGCGCTTTACGCCAGGCGTGTTGTGGTATAAAACTGCTAGATTGTAGCATCCTTCATAGAAATTTTGCTCGCAAACTTCTTTGTAAATTTTGCTTGCCTTTTTGTAGTCTCTTTTTACGCCGCCGCCGTTATTATATAAAACTGCGACGTTAAAACAGCTTTGTATAAAAGCTAGATCGCAGCCTTTTTTAAAAGCATCTAAAGCCATTTTGTGATCTTTCATCTCTTGATACTCAACACCAAGGTTGTGGCAGGCAAATTTGTTATTTTCATCGCAAGTTTTGTTAAGAATTTCTAGTGATTTTGTCACGTCTTTTTTTACGCCAAGCCCTTTTTTATAAAACTCAGCCAGATAGATGCATGCATCTAAATTTTTAACCTCGCACTCACTTTTATAAATTCCAAATAGCCTTTTATACTCATCCTCGCTGTATCTGCGGCTAAAATCAATGCAGTTATCCTCGATATTACAGCTATTTGCTTGAGGGATTTTGATATTTGGATTTGTTGTTAAAGCTATTAAATTTAGTGTTAAAAATATTAGTAAAACTATCTTTTTCATATAAATTTTCTTTATAAATTTTTGTTGTTATTTTATAAAATTTAGTTTTAAAATGCGAAAAGGTCATTAAATTTATAAGAACAAAATCTATTCTTTAAATTTAACTCTTTTAAATATATTTTTATCTTTTTTTGGTATTTTGAGCTAGTAAATTTTATAAGGAGAAATAATGAAAATAAACAAAATTTTATTTTTAATCGCCATATTTTTGGGCTTTGGCGTGGCAAACGCACAAGACAGCTTTCAGCATATCAGAAACGCTACCGCAAAGATAAACTATGCGGGAGTGAACTTTTTCTTGCACCAAAGGGTAAATATCCTGGCTTTGAGGGGACGCTAAACTCACACCTTAGAAATCCTTTGATGGAACTTCCTATGGATGCAAAAGAGGTGTATAAGGGCGTCGATGCGATCATCGTTACGCACACGCATCCTGATCACTGGGATGAGGTCGCGGCTGAAATTTTACCTAAAAATATCGTTATCTTTGCTCAGCATAACGATGATGCGGCGCTAATCAAAAAGCAAGGCTTTAAAGACGTAAGAGTGCTAGACGAATCGGCTGAATTTAAAGGAGTGAAACTATATAAAGCAGGCGGCGCTCACGGCACAGCAGAGATGTATGAAAACAAGCAGCTTGGTGCTATTTTGGGCGATGCGATGGGCGTAGTGTTTGAAGCAAAGGGGCATAAAACGCTTTACGTCATGGGCGATACACTTTGGACTGCGGACGTAAATAAGGCTCTAAACAAATTTAATCCTAGTGTAGTCGTGATGAATACGGGTGACGCTCGCGTGCTAGCATTTCCTGACAACGGTATCATAATGGGCAAAGCCGACGTAGCTCACGCTGCAAAAGTTCTTAATGGCGTGACTATCATCGCAGTGCATATGGACGCCGTAAATCACACAAGTGTAAGCCGTAAGGATCTTCGTGAATTTGTTAAAAAAGAAGGTATAGAGAGCAAGATCACTATCCCAAATGACGGCGAGATCATCAAATTTTAATCTCAAATTTTACCCTACAAGGCTAGAATTTCTAGCCTTTATCCTAAAATTTTTAAATTTTTGCTAACATTTCGGCTTTTTTATGAAGGTAAAATTTGACATTTAACTACGTTTTTAAACTATCTATTCCTATCTTTATGGGCTATTTCCCGCTTGGTGTCGCCTTTGGCGTGCTGGCAAAAAGCATGGGCGTTAGCGCATTTATCGCTGTGGCGCTTAGCACGCTAGCATACGGCGGCGCAGCGCAGTTTATGATGCTCTCGCTCTTTAGCGTCGGCACGAGCTATGTTGAGGTCTTTGTCGTGAGCTACCTTGTAAATTTGCGCCACACTTTTTATGGAATTTCACTTTTAAAAGAGTATAGCGGGATCAAATTTAGGCTTTTAAACATCGCGCTACTAACAGATGAGACCTTTGCGATATTTAAAAATTTAGGGCTAAAGGATGCAAGTGAGCGAAGTTTTGTCTTTGCCTGGCTAAATTTACTTGCTTGGTCTTACTGGGCGGCTGGAACGCTGCTTGGAGCGATACTTGGTGATCTTATAAAGGCCGATACAAAGGGGCTTGAGTTTAGTTTGACCTCGCTTTTTATAGTGGTTGTCATCGAGATGTTTAAAAATGATAAAAACTACCGCGTGCTCTTTGCGGCAGCGCTTTTTGGCGTGCTTGGAGTAAGCCTGTTTCCAGCTAAATTTGTGCTTGTTGACTCGATGGCGCTTTGTTTTATATTTTTGCTTTTGTTTAAGGATAAAATTTGATAAGTGTAAGCTCAAGCGAGATGGTGCTTTTTGTGGCGGTGCTTTTAAGCGCCCTAGCTACTTTTATCACGAGGGCGACGCCATTTTATGCGTTAAGAAACTATAAGCCAAACCCTTATTTGGACGCTATTGAGAAGCACATGGGCGTGATGATAATGGTCGTTTTGGTCTGCTACGGGCTAAAAGATACGAAATTTAGCGAGTTTCCATATGGCTTAAGCGAGATAGTGGCGGTATTTACAGCTGTTTTGGTGCATTTTAAATTCAAAAATGCCCTTCTTAGCATAGTCGTTTCAACTGGAATTTATATGCTTTTGATAAGAATTTTTTAAATAAATATAAATTTTAAAAATTAATAAATTTTTTAAATATATGACGTTATAATGCTCTAGCAAATTTTAATGCAAAGGAGTTAAAATGCGTTTAATCTTTAAGGCGGTGTTACTCATGATTTTAGGTGCTACTTTAGCGGTTGCAAAGCCAACCATCTACATCCTAGCTACTGGTGGAACGATAGCTGGAAGCGGCTCAGGTTCGCTTGATTCAAGCTATACTTCTGGAACTGTTACGGTCGATAAACTAATAGCAGCCGTGCCAGATATCAACAAGATCGCTACCATAAAAGGCGAGCAAATTTCAAATATCGGCTCACAAGATATGAATAACGAAGTTTGGCTTAAGCTTGCAAATAGAATAAATGAGCTTCTAAACAGCGGCAAAGCTGATGGTATCGTCGTTACTCACGGCACAGACACTATGGAAGAGACAGCTTACTTCTTAAATTTAGTCGTTAAAAGTGACAAGCCAGTTGTGCTTGTAGGTGCGATGAGAAATAGTGGCTCACTAAGCGCAGACGGCCCACTAAATTTATTTAACGCTGTAAATGTAGCTATCAGCAAAGATAGCGTAGGCAAGGGCGTTGTGGTTACTATGAATGACGAAATTCACGCAGCTAGAGAGGTTACAAAAACTAACACAACAGGCGTTGATACATTTAAATCACCAAACAGCGGCAAGATCGGCACAGTCTTTTATGGCAACGTAAAATACTATATGAACCCAATCAGAAAACACACAGCAAGCTCAGCTTTTGACCTAACTGGCGTAAAAGAGCTTCCAAGAGTTGATATCATCTACTCTCACGCAAATGACAACCCTGACTTTGTAAATGTAGCTGTCAAAAACGGCACAAAAGGCATCGTTAGCGCTGGTCTAGGCAATGGTAACCCTTACTTTAGCGTGTTAGAGGCTCTTGGTGAGGCTTCAAAAGCTGGCGTAGTGGTAGTTCGTGACTCACGTGTGGGAAGTGGCGAGACAACTATGAATGGCGAAGTTGATGACGCAAAATACGGCTTTTTAACAAGCGATAACCTAAACGCTCAAAAAGCTAGAGTGCTTTTGATGCTTGCTCTTACAAAAACAAGCGATAAGGCTAAAATTCAAGAGTTTTTCTTAACTCACTAAAATTTTATATTTTGGCAGATATCTCAAGATATCTGCTTTGTTTGTTATTCTAGTGGGTTTGTTAAATTTACTACCCACTGTCTTTTTTTGCAATTTCCTTTTTTCTTGCGGCCTTACGGTGATAATTTTTTCAAAATTTTAGCTTAAGATTAGGATTTTTATGCCAGTCCTGCTAAAATTTGCCTAAAACGACTGTAAGGCTGATCTTGCGAAATAATTAGTAAATTATTTTTGTATATTGCAAGATGGCATTATTAACTCTAACGTTTCAAACAGATTCTTGGAAAAATCATTTATTTGAAAATCTATTGGCAACTTACCATTTCCATCACCGCCTAAATGAGTTAAACCGCTTTTTGATAAAATACCTATTTGTATGAATTTATTAATTGCAATATATTCGCAGTCGTCACTTGTCATAAGCGGACTTTTTGGTTTATTTTTTACTAAATTATAAAAATACATAAAGTCCAAGTCGCTTAAAGAGTTTATGTTGGCAAGCAATGCATGTTCGTAATAATCAAGTTTGCCGTTTTGGAATAATCTACCGTATAATTTTGCCAATATTTTTGCATGTAAATCATAGGTTGTGGTTCTAGCCTTTTCTAATAAATCAAAAAGAATATTTATATTGTTATTGTCTATATCTTCATAAAATTTTTTCTTACTTCTATCACTCGACCGCTCTTCTTCGTGTATAAAATCTTGTAATCTAATTTTAAATCTTTCATCCATAAAACTATGCATAAAGTGTGAAACTACCTCTACTTTTGACTTATATAGCGTGGATGCCGCAGCTTTAATAAGAGCATAACTTTCTTTGCTGGCTAGTTCAACGATTTCTGTCGTGTAATCGCCTATATTGTCTAATAAATTTTCCATTGTAATTCCTTGTCTGTTAGTTAATGTTGCATTGTAATATAGCGCATTATTTATTATTTTATTATTTATTTTAAACTTATCAAATTTGATTTACTATTTGTCAAAAAAAATCAAGGCCTCTTATGAATTTCTTGCTCTTTTTTGTCACGATTTTCCCGATCTCCATGATGCCAGGCATCAACATGACCTATGCGATGAGCGTTGGCATGAGCCTTGGCTACAAGCACTCATTTTTCGTGATGACTGGGCAGCTTTTAGCACTTGCTTTTGTCTCATTTAGCTGTATGCTTGGCGTGGGCGCGGTGCTGCATCATTTTGAGTACGCATTTAAGGCGCTAAATATCATCGCAGGCCTTTATATGCTCTATCTTGGCGCTATGCTCTTTTTTGGCAAGGGCGAGCTTAGCATCACAAATGTCTCAAATTTGCCAAGCAAAAAGCAGATGTTTATAAATGGCTTCATCGTTAGCGTCTCAAACCCAAAGGCGTGGATATTTTTCTCAGCCTTGCTGCCTACATTTTTGGATAAAGACGCTCCATTTAGCCTAGTTCGCATGTGCGTTATCACCGTAACGCTCGTTTTCATCGAGTTTTTATCGCTAAATATCTACGCACTTGGCGGAGCTATGCTAAAGAAATTTTTACAAACGCACCTAAGACTACTTGAAATTTGCACCGCCGTCATCGTCTGCACGATCGGCGTGCTTTTACTTTTTAGATAAATTTATCCCCTTTTTACCTGATTTGGCTAAAATTTTCCAACTTTGCACTACCAAATGCGCAGTTTATCTTGCGTGAAATAGCACCAAAAAGCCAGAAAAACTACGATGCGGGTCTTGTGGCGATGCTAAAGGTTTGTGGTAGCTGCCAAACAAGGTGTGGTTTGCATGTGGGAGAGCCTTATTTTGAGGCTGAGGTGAAAGGTAACATGGATATCTTGTCCGAGTGGGTGAGAGAGTGCGATCAGGTGATGACATTTTAGAGCAAAAAAGGAGAATTTATGAGTTTGACATTTAGTGTAAAAAATAAAAAGAAATTGCTTGGCGGATATGCAAAGGCATTAAGCGAGCGTGAAATTTCAGCTCTTGTAGAGGGGCTTTTCTTTTTTAACAGTGCGCAAGAGGAGCCAGGAGCAAATGAGCTTGGCGCTGACGTGATGATAGCAGGCGTGTGGCAAAAGAGCGTTCGTGGCTTTGAGCTAAACTACGAAGATGGCGAGTATATCGTGCGTGTTTATACTCCAAGTGGCGTCGGCGACTGGCAGATCGCACTTGAGCTACTATCAAAGCTATCGGCTCAAACAGGCTCAAAAATAGAGTGCGACAACGAAAAAATTTATGATAGTGAGCAAATTTTAAAATTTGACTACGAGGCTGACATCATGTGGGGGCTTGAAGCGTTAAAAGATATAAAAGAGAAAAATCAAACTCTTTATATCTCTGGCGTGGAGCGAGACGTGGCGTTTGACGCGGTTATGGTAGATGAAATCTTTGCTAGTGCCAGCCCTGCGGCTAAATTTGATGAGATGATGAGGCATGTGCAGTATCTTGATGCATACAGCGCAAAAGAGCACCTCTATCAAGACAAAGACGGCAACGAAATCTTTGGCACATATACGCTTAGTGAAAATTTACCAACCATCTTGCCTTATGCTCCAGCTCCTTCGTGGCAGGCGCAAGAGGCGCTTGGAGATCGCAAGGTCTCACGCTGGGTGCTTACGCTAGTTGTGGGCGTGGATGATAGTGACGCTCACGTGCTTGATGAGTGTGAGTACGGTGCTTTCATGGCAAATTTACCAAAAGAGAAATACCACTTCATTGACGCTGCAAACGTGCTTGTTGAGCCACTTAGCGAAGATGAGATGAGAGAAATTTTGCAAAAGACAAAGGCTTAAATTTAGGGCTTTTGGGGCTTTAAAATTTGGCTTTTTGATTATTTATTTAGCTTCTTTTGGTTAAAATCAGCCCAAATTTACAAAACTAAAGGTTAAAAATGAAACAAGGCAAAGTTTGGAAATTTGGCGATAATATCGACACTGACATCATCATCGCCGCAAGATATTTAAACACTTCAGACGAAAAAGAGCTAGCAAAACACATCATGGAAGATGCCGATCCTAAATTTAGCTCAAAAATAGCAAAAGGCGACATCATCGTAGCTGGCGAAAATTTTGGCTGCGGTAGCTCAAGAGAGCACGCCCCACTAGCGCTAAAAGAGGCTGGCATAGCGGCTGTTGTGGCAAAGAGCTTTGCGAGAATTTTTTATAGAAATAGCTTTAACACAGGGCTTTTGATACTTGAGATCAAAGAAACCGACGAGATAAACGAGGGCGACACGCTAAAGATCGACGTAGATAACGGCGTCATCATAAATGAAAGCACAAAAAAAGAGTATAAATTTAACGCTATCCCGCCATTTATGCAAGAGCTTTTAAACGCTGGCGGTCTTATCGAGTACGCAAAAGCGAAGATGAACTAAGGGGCGGCGATGAAAAACTATAAAATTTGCGTTATAAAAGGCGATGGCATCGGCCCTGAGATCATCGATGAGGCGATAAAGGTTTTAGACGTCGTGAGCGCTGAGTTTGGTATCAAATTTGAGTATGACTACAAGCTAATGGGCGGCGCAGCTTACGACGTTTTTGGCGAGCCACTGCCAGATGAGACGCTAAGCTCAGCGCTTAGTAGCGACGCTGTGCTCTTTGGTGCGATCGGCGGCGAGAAATGGGACAGCCTGCCAAGACACCTAAGGCCAGAAAGCGGGCTTTTAAAGATCAGAAAAGAGCTAGAAGCTTATGCAAATTTACGCCCAGCCATCATCTTTGACGAACTAGTGGATGCTAGTACGCTAAAGCCAGAGGTGCTAAAAGGAGTTGATTTTGTCGTGGTTCGTGAGCTAACTGGTGGGCTTTATTTTGGACAGCCACGTGAAAAAGGCGAAGATAGAGCCTTTAACACGATGGTCTATACTAAATTTGAGATCGAGCGCATCGCAAAGATCGCCTTTGAGACGGCTATGCTTCGCAAGAAAAAGGTCTGTATGGTCGATAAGGCAAATGTCCTTGAGACAAGCCAGCTTTGGCGCGAGGTGACTAGCGAGGTGGCAAAAGGCTATCCTGAAGTAGAGCTTAGCTTTATGTATGTCGATAACGCAGCGATGCAGCTAGTAAGAGCGCCTGCAAATTTTGACGTCATACTGACTGAAAATTTATTTGGCGACATTTTAAGCGACGAAGCGAGCATGGTTTGTGGCTCGATAGGTCTACTACCAAGTGCTAGCATGGGTGGCAAAGTGGGAATTTATGAGCCTATTCACGGCTCAGCTCCAGACATCGCAGGGCAGGGCATAGCAAATCCGATCGCGACCATTTTAAGTGCAGCGATGATGCTAAGATACGCATTTGGCGAGAGCGAAGCGGCAGACGCGATAGAAAATGCCGTAAAAACAGCACTTGCAAAGGGATATAGGACAAAAGATATCGCCGCTTTTAACGCAGTTGAAATTTGTTCAACAAGCGAGATAGGCGACGTGATAGCAGGATTTATCAAAAAATGAAAAACACAATCACTGAAGCACTGATCTACGAGGCTCAAGGGCTAAAAGATGATGCGCTTGAAATTTACAAGAACATCTTAAAACAAGACCCGTCAAACAAGGACGCCCTTAGCGCGATAAACCGCCTGAGTGGACTTCGCAAAGAGCGCGTGATAAAAAATGAGCAGATGAAAGAGTTTTTTATCAGGATGAAAAGTGACGAAGAGATAAATGAATTTAAAAGGTGGTTGATAAGATTATGAAGCTTGATGATATCGCTAGGATGGCTATTAGTGAGGTTAGCGCCGAGCTTGAGAAGATAGAGGCGCTACAAAGCAAAAAGCAAGAAGAGCTTGAAAGGGAGAATTTAAAAAAAGAGCTTTTGGCTATGGAGACTAGAGAGCAAGAGGCGGCCGATGAGGCAGAGCTTGAAACAAGCGCGCAAAGCGAGCCAGAGCCAAAGGTGGCGCAAATTTCGCCAAAGAGCAGGGAGATAAGCGAGGAGGAAATTTTCTTAGCAAACCTTGCTGAGCGCATCGAAGTGCTTTTTGAGGGGCTTAAGCAAACTAGCGAGCAAGACCTTAGTCAAAGGCTCGAGCTAACGACTAAATTTTTAGAATTTACCCTTGCAAACATCGAAAATAGACTACAAAATCTCTCAAAATAATAAATTTGAGGCAAAAACTGGTATAGAAATCTACAAAAATAGCGAGCTAGACTTCTTTAGATCGCTATTTGCCCCTTTTAGCAAGCGCGTCTATCTAGTAGGTGGCTGCGTGAGAGATGCACTTTTGGGGCGAGAAATTTATGATTATGACATCGAAGTTTATGATATAAAGCCTCTCAAATTTGACGAACTGATGGCCGGCATAAAGGCTAGTGGTGTTGGTAAAAGCTACTTCATCTACAAATACAAAAACTACGACCTTGGCCTGCCACGAAGCGAGAGCAAGACGGGAAATTCGCACAAAGACTTTGCCGTAAGCTACATAAATGATCCAAGTCTTGCAAGTCTTAGGCGTGATTTTACGGTAAATGCCATGATGATGAACATCTTTAACGGCGAAATTTTAGACTTTCATGGCGGCAAAAAGGACCTTGAGAGCAAAACACTAAGGCACATCGATAGTGAGAAATTTAAAGAAGATCCACTAAGAGTGCTACGTGGCGTGCAGTTTAGCGCTAGGCTTGGTTTTAGCATAGCTGACGATACGCTAGAGCTTATGAAAACGCTTGATCTAGCGCATCTAAGTAAGGATAGGATAAATACCGAGCTCATTAAATTTTTTCGCTCAGAGCATCTTGAAAAAGGGGCGTTTTATCTTTTTGCACTCTCTCTTTTTGAGCAAATTTTTGGCGTGCAAATTTGTGAAAATAATGAGTTTTTGTCTGAGCTAAAGAGCGCTAGAAATTTCGTAGATGATGAGAGGCTGTTTTTGTATATGCTTTTTGGTAAATTTGAGCTTGACGCAAAAGAAATTTTAGAAAAAATGCGCCTGCCAAAGAGCTACTTTTCTATCTTAAAAGAGCCATTTTTTAAAGCAATGCCAAGTGATAGAGAGCTACTAGAAATTGCTCTAAATATGCCCTTAAAATCGTGGCTTGGAGCTTATAATAAAGAGCGCATAGAGCGTGCAAAAGAGCTTGGAATTTATGAGCGTAAATTTGAGCCAAAGATAGACGTGAGAGAGATCTTGGCGGCTGGCTTTAAAAACGAGATGATAGCGGCTGAGATAAAACGCAGACAAGAGCTTGAAATTTTAAGCTATCTTAGTAAGCGCAAATTTAGAAAATCTTAATCTTTAAAACTCTTAAAAGCCCATTTTGGCTAAAATGAGCCAGTTTATAACACTTTTTAAGGCAAGAAAAACTTATGTTTAACATAGTCCTAGTCCATCCTCAGATACCGCAAAACACCGGAGCTATCGGTAGAATGTGCGTAAATGCAAATTTAAAGCTGCACATCGTTAAGCCAACTGTCTTTGATCTGAGCGAAAAGGCTGTTAGACGTGCTGGACTTGATTATTGGAAAATCCTAAAGCCACAAATTTGGCAGAGTCTAGATGAGTTTTTGGAGGCAAATTTAAGCCACAAAGAGCGATTTTTCTTTGCTACGACAAAGACAAATAGGCTTTACTATGACGCTAAATTTGAGCCAGGAGATTTTATATTTTTTGGCGGAGAGAGCACAGGCCTGCCAAGAGAATTTATGGATATAAATTTTAAAAATGCCATAACAATCCCGATGGGAAAAGAGGGCAGGAGCTTAAATTTAGCCATGAGTGCTGGCATCATCGCGTATGAGGCGATCAGGCAAAACATCTCTAAATTTGACTTTAGGAGTAAGGTTTGAGAGCGCTTTTTGTATTAGTTTTTGCCGTTTTGGTCGCGTTTGCAAGCGATATAAGCATCGCAACTTATAATGTGCAAAATTTATTTGACTGCAAGGATGATGGCAGCGAATATCCTGACT
The DNA here is from genome assembly GCF_050447485.1 of Campylobacter concisus. Lineage (GTDB taxonomy): Bacteria > Campylobacterota > Campylobacteria > Campylobacterales > Campylobacteraceae > Campylobacter_A > Campylobacter_A concisus_BQ. The sequence goes on from NZ_JALMFY010000001.1 coordinate 119,655, forward strand.
TTAAATCTGGCACTTCAAAATGGGACTGCGAGGCGGCTAGCTTAAAACTAAAAAGAACAAAACAGGTCATAGACGCTATAAATACCGACATTATCGCACTTGAAGAGGTTGAAAACGAGCAGGTTTTAAGGGCTTTGGTTGATGGCAGTGAGTATAAATTTATAGCCTTTAGCAAGTCAAAAAACTCTCCAGTCGGACTAGCTCTTGTGTCAAAAATAAAGCCAAATGGCAGTGAAATTTTTGAAGTGCCAAATGTAAAAACTAGAAACATTTTAAAGGTCGTTTTTGAGGTGGAGGGTAAGAAATTTAGCGTTTTTGTTAATCACTTCCCAGCTTATAAAAACGGCATAAATATGCAAAAAAAGGCCGAAAGAACGCTAAGAGCAGCTCTTATTGATGAACAAAACGCCATTGTTTTGGGTGATTTTAACTCACCTTATGGGCAAAAATCCATCTTAAACGATATCATCGCAACTCGTGGATTTTACGATCTTTATAGCTTTCTCGCCCCAAAAGATAGATACTCCCATGCAGTTCATGGCAAAAAGCGGGCCATTGATCACGTTTTGCTATCGCCTAGCTTTATGGCAAATGGCGATCTAAGCTATGTTGATGGCAGTTTTGAGGTCTTTAAGCCAAGCTTTGTTGTCGATGAGCATGGCTTTGCAAAGAGTGATCTTTATTCAGACCACTTTGCGCTTAAATTTAAAATCTCAACCAAACCAAGTCCTACTAAATCAAATGAAAATTTAAAAAAAGAAGCTAAAAAAGTAGAGGATCAAAACTATAAAAAAGCTGACATTGACACGCTTTTTGAGCATCCTGAGGATGTGCCAGTGCTAGTTGAAAGAGCTGTTGTCATCTTAAAAGATAAGCATGGCTTTATCATCTCAAAAAATCGCCGTGGAATTTACGTTTTTGATCCTAAAAATAGTGCCGGCGTGGGCGATGAGCTTGACATTTTGATTAGACGAGTGAAATTTTACAAAGAGGCGCTTGAAGTGAGCTCTTATGAGATCATAAATGAGCATGACACAAAAGGCGTGAGTGAAAATTTACTTGATAGCTCAAAACTAAGTGAGGCTAGAAGTGGCGACGTGATCGCTAAAATTTCAGGCAAGCTGGAGAGTGGCTACTTGCATACGCCACATGGCAAAATCAGAGTTTATAGCAAAAAAAGGCTAAAAGATGGCGAGTATAGCTTTGAGCGAGCGAGGGTGAAAATTTATAAAAACGAAAAAGAGATCGTTGTGGAGTAGATGGTGCAAATTTTAGATATTTTTATGATCGCAGCATTTGTTTTGTTTGTGATATTTATGATAAGAGGCGTCATTTTGCAGGCGCAAGAGAAGGAGAGAGTAAGAGAGATGATAAGAGAAAAAAGAGAAAATTTTAATAAAAAGAGTGAGATATGAAAGAGTTGTTACTAGAGATCGGAGTCGAGGAGCTTCCAGCGATACCATTTTTAAGGGAGCTGCCAAACATCAATGCTAAATGGCAGGCTGTACTTGAAAAATACAACATCAAAAGTGAGTTTAAATTTTACTACACGCCGCGCCGTTTGGTCTTTTTCCATGAGAAATTCCCGCAGGCTCAGCCAGATAGTGTGGCTAGTTTCATTGGCGCACCAAAGCAAGTGGCGCTAAAAGACGGAGCTTTTACAAAGGCTGCACTTAGCTTTGCAAATAAATGCGGCATAAGCGAGAGCGAGCTTAAATTTAAAGAGATAGACGGCAAAGAGGTGCTTTACTACGAAAAAGAGGTAAAGGGCGAGCCAGTCGCTAAGATAATGGGCGACATGGTTGAGGAGTTTTTAAAGAGTCTTAGCTTTGGCAAGTCTATGCGCTGGGGCAACGGCGAGTTTGAGTTTATCCGCCCGATAAGATCGTTTTTGTGCTTGCTGGGCGATGAGGTCATTAAATTTAACAAATTTGGCGTAGAGAGCGGCAACTCTACATATCCGCACAGAAGCGTTAGCTACGACATGATAAAAATTTCAAGTATAAAAGAGTATTTTGATGGCTCAAAGAGCCGTGGTGTCGTGCTTGAAGCAGACGAGAGAGAGAAAATAATCCTTGATGAATTTGAAAAGATCAGCCAAAAAAGCGGGCTAAAGATCGAGATCGATAAAGACTTGCTAGCTGAAGTGGTGGCGATCACTGAGTATCCAACAGCGCTTCTTGGCTCGTTTGAAGAGGAGTTTTTGGAGGTGCCAAGCGAGGTCATCATCACATCGATGAAAGAAAATCAGCGCTACTTCCCAGTCTTTAAAGATGGCAAGCTAGCAAATGGCTTTGTTGTCGTTAGTAACGCCATCACAAAGGACTATTCGCTCATCATCAAAGGCAACGAAAAGGTGCTAAGAGCAAGGCTAAGTGACGCGATGTTCTTTTGGCAAAGTGACCTTAAGGCAGAATTTAGCCCAGAAAAACTAAAAAATATAACCTACCTAAAAGAGCTTGGAAGCATCTACGAAAAAGAGCTTAGAGAGCTAAAAGTGGCTAAAAAACTTGCTAGCAACTATGGCGAGCTACTTAAAAAAGAAGCTGGCGAGTACGGAGCTAAGCTGGAGCGAGCTGTGATGCTAAGTAAGGCTGATCTTACAACGCAGATGGTTTATGAATTTACCGAGCTTCAAGGCATCATGGGTGCTTACTATGCAAAGGCTAAAAATGAGGACGAAAACGTCGTTCTAGCCATAAAAGAGCAGTATCTGCCAGACGGCGAAGAGGCGCAGTGCCCAAGCAAGGTCTTTAGCTCGGTTGTGGCACTTTCAAATAAGCTTGATACGCTAATGGGGCTCTTTAGCATCGGCAAAATCCCAAGCGGCACCAAAGATCCATACGCTCTAAGACGCGCGGCAAATGGCGCGATAAAGATCGTTTTGGCACATAATTTGAAATTTAACGTAAAAGAAATTTTAGAAGATATCGCAAAAGAGTATAAGAAATTTGACGTTGAAGTGCTTATAAATTTCATCCTTGATAGGCTCTACACCTTCTTTGACGCAAACGCTTCTATCGTAAAAGCGTGCATAAAAAGCGGCGAAAAGGACATCTTGGAGCTAACTAAGATGATAGAGGCACTTGCTAAAATTTCAAGTGAGCCAAATTTTAGGGAGAATTTCTCGACATTTAAGCGCCTTGCAAACATTATAAAAGATGATAAATTTAGCAAGGTCGATGAGAGCCTCTTTGAGATAGATGCTGAAAAGGCTTTAAATGATGCATTTAAAGCGGTCGATAAGAGCTTGGCATACGAGCCAAGGCTAAAAGCGCTATTTGCTCTAAAACCGCAGATAGATGAGTTTTTTGACAAAGTCATGATAAACGTTGAAAACGAGAAAGTGCGAAATAACCGCGTCGCGATCATTGGTCAAATTTATAGTGAGATACTAAAAGTAGCTGATATAAAAGAGATCAGCTTTTAAATTTGTGCCAGCTTCAGGTTTTACACTTGAGCTGGCTTTTAAATTTACTCCCTAAAAATATCAAATTCTGGCTCGTAAGCCTTAGTTTTTACCCCAAAATATCCAAGCACTGAGCTAAAGACAAAATCATGCGAAAGACTTTCGTCTTTTCTAGATTTTAGCCTTTTTAAAAGCTCGCTATCGCTTGAAAAGATGATGGCTGGGATGTGCTTTTGCTCGTCTGGAGCGATGGAGTAAGGCAGTCCGTGTAAATATATGCCATTTTCGCCCAGGCTCTCTCCGTGATCTGAGAAAAAGAACATGGCAACTTCAAATTTATCTTTTTTTGCTTCAAGGGCGTTTATTAGCTCGCTTTGCAGATAGTCCTCGTATAAAATGGTGTTGTCATAAGTGTTTGCTATCTCATCTGGCGTGCATTTGTTTAGCTCGGCAGTGTCGCAGGTTGGGGTGAATTCTTTAAATTTGCTTGGGTAGCCTTTGTAGTAGATAGGACCATGCGAGCCTTGCAAATGTAGCACGATAAAGGTAGTGGAGTTTGCATCTTTTATGACCTTTTTTGCCTCGTCAAATATTACTTCATCAAAGCCAGCTGCTCTGTGATCTGAAGAGTGGTTTTGATCAAGATTGTCGCAAACGCCCTTGCAGCCGCCACTATTGTTGCCAAAAAAGTATGTTTTTATGCCAAGTTTATTGATGATATCAACTAAATTTTCACGAGCTTTAGCCTCGCGGTTACTAAAATTTTTTCGCTTTAAATCTGAAAATAGGCAAGGCACGCTAGTCTCTGTGGCAGTCCCGCATGAGTAGAAATTTGTAAAACTTACTACATCTTTTTGCTTGGTAAATTTGTTTGTATCGTTTTTAGCGTAGCCATTTAATGAGTAGTTTTTGCTCCTTTGTGTCTCGCCAACTATTAAAACTAAAATTTTCTTTTTATCGTTAGTAAGCGTTGCGTCATCTGCCACGTAGGTAAAAGGGAGCGGTTTTTGAAGCAAAATTTGAGCTAACTTTATGGCAGAATATACTGGATAAGACGGAAGTAAGACCGTTTTTAAGTAAATGTGTTCTCTAAAAAATGGTATGAAAATTTTTGAAGTTAATGAAAAAATAATAGCGATAGTAACGATCGAAAAAGCGATAATCTTTAATCTAATTTTTAGACTATTTTTAAAACTACCATAATTGATTTTTACGAAAACAACATAAATGCATGGCAAAATAGTTGCAAAGACAAACCACAATACTAAATTTATGCTTAAATAGCTAAAAGCTTCTTTATTATCAGTATGAAGGACGTTTAGTAGCATCTCTTTGTTTATGATAACGCCGTAATTTGACATAAAATAAGAACAAATCGAGCTAACAATAATTACAAAAATAGCAAAGGGTTTTAATAAATAAGGCAGAAATACAATGCAAAATACGCTTGCAAAAAGTGACGCAAGAAATATGCACATAATTGCGAAAAATAGGGTAGAAAAAGAAAATGAATTTGTTTCTAAAAATCCTAGAAAAATGCCCTTATATAAAAATATATGATTTATAAAAAGCATATATATTATAAATAAAGTTAAAAATTTAAAAAAACTTACTTCTATAAATTTATTGATATTAATCATTTAAAGATTCCTTTCACTTAAAGCATTTTTTGAAAAATTTAAATTTTTAAACTAAAACTATTTTTTCTTTTTCTTGCTTTTTAGCTTCTTGCTTTTTGACTTCTTTTCAGGCTCAGCTTTTTTCGTCTTTTGACTATCTTTTACACTAAGCTTTTCTTTGACCTTTTGCATGTCGTTAAAGCCGATGCCTTGAACCTTCTCAAGCTCCTCGACACTTGTAAATTTATGAGCTTTTCTATACTTTATGACGTTTAGTGCCTGGCTCTTGTTTAGCCCAAGGCTCATTAGCTCGCTCTTGCTAGCTGTATTTAGATCAGCGCCGTATGCAAGGCCTGCAAGCGCTAGACAAAGTAAAATTTTTAAACTTTTCATCTTATCTCCTAAAATAATAATCCATCGTTTTCTTGATCTTGAATGATGTCGTTTGTTGGCGTATTTTGCGGCAACGGCGAGTCGTTCGTGTAGTACTCATCAGCGCCATTATAGTATCCTTTATAGACGCCATCAGGCTGCTCAAACGCACGTCTTAGGGTAGGGTAGAGCTTGATGTAGCCCTCCATAAATTTCTTAAAGACCGGTGCAGCTGTCCTGCTGCCGCCCTCGACCTTTTTCATAGGGCTGTTATCGTCGTTTCCGTACCAGATGATGGCCTCGATATCAGGCGAATAGCCGCAAAACCAAGCATCGATGCTGTTGTTTGATGTGCCAGTTTTGCCAGCGATCTGGATGCCATTTACCTTTGCGTTGCGTCCGGTGCCGTTGTTTACGACGTTTTGAAGCAATGTTGTCATCAAAAATGCCTGCTCAGGTTTTAGCACTTGCTTCTTTTGAGGCTCATAGTCCATCGACGCGCCAAAGCTATTTTCTATATGCTTGATGAGTGTAGGCTCGACTACTTCGCCATCGTTTGGAAACATCGAGTAAAATTTCGCAAAGTCAAGTGGCGAAATTCCAAAGCTACCAAGTGCGATTGATAAATTTTCAGGGATGTCGTTAAAGCCCATATCCGTAAGCTGTTTGCGAACTGAGCTAAGACCAAGATCGTTTAGTAAATTTATGGTTGCGAGGTTGCGAGACTGGGTTAAGGCTGATTTTATCGTGATGTAGCCTTGAAAGCCGCCGCTATAGTTCTTTGGCGTCCACTCTTTGCCGTTGCCCATGTCAAACGTCTTAGCGATATCAGCTACTTGAGAGACGACTGAGTAGCCGCTATCAAGGGCTATTTGGTAGATAAATGGCTTAATGCTAGATCCTGGCTGGCGCTTGCTTTGGGTAGCGCGGTTGTAGCTACTTTTTGCGTAGTCGATGCCGCCAATTAGAGCTAAAATTTGTCCGCTTTGTGGATGAGTGACGACGATAGCGCCATTTAGCATCTCTGGATTTGCCTTTTTATCTCTTTTTAAAATTTCATTGTAGCCATAGACTAAAGCGTCCTGAGCGATCTTTTGCACGTTTAGATCGACGGTGCTTTGTATCTTGTAGCCGCCAGTTTTTATATCGTCAAATTTCTTTGAAGCCTCTTTTATGATCTCATCGACCACGTAAGGGGCTTTATTGCGTGTGAGCGTATCGTCAAAGACTGCTGGCTCTTCAAGCACGCCCTTGCGGTACTCATCCTCATTTATCCAGCCGATGCTATACATCCTTTCAAGAACCCTGTTTGCGCGGCTAAGAGAGAGGTCGAGGTGCTTTGTAGGATCATATGTGCTTGGCGCTTTTGGCATGCCAACTAGCATCGCTATCTCTTTTATGCTTAGCTCATTTAGCTCTTTTCTAAAGTAGCCCTCCGCAGCCGTTTTGATGCCGTAGTAGCCGTGTCCAAAATATACGTGGTTTAGGTATCTTTCGATGATATCCTCTTTGCTAAGCTCGCTTTCAAGCTTCATAGCAAGCACGACCTCTTTTATCTTTCTTGTAAATTTCTTCTCGCGGCTTAGGGCTAGGTTTTTTATAAGCTGCTGAGTTAGCGTGGATGCGCCTTCAACTAGCTTTCTAGCTTTGATATCCTTTATAGCCGCTCTTGCCATGGCTTCTACGTTGATACCGCCATGCTCAAAGTAGCTCGTATCCTCGATAGCCACGAGCGCTTCGATGACACGTGGCGGGATGTCGTTATACTTTACATAAATTCTGTTTTCTTCAAAGATGTTTGCGATAAGCTCGTTGTTTCTATCAAAAATTTGTGTCGCAAGCTTTGGCTTGTAGTCGATGATGGAGTAGGCGTCAAACCTCACTTGCGAATAAAAGTATAAAAACGCTCCACCAAGTGCGATGGCAACTACAAAGATAAATGCCAAGATATATTTCATAAAAATGCCTTTAATATTTTTAAATTTAGCCCCATTGCCGTGCTTGTCTCGCCGTGCTGGGAGATGATGTATTTTTTATTAAAATTTTCTATCGTCATGGCTCCAGCTTTGCCTTGCCACTCGCCACTTTCTAGGTAGCTTTTTAGATCTTGCTCGCTAAATTTAGCAAATTTATATGTGGTCTTGCTCACATTTATAAGCTCAAATTCGCCTAAAAATATCATCGCCGTATAGACGCTACACTCATTGCCACTTTGTAAATTTAGCATAGAAAGTGCCTCGTTTGTATCCTTTGCCTTGCCTAAAATTTTATACCCACACGCCACGCAGCTATCTGCAAAGAGTAAATTTAAAAGCTTGCCATTTGCCTTTAAAAACTGCTCTTTTTTAGCTTTTACGACGTTTTGGACATAAATTTCTGGTTTTAGGCTCTTTGCTATCATGCTCTCATCAAAACTGCAAGAAATTTGTTTAAATTCTATCCCAGCATCTTTTAGTAAATTTGCCCTTGTTGGCGAGCTAGAAGCAAGAGTGATCATCAAAAGCTCCTATAGCTCACACCAAGATAGACAGCCGCGAGTGAAGCTAGTAAATTTAGAGGCGTGAAGTAGTAGATGATGACGATTAGGCTCTCGTTTAGCTCGATCATCTCGTGTGATCTTAGAGTTTTTAAAGCCTTTTTGTATCTATAAAAGATGTAGCTTAAATTTAAGAGTAAAAATAGCTCTATCGCCCATTTGGTCGCTATTATCGCACTTGCCATCGGATTTTGCATTTTGCCATCATCAAAGTAAAAGATTATTATTAAACTAGTTAGCGCGATGACAAGAACTAGCGCAAAGATGGCTAGTCCAAAGCGTCTTATGATGTGAAGCAGGATGTGATAGCGCTCTTTATCTTCAAATTTATTTTTTATAAAATAGCTTCCAGCAAGCACCAAACCAGCTTGTAGCCCTATAAAAAGAGCTACGAAGCTAATGTGCAAGAAGATGATTAGTTGATCAAATTTAAAAAAAGCGATCTCTTGATGAATCATTTTTCTAAAGCTTGCCTTGCATACTCAAGTGAGCTTTTTATGGCGTCTTCGATAGCTAGAGCATTTTTGCCACCAGCTGTTGCAAAGTCGTCTTTTCCGCCGCCATTGCCGCCAAGAATTTGCGCTGCAAATTTAACCCAAGCGCCAGCTTTTAGTGGAGCATTTTTTACGCCAGCTGCAAGAGAAATTTTACCCTCTTCATCTGTTTGGATCAGTAAAATAGCAGCCTTTTCATGCCCATTTTTAAACTCATCTATCAAAGTTTTTATGTCGCCACCATCGATGTGTGCCACACAAAGTTTAGTTTCATTTACATTTATAAAGGCTAGCTCCCCAGAGCTTTTAGCGTTTTTTAGCTTATCTTTTAAGCCTTTTATCTCGCCTTTTAGCTTTTTAACGGCATTTAGTGGCTCTGTGCTTTTTAGCTCATCTTTTAGCTCTTCAAGCTCAGCTCTAAACGACCTTGCTAAATTTAGCGCAGCCCTTGAACAAACAGCCTCTATACGCCTAACGCCAGCACTTACGCCGCTCTCTTTTGTGATGAAAAACGATCCGATCTCATCTATATTTTTCACGTGTGTGCCACCGCAAAGCTCTTTGCTGACATCGCCAAAGCTCACAACTCTTACTTTGTCGGCATATTTTTCATTAAATAGTGCAATCGCTCCGCTTTTTTTAGCCTCTTCAAGCTCCATAACCTGTGTTTTTGCATGTGCGCCGTTTAAGATCCACTCATTTACAAGGTTTTCGACCTTTGAAATTTCTTCGCCAGTAAGCGCCTTTGGATGAGAGAAGTCAAATCTTAGCCTATCTGCCTCGACGTTTGAGCCAGCTTGAGCGATATGTGTGCCAAGCACGCTTCTAAGGGCTGCGTGAAGCAAGTGTGTAGCACTGTGATGACGTGCGATCTCCGCTCTATCACTGCCCACTTCGAGCTCTACTTCGTCGCCAACTTTTAGTGCCGCGCTAGTTTTTACTAAAGATAAATTTAGCCCGTGGAATTTTTGTGTATCAAGCACATTTGCTTTACCTGCTATCTTACCGCTGTCGCCGCACTGGCCGCCACTTTGAGCGTAAAATGGAGTGACATCAAACATCACCCAGCCCTCTTTGCCAGCATCTAGGCTATCTACATTTTTAAATTCTTCATCAAGTAGGGCTAGAATTTTACTTTTACTCTTAAGCTCTTCGTAGCCTATAAATTTATTCTCGCCAAATTTCTCAAGTAGCTCTTTAAAATCGCCCTTTGCACTCTTGTCGCCACTGCCTTTCCAAGCAGCTTTTGCACGTGCTTTTTGCTCGCTCATAAGCTCATCAAACCTTGCCTCATCGACCTTTAAGCCCTTTTCTCTAAGCATATCAGCCGTTAGATCAAGTGGAAAGCCAAATGTGTCATAGAGCTTAAACGCAGCCTCTCCGCTAAAAATTTCTTTTGTATTTTTAAGCTCACTCTCAAATAGTTCCAAACCACTAGCGATAGTTGCTAAAAATCTCTCTTCTTCAAGCTTGATCTGCTCTTTTACAGCCGCTTTTTTCTCGTTTAGATAGGTGTAGTGCTCTCCCATGAGCTCGCAAACTTTATCGACAAGCTTATACATAAATGGCTCTTTTATGCCTAGCAAGTATCCATGGCGGATCGCACGGCGTAAGATACGGCGAAGCACGTAGCCACGGCCTTCTTTGTCAAATGTCGTGCCCTGAGCTAGCAAAAATGTGACTGAGCGGATGTGATCGCTTATGACGCGGTAGCTAGCGCCACTCTCATAGACGTATGGCTTGCCACAAAGCTTTGCTACTTCGCTAATTAGTGGCATAAAAAGTGTGCTATCGTAGTTGCTAAATTTACCCTGTAAAATGGCAGTAACGCGCTCAAGTCCCATGCCTGTATCGATGCTTGGCTTTGGTAGTGGGCTTAGTTTGCCATCTGCGCTTCTTTCATATTGCATGAAAACAAGGTTCCAGATCTCTAAAAATCTATCTCCATCGCCGCCCATGTAATCTTCTGGTGTGTTAAAGTGCTCAGCGCCTTGATCGTAAAAAATTTCACTGCAAGGGCCGCATGGTCCAGTATCGCCCATTTGCCAGAAGTTATCATGGTCGCCGAAGCGGTAAATCCTCTCTTTTGCGATGTGAGTGCTCCAAATTTCAAACGCCTCATCGTCGCTTTCATGAACGGTTACATAAAGCTTATCTTTTGGTAGTTTTAGCACTTCTGTGACAAATTCCCAAGCGTAAGCGATCGCCTCTTTTTTGAAGTATTCGCCAAAGCTAAAGTTGCCAAGCATCTCAAAAAATGTGTGGTGGCGCGCTGTGTAGCCGACGTTATCAAGGTCGTTGTGTTTACCACCAGCTCTTATGCAGGTCTGACAGCTAGTGCGGATAGGTGGTGTTGGGCGTGGCACTTCGCCTGTGAAAATGCTCTTAAATGGTACCATGCCAGCATTTGTAAAAAGTAGTGTTGCATCGTTTGGCACGAGTGGTGCAGAAGCTACGACTTCGTGACCTTTTGATTTAAAAAAATCAAGATATGCCTTTCTTATATCTAAATTTTGCATTTTTATCCTCGTTAGTTTTAAAATTTTGCTTGATTTTAGCCAAAATTCGTTTGCGAAATTCTAAAAAGAGAAAAAATAGTGATATTTTGAAAACTATCTCTTGTTTTATCTATTTAAAAGCGATTTGTAAATAAAATAATTAAAAATTTCTAAAGTTTTAAAGGGTGAATGTGAAGCTAAAAATCGGCATTATCGGCTATTGCAGCACAGGCAAAAAACATTATTTAGAGCTTAGACGCTCAAACGAGTTTGAAATTTGTGGCATTTTTGACAAAGACAATGTTGATGAGTTTTGCAGAGCTGATTTTTATACTGATTTTAAAGAATTTATAGAGGTTGCCCAGCCTCAAGCAGTCGTGCTTTGCTCGCCAAGAGAGGAGATGGTTGAGGCATTTTGCCAGTGCGCAAAATACTGCCAAAACATCCTCATCTCACGTCCAGTTTTTAAAAGTATCGCAGATCTTAAAGAGATAAAATATGCCGCCAAAACAAATAAAACTAGGGTTTGCACGGGAATTTCTGAGCGTTTTAACCCAACTATCTTGTCACTTAAAAAAGCACTTTTAAAAGAAGAGGAAATTTATAGCATCTCAATCGCTCATTTTAAGCCACTTTGCGATGGAAATATCATAAATGAACTCTCAGTTTCTGACATCGACCTAGCAAAAAATATCATAAATTCTGAAGTCAGCGACTTTTACTACACTCAAACAAACAAGACAAATGCCAAAAGTGCCGATAACGCGGCGATAAGCTTTAAAAGTAAAAATCAAATTCTAGTGCATATCACTGACTCATTTTGTGGCTCACTAGAGCGCTTTAAGATAGAGGTAAATGCGAAAAATGGCGTCTATTTTGGCGATCTCATCGATCACAAGCTTCATCAAGTGAGCGAAAATGGACAGATGAATTTAAAGATAGATACAAATAATAGTGAGCTAAAAGCGCAATACGAGGCCTTTTACGATCTTTGCCAAAGTGGCGAGAGTAGCGAACTTTCAAACATAGATGACGCGATAAAGATAAGAGAACTATTTTGATGAAAAAAGCTCTTTTGCTTTTAAATATGGGCGGTGCAAACAGCCTTGATGATGTCGAAATTTTTTTAACAAATATGTTTAATGACCCATATATTTTGGGTATAAAAAATAAATTTATAAGAAAATTTGTAGCTTTCATGATCACAAAAGGCAGACTAAAATCAGCTCAGCATAACTACATGCAAATAGGCGGCAAATCGCCACTTTGCGAGCTTACAGCTAAGCTTTGTGACAAAATTTCAAGCTTGCAAAGCGAATTTGACGCGGTTGATTTTGCGATGAACTACACTTCGCCATTTGTAAAAGATGTGCTTAAAAAGTATGAAAAATTTGATGAGATAGTGCTTTTGCCGCTCTATCCTCATCACTCACGAACTACGATAACTTCGAGCTTAGCTGATTTTAAAAAGGCAAAAGAGGAGCTTAATTTTAAAGCTAAAATTTCACTTTGCGAGCCATTTTATGATGATGACGCTTACAATAAGATCATTATCTCCCACATCCGTGAAGCGATAAAAGATACCGATATAAGCGATATTAGCCTCATTTTTTCAGCTCACTCTTTGCCTCGCAAGATCATAGAAAATGGCGATATCTACGAAAAACACATAAACGAACATGTGCAAATTTTAGGCAAAATGCTAAAAGAGCAGGGGCTAAATTTTAAAGATGTGAGCCTTGCTTATCAGTCACGTCTTGGCCCAGTTAAATGGCTAGAACCATCTCTAAATGAGGCTTTGGCAAAGTGCGAAAATAAAAAAGCGCTTATCTATCCGCTCTCTTTTTGCATAGACAACTCTGAGACCATTTTTGAGCTAGTTATCGAGTATGCCAAGCTTGCAAAAGAGCTAAGCTTTAGCTTTTATAAAGTGGTAGAGTGTCCAAATTTTAGTGATGAATTTGCTAGTTTTATCCTAGAAAAATCAAAAAGCGCTAGAGAATTTAGCCTTTAGGAATAAATCTTGCTTATAAAGAGCATCTCAAATTTAAAAGGAGATGTATGAAGGTTCAAAATAACGATATTATCGATTATTTGTTGCAGTCAGGCTCAAGCAAAGCTAAAGATAAAAAAAATAGTTTTGATGAAATTTTAAGTCTAACGCTTGATAAGATCACAAGCGAGGCGAAGGTTTCAGACAAGCTTGAGCAGTTTAAGAAAAGGCTTACAGAAATCGGTGCTGCTGGCTTTATAAATGAGCTAAATTCAAACAAGATAGAAGAGAAAATAGCTCAGAAAAAAGAGGAGCTAACTGAGCTTTTAAGCATAAATGATCCGACTAAAACGCAGGATCAAAAAAATGAGCTACTTAAAATAATGGATAAAATTTTAAGTGACTACCGCAAAGAGCTAAACATGGCACTTACGAGCCAAACACTGCTTGAGAAGCAAAATAGCCTTGGCAAAAATACAAATAATTCTGTAAATTTAAGCTCTGTCTTAAATGAACTTGGACTTGCATAAATTCTGGATTTAGGCCGCTTGCCTAGATCCAGAATTTCTACTTTAAACTCTAAATTTGAAATTTAATATTTATATCTTAGAAGTTAAATTTAATCTAATGCTGGTTTTTGCTTTGCTTTGTCGTTTTTGAGCTTGTCTTTTTTAGCTTCAAACTCAGCTATGACATTAGGATCTGGGAATAAATAGCCATCTTCAACCATTAGATCAACTGCCTTTTTAAATGTCGGCAATGCACTTTGCGCACCAAAGTAGTAGTAAGGCTTTTTAGGGTCTCTTGCTAAAACGCCTATAGTGTAGCTGTTGCCTCTCGTGTCATTTACGAAGCCAAAAAACGAGCCATTATAGGTGTTGCTATATCCACCTTTGCCAGAAGCGATGTGTGCGGTACCAGTTTTTCCGCCTATTTCAAGACCTGGCGTAAATGCCTTTAAACCAGTGCCTTTTTCAACTGTTTTTATCAAAATTCTCTTCATTATCTTTGCGGTCTCTTGCGAGATGACCTGCGCTGGCTCTGCTTTTGGCAGATCGTATCGCTTGCCGTTTCGCTCAAGATATGCCACCATGTGTGGCGTCACCTCGATGCCTTTGTTGTTAAAGGTGTTAAAGGCTTTCAAAAGCTGCATAAATGTCGCTTGAAGGCCGTATCCGTAGCTAACTGTCGCTTTATAGGTCAATGAATTTAGTTTAGTAACCGTTGGCATCATGCCTACTTGCTCGTATGGCAGGTCGATGCCAGTCTTTCTTGAAAAGCCAAAATTTAAAAGCCCTTGATAAATTTGGGGACCATTTAGGCGTTCTACTAGCTGGATCATGCCGATGTTTGAACTATGCACGATGATGTCTTCAGCGCTCATAAAAGGCTCTGGGTGGGTATCTTTGATGATCCTTTTGCCTAGCTGATAGCGACCATTATAGGTATTTACTAGCTCAAAAGGATTTACTTTTTTTTCTTGAAGCAGTATGGAGAAGATAAATGGCTTAAAAACCGATCCAACCTCGTATGCATACTCGCTTGCGCTCGAATTTAGCGCGCTGTAATCTTGCTTTCTTATATTTGATGGATCATATCTTGAGCTAGAAGCTAGGGCTAGAATTTCTCCATTTTTGCTATTCATTATGCAGATGATTAGCTCTTTTGCATCTAGAAATTCACGCTTTTCATCTAAAATTTGCTCTAACTTGGTTTGAAATTTAAGCTGTACAGAAAGCACCGCGTTGTAGCCATCAACTCTTGTTGCTAAATTTGAATCACTGGTTAAGATTATATTGTTGCCAATATCACGCGGGCCAAGGATTTTGGCGTTTTGTATCGGAGCTAGGTAGTCCTCGTAGTATCTCTCAAGCCCTTTTACACCTTTGCTTTTGGTAAGTGCGTCGCTCTCTGTTTTACTCACGTAGCCAATAGCTGGCGTTAAGGCGTCTTTTGACATAAATTTACGGTTTTGACCGCTCTCCATCACTCGCATACCTTGAAACGAGGCAAGCCCAGTTTTTGGGTCAAGATATGAGATCAAAATGCCCTTGCGGTTTAGCTTTCTAGAGAGCTCTTGAAGGTAGGTAGCGCCCTTTGCGTCGATGCTGTAAGAGAGCGTGACAAGGCCTTTTGTGCCGTTTATGATCTTTCTTACTTTGTTTGGATCGTCGCCTCTATAAAGCGAGTAGAGCTTGATAAACATCTCTTTTTTGTTTGGATCGATGTTTCTGGTGTCAAGCATCACTTTGTAGAGTTTTTGGCTTGATGAGATGCTAAAGCCGTCTTTTGTGACGATATTGCCTCGGATTGCGGTATTTACGTCGCTTGTCTGAAGCTTAGGAAGCTTTCGCTCGATGCTTGCTCTATAAAATATAACGAGCACAAAGATTGAAATTCCAAAAGTAATTAATAAAAAAAGTATGGTTATTTTTGATTTTCTGGAATTCATTCAATGGCCTTAAATTTGCGTTCTTGAAATTTCTTTGTATGCGCTTAGTGCTTTGTTGCGAATCTCTAGCATAAGCTTCATACTAGTCTCTGCTTTGCCTATCGCGATAGCTGCTTGGTGCAAGTCTTTTACCTCGCCAGTTGCGAGATCAGCTATGGCTTTATCGGCGTTTATTTGAACCTTATTTAGCTCTTTTAAAGAGTCGTTTAGTGCGTTTTCAAAGCCGCCTTCTTCGCCCGCTTTTGCTATTTTGTTTGAATTTTCGTTTTTGTTTAACTTATCTAAATTTATGCTATTTATCATTATGCTTGTCCTGAAATAAGTGATATCGCACTTTGTGCTATTGTCTTTGCGTTTTGAAATGACGCTACATTTGCTTGATAAGCCCTTGTCGCCTCGAGCAAGTCAGCCATCTCGATGACTGGGTTTATATTTGGAAATGCGACGTAGCCATTTGCATTTGCATCTGGGTGGCTAGGGTCGTATTTTAGTTGAAAGTCTTTGTCGTCGCGCACCACTTTATCTACGATCACGCTAGTTAAGGCAGGGTGAGCGTTTTTGGGTGAGCTTGGGTCATCGAGTGGATTTTCATAATCAAGCAGACTTTGTGAGTTTTTAAGTTGATCGTTTAAAATTTTATCAAAGTTCATCTCTTTAAAGATGACCTCTTGTCTTCTGTAAGGACCGCCCTCAGCCGTTCTTGTGGTTTGAGCGTTTGCTATGTTTGAGCTGATGACGTTCATTCTGAAGCGTTGTGCGCTTAGTCCGTATCCACTAATATCAAAATCATTTAAGTATGACATCATCTCTCCTAGTTCTTAGCGCTTGCGTCTATTACGCTTTTAAAGATATTGCCCTGAGCCTTGTATGCGCCATCAAGGGCGTTTATCATAACTGTGTTTTTGCCCATTTCTGTTGTTTCAACATCAAGATCGACCGTGTTTGCGTCATTTCTAGCCATGTGACCATCACGCAAGAAAATTTGAGCTGTGTCGCTTTTTGGAAAATCAACCGCAGCCATGTGCGCTTCGTTTGTTTTAGCTAAATTTAGTTTTTTGCTCTCTGAAACGTTATAAATTTCATTTGCTTTTTCTCTTAAAACATCTTCAAATCTTACATCTCTAGCCTTGTAAAATGGTGTATCAACATTTGCAAGGTTGCCAGAGATGAGCTTTTGGCGTAGTTCTCTGCCTGCAAGGGCTGATTCGACTAATGGGCTAGATTTTGATCTATCTAAAACAAACATTTAAAAATCCTTATAAATTTTCACATTTTTATAAGCAAATGATGTTCCAAATATAAGGCAAATTTATTTTGTTTCATAAATTTTTGCCAAATCTTCTTTCATTTTTGTGACTTTTATGCCGCCAAGATAGTATTTTACTCCGTATTGTCCGCTATCTACGTCTGTTA
The DNA here is from genome assembly GCF_050447485.1 of Campylobacter concisus. Taxonomy (GTDB): domain Bacteria; phylum Campylobacterota; class Campylobacteria; order Campylobacterales; family Campylobacteraceae; genus Campylobacter_A; species Campylobacter_A concisus_BQ. The sequence continues at coordinate 136,441 of NZ_JALMFY010000001.1, forward strand.
AAATTTGATATTTGCCGTTTTTTATCACCACCTTAAAAGGTAGTGCGATCTCGTGTTTGTATTCGATATCTCTTACGATTTGCTCGGCAAGTCTGTCATTTATCTTTTGATCGTTTGTTATGAAGTAATAGGCGTTAAATTTTTGCATAAATTCATGCAAAACATACTCATTTGTGACATTTTCAAAGTGAGTTAGTCCGATTATCGTAAATTTATCTTTATTTTCAAGCTGATATTTTGTAAGCTCGGCTGCCTCTTTTTGGCAAGGCGGGCAAAATGTGCCAAAAATGTCGATCATTAAAACCTTATTTTCATCATTTTTGATAGCAAAGCCGTGATCTTTTCTAACCAAAGTAAGCTCCTTGCCGCTTACATCTACGAGCTTAACCTCTTCATTTGGGCTAAATTCTTTAAAATTTGCACTGCTGCTCTCATCATCGCCGCAACCAAAAAAAGCAAATAAAGTGATTATTAAAACGAGTAAATTTTTCATCTTATCCCTTAAACATATCTTTTTATAGCAGCTCTTGCCTCTTTGTCTGCCTCGCGCCTTTTTAAAGTCTCGCGCTTGTCGTGTAAATTTTTACCTTTTGCGAGGGCCAGCCTTGCTTTTACGATGTTTTTATCACTTAGATAAAGTGCTAAAACAACTAGGGCAAGCCCATCTTGTGAGACTTGACCGAAAATTTTATCGATCTGCTTTCTATGCATCAAAAGTTTTCTGGCTGCTCGCTCATTTGGACGAAATGCGCTGTGTGTAGTCTCAAGATAGCTGATATGGGCGTTTAGTAAGAAAAGCTCACCTTTTATGACGCGCACAAAGCTATCTTTTAAATTTGCTCTGCCAGCCCTTAGAGCCTTGACCTCGCTGCCTTTTAGCACGATGCCAGCTTCAAAGGTCTCAAGTATGCTAAAGTCGTGCAAAGCTTTCTTGTTTTTCGCTAGATCTTTTATCAAAATTTTACCTTTTATTTTACGCTAAATACGCTACTGCCGCTGCCGCTTAGAAATTTATCCCTAAACTCGTTCATCTGTGGATAGAGCTTAAAGCATGGGGCAAAAAGATCGTTTAGCTCCTCGTTTTTATAAATTTCAAGTAGCTCTGCGCTTTTTAAATTTTGCATCTTTTTTGCAGCATTAACGTCTATGTATTGTAAGAAATTGCTTCTAAATTCTTGATAAACCATCGGTGTAGAGCAAAAAACATTTGGCGTGAAGATATTTAAATTTGGCACTTCATCATCAAATTCTTCTATGATCTCGCCTATGCCGCTTACATTTGCTGCCTTGTAGCAACTTACAAAAAAGGCCACGTCAGCACCGATTTTAGAGGCTATTTGCATCAAATTTTCGCGTTTTATATTTAAATTTAGCTCGTCATTTACCATAAGTAAAAAAGTGGCGGCGTTTGAACTGCCTCCTCCTAGACCAGCACCTATTGGGATTTGTTTGTTGATGATGATTTTGTGAGAGCTAAAAAACTCATCTAGCTCATTTGAAAAGCCAGCTCTTTTTAGCTCGTCTATCGCTTTTTGTATGATATTCTCTTTTATCTCTTTGTTGTCGCATTCGATAGCAAAAGAATTTGACCTTTCAAAATAAATTTCATCAAAAAGCTGCTCGCAAAGAACAAAACGTGACAAAATTTCGTGGTAGTTGCCTCTGGTGCCAACTACCTTCAAAAATACGTTGATCTTTGCAAAGCTTTTCATTTCTCGATTTTTTTCGCAAGCTCGTGGATATCGGCTTCGCTTGCTTTTTTTGTGGCGTGGATATTTTCGTTTTTGATATCGTTTGCCAGCTCGCTTCTTAGTATCATTGTGTTGCGCGGAGCCTCGATACCAAGCTTAACGGTGCTTTTTGAGATACTTACTACGACGACTTTTATGTCGTTACCTAGTAAAATTTCTTCGTTTTCTTTTCTTGCTAAGATTAACATTTTTCTACCTTGTTTAAAGTGTAATTTATAGTATCATCCATGATTTGGATTACGCTCATAAATTTATCATAATTTAGCAAATAAATTCCTTGTATTTGTGTTTCAAAATCGTTAATTTTTAATTTCTTGCCGTCAAGTATGTTGTTAATATCCCCAAAATACGTATTTTGCTTAATATTTAAAAAATTGCAAATATTTAAAAATTTTTCATTTTCATAGCGAAATTTACCCTCGCTTACCCTCTTTAATGAGCTTAAAGTTACATTATAACCAACTTTTTGCCCAAAAATTTCTGCATAAGAGCGGATGTAACTCCCCTCACTTACGCTTAAACGAAGTGTCAAAAAAGGGTGTGAGTAGTTTAAAATTTGGCTTTCATAAATTTCCATAGTTTCTGGCTTTAGCTCAAATTCTTCGCCGCTTCTTGCTAGCTTGTAAGCTCTTGTGCCATTTACATGTTTGGCGCTAAATTTTGGCGGGATATAGCTTATCTTGCCTATTAGCTCGCCTCTAATGGCTTCAAGTTTTTCTAAACTTAGCTCTTTTACATTTAAAATTTCAGTGATATTTTCATTATCCATGCTTGGACTGCTCGCCCCAAGCCAGATCGTCGCCTCATAGACCTTTGGGCTTTTGTCTAAAAATCTAAAAAATTTCGTATACGAGCCAAAAGCGACTATCAAACAGCCACTCGCAAATGGATCAAGCGTGCCTGAAAATCCAGCCTTTTTGACGCCATATTTTCTCTTTAGTCGCCCTAAAAAGTGGTTTGAGCTCATGCCAGCAGGCTTGTTTGCCACGAAAATGGCGTTCATACGGCCTTTTCCACGAAGCTTGACATTATCTCTCTTACATTGCCACCAAAATTTATAGTCAGTTTAAACTCTTTTTTGATCTTGCTAACCGCGCTTACTCTGCCGATACCAAAAATTTTATGTTTAACAAGGTCGCCTTTTTTAAATTCATTGCTCTGTTCGATAACTAGCGAGCCATGCGTGATACCACTCTCGCTTAAAAATCTACTCTTATTTAGCCTTGTGCGCTGACCTTTGTAAAAGCGCGAATTTGCAAAGCTTAGGCTAAGCGTCTTTTTAGCTCTTGTTATCGCCACGTAAGCGAGCCTACGCTCCTCTTCGATGTCGCTACCATCGCCAATGAGCGGGAAAAATCCCTCTTCAAGGCCGATCACAAAAAGATGCTCAAACTCAAGTCCCTTGCTTGCATGCACGCTCATTATACTAATAGCTTCGTCGCTAATGCCGTCTTGCTCGCTTGTTAGCGTGATCTCGTTTAAAAACTCCTCCAGATCAAAGCTTGGATTTTGCTTGATCTGATCTTTTAAAACGGCATAAAACTCGTCGATGTTCGCCGCTCTTTCAGCTCCATCTGGCAAGCTCTCGTAGTATTTTTTTACGCCAAATTTAGCTTCAAATTTATCTATCAGGTCAAAAACCGAGCTGCTTTCTTGAAGCTCTTTTAGGTTGTTTGCAAACTCAAGAAGGGCTGATTTTACCTTTTTGCTAAAGGCTTCGTCGTTATCAGAGATGTTTGAGATCGCCTCGAAAATAGAAATTTTGCCCTCAAAGGCCATCTTTTCAAGCTTATCAAGGCTCACCTTGCCTAGTCCTCGCTTTGGGCGGTTTATTATGCGCCTTATTGAAAAGTCGTCATTTGGATTGTTTATCAGCCTTAAGTAGCTTATGATATCTTTGATCTCGGCTCTTTCGTAAAATTTAACTCCACCAACCATTTTATAGGCGATCTGTTCTTTGTTTAGCCCATCTTCAAGTGAGCGAGAGAGCGCGTTTATACGGTATAAGATCGCGATATCTTTGGCCTGCACGCCTTTGCTTAAAAGCTCTTTTATATTTTTTGCGATCTTGCCAGCCTCTAAATTTTCATCAAAACTCTCTATCAAATTTACAGCTTCGCCTTCGCCTTTTGTGCCTACAAGCTTTTTGCCAAGGCGGTTGCGGTTATGATCTATCAGTTCGTTTGCAGCCTTTAGTATCGCTTCACTCGAGCGGTAGTTTTTCTCAAGTCTGATAATCTTTACGTTGCTAAACTGATCCTTGAAATTTAAGATATTATCGATCTTTGCACCTCGCCAGCCGTAGATGCTTTGGTCATCATCGCCCACCACGCAGATGTTTTCGTGGCATAGGCAGAGCTTTTTTAGCAGTTTATACTGAAGATCGTTGGTGTCTTGATACTCATCGACCATTATGTATTTGTAGCGGTTTGAAATATCTCTTGCCAGCTCTTCGTTTTCGTCTAAAATTTTATATGTAAGACCTAGTAAATCATCAAAATCAACAAGGTTGTTCGCCTTTAAATAGTCCTCGTACTTTTCATAAATTTGCGCTGCTTGCTTGTAAAAGTTGTCTTTGCTCTTGTCAAAAGAGGAGAAATTTGCGTTTTTATAGACCTCTTCGACGCTTAAAAGTGAGTTTTTATAGTTTGAAATTTCACTTGACAAAATAGCCGTGGCGACTGGGCTTTCAAAGCTTTTAATGATGCGTTTTTTATCGTCTGTGTCGATTATGACGAAGTTGTTTTTTCTGTCAAGCTTTTCTATGTAGAGCTTTAAAAACAAAAGTCCAAATTTGTGAAATGTGCAAAGAAGCGGCGAGTAGTTTTTGCCGCTTTGGCTTAGCATCGCCATGGCTCTGCTGCGCATCTCGTTGGCGGCTTTGTTTGTAAAAGTAAGAGTTAGCGTGTTTGCCGCGTCTATGCCGACCTCGCCGATGAGATAGGCAAGCCTAGTCGTGATCGTCTTTGTCTTGCCACTGCCAGCACCCGCTAGTATGAGCATCGCACCGTCTATGTGGGTGGCCGCTTCGCGCTGGGCTTCGTTTAAATTTGATAGTAAATTTTCCATTTTTCGCTTTTTAAATTTTCTTTTGATTTTAGCCAAAAATGCTTAAAATTACTATCTTTTCTTAAATATATCTTTATTTTTTGGGTTTTGCAAAAAGACTGAGGCTGATTTTTTAGCGTGATCGACTTGCTTCTCTTTTGGCTTGTAGATAGAGAAATTTACAAGGATCGGGCTGTTTTCAACCAAAATTTGAACCACTGCTCCAAGTGGAAAAGAGACCACTGAGGCGAAATTTTCACTACCAAAGCCAGCCTCAAAGCTAAGCTCATCTTGCGTTAGCATGGTACTCTCAAGCGTGTAGCCACCAAGTGAGAACATAATGACTGGCATGCTAAAGCCACTGCTTATCTCATCTGGCAAGCTAGGCTCAAAGCTAACTAGCGGCAAATTTGCCATAACTGAGAAATTTACCCCCTTGTCAAGCAAAAAATCAATGCACTCATAGACGTGCATCTTCATCAAAAGCGCAAATTTCTCATCATCTAAAATTTCATCTAACATTTTATTCCTTTTGAAATTTCTAAAAATTCATCTACTAGCTTTTTAACTTCATTTATGCCTATCTGCCAGAAATTTTTATCATCTATGTCAAAGCCAAATTTGCCTACAAGCTCCCTTGGGCTAAGACTTCCACCAAGGCTTAAAAACTTGGTGTAAATTTCCACAAAATTCTCGCATTTGCCACTTTTGTAAAGTCCAAAAAGTGCAAGCACTAGAAGCTGCGCGTAAGAGTAGGCGTAGCAGTAAAATGGTGTGTGGATGAAGTGTGGGATGTAGCTCCACCAAATTTTGTAGTAGTCATTTAGCGTGACGCTTTTGCCAAACATCTTTTTGCTCTCTTTTAGCCAAATTTTATTTAGCTCATCTAGGCTGATCTCGCCCTCGTGTGCGTGCACGGCGCGCTCAAAGGTGGTGAAATTTATCTGGCGGTAAAGTGTGGCAAATATATCCTCGATCTTGCCAGCAAGCAGTGAAATTTTCTCTTTTTTGCTAAGGCTCTCTTTTATGTGGTCAAAAACTAGCATCTCGCAAAAGACAGACGCCGTCTCAGCCGTAGTTAGCGGAGTGTCTGAGTTTAGGTAGCTTACGCTATAAGAGAGCTTTTGATGCACGGCATGGCCAAGCTCGTGGGCAAGCGTAAAAAGGTCTCTTCTCTGGTTTGTGTGATTTAGCAAAACATAAGGATGCGTGTCACTTGATCCAGAGTGAGAAAATGCGCCACCCCGCTTGTTTGGCGCTGGGTAAACGTCGATCCAGCCGTCATTAAAGGCACTTTTGGCTATATCTCCAAATTTAGGTGAAAATGTCCCAAACGCCTTTAAAACTATCTTTTTGCACTCATCAAATTTATACTCCCCCTCGCTGCTAAGAGGCGCGTATCTATCGTAGTCATAAAGTTTTTTAAGGCCTAAAATTTCTTTTTTTCGCTCGTAAAATTTAGCAACTAAATCAAAATTTTTCTCCGTCACAGCAATTAGCGAATCAACGCTTTTTTTACTAATCTGATTTTCAAGGTGTCTTGGCTCTTCAGGAAGCTTGAAATTTCGCAGCTCGCAGCTCGTTTTTAGATCAGTTTTTATCATATTATATATGTAGCCAAGAAGGTGCTGGTGTTTGCTAAGCTCATTTGAGAGGCTTTTTGCTGCTAGCTTTCGCACGCTTTGGTCGCTCTCATGAAGCTTGGCTAAAATCTCTTCTTCATTTAAAAGCTCGCCTTTAAATTTAAACCTCATCTTGCTCATGCTCTCATCAAAAAGCCTTGAAAAGCCCTCTGCTCCGGTGCTTGCCGTGCGAAGTAGCACTCTCTCTTCCGCAACGCTAAGTTGGTGCGGTTTTGCTTTGGCGAGGTTGCTTAGATAGTAGCCATATTTTTTAGAGCTTTTGATGATCTCTTCTTGTTTTTTAGGGGCAAATTCATTAAATTTGATCTCAAAAAATATCAAATTTTCATTTGCTTTTGTCGCTATCTCATCGATTTTCGCGTAGAATGCACCCTTGCTTGTATCTTTGGCAAAATTTAAAAAAGCGTATGTCATTACTTTTGAAATTTTAGCTATCAAGCTTTCATATTCAGAAAATGCCTTTAAAAACTCGTCTGTTTTTAAAATTTCATAATTTTCAAGGTATTTATCTTTAAATTTCTCGCACTCTTTTTGTAAATTTAGTGCGTTTTGTTCGCACTCTTTTTCGTTTGCAAAAAGTGCTTTTAGATCCCAAATTTGCATATTTATCCTTTAAATTTTTGGGACATTTTACAAAAAAATGGATAAAAGTAAAATTTCAGCCAAAATTTAGCTGAAATTTTATGAAGGTTAGTTTGAAGTCTCTGAGGCTACGGCTGTAAAAAGCACGTCTGATGAGCTATTTAGTGCAGTTTCAACTGAGTCTTGGATGACGCCTATCGTAAAGCCAACTGTGACAAACTGCATAGCGATGTCATTGCCGATGCCAAAAAGTCCGCACGCTAATGGCACTAGAAGTAGTGATCCGCCAGCCACGCCTGAAGCACCGCATGCGCCAAGGGCTGAGATGAAGCATAGAAGTAGTGCATCGCCAAATGTAACCGTGATAGATGGGATAGAATTTACCGCAGTAAGCGCTAGGATGCTAATGGTAACTGCCGCACCGCCCATGTTTATGGTGGCTCCTAGTGGGATAGAGATCGAGTAGAGCTCCTCTTTTAGTCCTAGCTTTTTGCAAAGCGCCATATTTACAGGGATGTTTGCAGCCGAGCTTCTTGTAAAAAACGCTGAGATCGCGCTCTCTTTTAAGCAGATCATCACAAGTGGATAAGGATTTTTCCTAGTTAGTGCAAAAACCATCGCTGGATAGACGATAAATGCCACTACAAGCATCGCTCCAACAAGAACCAAGATCAGTTTGAGATATCCTGCAAGTGTCCCAAATCCAGTGTCATGAATGCTAATAGCAACCATACCAAAGATGCCAAATGGAGCAAGCCTAATGATAAATTTAACGATATGAGTTACGCCGTCGCTTATATCTTTAAATACCTTTTTGGTCTCAGGTGTAGCATATCTCATAGCGATGCCGCCACCTATCGCCCATGTGATGATGCCTATGTAGTTGCCATTTGCTAGGGCGGTTATCGGGTTTTCAACCATTTTATAAATAAGATCTTTTAATACGTTTGTGATGCCTTGTGGGGCAGACATATCAGCACTTTGCAGACCTTTTAGCGGTATCTCGATAGGAAATAAAAAGCTTGCAATGACTGCCACAACAGCTGCTAAAAAGGTACCTATAAGATAGAGTGTGATGATCTTTTGCATGCCTTTTGTATGACCAAAATCTTTTAAAATGATAGAGGTTGCAACTAAAACAAATACAAGAATAGGTGCGATCGCTTTTAGAGCGCCTTTAAACAAATCTCCTAAAACTGAAGCCGAAGCAGCGATAGAATCAGCCGAACTAGCCTTTTCTTTAGCTTCATTAAGCTGTTTTGCTTCATCTTGGCTAAGACGAGTTTTTATAACTTCATCTACGCTTAAGCCACTATCTTTTTGGATGGTTTGAATTTTAGCTGAGATTTGGTTGTAAGGGGCTGCCTGATAATGTGTGTAAAAGCCAACTAGGGCACCTAGGATGATACCAACTAAAATTTGAACGATCAAATTTCCGTCGGCGTATCTTCTTGCAATGTTTTTAAACATATTCATTTGACACCTTAATAAATTAGTTTTTTGTTGATTCTAGCTAAATGATTTTTAAATATAAAGAAATTTAAAAAGATTAATTGGCTTTTTATATAGATTTGTTACAATTGCACGAAAATTTAACCAAGGAAAAGGACTAAAATGTATCTATTTACTTCTGAAGTTGTAAGTCCAGGTCATCCAGATAAATGCGCTGATATTATCGCTGATAGCATTGTTGATACTATCTTAACGCAAGATCCAAATGGACGCGTCGCAAGCGAAGTTTTTGTCGCTGGAAAAAATATAATAATAGGCGGAGAGATAAACTCAAAGGTAAAACTCTCTTATAAAGACTACGAAAAGATCGTAAAAGATGCTCTTGCGCATATTGGATATGACGGAAAGAGCAACTTTACAAAAGAGCAGTGCTTGCACCCAGATGATATCGAGGTCAAAGTCTGCCTAAATCAACAAAGCCCAGATATAAATCAAGGCGTTGATCAAAGTGACGGCGAGATCGGAGCAGGTGATCAAGGCATCATGTTTGGCTTTGCGAGCTGCGAAGCAAAAGAATTTATGCCAGCAGCTATAACTTATGCAAGAATGCTTTGTGAAAAAGTCTATAAATTTGCCAAAGCAAACCCTGATAAACTTGGTGTTGATATAAAAACACAAGTTACGATTGATTATGGCAGTAAAGATAACTTTGAAAACTGCAAACCTCAAAGTATCCACACTATCGTCGTTTCTGCTCCTTGCGTGGAGAGCATGAAGATAGAAGAGCTTCGCGCATTAATACAAAATTTAATAGACGAAACTGGCCTTCCAAAAGAGCTATATAATAAAGAAAAAACGATCATCTATATAAATCCAACAGGTAGATATGTAAATCACAGCTCACTTCACGATAGTGGTCTAACGGGCAGAAAACTAATCGTCGATAGCTTTGGCGGATATAGCCCAATAGGTGGCGGCGCTCAGTCAAGTAAGGACTACACAAAGGTTGATCGCAGCGGACTTTACGCAGCGCGCTGGATAGCTAAAAACATAGTCGCTGCTGGCCTTGCTAAAAAATGTATCGTCCAGATAAGCTATGCAATAGGTGTTGCAAAGCCAACTTCAGTTAGCGTTGATACTATGGGAACTCACGCAAATGGCGTAAATGACGATATGCTTTCAAATTTTGTAAGCGAGCATTTTTCTCTAACGCCTCGCTGGATAACAAATAAATTTGGCCTTGATAAACCAAGCAAAGATACATTTTTATATGCAAAAGTAGCTGCAAAAGGCCAAGTGGGAAATGCAAAATACCCTTGGGAGAAGCTTGACGCAGTCGATACTTTTAAGGCTTTACTAAAAAAATAATCAAAAAAAGTGGCTTTATCTAAAAGCCACTTTAAATTTCTTTTAAAACTCATCCCAAAACGCTTTTTTAGGCTTTATGATCTCACTTTTTGAGCCATTTACGCTGTGATAGACTGCTTTATTATACTTTGTAGCAAGGTGTTTTATAAGCACTCTTTGAAGCACAGGTTCGCTACTTGGCACAAACCAGCCGTTGTTTGTGATGGCCACGACTGCGTCAAATTCGCCCTTATAAAGCTCCTCTCTTGTTGCTTCGTAGCAGATAGCGTTTCTGATTTTAACCCCGTCTATCTCGTAGTCACTAAAATTTTCAGCCTTTTTAAAGTCACTAGCTCCGCCAAAAAATAGCTTATTTACCGCATCTTGCATAAATTTTGGCAAAGGAATTTCTTCTCCAAATGGCACTAAAAATTTCTTATCCATTCGTCTAAGGGCGCCATCTTGAAACAAAAATGCAGAGTTATAAATTTGCTTATTTTCATAAGCAAGCGCGCCAGCTACGATAGTTATCTGCTTTGAAAGCTCTTTTAGCTCATCAACAAGTAGCGGCTCATTTGTCATAAATAATGGAAACGCACTCTCAGGCAGCACAATGAGGTGTTTTTGCTCGGCGATGGCGCTATTTATCATGTCTAAATTTTCATTTGTAAATTTCATGCGTAAGCTTTTATCCCAGCGCACTCTTTGAGCGACATTAGTATTTACTAGTTCTACCTCAAATGGCAGAGTCTTTGCCTCGTTACTTTTAAACTGCAAAGCGGCGATCAGGCAGATAAAAGCTAGGATAAATTTTAAAATTTTGCCTTTTAAACTCAAAAAAATAGCTGCTAAAAAAATAAATATAAGACCTCTCGTGCTTGGCTCAAAAGCGCCTAAAACAAGCGTGGCTTCAAGGTTAAACCAGTTAAAGCCAAATGGGTGCACATAGCTTATTAAAAATAGTAAAACGGCTCTTAGTGTCACAAAGCTTGGAAAAGAGGCTATCCAAAACAAAAGCCCATAAACAAGGGCTACAAAGAGGATGACAAATGGGATAAGCCAGACAAGCTCATAGTAGATAAAACTAAAGCCAATCCAGTAAAACCACAAAATTCCAGTGAAAAAGCCAGCCGCAAAAAAGCCAGCTCTGCTTAAATTTATGATGACATAAATTCCAGCTAGCGTAAGAAAAGGTGAGATGAAATTTAAAATTTGATTTTCAGCCATAGCTAAAAAAATGAAATTAGAAAGCAAAAAAGCACCGACAAAGGCTTTTATTATAATTTTAGTGCTAAAATGTCCGTTTAAAAATCTTACAAATAAGGAAATCCATGCAAAACGCTGATTTTTTAACATCATTACTACCTCTTGTTGTGCTTTTCGCCATATTTTACTTTTTGGTTATCAGACCTCAACAAAAACAACAAAAAGCCCACGCAGCAATGCTTGCAGCTCTTGACAAAGGCGATAAGATAGTAACTAATGGCGGACTTATATGCGAAGTGATTAAAGCCGAAAATGATTTTATCAAAGTTAAACTTAACGATGATGTAATCGTTCGTATAGCACGCGAGTTTGTAGCTAAAAAGATCGAAGATAAATAATGCGTAACGCAAGAGTTACATATAGGCTGATTATATTAATATTAGCCATAGTTTTTGGTTTTGGCTTTTCGGTGCCATCTTTCTTTCAGACCCAAAGCGGAGCTAAAATTTCGCTAGGACTTGACCTTCAAGGTGGTCTTCATATGCTTCTTGGTGTTGAAACTAACGAAGCCATCCACTCTAAGATCAAGTCAATCGCTGGAAGCATAAATTATTATGCCAAAAAAGAAGATGTGCTCATTGATAAATTTAAGATAAAAGAAGATAGTGTTGATTTTGCGCTACTTGATAGTGACGAGGCTCCAAAGGTTGATAAAGCGCTTGCTGAGATAAAAGGGCTTAATATCAAAAAAGATGGTCTAAACTATCACATCACTCTTACAGAGCAAGAGAGGCTTGATACGATCGAGTATGCGATCTCGCAAGCTGTTGAGACCATTAGAAACAGGCTTGATCAGTTTGGTCTAGCTGAGCCAACAGTCGCTAGACAAGGCAAAGATAATATCCTAGTCGAGCTTCCTGGCATAAAGACTGAAGAAGACGAGCAAAGAGCGAGAGATCTTATCGCAAAGGCTGCTCACTTGCAGCTTATGGCAGTTGATGATAAAAGACAAGATCAGGCTAATACCATGAGTGAGGCCGAGGCTGAAAGCTATGGTGACGTGATCTTTAAAGATGCTAAAAATGACCGCGTAAAATATGTCGTTAAAAATATCCCAGTGCTTGATGGCTCGATGCTAACTGATGCAAAGGTCGCATTTTCTCAGCAAAACAACCTACCGATCATAAATTTTACACTAAATTCAGAAGGCGCTAGAATTTTTGGTGATTTTACTGGTGCAAATGTGGGTAAAAGGCTTGCTATCGTGCTTGACGGCAAGGTCTATTCAGCTCCAGTTATAAACGAAAGAATAGGTGGCGGCAGTGGCCAGATCAGCGGTGGTTTTACCCTTGATGAAGCTCACGACGTAGCGATCGCACTTAGAAGTGGCGCACTTTTAGCACCTGTGAAGATGCTAGAAAAAAGAAGCGTTGGCCCATCTTTAGGCCAAGAGAGTATCAATCAAAGCATGGTTGCTCTTGCTGCTGGATCTATTTTAGTCGTGCTATTTATGCTAGTTTATTACGGAATTTCAGGCGTTTTTGCAAATATCGCGCTAGTTGCAGACGTCGTTATATTAGTCGCTGTTATGGCGCTTTTTGGAGCGACGCTTACTCTACCAGGTATGGCTGGTATCGTGCTAACTATCGGTATGGCTGTTGATGCAAACGTCATCATAAATGAGCGTATCCGCGAGCTTTTGCGTGAAGGCGTGGCAATAAGAACAGCTGTTCAAAAGGGATATGAGCACGCTATGAGTGCGATCATCGACTCAAACTTGACTACTATCATCACAGTTGCTGTGCTTTATGCTTATGGCACTGGTCCAGTTAAGGGCTTTGCTGTGACAATGGCGATAGGTATCATGGCTTCGATGCTAACGGCCATTTTAGGCACACATGGCATGTTTGATGCGGTTATGGATAAGATAGAAAAAAGCGGAAATACCAGACTTTGGTTTGGTTATAAAAGGAGCTAGAGATGCAAATTTTTACTAAGGCAAAAGTTTATGATTTTATGCGGTTTAGATTTGCTTCATTGGCACTTTCTATATTTTTATTTGTTGGCTCGATCTTTTTGCTTGCAACAAAGGGTCTAAACTACGGCATCGATTTTTCTGGTGGTACGCTTATCCAGCTAAAATACGACACCAAAGCGCCACTTGATAAAATTCGCGACGCTTTTGGCACAAATGAAGTGCTTAAAAACGCCTCTGTTACTGAGTTTGGAAGTGAAGATGAAGCTGTTATTAGGTTTTCAGGATCAAGTTCAAATTTAACTGGTGACATCGGCACTGAGATAAAGCAAATTTTAAAAGATACTGGAAATTTTGAAGTAAGACGTGTCGATATCGTTGGTCCAAAGGTTGGTGACGAGCTTAGAGAAAAAGGCCTAATGGCCCTTGGAATTTCACTAATTGGCGTGCTTCTTTATATTACATTTAGATTTGAGTGGAGATTTGCGCTAGCTGCGATCGCAACTGAAATTCACGATATAGTTATAACTGTTGGTGCTATTTCGCTATTTGATATAGATGTAAATTTGGACACGCTAGCAGCTGTATTAACAGTGCTTGGCTACTCGTTAAATGATACGATCATCATTTTTGACAGGATCAGAGAAGGCATAAAAGAGAGTAAGAGAACCGATATCGAGGGCGTTATCAACGAGTCAGTCTCAGCCACACTTTCAAGAACTATCCTAACTTCAGCCACTACGATGATGACTGTTGTTGTGCTATTTTTGTTTGGCGGAGATATGATACATGGATTTTCATTTATTCTTATCGTTGGTATAGTTATAGGAACGATCAGCTCGATCTACATCTCATCACCATTTCTTATCTGGTTTAAATTTAGCATCGAGCATTTTAGGGCTAGAGAGGCTGAAAAGCAAAGGATCAAAAAAGAGCGTGATAAAGAGCGTGCTATGTTTGAAAAAGGCGTTGTGTAAGGAGGGATAATGAACTGGGGAAAAGTTATCTACATATTTTTTGCGTTGATGAGTCTTACGACTACGGCGGAGTTTTTATATGATAAAAACGAGATCGCCCTTTTTGTGGCAGCTAGTATAAATTTAGTTTCTACGCTACTTAAGATTGGCGTTAAAAATTTACTATCAGCTGAGCTTTTTGCTAGCTCGCTGGTTGCTGATTTGCACCTTATACCAGCTTTTGTTATTTTGCAAGTATCTGAAAATGCAACGCTTAGCTATTCATTAGCTATTGGCGCAGTCATTGCAAATATATTTTCACTAGCCTTGGTATTAATAGAATCAAGCAAATCACAAGAAGAATTTTAGGAGAAAAAATGGCTGAAAAGAGAAAATATGAGCCTTTAAAGATAGAAAAAAAATGGCAAGAAATTTGGGATAAAAATGAGGAATTTGAGCCAAAAGACGACTTAAGCTTGCCAAAAAAATACATCTTAAGCATGTTTCCATATCCAAGCGGTCGCATACATATGGGGCATGTGAGAAACTACTCTATCGGCGATGCGCTGGCTAGATCATATAGAAAAAGCGGCTACAACGTGCTTCATCCTATCGGATTTGATAGCTTTGGTATGCCAGCTGAAAACGCAGCCATAAAACATAAAATTCACCCTAAAATTTGGACTTATGAAAACATCGACTATATGAAAAAAGAGCTTGCTAGCCTTGGCTTTTCGTTTTCTAAAAAGAGAATTTTAGCCACATCTGACCCACTTTACACAAAGTGGGAGCAAAGCTTTTTTATAAAGATGTTTGAAAAAGGGCTTGTTTATAGAAAAAATGCCATCGTAAACTGGTGTGAATACGATCAAACCGTGCTTGCAAACGAGCAGGTTGAAGACGGCAAATGCTGGAGATGCGGTAATGATGTGGTGCAAAAAGAGCTTCCAGGATATTACTTTAACATCACAAAATACGCTAGCGAGCTACTTGATGACCTAAAGCTTCTTGAGGGCAAATGGCCAAATCAAGTCATCACGATGCAAGAAAACTGGATCGGTAGAAGCTATGGCTTGGAGTTTAAATTTAGCCTTGATGAGGCATCAAAAGAGACTTTGGGCGGTAAATTTGATGGCTTTGAGGTATTTACTACAAGACCTGATACGATTTATGGCGTTAGCTACACAGCCCTTGCGCCAGAGCATCCTATCGTAAAAGCGCTTCTTGAAAGTGATAAATTTGATGAAAATAAAAAGGCAAAGATAAAAGCAATACTTAATCAAAGCCCAAGAGAGCGTCAAGCAAGCGATAAAGATGGAGAATTTTTAGGAATTTACGTCGTTCATCCACTCACAAATGAAAAGGTCCCAGTTTGGGTTGCAAATTTCATCCTAGCTGACTACGGTAGTGGCGCTATCATGGCTGTTCCTGCTCACGATCAAAGAGACTTCGAGTTTGCAAGTAAATTTAATCTACCTATAAAACCAGTCGTAAAGCCACTTGAGGGTGAGAGTGACGACTCTAAGGCGTATTCAGAATACGGAGTTGCTATAAATTCTGAGCTGATAAACGGCCTTAGCTCAGAGGATGCCAAAAGCTTTATAATAGAGAAATTTGAAAAAGATGGTCTTGGTAAAAGGATCACAAACTACAAACTAAGAGACTGGGGAATTTCTCGCCAAAGATACTGGGGCGCGCCAATACCAGTTGTGCACTGCAAATGCTGCGGCGTAGTGCCTGAAAAAGAGGAAAATTTACCTATCGCGCTACCAGAAGATGTCGAAATCACAGGCGAGGGCAATCCACTTGATAAACACCCAACTTGGAAATTTACAAAGTGTCCAAAATGCGGCCAAGACGCGATCAGAGAGAGTGATACGATGGATACATTCGTGGAGAGTAGCTGGTATTTTGCTAGATTTGCAAGCAATGAGAAGACGTGGGAGCAAAAAGCGCTTGATGAAAAGAGCGTGAATTATTGGATGAATGTAGATCAGTATATCGGCGGTATCGAGCATGCGATCTTGCACCTTTTATATGCTAGATTTTTTCAAAAGGTCTTAAGAGATCTTGGCTATCTAAGAGATGATGAGCCATTTGAAAATTTGCTAACTCAAGGCATGGTCTTAAAAGATGGCAAAAAGATGAGTAAAAGCAAGGGCAACGTCGTAGACCCTGATGATATTATTAACAAATATGGCGCCGATACGGCAAGGCTTTTTATTCTATTTGCTGCTCCTCCTCAAAAAGAGCTAGAGTGGAATGATAGTGCAGTCGAGGGCGCATTTAGGTTTTTAAATAGGCTTTGGGAAAAGGCACAAACCATCAAAAAGATGGATAAAATCCCAACTATAAATCACGAAAATTTAAGCAAAGATGAGAAATTTGCAAGGCTAAAAATTTATGAAGCACTTAAAAAATCAACCGAGGTCTTTGGTGATACATTTGCTTTTAATACTTTAATAGCTGCTTGTATGGAGGCGCTAAACGCCATAAATGCGCAGGATAATGAAGACGTAAATGCTGAGGGTTTTTTCATTATCTTAAATTTACTAGAACCAATCGTGCCACACATCGCAAACGAGCTTAGCGAAGAACTTTTTTGTAGAAAAAATTTCACAAAGATAGCTGTAAAAGAAGAGGTCTTTGTAAAAGATAGCATCGCTCTTGCAGTTACAGTAAATGGCAAGAAAAGAGCCGAGTTTGAAGTAGCAGCAAGCGAGAGTGAGAGTGAAATTTTAAAACAAGCTAAGCAAAACGTGGCTAAATGGCTTGAAGGAAAAGAAATTTTAAAAGAGATTTATATAAAAGGCAAATTGGTAAATTTTGTCATTAAAGGATAAATTTTGAGATATTTTTTAGCGTTTTTTATTGCGATATTTATATGCGGATGTGGCTATAAACCAGTTTCAAAGATCTCGCAGGATTTGGTTGGAGATAGAGTTTATGTTGATGTTATTATCAGCAAAGAAGAGCCAAAAAATAGTGTCTGGATAAAAGACGCCGTAAAAGAGGGCATGGTTGCAAGGCTACATAAATCACTATCAAGCAAAGATAGCGCTGATACTTCGATAATAGTTTCGGTGAAAAGCTTAAATTATGAGGCAATCATCTATGATGAATATGGCTATATCACATCTTATAAAGCTCTTTTAACTCTAAACTATAAAACCAAATTTAAAGATGGTCGTGTCATAGATATACCTGCTACTGGCGAGTATGATTTTAGTGTGGCAAGACGTCAAAAGAGCGTAAGATACGCAGATAGTGTTATTAGCGATACTCAAAAATATGAAGCCATAAAAGAGGCTTCAAAAGAGGCTTTTGATGAGTACATCGCAAATTTAGCTGTAAAAGGATACAAAAATGGCAGCAGTAACCGTTAGTCAAATAGTCAAGGAGGCCTTGAGCGAGATAAAAGATCGCCATTTGATGCTAACGCCAGAAAACTACACCGAAGTTTATAATGAAATTTCTAAAAAATATGGCTTTACAACCGAAGAGAGCAAAAAGATAGAAAAATATATCTCAAGGCTCGCTGATGACTACAAGGCGCAAGCTATAAGTCTTCATATAAAAACGGTTGATGAGTTTGTAGCTTTTATGACCGCTAGGCTCTCTCATGGTGCTAAAAATGGCGCAACCCAAGTGGTCGATGATAAAAAGTTAAAGTCACTAAACGCCTTTGCAAGAAGAATCCTTCAAGCCATCTCTATGCTTCATAACAAAGACGCAAAAGCTCTAGCGGAACAGGGCATGCAGCTACTTGCTAGAAGATATGATGAGAAAAATCTTGAAGATATGTGTCTTAAATGGTTTGACTTTGTAAGCTCTTACGATACTGAATTTTTGGACTTTTTGAAATATTACGGCGTGAGAGACTTTGACGATCTAAAGACTATGAGCGCTGAGCTTGAGAAATTCTTATCTCAAAAAAATGAGAGCGGCGAAGAAAACGCTCTAGTGGAGCTTTTAAATTTTGCCCTTGAGCCTTCTATCACAAAGGAGCTTGGCGAAGAGCTCAGCAGCATTAGAAGCGTTTTGAAGCAAAATCCACAAAGCCTAAATAGCAAAGAATTTCAAGATAAGATAAAAGGTTTTGTTGATCGCAGGATCGAAGAAGATAGAACCGAGATCATCGAAAAGGTTGGCTCATTAAACAACATCTTGCAAAGCATAGGCGAGAGGATTTCAGACATCGCAGCTAGCTCTCAAAGTAGCTCAGCTAAGGTGCAAAGCATCAAAAATGATCTTAAAAATGTAAATTTAAATGCAAATAGCATTGATCATGTAAAGAGTATGCTTATCGAGATCGCAGGTGCCTTGGAGATCGAGAGTAAGGAGCTTGGTCTTGAGATGAATAGCAAGCAAGCGACTATTTCTGAGCTTCAAAACAGGGTTATTAGCCTAGAAAAAGAGCTGGAGGCTGCTAAGCTTGAAAGCAAAGAGGACTTTTTAACAAAAGTTGCTACAAAGCGTGCATTGATGACTGAGATGCAGCGTATCGAAGAGGCATATAAGCGCTACGGCACGGACTATTCTATCTGCTTTGTTGATATTGACTTCTTTAAAAAGATAAATGACACATATGGACACGAAGCTGGTGACGTGATCCTTTCTGCAGTGGCTCAGGTGCTTAAGAAAAATGCTAGAAAGGTTGATTTTGTCGGTAGATATGGTGGCGAGGAATTTGTCATTTTGCTACCAAGCACGAGCCTAAAAGATGGAGTTAGATTTGGCGATAAGCTAAGAAGTATGATAGAAAATTTTAAATTTATCTATAAAAACGAGCGCATCAAAGTTACCATTAGCTCTGGTGTGGCTACAAGAAGTGCAAATTTAAGCGACACGATGACGCTTGAGGGCGCTGATAAGATGCTCTATCTTTCAAAAGAGGGCGGCAGAAACCAAGTCATGCCAAAGATAATCGAGGAAAAATGAGCCTAGCAAAATTTCTTGATGGCAAGCCACTTTACTACAAAGAGATCGACTATGGTAGGATCATAAGGGCTTATGATACGATCAAAGGCCATCTAAAGCCTTTTAAGATAATCCACATCATCGGCACAAATGGCAAAGGTAGCACGGGCCGCTTTTTAGCGCAAATTTTAAGCCAAAACGGCGCAAAAGTAGGCCACTACACGAGCCCACATATATTTAAATTTAACGAGCGATTTTGGCTAAATGGCGAGGTCGCTAGCGATGAAATTTTAGAGGTAGCTCATGAGCGTTTGCAAGCTCTTTTGAGTGATGAGTACAAGATAAAAACGAGCTATTTTGAGTATATGACGCTGCTTTCTGCAGTTCTTTTTGAGGGTTGTGACTACTTTGTCTGCGAGGCTGGCATGGGCGGCGTGCTGGATGCGACAAATGTCTTTGAAAAAGAGCTAAGCATCTTTACTCCGATCGGCTTTGATCACACGGCGATACTGGGAAATAGCATAGAAGAAATTTCACGCACGAAATTTGAAGCTATGGGCAAAAGAGCTATTTTAAATGATGAGATGAACGAGATAAGTGTGGCTATCGCAAAAGAGATCGCAAGTGAAAAAGGCGCAACTCTGAGCTTTCCAAGAGAAATTTTGACCAAAGAGAATTTAAGTGAGATTGCAAACTATGCAGATAAATTTAATCTTCCAGAGTTTTTGCGCTCAAATTTAACTCTAGCCTACGCCGCGGCTAAAATTTTAGATAGTAGCATAGATATCAAAAAGCTTGGCGCTTTATCGCTTCGCGGCAGATGTGAAAAGATCGCTTCAAATTTATACGTTGATGTCGGCCACAATGAGCTTGGCGCTAAGGCTGTGGCTAAGAAATTTAGCCAAAAAGAGTTTGGCGGTAAGAAGCTAACACTAATTTATAACTCGTTTTTAGATAAAGATTTCAAGGCAGTTTTAGCAGCTCTTAAGCCAGCCATTGAGGACGTGCTACTTTATCACTACCACTGCGAGGGCAGGGAGCTTGGTGGAGAGCTTATAAATAAGGCTTTAAATGAGCTTGAAATTTCGCATAGAGAGTTTGAGCCAAGCGATATGAACGATATAAAAGAGGCAAAAAACGGCAAAATTTACCTAGCATTTGGCTCGTTTCACCTGGCTGAAGCCTTTTTAAAAGAGTACTATGCAAGCAAAGGTCTATGAGTATCTTTTAACACACGCCCCACAAATTCTCATCTGCGAAGATGACAAAGAGGCGGCACTCTGCGCTGATGCGGCCAGTTTTGCTGGCTTTGGCGCATTTAAACTACCTGATTTTAGAGCTAAAAAGGGCGATGATCTAAGAAGCTTTAACGAAGAGCTCTTTGAAATTTCATCCGTTCTTAGCAAATACTATAAATTTGATGGCAAAAAGATCATCATAAGCCCATTTAGTACGCTTTTAAACCCACTTCCAACGCAAAAAAACTTAGAGAGCTCAACGATCAAGCTAAAAGATAATCTAAATTTAAGCGAATTTGCCGACTTGCTCATACGATTTGGCTACGAGTGCGTCGATATCGTTGAGAGCGTTGGCGAGTTTAGCATACGCGGCGAAGTGATCGACATTTACGGCGTAAATATGGACGATCCTGTTAGAATTTTACTCTTTGGCGATGAGGTGGAGAGTATCAGAAACTACAACACCGCCACGCAAATTAGCAACAAAAATGAGCTAAGCGAAGCCGAGATCGTGCCGTTTATAGCAAATTTGAGCAAAGATGAGTTTGAAAAAGTGAGCCAAAAGATCGAGGATATGCAAAGCGATGCTTTGGTGAGCGATCTAAATTCGCTTGGATTTTGGGCGATAGATAGCTTTAGCGACTATTTAAAAAATTTTAACTCAAAGCTTGTTAAAAAGATCGATTTTGAAATTTATGATGCGCCTGAAGATAAATTTAAGGGCATAGAAATTTTGCCTGAGCCAAAGGTCTATAAAGACCTAGAAGTCACTTTAAATTTGGACTTTTTTGAGCTAAATAAGAGCAAAAGTATAACCGTTCTTTCAAGAAACGAGGGGCTTTTTAAGGGCTATGAGCTTGATGGCTTTGCCAACGTAAAGCTTGAAATTTCGCCCCTTGTTGTAAATTTAACCTCAAATGACAAGATCGTAGTCTCTCTAAATAAATTTGAGAAAAAAAGGCGAGTTAAGCGCTCAAGCCTCGTGGTGGACGAGCTAAAAGTAAATGACTACGTCGTGCATGAAGATTATGGTATAGGCAGATTTTTAGGGCTTGAAAAGATCAAGGTTTTGGGCGCGACGAAGGAATTTGTGGTTATCGCCTACCAAAATGACGACAAGCTTCTTTTGCCGGTTGAGCATCTAAATTTGATAGATCGCTATATCGCTCAAAATGGCTCTATGGCGGTGCTTGATCGCTTAGGCAAGGCAAATTTTGCCAAGATAAAAGAAAAAGTTAGAGAAAAACTCTTCGCGATCGCCTCAAAGATCGTGGCGATGGCGGCAAAAAGGGAGCTAATCGCTGGTAAAATTTTACAAAAAGAGGATATCTCTTATCTAAATTTCGTCCAAGACGCTGGATTTTCATACACGAATGATCAGCAAAAAGCGGTAAATGATATAAAAGATGAGCTAAAAAGCGGCAAGGTGATGGATAGGCTGCTTAGTGGCGACGTTGGCTTTGGCAAGACCGAAGTTGCGATGAATGCCATATTTACCTGCATAAAATCAGGCTTTAGCGCATTTTTCTTCGTGCCAACGACGCTTCTTAGCTCGCAGCACTACAAGACGCTAAGCCAGAGATTTAGCAAATTTGGCATAAAGGTCTTTAGGCTGGATCGCTTCTCAAGCGCCAAAGAAAAATCAAGCCTGCAAAAAGCGCTAAAAGAAAATGAGCCCATAGTTTGCGTGGGTACGCATGCGCTTCTTGGCGTAAAGGCTGAAAATTTAGGGCTTATAGTGGTTGATGAGGAGCATAAATTTGGCGTTAAGCAAAAAGAGCAGCTAAAAGAAATTTCTCAGCACTCACACATCCTAAGCATGAGCGCCACGCCGATACCAAGAAGCCTAAATATGGCGCTTAGCAAGATAAAAACATATAGCATTTTAGCCACTCCGCCAAGCTCGAGGCTAGATGTGAGGACAAGCGTGAGAGAGTGGGACGAAAAGGTCGTCAAAGAGGCGATCATGCGTGAGCTAAGACGCGGTGGGCAGACCTTTTACATCCATAACCACATCGCAGACATCGAGCAGACGGCAAATGAGCTAAGAAAAATTTTGCCAAAGCTTAGAATTTTGATACTTCACTCAAAGATAAATGCAAAAGTCGCTGAAGACGAGATGATGAAATTTGAGCGGGGCGAGTATGACTTGCTACTTTGCACCAGCATCGTTGAAAGTGGCATCCACTTGCCAAATGCAAACACCATAATCGTAGAAAATGCTAATAAATTTGGCATGGCTGACCTGCACCAGCTGCGTGGTCGCGTGGGCAGAAGCGATAAGCAGGCTTATTGCTATTTTTTGGTTGAGGATAAAGAGGCCATTAGTAAAGACGCTCTAAAACGCCTTGTGGCACTTGAAGGCAACTCATTTTTGGGCGCTGGCTCAGTGCTAGCCTATCACGACCTTGAGATAAGAGGTGGTGGCAACATCATCGGCGAGGCGCAAAGCGGTCACATCGAGGCTATCGGCTACTCGCTATATCTAAAGATGCTAGAAGATGAGATAAACAAGCTTCTTAATCAAGACTCCGCAAAGCTTGATAAGATCGATCTAAAGCTTAGTGTGAGTGCCTTTTTAAATCAAGAATTTATAAGAGAAGATAGGCTAAGACTTGAAATTTACAGGCGTCTTAGCAAGTGTAAAGAGGTTAGCGAGGTCTATGAGATACAAAGCGAGCTTGAGGATAGATTTGGCAAGATAGATACATTTACAAAGCAGTTTTTAGACCTTATCATCATCAAAATTTTAGCTCTAAAAGCTGGCATAAAGACTATCTCAAATAGCGAGCAAAATATACTAATAACAAAAAATGATGACGAGAAGATCAGGCTAAAGTCACGTAGCAAGGACGATGACGATGTTTTAGCTGAAATTTTGGTCTATCTAAGAAAGGATAAGAAATGATAGATTGGGGAGTAAAGTACGCAGCGATTTATAAGAGCACAAAAGGGATGCTAAAGCCAGTTGAGGATATCGATTTTGTCGATATCGACTCACTTTATGGACTAGAGAAACAAAAAGAAATTTTGCTAAAAAATACTAGAAATTTTATAGCGGGTGACGAGGCAAATCACGTGCTTCTTTGGGGTGAGAGAGGATGTGGCAAGTCAAGCCTTGTAAGGGCTGTTTTTACTAAATTTTATAAAGAGGGACTTCGCATCATTGAGATTGGCTGCGAGGACCTAAAATACCTTGGCGACATCATCGACGAGATCAGAAAGAGCGAGTTTAAATTTATCATTTTCTGCGATGATCTAAGCTTTGAAAATGGCAGTAATGAGTATAAATTTCTAAAACCTATCATGGATGGCTCTATCCAAAAACCACCAAAAAACGTCCTTTTATACGCCACATCAAACCGCAGACATCTAATAAGCGAGTTTAAAAGCGAAAATGAAAACTCAGAGCTAATAGACGGAGAAATCCACTATAGCGACGCAGCTCAGGAGAAAATTTCTCTCTCAGACCGCTTTGGTCTTTGGATCAGCTTTTATCAAGGCAACTATGACGAGTACTTAAAAATGGTTGATTTTTACTTTAAAGACTACACTGGCGACAAAGAGGAGCTTCATACGCTTGCTAAAAATTTCGCCACGCTAAGAGCCAGCAGAAGTGGCAGGACGGCAAAGCAGTTTTATCTAACTTTTAAAGAAAATTTAAAATGAGATCAACTGATCTGTTTTTGGCTCTGCTAAATCACAAAAAGAGAAATTTTGACGAGCTAAAATGGCCAGGCGAGGGCACTTTTGAGGTTGTTTTAGGAGCTATTTTGGTGCAAAATACCAACTGGAAAAATGTTGAAAAAGCGCTAGATAATCTAAAAAAAGCCAGCAAAGATAGCCTGCAGGGCATTTGCGCGCTTGAAAATAGCGAGCTTGCCACACTCATAAAGCCAAGTGGCTTTTACAACACAAAGGCAAAACGGCTAAAGACGCTTTGCCTAGCTATAAAAAATGAATTTGGTGACTTTGAAAACTTTAAAGAAAACGCTAGCCGTGAGTGGCTCATAAGCGTAAAAGGCGTTGGCGCTGAGACTTGCGACGCGATACTTGCTTATGCTTGCGGCAAGCCTTACATGGTCGTTGATGCTTATGCGCTTAGGATAATGGCATATTTTGACTACATTTTTGAGAGCTACGACGAGGCGGCTGAGTGGTTTAGCTCGCTTGATTATGATGAAATTTACAAATTTCTTGATAGCGAGAAATTTGACGAAACTGAGGTTTTAAAGCTCTATCATGCGCTTATTTTGGAGTTTTGCAAAGAGAATTTCAAAGGCAAAATTTTAAGCCAGAGCGGACAAGAGGTGCTTGATAGCATTAAAAACTAAATTTTTATTTTAAATTTAGCGCAAATTAGGACTTTTTATGTTTTATTTTAAATTCTATGCTAAATTTACGAGAAATTTATTTTAGGAGGAGTGATGATCTACGATAACATCGTAAAAACGATCGGTAATACACCTATCGTAAAGGTTAAAACAGGTGCCAACGAGGCTGAAATTTACGTAAAATTAGAGTTTTTTAACCCAGGCGGCTCTGTAAAAGATAGGATCGCGTTTAATATGATCACTAAAATGCTAGCTGATGGCACGCTAAAACATGGCGACACTATCGTTGAGCCAACAAGCGGCAATACAGGTATCGGCGTAGCTATGTGCGGTGCTGCACTTGGCTTTAAAGTGATCCTTTGCATGCCTGAGAGTATGAGTATCGAAAGACGCAAGATCGTTGCAGCTTATGGTGCTCATCTTGAGCTAACTCCTGCAGCTGGTGGTATGAAAGCAGCGATCGCAAAAGCTACTGAGCTAGCTTCTCAGCCAAATCACGTAATGCTAAGCCAGTTTGAAAACAAGTACAACCCACAAGCTCACGAGCTAACAACAGCTGCTGAGATCGCGGCTGATTTTAGCAAGCTTGATGCCTTTGTAGCAGGCGTTGGCACAGGTGGCACGATAAGCGGCGTGGCAAAGGTTCTAAAAGAAAAAGGCTATGACACTAAGATCATCGCAGTAGAGCCTGAGGCATCACCGGTTTTAAGTGGCGGCAACCCAGGACCACATAAAATTCAAGGCATCGGAGCTGGATTTTTACCAAATACAATGGATATGAGCCTAGTTAGCGAAGTAGAAAAAGTAAGCAACGATGACGCACTAAACGCAGCTAGAGCGATCGCAAAGAGCGATGGTTTGATGATAGGCATAAGCGGCGGCGCTTCTTACGTGGCTGCAAAAAGAGTGGCTAAAAGACTTGGCGCTGGCAAAAAAGTGCTTTTCATAGCTCCAGATAACGGCGAGAGATACCTAAGTACAGAGCTTTACGGAGCGTAAAATTATGTGGGAGAGTCTAAAAGAGCTAGTTCAAACCATCCGTGAAAAAGACCCATCGGTGCATAGTTGTTGCTTTTTGGCGATACTTATAAACACTCCTGGCATCCATGCGGTTTTGTTTCATAAAATTTCACATTTTTTATATGAAAAAAAGTGGTTTTTTCTAGCTAGACTCATCTCGCAAATAGCAAGATTTCTAACAGGCATCGAGATCCACCCAGGGGCCAAGATCGGTAGGAGATTTTTCATAGATCACGGCATGGGCGTGGTTATCGGCGAGACGGCCGAGGTCGGTGATGATGTGATGATGTATCATCAAGTCACACTTGGTGGCACTGGCAAAGAGTGTGGCAAGCGCCATCCGACCATTAAAAATGGCGTGACTATCGCCGCTGGCTCAAAGATACTTGGTGCTATAACGATCGGCGAAAATGCTAAGATCGGCGCAAACTCAGTCGTGCTAAAAAACGTCCCAGCAAACGCAACCGTAGTTGGCATACCTGCAAGGGTTGTCAGGGTAAATGGGACAAAATTTGAACCAGAATTTATCATTTAAAATTTAAATTTACTCTCACTACACCATAAAAATGCAAATTTTTGATACGGCAAATTTACTATCCACTATGCTGCCAGCGTTTTTTAGCTTTGCGCTGCCTATTATAATATTTGTCATTTTAGTAAATTTGATAACAAAATTTATCAGGCGAAAGTTATATCAAAAATCTTACGTAAAATTTAACCAAAGAAATATAGCTGATACGCTTAACGCAACCTTTTATTGATGGCATAGCCTACGCTTATGAAAAAAGAGTGCCGATAAAAGAAGATATATATTGTGATTTTATATACCAAATGCCAAAAAGGATTTTAAAATCTGGTGTGAGTTTAAATTTGTAGAAAAAGGGGCGAGCGCCCCTATGATTATTTTAAAGTTTGGATGTATTCAGCTACTGCTTTTGCATCTTCATCGCTCATTGGAGTAGCGATAGGTTTCATCATAGCACCAAGACCAAATTTATTTGCTCCTGTTTTGTAGCCTTTTAGAGCTGCTTCGATAGCTGCTGCATCAAGTGATGTTAAAGCTGGAACTTTGTTATTGAAAACTTTTTCAGCTTTAGCGCCATGACAGGCAACGCATTTTTTATAGATAGTAGCGCCATCTGCAGCGAAAGCAGCAGTTGAAAGTAGTGCTGCAACACTTGAAACGATTAGTAGTTTTTTCATTTGTCATCCTTTTTAAAAAACGTGCTGGCATTATAATACAAAAATGTAAATTTGCAAGGGGCTGGTTAAAATATTTTGGCTATAATCACCAAATGATAAAAGAAACAGCCAACAAAGCACTTTTTTTAGACCGAGACGGTGTCATAAATGAAGACGCTGGATACGTTTGTGAGATTGAGGACTTTAAATTTATTGATGGTATTTTTGATGCGTTGAGGGAATTTGCTGAGGCTGGCTACAAGCTCTTTGTCGTGACAAATCAATCAGGCATCGGCAGGGGTTACTACACGCAGGAGCAGTTTGACGCTCTAAACAAATTTATGCTAGAAAGCTTTAAAAAAGAGCAAATTTTTATCACCAAAGTCTATTTTTGCCCGCACGCTCCAGAGCAAAAATGCACCTGCAGAAAGCCAAATCCAAAAATGATACTTGATGCTTGCAAAGAGTTTAACATCGACCTTGAAAACTCGCTAATGATAGGCGATAAGCCAAGCGACGTCGAGGCTGGCAAAAGGGCAGGTGTGGGTAGAAATTTCTTGCTTGATGGCGTAAATTTTAAAGATGTAAGAGATGTTTTAAATAAGCTAAAAAAGGAAAAATCACTATGAATTTAAACGGAAAAAAGATAGTTATAACTGGCGGCGCTGGCTTTATCGGCTCAGCTTTGGCGCACTATTTTGATGAAAATTACAAAGACACTCACGTGCTTGTCGTGGATAAATTTAGAAACGACGAGACATTTAGCAATGGCAACCTAAAAAGCTTTGGCCATTTTAAAAATTTGCTTGGCTTTAAGGGTGAAATTTACGCTGGCGATATCAACGACCCTAGCACGCTTGAGAAGATAAAAAGCTTTCGTCCAGACGTCATCTACCACGAAGCAGCGATCTCAGACACGACCGTAAAAGAGCAAGACGAGCTAATAAAAACAAATGTAAATGCCTTTGTAAATTTGCTTGATATCTGCGAGAGTTTGGGCGCAAAGATGATCTACGCTAGCTCAGGGGCGACTTATGGCAACGCAAAGAGCCCACAAACCGTCGGCGAGTGCGAAGCACCAAATAACGTCTATGGCTTCAGTAAACTAAGCATGGATAATATCAATAAAATTTACGCGAAACGCGGTGTAAGCGTGGTTGGGCTGAGATATTTTAACGTCTTTGGCAAGGGCGAGTTTTTTAAAAACAAAACCGCCTCGATGGTGCTTCAGTTTGGACTGCAAATTTTAGCTGGCAAGACCCCAAGGCTCTTTGAGGGCAGCGACCAGATCAAACGCGACTTTGTCTATATAAAAGATATCATTGACGCAAATATAAAAGCGCTTGACGCACCAAGTGGCGTCTATAACGCAGCTACTGGCAAGGCAAGAAGCTTTCAAGATATCGCTGATATCTTACAACGCGAGATCGGCGTAAATTTAGGTAACGAATATATCAAAAACCCATTTATCGGCTCATATCAGTTTCACACAGAGGCTGACGTGGCCCCAGCTCGCGAGGCATTTGGCTTTAGCGCTACTTGGAGCTTGGAAGAGGCGATAAAAGACTACTTGCCAGAGATAAAGAGAATTTACAAGGAAGAGCTAAATGGCTAAGAGAGTTAAAATTTTAGTCGTCGGCGACCTCATGCTGGACCACTACATCTGGGGTAGTTGTGATCGCATCTCGCCTGAGGCGCCAGTGCAGGTGGTAAAGATAAATAACGAAACCTACACGCTTGGTGGCGCTGGAAATGTGGTGAGAAATTTACTCTCTCTTGGCGCAAATGTGAGCGTGGCTAGCGTCTTAGGAGATGATGAGGCTGGCAAAAAGATAAGAGAGAGGCTTGCTGAGCTAAATGTAAAAGATGAGCTCATCCTTACTGAAAAAGGGCGTGAAAGCTCGATAAAAAGCCGCATCATGGCATCACACCAGCAAGTTGTCAGGATCGATAAAGAGAGCGTTGTAAAGATAAATTTAGAAGATGAGCTTGTCTTAAAAGTAAAAGAAAATCTTGCAAATTTCAAGGCTGTCTTGCTAAGCGACTACGGTAAAGGTGTGCTTAGCGAGAAGGTCTGCCAAGAGATCATAAACGAGTGCGTGAGGCTAAAAATACCAGTTCTCATAGACCCAAAAGGCAGCGACTACTCAAAGTATAAAAACGCAACCCTTCTAACGCCAAATAAAAAAGAGGCGAGCGAGGCTACAAATTTAAAGATAAAAGACAAGGCCGAGCTTGAAAAGGCGATAAAACAGTTAAAAGACGAGCTAAATTTGACCTATTCGATCATTACGATCTCAGAAGAGGGCATCGCGCTATATGACGACAGGCTGCACATCTTTGCGGCAAAAGCAAAAGAGGTCTTTGACGTCACTGGCGCTGGAGATACGGTGCTAGCTACACTTGGCTACATGCTAGCAAACGGGGCTGATATAAAAGAGGCGATAAAGATAGCAAACCTCGCAGCAGCCGTCGTCGTGGCAAAGATAGGCAGCGCAACGGCTAGCTTTAGTGAGATCGAGCAGCTGCTAAATAGCTCATTTGGAGCAAATTTCGAGCACAAGCGTAAAAGCGTTGAAGAGTTAGAGGAAATTTTGAGCCAAAAGGGCAAGAAAAAGGTCGTTTTCACAAATGGCTGCTTTGATATCTTGCACGCTGGACACGTAAAATACTTAGCCCGTGCAAGGGAGCTTGGCGATCTTTTGGTTGTCGGGCTAAACTCTGACGCTTCAGTTAAGAGGCTAAAAGGCGAGGCTAGACCTATAAACTCGCAAGATGATAGAGCCTGCGTGCTAAGTGGGCTTGGATTTGTCGATTATGTCGTGATATTTGATGAGGATACGCCTTTAAATTTAATAACAAAGATAAAACCAGACGTGCTTGTAAAAGGGGCTGATTACAAGGGCAAAGAGGTCGTTGGCAGCCAGATCGTAAAAGAGGTCAGGCTGATTGACTTTGTCGAGGGCAAAAGCACAACAGGGATAATAAAAAGGATAAAAGATGCTAAAAACGATGATAAAAAATGAGCTCGAGGCTCACCAAAAGACCTTTAGCGAGCATGTAAATTTACTTGACAGCTTAGAGCGTGCTTGCCAGATGGTGGCTGATACGCTAAAAAATGGCAAAAAGGTGCTCATTTGCGGTAATGGCGGCTCTGCGGCGGACGCACAGCACTTCGCAGCTGAGCTAACTGGCAGATATAAAAGCGAGCGCCAGCCACTACCTGGCATCGCGCTAACTACCGATACTTCGGCACTTACAGCTATTGGCAACGACTACGGCTTTGACTACATTTTCTCACGCCAGTTTGAGGCCTTAGCTCAGTCAGGCGACTTGCTCGTGGCGATCTCAACGAGTGGCAACAGCAAAAACGTCCTTGAAACTATAAAAAGTGCCAAGAAAATGGGCGCATCAGTGCTTGGGCTTAGCGGTAAAGGCGGTGGTGCGATGAATGAAGGTTGCAATCTAAATTTAGTCGTTAGCTCAAGCGATACAGCAAGAATTCAAGAGTCACACATCTTTTTCATACACACGATCTGCCAAGCTGTAGATGAGGCTTTTAGGGGCTAAAATGCAAGAAGCGATGGATAAATTTTTAAGTGATCCTAGCGAGAAAAATGAGATAAATTTGATATCGGCTTTAAAAAAGGCTACTTTTTTTGCTCCAGTGCTTTTAAACCAAGCACTTGCAAAGCCTGATGGCGGCGTAGTTTATGAGGAGGAGGGCTCAAATATCAAATTTATCCTGCTTGAAGATGAGGGCGAGAAGCTTAGCTATTTTCCGGCATTTACTAGCAAAGAGGCGATGAAGCTTTGGCGAAACGACAGCGAGCAAGAGAGCATTGAGATAGGCCTAAAGGAGTATCTTGCGATGCTAAAAGAGAGCAGTTATGCTGGCGTCGTTGTGGATGCTTTTAGTTATGACTTTGTGCTAAAAAGAGAGCTGATAGAGAAAATCCTCGCTTAGTGCGTAATAAAATTTATAAAATTTTATGTATTATTTTATGCAAATGGCTTTGATGAGGTAAATTTAAACTGCTGGCTTGTTTGATTTTGTTTTATGGGCTAGCTTTGCTGGGACTGGCGCTGATTTATAAATTTAACTTTTTTGAGCGCGTTTATTAAATTTGATATTAGAGATGAGTTGAGGCTAAATTTGTATGAGGGTTTAAATTTAATGAACCACAAAAATTTATTAATTTTTAAATGCTTATTGGCTGAAAATTTCAAATTTATATTTTAGCACTCTAGTGATACGTAACTTTAGCTTTTACTAGAGAGATTGATAACCACATAAGCTAAGACTAAAATTTATAACTGAGCTTAAATTTAATGAGCTGCAAAATTCATTATCTCGTTTATAAAACTTAGTTTCATATATCAAATTTACGCTTTTATTATTGGTAGTAAGATTAAATTTAATATACGATTTTCAAAGCCAAAAGGGCGCTTTGAATTTTGAAGATTGGTTGCTATCCTGCAGCAAAGATATGTGCATAAATTTTATAGTTTTTTGCTTGAGAAATTTACATCGCAGATGAGTTTTTGGGCTGTTTTAAAACAGCTGTGAAATTAAATTTATTCGATGATGCTTTAAATTTGGCTCTTAATGGATTAAATTTGACTTTCAGCATAGAAAATTTACAGGTCTAGTGCTGTATTTGCTAAGGTTGAAGCGGACATTTACCTGAAAACCTGAGTAAATTTGCTGCTTAAGGCTTTAAATTTTACTTTTCAGATTAAATTTATAGCTAAAATTAAGCCCAAAAAATAGTTGTAATAAACTAAAAATAAATAAATTTACCGATAGAAATTTTAAATTTTGCAGGCTTAACGCTTTAGTGTAAATATCGTAAAGGTAAAATTTACTGGTTGAGCTTTAAAATTCACTCTTTTGTGGGTCAAATTTGTTGCCTTTATACTCTAAATTTAAATGCAAAAGCAGTTTATCTCAGAGATAAAATAACTAAAATCAAATTCACGGTTTTACTCTAATTATTAATGTTTGTGGGCGCTCTAGCTTGAGAGTTGGAGTAAAATTTAGTTTTAAATTTGATCTTTGTAGATCAAATTCGCAGATAGAAATTTTAAATTTTTGCAGACTTGTTAAGATTGTTGTAGAAAATTTGGTGATAAAAAGTTTAAATTAACCTTTAGTAGATCAAATTTACAGACTAAAACGCTCTATTTGCTAAAAAATTTAGAAAGGTTTTCTATTTGAACGCCCTTTGCAAATAAATAGCCTCTATTTATCGCTGGGAGCTTTAAAATTCTAGCTTTTTCTTTAAATATTTTTGGCATTACGGCTTTACAAAATGGTGTCACTAAAACAAATTCATTAGCGTAGCCAACGGCGATCTTGCCACTTAGCACCACACTTGTTTGCTTTGCTAAATTTGCGCTCAGTTCATCTTTTTGAGCCTTGCTTAAAAGCACATTTAGCTCTTTTGCAGCCATATCGACGCCACGAACGACGTTACTATTATTTTTTATAATGAAAATTTCATCATCTATCTTTGTGATATTTGGCAGCAGATTTTGCCTATCAGCCTCCAAAAACTCAAAGCTTTTCTTCACGCCGCTAAAGTACTCGTTTAAAAATGGCTCACTAAAATTTAGCCTCACAAAGCTTCTTTTAAGCTTGCCTTCTAAATTTGTCTCATCGACAAAGTAGCACAAATCTCGTTCGTCAAGGTAGTTTTGTAGCTCTTTTTTGCGTAAATTTAAAAGCGGTCTAATTAGCCAAAAGTGTTTTCTTTTCTCAAGCTCGCTCATGCCAAAGAGCTCTTTTAGCCCAGCGCCCTTGCCAAGCTGCATCAAAAACCACTCAAATTTATCGTCAAATTGATGCGCTAAGATCAAATTTTCATAGCCAAATTTTTGGCAAATTTCACCAAAAAACTCATACCTCGCCTCGCGCGCATTTTTTTCAAAATTTGATCTATCTAAATTTACGCTTTTTATGTAGATTTTTTTGCCAAATTTGCTAGCAAGCTCTTTGGCACTCTCAACTTCAATTTTACTCTGCTTTCTAACGTTGTGATCGACTATGGCTAGATCAAATTTGACCCCAGCCTCGTGTAGAATGTAAAAAAGTGCAGTGCTATCGATGCCGTGCGAGAAGGCAAGTAGGTTTGCGCCCGAGCTTAGCCTACCAAGCACATTTTGGCTTATCATTTTGCTTTTTTGATGATTCTTGCGACTAGTTTTTGATCAACCACGTCGCTAACCTCACAAAGGTAGAGCGAGCCGATCTCAAGCTCTTTTACGTCGCTTTCATTAATCAAAATTTCGCCGTCTATATCTTTGTCCCAGATATCTTTTTTGGCAGCGTAAAACATCTCACCCTCGCTGCTAATGCCCTCAAGAGATGCGTAAATTTGCTTACCAAGCTCTTTTTGCAAGCTTTCATTTATCGCTTTTTTAGTTATCTTTTCTATCTTGCTTAGCCTTTTTGAGATGATTTTGGCTGGGATTTGCTCCATTTCAAAAGAGGCTGTGTCCTCTTCTTTTGAGTAGGCAAAGGCGGAAATTCTATCAAATTTAAACTCCTCTAAGAACTTACAAAGCTCATCAAAATCCTCCTCGCTCTCGCCCGGGTGTCCCACGATGACGCCAGTTCGTAAGAATGAATTTTCGGCATTTCTCA
This sequence comes from Campylobacter concisus, assembly GCF_050447485.1. GTDB lineage: Bacteria > Campylobacterota > Campylobacteria > Campylobacterales > Campylobacteraceae > Campylobacter_A > Campylobacter_A concisus_BQ. The sequence continues at coordinate 169,744 of NZ_JALMFY010000001.1, forward strand.
TCAAATTTAAAAGCTCTTTTATCTTTTTAGCACCACTTCCACGCTTCATTATCTTTAGCATATTTTCGCTGATGTGCTGGATAGGCATGTCAAAGTAGTTGTGAAAGATAGGCGAAGCGATGATGCGCGAAATGAGCTCTTTGCTGGTCGTGCTTGGGTAGAGATAAAGTATCCTAGCACTCCTTACGCCTTCTATCTTTTCTATCTCGTCTATTAAATTTATTAGCCCGTCGCTAACGCCCTGATCGCGCATATAAGAGCTTGAGTCTTGGGACAAAAAGCTAAAGTCGTAGTAGCCTTTTTTGACCAAATTTTTAACCTCATTTACGATGTTTTCAAGCGAGCGTGATTTTAGCTTGCCTTTAAATGTCGGTATCGCGCAAAAGCTGCATTTTTGGTTACAGCCCTCTGAAATTTTGATGTAGGCGTGGTAGTTTGAGCCAGTTATTACGCGCTCTTCATTTGCTTGCAGATAAGTTTCTGGACTAAATAAATTTTGCTTTTTCAAGATGATCTCGTCGATCTTGTCATAGTCAGCCACGCCGGTAAAGAGATCGACTTCAGGTAGCTCTTTTATGAGCTCATCTTTGTAGCGCTGCATAAGACAGCCAGTCACTACTAGCAAAGAGCTATTTTTACGAGCTTCGTGCATCTCAAGTATGGTTTGGATGCTCTCTTCTTTGGCAGATTTGATAAAGCCGCAGGTATTTACGATGATGACGTCGGCGTCGCTGATATCGTCCGTGATATCGTAGTTTTGCAAGCGTCCTAGCATGATCTCAGAATCAACTAAATTTTTATTACAACCAAGCGAGATTAGATGAAGTTTTGGCATTTTTAGATCCAGATGTTGTCTATTAGCCTAGTTTTGCCTACAAAGGCGGCTACTAAGATGATGGTGTTGCCTTTTTCTACCTTTGAAATTTCATTTAAATTTCTATCCGTAACCGCGACGTAATCGACCTTTAGTGGCTCAAGCACCTCAAGCATCTTTGCCTTGACCTCGCTCGCGTCTTCTTCACCATTTTGGATCAAATTTAGCGCTTTATTTAGCGATCTTGAAAGCCTTAGCGCGTTGCATTTATCTTCGTCGCAGATATAGACGTTTCTGCTTGAAAGCGCTAGACCGTCTGGCTCTCTAACGATATCGCAGGCAACTAGCTCGATGTTTAGGAAAAATGTCTTTATCATATTTTGCACGATGATGAGCTGCTGGGTGTCTTTTTTGCCCATATAGACGCTATTTGCACGAGTTAGGCGAAATAGCTTGTTTAACACTCTTAAGACGCCGTCAAAGTGTCCTGGCCTAGTTTTGCCCTCTAAAATGGCTGAAAATTTCTTTGGAGCGACGATGAGAGGCTCGTCTTCAAAGTAGAGCTCTTTTTCGTCTGGTATAAAGATAGCGCTAACGCCGTTTTGCTCGCAAATTTGGATGTCGCTTTGCTCTTTTCTTGGGTATTTTTCTAGGTCTTCGCCTGGTAGAAATTGAGTTGGATTTACGAAAGTTGAGACGATGCTTATCTCATTTTCGCTCACGCATTTTTTTATAAGGCTAACGTGTCCGTTGTGAAGTGCGCCCATTGTTGGGACAAAACCGATCTTGCCGCTTGCGTTTGAGACAAATTCCTCAAGTTCTTTTATAGTTCTTATGATTTGCATATTTGACTCTTTTTATCTAAATTTTAACTTGGCATTGTAACAAAAAAGGATTAAAAGGGCGTAAATTTAAAAATGTAAGCAACTTTTGGCTAAAATCGGCAAAAATTTATGGAGAAAAACTTGGATAGTTACGAATACAACGAGCTTTTAAAGAAGCTACAAACAAAAGTTGAAAACATAGGCTCTATCGTAAAGCCTGACGAGATAAAGGCTAGGCTAAAAGAGATCGAGGCCATAGAGCAAGACCCTAGCTTTTGGCAAGATATCGCAAGAGCTGGGGCATTAAATAAAGAAAAGACAAAAATTTCAAACATGCTTGCTAAATTTAGTGACGCCAACCAAGCAGTTAGCGACGCTAAGGAGCTATTTGAGTTAGCAAATTCTGAAAATGATGAGGAGACTATAAATTCTCTCTTTGAAGATGCTAAAAATTTAGATGAAAAGATAGTAAATTTAGAAATTTCTATGCTTTTAAGTGGCGAGGATGATGGCAAAAACGCGATCGTATCGATCCACCCTGGAGCTGGCGGTACTGAGAGCAATGACTGGGCGAGCATGCTTTATAGGATGTATCTTAGATTTTGTGAGCGTGAGGGCTTTAAGGTCGAGACTTTGGACTTTCAAGAGGGCGAAGAGGCAGGACTAAAGGATGTGAGCTTTATCGTAAAAGGCGAAAACGCTTATGGTTACTTCAAGGCAGAAAATGGCATCCACAGGCTCGTTCGCACAAGCCCATTTGATAGCGCAGGACGCCGCCACACTAGCTTTTCTAGCGTCATGGTAAGCCCTGAAGTAGATGATGATATAGAGATCGAGATAGAAGAAAAAGATCTAAAGATAGACACTTATAGAGCCAGTGGCGCAGGCGGTCAGCACGTAAATAAAACAGAATCAGCCATCCGTATCACGCACATACCTACTGGCATCGTCGTGCAGTGCCAAAATGACCGCAGCCAGCACAAAAATAGAGCCACAGCGATGAAAATGCTAAAATCACGCCTTTACGAGCTTGAGCTGATGAAACAGCAAGAGGCGAGCAATAGCGTCGAAAAGAGCGAGATCGGCTGGGGGCACCAGATAAGATCATACGTGCTTTTCCCATACCAGCAGGTCAAAGACAACCGCAGCGGCGAGGCATACTCACAAACTGACGCGATACTTGATGGGGATATCAAAAAGATGATAGAGGGCGTCTTGATCGCTCAAAAGGCTGAGGCGTAGGAGCTAAAATATAGCTAGTTGTTAAATTTATGCGTTAAAATGCTTTAGGCTATTCAAAAAAAGATAATTCCAAAAATTAGATGTAGCCAAAGAGCGCTTGGGCATACTAAAATTTTGGCTCGGAATTTTTGTTACAATACTGGTTGGCCTTATTAGCTGGATTTTTACACACTACAAAGACTATGCTGATAAGCTAGAATTTTATAGTGTTTGCATGTGTGCAGTCGGCTTGTTGATTTTGATATTGCTTGGCAACGCAAAGTCTAAAAAGATATTAAAAGAGATAAAAGATTTAAAAAAATAAAGGATAAAAATGGGAATTTTTGTATCTGTTCTTATGATAGCAAGTGTGATTTTGATCGGATATTCAGCTCTAAATTCTGTTGAAACTAATTAAGAACTAAAATTTCATCTCTTTTAGCTTCATGCAGGCTTCTTCTTTGGCGTGATAGCAAGCCTCATCAAGATAAATTCTCGCTTTTTTATAGTCGTTTTTGCCAAGATATATAAGCCCTAGATCGTAGCTAGCTTCACTTGAGCCAAGGCTTGTGGCTTTTTCGTAAAAATATATCGCTTTTTCTAAATTTTTATTGACCCCAAGGCCGTACTCATAGATATATCCGGCGCTTCTAAGACCATCTATGTTGCCGTATCTGCCAGCTGTCTCAAACCAAAAAAGTGCCCTTAAGATATCCTTGCTAAAGCCTTTGCCATCACGAAAACAAACGCCAGTTTGCTGCATGGCTAGGACGTTGCCATCTTTTGCGTAGTCGTAAAATCTCTTGCAAGCCTTTGGATAGTTGCCCTCGTTATATAAGTAGATGGCGTCTGCTATCTGCTCTACTTCAGGATCAAGTGGTGGCTCGCTAAGACCTAAATTTTGTGAAATTTGCTCAACAGAGCAGCCCCAAAATAGCAAAAAGCTAAATAGAAAAATGATAAATTTTTTCATATTTGTCCTTGAAAATTTAGGCGATTTTATCGAATTTTATCTTATAATGATCGCAAATTTAAGCAAAAAGGAACGATATGGATCATAACGTACTTTTGACACAGCTTGGCTACAACGTAGATGAAACGACCACTGAGCATATGCGTAGAATTTTAAATAACACTGACGGCCTTTTGCCAAAGAGTGTGATCGAGCTAAACGATCATTTAAAGCCACACCTTTGCTTTGTAGCGATGAGCGGGAGCGAGGATAGGTTAAAGATAAAAAACGTTGCGACCGTCAAAGAGATAAAAGAGCGGGTTGATGAGATCATCAAAAGCTGGGCAAATAAATACAAAATGGATATCAAAAAGATAAACGAAACTACATACTACATAATAGGAAAAATTAAATGAAATATGACATTGTTATTATTGGATTTGGTAAGGCTGGCAAAACGCTAGCTGTAAAGGCTGCTGCGCTTGGCAAAAAGGTCGCGCTAATCGAGAGATCGCCAAAGATGTATGGAGGCACTTGCATAAACGTGGGCTGCATACCGACAAAACGCCTAATCACAGCTGCAAAAGAGGCGATATATGCAGACAATAGCGTTGAAAACGAGTATTACACGCTTAGCATCGAAAACAAAAATAAGCTAATCTCAGCTTTAAATTCTAAAAACTACGCGATGCTAAATGATAAAGAAAATATAGACGTGATCGATGGTGTCGGCTCGTTTAAAGATAAAAATAGCGTCCTAGTTACAACCTCAAACGGCGAGCAAAAAGTCGTTGAAGGTGAGTTCATCATCATAAACACTGGCTCAAAAGAGGCGTATGCACCATTTGAGATAACAAACTCAAACGTCTTTTCAAGCAAAACTTTGCTTGATCTAAAAATCATGCCAAAGCATCTTGTCATCGTTGGCAGCGGCTTCATCGGCATCGAGTTTGCATCGATGTTTGCAAATTTTGGCTCAAAAGTGACTATTGTTGGACGCTCACCACTTCTAAAAAACGAAGATGAAGATATAGCTAACAGCGTGAAAGATGCGCTAAACGTGCAGGGTATCGAAATTTTAGAGGGTTGCGAGATAGAGAGCCTAAAAGACAATGCGCTAAATTTCAAACAAGACGGTGAAGACAGGATCATCAAGGCAGATGCGTTCTTGGTGGCGCTTGGTAGGGTGGCAAATTTAGATGATCTAAATTTAAAAGCAGCTGGTGTTGAGCTAAATGAAAAAGGCTTTATAAAGACAAATGAGCGCCTTCAAACAAATGTATCAAACATCTACGCAGTGGGCGACGTGCGTGGCGGAGAGCTTTTTACTTACACTAGTTTGGATGACTTTAGGATAGTTTTCTCGCAAATTTTTGGCGATAAAAAACGCACCACACAAAACAGAAGCATCCACGCAAATGTGCTATTTACAGACACTCCACTAGCAAGAGTTGGCGTGAATGCAAAAGAAGCTAGCAAGCTTGGGCTAAATTTCAAGGAGCTAAAGCTTAGCATGGCAGCAGTGCCAGGAGCAAAGGTGCTAAATCACGATGTGGGTATGCTAAAAGCGATCGTTGAAGCAAGTAGTGGCGAAATTTTAGGGGCGAGCTTTCACTGCATCTACGCAAATGAGATCATAAACGAGATCGCGATCGCTATGAATTTAAAAGCAAATGCAAATTTCTTTAAAAACCAAATTTTCACTCACCCAAGCATCAGCGAAGCCCTAAATGACTTGTTTGGACAATACTAAAGGGACAAAAATGAAAAAATATCTACTACTTTTAACTGCTCTATTTTTCACAGGCTGCTTAAATGTCATCGGCATCGGGGATACGCCAAAACAAGATGACTCATGGCAACAGCCAAAGGACGAAAAGGTGGTGCAAAACAAAGAGCAAATTTCAAAAAATGCTATCGATCTTTTAACACCAAAGTGCGAGAGTGGCGATGCTGAAGCGTGCAACGACTTGGGCGTAAATTTTGAGCTTATGAAAGAGTATGACAACGCTTACGCAAACTATAAAAAGGCTTGCGATGCGAAGGTGCAGCTTGCTTGCTCAAACCTTGGCACGCTCTATGAAAACGGTCTTGGCGTAAAAAAAGATCCAAAAAAAGCGGTCGAAATTTACAAAGATAGCTGCAACAGCGGCGGCACACAGGCTTGCTACCACCTAGGCAACGCCTACCGCAAAGGCGAGATCGTAAAACAAGACTACTACCTAGCGATGGAGGCCTACACAAATGCTTGCAACGCTGGAGATCTGCCAAGCTGCGCAAATATCGGCGCGATGTATGAGCTAGGTCTTGGCATGAACAAGGATGAAAAGAGAGCTTATGGAATTTACAAAGTCGCTTGCTTTCGCGGTCTAAACAAGGCGTGCCCACAGATGAAAAGACTTGGCGCAAAGCTAGGCATGTAAGCAGGAAAATAAGTGAAAAAAGTTTTAAATTTCGGGCTTATCGTAGCTGCTAGCTTTATGCTAAGTGGCTGCTGGTCGTGGCAAAAGATGGTTAGCTTTGGCCTTTGGCAAAGTGATGAGGAGGCTAGGGTGGAGCGTCTTGAGCTTGAAAAAGAGAAGATGGCGCAAAACTGCGAGAGCGGGAATAGCATCGACTGCAACAACCTAGCTGTAAATTTTAGCAACGAAAAGGACTTCGTAAAGGCAAAAGGCTACTACGAAAAGGCTTGCAACGCTAGGCTTGCGACGGCTTGCTCAAATTTGGGTCAAATTTACGAGCAAGGGCTAGTCGATGAGCAAAAAGATATCGAAAAAGCTCTAAAGCTTTATAAACTAGCTTGCGATAGTGGCGACGGAGTAGGCTGCTACAACGAGGCCATGGGGCTAAAGTCCTACATCGAAAGCGAAAATTTAAAAACTCATAAGATAGATAGAACTAAGGCCGAGGCTAGAGTTTTAAAGCTTTTGGCAAAGAGCTGTGAACTTGAGTATGCTCAGTCATGCTTTTTGCTTGCAAAGCTAAGCGGCGATGAAGCAAAGGCAGACGCACTTTATAAAAGAGCCTGCCAACTTGGCAAATGCGTGGATAAAAAGTAAGAATTTGTGTAGCTTAAATTTATAAAAGCTACACAAAGTTAAATTTAGTTTGATCCGCTAAGTTTATATCCTACACCTGAGATGTTTTTGATGAGATCGGTGTCGGTTTTTGCCCTTATCTTATTGATAGTCATTCTAAGCGCTTCGTTACTCATCGACTTCTCGCTCCAGACATAGTTTTCTATCACTTCATAACTTACAACTTTTTCTATATTACTCACAAGCAAAAAGAAGAGTTTTGCCTCGTTTTTTGGCATCTGCACCTCTTCACCATTTTTGAAAAGCTGTTTGCTTGTCGTATCGTATTCATAAATTTCTTTAAATTTGATCCTACTTTCAAAAAGATCTTTTGTTGCCATTATGATCGTAGTTTGAAGCTCTCTTTAATGGTGGTTATATGTCTAAGTATATAGTGATGTCAGCCTCACCTATCGAGTAAGAGTATGACATGGCTTGGTATGATATTTTGACTTAGAAGCTCTTTATATAGTTTTATAACCTTGCTTTGTGCGTCAGTATCTGCGTGTAAGAGCTTGTTTGGCGCCTTGCAACATGGTGGTGGCTCTAGCTGGTTTTTATATCCATACCTTTGTTAAGGGCACAGCAATTTTAAATTTGATGCGGAGAAATTTATTAAACTTGGTTACTTTAACCCAAAAACTTTTATGTTAAAAGTTGTGTGGATCTTGTCGTTTTCGCCCTTCATCACGATAGGAAATTCTGCTTTTATGATGCTATCGTAGCTGCTAAGAGCGTCTAAAAAGTCATAAAATTTCTGAGGAGTTTTAAGTGAGCTGGTGACGTTTAGGCGGTATCTAAAGAACTTCTCAGTTGCGTTATTTTCGCCTTCTTCTATCTTACTAAGGCTTACCTCGCTAAAAAATTGAGATGCGAAATTTATAAATTTATCCTTATCAAAAGCTGTATCATAGGCCAAGATGATAGCACCATCTTTTTGTCTTGTCGCTTCAAGCGCTTTAAATTTAGCTTCAAATTCGTTTTTCACCTTCGTATATGATGAGGTTTGCGAGTAGTTTTGTCTTGAGAGGCTTTTAAATTCTTTTATATTTGGCACGATAAAGCCAAATATCATAATGAAGCAAACTATGATAAAAGCAAATATAAAAAGTAAAAGCTTTACAGGGTCGATTTTTTCTAAGCTCGTATCTTTTTTACTCATTATATCCCTCAGAATTATCAATCTTATTTGTGCTTATAAAGCCGTACCAGCCGTTTTTGCTCTGATAAAAACTAGTATTTGACGTGGTAAAAATCGACCTTAGTGGTGATGCTAAGAGCTGGTTAAAGACATCTTTTGTTGGCGTTATACCGCGGATTATGAGCGAGTTTTTATCCATAAAGACCTCTTCAAGCGTGATGCTATCAGGCACAAGGTCAAAAAGGTTATGTAGGCTTTGTTTTAGGATAGAATTTGACGTAAAGATGTCGTTTGCCGAGTCTATCTGCACGGCAAGTTTGGCTGAAATTTCATCCGTGGTGACTATCTTTTGGCTAAGCTCTTTTTGCTCGTTTGCTAGAAATTCTATATTTTTCTTAGTTGAGTAGTTTTTATAAACGATGAAGAAATTTGCCACCAAAAGCACCACAAAAACAAAGCCAATAAGGCTTAGCCAGAGCTTACTAAAGATAGATAGAAGCGGTCTTGGTTCTGGAGTGATGAAGCTAAATTTCATAGTGTTATCTCTTCTTGCATGATCTCATTCATGATGTGATTTGTGTTGATCGGATAGGCCGAAGTCTCCACAAACAGCTCAGACTGCAGGTATTGTAAAAATGTAGCACTTGTTTTTGTATTTTCAAAAACGATGATCTGCTCGATAAAATCGCCGCCGTAGATTGGATTTTCATAAAATTCTTTCATTGCCTTTGCGATGTAGTCAAACATCTTCATATCACGCCCAAAGATCGCCACCGACTTCTCGACGTTTGTCGAAGTTGGCATATTTAGCTCGTAGTTTAGATCTTCAAATTCTTTTGGCTTATCATCGCTTAAGAAATCATCCAAACTCTTAAAATCATCAAGCGCCGTTGCGCCATCTTCTTCTTTGACGATGAGATTGTCGATGTCTGTTATATCCTCTTCTTTTAGACTTTCGATCTCTTCGTTGCCCTCTTCAGCGTCGCTCATATTTAAAAATGTAGAGAGTTTCATCTGCTTATCTTTAAATATCGCAAGCGCAAAAGAGTGCGAGTGGATGTAGAGATATAGCGTAGTTTTAGGTGAAATTCCACGCTTTAAAAGCTCGTGAAAGAGCAGGGCGATAGGTGAGTAGATAAGATCGACGCTGCCTTGCCCAAAGAGGTTTTTATATCTTCTTATAGCATTTAAATTTGCATATATACTCCAGCTATCTTGCATCACAAGGCTGGTTAAATTTTGCGTGTTGATGTTAAATTTTTTGTATTCGTCAAAGTTAGCAGTAGGCAGCGCACCTTGTGAGTCGTCGTTAAAAAAGAGCGAAACATAGACGCCAAAATAGGCCTTTTCTTGCTCTTCTATGTATTTTAAAACTTTTTCATCGACATTTTCGATGCTTATGTCTGTAAATTTAGCATTTGTGGTTTTTATAAGCTTGCCATTTCTAAAGACCTGACCGTAGAAAATGCACTCATTGCCCTCGATCACGACGCTCAAGAAAAGGTTTGAAAAAAGCTTTCTGATGCTAAAAGACATAACTCTCCTAAATTTAGTGCATTATTTTTGATATGTTAGCTAAAAAGGGATTAAATAACTTTAAAACAGCTCGTTTTTTAGTTTAGCAAACGCCTCTTTCATCTTTAGAGCTTCGCTTTTTAGGCCATCATCAAGCAAAGCAGAATTTCTTAAGCTTTCAAAATCCTCTATCATCACATCACACATCATTTTGATGCGCTCATTATCAGCCTTGCTGACGCCACTTTGGCTTATTTTTTTGATGCGCTCTAAATACTCTTTGCCGTTTTTTATGTATGAACTAAATTTCATAGCTGCCTTGCTTTGATTTAGCGTGGTGGCGGCCATTTTGTTGTAGGCGTCAAGATCAAGGGCTTTTTGGCTTAAATTTAGAGCCTTTTCGTACTCTTTGCTCTCGTAGTAAAATTTCGCTTCAAGAGCGAGCTTATAGGAGTTGTCGCTGTAAAAAAATAGCCCAAACAAGGCTATTATAAAAATGGCTATAAAGATAGAAATTTTATTTTTCATGAATTTCGTCCAAAATTTCTCTTATCTCATCACTTATTTGCGGATTTTTATGCGCATATTTTTTCCACCAAATTTTTAAATTTGACCTAAAGTCCTCTTTATTTTGTAGCACACTCTTGCCGCCGTCATTTTGTGAGGCTTGCCAAAGCTCATTTTGTATCTTCTCTTTTGCCTCTTTTTGCTCTAAATTTGCCACGCTAAAAGGGGCTGAGAGGCTAAAATTTATAGTTGAAAATGGCTTTGGAAGTATCATCTTGTCCCAGCTTTTAAACTCCCAAAACGAGTTTGCTTCAAAATTTAGAGCATAAATTTCGCAAGATGACTTTTGTGCGATCACAGCAGCTCCGTCTGCGACGCTGTGTCTTGGTCCGCGTGGGCCATCTGGTGTGATGATGACGTCGTGGCCTTGCTTTATCTCTCTTAGGGCTTCTATGAGCGCCCTTGCACCGCCTTTTGAGCTGCTGCCTCTAATGGTGCCGATGCCAAAAAATTTGATTATTCTGGTGATGAGCTCACCATCTTTGTGGTCGCTTATTATCACCTTGCCTTGTTTTCTGTTTTGGCTGCTCCACCAGCGTCTGTAAGCAAAGCTCATAAAGCTAAGTCTGCCGTGCCAAAAGACGACGACGCAGCCATTTTGTGGTAAAAAATTTGGAGTGTAGCTCTTTTTGCAGGTTAGAAAAATGAGCCATATCAAAATGTAGATGAAAAAGACGCCAACATTTAGGGCGACCTTTTCAAGGGTGTTTTTAAAATTGCAGCTCGCCATACAAAACCATTCGTTTTGGGTTTGTGATCTTGACTTTTTGCGTAGTGCCAAGAAGCTCCTCGCTACCATCAACTTGAACTAAAAAGTTATTAAAACTTCGCCCAGCAACGCCGCCATTTGCCCTTAACTCTTCAAAATAGACATCAAAAATTTTATCTTTTTGCGCCGCCACGATCTCGTCTAAAATTTCACTGTGGCGATTTTGCAGACGTGTTAGCCTTTCTGAAGCGGTTTTATCATCTATTTGATTTGCAAAAGTAGCTGCCTTTGTAAGCGGACGAGGCGAATACTTAAAGCTAAAAATTTGCTCAAATCTAACTTGCTCAAGCACATCCATCGTATCTTCAAATTCGCTTTCGCTCTCGCCTGGAAATGCGACGATGATATCAGTCGAGATGCTAACATCTGGACACATTTTTCTAAGTCTTAGTGCACGGTCTAAAAACCACTCTTTTGTGTATCCACGCTTCATCTCGCGCAAAACTTTGGTGTTTCCGCTTTGAAGTGGCATGTGCATAGACTTGCAAATTTTTGGGTTATTTGTGAAAATTTCAAGAAATTTATCATCCATGTGAAGTGGGTGTGGGCTTGTAAATCTTATCCTCTCAACGCCATCTATCTCGCTTATCTTTACTAATAGGTCGCTAAAATCGATATTTTCTTGCACGCCTGAAAATCTTTTGCCGTAGTTATTGACATTTTGCCCTAGTAAAAATATCTCTTTTGCGCCGCTTTTTGCGGCCTTTTCTACCTCTTTTAAGATGAGGCTTGAGGGGATGGAAATTTCATCGCCTCTGGTGTGTGGGACGATGCAGTAGGTGCACTTTTTGTCGCAGCCGATCGAGATGTTGATATGGCTTTTGTATGGTGAGCCTCTAAATTCGCCAAATGCATATTCGCTCTCGTCATGGTTGATGTCGGTTGAGATAAATTTAGGCGTATTTACAGCCTTTGTGATCTTGCTAACATTTCTTGCGCCAAGGACAAAATCAACATAAGGTGCGCGCTTAAAAATTTCACTACCCAAATGGCTTGCAGTGCAGCCGCAAACGCCTATTTTTGCACCTCTTTTTTTGGCTTTTTCAAAGGCTCCGACCTCGCTAAAGAGCTTATGAACTGGCTTTTCACGAACTGAGCAGGTATTTATAAGGATTAAATCAGCTTCTTCGATGTTTTGTGTTAAGGAGTAGTCTTCTTTTTGTGAGAGCTCGGCTATGATATGCTCGCTGTCACGAACATTCATAGCACAACCTAGAGTTTGGATAAAGAGTTTTTTACTCATTAAAGTATATGCACTTCATACATATAATCGCTATCATCAAGCCCGTATTTTACGGTTCTGTGATAAACGCTTAGCCCTTTTTCTTCAAAGTGCTCGACTAAGGCGATTAGTTGTTTGTGTGTGTTTTCTTTATCAAAATAGAAAATTTTCTGACCCTCTTTTTCGACAGCTGCCTCTATCTTTTCTAATGAAATAGTTTTTGGTTTTGCGTCTAATTCGGCTCTTGCAAGTTTTAGCTCCATTTTTAATCCTTTCAAAATCTTAAATTTTAATCGGTCAATATACCCAAATCATCATAAAAAAAGGATTAAATAAAAGTTAATAACAAGCTTAATGTTATTAAAAGTATGGCTTATGTATAATTTCAAAACTTCACGAAAAATCCCCGAAATTTATCGTCACAATGGAGAAAAAATGGAAAGAATTTCAGATATCATCGAGTCAATTGCAAATGAGAAAAATTTAGAGATAGAAGATGTAAAAGAGCGCGTCATAAGAGCCTTGATAAACACTGCAAAAAGGGTTTATGGCGAAAATTATGAGTATGACGTGAGCATCGATGCTAATAAAAATTTAAAGCTTTATCAAAAAATTTCAATCGTAGCAAACGACGATGAGAGGCTTGCTGAAGACAATGAGCACTTTTTAAGCTTAAAAGAGGCTAAAAAGATAGATAGTGGCGTAGAGATCGGCGATGAGCTAACTTACGAACTAAGCCTTGATAACCTTGGCAGAACCGCAGCTCAAACGCTTCACAAAGAGCTTGAGTATCACATCCAGCGCCTAGTAGAAGAGAAAATTTTACAAAAATATAACGAAATGAGCGGTCACATGGTCTTTGGACCAGTTGTCAGAGTCGATAACGATGAAAACACATTTATCGAGATAGACGAGCTTCGTGCCATCTTGCCACGTAAAAACCGCATAAAAGGTGAGAAATTTAAAGTAGGCGACGTGGTAAAAGCGGTCATTAGAAAAGTTTTTACAGATAAAAATTTAGGCATAAAGGTCGAACTTTCAAGGACTTCACCTAAATTTCTTGAGGCGCTGCTAACTTCAGAGGTGCCTGAAATAAAAGATGGTGGCATCATTATCCAAGGAAGTGCAAGAATCCCTGGAGAAAGGGCGAAAGTAGCACTCATCTCAACCACTCCAAACATTGATCCAGTCGGCGCAACCGTTGGCACAAAGGGCGTTAGGATAAATGCCGTAAGCAAAGAGCTTCATGGTGAGAGCATCGATGCGATCGAATACACCACCGAGCCAGCGATCTTGGTAGCTCGCGCTATGGCACCTGCGATCATCACATCTGTAAAGATTGAAGAAAACAAGGCGATCGTGACACTTGCGAGCGAGCAAAAGAGTAAGGCGATCGGCAAAAACGGCATAAATATCCGCCTTGCAAGCATGCTAACTGGCTATGAGATCGAGCTAAACGAGCTTGGTTCAAAAACTAGCAGCAGCGGCGAAAATGGCGAAATGGTCAAGGATCTAAAAGCTCTTTTTGGTGATAACTAATGAAATTTCAAATAAGAAAAGCGACTGAGAGCGATATAGACGTGATTTGTGAGCTTGTAAGAGAGCTTGCGAGCTATGAAAAGATGAGCGATCAAGTAACTTTTACAAATGAAATTTTTGCAGACTCCATTTTTAATAAAAATCACGCAAAAGCCCTTATCTGCGAGAGTGAGGGCAGGGCTATTGGCTATGCTATCTATTTTTACACATTTTCTACATTTTTAGGGCTTGGCGGAATGTACCTTGAGGACATCTACGTCAAAAAAGAGTTTAGAAATCAAGGCATCGGCAAGGCATTTTTTAAATTTCTAGCTCAAATTTGCAAGGATGAAAATTTAAAAAGGCTTGAGTGGTGCTGCCTAAACTGGAATGAGCCAAGCATCAAATTTTATGAAAGCATGGGCGCTAAAAATCAATCTCTTGAGTGGAGAACCTACCGCTTAGACGGCGAAAATTTAGAAAATTTATTAAATTTATAGCTTATTTCTAAAAGTATGGTAGTTGGCTAAAAGCTCAAATTTGCTTTGAAATTTGAGCTCGCGAATTATTAAAATTTATATGTATATCCCATATAAAGACCGACATTTGTCTCTTTTATTTTTGCATTATCATATTTTGCTATAGAGCGATATTTTGTTCTATCAGCCTTTAGACCAAACTCAACTGCATTGTTTTCATTTATAGAGTATTCGGCGCCAACTCTTGCACCTAGTATCCAGCCAGTTGCGTTGCCTTTTTCAGAGCCATCATGCGTGTCAAATACATCCATTTTAAGCTTTGAAAAACCAGTATAGCCACCAAGAACTAGTTTTAGATCTTTTGCTACGCTCGGAGTATAGTCAGCTCCAACTATAAATTTATGAGTTTTCCATTTTATTATTGTGCCATCTTCGTCACCAAGTGACTTTTTGGCTTGAAAGTCATATATGTAAGCTCCATAAACTCTAGCTACGTCAAAGTCATAACCAGCTTTTATGCCAAGACCGGGTTGTGCTTTTTTAGCTTTTGATTTGCCATTGTCGCTTTTTGCTGTTAAATTTGAATTAAAAGAATAATCTCCTTCAACCCCAACAAACGCTCCTTGCGCTAAAGCAGCGGCACTAGCTAGGCTTAAACCTAAAGCAACTTTTAAAACTACATTTTTCATTTTTACTCCTTATTTAAAAAATGTTACGCAGCTATTTTAAATTTTCTTATATTAAATAAAGTTTAAATATTCAATGAAATTAATAAAAAACATAAAATAATTCAATTGTTTTCTTATCAGAATAAAATTTATAAAATCACTCAAAAAGAAGGAGTGTAAAGTGGCTAAGATGACAAAACGTGATATGGCTTATCATTTAGACGTTGATGTCGCAACGCTTTACAACTGGCGAAAACACAAACCAAACCTTTATCGTATCGTGATGCTTGGATTTAAATTTGATGAGCTTATCGAACAGAGTAAAAAGACTTGCAACGAGCTTTGCGAATATGAAAATTTAATCAATCAAGACATAGAAAAATTTAGTAAGTGATTTATAAATTTAAAGTGAGATGATGTAAGTTTTTAAAAGGTGGTTAGCCCACCTTTTGTTATTTTATCGGAGTTAGTTCTGTATCTTTATGGCTTAGTTTTATTTCCTCGCCTTTTATACATCTTGGGTTTAGCGTTTCTAGTGTTGCTAAGAATTCTGTCGCATTTTCGTCACCTATCTCTCCATATTTTTGTTCACCGTAATAATAAGGTGTCCCTTTTGCTATGCTATTTTTTATAACCTTGTAATCGTCTGATTCTTTTTCATTAAATTTATCTAGATCAACCTTTGTATCTTTATCTACTATCAGATAACCTTTTCCATTTTCTTCTAGTCTTGATTGGTCCTTTATATAGTCGTATTTGGTCGTATAGCTTACCCTTTTATAGACTTTGACTTCGCCTTTAAAATGCTTGATACTTCCCATATCAGCTTTGCAAATTTCAGCCAAAGTAGTTGGCTCACCACATCCAGTTAGTGTAAGCAAGCATTGCTGTAATGCTTGAAAAAACGACTTTTGTTTTCATATTTTTCCTTTTTGTATAAGTTAGAAATTCAGATTTTACAAAAAAAAAAAAAATAAAACTGAAAAAATTAAATTAATAAATTTAAAAAAGATTTGTTAGTAATTTTAGTATAAAAAAATAGAAATTTAAAAGAATTTGAGCTCAAAACAAGCGCTTCAAGCTCAGCTAAATTTACTCGTTTAGGATAGAGAGAAGCTCTTTGTTATCTTTTGTTTTTAGCATCTTTGCGTATAAGAATTTAAGCGCTTCGACGTCGTCCATTGTAGCAATCGCAGAGCGAATAGCCCAAATTTTTTGAAGCTCATCAGGCTTTTGAAGTAGCTCTTCTTTTCTGGTGCCTGATTTTAGCACGTTGATAGCTGGATAAATTCTGCGGTCTGAGATGTTGCGATCAAGCACGATCTCGCTGTTTCCAGTGCCTTTAAACTCCTCAAATATCACTTCGTCCATACGTGAGCCAGTGTCGATAAGTGCGGTTGCGATGATGGTTAGAGAGCCGCCGTGCTCTATGTTTCTAGCTGCACCAAAGAAGCGTTTTGGTTTGTGAAGCGCGTTTGCATCCACGCCGCCTGTTAGCACCTTGCCACTTGGCGGGGTCACTGTGTTGTAGGCACGCGCTAGACGGGTTATACTATCAAGCAAGATTATGACATCTTTGCCCATCTCAACTAGACGTTTTGCCTTTTCGATGACTAGCTCTGCTACGCGGACGTGGTTAAGCGCTGGTAGATCAAATGTCGAGCTAAATACCTCTCCTTTTACGCAGCGCTGCATGTCTGTAACTTCTTCTGGTCTTTCATCTACCAAAAGCACCATTAGCTGGGCTTCTGGGTGATTTTTAGCGATGCCGTGAGCTAGCTCTTTCATAAGCTCAGTTTTACCACTTCTTGGAGGTGCGACGATGAGGCCACGCTGACCCTTGCCAATAGGCGTGAAAAGGTCGAGCACACGGCCTGTTAGCTTCATCGGATCATACTCTAAATTTAGCTTTTCAGTTGGGAAAAGTGGTGTTAAGTTGTCAAAGAGTGGCCTCTCTTTTGCGTCTGCTAGAGGCATGTAGTTTACCGCTTCGATCTTTAAAAGGGCGTAGTATTTTTCTTGATCTTTTGGCTCTCTTACTTGGCCGGTGATGATGTCGCCCACACGAAGTGCAAATTTGCGGATCTGAGAGTTTGAAACATAAGCGTCGTTTGAGCTGTCGCTTAAATTTGCATCAACAGCCCTTAAAAAGCCGTAGCCCTCGTTTGTGATCTCTAAAATTCCAGTAAATAGTATAAAGCCGCCTTGTTTTGTCTGGGTTTTTAGTATCTCAAATATCAAATCCTGCCTGCGAAATTCGCGTGGATTTTCGACGCCAACGCCATTTGCGATCTGCACTAGCTCGTCTAAGCTAAGTGTTCTTAGCTCTTCGATCTTGTGTCCGTCGACTGGTACGTGGGTTCTTGATGCTTGATGTTTTTTTGTAGTTTTTGTGTTTTGAGCAGCACTTTGCTCGGTTTGGTTGTTGTTTTCCATTTTTCCTCTTTAAATGCGGGGATAAGATTGCAGAATTCTGGGCTTCAAAAGTTTTTTGAAAGTTTTGGCATTTTATAAAAATAAAACTTTGTTGTCAAGAAATGCCACAACCAAAGTCGCTAAAATAGGCAAATTTGCAGGCAAAATGACCTGCAAATTTATCTTAGTGCTCGCTTTTTAGCCCAGCGCCACACATCGAGATGATGCTTTTGCCATCTATCTTGTGTGATTTTACGTAGCTTGTGTATGCCGCGTAGATGGCTGCTGTGGTGTGCTCGACGTAAAAGCCACGGCTTGCTAGGAAATTTCTAGCTGGCATGATCTCATCTTCTTTTATCGTGATCACTTCGCGCTCGCCAGCGTAGTTGCTAGCTAAAATTTCAGCGCCACGAGCAGGTTTTGCGATCGCTATGCCCTCAGCCAAAGTTGGCTTAGATTTTATCGCAACTGGCTCGGTTGTCGCCCCAAGAAACGGCGCGCAATTTTCACTTTGGACTATAAAAATTTTAGGTAGCTTTTTGATCACTCCAGCCTCAAAAAGTTCTTTTAAAGCGATCTCGCAGCCTATTAGCAAGGTGCCGTTGCCAACTGGCAAAAAGAGATTTTCAGGGACAAAGCCAAGCTGCTCGTAAATTTCATATATATATGTTTTAGTGCCTTGGTAAAAAAGTGGGTTAAAGACGTGGTTTGCGTAAAATATGCCCTCATCTTTTGCCCTTTTTCTACAAGCATCTGCCGTCTCGTCGCGCGTGCCGTCAAAGACAACCGCCTTTGCGCCGTAGTACTCAAGCATCTTTATCTTTTTCTCGCTTGTGCCTTTTGGGACGTAAATTTCACACTCTATCCCAGCTCTTGCAGCGTATGCGGCGACTGAGTTTCCAGCGTTTCCGCTGCTATCTTGCAAGATCTTTTTGATGCCATGAGTTTTGCAAAACCAAATAAGCATCACCGCACCCCTATCTTTAAAGGAGAGCGTTGGCATCGCGTAGTCCATTTTAAGGTAGAGCGAGTCATCAAATTTCACGCTCTTTGTTAGCCCTTCGCCAAGGCTGATATCGCGCCAAAGATCGTTTTTGATAGGGAAAAATTCGCGGTATCTAAATAGACTAAACTCGCGCTGGTCGATCAAATTTAGATCAAATTTGGCTGGTTTAAACTCCAGATCATAAAGCCCGCCACACTCGCACGCAAATATAGGTGTCTCAAAATCTGCACTCTTGCCGCACTTTGAGCAGATAAATTTAGGCATTGTTGCTCCTTTTAAAATTTTCTATCAAGTATCGCTGTGGCTTCGATCTCTAGCAGGCAGCCAAAGTGAAGTTTATTTGTCGGCACTACGACGCGAGCTGGCTTGTGCTCGCCAAAAAATAGCGCATACTCGTCATCTATCTCGTCCCAAAAGTCGATATCTGGCGTATAGATGCGGCACATCAAGATGTCATTTCTTGTCGCATTTGCTAGTTTTAGCACGTTATCAAGGTTTTTTAAAGCCTGTCTTGTTTGCGCCTTTAGCCCCTCTGGGATCTGCCTAGTCTCTGGGTCCATACTAAGCTGTCCTGAGATGTATAGGATGCCGTTGTGCTCGGTTGCCAAAGAGTAGTGAGCCTTTTTCTTTTTTGAAATTTCGGTCTCATAAATTTTCATATTTTCTCCTTAAAAATTTAAAGGATTATAGATAAAAAATTATTATTACCACTTAAATTTCACAAATTTTCATAAAAAATTATATTTTTTCTTATCGAAATTTTAAAAATATTTTGGCTAAACTTAAACAAAAACAAAAGGCGCCTTATGCACCATATTTTAAAGGCATTTATCCCAACGGCAAATCTCATACAAAAAAGCTCGCCATTTGCCTGCGAAGTCGTGCTGCACGATCTCTCAAACCCGCAGCGCTCGGTCGTCTACGTAGCTGGCGACGTCACTGGTAGAAAGGTCGGACAAAGCTTTGACCACCTTGTAAGCGAGGTCTTAAATAGTAAAAATTTCAAAGACGACTATGTGGCAAACTACTTTTTTACAAAGGACGAAAAGCTGGTGAAGTCTTCAACCGCCTTTATCAGAGATGAGGCAGGCGAGATCATAGGGGCGATATGCGTAAATGTCGATGCAAGCGTGGCAAAGAGCCTTTTTGAAATGGCTGGGAATTTCTTAAAAACTGGTGAAAATGAGCCTCATGACGAGCAAAACGACGATGTGACAAAGATCGTCTTAGGCTTAATCGACAAGATCATCGCCAAAAACGAGGGCAAAAAGCTCAAAAAAGAGCAAAAGCTAGAACTCGTTGGCTTTATGAACGAAAAGGGTATTTTTAACATCAAGGGCGCTATCGAGGTCGTGGCAGCCAAGCTAAATGTTTCAAAGATCACGATATATGGCTATTTAGATCAGCTTAAAAAGAAGCGTCCGTGAAGTGTAGGTGCTCTCACTGCAAGCAAAGCTTTGACGAAAGCGCGATGATAGAGGCTAAGGGTGGGCTTAAATTTTGCTGTGTCGGCTGCAAGGGCGTCTATGAAATTTTAAATGAAAGCGGCCTTGGCGAGTTTTATGAGAGGCTTGGCAAAAACACGCTAATGCCTGCAAAAAACGGCACAAATGTCAAAAATTTAGCGGCAAATTTTAGTGAGCTGGTGACAAAAGAGGGCGAGTTTTCTAAAATTTCACTTCTCATTGACGGCATAACCTGCTCGGCGTGCATCTGGCTGCTTGAAAAGGCGCTTTTTAGCCTGCCTGGAATTTTGGAGGTAAATATCAACTCGCTTAGCCAAAAAGCGGTCATCGTTTACGATGAGCAAGAGCTTTTGGTGGAGCAGATAATCGAGAAAATTTATGCCGTTGGCTACACTCCAAAGGCCTACGCAGCGAGCCAAAAAGAGGACGAGCTAGTTAAAAAAAGGCGAAATTTCTACGCAAAAGCGCTTGTTGGCGTCTTTGCCACGATGAATATCATGTGGCTGGCGATCGCGCAGTATGGCGGCTACTTTAGCGGCATCAGAAGCGACGTGAAGGACCTACTAAGCTTCGCACAGTTTGTGCTGGCAACGCCTGTGCTTTTCTACACTGGTAGCGAGTTTTTCAAGGGGGCAAAAATCGCTATCAAAAACGCCTCGCCAAATATGGACCTGCTCGTTATCACGGGAGCTAGCATAACATATATCTACTCGATATTTGCGATGCTTACAAGAAGCGGTGAGAGCTATTTTGACTCGGTTGCGATGATCATAACCTTTGTTTTTATCGGTAAATTTTTAGAAATTTTAGGCAAAAAAAAGGCGCTTGAGACTTCAAATTTCTTAAGCGTTATGCTGCTTGCAAAAGTGTGTGTTTTAGAGGATGGCAAGGACGTTTTAAAAGAGCCAAAGGATGTAAATTTAGGCGAAAAGATCGTGCTTAGATCAGGCGAGAGAGCGCTGCTTGATGGGGTGGTGCTTAGCGGTGAGGCGAGCGTGGATAGCTCAAGCTTAACAGGCGAAAGCTTGCCACTTTTGCTAAGCTCTAGCAGCGAGGTCAAAAGCGGTGTCGTCTGCTTAAACGGGCAGATCGTCTATGAGGCAAGGCAAATTTTTAAAAACTCATATCTTAATAAGTTTATAAATTTACTCCAAAACGCAGAGCTAAAAAAGCCAAATATCGAGCTAGCAGTGAATAAAATCGCCTCGAAATTCTCTCTTGGCGTGCTTACTCTGGCATTTTTTACATTTTGGTTTTGGTATTTTAAATTTAGCTTTTCAGAAGCGGTAGTGACAGCCGTGAGCGTCATCGTGATCGCTTGCCCTTGTGCGCTTGCCCTTGCCACGCCAGTTAGCAGCGTTTGTGCCCTTGGGGTTGCCTTTAAAAACAAGGTGCTTTTTAAAGAGGCTAAATTTTTTGAAAGCCTTGCAAAGTGCGATGTGGCAGTATTTGACAAGACTGGGACGCTTACAAAGGCTAAATTTGAAGTTGGCGAGTTTTTTATAAAAGAGGGCGTGAGTATAGATAAAATTTACTCGCTTTGTCTCATCTCAAACCACCAAATAAGCGTGGCGGTGGCTGAGTTTTTAAAGCAAAAAGGCGCAAAAAAAGTTGAGCTTGAAAATGCAAATTTAAGCGTGGCAAAGGGAGTTAGCGCTGATATTATGGGTGAGCGTTTTGTGGCTGGAAGTAGGCGCTTTTTGGCTGAAAATGGGGTGAAATTTGAAGAGAGCGAAGAAAATGTGAGCTTTTTTGTGGGCAAGCAGGGCGAGCTGGTGGCTAAATTTTACCTAAAAGATAGCGTAAAGCCCGAGGCAAAGGCTTTGATAGACGAGCTAAAGAGCGCTGGCATGAAGGTGTGTATCCTAAGTGGCGACGTGCAAAATGTGGTAAAAAACGTGGCAGACGAGCTTGGCGTGAGCGAGTTTAGAGCAGGGATGCTGCCTGATGAAAAGGCTAAATTTATAGCTGGTCTTAAGCAGCAGGGCAAAAAGGTGCTGATGGTGGGGGACGGCATAAACGACGCAGCCGCGCTTAGCCTCGCTCACGTGGCTATTTGCATGGGAAGTGGCGCTGCGGTGAGCTTAGAGAAAAGCGACGTGGTGCTACTTGATGATAGCCTTCAAAGCCTTGCAAAAGCGGTGAAAATTTCAAAATTTACTTATAAAACGATAAAGCAAAATTTACTCTTTTGCCTGCTTTACAACGCCCTTAGCCTGCCATTTGCCGTGTGTGGCTACGTCATGCCGCTATTTGCCGCACTTTTCATGTCGGCAAGCTCGCTAAGCGTCATACTAAACTCGCTTTTTATAGTTAGAAAATTTAAGGACAAATAGTGGATACAACGACTCTTGCGATGCTTGTTTTTATCTCGGTTTTGATGGGGGCGGCATTGCTTTTTGGCGTGCTTTGGGGGATAAAAAATAGGCAGTTTGAAGACTACCGCAAATTTTTAGACGGAGCGAATTTAGATGGCGAAGATGCGCTAAATGAAGCTTATGCGCTCGAACTTCGCAAAAAAGAGGCGCTAAAAAAGAGGCTAGAAACTAGCAAAAATGAGCATGAAAGCAAGGGCGAGCATGATGAGGCCGACAAAAAACTCTAAAATTTTCCAAGAGATGGGCCTTGCAAAGATGGGCGCTAAAAAACTAGCCAGATAGCCAAGTGTGAAGAAAAAGCAAAACGAGGCAAGGCTAGCTCCCACGCCAAATATCAAATTTTCATCTTTAAATTTAGTCGAAACCGAGCCTATTAGGATCATCGTGTCAAGATAGACGTGTGGATTTAGCCAAGTAAATGCGAGCGTTAAAAGGATGTTTTTCTTTAAATTTGATCTGGCATAATCGCTGCTGGTATCCATGCGAAGATCCTTGAAAAAGCACGAGTGAAAGCTCATTAGCGCGTAAAAAAGTAAAAATAAAAAGCCGCCATATAGGGCGATTTGCTTGATGATGGGGAAGTTTTGCACGAGGCTGCCAAGCCCAAAAACTCCCGCAAAGATCAAGACAGCGTCGCTAATAGCGCAAATAAGGCAGATGATAAAGATATTTTCTCTTTTTATGCCCTGTTTTAGCACAAATGCGTTTTGCGCGCCAATGGCTAAAATGAGTGATAAAGAGGTGAAAAATCCAGATATAAATGCTTGCAAATTTATCCTTGTCGCTAAAGTTTGGCTTAAATTTAGCAAAATTTAACTTTATCATAACCATAAATTTATGCCTTTTTTTATAAAATCAGCAAATTAAAATTGCAAAAAGGAAAGCAGTTGCAAGCACTAGCCCTAAAATATCGACCAAAAAATTTTGACGAGCTCATCGGACAAGAAGCTGTAAGCAAGAGCCTAACTCACGCACTTGATGAGAACAGAGTGAGCCATGCTTATTTGTTTTCAGGCCTTAGGGGAAGTGGCAAGACATCGAGCGCTAGGATATTTGCAAAGGCTTTGGTCTGCGAGAAAGGGCCAACTTCTAGGCCTTGTGAGGTCTGCGCGCAGTGCGTTATGGCAAACGAGTCGCGCCACATGGATATCATCGAGATGGATGCGGCCAGCCACAGAAAGATCGACGACATAAGGGAGCTTATCGAGCAGACAAAATACGCTCCGACGGCTGCTAGATATAAAATTTTTATCATCGACGAAGTGCATATGCTAACAAAAGAGGCATTTAATGCCCTTCTTAAAACGCTTGAAGAGCCACCAAGCTATGTTAAATTTATCTTAGCAACGACCGACCCTTTGAAGCTGCCAACGACGGTGCTTTCAAGGACGCAGCATTTTAGATTTAAGCAGATAAGCAGATATGAGATCGTAAAACACCTTGAATTTATCCTTAGCAAAGAGGGCGTGAGCTACGAGAGGGAGGCGCTTGAGATACTAGCTAGAAGCGGCGGCGGCTCGCTAAGAGATACGCTAACCCTGCTTGATCAAGCTATCATTTATGGCGCTGGCAATATCACAAAATCAAGCGTGGCAGCGATGCTCGGACTTCTTGATCCAAGTAGGATCGAGCAGATCATCGAGCACGTCGCAAATGCCGATAAAAACGCCATAAGAGTGCTAGTAACCGAGCTTGAGACCTATGAGCCAGAGATGATCATAGATGAAATTTTGGCAAATTTAAAGCAGAGATTTTTAGACAATGATCCAAAATTTTCGCTTCTTATATATGAGAGATTTTTTAGGATTTTGGCGCAGGCAAAGTCGATGTTAAGTGTATCAAGCGATAATGGCTTTGTGCTGATGTTAATGCTCTTTATGATGATAGAGGCGCTAAATTTACAAGATATCGATGAAGCCATAAAGCTTGCTAAGAGCGAGCCTAGAGTGGCTATAGAGCCAAAAGCTGGCGTGAGTGAGCAAATCTTAGCCCTAAAAGAGGTGCCAAAGTCGCCCTACGAGCAGTTTGTGGCAAAAATTTATGATAGAAGCTTTGAGCTTGGAGAAATTTTTAAAAACCACATAAGTTTTAGCTTTTTAAATGAAAATGAGCTTGGCTTAGTTGTCAATGCTACTGGCGATGAGCTGGCATTTTTCAAAAAAAGCTGGGGCGTAATGCATGAAATTTTACATACAATTTTTGGTAAAAAGATCAAGATCGTAAATGCCAAAACACAAATTCCTGCCGCAAAGTCTGAGCTACAAACTAAGCCACAAGAGCCACAGGATAAATATAGCTACCTTGACGAGGAGATCGCCAAGATAAAGGCTAGACAGCAAGACGAGCAAAAAGATGAGCCAGTAAAAGAGCCTGTTACGGCACGACAGATCGAGGCAAATGCGCTATCTCAGCCACAAAATGACTTTGCAAAAGAGCTGATGTCGCTAAGTCAGAGCAAAAGTCCAGAGGAGCTTAAAAAGCAAAGAGAAGAGGGCGTGATAAAAGAGGCAAATAGGCTCTTTGGACAGCCTGAAGTGCAAAATAGCTAGGGGTTTGAATCTTTTGTAAATTTGCTTGATTTAGCGCTTTAAATTTGACTTTTCTGGCGTAAATTTCTAAATAAAAGTGGTCAAATTTAGTTTTTTTATAAATTTATCTGCTGCTATCCTGACTAAATAAAATCTCAAATTTATATTGCAAATTTAAAAGAGTTAGGGCTTGTTAAATTTGAACTTTTAATGAGGCAGATAAATTTAAAATTTTGGCAATTTTGCCCCTTGTTTGCAAAATCAAACTTAGCTTAAATTTTTACCGCCGTAGGATTTTATATTTCAAATTTGAAGTTTTAAATTTATCCGATGCGGTTTTTTGGATATAAGCTTAAATTTCTAAATTCGCATGAACTTAGTCTTATTAAATTTAACCTTTCTAAAGCAAAATTTCTAAATAAAATTAGTCAAATTTAGCTTGTTGTTTTGTTTTGATGCTTAAATTTAAAGCCAAAATTTATCTGCTATGACCATTTTTGCTAGGCAAAATATCTAAACTAAAAAAATTTACAATGGCTATGGCTTGTTAATTTTTAAATTTATCCTTTTGGACAAAATTTCTAAACAAAAGTAGCCAAAATTTAGATAGGTGTTTTTGTTTTTATGTTTAAAGCTTGAAGTCTTAAATTTATCCGCCATGGCTTTTTTGGATATGAGCTTAAATTTCTAAATTTGCATGAGTTTGGGCTTATTAAATTTAAAATTTATTCTTGTGCGTAAAGCCAAGTTTAGCCCAAAATTTAACTATATAGATTTTATTTTTTTAAAAAATTTATCTGTTGTAGTTAAAAAATTTCTAAGCGATAATGCTTATTAGATTTAGATTTAAATTTAATAATCGCAGAATTTTATATTTTAAATTTGATTAAAAAGTCTCCAAGCCCAAAAAAGCTTGGAGATTGAGTTTTAGCAAGAGAAGCAAGTCTTAAACTCGTAAGCGGTTGGGCGCGCTTCGTAAGGCCAAACCTGAGTTTCAAATTTCATGTGCTGATAAGTGTCGATGAAAAGATCGCTCATTATCGGTTTTAGGTATTCGTTATCGCGGATAAGCGCTTCAAGGCTGCCACGAAGTGTGTGTGGGAGCTGCTCGATGCCGCGCTCTCTGATCTCATCAAGATGGAGTTTAAATAAATTCTCATCCATCGGACCAACCGGCTCGTATTTGTGTTTTACGCCGTCAAGGCCTGCCATTAGCATCGCTGAGAAGGCTAGGTAAGGGTTTGCCGTGCTGTCTGGAAATCTCATCTCAGCTCTAACTGACTTCTCGCCAGCGCCGTAAGGTATGCGGATGCTCGCTGAGCGGTTTTGGCTAGAGTATGTGAGGATAGATGGCGCTTCAAAGCCTGGGATTAGGCGTTTGTAGCTGTTTGTGCTAGGGTTTGTGAAAGCTGCAACGCTTCTTGCGTGTTTTAAAACGCCGCCGATGTAGTGTCTAGCAAAGTCACTTAAATTTGCGTAGTTGCCCTCTTTATAAAATAAATTTTTGCCGTCTTTCCAGACTGATTGATGCACGTGCATGCCGCTGCCGTTGTCGCCATAAAGTGGTTTTGGCATAAATGTAACTGTCTTGCCGTTTAGGTGAGCGACCATGCGAACGACGTATTTGTAAATTTGAACGTTGTCAGCAGCCTCGACTAAGTTGCCAAATTTCACGCCGATCTCGCCTTGACCTTGTGCGACTTCGTGGTGTCCTAAAAATACTTCAAGGCCAACTTGCTCTAAAACTTGCATCATTTCAGCTCTTAGATCGACCATGCTGTCGATCGGCTGAGTCATCAAGTAGCCGCCTTTTCTGCGTGGGCGGTGGCCTGTGTTGTAGCTATCTTTGAAGTCTGCAGCGTCGTTCCACTCGCCTTCTTCGCTATCTACTTGATACATCGCACAGTTTGGGCTGTCGATGATTTTGACGTTGTCAAATACAAAAAATTCATTCTCAGGGCCAAAATATGCCTCGTCGCCAAGTCCGCTATCTTTTACATATTGCATCGCTCTTTTTGCGATCGAGCGAGGGCATTTTTCATAAATTTGACCTTTGTAAATGTCGTAGATATCGCAGAAAACAACGACTGTGATGTCAGAGGTAAATGGGTCCAAAAACGCAGATGTCGCTTCTGGCTTCATTATCATATCGCTCTTGTCGATTGGCTGCCAGCCGTTCATCGAGCTAGCGTCCATCGGGATGCCGTTTGTGAAATTCTCTTTTGTAACAGCTTTTATGTTGTAGCTTATGCTGTGCCAAGCGCCGTTTAGATCGGTAAATCTAAAATCTACAAATTTAACTTCATTTTCTTTGCAAAAATCAAAAAAATGATCGATGTTTTGGACAAATTTTCCCATTTTTTATCTCCTTCTAGTTTTTAATTTTCGTATTGTATCACAAAATTTTATATTTAAGATTATTTTTATATTTTATTTGACCCCAAACTAAAATTTTACTAATTCTCTATCTCTATTTTTAAATATCGCACACTTTGAATATCCCAAATTTCTAGCTATCTGCTCGCAAATTTCGCCGTTTTTGCCGATATCTTCTTTGGCGTGAGCGTCTGAGCCAAAGGTGATGGTTATGTCATTTTCGGCGACAAGTTCTAGTAAATTTATGCTTGGATATTGCTCGCCGACAGGCTTTCTAAAGCCAGCTGCGTTTATCTCAACTACCAAATTTGCCTCTTTTATCGCTTTTATCGCGTTTTTGGCTAGGATCCTGACATCTTTTTTAGGTAAAAATTTAAAGAGTTTTAAAAGATCGATGTGCCCCATGATGTCAAATTTACCAAGTTTGGCTGATCTTTCTATGTGGTCAAAATACTCTTGCCAAATTTGATCTAGGTCTTTGCCCTCGTAACCACCGATAAATTCAGGATTGTCAAACGCCCAGCCGTTAAAAAAATGCACAGAGCCTATTAGATAATCAACCTTTCTAGCAAAAACTCGCTCGTCCATAAAGCCATCTAAAAAGTCCATCTCGTAGCCAAGTAAAATTTCTATCTCACCGCTAAATTCCTCTCTTAAACGTAAAATTTCGTCTTCGTAGCTTTGCATCTCTTCAAATTTCATCCTATAAGCTTTATCGTAGTTCATCGGTGCGTGATCGCTAAAGCCAAAGTATTTTGTGCTAGCTTTTATGGCGCATCTCACAAATTCTAGCGGTTCGCCAACTGCGTGGTTGCAAAGCGGTGTGTGGTTGTGAATATCGACGGTCATTTTTAGCCTTTTAAAGTCGTTTATTTTTCAAAAATGCTACCTAAAATTTGATAAATTTAAAGATAAACGCATACTTTTTAAACTTTCTTTTTATTTAAATCCTATATAATCAAGGCAAATTTTATTAGGAGCTTTTATGACCCAAGAGGAACTTGACGCGCTTATGGCGGGCGGATTAGAGGATGATTTAGGTGATACTAAAGATGCCAGCCAAGAGGTCGCGGACGTCAAAGAGGAAACAGACGAGGTAGCAGAAGTTGCAGAGGCAATGAGTGCTAAAGCAGATGAGCCACAAGTAAAGTCAGAGAGTAGCTCAAAACAGAGCGAAAACTACAGAGTGAGTGCAGACGGCGTTTGGCCACCGCCACCACCAACTGAAGACCATAAAATGGTGCATCAGCTTGACGATGTGACAAGAGATAGTGAAGAGAAAGCTACTCAGATGTTTGACAAGCTTGAGACGATAAATAACTTTTTTATGGACGCTGAGAGCGACTCAAACAGCCTAAAAGATGCGATAAACTCAAACGTTGAGCTATTTACAACGCTAAGTGAGAAATTTCCAAATATTGCCGCATTTAGCGAGGCTTTAGAGAAAAACAACTCGCTTCTTGGCACGATCGATAATATCATCGGAAATTTACAAATGGGACAAGATGAGATCATGATGGCTATGGATATGATGCAGTATCAAGACATCCACAGACAAAAGATAGAGCGTGTTATCAACGTTATGAGGGCACTTAGCAAATATATGAATACATTGTTTGAAGGTCGTATCGATGATGATAAGCGCGTGGGATCTGCTGTTCATATCGCTGGTGATACAACGACTGAAAACCTTGTCAGTAACGACGACATCGAAGCCTTGATAGAAAGTCTAGGTAAAAAATAGTGCTAAAAAGGCCTGAGCTTTTATCTCCAGCTGGAAATTTAACAAAACTTAAAATCGCCCTTGAATACGGAGCCGACGCTGTTTATGGCTCTGTGGCTAGCTTTTCGCTAAGGACTAGATCGGCAAGGGAGTTTAACCTTGAAACATTCAAAGAGGCGATAGACTACACACACGAAAAGGGAAAGAAATTTTATGCGACCATAAATGCCTTTCCTTTTAACTCTCAGATAGAGCCACTAAAAAGGCACTTACAAACCATCTCAGCGATGAAGCCAGACGCCTTTATCATCGCAACTCCAGGCGTCATGAGCCTAGCAAAAGAGATCGCTCCAGATATCGAGATACACCTCTCAACTCAGGCAAACGTTATGAACGTTTTGGACGCTAAAATTTATCACGATATGGGCGCAAAACGCATCGTCGTGGCACGTGAAATGAATTTAAAAGATGTTATAAAGATAAAAGAGGAAATTCCAACTCTTGATATCGAAATTTTCGTCCATGGCTCGATGTGCTTTGCCTATTCTGGAAGATGTTTGGTAAGCTCCGTGCAAAGCGGTCGTATGTCAAACCGCGGCAGCTGTGCAAATGACTGCAGGTTTAAGTACGAACTTTATGCCAAAAATGAAGAGAGCGGCGTGCTTTTCCGCTTAGAAGAGGACGAAAATGGCACTCACATCATGAACTCAAAAGATCTTTGCCTCATCTCACACATCAAAGAGATCGTTGATAGCGGCGTGATAGATAGCTTTAAGATAGAGGGCCGCACAAAGAGCGAATACTACGCAGCCTGCACAGCAAGAGCCTATAAAATGGCGATAGATGACGCCATGGACGATAAATTTGACGCGCAAATTTATGAAAATGAGATAAATACACTGAAAAATCGTGGCTTTACGGACGGCTACTTGGTGCATAGACCCTATGAGCGAACCGATACGCAAAATCACACAAGTAGCCTAGAAGAGGGCACTCATCAGGTAAATGCTATAAGTGAAGATGGCGAGTTTTTTAAGTGCAAGTATAAAATTTTTCCAGATAAGGGCTACGAGATCGTAGCACCGACTGGCTCACACATAGATGATAGTGAAAATGAAATTTCAAAGGTCTATTCGCAAGATGGCAAGAAATTTATCAAATTTAAGCAGCTCGTTACCAAAAAAGGCAAGGTCATGAGCGAAATTCATAGCGGCAATGAAAATGAGATAAACCTTGGCGTTAAGCTGCCAAAATTTAGTTTTTTAAGGGAGAAAATATGAAATTTGTTTCTATTATAATGGGAAGTAAAAGCGACTATGAGATCGTCAGCGAGGCAGCAAAGACTCTGGAGAAATTTGGCGTAAAATATGAACTGATAATCAGCTCAGCTCACAGAAGCCCAAAAAGAACTAGCGAATACGTCGCAAATGCCGAGAAAAAGGGCGCAAAAGTCTTCATCGCAGCTGCTGGCATGGCAGCTCACCTAGCTGGAGCGATCGCTGCAAATACAACAAAACCAGTTATCGGCATACCAATGGCTGGCTCAGCTCTAAGCGGCGTTGATGCACTTTACTCAACCGTGCAAATGCCAAGTGGCATGCCAGTGGCAACCCTAGCTATCGGCAAGGCTGGCGCGATAAATGCAGCCTATCTTGCGGTGCAAATTTTAGCCATTGAAGATGAGGGGCTAGCAAGCGCGCTAAAGGCCGACAGAGAGGCAAAGATAAAGGCTTTAGAGGATGATTCTTTAAAGGTTGAAGTGATACTATAAAAGGAGAAGTGGTGCAGACCTATCTTGGAGTTGATGAATTTTGCAAACTTGTGCACTTGGAGCACGAAGTTATCGAGGATATGATAAATCGTGGCGTTTTGAAAACCAAAGAGGAAAATGGAGAAATTTTGATAGAAGCGAGCGAGGGAACGATGAGCGTAGTGCCTAGTGTTTCGCAAAATTTATCTTTGCAGCCGCAAAGCCAAGATGGTTTTACCTTTGTCGAAAAGACGATCGGCACGATACTAAATTTACACGAAAAGGTGCTTGACGCAAAAGATGAGACGCTTGAGACCTTAAGAAATGAGAATAAATTTTTAAAAGAGGCGCTTATTTCGATGCAAGAGCTCTATGACGAGGATAGAAAAACGGTCGAGACACTTACAAAACAGCTTAAAATTTCACAAGATGAAGTTGAATTTTTAAAACGAAAATACAAGCTCATGTGGAACCAAGCGGTTGAAAATTTCAACGGACAAAAGTAGTTTATGAAGACTATAAATTTAGAGGATAGTTTTGAAATTTACGGAGTAAAAACTCGTACTAAAAATGAAGATGAAATGGACGGCAACGGCAAAATTCCAGCTTTATGGTCCAAATTTATGAATGAATACTATGATGGCAAGAGTGAAATTTATAGTGTTTACTGTAACTACGAAAGTGATTTTAATGGACATTACGATAACTTCATCGGCACAATATCACGCCAAAAAGATAGTGAAAATTTAAATATACAAAGCGGAAAGTACGCTCTTTTTAGCTTTGCAAATGAGCCACAAAATGTTGCAAAATTTTGGGATGAAATTTGGAGATATTTTGAAAGTAGCGAGCTAGAAAGAACCTATAAAACAGACTTTGAAAAATACCTAAAAAATAAAATAGAAGTTTATATATCAATAAAATAAAAGGCAAAAAATGACATTTTCACAAATAATACTAACGCTTCAAAACTATTGGCAAGAGCAAGGCTGTGTCATACTTCAGCCATACGACATGCCAGCAGGTGCGGGCACATATCATCAAGCGACATTTTTAAGAAGCCTTGGACCAAAGCCGTGGGCGACCGCATACGTAGCTCCAAGCCGCCGTCCGACTGATGGTAGATACGGCGAAAACCCAAACCGCCTTGGTGCTTATTATCAGTTTCAAGTGCTTATAAAACCAAGTCCAGAAAATATCCAAGAGCTTTACCTAAAAAGCCTTGAAAGACTTGGTCTAAATTTGAAAAATCACGATATCCGCTTTGTCGAAGACAACTGGGAGAGCCCGACACTTGGTGCTTGGGGGCTTGGCTGGGAGGTCTGGCTAGACGGCATGGAAGTGACGCAATTTACCTATTTCCAACAAGTGGGTGGCATCGCATGCGAGCTCATATCTGGTGAGATAACATACGGTCTTGAGCGCTTAGCTATGTATCTACAAGATGTAAATAGCGTCTACGACATCGTTTGGGACGACTCTAGTGGCAACATCGTAACCTACGCTGATGTGCACAAGCAAGGCGAGTATGAGTGGAGCAAATATAACTTTGAAGTGGCAAATGTTGATATGCTTTTTAACCAGTTTGAAAACGCATTTGGCGAGTGCAAACGCTGCTTGGAGGCCAAAATTTCACTGCCAGCTTACGACTACTGCATGCTTGCAGCTCATACATTTAACGTCCTTGATGCGCGCGGAGCGATAAGTGTGACGCAAAGACAAGACTACATCTTAAAAATTCGCGAGCTTGCAAAAGAGTGCGCGCTAACATATAAAGAGAGCTTAGAGCAAAAGTAAAATTTGATGAAAATAGATGAAATTTATAAAAATTTAGATGAAATTTGCCCATTTTCGAGCCAAGAGTCTTGGGACAATAGTGGCTTGCAGGTTGGCTCATTTGACAGCGAATTTGAGCGAATTTATCTAAGCCTTGATATTGATAGCGAGGTTTTGCAAAATATATTGCCAAACTCGCTCATCATCACTCACCATCCACTCATTTTTAAAGGGCTAAAGCGCCTAGACTACAGCCTCTATCCAAGCTCGCTCATAAGAGAGATGATTATAAAAAATATCTCGCTCATTTCGCTTCACACAAATGCCGACCTTGCATTTTTAAATGAAAAATTTGTGACGCAGGTTTTGGGGCTTGAAATTTCAAGCAAAGAGGGCTTTTTGATCTACGCTGATGTGAATATGAAATTTAGCGAGCTTTGCAAATTTGTAAAAGAAAAACTTGGGCTAGAAAATTTAAGAGTAGTTCATGCAAAAGATGAAATTTCTAAAATTTGCATCTGCACTGGAAGCGGCGCAGATCTCATCCAAGATGTCAAAGCAGACGCCTTTTTAACAGGCGATCTAAAGTATCACCAAGCCCTTTATGCAAAGGAAAATGGACTAAATTTGATAGACATAAACCACTATGAAAGTGAGCGTTATTTTAGTGATTTTTTAGCAAAATATTTGCAAAATCTAAAAATTGAAGTTATAATAAGCAATTCTAAAAACCCATTTACATATTGCTAACAAAAAAGGAAACATTATGAATAAATATTTACAACAATTAGTTGAATTATCTGATCTTGACAAACAAATAGACGGTTTCACACCGCGCATACAAGAAGTAGAAAAAGCCTATAAAAGCATAGAAGAAGAGTGCGAAACTATAGCAGTTAATGCAGAAAGACTTGACGAAGAGGTAAATGATCTAAAATCACAAAAATCAGGCACAAACGCTCATATCGCTGAATTTAGCGCCAAGATCAAAGACGTAGCTAAAAAAAGCTCGAGCGCTAAAAGCGAAAAAGAGATAAAAGCGCTAGGTCTTGAAGAAGATATCGCAAAAGAGCAACTTGAAGCAGCAAACGAAGAGATCGCTAGACTTGAAAAACTAATAGACAATAAAAATGCTCAAAAAGATGAGCTAAATGCTAAAAAAACAGAGCTTGAAGGAAATTTAGAAAAGATAAAAAGCGAGGTTTCATCTGAGCTTGAAAAGATTGAAAAAGAGCGCAAAGAGGTATATGCTAAAAAAGATAAACTTGTCGCTGCGATGAACCAAAAGATCTTAGCGTTTTACGAAAAGATCAGAAAATGGGCTCACAACACAGCTGTTGTACCAGTCAAAAAACAAGCTTGTTATGGCTGCTTTATGCAGATAAATGATAAAACTTTCTCTGCGGTTGTAAAAGGCGAAGACATCGTTACTTGCCCGCATTGTGGCAGAATTTTATATAAACAAGAGCAATAACACGTTTCGTGATAATAATATATTATTTTTTAGCCTCAATACTCTACTTTTTTGGGGCTATTTTTCTACTTTTATTAAGTTTCAAAAAAAAATATCATAGATCGATCCCAGCACGTTTTTTTATCTTTAATAACCCCAAATTTCAAGACGCAGATGTGCATTTTCACGCTTGCTCGTTTGGCGAGGTGCAAGCGCTTAAGCCTTTGATGCAAAAAATTGACAGCAAGGCCATAAGCGTGGTGACAAATACTGGCTTTGAAGCGGCAAGTAAAATTTGCTCAAACACAAGATTTTTGCCATTTGAAATTTTCTTGCCATTTTGGTTAAAAAAGAGCAAAATTTTAGTCATTTTTGAGGCAGAGCTTTGGCTAATGCTAGTTTTTATGGCAAAGCTAAAAGGTAGCCGAGTGATCCTGGTAAATGCTAGAATTTCAGATAGGAGCTACAAAAGCTACTTAAAATTTGGCTTTTTTTACAGATATATTTTTAAATTTATAGATAAAATTTACGCCCAAAGTGAACTTGATAAAGAGAGGCTAAAGTCGCTTGGAGCGGGCGAAATAGAGGTCGTTGGTAACATAAAAGCTGCATTTTTGCCAAGCGTGAGTAGAGTTTATGAAAAGCCAAAAGCTAGAGTGATCGTGCTAGCAAGCACGCATGCTGGTGAAGAAGAGATGATTTTAGATAATTTAAATTTAAAAGAAAACGATCTTTTAATCATCGCACCACGCCATCCTGAGAGATTTGCAGAGGTTGAAAAGCTAGCTAGCGAGTACGCTAAAAAGTATGGCTTTAGTTTTGCAAAATTTAGCCAAACACATAAATTTGATGCTAAAGTAAATTTGCTTGACACTTTAGGCGAGCTTGTAAATGTCTATGCTATTAGCGATATAGTCGTGCTTGGAGGCAGTTTTGTGCCAAATATCGGCGGGCATAATCCAATCGAGTGTGCGAAATTTAACCCAGTGATAATCAGCGGCGAGTTTATATTTAACCAAAAGGCGCTATTTAGCCTAGTTGAAAACATCTATATCGCAAGGGCGAGCGAGATCGGCGGCATAATAGATAGTGGCGCCAAAAAAAGCAGTATCGCCGTGCAAGCAAGCGCTGATGCGATTATAGAAGATATAAGGAGTACTTTATGAGTGAAGAAAAAGCGTATAAAATTTTAGCCAAGCAAAAAAACATCTCAAACAACGAGGCAAAGGAGCTAATCGACAGTGGACTAGTCTATGCCAAGGGGCAAAAGGTGATGATCGCTCGTGCGCTGATGAGTGAAAATACTAAATTTAGCGTCGAAGATATGCCAAAGCCA
This sequence comes from Campylobacter concisus, assembly GCF_050447485.1. GTDB lineage: Bacteria > Campylobacterota > Campylobacteria > Campylobacterales > Campylobacteraceae > Campylobacter_A > Campylobacter_A concisus_BQ. Next base: position 204,718 of record NZ_JALMFY010000001.1, read on the forward strand.
AGCGTTATCTTTGAAGATGAAAATTTAATAGCAATTAATAAACCAGCTGCCATAACTAGTGAAAAAATCAGCCAAATGTATAAATTTCCGCTTCTTCACAGGCTCGATAAGGACACAAGCGGGGTGCTGCTTCTTGTAAAAAATGATGAATTTGCAAGCCTTGCCATAAATGAGTTTAAAAAGATGAAGGTTGAGAAAATTTACGTGGCCGCAGTTAGGGGTATCATGAGCGAGGAAGTGGTCGTAAATGAGCCGATCTTAACGATAAAAAATAAAAATGGTGCCATTTCAAAGATCTCAAAAGATGGCAAAGAGGCGATCAGTGAAATTTCACCGCTCATGGTTGTTGGCAAAAAAACGCTGGTAAAAGTGGTCATAAAAACAGGCAGGACGCATCAGATAAGAGTGCATTTAGCTAGTTTAAATTTACCTATTGTTGGCGATGAGAAATATGGCAAAAATAGGTCAAATAGAATGTTTTTGCATGCCTATTCTATCGCTCTTTTAAACTATAAATTTAAAGCGCCGATACCAAGAGAATTTAACTCTTTTGGATTTGAACTATCTAATAAATTTGAAATTTAAAGAGCAATAAAGAAATTATTTAGTAATATACGCCCTTTAATAACAATTTAGAAAGGTGATTAGTGTTCGAACAAATTAGCGAGTCTTTTAGATTAGCCGTTAGTAAGATACGTTTTGTAGATGACGAAAAAGCTCTAAAAAACGCACTTGACGTGCTTAAAAAAGCTCTTTTAAAAGCTGATGTTCACCATAAAGTCACCAAAGATCTACTCGCGTCTATCGAAAGCGAACTAAAGCAAACCGGCGTTGGCCAAAAGAATTTCCTAGATGCGATCAAGTCAAATTTAACGACTATCTTAACAGCTCCTGGCAATCAAGGCTTTGTCTATGCGCCAGTTGCACCGACTATTGTTTTGATGGCTGGCTTGCAAGGCAGTGGTAAAACAACGACAACTATCAAGCTTGCAAACTATCTAAAACTAAGAAAGAAAAAAGTTTTAGTTGCTGCTTGTGACTTGCAAAGATTAGCAGCTGTTGAGCAGCTAAGACAGCTCTGCGTTGCAAATGAGATCGATCTTTTTTATATAGAAAATGAAAACAACCCTATAAAAGTAGCAAAAGAAGCGCTGGAAAAAGCAAAAAGCGGTCTTTATGATGTGCTTTTAGTGGATACCGCTGGTCGTCTTGCGATCGATGAAAAATTGATGCAAGAGATAAAAGATGTAAAAAATGCGATAAATCCACATGAAATTTTCTACGTAGCTGACGCTATGAGTGGACAAGATGCTGTAAAAACAGCTACAAGCTTTAATGAAATTTTGGGAATTTCTGGAGTTATTCTTTCTAAATTTGACTCTGACTCAAAGGGCGGCGTAGCTATTAGTATAGCAAAACAGCTAAATATCCCACTAAGATTTGTCGGTACTGGCGAGAAAGTAGCTGATATCGAGAGCTTTATACCAGATCGTATCGTAAGCCGTATAATGGGCGAGGGTGACTTAGCTACTTTGGTTGAGAAAACATCGACTATTATTGATGAAAAAGAGGCAAAACGTCTAAATCAAAAGATAAAAAAAGGTCAGTTTAACTTTAACGACTTTTTAGATCAAATGGAAAGCGTTAAAAAGCTTGGTAGCATGAAGTCTTTGATGGGGATGATACCTGGACTTTCAGGACTTGCAAATCAGATAAAAGATATAGACCTTGATAATTCAAAAGAAATTTTGCATATTAAAGCTATGATAAACTCTATGACGCAAAAAGAGCGTGAAAATCCAGACCTTTTAAACAATAGCAGAAAAAGGCGTTTGGCAGCTGGCTCTGGACTATCTCAAGTAGAAGTAAATCGCTTTTTAAAGCAGTTTGAAAATGCCTCAAAGCTTGCTAAGAAATTTTCAGGAAAAGGCGGAGCAAAAGGACTTGCAAATATGCTTTCACAAGCAAATTTAAAAAGACCTGTTTGATAAAAGGGTTTAAATTTGGATATTTGTTATCTAAATTTAAGCTTTATTTAAAAACAAGAGGAGAATATAATATGGCAACAGTAGTAAGACTAACAAGAATGGGACGTAAAAAAAGACCTTTTTATCGTATAGTTGTTACAGATAGTAGAAAAAGACGCGATAGCGGTTGGATAGAGAGCATTGGTTATTATAACCCTATGGTTGAGCCAAATGTTATAAATTTCAACAAAGAGAGATTAGACTACTGGAAAAGCGTTGGCGCTAAACTTAGCGATAGAGTTGCGCAAATTACAAAATAATGGTTGAAAATTTTTTATACGAATATGCCAAGCTGATAGCTGATTTTCCTGAAAAGGTAACTATCGAGCGTCAAGAGCTTGGTGAAAATTTTGTCGAGATTATTATAAGTGCCGATAAGGTTGATACTGGAAAACTTATTGGCAAAGACGGCAAAATGATAAATGCTATAAAGACCGTTATTATTGGCTGTAAAGCCAAAGACAATACAAGTTATAGAGTAACGGTAAAAGCTATTGAATAGTGATATTGTTGAAGTCGCTACCATTGGGAGATGTGTTGGTTTAAAGGGCTATTTAAAGCTTCACAATAAGAGCGACTTCCCAGAACAATTTAAAAAAGGCGCAACCTTTTTTGATAAAAACAATGATCAGCTCATCATAAAAGACTACAACAAACAAAAAGAGCTGGTTTTGTTTGAAAATTTTGATGACTTAGATCTTGCCAAAACACTTGTAAATAGAACTATCTACACTACAAAAGAGCTCACTAGAAAAAACTGCAAGTTAAAAAAAGATGAATTTTTTCAGTTTGATATTATTGGATTAAAAGTAGTAGAAAATGGTGAAATTTTAGGCATTGTAGAAGATATTCAAGATAATTTTGCAAATTCACTTTTATACATAAAAACAGACGAAGAGCTTATCGTAGCCGGCAAACCAAAGAATTTCTACATTCCATATTTGGAGCGCTTTATCGAAAGCGTAAATTTGGAAAGTGGAGAGATTTTAGTAAAAGGTGCTAGAGATATCTTAGAAAATTCATGAAATTTACGTTTATTACACTTTTTGAAAATTTAGTCAAACCTTACTTTTGTGATTCTATTTTAAAACGTGCAATTAGCAATAAATTTATAGAAATTGATTTCATAAATCCAAGAAATTTTACCAACGATAAGCACAATAAAGTTGATGATTATATGATCGGAGGCGGAGCAGGGCTTTTGATGTTTCCACAGCCTTTGGATGAGTCGATCAAATTTTTAAAAGTAAAAGACAAAAATACCCATGTTATTTTTTTGACACCAGCCGGTAAAAAATTTAGTCAAAATGATGCAAAGAGGCTCTCTAAAAAAGATCATATTTGTTTTGTCTGCAGTAGATATGAAGGTCTTGATGAGAGAGTTGTTGAACTTTGGGCGGACGAAGTTTTTTGTATAGGTGATTTTATTTTAACTGGCGGAGAGCTGCCCGCACTTTGTATGAGTGACGCGATATCAAGAAATGTGCCCGGAGTTTTAGGAAACGACATGAGCCTTGAAGTGGAGAGTTTTGAGGGTAATCTGCTTGAAGCTCCATCTTTTACAAAACCTGATAATTTTAAATCCCTCTTTGTGGTTTCAGAGTTTTTAAAGGGTAATCATGCTAAAATCCACAACTTAAAAAACAAGATGGCTCACTGCAAAACAAGGTACTTTCGCCCTGATTTATATCAAAAGCTAAAGCCACATAAATAAGGAAAAACATGAGAAATAAATACATTGAAGCGTTTGAAAATGCTCAAATTGCTGGTAAGAATATCCCTGACTTCCGTGCAGGTGATACATTGCGTGTGGCTACTCGTATTCATGAGGGCGACAAAACAAGAATTCAAAATTTTGAAGGCATTTGTATAGCTAGACGTGGTAGCGGTACTGGCGAAACATTTATTATCAGAAAAATCGGTGCTAACAGTGTTGGTGTTGAGAGAATTTTCCCAATATTTAGCGACTCTATAGAAGAGATAAAGGTTCTTAGAAAAGGTCGTGTTAGAAGAGCTAAACTATTTTACCTACGTGAACTACGTGGTAAAGCAGCTAAGATCCGCGAACTTAGAAAATAAAACTTTTTCCCTGAAATTTTCAGGGATTTTCTCCTATAAACTATATTTAAAATCATTTTTATATTACTTCATATTTATACTTCATTAATCACTCTTTGCTAGAATTTTATCTCAAATTTACTTTTAAGGAATAAAAATGAAAAAAATATTGGTTTCACTTGCAGCTATTGCATCTTTGGCTATGGCAGCAATCAATCTAAACACAGCTACAAAAGAGGAGCTTATGAGTCTTGATGGTATCGGCAGTGCAAAAGCAGATGCTATCATCGAGTATAGAAAAGCAAATAAATTTAACTCAATCGACGATCTCAAAAATGTAAATGGTATCGGCGATAAAACTTTTGATAATCTAAAAGGTGAAATTTCTACTACTGGCAAGAGCGAAGTAAGCGAAAAAGCAAAAGCTGGTAAGAAGAAAATAGATGAGGCAAAAGATGAGATGAAAGAAAAAATCTCTGATAAAAAAGATAAATTTAAAAAGAAAGCTTCTAAAACTAAAGAAGAGCTAACTTCTAATAAAGATGATGAAACTAGTATGAGTGAAAAAGCAAAAGATGAAAAAGACAAAGTTGTTGACAAAGTAAAAGAAAAGAAAGAAAAAGCTGCTTCAAAAGCTAAATCTAAAAAAGAAAAACTTAAAGAGAAACTAGAGAAATAAAAATATTTTAAAACCTGCTTGTATTTACAAGCGGGTTTTATAAATTCATATATTTTTTTGTTTTAATTATAATTGACAAAAGATTTCATAATTTTCTTAAAATTTCATTGATCTGATAATTTGCTTCATTTTTATCTTTGGTCAAGACGTTTTTCTAAATTGTGTCAAAATACCTACCATTTAACTTTACCAACTAAAAATTTGTATGGAATTACACCGAAAAAACGACTATCAAAAGAGTGATTACGGTTGTCGCCAACCATGAAAAACGTATCTTTTTCTAACTTACATATAAAAGCATTTTGACAATCTTGAGTATCAAAATTTGATTTAGATGAAGCTATTTCTGAGGTATCTGCGCCATTAATAGTTTCTTTTAGCTCTTTTTGATACTCATGTTCTAATGTATTAAATATTATTACACTATCTTCATCATAGTGTATGCCTGTAAATTGTTCTTTATACGGATCAAAAATAAATTCTTTATCTTGCGGACGTTTTAAATAAAGACCATCGCAAGCGAACTGAATCTCGTCATCGCCAACAGCGAAGACGCGTTTCATACCGAATCAATCTTATATGTTGGCTCCATTGAGCTTGTTGGAACAAAGTATATCCTTAAGAAAAACACTTATGTTACAATAAATACTACAATGATACTAAGTGTAAAATTTATAAAAAATATTTTCATAAAGAGAGCATCTTTTGTCTACTAAGTTGGATGCATTGGATGCAATTGTATAGTATTTTTTTGGTTTTGATCTTAATATATCAAGACGATCGGATATAGCAGGTTTTTTCTTGACATATAATAATGTTTTTTGTATAATCTCAATTCTTTTTTAAATAATCATGTCTTGCTAGCTCAGTCGGTAGAGCATCTCACTTTTAATGAGGGGGCCGTTGGTTCGAATCCAACGCAGGACACCATTTTTTTGGGTTTATGACCCTTTCGTCTAGTGGCTCAGGACTCTACTTTCTCTGTGTAGGAACAGAGGTTCAAATCCTCTAAGGGTCGCCAGATATTTTAAATTTTAGGTCGCTTAGCTCAGTTGGTAGAGCGCCACCCTTACAAGGTGGATGTCATAAGTTCGAGTCTTATAGCGACCACCATTACTTTAGGTGCAGCGGTAGTTCAGTTGGTTAGAATGCCGCCCTGTCACGGCGGAGGTCGCGGGTTCGAGCCCCGTCCGCTGCGCCATCTACTTTTAAATTTTTTCTATTTCTTTTTATTTTTGTCTTTATTTTTAATTTTAATGCAAAATTTTTATAAAAATATTCTGTTAAATAATATGTAAAATAATACATAAAATATTGTCTTAAAACAGATTGAATATATTTTCTCTATTAAATTTTTTTTACTTTTATAGCTAAAATAATGATGAGAGCCTAATTTGCCTCGCGTTTTTAAATAAAAATATTTAAATTTTTAACCTACTTATCAAACTATACTTTTTTATTTAATGTAAATTTCAATTATCTTTCATATCGTCATCAGCGAACTAAAATAGCAATTTGTCTTTGTCTAAGGCATATTTTAAAATTTAAAGTCAAAATTGGTTTTATCACGAAATATGCATTTAAATTTTATGCTTTTGTGAGATAAATTTATCCTACTAAATAGTTAAATTTAGTCTCAAAAGCTTAAATTTTGGTGTAAATTCTTTTTTTCTCAAAAGTGATTGTCGGCAAAGAAAAAATATTATTTTTATCTCTTAGTTATCAAAATATCAATATAATCGTAAAAATTTATAAAAGGATAATTATGGCACTTGAAAATGTATTAAGAGCGATTGAAGATATAAAAAATGGAAAAATGGTCGTTATGGTCGATGATGAGGACCGCGAAAATGAGGGCGATCTAGTCTTTTCAGCAGCTAGTAGCGATATGCAAAAGGTAAATTTTGCCATCACTCATGCAAAGGGTGTGCTCTGTCTTGCGATGGACGAGGCGAACGCAAAAAGGCTTGATCTGCCGCTAATGGTAGCTAAAAACACATCAAGCCACGAGACAGCTTTTACGGTTACGATCGACGCAAAAGACGCAACAACGGGCGTTAGCGCATATGAGCGCGATATGACGATCAGGCTTGCAGCAGAGGCCAGCTCAAAGCCTGAAGACTTCGTGCGCCCAGGGCACATTTTCCCACTCATCGCCAAAAATGGCGGCGTGCTTGTTCGCACAGGTCACACAGAGGGCTCGGTCGATCTTTGCAAGCTTGCTGGCGTTAGCCCGATGGCGTCTATATGCGAGATAGTAAAAGAAGATGGCACAATGGCAAGACGCGACTACTTGGAGGAGTTTTGTAAGAAATTTGGGCTAAATATGATCAGCGTTTCTGATCTTGTTGAGTATAGGCTAAGCCATGAAAGCCTCATAAGAGTTGGCGAAAAAAGTGACGTTATGATCGCAGACTGCGCGGCTATAAGATACGATATTACAGATCACAAAGGCAAAATCCACTCAGCTTATCTTTTTGGTGAGCCAAAGAGCAAGGCAAATGTCAAATTTCAAAAGATCCTCGCCGATCACGAGCTTTTGAGCAGTCCAAAATATGACGAGCTTTTAAAAACTATCAAATTTTTAAGCCAAAATGGTGGAATTTTGATCTTTTTAGATAGCGACAACCAAAATTCGAGCAAAGACTATGGCATTGGAGCGCAAATTTTAAATCACTTTGGCGTAAAGGATATCGAGCTTCTAAGCTCAAATAAAAATAAAGAATTTGTAAGCTTAGCTGGTTTTGGGCTAAATATAGTCGGTTATAAAGAAATTTAAATATTCCAAATTTAGCCAGTTCATTTTGGTTCTGGCTAAATTTAATAATACTTTCTAGATCAAATTTTCGTAGGTTACTCACAAATTTAAACTAGCATTTCACATCAAATTTAATAAGTTTCTCTTTTGTTTAAGTTTATCTAGTATAAATTTAGTATATAAGCCTATTTTTATGCTAATACTAAATATTTTATTTTAAGTATATTTTATAAAATAAATCAAATTTAATTAAAAAAATTTCTAATATATCGCTAATTTACGTTATTTTTATAGATTTAATCACTATTTAATATAAAATATTATTTAAAATAAAAGATTAAATTTATATTTTAAATATTATAATTCTACTAATATTTCACAAGGAGGATGAAATGAGATCTATATCAAACAAGATCGCATTGACGCTTATTGTTCTTTTGAGTGTATGCTTTGCTGCGATGTCGGCTGTTAGCTACTTTAACGCAAAAGAGGAGGTGGTGAAGCTGATCAGCCAAAACCAAGATCAAATTCTATCTGACATAAAGTCTGTGACGCAAAGTTTTGTGAGCGACTACATGGAGGATTCGCAAAAGCTCGCCGACAAACTAACGGGAAGCGTTGGCAACGATGATGAAATTCTTGCCCGTTTAAAATCTACAAAAGAAAATTTAAAATCAATAGTTATAGGCGCCTATTTTGCATCGGCGAGCAATGGCCATACCTTCGGCTCTAACGGTAAAATTTTAACCCCAGAAAAAGATAAATACGACCCAAGGGGTAGGGGCTGGTATATCGCCGCAAAGAGTAGTGGAAAAACCATCTTTACAAAGCCATATATAGACATGGTCGCTCCAGAGCACGATCTGTGCATGACTTTCTCTACACCGATAGTAGAGGACGGCAAGCTTCTAGGAGCTACATTTACTGATGTTAATATCAGGCTTTTAAGCAAAAAGCTTCTAAAGATGGGTAAAACTGAGTTTGGCTATGTCTATTTTATGGACAAAGATGGTGTTATCTTATTACATGATGACGAAAGTCTTATAAATAGTTCTGTTGAAGCGACCAAGAATTTGGCGACTAAATTTGCTAGCAAGGACTTTGATGAAAATGGGCTAATCTCATATAAAAACGCAAAAAATGAAAACGTCTTGGCTAAAATTTTGCCACTAAATGACGATGGCTGGCTAGCAGTTGCTGCGATAAATGCTGATACTTTTACTAGTCAGACCATGCCACTACTAAAGATCCAAGCCATCATGGCTGTTGTCTTTATCGTGATCCTATCAGCCTTTGTATATTTCTTACTCAAGAGATCTCTTAATCCGATAAAAACTATCCAAGAAAAGCTTGAGGATCTATTTAAATTTGTAACTTATGAAGCAAAAGCACCAAGCAAGCTTGAGATAAGATCAAAGGATGAATTTGGTGTGATGAGTAAGGCTATAAATGAAAATATAGATAAGGTCGTAGCCGGCATCAAAAAAGATAGCACGATGATAGATGAGCTAAATCAAGTAGCAAATTTAATGATCAAAGGAAACCTTGGAGCAAAGATAGACTCAACTCCAAATAACCCATCGCTAAATGAGCTAAAAGAGCTACTAAATAAATTCTTCGCCTCTATCTCTGAAAACCTAAAAGGCGTTACAAACGTCCTTAGCTCATATACTAAAAATGACTTTACAGCAAAGGTTGAGATAAATGAAGAGCTAGAGGCTGACCTAAAGGCTATGATACTTGGAGTATCAAACATGGGCGAGGTAGTTTGCTCTATGCTAAACTCAAATTTAAACCAAGCTCAAGTACTAGAAGAAAAAGCAAAACTTCTAGCTAGCTCAGTATCTAAAGTAGCAAGCTCAGCAAATACTCAAGCAAATAGCTTACAAGAAAGCGCAGCAGCAGTTGAGCAAATGAGTAGCTCAATGAATGCCATCTCTCAAAAGACAGCTGATGTTATAAGACAAAGTGATGAAATTAAAAACATCATAACTATCATTAGAGATATAGCAGATCAAACAAACCTTCTAGCTCTTAATGCTGCAATAGAAGCAGCTAGAGCTGGAGAACATGGCAGAGGATTTGCAGTTGTTGCTGATGAAGTTAGAAAACTAGCTGAACGTACTCAAAAATCTCTAGGTGAGATAGAAGCAAATACAAATGTATTAGCTCAATCAATAAATGAGATGAGTGAATCTATAAAAGAGCAAAGCGAAGGCATAAATATGATAAATGAATCAGTTGCTCAAATAGATCACCTAACAAAAGAAAACGTTGTAATTGCCAACCAAGCAAACGAAGTAACATCAGAAGTAGATGAGATGGCTAAAGCTATTGTTGAAGAGGTTAGGAAGAAGAAATTCTAAAAATAAACTACTACAATTAAACACAAAGCATAGCTCTCTAAATTTAGAGAGCTATGTGAATTTAGACTACTTGTTTTTCTGCTTTAAACTTTAAATTTAATACTCAAGAAAATTCCAGCAAATTTTAAAATTTATGAGCGAGCATATCACGCTTCCAAATTCAGTGGCAAGTGATAACGAGACCTGAATTTGGTAAGTTGCTAAGGCGAGTGAGTAAAGTTTTAAAATTTGCAAAGACAGCTTAATTAAATTTCTAAATTTGCTTTATCAAAAAGGGGAGACAAGGGGACTTGAATTACGAAGCCGTCCCCTTATCCCCCTTTTTAAATCCCCTAATCCCCTCGCACGTTAGCGGTAGCATGCAATAGTGCTGACGCACTGCATGCGATTTGAAACTCCAGTAAATTTAAAATTTAGAGCCGTGATATGCCAGTTCAAATTTTAAATTTAAGAGACTTCCTAAACATTAAATTTCTAACTATTTATGCTTGGCTTCGTGCTCTAGTAACCAAATTTTAGTTGGCAGACCCTCGCCGCCTGAGTAGCCACCAAGGCCGCTGTGAGAGAGCACTCTGTGGCAAGGGACGATGATAGGCACTGGGTTTTTGGCATTTGCTGAGCCTGTTGCACGGTAAGCGTTTTTATGGCCAGCAGCAAGTGCTAGAGCTGCGTAGGTAGTCGTTTCGCCGTATGGCACTTTTTGCAAAACATCATAAATTTTGGCTCTAAATTTGGTCGTTTTTATATCAAGTCTAACGCTAAATTTTTTAAGCTCGCCCTTAAAATAGGCCTCCAGTTCATCTAAACAAAGCTTTAAATTTTCATCTTTTACCGCAACTTTTTCAAATTTATCTACAAAATTTATCTCACAAATTCCATTTTCACTAGCAACGATCTGCAAAATTCCAATGGGTGATTTTAGGTAGGCTTTTGACACATTTGCTCCTTGAAATTTGAATTTTTGGGCAAATTTTACTTTAGATTGTTTTGCTTTTTGATAAAATGCAAGCAAAATCAGCGATTTTGGACTAAAAACGAGCAAAATCACAAAGGAAATTTATGAGCTTTTTTACCGACTACGAAAAACACGTGAGTGAGCGAGAAAAAGAGGGCGTGCCACCGCTTGCGCTAAACGTCAAGCAAACAAGCGAAATTTGCGAGCTAATGAGACTTGCTGGCAACTCTAGTGGCGATGAAAAGGCGCAAAATGAGCTAAAATTTCTTATAAATTTGCTCGCAAATCGTGTAAATCCTGGCGTTGATGACGCGGCAAAGATAAAGGCAGAATTTCTTGGCGAGGTGATAGATGGGCTTAAAATAGACGGGCTTGATGCGGTTCGTGCCATTAAAATTTTAGGCAAGATGCTTGGCGGTTATAACGTAGAAATTTTGGTGCGAGCGCTAAAAAATAGCGACGAAACTATCGCACAAGCTGCGGCAAATGAGCTAAAAAATATCATTTTGGTGCATGAATATTTTGACGAGATAGTAAAGCTAGCAAATAGCAATAAATTTGCAAAAGAGGTGCTTGCTTCTTGGGCAAATGCCGAGTGGTTTAGGCATAAAAAGCCACTTGATGAGTGCATAAAGGCAGTGGTTTTTAAGGTGCCTGGCGAGACAAATACAGATGATCTAAGCCCAGCAAGTGAGGCCTATACAAGGGCTGACATACCGCTTCACGCAAAAGCGATGCTGGTTAAAAAGATGCCTGAGGGTTTAGAAATCCTAAAAGAGCTAAAAAGTCGCGGCAAGAGTGTGGCATACGTTGGCGATGTGGTCGGCACTGGCAGCAGCAGAAAGAGCGGTATAAACTCGATTCAGTGGCACCTTGGCGATGAGATAGAGGGCGTGCCAAACAAAAAAACCGGTGGCATCGTGATCGGCACAACCATAGCTCCGATATTTTTTAACACCGCTGAAGATAGCGGCGCGCTGCCGATAGTCGCAAACGTAAATGAGCTAGAAATGGGCGATGAGATAGAAATTTATCCATTTAAAGGCGAAATTTATAAGCTCGCAGGCAACGAAAAAAAGCTCGTGGCAAACTTTAAACTTAGCCCAAACACCCTAAGCGACGAGATAAGAGCAGGCGGCAGGATACCTTTGATGATAGGTAGGCAAGTGACTAAAAAGGCTAGAGAAGCCTTGGGGCTTGGCGAGGAGCAGATCTTCATAAAGCCAGATCAGCCAAAAGAGCTAGGCGGTGGCTATACGCTTGCTCAAAAGATGGTCGGCAAGGCTTGCGGAAAGGCTGGCGTGAGAGCTGGGGCATACGTGGAGCCTGAAATTTTGACCGTTGGCTCGCAAGACACCACTGGGCCCATGACTAGAGATGAGATAAAAGAGCTTGCTAGCCTTAGTTTTGGGGCGGATTTTGTCTTGCAAAGCTTTTGTCACACGGCTGCTTATCCAAAGCCAAGCGACCTCGAGATGCAAAAGAGCTTGCCTAAATTTATGACGTTTCGTGGCGGTGTGAGCCTAAAACCAGGTGACGGCGTCATCCACTCGTGGCTAAACCGCATGGTCTTGCCTGACACGGTTGGCACGGGTGGCGATAGTCACACGAGATTTCCTATTGGTATCAGCTTTCCAGCAGGTAGCGGTCTAGTGGCGTTTGCGGCGGTGCTTGGCATGATGCCGCTAAATATGCCAGAGTCAGTTTTGATCAAATTTAAAGGTGAGCTAAAAGAGGGCGTGACGCTTAGAGATTTAGTTAATGCGATACCTTATTTTGCTATCAAAAAAGGGCTTTTAAGCGTTGAGAAAAAGAATAAAAAGAACATTTTTGCGGGCAAAATTTTAGAGATCGAGGGGCTTGAGAGCCTAAAAGTGGAGCAGGCTTTTGAGCTAAGTGATGCTTCGGCTGAGCGCTCGGCGGCGGCTTGCGTGGTAAATTTAAGCGTTGAAAGCGTCTCGGAGTACGTTCGCTCAAACGTTGCGTTAATAGGGGCAATGATAAAAGCAGGCTATGAGAGCCATGAAACGCTGCTTAGACGAAAAGAGAAGATGCAAAAATGGCTGGAAAATCCAACTCTATTAAGAGCCGACAAAGACGCAAGCTACGCTGAAATTTTGGAGATTGATTTATCGCAGATAGACGAGCCGATCCTCGCCTGTCCAAACGACCCAGACGATGTGGCGACGCTAAGTGAAATTTTAGCTGATAGCAAAAGAGCGCACGATATCGACGAGGTCTTCGTGGGCAGCTGTATGACAAATATCGGGCACTACAGGGCGCTTGCTAGAATTTTAGAGCGTGAGAGCAAGCTCACTACTAGGCTTTGGATCGCTCCGCCAACAAAAATGGATAAAAAGACACTTGAAGATGAGGGCGTTTATGAGATATTTAAGAGGCTAAATGCTAGGACAGAGGTGCCAGGCTGCTCGCTTTGCATGGGTAATCAAGCAAGGGTGAACGACAACGCCGTTGTTTTTTCGACCTCAACAAGAAATTTTGACAACAGAATGGGCATGGGCGCAAAGGTCTATCTAGGAAGTGCCGAGCTAGCCGCTGTATGCGCGCTACTAGGGCGTTTGCCAAGCGTTGATGAGTATAAAAAAATAGTAAGAGATAGTCTTAGTTTAAACAAAGATCAAATTTATAAATACCTAAATTTTAATGAAATAAGCGAGTTTAGTATATAAATTTGTTACAATATCGCGAAATTTTAAGGAGCTTTGATGAAAAAAGTAGCTTTTTTTCTCTTTTTTAGCAGTTTTCTTTTTGTAAATTTACACGCATTAGAGTGCAGTGATCTTGCTAAAAAAGAGAGCTTTAAAACTACTCCAAACGAGCTTGCTTATGCGAATGAGGGGCTATTTTATTGCGATGGCTCGCTTTTAAATTTAAAAGAGGTAAAAGAGCTTTTTGATGCGAGCGTGGCTGTGAGAAGTGAGTCTCAAAGCTGCGTTGGCGAGGGCGTTTATAGAGAAAATTTAAATAAATTTAGATGGATCTTGCTAAAAGCCTCGTTTGCTCCTCTTCTCTATCAAAAAGAGCTTGCAAAGCCAGAAGCGGCTGAGGCTCAAAAAGACGCTCAGATGGAGTACTTTAGATACTGGGCGAATGAGAGCTTGTTTAACTTTTTAAAATATAAAAAATTCAGCGAAGCTTATAAAAACGCTCAAACTCCGCTGGTTAAATTTTATGAGGCTTTAGGCGTTGATAGTGCAAGCGCCGCCTACTACGCAACTAGCGTGATAAATGAGTTTTTAAGCTTTAGTGTCGGCAAGAAGGTAAATAAGGCAAAAACTCTAACTTCTGAGCAAAAGATGATGGCTCAAAAGCTAAGCCAAGACGAGCTTGCAAATTTGCTTTATTCTAAAAATTTCACCACCGCTGAGCTTACAAATTTACTTGATATCGCACTGCTAAATGACAAAAGTAGCGACATGATAGAAGAGATCATAAGGCGCGGGGCGGATCTAAATTTAGGCGATGAGACACCGCTATTTTTTGCTCTTAAAAATTTAGAAAGTGTAAAAATTTTGCTTAAAAATAGAGCCGATGTAAATCACAAAAATTTCTTTGGCAAAAGTGCGCTTTTTTATGCTGTGCAGTTTGAGGATGCGCCTCTTTGCGAGCTTTTGCTAAAAAGCGGGGCAAATGCAAACGAGAGCTACATCGACGAGCAGTCTAAGATGAATATGATAAATTTAGGCATGATGCAAGTAGAAGATACGTGTGGTTTGGAGCATACAAACAGAAGCGTTTTCATGCATGCAGCAGCTCACGCGACGCCAGAAATTTTAAAGCTTTTGATAGATAACGGTGCCGATATGAACGCCACTGATGATGCGGGATTTAACGCGCTTGATTATGCGATTAAAGATAAAAACGAAAAAAATATTAAATTTTTAGAAGAGCTTGGTTTAAAGCCAAATTTTAATTAGGAAGAGATATGAAAAAGACAGCTTTTGTGACAGGTGCGACATCTGGCTTTGGCGAGGCGATCGCTAGAAGACTTTCAAAAGAGGGCTACAAGATAGTCGCTCTTGCAAGGCGCGAAGATAGACTAAAAAAGCTTGCAAGTGAGCTTGGCAATACGCACATCATCGTAGCTGACATACGCGATAAAAAGGCTGTTTTTGACGCAGTTGATAGCCTGCCTGATAAATTTAAAGACATCGAAGTGCTTGTAAATAACGCTGGACTTGCCTTGGGACAAGAAAAGACGATAGACGCGAAGGTTGAGGACTTTGAGACGATGATAGACACAAACGTAAAGGGTCTTATCTACTCTACAAAGGCGGTTTTGCCACTACTTTACAAGCAAGAAAAGGGCTATATCTTTAATCTTGGCTCGACAGCTGGCTCATGGCCATATCCTGGAAGTAATGTTTATGGCGCTACAAAGGCCTTTGTAAAGCAGTTTAGTTTAAATTTAAGAAACGATCTAGTTGGCACAAATATCAGGGTGACAAACATCGAGCCAGGTCTTTGCAAGACTGAATTTAGCGAGGTTAGGTTTAAGGGCGATAAGGCAAAGGCTGATAGTCTTTATGAAAATACAAATTTCATCACGTCTGAGGATATCGCGACTATTTTGGTAAATTGTCTAAATATGCCTGGGAGTGTAAATATAAACAGAGTCGAAGTCATGGCAAATACGCAGACTTGGGCTGGACTTGCGATAGAAAAATTTTAAGGAGTTTATGTGAGACAAATTTTATTGTTACTATTTTTTAGTGTCGCGCTTTTTGGTGTTGATCCAGAAGTGGCAAAGAGAAACGCTGAAATTTACGGCGTATTCACGCTTATACCGCCTGTTGTGGCAATAGCACTTGCTTTTATCACAAAAGACGTTATATTGTCGCTATTTATCGGTGTTTTTAGCGGAACGTTTCTCATAAATATCATCAATGAAAACGTCTTTATGGGCATCGTAAAAGGCTTTACTGGCATCGTTTCAAGGGTCGTTGACTCGATGGCTGACAAGACCGACTCAGGCATCTTGCTTCAAGTGCTTTGTATAGGCGGTGTGGTCGCACTCATCACAAAGATGGGCGGCACAAAAGCGGTTGCTCTTTGGCTTAGCAAAAAGGCAAAAACTGGCGTTTCAGCTCAAATTTCAACTTGGCTTATGGGTATCTTTGTATTTTTCGATGACTACGCAAACGCTTTGATCGTTGGCCCTATCATGAGGCCAATAAGCGATAAATTTAAAATCA
Organism: Campylobacter concisus; assembly: GCF_050447485.1. Classification (GTDB taxonomy): domain Bacteria; phylum Campylobacterota; class Campylobacteria; order Campylobacterales; family Campylobacteraceae; genus Campylobacter_A; species Campylobacter_A concisus_BQ. Next base: position 220,777 of record NZ_JALMFY010000001.1, read on the forward strand.
GCCGCGAAAAGCTAGCCTTCATCATCGACGCTACAGCAGCACCGATTGCAGGTATTGCTATCATCTCTACATGGGTCGGACTTGAGGTTTCGCTCATCGAAAAGGGCTACGAGCTAATCGGCGAGACAGGCATAAACGCTTATTCTATATTTATCGAGACCATTCCATATAGATTTTACAACCTCTTTATCTTGTTTTTCATCGTCTGCACAGCCTTGATGCAACGCGAGTATGGTCCTATGCTAGCAGCTGAAAGACGCGCTAGAAGAGGCGAGCTTCACTCAGGTAAAACTCAAATTCAAGACCTTGAAGATAAAACTCTTGAGCCAAAAGATGGCGTAAAACTAAGCGCTTCAAATGCGATAGTGCCGCTTCTTGTGCTAGTTATCGGCGCATTTACTAGCTTTTATTTTAGCGGTCTTGCTACACTTGAGGGCGATACTCTTAAAAATGCACTTGCAAATCCGCTTTCATTTTCAACATTTAAAGATACTTTTGGCGCAGCTGATTCTGCTACATCGCTATTTCAAGCAGCGCTACTTGCTAGTATAGTAGCTATCGTCATGGGTGTCTGGCGCAAAATTTTTGATGTAAAAGAGGCTATTAGCACATGGGTAAAGGGCTGGAAAACTATGATCATCACGGTTGTCATCTTACTTCTTGCTTGGAGCCTTAGCGCGGTTATCAAAGAGCTTGGCACCTCAAGATATTTGGTCGATCTACTAAGTGACTCAACGCCTAAATTTATCCTGCCTGTGGCTGTTTTCATCCTTGGCTCATTTATCAGCTTCTCAACTGGCACCAGCTACGGCACAATGGGCATTTTGATGCCTCTTGCTATCCCGCTAGCTTATGCAGTGGGCAAAAACTACGGCTTAGATGGCGATGCGATGCACGCTTATATGATCGTAAATATCTCAAGTGTTCTAACTGGCGCTATCTTTGGTGACCACTGCTCGCCGATCTCGGATACTACGATACTTTCATCAATGGGTGCAGGATGTAGCCACATCGATCACGTCTCAACGCAGATGATCTATGCACTTAGCGTTTGTGCGGTTTGTGTGCTTGTTGGCTACTTGCCGGTCGCACTTGGTCTTAGCGTTTGGATCGCACTTCCTTGCGGATTTTTAGCGATCTGGGCTTTAGTTAGATTTGTCGGTAAAAAAGTCGAAGAGAAAGCGGCATAAATTTGGACTGCAAATACCTAAAAGAGTGCGGATCATGCACTCTTTTTACCCCTTATAGTGAGCAAATTTCATTTAAATCTGATCTTATTAAGCAAAATTTCTCCCCATTTTATGATGGCAAATTTGATGTTTTTAGCTCAAGCCCAAAGCACTACCGCACGAGGGCTGAGTTTGGTATCTGGCACGAGGGCAGCAAGCTTAGCTATACGATGCACGCAAGCGAGAAGGGCAAAAGGGTCTTTATAGATGAGTGTCCAAAGGTCTGCGAGCAAATTTCACATCTCATGCCAAGACTACTTGAAAATTTACAAAATGATGAAATTTTACGCACAAAGCTCTTTGGGGTGGAGTTTATCGCCTGTAAAAGTGGCACCTTAGTCACGCTTCTTTATCACAAAAAGCTTGATGGTGAGTTTGAAGCGGCGATGAAAATTCTAGCTAGCAAGCTTGATGTGATGATCTTAGCTAGATCTCGCGGTCAAAAGCTGCTAAGTGGCGAGCTAAATTTAGTTGATGAGCTAAATGTCGGAGGGCAAATTTATAAATTTAGCCTAAGTGAAAATGCCTTTATCCAGCCAAATAAAGCGGTAAATGAGAAGATGATAGCTTGGGCAAAAGAGTGCGTGCAAGGTGGCGCTGACCTGCTGGAGCTTTACTGCGGACATGGAAATTTTACTATCCCACTTTCGTTTAAATTTAAAAATGTCCTTGCCACTGAAATTTCAAAAAGCTCGATCGCAAATGCCCTTAAAAACTGCGAGCTAAATGGGGCAGAAAATATCAAATTTTTACGCATGGACGCTGATGAGCTGATGAGCGCATTTGCTGGCGTTAGGGAGTTTAATAGGCTAAAAGATATAAAATTAAGCGACTTTAACTTCTCGCATGTCCTTGTCGATCCGCCACGCGCAGGACTAAGTGAAAGCGTCATAAATTTCATTAGAAATTTCAAAAACATCATCTACATCTCGTGCAATCCAGAGACATTAAAAGAAAATCTAAATGAGCTTACTAAAAGCCATAAAGTGATAAAATTTGCGCTCTTTGATCAGTTTGCCAACACTCATCACATCGAGTGTGGCGTGCTACTAGAGGCAAAAGATAAATTTTAAAAGGAAAGTTAAAAATGGTTTCATTAAACAAAATCATCCAAGCAAAGATAACAATCGGTCACTTTGTAAATAAAACACCGTTTGCGCTAAGTGCAAAACTTAGCAAAATTTTAGGCGCAAATGTCTATTTGAAAGAGGAAAATTTACAGCGAACCGGAGCTTACAAGATAAGAGGCGCTTACAATAAAATAGCTAGCCTAAGCGAGGAGGAGCGAAAACGTGGCGTCGTGGCTGCAAGCGCTGGCAATCACGCTCAAGGCGTGGCGATAAGTGCGAAAGAATTTGGCGTGCATGCTTGCATCGTCATGCCAGAATCAACCCCGCTTCTAAAGGTAGCTGGCACAAAGGATCTTGGCGCTGAAGTCATTTTAAAAGGTGATAACTTTGATGAGGCGTATGAATTTGCAGTAAATTACGCCAAAGAAAAAGATATGACCTTTGTTCATCCATTTAACGATGAGTATGTCATGGCAGGGCAGGGCACTGTGGGTCTTGAGATGCTTGATGAGATAAGCGACCTTGATATGGTTGTAGTGCCAGTTGGCGGCGGTGGCTTAGCTAGCGGTGTGGCAAGCTGTATAAAGCAAGTCAATCCAAAAACCAAAGTCGTTTGCGTCGGCGCAAAGGGCGCTCCAGCGATGTTTAATAGCTACGGCGCTAAAAAGAGCATAAACTCAAAGTCGGTTCGCACCATAGCTGATGGTATCGCTGTGCGTGATGCGAGCGAGATAACGCTTAAAAATATCGTTGAGTGCGTTGATGAGTTTGTGCAGGTCGATGATGAGGAGATCGCAACTGCGATTTTGTTCTTGCTAGAGACGCAAAAGATCGTAGTTGAAGGAGCTGGCGCAGCTGGCGTGGCAGCACTTATGCATGATAAGATCAAATTTAAAAAAGGCGCAAAGATAGGCGTGGTGCTAAGTGGCGGAAATATCGATGTTCAGGTGCTTTCTATCATCATCGAAAAGGGTCTTATCAAGTCTCACCGCAAGATGACCTTGCAAATCACACTTGTAGATAAGCCAGGAGCGCTCATGAGCCTAACTGATAGCTTAAAATCAGCAAATGCAAACATCGTCAAGATCGACTACGACCGCTTCTCTACTAAGCTTGACTACGGCGATGCAAGCATCACTATCACGCTTGAGACAAAGGGTCTTGAGCATCAAGAAAAGATCAAAGATACACTTAATAAAAACGGCTTTTCTTTCACTCAACTCTTCTAAATTTACAAGCTCGCTACCTTTTAAAGTAGCGAGCATTTCTAACTAAAACAATATCTCAAATTTAGCATTTACGCTGTTTGATCTTACATCTTTAGCAAAAGCTCCAGTGTAAGAAAGGCCTAAATTTACATTTTTATAGACATTTGCTTTTATGCCAAGGCTAGCTGTGCCAAGGTTTTTAACCTCTTTGCCCTCTAGCTCTAGATATCCAGCATTTGCGACATTTACACCGATAGTTGGTTTTGTGTCGCCAACTAGTCTGTTGTATGCTAGATCAGCTTCAAATTTCATCTTGGTGCTACCTAGGCTAAATGGTACGCTAGGGTTTAGACCAAGGCTAAAAATGCCTAAATTTCTAGTTTTTTCATCGACATCCATCTTAAAAATTCCTACATTTTGGCTTGTGCTATCAGTTTTCATGCGTAGATAGCTTGCACCCACATAAGGATTTAGTGAGAAATTTTCTGTATTAAAGCTAGTTAGGGCCAAATTTGCATAAGCATTAAGCGCTTTTTCTTTGCTTTTTATATGATCGTTTGAGTAAAAGCTTGCGATTGTTGCACTATTTTGAGTTTTGCGCTTAGCATCTGTGTATAGTACTCCAAGGTCTAGTTTAGTGTTAGCGATCTCGCTTTTGCCGTAGATGCCGATGCTTTTGCCTTTTGTCTTATAGGCATCATCACCGTCTTCTTTTACTTTTTCTGTGCTAGCACCAAGAACGCCGCCAAGTACAAATGCGTCATTTACACTGCCGTCAAATCCAAAAAGCTGTGTCATAGAGTTTGCTTTTATGTCATTAAATTTCATAGCATCAAACATGGTATTTGACCAAAATTTCATACCATTTGAGTCGCTTGCTCTTATGCCAAATGGGTCAGATTCGTGATTGATAACTGCATTTTTAAGCATGATGTTTTCTAGCAAAAATGCATTGTGCTGAGCTAAATTTGCCTCATTTGCAAATGTTTTTAGAGTTTGTTTTGCCTCTTTTGGTGTAGTGTAGATGAAGTGTCTATAAAGATCGCTTGTGATAACTGCTGGCCTGCTTCTAAATGGTGAAGGAAGTAGCGCTGGCTGGCTTGCTGTACTTTCTATGAGCTCTGCGACTTTCTTTTGGTTGTCATTAGCTGCGATACTTGTCATTGTATTTTTTGATTTTTTAAGAGTAAGCTCTAGCTTGTTGCCATTATAGTTTTTGCCAAGATCAAAAAACGCATACTCTCTTGAAAGGGTATCTTCATAGCCTTTGAAATTTCCAGTTGCTGTAAATGTCTTTGATTTTGTGCTGTCGTTATAGAGCCTTTGCATGATCTCTAAGTTTGGCTCACTTATGTTTATAAATGAGTTTTTCTCAAAGTTTAGATCTAAATTTGAAGCGCCGTTTGAGACGATGTAGCTACCGCCTGATTTGATAGTGGCTTTTACTACGTCATTTGAGCTTTTTTTGGTCACTTCTCCTAAAGATAGTTGCAAGGTAAATTTATTTCTACTAACCTTTGGCACGCTCATTTGTCTTACAATTTCTAGTGCGCCGCCATTTTCTACTATCACGTCGCTTGATTTTAGAGATTGATTAAGAGCTGTGATCTTGCCGCCTTTTATTATGGTCTTGCCAGTGTAAGAGTTGTCTCCTGCTAGACTTAGTGTGCCTTGACCTCTTTTTATAAGAGTACCTTCGTAGCCTTCACTTGCCCTTAGCTCTCTTGCTCTTTCTCTAGCGTTACCTATCTCAAGTTCGGCTTTTTGCTCTGGTGTTAAATTTGCTATTTTATCTAGCTCAGCCTTGCGCTCGGTCCAAATTTTAGCCTCTGCATCATCTTCTGTTTTTCTAAATTTGATAGCCACATCACTTATGTTGTTTGAGTAGATATCATCGCTATTTAAATTTACATCAAACACGCCTAGAAGCTGACCTGGTCCAAACATCGCCTTATATAGATCCACTACGCCCCAGCCCCAGCGCTCATCAGGCACTCCAAGCGCAGCACTAAAGCCTGAAATTTTTCTAGTATCTGCTGGCTCTTTGAAATCATCATGAACTTGCCTTGCAGTAGTTAGTAGCACCTCTCTTATCTGAGCGTTATTCATATATGGGTATCTTTGCATGATGACACCAAGTGCGCCAGTGACGTGTGGAGCTGCCATTGATGTGCCACCTTTTGTGTCGTAGTCTGCCTTGCCAGTTTTTAGATCAACGACGGTTGAGTATATAGGTTTTGCAGGTGCTGCCACGCTCCACCATTTTGAGTGGCCAGGTGTGTTGTAGCGCTGCGTGTCACCCTCTAGCTGGCCAGTGACGTTTAGCCAGTACTTCTCAGCATCAGGTCTAAAGTAAGGAAGCATCGCTCTTGTATATGACTCTTTCATCCCGTCTCTGTTGCCAGCAGTAAAAATTTGGATGACGCCATATCTTGTAGCGACCTCATAGGCTGCATCTAAGAAATTTTTGTCATTTACTACAAATGGATAGTAGCTTTTATATGCAGCATCAATATCTTTGATATCTAGGTTATTGCCGCCATCATACCCGGTAGCACCTTCGTAGGCTTTGTAAAATTTACGGTTTGAACCCCAGCTGTTATTTATCGCTCTAGCTCCACTCTTTGCTAGCCCTTCGTAAGAATTTAAAAAGAAGTAGTAGTCTTGATTTGGACCATATGTCATGCCGTCAGTACCGCCGGTATTGCCCATTATAAGTCTTGCATCAAATGCTACGCCGTGCATGCCCACACCATCTCTTGAAGCAGCTATCGTGCCAGCTACGTGAGTGCCGTGAGAGTCGTTTACTCCAGCTATCCAGTCACCATCTATGCTAAATTCTTCACCTTTTTTAAAGTCACCAAAGTCTTTTTTATTTTTTTTATCGCTGCCTTTTCCGACTAATGGTGAGTTGCCATGCTCGGTATCTGGGTATCTTTGACCATCTTTATAGTAGCTACCAGAGACTTTTAGCGCACTTACTCTGCCATCACTAAATTCTGGATGGCTAAGTAGCACACCAGAGTCCATCACACCAAGCGTTATGCCTTTGCCAGTTGCTCCAAGAGCATATGCAACGGCTGCATTCATGCTCACTAAACCCCAGTCGGCCTTGTACTCATCGCTCTGCCAGCTTTTTATATCGCCAAATTTACCTCTGTTTTGCTCACTAGCACTTAGCTGATTAGCAAGCAAAAGAGTGCAGCAAGCAACACTTAAAAGGATGCACTTTTTGCTTGAAACGGATCTTTTCATATCTCGTCCTTTACATAAAATTTAAATCAATTCTAAAATTCTTAAAATAAATTATTAATTAAAATAATAATAATTTAATGAAAAATCGTAGGCTAAATTTACGAAAATATACGCTTTTTACGCTATTTTTACATTTAAAGAGATATTTCATAAAAGACTTAATCTAAAATTAGTTATTTAAATATAATTTTTTTTATCTCTATTTTTAAAACTATTATTTATATATTTTTTTAAAGGATTATTATTTTTCATTAAATTTACAGGACTAAAATTTCGCAAATTTATTCAAGGATGAGATATGAAAAAGAGTTTATTAAGCCTTGCGTTGTTTTGCACTTTGGCTTTTTGTGCCGATGATGAGGTGGTTGGCAAGCAAAACGATCAAGTATGGATAGGATCTATGGGCGGATGCAAGCTTTATGTATTTTCACTAAAGACGACTGATGCGCCAGTAGATAAGCTAATAGCCAAAGATGAGGCGCAAAAAGAGCTTGTGGCAAATACTAAAAATTTACCAAACAAACACAACGTAATGTTTGCAAAGTGCGATGACTACACGGCGCTCATAGATAGCGGCTATGAAGATAGCTTGGAGGTTTTAAAGTATGATCTGCAAACTTTTGGCAATATAAAACCAGAGGATCTAACCTACGTTATCATCACGCACGCTCATCCTGATCACATAGGCGGGCTCATAGATGGCGGCAAAAAGACATTTAAAAATGCCAAGCTTTTTATAGATGAAAAGGAGTGGGACTACTGGATGAAGGGCAAAGATGAGAGGACAAAAGAAATTTTATCACTTTATAAAGATGATAAGAGCTTTTTTGATCATAAAAAGCCACTATTTGACGGAGCTCTAAAGATCAGAGCTATCCCAGCTTACGGCCACACTCCAGGGCACAACATGATAAGCTTTGAGGCAGATAACGACAAGATCATCTTTATAGCCGACCTTCTTCACGTCCTAGCAGTGCAAGAGGTCGAGCCAAGCATATCTATCACTTATGATATAGATCCAGCCCAAGCTGCAAAAACGAGAGAAAAGGTGCTTGATGGCTTGGAGGACGAGACTACAAAGATAATAGGAGCTCACATGCCTTATAAGAGCCCCATCACATTGCCAGAGTGAGTAAATTTCTTTTGCTTTACAAATTTAGGATAAAATGCGGGCTTTAAAGGAGAAAATATGAGCGAATACGCAAATTTGATATTAGCTATCTTGCTAGCTATTTTGGCATTTGCATTTTATAGGTCAAACAAGGCGCTAAAAAAGGCAAAAGATGATAGCGAAAATGTCTCAGTCAGCACTGAAATTTCGCAGCTTAAAAGCATCGGCGAGCTATCTGTTTTTCAAGTTTATAGCAAAGAGATCGTCACAAAGACAGATCATGCGTTTGGAAATTTCGGCAAAGAGTATCTAAGGTGGCTAGTGAGTGAAAAGAAGCTTTCGATGATATTTGAGTTTGAGATAAATTTCATCTACGATCTAACTAGCCCAAAGCTCGAGATCACGCAGATCGCAAACTCTAGCTATAAGATAAAAATGCCCCCATGTAAGTATAAATTTTCAATCGCCGATATGAAATTTTATGATGAGAAAAATGGCAAATTTATACCATTTTTGCTGCCTGACTCGCTAAATGGCTTTTTTGGTAGCACTTTTACTGAAGAGGACAAAAATAGGCTCATAGAAGAGGCTAGAAACGAAGTGAAAAAGATGAGCGTTCGCCTTATCTCGCAGCTTCAAAGCAAAATCCACAAATCAGCTCGCGACACGCTTGAGGCGATAGCTAAGAGCTTTGGCGCAAATAAGGTCGAGTTTGTCTTTGACGATAGTGACGAGCAGATAAATGAGCAACTAAATTTAGAAAATATCGCATAAAAATTAAATTTAAAGGAGAAAAAATGAGTGTAAATTCACAAGAGGTCACACAAACACCTGGTAACAACACAGTCTTTCAAACATGGGTCTTAAAAGGCGACAAAAAGGCATGTAAAGAGGGCTTTGCTAAGCTTTGTGCTTTGGTTGTAAATTTAAATAAAACTGCCAAAGTTAGATTTGGCGCAAATGAAAATGTAAATTGCGTCCTTGGCGTGGGTCATGATGCTTGGAAAAAGCTTGAAATTTCAAAAGAATTGCCAAAAGAGCTTGTAAATTTTAAAGCTATCAAAGGCGATAAACATGAAGCCGTTAGCACAAAGGGCGATATACACATCCATATCCGCGCTCTAAATGCGGCTGACTGTTTTGACATGGCGCAAAATATCAAAGAAGTTTTATTTAAATTTGCAGAGCTTACAGATGAGACTCAAGGCTTTAAGTACCACGACGGCAGAGCGATAATTGGCTTTGTCGATGGCACTGAAAATCCTGACGGCGAAGATAGAGACCACTTTGCAAAAGTTGGCAAAGAGGATGCTAAATTTAAAGGTGGTAGCTACGTTTTTGTGCAAAAATACTTCCACAAAATGAAAGAGTGGAACGCCACAAGCATAAGTGAGCAAGAAAAGGTTATAGGCCGCTCAAAAGAGTATGACATCGAGATGGACGAGAGCGTAAAACCTACAAATTCACACTCAGCTGCTGCAAATGTCGGCGACGATAAAAAGGTCGTGCGTGGCAATATGCCATTTACTGAAGGCAGCAAAACAGGCACTTACTTCATCGCTTATGCAAGCACATTTTCAACGGTTGAGCTTATGCTTAAAAAGATGTTTATCGGCGAGCCTAAAGGCAACTCAGATAGGCTGCTTGACTTTAGTACGCCAGTGACTGGGGCTTTATATTTTGCTCCTACGCTTGATATGCTTGGTGACTACGAGGGATAAATTTAGCTTGGGGCGAAGTAAATTTGCCCCTTTAAATTTATAAGGAAAAAGATGCCAGAGTGGTTTATCTACGCAGCTCTTTCGGCTGTTTTTGCTGCACTTACAGCGATCTTTGCAAAGCTAGGCGTAAAGGACATCGACAGCGATTTTGCGACATTTATAAGAACGGTCGTTGTCATTTTGATGCTTGTTTTGCTTTTAAGCGTGGCTAAAAAATGGCAACCGCTAAGCTCGTTAAGTCCCAAAAACTGGCTTTTTCTCATATTAAGTGGCATGGCGACTGGGCTTTCGTGGCTCATGTATTTTAAAGCTATGCAAGCAGGCAAGGTCTATCAAGTAGCGCTGGTTGATAAATTTAGCGTCGTGCTGGCTATCATTTTGGCTGTCATATTTCTTGGTGAGAGGCTAAATTTAAAAGAAATTTTAGCTGTTTGTCTTATCGTGTCTGGCGTGTTTTTACTCATTTTTAAATAAAATTTTCTGCATTATTCTTAAAGTATATTTTTAATTTTAATTTGTAATTAATTAAAAAGCCCCTAGAATTTGACAATTTCATTTTGAAGGGAGAAATATGAAAAAAATTATTCTATCAGCCATCGTAGCTTGTGCTGCATTTGGTGCAGGTATGAACTACACAGATGTCGTAAAGGACGTATATGCTGACGCAAACTCAGCTAAGAGCATAGGCAGGCTGCTACCAACCAACGCAGTTGAAATTTTGCAAACAAGCGGCGACAGAGCGCAGATCAAAGTAAAAGGCTATCAAAACCCAGCCGTTAGCAACGTAGTTTATTTTGCTGATGGCGCGAGGATCATCTCAGTAGCATTTGCAAAAACTGCACCTTTTGATATCAAAGTGATAAAAGAGGGCAAAAACGGCAAATGGAACGAGGTAGAAACGACAGTTTTCGTTCAAAAAGATGGCTTTAGCACAGATGTAAATGCGATGTTTGCAAAAGCTGATAAGATGTATAAAGAGAGCTGTGGCGTTTGCCATGCGTTGCCTCAAACTACGCACTTTAACGCAAATCAATGGCCGTCACTTCTAAAATCAATGATCGGCAGAACCGCAATAGAGAAAAAAGACGAGTGGCTAGTTATCGAGTACCTACAAAAACACTCATCTGACGTAAATTTAGGCAAATAAGGAGAAAAAATGAACGAGAACAGACGAGATTTTCTAAAAAAAGGTGCAACAGCACTTGCAGCGACACCTTTGCTTTCAAGCGTAACAGCATCAAATTTATTTGCTGATGGCGTAAAAAAGAGTGTTTTAAGAGATAGCGAAGTCATTACGGCCGCTCACTGGGGCATGCTAAAAGTGACAACTAAAAACGGCATCGCTGTAAAGTCAGAGCCTATCCAAAAGACAAGTGAAATTTACAATCCACTTCAGCACTACACACCAGATATGATCTACAAAAGTCGTATCAAGCACACAATGGTAAGAAAGAGCTACTTGCAAAACCCAGACAGCCCAAAACCAGAGCTTCGCGGCATCGATGAGTGGGTCGAGGTGCCTTACGAAGAGGCGATCAAGCTAGTTGCAAGAGAGCTTAAAAAGACAAGAGCGCAAAAAGGCTTACAAAGCGTTTTTGCAGGTAGCTACGGCTGGAAATCAAGCGGCAATGTGCATAACTCAAGAATTTTACTTCATAGATTTATGAATCTTAGTGGCGGCTTTGTTGGTTCGCTAGGCGACTACTCAACAGGCGCTAGCCAGATCATCATGCCTCACGTTGTAGGTAGTATCGAGGTCTATGAGCAGCAAACTAGCTGGCCAGTAGTGCTTGAAAACTCAAAAGTCGTAGTCATCTGGGGCGCAAACCCACTAGCTACTCTTCGCATAGCTTGGACAGCGACTGATGAACAAGGCTTTAAATATTTTGAAGAGCTAAAAAACAAAAAAGATATCAAAGTGATCGTGATCGATCCTATCAGATCTGAAACAGCGCAATACTTCGACAAAGCTCAGTGGATCGCTCCAGTGCCAAACACCGATACAGCGATGATGCTAGGCATGATGCACTACCTATATGAAAGTGGCAAATACGATAAAGAATTTATCGAAAACTACACTTATGGCTTTGATAAATTCCTCCCATATCTACTTGGCAAGACAGACAACACTCCTAAAAATTTAGAGTGGGCGAGCAAAATTTGTGGTATCGACAAAGATACTTTAAAAGAGCTAGCTGATACATTTGTAAGCAACCGCACGATGCTAATGAGTGGTTGGGGTATGCAGCGCGCTCACCACGGCGAGCAACCACACTGGGCGATGGTAACACTAGCTTCTATGATCGGTCAGATCGGACTTCCTGGTGGAGGCTTTGGCTTAAGCTACCACTACTCAAACGGCGGCGCACCAACATGCAAAGGCGCAGTCATCGGCGGCGTAAATAGCGCAAGCGTGGGTAAATTTAACGAAAAAGGCGAGTTTATCGGCACTGATACAGGCGAATTTGACAAACACGGTCGCTTCGTCGCAAAAGCAGCCGCAGTAGCAGGCACAGGTCAAAGCTGGCTACAAAAAGCAACCAACTACGCTTTTCCAGTAGCTCGTATCGCTGATGCGTTGCTTCACCCTGGCAAAGTGATAGATCACGACGGTAAAAAGATCACCTACCCAGACATCGACTTTATCTACTGGGTCGGCGGCAACCCGCTAGTTCACCACCAAGATACTAATACAAATTTAAAAGCGTGGAGAAAGCCAAGAACGGTTGTCGTTCATGAAGCTTACTGGACACCGACAGCAAAGATGGCTGATATTGTCTTTCCAGTCACCACAGAGTATGAGAGAAACGATATCACCATGACTGGCGACTACTCAAACATGAACATCGTGCCGATGAAACAAGTCGTTGAAAAATACCGCGAAGCAAAAGATGACTATCAAATTTTCACCGATCTTTGCAAGGCTTATGCTAAAAATTTAGCCATCGCCTACACAGATAACGGCAAAGACGAGTTTGACTGGATCAAAGAATTTTATGACGCAGCCTACGCTCAAGTAAAGGCCGTCCCTGAGCTTGCAAGCGACATGAAGCCATTTGAAGAGTTTTGGAATGAAAACAAACCAGTCACATTTGCCTCATCTCAAGATAGTGATAATTGGGTAAGACTTGGCGAATTTAGAGAAGATCCTGTGCTAAACGCTCTTGGAACACCTAGCGGTCTTATCGAAATTTACTCAGATACGATTGAAAAAATGGGCTATGATGACTGCAAGGCGCACCCAACTTGGTTTGAGCCGATCGAGTGGCTAGGCATGAAAGATAAACCAGCAAAATACCACATGATAAGCTCTCACCCAACTGACCGCTTGCACTCACAGCTAAGCCAAACTTCACTTCGTGAGAAGTATGCTATCGCTAACCGCGAGCCAGTGTGGATAAATGAAAATGACGCAAAAGAGCTTGGCGTAAAAACAGGTGATTTGGTGTGTGTATTTAACGCTCGTGGCGAGGTACTAGCTGGTGCTTATGTGACTAAAAACATCAAAGAGGGCGTTGTAAAACTAGCTGAGGGCGCTTGGTATGACGGCTTTGACAGCGGCATCTGCAAAAACGGCTCTGCAAACGTGCTAACCATAGATATCCCAACAAGTAAGCTAGCAAACGGCAACATCAGCCACACAGCTCTTGTAAATATCAGAAAATATCAAGGCGATGAATCACCAAAACTTACAGCGTTTTCTGAGCCAAAATTTTCTAAATAATTTCAAAGCAGGGGAGCGATCTCCTGCTTTTTATATAAAATTTGACAAATTTATGAAAAAAATTAAATAATTTTGATTAATTTTTATTATTTATTTGTAATTAATAATTATACAAAATCCCTAAAATACGTCATTTGCAAGCCAAAATTTATTAAATATTGCTTAAAGGTAATTTCTGGTTTCAAGTTTTATTTAATAATAAAAATTATACAATCCGCCCCAAAATACCAAAAAATGCCACTGGATAGTGGTTTTTGATCGAGGGATAGAAAAATAAAATGAATAATCTAAGTATAAAATCTAAAATATTACTCATCGTTTTTGTGAGTTTGCTTTGTCTAAGCGTGACTAGCGTTTACATTTTAAAAGGCGTTTTAAACAGCAGAAGTGAAGCTATTTCAAACCTTTCAATGAGCGAAGATATCATAAAGCAGGGCGAATTTATCCATGAGCTTCAAAAAGAGCGCGGTTATAGCGCAGCTTTCATAGCAAACGGCAAAGACTCTGAGAAAAATTTAAAAGAGCAAAGAGCTAAGGTCGATGGGATAGTGAAAGAGCTCTCAAACAAAGATGAGGTGTTAAGAGTACTTAGTGACATAAGGACAAAGGTCGATAAAAAAGAGAAATTTAACCTCCTTGGCGAATATAGCAGTATGATAGAAAACACGCTTGTCTTTTTAAATTCTCTCTCAAAAGACGCCAAGCCAGCTATAAAAGATGATGTGGCTAGGATTTTTAGCATTTCAAAGATCAAAGAGTACTACGGCATCACAAGAGCGATAATGAACGTCGCCTTTATCAAAGATGAGATCGACAAAAACACATATGTAAATTTGATCTCTCACGACGCAAACATCAAAAAGCTTTTAAACGACTATGTCAAATTTAATAGCGGCAAATACGCAGACAGCCTGCAAAAAGATATATTGCAAAGCAACGAATTTAAGCAAATAGATGAGATTATCAAAGACGCTATCGCTACTCCAGAAGAGACAGCCAGAAAGATAGAGGCGGCTAGCTGGTTTAAAACTATCACAAATTTGATCGATAGCCTCAGAAACTACGAGCTTTACTTGCTAAATGATATGAAAGAGCTAGCCACACACGACAAAGATAAGGCCAGCAACCTTGTGCTATTTATGGCTATAATGCTTGCCTGTTTTATTGTAGCACTCGTCTTTATCTCGCTTGTTGTTGGTAAAAATATCATCTCGGGTATCGATAGTGTTAAAAATGGACTAAGTGAGTTTTTCTTATATCTAAACAACGAAAAGAGCTCAGCAAAGCTTGTGGAGCTAAAGGGCAAGGACGAAATTTGCGTCATGTCCTCTCTCATCAACGACAACATTCAAAAGATACAAACAGCTAAAGAAAAAGAGAACACCTTCATCCAAAAAGCCAACACCTTTGTAAATGAGATAAAAGATGGCAACTATGAAGCAAGCTTAGAAGCTGACACTAATAACCCAGCTCTAAATCAACTAAAAAGCACATTTAAAGATCTACAACTTGCTCTTAAAAATGCAATCTCAAGTAATGGCAAAGATGTACTTGATCTACTAAACACCTATAAAAACCAAGACTTTACAAAAAGACTTGATGATGATGGTAAGATAGCAAGTGGTATAAACTCACTAGGTATTGAGATATCTAAAATGTTAAGTGACAACCTAGCTAAAGCCCAAACCCTAGAAGAAAAAGCAAAACTACTAGCTAGCTCAGTATCAAAAGTAGCAAGCTCAGCAAATACTCAAGCAAATAGCTTACAAGAAAGCGCAGCAGCAGTTGAGCAAATGAGTAGCTCAATGAATGCCATCTCTCAAAAGACAGCTGATGTTATAAGACAAAGTGATGAAATTAAAAACATCATAACTATCATTAGAGATATAGCAGATCAAACAAACCTTCTAGCTCTTAATGCTGCAATAGAAGCAGCTAGAGCTGGAGAACATGGCAGAGGATTTGCCGTCGTGGCTGATGAAGTTAGAAAACTAGCTGAACGTACTCAAAAATCTCTAGGTGAGATAGAAGCAAATACAAATGTATTAGCTCAATCAATAAATGAGATGAGTGAATCTATAAGAGAGCAAAGCGAAGGCATAAATATGATAAATGAATCAGTTGCTCAAATAGATCACCTAACAAAAGAAAACGTTGTAATTGCTAATGAAGCAAATGAAGTAACATCTGAAGTAGATGAGATGGCTAAAGCTATTGTTGAAGAGGTTAGGAAGAAGAGGTTTTAGCTTCTTAATATACAAACTTAAATTTGTTTAATGCAAACTACTGAATTTAATAAACTCCAATCTGGTTTAAGCTGGGTTGGGGTTTAATATTTTTTAAATTTAATTCTTTATATAGCTGCTTTAAATTTTATCTCGGTTTTTTTCTGCTCATACCTTTAGTATTTGCAAATTTTAAAATCCCACTCACCCCTAAGAATTGACTACTAAAATTTGGCTTCACTTATCGCTTAGCTCAAATTTTAGAGCCGAAATTACTCGTTCATGAAGTTTAAAATTTGCCGTAGTTTTTAACTGCATGCAGTGCATCAGCACGATTGCATACCACTTTGAACGTGCGAGGGGTTTAGGGGATTTTTAAAAAAAAAGGGGGGGGGGATAAGTGGACGGCCTCGTAACTCGAGTCCCCTTGTCTCCCTTTTGAATAAAAAGAATTTACAAATTTAATCAAGCTGTCTTTGCAAATTTTAAAATTTCACTCACCCCTAAGAACTAAAATTTGGCTTCGCTTACCGCTTAGCTCAAATTTTAGAGCCGAAATTACTCGTTCATAAAATTTTAAAATTTGATAGACGCTTACTAAAATACTTAGCAGATTTAGAGATATTTATTATTTGATATATAAATTATATGTATTTTTATATGTAAAATTTTACAAAATTTCAAGTCTTGCGCTGATGTCAGCAACGCCTTTTGAATACATTGCAGAAGTTACTATCGCATCAGCATTTGCAAATTCTTTTGCATTTGCTAAATTTACACCGCCAGCTGCTAGGATCATGGTATTTGGCGAAATTTCATCTCTTAAAGCTAGCACGTTTTTGATAAGCTCTGGGCTAAATTTGTCACACTGCACGACGTCACATTTTGCCTTTAAAAGCTTGCTTGCTTCTTCTAAAATTTCAGCCTCTACGCAGATTTTTCGCTCGACCATTCTGGCTTTAAACTCTGGTAAATATGAGATAAATTCATCAAAACTAGCGTAGGCTTTTATGTGATTTTTAAAGAAAAGAACGCTATCACTTAGTCCAAGTCTATGCATGCCGCCACCACCTTCAAGCACGGCTTTTACACAAAATTTCTTTGCAAATGGAAAGCTCTTTCTGGTTGCTAAGACTTCGCATTTTTCATTGACGCTTTTTGCAGCTTTTACCATTTTGTTTGTGTAGGTTGCGATGGCGCTGGCGTATTCTAGCGCGACTTGGGCTAGTTTCCAAGCCTTATGCACATCTTCGTAGCTGCCATAAATTTTTATGATCACATCGCCAGCCTTGCAAATTTGAGAGTTTTTGACAAAAATTTCACTCTCACACCCAAGTAGCCTCGCCACACTCGCTGCCACATCTACACAGCTTACGCAAATTTCATCACGCGAGTAAATTTCAAGTGAGGCTTTTTTATCGATATGTTGAAGCGACGTTGTGAAGTCAAAATAGGGTAGGTCCTCATTGATGTAGTCTAAAATTTCAGCGTCGCTTAGTCTCATTTTATGCCTTTTTTGAAGCGGTTTTTGCTTTTACGATCATCTTTTTAAAGATGCCGTTATCGTAAAGTCCAGCATGGTAAAGCGCAAAGCATGTAAATGCGATGCCAGAAACTACGTGAAATTTTTTAACAGATCTATTTTTCATAAAAAGTGCACTTAGGCAAACAGATGCCAAAGTGACGCTCATGCCAACCTTTGCTACTTGTCTATGAGTGTTTAGATCTAGTAGTTTGCCGCTTATCTTTATATCTTTTCCCAAATTTTCTCCTTTAGTTTTTGCTCCAGCAGCTTGTATTTTTGATGCCTAGACTCTCTGGGTCAAATTCTGGGTTTTTACCAGCTTTTCTTTGAGCTTCGTAGTCTTTTATCGCTATTATCACCACTTTTGATAATAAGAAAATGGCGATGATATTTATCGTAGCCATGGCCGCCATCGTGATATCAGCTATGTTCCAAGCGAGTTTTAAGTTCATTTGAGCGCCTATAAATATCATAATCACTGCTGTGATCTTAAATGCTAGCGTTAAATTTTTACTCTTAGTTAGAAATTTCATATTTGCCTGCGCGTAGTAGTAGTTGCCGATGAGTGAAGTGATGGCAAATAGCACTACTGCAAGGGTCGTAAAGTGTAGTCCAAAGTCGCCAAAATACTCTTTCATCGCTGCTTGAACGAGAGGTAGGGCGGTTAGCACTTCGCCACTTACGCCAGTTTGTTTTGTAAGATATGCCTGAGAAAAAAGCACGATCATACCAGAGGCGATACATATCGTCATATCGATAAAGACCGCCATTGCCTGAACTAGGCCTTGCTTGACTGGGTGGCTTGTGTGCGCCGCAGCCGCTGCATTTGGCGCTGAGCCCATGCCAGCTTCGTTTGAGAAAAGTCCTCTTTTTATGCCTATCACGATCACGCTTCCAGCAAAACCACCAAATATCGCTTTAAAATCAAATGCACTTTCTATGATCATCTTGATAACGGCTGGAATTTCTTTGAAATTTAAAACGATCGCGATGATAGCTAGCAAGATGTAAGTAAGCGCCATGAAAGGCACGATATATGAGCTAACTTTGCCGATGACGTGACTCTTGCTAAAAAACATCACAGCCGTAAATGCTGTAAGGATAAGTCCGATGCCAATAGGCAAGCCACTTTGCGCAAAGGTGATGTTGCTGCCTGCTTGATCGTAGTAAATTTCAAAGGCAGAGGTCATGGTGTAGCTTTGAAGCCCGTTAAAGCCGTAAGCATAGGTGATGATGAGGATGATAGCAAACAAAGAGCCAAGCCACTTTATGCCAAGCCCATTTTTGATGTAGTAAGCTGGACCGCCTTTAAAGCCAAAAACATCTTTGGTCTTATAAATTTGAGCTAGAGTACTCTCAATAAAGGCTGAAGCTGAGCCTAAAAACGCCATCAAACACATCCAAAAAAGTGCCCCTGGACCACCTGCGACGATAGCCGCTGAAATTCCAGCGATGTTACCGATACCAACGCGTGAAGCAGTTGAGATCATAAGCGCTTGAAATGGCGTTAGATGGTGCTTGTTATACTTATCCTTTTTTTCTACCAGAACTCTGCAAGCTTCAAAGAACATCCTAAACTGCACAAAACGGGTAAGATAGCTAAAGTAAATTCCTGAAGCTACAAGGATGATAACCAAAAAATATCCATATAAAAAGTCGTTGGCTACATCCATTTTGCCGTTTAAAAAGTTTAAGAAATTCTCAAACACCATCTATCCTTTCAAATTTATTTTGACTTGATCTTCACGCCCTTCATTGAGTTGAGCAGAAGCCAGATCGTCGTGCCATTGTGAAGCATAGCAGTTGCTATTGGATTTAGCATGCCAAGCGTTGCGGCACTTAGTATGGCTGTATTTACGCCAACGGTTGAGCGGAAATTTGAGCTTATTAGCTTCATCGTCTTATTTGCGAGCTCTTTTGCAAGCGCCACGCTCATAATGTCATCTTTTAAAAGGCTTATATCAGCCGTTGCTTTAGCGATATCTGCACCTTTGTGCATGCTGATGCCAACATTTGCTTTTGTTAGACTTGGCGCGTCATTTATGCCATCACCTACAAAGGCGACCTTTTTGCCTTCATTTTTTAGCTCTTCGATGATCGCTGCTTTGTCCGTTGGTAAGCACTCAGCATATACTCTATCAAGCCCTAGCTCGCGCGCTACCTCTTCAGCCTTGCTCTTGATGTCGCCACTTAGCATAACTATCTCTTTTACGCCAAGATTTCGTAGTTTTGCCACCATATCTTTAGCGTTTGCTCTCATATCATCTTTCATGGCTATCACACCAACAAGCTCTTTGTCGTATCCCACGTAAAGCAAGGTTAGACCGCTTTGCAAAGCCTTATTTATGAGCGTTTCGTGAGCTTTAAAGCTTATCATCTCATCATCTTCTAAGAAGTGCCTACTGCCGATGATCACCTCTTTGCCGTGCATCGCAGTTTTTACACCGTGAGCCACGATAAATTCGACCTCGTCGTGGTGAATATGGCTAAATCCACGCTTGTTTGCAGCCTCGACTATCGCTTCAGCTACTGGGTGGAAGTAGTGCTCCTCGGCACTTGCTGTTAAATTTAAGATATCAGCCTCTGAAAATCCATCTTTAAAAGAGTAAATTTCAACCACGCTTAGGCGTCCATGAGTTAGAGTGCCGGTTTTGTCAAAGACAAAGGTATCAACCGAGCTTAGAGCCTCGATCGCCTTTGCACCTTTTATGAGGATGCCGTTTCTGCCAGCTTTCGAGATGCTTGACTTAAACGCAACTGGCGTAGCAAGCTTAAGCGCGCAAGAGTAGTCGGCTTGAAGCACGCTAGCAACGCTGTTCATATTTTTATTTATAACATACGAAAGCCCAGCAAGAGAGAGCGTGACTGGCACAAGTTTATCAGCTAGTTTTAGAGCTTTTACGCCGATGGCTGATTTTTCATTAAGTGAAGTTTGGATGTACTCTTTGATCCTTGCGGTTGCGGTGTCGCTACCTACGTTTTCAGCCCAAATTTTGATCCTGCCTTCATCGACAACAGTGCCGCTTATGACGCGGTCGCCTCTAGCTTTTGCTACGGGTTCTGCTTCTCCAGTCATTGAGACTTGATTGACGTCAGCATTGCCCTCGACGATGTAGCCATCAACGCCTATCGTCTCGCCAGCTCCCACGACTACGATGTCGCCTTTTTTTAGATTTTCGGTTTTTACCTTTTCAAGCGTCTTTTCACCGTTTAAATTTCGCTCAACCCAGACCTCTTCGATGTTTGGTTTGGCTAGCTCTTTGATGAGATCATCACTTCTGTGACTAGCACTCTCCTCCATGTATTCGCCGATATTTATCATCAAATTTGTGCTATTTGCAGCCAAATGATCGCCCATTGCAAGGCTAGTGCCAATAGCTGTTGCTTCAAGCACCTTTGAGGTGATGCCCTCATGCCTTAGCTCTTTTGCGCCTTCTATTAAATTTGGAGCTGTGGCGTAAAGAGTTACGGCTGATTTTAGAGTTTTGTTGCTCATAAATGGCGTTACACCAAGTGCAGCAGCAGCTTTGTAGATATTTGCTTTGCTAGGCAGGCTCTCATCTTTTGGCTTGGTTGGAAAATCATAGCTCTTTATAAAATCTAAAATTTTCTCATAGCTCTTATCAAACTCGACAACGATGCTTTTTGCGTATTTATTTACACGCACGCTTTTTGCATCGGTTCGCTCTGAGATCGCAGCCTCAATGGCGCTGACATCGCTTCTAGCGTTTAGGCTCTCGCAAATAAACCTCGCTCTATTTTTGCTCTTGTGAGCTAAAGTGACCTTATTTTTGTGAGTCAAGTTCTGCTTTGACATCTTCAAAACGCTCTTTTAGTTCTTCTATGCCAGCGTTTATTAGCTCGCCACCTTTGATGATCGCTTTAAATACGCACTCTTGTGCTTTTGGATTAGTTAGCACATAAGCTGCTATGCCGCCCAAAAGTAGGCCTTTTACAAAGCCAGCTGCGTTAAAATTTTCAGGTACAAATGGTAAATTTTGAGCCGCATTGTTTATCGCATTATCAACTGCACTTGGCTGAGTTGCTGCTGCGTCATTTGCTGCTACTTCGTTTGCGTTTTCTTCATTGATATAAGGGTTATTCATTATTTGCTCTCCAATTTTATTAGTTCTTCAGCTATCAAAAGACCGCCGATGCCAGCTGCTGTGAAAGCTGCTGCGTTTAAATATTTTTTTTGTGCTATCAAATTTGAAGCGTGAATGCCAACAGCACCTACAAAACCGCCAGTTACTGCGTATTTTACTATCTTCTTAGCGACATCTTTTTTAGTTGCTCTGTTGTTTAGATAGTCATTAAAACCAAGCGCAGCCGCACCCATGCCAGCGATTAAGGCTCCGCTAATGAAGTGATCAAACGGAAGCCTTGTATTTGAAAGCGTAAAAAGATTATTTTCTTGCATTCTCTATCCTTAAGCTATATCGTTTGGTGTGATAGCTTTTGGAGCTGCTGGCTTTTTAGCGCGTGGTTTTCTTGTTTTTTTAACCACTTTTTCAGCCTCTTTTTCTACTTTTTTAACGCCACGTTTTGCTTTTTTCTCTTCTTTTACCATGAAGTCTTTTGCATCTTTTGCGACATTTTTGCCTTTTTTGTAAAGATCTTTTGCGGCCTCTTTGCCTTTATCTAGGCCGTCTTTTGCGCACTCTTTGATCTTGTCTCTTTTACTCCAAGCAACTACTGCTAAACCGCCTACTGCTAAACCTGCTAAAAATGGTAATGCCATTTTAAATCCTTTCTTTGTTTGATTTTGTAAATTATTCATCTTCTCCATCCTTATTTAAATTTTTGCTAACTACTGAAATGCCTAATGCCCCAAGTGCAAGCCCGCTAAAAAACGAGAAATTTGGGTTGTTTGTGATCTTTGCCAACTCGCTTTTATCAGCCTTACCACTTGCGATATTTTGCAAGCTTTTAGTTATCTCATTAAAGTCATTTTGATAGCTTTCTAAAATATTTGTTATGCCATTTTGCTCAAAATTTTGTGAAATTTCATTTAAATTTATCTCATTTTTTGCTCCAGCTCCGCTATAAATTTCTTTTAAGCAGTGCTTTAAAGAGTCGATGTATTCGTTATTTGAAGTAGCCCAAAGTCTAAAAAATAGATCTTTTAGTTCCTCATCATCTAAGCTTTCACAAAATTTTTCATACATTTTGTTTAGCTCATTTTCATAGTTTAGCGCTTCTATCAGCGCATATTCTTTATTTTTTGCCGGCAAAAAGATAGCTTCATTTTCACAAACAAGCTCATACTTATGCGCGCTTGCAAATTTCTCTATCAAGATGATTGCATTTTTTCTTACGCTTGCGATTTGATCAAATACTTCGCCAAACGAAGCTAGGCTTTCATATAGCCTTAGTGCGTTTTTTTCGCTCGTATAAGAGGCGTTTAAAAGCTCATTAAGCATATTTTACTTCTTTTGCTACTTCATTTACTTTAGCTGAAATTTCTTCTAAATTTTGCCCTTTTAAGAGATCCTCCCAGAGATTTTTAGGGAAAATTTCATGGTCGTATTCGATCGTTACAGAGCCGATTATCTTGTTAAATTTAACATTTTTTATGCCATTTATCTGAGCGATCATATCATCTAAACTAGCTAAATTTACGCTACTACTTAGCTCTTTTATCTTTGGGCTAACCCTTACTCTTAGTCTGCCATTTGTGTGAGCTATCATCGAAAAATAGCTTGCAACTTGTGCTAAAGTTTGTGTTTTTATATCCATTTTCATCCTTTTATTTTGTCTGCGTATTATCTAATCTGCAACTTAAATCAATCTGAAATTTTTTTGTCTTTCATTATCAAAAAGTAAAATGAAATGATAAATTTAAATCCCATTTTTTGCTTGGCAATCACTACAAATTCCATATAGTATCATCTTGTGAGACTCTGCGCTAAATGAACTTTGGCTACAAATTTGCTCCTGCCTTTGCTCTATCATCTCATCTTCAAAATCAACCACCTTTCCGCAAATTTCGCAGATCAGATGATCGTGAGAGGACTTTAAATTTAACTCGTAATTTTTAACACCATTTTGCTCAAAACTATTTGCCAGATGGTGCTCTTCAAGAAAATTTAAAAAGGTATATATAGAAGTCATTGAAATTTCATTTTTGTAAGTTTCATAAATTTTTTGACAAATTTCTTGAGCATTTAGATGTGACTTGCTTGCAAAAAGCACACGCAAAATTTGCTCTTTTATCTCAGAGCCTTTTTGACCAAAAGCTTTTAAAAACTCGTTAAAATGCTTGTAAAATAGTTCAAAGTCTTCCACAAAATCCCTATCAAATTGATAATGAATGTAAAGATTTTACAACTTTTCTACTAAAAAATGCATAAAATTTATTACAAATTCTAAGTAAAGTATTTTATAAGCTTCTTTTGGTATAGTTTCGCATTTTTTAAATCAGAATTAAGGAACGAAATGACTTACGACGAGCTAGAATTAGACGCCGTTTTGTTAGAGGTTTTGGAAAATAGAGGCAGCTTTGACTCGATGGATGACGAAGAGCTTTACGAGCTTATCGAGCAAGTCGCGCAATATACAGACGGCGACTACGAAGAGGCGTTTGAATATATGACTCAATTTTCTCCGATCCCTAAAAAACGCTTTGTATCACTATTTATGGTTTAGCAAAAGGCTAAGCCATAATCTTGCTAAATTTATAAACTAAAATTTCTAAAATCTTTAAAATGTAAAAAAGAGCTTGACTCTTCTAAAAGAGCCAAGATATGAGGTTATTATAAAAAGTATTTTGAGATTATCTCTTTAAATTTGATTGTATATTTGCTAGCTTTTGGGCTGTTGTTGTAGATATCTTCAAAGTCATACATTCTATCGTAGTAGTCGTTTGTATCTTGTGCGTTTATCTTAAGTCTTGCCACGTCTAAGCTAACGCCAACAAAAGCTCCACTAGTCTTGCCACGCTCCTCGACAAATGCTGAAATTTCAGGCAAATCACTAGCTATCGCCACTTCGTTACCAACGCCACCAGTCGCTTCTGCTTTTAGGCTGATCGTATCTTTTGCGTTAAATAAGCTTGCGTAGGCTTCAGAGTTTTTAAACAAGATGATCATATCAGCCGAGCTATATCCTAGCTGAAGTCCGACGCTGCCAGATGTGTAATTTACAAAAAACGGGCTTGACCACTCGCCATCGTCGTTTTTAGCGATAAATACGCCTTTGCCTTTTGAGCCAGTGATGATCGCGCCTGCTTTTGTTACGTCTGGGATGATGGCGATGGCTTTAATGCCTGTAAATTTGGTATTTGGTTTTAAATTTCTAGTGCCAAAAGCATTTAAAATGTTTATCGCATTTTTTAATTTTTGATTTTGGATCACGTCAGCGTTTAAATTTAACGCAAAAAATGAGCCGATCAAAAAGAGCAAAGTTAGAATTTTTTTCATCAAATTTCCTTATTTAAAATTTTTGTTATTATAGCCTAAAATAAACTATTATTTAAAAATTTATTAATGAAATTTTATGAGATTTCATTATAAAATGCCCATTTTTAAGGAAAAAATATGAGCTTAATACTTTTTGTCGAATACGTCGGTATCGCATCAGCTGCGCTTAGTGGCTTTTTGTTTGCAGTAAAAAGAGAGTGTGACTGGCTTGGCGTCTTTTTATCTGCATTTTTGACTGCACTTGGAGGCGGTATCGTGCGTGATATGCTCGTTGGCAGAGCAGTTTATTCATTTACTCACTACATGCCAGTAAGCGTCGTCATCTTTATGCTTGTCGCATCCAGGATCACAAATTTGCATATAAAAAGAGATGGTTTGGAGAAGAAATTTGTCTTTATCTTTGCCGACGCTATCGACGTTATCTGCTTTTCTATCGTTGGAGCGATGGTTGCGATTGAGTATAGCTACAACATCTTTGGCGTCATGATGATCGCCTTTTTTAATGGCGTTGGCGGCGGTATCTTAAGAGATATCTTGCTAAACGAAGTTCCATGGTTTCTGCGCACCGGACTTTACGGCACGATAAGCCTTGGCGTGGGGCTTGCTTACTTTATCCTATATCATCTAGGCCTTACCAACATATTTTTTACGATGCTCTTGCTTGCTGCTGGCATAACGGTCAGGATGTTTGCCTTTTATAGAGGCTGGAAGCTGCCTGATCTATGAAATTTAGCGAGTTTTTTGATATCTGGGTCAATGAAAACTACTATAAATTTGGCGTGGATATCGGCAAAAAGGGTGACTTTTACACAAATGTAAGCGTTGGCTACCTCTTTGGCGCCTGCCTTGCAAACTACTTTATAAAGCTACTTAAAAACGGAGAAATTTCTAGCTCTTGCAAGGTCGTGGAGATCGGCGCAAACTCTGGCGATATGCTGGCTGATTTTGCGCAAGGCATCTTTACGCTTGAGCCAGAAATTTTGCCAAATTTAGAGTTTATTATCATAGAACCTCATGAAATTTTACGCAAAAAACAGCTTGAGACATTTAAAAATCGCTTTAGTGACGAGGTTAGAGTAGGGCACTATGAAAATTTGGGCGAGTGCTTGTTTGATGAAATTTTTGTCATCTCAAATGAGCTGCTTGACGCATTTAGCTGTGAGGTGATAGATGCAGATAATATGCTTTTTGTGGATGATGAACTAAAATTTCACTGGCAAAAGGCAGATCAAAATTTGATAAATTTAGCAAAGAAATTTGGCATAAAAAGGGGTGAAATTTCAACTAGCTACGCTAAATTTGCGCTCCAGCTTGCAAATGCGGCTAAAAAAATTAGATTTTTAAGCTTTGACTACGGCGAATTTGAGCCAAAAAATGAATTTAGTCTAAGGGTTTTTAAAGATCATCAAGTTTTTTCTTTATTTGAAATTTCAAACCTTGCACCATATTTTAAAAGCTCAGATCTAACTTATAGCCTTTGTTTTAAGCAGATAAAAGAGGCTTTCTCTCTGGCTGGCTTTTTGATGCTTAAATTTAAAAAACAAAATGATGCTTTGGTTTGCGACTTTGGCTTGGATGAAATTTTATCTTTGGTACTTGAAAAAGGCAGCAAGCAAGCCTACGAAAACGCTGCAAAACAGGCAAAATTTCTACTCTCGCCTGAGTTTTTAGGCGAGAAGTTTAAATTTATAGAGTTTTTAAAGAGCTAGCCTGGCGATATCAGCGTAACCAGCCTCACAAGCCTTCAAAAGGTCGTTTGGAGCTATCTTTATCTGCTTGCCTCTTACTCCAGCGCTTACTAGCACGTACTCTTGCTCTTTTGCTCGCTCATCGATGAAGGTCGCAAAGTGCTTTTTCATAGCAAGTGGCGAGCAGCCGCCTCTGATGTAGCCGGTGATCTTCTCTAGATCTTTTAAATTTATAAGCTCGCAGCGTTTGGCACCGCATGCATGAGCAAGTGCTTTTAGATCAAGCTCCAGATCGCCTTGCAAGCAAGCAACGACAAAATTTTTAGGCTCGCACTGGCAGACGATCGTCTTATAAATTTGCCTTATATCTTGCTTGGTGCCAGCTGCTACGTGAACGGCTGAAAGATCGTTTAGATCGACTTCGTACTCAAGTATCTCATACTCTATTTTTAGCTTGTCTAAAAGCCTAGCGGCATTGGTTTTGTGTATCATCTTTTCTCATTTTTGTGAATTTTTTGTATAATTATAGCCAAAACTTAAAGGAGGAAAGATGGCTGAAGAAGTTGAAGAGAAAAAAGCAAAAAAAGGTGGCAATGGCGCTTTGATGATAATCATCATCGCGATATTTGTTTTATTGCTAGTTATCGGAGGGCTAGTGGCGTTTTTGATGCTTAGTTCTGACGAGCCAAAAGAGGCAAATATGGCGCAAACACCAGCTCAGACTCAAACTCAACCAGCACCCGCTCAAAACAAAGCAAAACGCGGTAGCAACGACTATTCGAACATGGGACCGATATATCCGCTTGACCAGTTCGTCGTAAATTTACTTAGTGAAAATGGATCAAGGTTTCTTAAAACTAAGATCGATTTAGAGCAAAGCGACGAGCTACTAACTGCCGAGCTTGATAAGAAAAAGGCACTTTTAAGAGATATCATCATAAGAACGCTCTCTTCTAAAACTTACGAAGAAGTAAGCACTGCAAAGGGTAAGGATAGGCTAAAAGACGAGATTGTCGGCAAGCTAAATGAAGTGCTAAATGATGGCTACATCAAAAACATATTTTTTACTGATTTCGTGGTGCAATGATAGGCATCGATATCGTTAAGATAGATAGAATTTCAAGACTAAAGGCTCGTCACGGCGAGCTTTTTTTAAAGAGATTTTTAAGCGATGATGAGATCGCGCTAGCAAAAAATGATGCGACTTTGGCTGGATTTTGGGCAGCCAAAGAAGCAGCTAGTAAGGCCCTTGGCGTGGGCATCAGCAAAGAGTGTGGCTTTTTGGACATTATGCTCAGCAAAGACGCAAGAAACGCACCAAAGATAAAATTTAGCCCAAGAATTTATACAAATTTTAATATCAAAGAAGCAAGCCTTAGTATAACTCACGACGGCGGGTTTGCTGTAGCTGCAGTGATGATAGTGTGAAATTTATCTGTTTTTTCTAACTTTTAGCTACTTTTTTGATATAAAGCCTAATTTGCAAATAAATACTTATATAAACTTTTTTACAAAAAAGACGAAATTTGATGTAATGCTTTGGTGATCATAAAAACTAAGGATAGTAAAATGCAAATTTCTAATAACCTTTCAACCCCTAACTATCTCTCAAGAGAAAACATAGCAAGAGAGATGGGCTTTAAATTTAACGATATAAACGAGATACTTAGTAACGATATGGGTCATGGTATGACATTTCCTAAGTATGCAAGGCTAGATGATAAAGAAAGAGCAAGAGAATACGACAGATACGATCACTCACTAACTGGCTTTGTAAAAGGCGAAGGAGAGGCAAGAGTAAGCATACTTGGCAAACTAATGGGCTATGACGACTCTTTTTCAAAAGATGAGATAGATGAGCTAAAGAAATTTATAGATGATAGCGGCGCTTTGGGGCTTGAGAGAAATCCAGCGTTTGAGCCAAAGGGGATTTTTAAAGATCCATTGAATAGTAAAAAGCTCAGTGTTGATGATTTTATAGACCAGTTTGCAAATAAAAAAATCCTCTCTTTTATAGCTTTTGGTGGTAGCAAAACAGCTGAACTGCTTGATAGCGATATGAGTGTTGATGAGTTCAAGGGCAAATGGGCTAAATTCGCACTAAAGGAGCGCTTTGGTTTAGAGCTTGACGAAGAGCTAGCAAAAGAGACCATAAATTCCGTAAATGATCTTGAAACACAAAACGAAGAAGATAAAAAAGAGAAGAAATTTACACCTATACAAGTTACTAAAAAATCTCAAACTTATAAGCTTGAAGCCGATGAGAGATTTAAGGAGCTTTATAAATTTATAAAGAGTGAATTTGATAGTGGCAAGAGTATGTTTGAGATTTTAGAAAAAGTGGCAAAGCTTAAAGTGGATAAGACGGCGTAAGGGGAAGTTGAAATGACGACTAGCATAAACGGACTTAGCAATACATCGATACAAGAAACCACTATCCAAAAAGAAAATATACCTAAAGATACCAAAGATGATGAAAAGGCCAAAATAGAAGCTTTATGGTATAGTCCAGTTGGAAAGAGCATAAAAGAGATTATTGACATAGACGAAAATGAAGATAATTGGGTTGCAAAAACGATAAGTAAAATAGATAATATGCTTTCTAAGCGTTACAATACCGAACAAGATCGCAACGCCATGTCGATGAAACAGCCAAAAACTTTAGAAGAAGCAAAAGATCAAGTCCTTATAATGTATTCTGATATATTAAAGGAAAACTCTGTTGATGGCAAGCCAACCATGATGGGCAAACTAATAGGTCTTGGCACAAAAGAAGAGGAGGCTGACCTAAGAGCATTTATGGACAGCATGTCTTCTCTTTATCCAAATAATAACAAGGAGTCGCTTAGTCTTTTAGATAGAACCGACCTAAGCATAGATGAATTTAAAACATTATTTGCCAAAGCAAGAGAAAAAGCAACAAAGGATGTCGAAGAACAAAGAAAGCAGATAATCAAAGAAGAGCAAGAATACAATGCAAATTTTGCTAAAGAGCAAAGTGAGAAGAAATTTAAACCTATGCAGGTTAAGAAGAAGTATGAGACCTATGATATAAACAAGGATCAAAAATTTCTCTATACAAGAGAGCTTTTAAATTTCAAAGAAAAAAGAGGCATAGATGTCTTAGAGCTTATGCAAAAGATAGACAAGAAGCAAATTTTAAATAAGATGGCTTGATAAATGAAGATAGCCACCTTTTAAATTTATCTATTTAAACTCTTGTCTCATTTTGAAGCTTTGTGGCATGAGCTAGCACACTATCTACTATCTCGCTAGCACTTTTGCCATCTTTTGAAGTGAGTAAATTTCTTTTTAGTAGCTCTTCTAAGATGAATTTAATCATCTTCTCATTTTTCAAAAGCCTTGAGAGAGGCACTATATCATCAGCTAGGCTTTGCTCGTTCATTAGCTTTGAGTAAGAGCTTGCCTCCACACTAAGCTTTGTCTCGCCACTATCACTAGCGATAGGGCTAAAGCTCTTTAAAAATCCCACAAACACACCAGCATTGCTATAAGTGTCATCTGCTTGATATACCGACATATCAGGGTTAAATGTATATTCATCACTGGCTCTTGCGTCAAGATGCTCTTTGCTAAAATTTAGCTCATAGACCTCGTGGCTTACTCCAAAGCCTCTAAGCTCATCTCTAACGCTTTTTGCATCGTTAATTTGATCAAATGTTTTATATACATTTGTAACAGATATTAAGCTCACATCTTTTAAGAAATTTGCATTTTTACCAAAGGTTTTTTGGTTGGTATCCATGCTAAAGCCTTTTGGTAAATTTGCTAGATCAGCTTCGCTATATCTATCTTTCTCGTCCCCTACAATGCTTTTAAAAAGTTTATAGTAGTGTTTTGTGGTATCAGCTACGTCTATCTTTTCAAAGGCAACCTTGCTTCTATCTTGTGTAAAGAGATATGTTTTGTTGTTGTATCTAACTATCTCATCAAGTGTGCTTTTATGGATTTTAAAGTCCTGTGGCAAGCCTGCAGCTTTGTTAAAGTCAGCTCCCATAAAGCCTGCCTTGTCTACTGTGTAGCCATAAGCTTGAAGATCACTGAAATTTAAAGAGATGAGGCTATTTTGTGAAGAAGAAGTGACATAAGTAAATTTAGCAGGCTCTTGGCTTGGCTCGCTAATCTTTTCTTTGGTCTTTTCGTTAAAAATATCACTAAAATTTGAAGATCTGCCTTGTTTGTGCTGTTGCTTAGTATATGAATTTACATTTGTGCTTAAGATGCTAATATCATTCATGGCTTGCTCCTTGATATTATCTGTAAAAAAGCAAGCATGATTTGTTCCAGAGTAAATTTACATCCACTCAAGCACTTGCGTGATATCTTTGGCGTAAAAGCACTTTAGACCTTGCGTGTCAAGCGGTTTGTTTGGGATGATGGCGTTTTTAAATTTCTGCGTTTTTGCCTCTTTTAGACGCTGATCGAGGTTGAAAATTTCTCTTATCTCACCGTTTAGACTTAGCTCGCCGATGAAGACGCTGTCCTTGCTGATAGGGCGGTTTTTGAAGCTGCTGATTATCGCTGCGATGACGGCTAGATCGGCAGCAGTCTCGCTTATCTTAACGCCACCTGAAACATTTATAAAGACGTCGTAGTGCCCAAGTGGAATTTCAAGTTTTCGCTCAAGTAGGGCTAGCAGCATATCTAGGCGGTTTTTCTCAAAGCCAGTCGAGCTTCGCTTTGGATAGGCGCTTTCGCAAACAAGTGCCTGAATTTCTATGCTAAGCGCCCTTGAGCCTTCCATGATGATAGTTATCGCGCTACCACTCATCGCCCCGCCACGTGTGAAAAATTTACTCGATACCTCATTTGCGCTCACGAGCCCTTGCTGGCTCATCTCAAAGATGCCAACCTCGCTTGTCGAGCCAAATCGGTTTTTAAACCCACGTAAAATTCTAAGCTCTCTGCTTGCATCACCCTCAAAATAAAGCACCACATCGACCATATGCTCAAGCACTCTTGGCCCTGCGATAGAGCCCTCTTTGGTTATGTGTCCGATGATGAAAACGCAGATATTTTGGCTCTTTGCAAGCCTCATCAGCTCAAATGTGATCTCGCGAACCTGCGTGATCGAGCCTGGAGCGGAGGTTATATTTTGGCTATAAAGCGTTTGTATGGAGTCAATGACTAGCACCTTGTAGTCGCTCTTTTGCACTTCTAGCAGGATATCTTCTAGGCAAATTTCAGTTAGCAGGTATAAATTTTTATCCACAGCATTTAGCCTGTTAGCTCTCATTTTTATCTGACTTTGGCTCTCTTCGCCGCTTACATAGAGTGTTTTTTTGCCATCTTTTGCTAAATTTGAGCCGATTTTTAGAAGCAGGGTTGATTTGCCAATGCCCGGACTGCCGCCTATAAGCACAAGTGAGCCCTCGACCACGCCACCACCAAGAACAAGGTCTAGCTCGCTATCTTTGGTGCTAAATCTCGTGAAATTTTGAATTTCAACTTCGTCTATGCTTATGGCTTTGCTAGGCGTGCTACTGCTTTTTGCTATCTCTTTGCTTATCTTTATCTCTTGCTGGCTAAGCTCGACAAAGCTATCCCAAGCCCCACATTGTGGGCATTTGCCCAGCCACTTTGCCTGTTGATTGCCGCAGGCTTGACACTCAAAAACTGGCTTTGCTTTTGCCATAATATATCCTTTTTAAAATTTTAACTACTATCACTCCAAAGGCCGCTCCGATCATGTCAGCCACGATGTCAAGCAGGCTAAAGCTCCTATTTGGTAAAAAAGCCTGAACGAGCTCTATTTGCACTCCAAAGGCTAAAAGTAGGGCTAAATTTTTAAAAATTTTAAACTCATAGCCAAGGTAGAGCAGTATATAAAGGACGAAAAAAGCTAAAAAATGGTTTGCTTTGTCCCACGAATTTTCGATGATCGCAGGACTTTTTGGAGTAAATGCAAGAAAATCAATCGCCAAAATGGCAGCAAAAAAGCAAATTTTACTAAGAAATTTTACCCTACTCAAAAATGGCGTCCATCAGCTCGTCTAAAAACTCGTCTGGGTTAAATTTGATGATATCATCCATGCTTTCGCCAACGCCTATATAAAATATAGGTAGCTCAAGCTCTCTTGCCACGCCAAATAGCGCTCCGCCCTTTGCAGTGCCATCAAGCTTTGTGATGATGACGCCATCAAGCGAGACGATCTCGTTAAATGCCTTTGCCTGAGCGACACCAGCGTTGCCCTGCGTGCCATCAAGTATGAGGATCTTGCGGTGAGGCGCCTTTTCGTAGGCTTTTTTGCTGATACGAACGATCTTATCAAGCTCGTTTGCTAAATTTGTCTGGTTTTGAAGCCTACCAGCCGTGTCTAAGATGACGCGGTCGATCCCTTTTGCAAGGGCCGAGCTGATCGTATCGTAAGCCACAGCTGAAGGGTCGTGGCCTTGCTGGGTGGCTACTATTGGCACATTTAGCCTGATTGACCATTGGCGTAGCTGCTCGATCGCTCCAGCTCTAAATGTATCGCAAGCGCCCAAAATGACGCTTTTGCCATTATTTTTATATAAATTTGCAAGCTTTGCGATGGTCGTCGTCTTGCCAGCGCCATTTACACCAAGGATGAGATCGACAAATGGCTTGTCAGGCTCGATCACACGCTCGTTTTCGTAGATAAAATAGCTACTCATAACGCGTCTAAGATCGGCTCTGCTCACTTCATCTTGTGGCGGCAAATAGTATAAAATCTCCTCTACGATCTCGTAAGCCACGTCAGCTTCTAGTAAAATTTCCTCTAAGCTCTCTTTGTCGATCTTGTTTGACTTCTTAGCCGAGCTTATCGCTCCAAAGGTCTTTTCAAAGCCTCTTTTTAAAAACTCAAGCATTATTTTATGGCCCTATTTATGTCAGTTTCAAGCATCTCTTCAGGCACAAGACCGATGTAGCCTTGAGCATAGTCACCGTTTGCTTTAAAAAGCGCAGATGCTGGGAGTCCTTTGATGCCGCCCATCGCCTTTTCAAATAAGAAATTTCCCTCGCCAACTGCGATGTCGTATTTGATCTTATACTTTTGTGCAAATTCTTTGACTTCGTCCTCGCTCTTGTCTTCAAGCAAGACAGCAACGATGTTTAGCTCATTTTTAAATTTCTCACTTAGGTTGTTTAAAGATGGGATCTCAGCCTTGCATGGTGGGCACCAAGTAGCGAAAAATACGTAAAGTGTCGCTTTTTTGCCATCTTTTACGTCAAAGCCGTTGCTTCTTTTTGTGATCTGCATAGTTGTGCCATTAAGCAGTTTTAGACTTATCTCTTTTACTTCGTCGCTTTGTGCGCTCTCATTCATTTTTGGAGTGAGTGTATCTTTGCTTAAATTTTCATCTTTGCTGGCATTTTCTTCTAAATTTTTACTTTGCACAGCTGGTTCGCTAGTGTTTTGCTCGCTCTTTTTGTTAGAGTCGTCACCGCATCCGAAAAATGCAAAAAGACAAAGTGATGTTATAATTACGCGTTTTAGTGTCATAAATTTCCTTTTGAAAAATGTTTCAGGATTATACAAGAAAGAGCATAAAATGAGCGTTAATTTAGAAAAAAACGAATTTAGAAAAAATGCAAGAGCAAATTTGATAAAGCTTACTAAATTTAGAGCAAAATGCACACATCATAAGGCAGCAAAAACGCTTTTAAATTTGATAAATTACACAAATTCTAAAAAGGTGCTCTTTTACTTGCCGCTTAACTACGAAGTCGATGTGCTTAAAATAAGACGAAATTTATCACATAAATGTGAAATTTTTGCCCCTTTTATGGTAGGTCTTAGCTTAGAGATGGTAAGATTGCGACTGCCATTTATAACTTATAAATTTAATGTCAGGCAGCCATCTGGCAAAAAAATGAATAATGTTAAACTCGATATGGCGGTAGTTCCAGCGATTGGGGTTGATGGAGCTATGGCAAGGATAGGGCACGGAAAAGGATTTTACGATAGATTTTTTGACACTTTGCCCGTTAAGCCAAAACTGATAGTTTTCTTAGAGGTAAAAGACTTTTACACCAAAGATGTGCTCTCGCAGGCGCATGATGCGGTGGGAGACTTTTATATAACCCCAAGTAAAAATTATATAAAAAGAGGAATAAATGATAGAGGTTTTAATAGGCTTAGGAGCCGGTGTGGTGGGCGTTGGAGCAGGGTATCTCTACGCTAAAAAGATAAATGATGCAAACTACAACATATTTTTAGAGCAAGCAAAAGCAAAGGCAAAAGCCATCGAGTATGAAGCTGAGCTAACGCTTAAAAACTCTAAAATTTCAGTCCAAGAGGCTGAATTTGAGGCTAAAAAAAGATACGATGACAAGACGACAAAGCTTCAAAAAGAGTATGCAAGTAAATTTGATGAGCTAACCAAAAAAGAGAAAATTTTGCTAAATGAGCAAGAGCTTTTAAATGAGAGCAAAGAGCTTTTTGAAAAAGACAAGCAAGATGCGAAGGTCACTTACGAAGAGGGCTTAAATTTAAAAGCGACTTATCAAAACAAAGTAGAAGAGGCGATAAGGGTGCTTGAGCACGCTGCTGGCTTAACGGAGGAAGAGGCAAAAGAGGTTGTGCTTAAAAAGGTCGAGGAGAAGTCACGAGCCGATATCGCTCACATCGTTAGAAAGTACGAAGAAGAGGCAAAAAGAGAGGCTAAAAAGAGGGTTAATTATATCTTGGCGCAGGCTACGTCAAGATTTGCCGGAGAATTTGCGGCCGAGCGACTGATAAATGTCGTAAATATCAAAAACGATGAGTTAAAAGGCAGGATCATCGGCAAAGAGGGACGTAACATCAAAACCCTTGAAATGGTGCTTGGCGTTGATATCATCATCGATGATACCCCGCACGCGATCATCTTAAGTAGCTTTAACCTTTACAGACGTGCGATCGCAACAAGAGTGATCGAGCTTTTGGTGGAGGACGGCAGAATTCAGCCTGCAAGGATAGAAGATCTGCACAAAAAAGTGACTGAAGAATTTGAGCAAAGTATACAAGAAGAGGGCGAGAACATCGTCATGGACCTTGGTCTAAATAAAATTCATCCAGAGATAGTAAAACTAATAGGCAAGCTTAAATTTAGAGCAAGCTACGGTCAAAACGCCCTTGCTCACAGCCTTGAAGTAGCTCACCTTGCTGGTATCATCGCGGCTGAGTGCGGCGGAGATGAGAAGCTAGCAAAAAGAGCTGGCATACTTCACGACATCGGCAAAGCGCTAACTCACGAGTACGAGGGCAGCCACGTTGATCTTGGAGCTGAAATTTGCAAACGCTACAAGGAGCATCCAGTTGTTATCAACGCGATCTATGCTCACCACGGACACGAAGAGGCGACAAGTATAGAAAGTGCTGCTGTTTGCGCAGCTGACGCACTAAGCGCAGCTCGTCCAGGAGCAAGACGTGAGGTGCTTGAGAGCTTCCTAAAACGTGTCGAAGAGATCGAAAACATCGCAAAAAGCAAAGAGGGCATCAAGCAAGCTTATGCGATCAACGCTGGTCGTGAGATCCGTGTCATCGCAAATGCTAAGCTCATAAACGATGATGAAGCCGTGCTTGTGGCAAAAGAGATCGCTCAAGAGATCGAGAGCAAGGTGCAGTATCCTGGTGAGATCAAAGTAAGCGTCATTAGAGAAACTCGCGCTATTGATTTTGCGAAATAACGGCAAGATATGAAATTTCTTTTATCATTAATAATGTTTTTCTCGCTTAGCTTTGCCAGCGAGGAGCTTGTACTAGAGTCGGCAAATTCGTTTATAACGACGATGAGAGGCGCTAGAAACGCTCCTATAAAAGAGCTTATCGAGCAGTCAAAAGCGACGATTATCTTTCCAAGTGTAAAAAAAGTCGGTTTTGTAGTTGGTGGCATGGGCGGAGATGGCATCATGGTCGTTGGCAACATCAACTCTCCAAGTGAAATTTTGCCAGTTAGTATAAGTGGCGGCAGCATCGGCATACAGCTTGGTTATGAAGATAGCTCGCTTGTGCTTTTTATATTTAAAGATAGCATCATCTATGACATAAAAGACGCTAAGATCACGCTTGATACGAAGCTTTCAGTGGCATTTGGCGATATCGGACGCAATTATAATAAAGTAAGCGATTTTAAATTTTCAAGCGACATCTACGCTTACGCTGCAAACGACGGCTTTTTCGCTGGGGCTAGCTTTGGCGGAGCAGTCATTAGCGCAAAGGATGAAATTTTAAAACAAAGTGGCTACGCATACGAGCAGCTAATATCTTCTGCTTCTAAACTTTTGGGGCAATGATGCAAGATATTATAAACTCGATCTCAACTTATGGCTACATCGTGCTATTTTTTTACAGCCTTGGTGGTGGCATGGTTGCGCTTATCGCTGCTGGAATATTAAGCTTTGCAGGCAAAATGGACATCACTCTTAGCATAATAGTCGCTGCCGTGGCAAACACGATCGGCGATACTTTGATCTTTTACGTCGCAAGGTTTAACAAAAGTTCGCTTATGCCTTATGTGAAAAATCACAAAAGAAAGCTTGCCTACGCTGGAATTTTGGCAAAGAAGCACGGTGATAAGATAATATTTATCAAGAAATTTATCTATGGCGTCAAAACTTTGGTACCTATCGCACTTGGACTTACAAAATACTCTTTTTATAAATTTAGTGTTATAAATTTGATCTCCTCGGTTCTTTGGGCGGTGATCGTTGGTCTTGCTAGCTATAAAGCAGGGGATTATTTCGTGAGTGTGAGTGACTATCTTGGCGCGCATGGATATATCATGCCACTTGCCATGGTTGGCTTATTATTTGGTATCTGGTTGTTTTTACAACACATTACAAAAAGGAGAAAAGTATGAAAAAGGTGATATCTGCTCTAATCGTAGTTATCGTGGTCGTCGCAGGCGCTGTCTATTTTGCCTCAAACAAGGTCGAGGAGAACTATCAAAGGATAGTTGATAGACTAAATGACGTAAATGGCTTTAAAGTTTCAGAAAACAGCTATCAAAAAGGTCTTCTTGGCTCAAAAGGGTCATTTGATCTTGTAGTTTCAAAAGATCTTTTGAAAAATTTAGCTGGCAAAGATGTAGATGAGGATCTAAATTTCAAGGTGGAAAATGAAATTTCTCACTCAGTGCTTGCATTTGTAAATGGCTTTGAGATCGACTCAAAAATTTCTATACAAAATGAAGCGATAAAAAATATCGTGGCTTCATTTCTTGGATCAAATGTCATCGCAACGGCTAAAACAAAGGCCAGCGTGAGTGGCGATAAAGATGTAAATGTTAAATTTAGCGACATTGACTTTAGCGACAAGCAAACTATGAACGTTCATACAAAGGATGTGAAATTTGGCTT
Organism: Campylobacter concisus; assembly: GCF_050447485.1. Classification (GTDB taxonomy): domain Bacteria; phylum Campylobacterota; class Campylobacteria; order Campylobacterales; family Campylobacteraceae; genus Campylobacter_A; species Campylobacter_A concisus_BQ. The sequence goes on from NZ_JALMFY010000001.1 coordinate 258,280, forward strand.
GAAACTAGACGCAAAAGATAATGTAAATAGTGCAAACTTGGGTGTTAAAAAAGTTGCTTTAAAAGATCTTAATGAAGAAAATAAAGCAGAAGTTAATCTTGAAGGCGTCGATATAGATACAAGTTACACTGTACCAGTTGAAATTTCAAAGATATTTGAGAGCAAACTAGCTCCTTACGTAGCAAAGGCTAAGATCAAAAAACTAGCATTATTAGATGAAAAGGATGGCAATGTTGCTTTAGATGATCTTGAGTATAGCTCGAAATTTGAAGTCTCAAATGATCTTGGTAGCTCAAAAGATGTGGTGAAGATAGGTGCAGTTGCTGTTAATAAAGTGAAATTTACAGATTTTATCTTAGATAGCAAAATAGCAAATATCAACGTGCCAACTATAAATAATATACTTGATAGACTAAGTAATGTAAATGTTGATACAAATGATAGTATCTTTGCTGGGTTAAATTTGGACGAAGTAATGGGTCAAATTTTAGAGAAAAATCCAAGTGTGAAAGTGGATACATTAAGCTTTAAAAATGGCAATAATGCGATAAATTTAAAACTAGATGCTTCTATCAATGGCTTTAAAGGCGGAGAAAGTCAGCTTGCGATCTTTGATAAGCTATCACTTAATGGTGAGCTAAGCGCGGATGAGACTTTGGCTAAATTTTTTGATACGCTCTTTCCTGAGATGACTCTTATCGAGCCAACACTTATATCTGCTGGATATTTAAAAGAAGATGGCAAAAAAGTAGTAAGTAAATTTAAGTACGATCCAAATAAAAAAGATATTATTTTTAATGAAAAGGTTGGACTTCAAAATTTCTTTATGGGCTTTTAAAAAAATAGCCTGATTTTTATCTGCTTTTAAGCATCACTTCTATATACTTCACTTTCTGTTTTGCAGAACGCAGAGCAGAAAGTTCTTTTAACTTACAATTGTTAAACTATTAGTCAATCTTTGAAATCTAAACAAGTGATCGATTGAGCCAGTCTATTATGATTAAATAATAGATTAGACAAACTAATATATAAAACTAAAAGTTTTTTTGATTAAAAACTTCATAATAAAAATCCTATCTATTAGATTAGGTAATTAATATGGAGAGTTTGATCCTGGCTCAGAGTGAACGCTGGCGGCGTGCCTAATACATGCAAGTCGAACGGACAAGTAAGAGCTTGCTCTTATGAGTTAGTGGCGCACGGGTGAGTAATGTATAGCTAATCTGCCCTACACTAGAGGACAACAGTTGGAAACGACTGCTAATACTCTATACTCCTGTCTTACATAAGTTAGATAGGGAAAGTTTTTCGGTGTAGGATGAGGCTATATTGTATCAGCTAGTTGGTGAGGTAATGGCTCACCAAGGCTATGACGCATAACTGGTCTGAGAGGATGATCAGTCACACTGGAACTGAGACACGGTCCAGACTCCTACGGGAGGCAGCAGTAGGGAATATTGCTCAATGGGGGAAACCCTGAAGCAGCAACGCCGCGTGGAGGATGACACTTTTCGGAGCGTAAACTCCTTTTGTTAGGGAAGAACAATGACGGTACCTAACGAATAAGCACCGGCTAACTCCGTGCCAGCAGCCGCGGTAATACGGAGGGTGCAAGCGTTACTCGGAATCACTGGGCGTAAAGGACGCGTAGGCGGATTATCAAGTCTCTTGTGAAATCCTATGGCTTAACCATAGAACTGCTTGGGAAACTGATAATCTAGAGTGAGGGAGAGGCAGATGGAATTGGTGGTGTAGGGGTAAAATCCGTAGAGATCACCAGGAATACCCATTGCGAAGGCGATCTGCTGGAACTCAACTGACGCTAATGCGTGAAAGCGTGGGGAGCAAACAGGATTAGATACCCTGGTAGTCCACGCCCTAAACGATGTATACTAGTTGTTGCTAAGCTAGTCTTGGCAGTAATGCACCTAACGGATTAAGTATACCGCCTGGGGAGTACGGTCGCAAGATTAAAACTCAAAGGAATAGACGGGGACCCGCACAAGCGGTGGAGCATGTGGTTTAATTCGAAGATACGCGAAGAACCTTACCCGGACTTGATATCTAACAAATCATCTAGAGATAGAAGAGTGTCTGCTTGCAGAAATGTTAAGACAGGTGCTGCACGGCTGTCGTCAGCTCGTGTCGTGAGATGTTGGGTTAAGTCCCGCAACGAGCGCAACCCACGTCATTAGTTGCTAACAGTTCGGCTGAGCACTCTAATGAGACTGCCTTCGTAAGGAGGAGGAAGGTGTGGACGACGTCAAGTCATCATGGCCCTTATGTCCGGGGCGACACACGTGCTACAATGGCATATACAATGAGAAGCAATATCGCGAGATGGAGCAAATCTATAAAATATGTCCCAGTTCGGATTGGAGTCTGCAACTCGACTCCATGAAGCCGGAATCGCTAGTAATCGTAGATCAGCCATGCTACGGTGAATACGTTCCCGGGTCTTGTACTCACCGCCCGTCACACCATGGGAGTTGATTTCACTCGAAGCCGGAATACTAAATTAGTTACCGTCCACAGTGGAATCAGCGACTGGGGTGAAGTCGTAACAAGGTAACCGTAGGAGAACCTGCGGTTGGATCACCTCCTTTCTAGAGTACATATAGATATTCTCTCACAAGATATTTATAAGAAAGATATTCTCAATCATCCTTGTTTAGTTTTGAAAGATTGATAGACCTATAGGGGCCTATAGCTCAGCTGGTTAGAGTGCACCCCTGATAAGGGTGAGGTCACAAGTTCAAGTCTTGTTAGGCCCACCAGAGAATTTAATTGGGGAATTAGCTCAGCTGGGAGAGCGCCTGCTTTGCACGCAGGAGGTCAGCGGTTCGATCCCGCTATTCTCCACCATAAAATAGTTTAACAGTAAAAGTCTATATTAAGTGTTTTTAGAAACACTTAATATAGACTTTTAAGCGTCTTAATCTTTATTGATTACGAAGTTGCCGAAAGCAACTTTGTGCTTTAGGGGTTTTCAAAGGGTGCAACTCTTTGGTCGTAAAGACTAGCTTGCTAGTCTGCGAAGTCTAAATGTTCTTTTAATTAATATTGTTAATAGTCACAAGCAAGTTTTAAAAACAATTTTACAGGACTTGTTAAAGATTTAAATTTCTATTCTCTTTGCATTTAATGCAAAAGTTTGACATCACAATCTATTTAGGATTTAAAACTTATCTAAATAGTAGTCAATGCTTTCCGTCTTGAGAGCTAGAATTTAAATGTAGTAACATAAAGTTATCTTTAACAAGGAAGTGATGCGAATTAGAATAATCTAATATAGAAAAGGTAAGCTACAAAGAGCAAGTGGTGGATGCCTTGGCTAGTAGAGGCGATGAAAGACGTGCCAGGCTGCGATAAGTCTCGGGGAGCCGTCAAGGGGCTTTGATCCGGGAATTTCTGAATGGGGCAACCCAACTAATAGAGATATTAGTTACCGTATAACGGAGCGAACGAGGGGAATTGAAACATCTTAGTACCCTCAGGAAAAGAAATCAAAAGAGATTACGCTAGTAGCGGCGAGCGAACGCGTAAGAGGGCAAACCACTAGTTTACTAGTGGGGTTGTAGGACTGCAATATAGACTAAACTTAGCTAATAGAACAACCTGGAAAGGTTAGGCACAGAGGGTGATACCCCCGTATATGAAAGCTTTGTTTTACTTAGCAGTATCCTGAGTAGGGCGGAACACGTGATATTCTGTCTGAAGCTGGGTAGACCACTATCCAACCCTAAATACTACTACTAGACCGATAGTGCACAAGTACCGTGAGGGAAAGGTGAAAAGAACTGAGGTGATCAGAGTGAAATAGAACCTGAAACCATTTGCTTACAATCATTCAGAGCCCTATGATTTATCAGGGTGATGGACTGCCTTTTGCATAATGAGCCTGCGAGTTGTGATGTCTGGCGAGGTTAAGGAAACCCGGAGCCGTAGCGAAAGCGAGTCTTAATAGGGCGTTTAGTCAGACGTTGCAGACCCGAAACGATGTGATCTATCCATGAGCAGGTTGAAACCGGTGTAAGAGCCGGTGGAGGACCGAACCCGCTAGCGTTGAAAAGCTATGGGATGACTTGTGGATAGGGGTGAAAGGCCAATCAAACATCGTGATAGCTGGTTCTCTCCGAAATATATTTAGGTATAGCGTCATGTAGTAACACTAGGGGGTAGAGCACTGAATGGGCTAGGGCATACACCAATGTACCAAACCCTATCAAACTCCGAATACCTAGTGTGTAATCATGGCAGTCAGGCGGCGAGTGATAAAATCCGTCGTCGAGAGGGGAACAACCCAGACTAACAGCTAAGGTCCCTAAATCTCATTTAAGTGGAAAACGATGTGGAGTTACTTAAACAACCAGGAGGTTGGCTTAGAAGCAGCCATCCTTTAAAGAAAGCGTAATAGCTCACTGGTCTAGTGATTCTGCGCGGAAAATATAACGGGGCTAAAATGAGTACCGAAGCTTTAGACTTAGTTTTACTAAGTGGTAGGAGAGCGTTGTATTTGCATTGAAGGTATACCGGTAAGGAGTGCTGGAGCGAATACAAGTGAGCATGCAGGCATGAGTAGCGATAATTGGGGTGAGAATCCCCAACGCCGTAAACCCAAGGTTTCCTACGCGATGCTCGTCATCGTAGGGTTAGCCGGGTCCTAAGCAAAGTCCGAAAGGGGTATGCGATGGAAAATTGGTTAATATTCCAATGCCAACTATAATGTGCGATGGAAGGACGCTTAGAGTTAGAGGAGCCAGCGGATGGTAGTGCTGGTCGAAAGGTGCAGGTTGGAGTTCAGGCAAATCCGAGCTCCTTTAAGCCGAGGCCTTACAGGTGCGTGAAGTTCTTCGGAATGAATCGTAAATCCTTGATACTGTCGAGCCAAGAAAAGTTTCTAAGTTTAGTTATAGTTGCCCGTACCGTAAACCGACACAGGTGGGTGGGATGAGTATTCTAAGGCGCGTGGAAGAACTCTCTTCAAGGAACTCTGCAAAATAGCACCGTATCTTCGGTATAAGGTGTGCCTAACTTTGTGAAGGATTTACTCCGTAAGCATTGAAGGTTACAACAAAGAGTCCCTCCCGACTGTTTACCAAAAACACAGCACTCTGCTAACTCGTAAGAGGATGTATAGGGTGTGACGCCTGCCCGGTGCTCGAAGGTTAATTGATGACGTTAGCTCTGCGAAGCGTTTGATCGAAGCCCGAGTAAACGGCGGCCGTAACTATAACGGTCCTAAGGTAGCGAAATTCCTTGTCGATTAAATATCGACCTGCATGAATGGCGTAACGAGATGGGAGCTGTCTCGAAGAGGGATCCAGTGAAATTGTAGTGGAGGTGAAAATTCCTCCTACCCGCGGCAAGACGGAAAGACCCCGTGGACCTTTACTACAGCTTGACACTGCTATTGGGATAAAAATGTGCAGGATAGGCGGGAGGCTTTGATCCATAGACGCCAGTTTATGGTGAGCCATTGTTGAGATACCGCTCTTTTTTATTCTGATAGCTAACTAGCTTGAGTTATCCTCAAGTAGGACAATGTCTGGTGGGTAGTTTGACTGGGGCGGTCGCCTCCCAAAATGTAACGGAGGCTTACAAAGGTTGGCTCAGAACGGTTGGAAATCGTTCGTAGAGTATAAAGGCATAAGCCAGCTTAACTGCGAGACATACAAGTCAAGCAGAGACGAAAGTCGGTCTTAGTGATCCGGTGGTTCTGTGTGGAAGGGCCATCGCTCAAAGGATAAAAGGTACCCCGGGGATAACAGGCTGATCTCCCCCAAGAGCTCACATCGACGGGGAGGTTTGGCACCTCGATGTCGGCTCATCGCATCCTGGGGCTGGAGCAGGTCCCAAGGGTATGGCTGTTCGCCATTTAAAGCGGTACGCGAGCTGGGTTCAGAACGTCGTGAGACAGTTCGGTCCCTATCTGCCGTGGGCGTAAGAAGATTGAGGAGAGTTGACCCTAGTACGAGAGGACCGGGTCGAACCAACCACTGGTGTACGAGTTGTCCTGCCAAGGGCACCGCTCGGTAGCTATGTTGGGATGTGATAACTGCTGAAAGCATCTAAGCAGGAAGCCAACTCCAAGATGAATCTTCTTTTAAGAGCTCATATAGACTATGTGTTTGATAGGCTGGGTGTGTAATGGATGAAAGTCCTTTAGCTGACCAGTACTAATAGCTCGTCTGCTTATCTTTTAATAAGCATCACTTCCTTGTTAAGGATAAAAACTTAATAAGATATGTTTTTATAAAACTTTGTTTATGACTTTTAACTTTATCTAGTAGTGTTAAATAAGAGATTTAGCTATTATATCTTTTATTTAACACTGCCCGTGACTATACAGACGAGGAAACGCCTTGCTCCATCTCGAACCAAGAAGCTAAGCTCGTCCTGGCTGATGATACTCTCCCTTACTGGGATGTTGGAAAAGTAGGTCGTTGCGGGCTTTGTTGTTAATCTGCTTTAATTCTTATATTATTAATCCTAGTTTTTGTAAGTGTTACTTTCTACTTAAGTATAAAATTATTGGTTTTTTACTTTCTTATTTGTTTTTAATTGGTTTTTATTGATTAGGTGTAGTAAGATTTTTTATATTTGTTCTTATGTTATTGAGGTGTTTATCTTTTTAAATTTTTATTCTCTTATTGTTTTAAATTTTTTATCATTCGTTATATTTTTTTATTTGGTTTAGGGATAATTATTGTTGTTTGTTTTTAAACTGTGACGATAGCTGTAGTATTTGTTATTTGTACCTCAATTTTATAATACTGTAAGCTAAAAAAGAGTGTGCTGAAGTTTTAGATGCAAATATTATAGATATTTCTTTGCTGTCATATGGCTTGGCTAAAAGTTCGCAAGATTGTTATTTTAACTTCAATCATTGAGCTAAAATAAGCGTACAAAAGACTTCAAATGCAGTGCAAATTTTCACTTCAACTGTCAGCATTTTAAGAGGTATGCAAATAGCTTTTTTACACTAAATACAAAGATAAAGTTAAACCTTTTTATCAAAAACTTTTTTATCATTTTCTTCAATTTTTTGCATAATACGAAGCACATCGATACCTCGTTCTCTCTCAAGCTCTTGAAGCTTGAGCAAATATGAAAATTTCTCATCCTTAGTAATGTCATAAGTTTCAGTGTTTTTGCTTTCAGCTTGGATAGGCTTAAAAGATTTTTCTTTTATATCATTTAAATCTGGCTCATTGTTTTTATTGTTTAAAATTCTTTGAGCTTCTTCATTCATAGCATCTACTTGTGCGAAAAAATCTTCATTGCTCTTTTCTAGCTTCTCTGCCATCCTTGCTCTATCTTGTAGCCAGCGTTCTTTAAATTCACTGATACTAAGGTCAGCTGAGTTTAACAACTCATCGCTAATATCATCAGATATCATTGGCATAAAATCGCCTGTCTTGCTCTCTTGTATAAAGTGCAACAAAGAATTTGCTTCGTCATTGCTTATCGTGCTATCAAGTCCTGTTGCTTTACCCCAAATGGTTATCCTACCATCAGCTGCAATACCACTCATGTAGTTTCCAAAAATGCGCTGAAGAGCACTATTTGCTACAGCGTTATTGCTATCATCGTTTATTTTATTTTTATCAGGTTGTTGCTCTGCTTTTGTTTGTATGTTTTTCTCTTCCGCTCCAGCTGGCTCATACCTCATATTTTGATATGTAAATCCATTTACACTGCTTATCATATTTAAAAGCCTTTTGTTTGAGTGAAATTTTCTTAGTTTGTAAATCGACCTTTTAATAATTTAGTTTATATATGATTTCTCTACACAAAAGTCTTGCTAATAGAGCTTATCCTCTCACTCCAGGAATTTGCTAGAGAATTTATATCCTCTCTAGTTGGCTTAAATTTCTCATACTCGTTTGAAGTGACACTCTCTGCGCCAATGTTCTTTGATCTTGCATACATTAAAAGGGTTAGCTCTTTTAACCTTTCTTTTATGAGCACTTTTATGCTCTCGTTGTCCTTGCCCACTTTTTCAAAATCCACAAAGTACTCTTTATGCTCTCCAGTGCTTGAGATATCATTTAAGGCAGCGCTACTAAGCTTAGTCTTTGCACTATCACTTGGTAGTGGTCTAGAACTGCGTAAAAATCCCATAAAAAGAGCCTCTTTGCTGTAACCTTCATCTGACTTATAAAAAGAGATATCAGGATTAAAACTAAACTCATCACCTGCTTCACTCATCGTAAAATCAACCTCTTTTACTATGAGCCTAACGCCTGCACTTGAAAGCTCTTTACTTAGAGACTTAGCGCTATTTAGCTCATCAGTGCTAGAGTAGATGTTTGAGATAGTAGAGTTTGATAGATCTTTTAGTAAGTGTCCTTTGGCATCGTAGCTAGTGCCTTTTGTGCTGTAACCTTTTGGTAGTTTGCCTATATCTGCAAGGGTGTAGCTCTTTTTATCATCACCTAAAGTGCTAGACGTCATTTGGTCAAATAGTCTGTAGTAGTGCTTTATGGTGTCAGCCATATCGATGTTATCAAAGATCTTTATCTGCTCGTCTTTGCTCTTGATGCGGTTTAGTACATGGTTGCGCTCGGCAAATCTACTAAGCTCATCAAGCGTGCTTTTGTGAATTTTAAAGTCCTGTGGCAAGTCTGCAGCTTTGTTAAAGTCAGCTCCCATAAAGCCAGCTTTATCTACTGTGTAGCCATAAGCTTGAAGATCACTGAAATTTAAAGAGATGAGGCTGTTTTGTGAAGAAGAGATATAGTTAAATTTAGCTGGCTCTTGGCTTGGCTTAATACTCTCTTCTTTAGTCTTTTTGTTAAAGATATCACTAAAATTTGTAGATCTATCTTGTTTGTGTTGTTGCTTGGTGTATGAATTTACATTGGCGCTTAAGATGCTAATATCATTCATGGCATAACCTCCTAGCTTCTTGTATAGATTAAAACAAAAGGCGTTCCAGCAAATTTGATATTAAAAGAGTGTGGGGAGATGTGTGCTCCCCTACATAAAAAATGTTATTTATTTTTTATCGTCACCTACTTCTTCGCAAGCTACTTTATAGCGGTATTTGCACGCTAGCTCTAAGTAGCTTTTTTGAGATGCTGTATCGTTTTTCTCGCCGTAAAAGTCAGCTAACTTATAGCAAGCAAGACCAAATCTTTGCTCGCATGATTTTGCAAACAACTCATTTGCTTTGCTTTGCATTTTTGGGTCATCTTCGTAGTATTCGCCAAGCTCAAAGCAAGCTTTTGGCGTGCCAAGATCGCATGATTTAGTTAGTGATTTTACGATCGTTTCATTGTCTTTTTTTGAGTTGATTGATTTTGAGTTTAGTAAAACCGCAAGTCTATAGCAACCCCTTTTATCGCCTAGATCGCAAGCTTTTTGATAGTACATGACGCCTTTGTTGATGTCTCTTCTAGCATATGTTTTGCCAAGTTTTAAACACCAAACAGCTTCATTATTTGCGCATTTTTGCTCTATCCTAGCTATCTTTTCAGCTCTACCGCAACCCGAGATAAACAAGATCGCAACAGCAGTTAGAATAAAATTTTTAAACACATTTACTCCTTTATTGTTAAAAATTTATTTAACTGCATTATAAAATCATATAACTTAGATTAAAATTTAAAAAAGGAGTAGAAGGGTAAATTTGCCCCAAAAGGGACAAATTTATAGATATAGCATTGTCCCAAGGCGTATCATATTTGAGCCGCATTTTATCGCTAGTTCGAAGTCGCTACTCATGCCCATCGAGCAGATGCTTGCGCCTTTTGGCTTTAGGCTCTCGTAAATTTTATATGTTAGCTCAAAGCTTTTTTGCACCTCTTTTGGCTCATCCACATGCGCTCCGATGCTCATCACGCCTTTTAAATTGATATTTTTGCACTCGCTTTGGATGCGCTCATAAATTTCAATCGCATTTGCCACGCTCACACCTTGCTTTGTATCTTCATCGGCCGAGTTTATCTGAAGTAGCGTATCTAGCTTGTAGCTAAGTCTTTTATCAACCTCTACGGCTCTTTCGAAGCTATCGCAGCTTTGCCAAAGCACTGGCTTTAGGCTTATCATTTGATTGATTTTATTGTTTTGCAAGCGGCCGATCATGTGCCATTTAATATCGGTAAAATTTTGTAGCTCAAGCTCTTTTTTGGCTAGCTCTTGGACTCTGTTTTCGCCAAAATTTCTTTGCCCCTGTGCATAAAGCTCCATCACTTCGGCACGTGTGACATTTTTGCTAACGGCTATTAGCGTCACGTCTTTGCTTAAATTTTCTATCTTTTCAAGTAGATCTTTTAAAACTATCATCATAAACCTCCGCTTAATCTCATAATGTCATTGAATGTCGCGAGCACCATGATGCCAAGCAGCAGCGCCCAGCCGCAGTAGGTGAGTACGACAAGCACCCGCTCATTTACCTCGCGTCTAAAAATTAGTTCATAAATGTTAAATAAAATGTGTCCGCCATCAAGCGCTGGGATCGGAAAAAGGTTTAGCACGCCCAAATTTACAGAGATGAGCGCTACGATGGTTAAAAGCACGCTAAGGCTGATCTTGGCGGCCTTTGATGTGACATCGGCGATCTGCACGATGCCTCCCACCTCTTTTAGTGGCACAGCTCCAACGACTAGCTTTTCAAAGCTTTTAAAGATGAGTTTTGAAGCCTCGATCGTCTCGCCAAAGGCAAATTTTAGGCTCTCTAAACCTGTGTGATAAATTTTCACCACTTCGCCATTTGGAGAGATACCGATCAATGGGCGCTCGATCTTTTCATTAAATAAATTTATCGTCTCGCCTATCTTTGGTGTTAAATTTATAGTTAGTGACGAGCCATTGCGGTCTATCAAAATGGTGCTTGGCTCAAGTTTTACATTTTTACTGATCTCGTCCCACTCGTTTATTTTTACGCCATTTATCTCTAAAATTTTATCGTTTTTTATAAGACCTGCGCTCGCAGCTGCCGAGCCCTCAGCTATGTGGCCGACACTTGGAGCAAGTCTTTCAACACCGATAAATCCAAGCAAAATATATATGAAAAACGCCAATATAAAGTTAAAAAATGGCCCTGCAAAGAGGATGTAAATGCGCTTTAGCGGGCTTAGCACGTTGTAGCTGTCGGCGTCGTAGTTTTTAGCCTTTGGGTCGGTATCGTCTTGACCTTTTAGCTGCACGTATCCGCCAAGTGGGATCGCGCTTAGGCAGTAGTCGGTGCCGCCAAAGTTTTTTGTGTAAATTTTCTCGCCAAAGCCGATGCTAAAGGTATTTACTTTGACGCCTAGCGATCTTGCTGCTAAAAAGTGGCCAAGCTCGTGAAAAAATATAAGAAAACTAATGGCTAAAACGGTCACTAAAAAATAAAACGAATACGCATAAAGCCCAAGGCAAAGCAGAGCCAGCGTAAAGAGAATGCCTTTCAAAACTTACCTTTTTTTGAAAAAATTGATGAGATTTTAGCCAAAGTTTATAAATTTACTCTCAAATTTATCTTGCCATTTAGGCGAAAATTTCTTTTAGCCAAGAGAGTATTTTGGCTCTATTTAGCCCCTTGCTGACGCTGAAATAACTTTTATCTTTATCGTCTAGGTCAAATTTCACATTAAAACGTGACTTTATTTGATCTATAAATGGCTTTAAATTTAAAATATCAGGGCAGGGCAAAATATCATGTGGCAGCTCTTGCAAAAAGCTCATGCCCTCATCGTTAAAATTTACTCTAGCTCTTGGCACAGCGTCGTTTCTAAGCTCTATCTCAAATGTGTGGTCATACACAAATGGCGCAAAAAAGCAAATTTCTAAGTGAAATTTACTGGCTAACTCATCATCACTTAAGCCTTGATTGCTAAACCAGTAGCCAAAATTTACAGCATTTAGCGAGATATCAAAATCATAAGGATCAGCAGGGCTCACGCCTATACGGCGCAAAAGCTCATATATAGGCAGTTTTGCTTGCAAGTCATCATAATAGCCATAAAGCTTTGCAAGTAGCGGATGCGTGCGGCCGGCCTTCTCTTGCAAGCGTAAAATTTCAAAGATATATCTGTGCGCAAACGAGCGGTGCGATACCGAGCGAGTAGCCTGCGTGCTTAGATAGTCTAAAATTTCAGGGCTTTTTGAAAAGCTCATCGCGCTCCAAATGCCACGCAAAGTCTCAACGTCATTATCAAAGGTATCAAATTTATCTGCATGGGTTTTGTCGTATTCTAAAGCGCAGCTTAGTAAAAATTCATTTAGCTCGGGGCTTATCACGCCGCCGATCTTTTCTAAATTTTTAGCATCGTGATAGAAATTTGTGTTGATGATCTTTTGATTTAGTTTTTTGGCTTGTTTTTGCAGTGCTGGCTCTAAATTTGCAGTGCGTTCTAAAATAATCTCTTGCAGGTCATAGCTCAAATTTAACTCTTTTTCATAGCTTTTACGTAGGCAAAAATGTATTCAAACCCAGAATAAAGCGTGAGCGCAACAGCTATCCATAGCAAAAGCTCGCCACCAGGCCAGCTCATCAGTAAAAATCCAACCGCAAACATCTGCGAAACGGTTTTAACCTTGCCAGCCATCGAAGCTGCGACTTCGACGCCGTCACTTGCCATCACGACACGAAAGCCAGTTATAAAAAACTCTCTTACCAAGATAAGATAAACAGCCCAAGCGCTCGCTCTACCAAGCATCATAAGACCCAAAAATGCAGCTAAAATCAGCATCTTATCAGCTAGTGGGTCGAGGATAGCGCCAAGCTTGGTCTTTTGATCCCAGCTTCTAGCGATATATCCGTCAAAAAAGTCAGTCACCGAGGCGATCACAAAGATGAGAGCCGCGAAGTAGTTTATCCAGCTTATATGAATTTGTGTAAAAATTTCTGGTGCATTTACGAGCATAAAAAACATAAGCGGAGCTAGCAGTATCCTAAAAAATGCCAGTGAATTTGGTAAATTTAAGCTCACAAATATGCCTTTTTGCCTGTAAATTTAAAATTTCTCATTTAAAAGTCGTGCCGCCGTCTATCACAAATGTATGCCCAGTCACCCAGCTAGCCTTAGACGAGCATAAAAATAGACACGCTCCTGCTAGATCAGTCGGCTGTCCCATGCGGTTTAGCGGGCTAAGCTTTGCCGTCATATCACGCACCTCTTCGTAGTTTGTAAAGGCCCTTAGTGCGTCTGTCTCGATAGGGCCACCACTTACAACATTGACACGGATGTTTTTCTCGCCAAGCTCGGTAGCGGCGTATCTCGCCATCGCCTCAACGGCTGCTTTTGCTGTGCCGTGGCCTGCGTAGTTTTCGATATAGACTAAATTTCCAGTTGAGCTTAGGCTAATGATACTGCCACCACCCACTTTTTCCATGCGTTTTGCAGCCTCTTGTGCGCCCACGACAAAGGCATTTACGGTTGCTGTGAAGATATTGTTTATGCCTCTTGGTTTTAGCTTCATAAATTTAGTGTATCCACCAGCTACTGCGCGACCTGAGATGATTGCATTTGAGATGAAAAAATCAACCCTGTCAAAGTCCTCATCTATCTTTAAAAAAAGCTCCTTATAAGTCTCTGGCTCAAGGATATTTAGCGCGTAGGCTCTAGCTTTTATCTTGTAGGTAGCCTCAAGCTCTTTTGCCTGCTCTTTGGCAAGCTCCTCGTTTGAGTTATAGGTAAATGCTATATTTATGCCAGCTTTTGCAAATTCTTCGACTATAGCTCTGCCGATACCTCTAGTGCCTCCACTGATGACTAGCGTTTTACCTTTAAATTCGTTTAGTGTGTCCTTCATTAAAATCCCTTTATTTCGTAATTTTTAATAACTTCTTCGATCTTTTTGAAATTTTCTTTGCTCGGTTTGCAAAGTGGCAAGCGGTACTCCAAAGTGTCGATGAGCCCAGCTAGATACATCGCCGCTTTGATCGGTATCGGGTTGCTTTCGCAAAAGAGCGTTTTATTGATCGTGTAGAGGTTGTCATTTATCAGTTTTGCTTTTTTGTATTCTTCATTCATCGCAAGGTGCGTAAGCTGTGAAATTTGATCTGGTAAGAGATTTGCAGTGACTGAGATGACGCCCTTTCCGCCATTTGAGAGGATAGGGTAGTTTATAGCATCTTCGCCGCTAATGACTACTAAATCAGGCTCGTGAGCTAGTAGATCGACGCATCTATCGATACTTCCTGTCGCCTCTTTGATGCCGTAAATATTTTTACAATCTTTAAAAAGTCTAAAAACGGTCGCTGGCAAGATATCTACGCCAACTCTGCCTGGGACGTTGTAAAGAAGTACCGGAATTTCTATGCTATTTGCTATGGCCTTGTAGTGCTCGTAAAGCCCCTCTTGAGTTGGTTTGTTGTAGTAAGGAGCGACTGATAGGATGCCGTGAGCGCCGTGAGCTTGGGCAAATTTAGCGATACCTATGGCCTCGTGAGTGGCGTTGCTGCCAGCCCCAGCGAGCACCTTGACGTTTGTGCCTTTACATGCATCTACTGCTATCTCGATGCAAATTCTGTGCTCATCATGCGTTAGAGTCGCGCTCTCGCCAGTAGTTCCTACTGGTACAACGACGTCTATGCCGTGTTTTATCTGTCTTTTTATCAGTTTTTCAAAACTGGCTTCGTCTAATTTTTGATTTTTAAATGGCGTAATTAGTGCTGTCATCGCACCTTGAAGCGAATTTTTCACGTCTATTCCTTTTTTAAGATTATTGTCGTGCTAGTTTTTTCATTGAAATATCTATTTGCTATCTCTTTTAAAAGCTTAGCATCTATCTTATCTATATTTTTTTCAAGCTCATAAAGTGGCTTTATATCGCCTCTAGCAAGGTATGAGCCGTATAAATTTGCCACCTTACTTGCGCTCTCAAATGAGTAGATAAAGTCCGTTTTTATTAAATTTTTAACTCTTAAAACATCCTCTTTGTCGATCGGCTTTCTCTTTAGATCATCTATGATCTTTAAAATTTCGGTTTCAACCGCGCTAGCCTCGACGTCTGGGTTGCAAACTGCTAAAAATATAAATAAATTTTCATCAACGCAGCTCATATTGTAAGCGTAAATTTGATTTACAAGCATGAGTTCATCGACAAGGCGTTGCTGTAAAATGGAGCTTTTGCCAGTGGCTAGATATTCACTTATCGCATTTAGCCCCACTTGATCAGCATGCCTAAAGTCTGGAATTTTATAAGCGATAGCTAGCATTTGCGTTTGGCTATCTTTGTAGATGATAGCTCTTCTTGCGCCGTCTTGTTCGGGCTCTTTGCAGTGTAGTTTTGGGATGGCTCTTTTGTTTTTTACGCCGCCAAAATTTTTCTTAGCTAGCTTAAATGCCTCGTCTTTGCCGATGTCGCCACTTATCATCAAAATGGCGTTTTTTGGCTGATAATATGTAGCGTGAAATTCTTTTATATCAGCGATCTTCCAGTTTTCGATATCTTTTATAAAACCTATCGGCGTCCAGTGGTATGGATGGTAGATAAATGCGTGGTTGTAGAGCCTAAAGTAGAGGTATCCCATAGGGTTGTTGTCTGTTCGCCACCTGCGCTCCTCGTGCACCACCTCACGCTCAGGCTGAAATTCTTTATCTTTTAGGCTTAAATTTTTCATAAGCTCGGCAAAAAGACCAAGCGTTTTGTCTAAATTTTCATTTGAGGCTTTTATGAAGTAGTGAGTGTAGTCAAAGCCTGTGCTTGCGTTATTTACGCCGCCAAAGCCCTTTACGATCTCATCAAACTCGCCTGCACGTAAATTTTTGGTTGATTTGAAATTTAGATGCTCTAACATGTGAGCGATGCCGCTTTTGCCCATCACTTCGTTTCTGGAGCCAACTTTATAAAAAACATCGACGCTTATCACCTTTGAGCCAGGATTTACCGGCACGTGATAAATTTCAAGTCCGTTGTCTAGTTTAAATTTATTAAATTTTATCAATCTCTTGCCCTCTATTTTTTAACGTTTGCGCCGACTGCTTCGCTGATAGAGGCAAAGCCATCTCTTTTTAAAAGCTCTAAAATTTCTAAATTTATATCTCTTGCGATCATCGGCCCTTTGAAGATAAAGCTTGTAAAAATTTGGACCAAATTTGCTCCCATTTTTATGCGCTCATAAGCCTCTGCACCGCTATCTATGCCGCCACATGCGATAAGTGTCGTCTTGCCATAAAGCTCGTCTGCCACGGCTTTAAATATCTCTTTTGACTTTTGAGCGATCACCTTGCCACTTAGTCCGCCAAAATCTTTTAAATTTGACGAGTGAGAGAGCGAGTAATCAACGCTTGTATTTGAAATAAGCACGCCACTAGCGCCGTTTTCTACCGCACAGCTACAAAGCTTGATCGCATCTTCGTGGCTCATATCAGGAGCTATTTTAAAGATGATCGGCTTTTTAGTAAGTGGCAAAATGACGCTAAAAAGCTCTTTTATAAAGCTCTCATCTTGCAGTGCTCTTAAATTTGGCGTGTTTGGCGATGAGACATTTATGACAAATGTGTCGCAAATTTCGCTAAATTCTTTTACTAAAATTTCATAGTCTTTTATCGCATCTTCGTTTGGCGTAACCTTGTTTTTACCGATGTTTGCCCAGATCGGTATGGTAAAAGGATAGATCTTTTTTACTCTATTTTTGATAGCTTCACAGCCATCGTTGTTAAAGCCCATTGCATTTTGGATGCTCTCTTCGTCTATGAGCCTAAAAAGCCTTGGTTTTGCATTGCCAGGTTGTGGTTTTGGTGTAAATGTGCCAAATTCTAAATGCCCAAATCCAAGAGCCGTGAGCGCCTCAAACATCGTAGCGTTTTTATCAAAGCCGCCAGCTATGCCAACTGGGTTGTGGTAGGTGCTGGAGAATAAATTTTGTTTTAGCGCATTGTCATCGACCACGCATTTGTGCGCTAAAAAGCTTAGCGAGCCAGGGAAGATTTTATTTGCCCCAACCATCGCGACTTCAGCGATCTTGTGGGCAGTTTCAGGATCAAATTTGAAAAATATAGATTTTAAAGTATTGTAGTTTAAGCTCATTTTAACCTCTTTAAAATGCCTAAAAATTTACGCAAATCTTAGCAAAAATCGCCTTAAACTAAGGCTTTGCCCTTAAGTCTTGCATAAATTTCATTTCTTTTGCTAAGCTCCTCGTCGCTTCCACTATCAATGATCTTGCCATCACTCAAAACTGCGATCTTATCGGCACTCTCGACCGTGCTAAGGCGGTGAGCGATGACAAAGATGATCTTTTTGCTTCTTAGATTATTTATCGCCTTTGTGATCTCTTTTTCGCTCTCATTATCAAGTGCTGATGTAGCCTCGTCAAAGATGAGGATTTGTGGGTTTTGATAGAGCGCTCTTGCTATGGCGATGCGCTGTCTTTGACCGCCTGAGAGGTTGGTGCCAAATTCATTTAAGATAGTGTTTATGCCATCATCAAGCTTGCTTACAAATTCGTAAGCATTTGCTAGTTTTAGTGCGTTTATCACGGCATCTTCGTTAAATTCTCTGCCGTAAGCTACGTTTTTAGCAACTGTGTCGTTAAAGATATATACGCGCTGGGTTACAAGTCCGATATTTTGGCGAAGTGAGTGAATTTTGATATCTTTTAAATTTGTGCCGTTTATCAAAATTTCTCCGCCATTTACGTCATAAAATCTCATAAGCAAATTCATAAGCGAGCTTTTTCCGCCGCCACTTGAGCCAACAAGGGCTATAAATTCTGACTTATTTGCCTCTAAATTTACCCCTTTTAAGACCTCTTTGTCACCGTAGCTTAGGCGGACGTCGTTAAATTTGATCAAATTTATCTCTTCGTTTAGCTCATTTTGGCCATCTTTTATCTGGCTTACCTTATCCATCAAGAAAAACGTCCTCTCGCTTGCTGCGATGGCGTCTTGCATCTTATTATAGATATTTACTATGCGTTTTAGCGGGGTGTAGAGCATGAAAAGCGCTGTTAAAAACGAGAAAAATGCACCCATGTTTATCTGCCCGTCGATGACGTCTTTGCCGCCTATGATGATGACCGCTGCCACGCCTATTGAGCCGATGGTCTCCATTAGCGGGCTTACTAGCTGCTCGATCTTGACGCTTTTTAAATTTAACTTGAAAAATTTGTTATTTTCATCAACAAAGCGTGAATGCTCGTACTTTTGGGCGTTATTTGCTTTGATTATCTCGATATTTGTAAAAATTTCACTAAGCGCAGAGGTGATGTCTGATGTTTTTTCTTGCGACTGCTTTGAAATTTTCTTCATCCTCTTTGCAAGGCGCGAGATCGGATAGATCGCCACTGGCATGACGACA
The DNA here is from genome assembly GCF_050447485.1 of Campylobacter concisus. GTDB lineage: Bacteria > Campylobacterota > Campylobacteria > Campylobacterales > Campylobacteraceae > Campylobacter_A > Campylobacter_A concisus_BQ. The sequence goes on from NZ_JALMFY010000001.1 coordinate 276,520, forward strand.
AGGGCAAAAAATGCTAGCTTTGGACTTTGATAGATGACGACGCAAAGAAGTCCGATGATAGTTATAAATTCCCTCGTAAGTTCAGGGATCATGCTTGAGACTATCGATCTTATACGGTCAATGTCGTTTGTTGTTCTGCTGATTAGCTCGCCAGTTCTAAATTCGTTGAAAAAGTCCATATCTAAATTTAAAAGGTTTGCAACCATCTTTTCGCGAAATCTTCTAATCGTATCTTGCCCGATATATGCCGTAAAATAGGCCTGCATGAAGGTTCCGATGTTTTTTATCACGTAGATTGCGATGATGGCGCAAGGCAAGATGTAAAGTAGCTTTTCGTTTTTCTCGACAAAAATTTTATTTAGCACAGGCTCCACAAGATAGGCACTTACCGCCGTTCCGCCACTTGCAAGTCCCATGCCGATGATAGCAAAGATGAAGTGTGGGATGTAGTCTTTAAAGTAAGGACCAAAGCGCTTTAGCACATCTTTTAAGCCAAAGTTATTCATTGTTTCTCTCCCAAACTGCGCCATTTGGCGTATCCATGATAGAGATATTCATTTGTGCTAGCTCATCTCTTATCTCATCAGCCCTTGCGAAATTTCTCTCTTTTTTAGCTGCCGTGCGCTCATCAAGAAGCCTCTTTATCTGCTCTTTTTGCTCGTCACTTACGCCAAACTGAAAATACTCTACATAGTTTGTGATAGCAATGCCTAAAATTTCGCCTATAAGACCCAAATTTGCCACCACTTCGGCTTTGTAGGCTTTATCTTTTGGGTTGTTGTCAAGTCTTTCATTGGCCGTTTTTACAAACTCATCGACACTTGCAAGCGCTTTTGAAGCGTTTAGATCATCACTTAGCGCTTCAAGTAGCTCGCTTCTAAAGCTCTCATTTATAGCACCTGCTGGCACGCCATCAACTCTTTTTTTGAGGCGGTAAATTTTATCAAGTCTCTTTTTTGAAGCCACAAGATCTTCATCTGAATAGTTAAAATGAGCCCTATAATGGCTCGTAAGTAAGTAATATCTAAGTACTTCGCCATGAACGTTTTTTAGGGCATCCTTTACAAAAAAGCTATTGTTTAGGCTCTTGCTCATCTTTTCGTTATTTACTTTTATAAATCCGTTGTGCATCCAGTATTTGCTTAAATTTTTATGATAGGCACATCTGCACTGGCTTGCCTCATTTTCGTGGTGTGGAAAGAGCAGGTCGATGCCGCCAGCGTGGATGTCGATCTCAAATTTATCGTTTTCTTTGTCGCTTAAAAACTCCCTTATCATCGCTACGCACTCGGTGTGCCAGCCAGGGCGACCCTTGCCAAATGGGCTCTCGTACCATTTTTCGTCAAATTTCCAAAGTACAAAGTCTTTTTCATCTCTTTTCTCGCAAAAACATACTACGCGTGCGATTAGATCGGTGTTGTTATCCTTGCCGCTAATGCTAAAATAGCCACTATCCTTGCTCGTGTCAAAGTAAATTCCATCGCACGTTTTATACGCCACGCCTCTATCCATAAGCACCTTGATGTAGCTAATGATCGCCTCCAAGCACTGCGTAGCCTTTGGCTTAAAGTCTGGATCAAGCACGTTTAAAGCGCCCATATCGCTCTCGTAGTGTGCTATATATTTGTTTGTGATCTCTTCAAGAGTTTGACCAGTCTGCGCCATTTTATTTAAAATTTTATCGTCGATGTCGGTGTAGTTTCTTGCAAATTTGACCTTGTAGCCAAGCGCTTTTAAGACCCTTCTTAAAAGATCAAAGCTAACGGCTGACTTTGCATGTCCCAAATGCGCGTCGTCATAGACTGTTGGGCCGCACAGATAGATGCTCGCTTCACCAACTTTAATCGGGCTAAACTCAACCTTTTCTCTTTTAGAAGTATCAAAAATTCGCATTAAATATATCCTTTAAAAATGTTAAACCAAAATAGAGCAAAACCGCCGCAACAGAGATAGCGGCTATAAATTTAGGCTCGATTATAGCTAAAAATCGCTTAGCTCCAAAGGCTCTTATATATAAAATAAGCTGCAAAAATCCCCCAAGCGAGCTTGCAAATGCAAGGCCAGCAGCTCCAAATTTCTGCATCAAAATGACAGCTAGGATCAAATTTATCACAAGGCAGATGATAGAAATTTTGGCTGCCTCTTTTTGCTTCATATTTGCATAAAGCCAAAGTGAGAAAATTTTAGCCAGTCCAAATGGCGTAAGCCCCACCAAATAGGCACTTAACACCTTGGCACACTCAATGGTGTTTGCCCTTACGAAATTTCCCCTTTCAAACAAAAGCCAGATGATAAACTCGCTTAGCACGACGCCTGCGATCGTGGCTGCTAGCAAGGCGCAAAGGAGCAGATAAAAGCTCTTTTTCGTCCAAACTAGGGCGTTTGCTTCGTCTTTTTGCTTTAAAAGTCTGGTTATCTTTGGAAAAAGCGCCTGAGAGAGCGCGATCGCAAAGATGGCAAGTGGGAGCTGAAAAATTCTATTTGCATAAAAAAGGTAGCTTATCGAGCCACTTACCAAAAAGCTAGCCAGCCAAGTATCCATAAATGCGCTTATTTGCATAGCACTTGAGCCAAGTAAGCCATGGTAGAAATTTATAAAAAAGCCTTTGCTCTGCGCTCTTTTGCCTTTAAAATATCCGCTTAGACCACCCCAAAAAATTTTATTTAAGGCGTTAAATTTCATGGCGATTAGATGCACTAAAACCTGCAAAATGCCGCCTGCAACAACGCCAAAGCTAAGATAAAGTGCGACCACACTCTCGCTCTTGCCACGAGCCAAAAGCAGTGAAGCTATCATGGCTAAATTTAGCAGCGCAGTAGAAAACGCAGTCGTGGCAAAATGCCCTTTATACTGAAGTAGCGCACCCATGAAAGTGACGATATAAACAAGGGCTAGATAGTAGAAATTTATGCGTACAAGTGGCACTGCATCGGTTATGTTTTGCTCGCTCAAGCCGCTTGCGATGATCTTTATAAAGTAGGGCGTAAATAAATTTACAAGAAGCGTCAAAACGCCTATAAAAAGTAGAAATTTGATGAAAATTTCAGCCTGAAAGGTCGCTTTTTTCTTGTTATTTGCAAAATTTGGCAAAAATGCCTGCGTAAAGGCGCCCTCGCCAAAGATACGGCGAAATAAATTTGGTATCTTAAATGCTATAAAAAAAAGGTCGCTAAATATGCCAGCACCAAGGATAGAGGCCGTCAAAAGATCTCTTATAAGCCCTAAAATCCTTGAAGTCATGATGCCAACTGAGTTTGAAAAAAAGCCTTTTATAAACATCGCCCACCTAGTAAATTTAAAAACGCACAATAGTAACAAAAGATGCTTTAAAGCTTACATAACCCAAATTTAATAAAGTTTTAGAGATAATAAGAGCCAAAATTTTATGTGAAATGGATCAAATTTGAGCGAAAACGTGCAAGAAAACGAGAGATTTTTACCACCAACGCAAATTCAAACTTCAACGCCTTATATATCGCTTAAAGAGCTAAGCAAACAATATAGCGTGCCGGTGGAATTTGTGGATTTTAGGCTTTCAAACATCCTCACATACTATAAAAACAAAGATAACGTCGAGCCAGTTTATGTTCCTGAAGAAAATTTAAGCTTTTTTGATGACAACACATTTTATCTCGACGAGACGCTAGAGATCGAGCAGGTCTATGACGTGGAGTTTTTTGACGTGAGGCTAAATGCCACGCCAAAGCTGCCAAAGATCGATATCGGCGTAAATTCAACCATCACAAAGGTTATCGCAAAGGTTAGAGCGAGCAAAGAGTGCGAATACGAGCAGCACTACGAAGATAAGCTTTATGAATACATCGCAAAGCAGCTTATGAAAGCTCAAATTTTAATAGGCATAAGGATCGGCAAGCTAAAAGAAGAACTAAAGCAAATCGCCTCAATAATTCACGTAAAAGGCGAGCTTGATAAGGACTACACGCTAAATTTAACCCAGGGCATCAACCCTAAAAAGGCGATCGATGCTAAGATTATCTACTACTACAAAGATAAGCTTAATGAGCTAAAAGAGGAAGATAAGGTTGATTACGCTGATAGGGGCTTTGTCTTTGGCGTGGCAAAAGATGAAGTGATAATGGAGGAGAAAAAGTCACACGAAGGCGCAAATGGACGCGATGTAAGAGGCAAGCTTATAGAGGTTGCAAAGCCAAAAGAAGAGAGTGAAAAAGAGATAAGCATAAGCGAAAATATCGAGCGCGTAGAAAATGACGAGAGCATAAAATACATCGCTAAAAAAGCAGGCTACGTGGTCGAGAAAAACGGCTCTTTTGACATCGAAGAGCGCATAGAGATAAATGAAGCAAATTTTAAAACGACTGGCTCGATCCAAGCAGGCACCGACACAAACGTCACTTTAGTGGTTCGTGAGACTGACACGATAAAAGACGCTATCGGCACTGGCATCATCGTGGAGGCTGACGAGATCGAGGTAAAAGGAAACGTCGGTGCAAATGCGATGGTCAAGGCAAATGATGTAAATATCGGCGGACAAACTCACCAAAAGGCTAAAATTTACGCCAAACACGCCAAAATTTCTATCCACATCGGCAAGGTAGAGGCTGAAAGTGTCGAGATAGATAGGCTAGAAGGTGGCACTGTCATAGCAAAAAGAGTAAAGATAAATAGCGTAGTTGGCGGCTCGATAACAGCTCAAAATATCCAGATAGACACGCTTGGCTCAAACTGCACCATCACAGCCTCGCACCTAATCGACGTTAGATATCTAAAAGGCACTGATAATAAATTTATCATTGACGCTAGCAAGATGCCAGAAAGTGCGGAGGCTACGCAAGATCAGTTAGGAAAGATAGAGAGCACCAAGTCAGAGCTAGCTACGCTTCTAAAAAACATAGAGAGCAAGAAAAATGTCATCAATGAGAACAAAGACTCGATATATACGATAAAAGCTAAGATCGAGGAGCTCTCAAAGGCAAAGGTGATACCGCCAGTTACGTTCATGAAAAAGCTAAAAGAGTATCAAGGGCTAGTTAATGAGTATAACACATTGCTTAGGATATTTAAAGAGAAAAAAGAGCTTTTGGCTGATCTAAAAGATGAGCTTGAGATGATGCAAAATGGCATATTCTCAGCCAAAGTGATAAACAGAGGCAACTGGATCGAGCTAAATGAGATAAGATTTGTCATCGTCGATCCTCCGCAAAATGTCACCTACGTCTCGAAGCAAAACGAGACCGCTCACGTCATCACGCTAGATAAATTTGATAACGGCGGCGAGGTCGAATACAAGATCAAAAAGTCAAACAAACTTGAAGACTACGCGGATATAAATTTCATGGAACAAAAGGTTAAATGATGATAAAAGCAATCGAAGGCGTCGTTACAAAAAAAGAGCCTGCATTTGCCATACTTAAGACAAATAGCGGCGTAAGTTATGGGATTTTCATCTCGCTTTTTTGCTCAGCAAAACTTAGTAAAGGCGAAAAAGTCGAGCTTGCCATAACGCAGATCATAAGAGAGGACGCAAATTTACTCTACGGCTTTTTAGACGCAAACGAGCAAAAGATGTTTGAGATGCTTATAAAGCTAAATGGCATCGGAGCTAGCACAGCGATGGCGGTTTGCTCAAGCCTTAGCTCGCAGGCATTTACAAACGCCATAATAAGCGGCGACGCAGACACTTTTAAAAGCGTGCCAGGCATCGGACCAAAGACAGCTAGGCGCATAATAGCCGAGCTAAGTGATGCAAAACTAATAAGCGACGAGAGCGTGCCAAGCTACCAAAATGAGGCACTTTTGGCACTTGAGGCGCTTGGCTTTAAGCGTGAGAAGATAGTAAAAATTTTGCCTGATTGTAAGAGTGAAAACACGAGCGATCTTATAAAAGAGGCACTTAAAAAACTAGGATAAGGATAAAAAAGATGAATTTAGGCGTGATATTTGGGGCAAAGAGTTTTGAGCATGAGATAAGCATAGTAAGCGCGATAGTTTTAAAAAACGTCCTAAAACAGGAGCTGAAATTTATATTTTGCGATGCAAACAGGGACTTTTACCTGATCGAGCAAAAAGATATGAGGGCAAATTTCTTTAGCTCTGGCAAATACAAAAGCTCAAAGAAGCTATCTTTAGCAAAGGGCGGCTTTTATGCGCACTCACTTTTTGGCGCAAATAAAGTTGAATGTGATGTCGTTATAAATTTGATCCACGGCATGGACGGAGAAGATGGCAAGATAGCGGCACTTTTTGACTTTTACGGGGTCAAATATATAGGTCCAAGGCTTGAAGCAAGCGCGCTTAGCTACAACAAAGAGCTTACTAAATTTCTAGCGCAAAAGGCTGGTGTAAAGGCGCTTGACTATGAGATGCTAACTCGTCAAAGCGAGCCAAAATTTCACTATCCTATTATATTAAAGCCAGCAAGACTAGGCAGCAGCATCGGCGTGAGCGTCGTGCATGATGATAGTGAGCTTGCCTACGCAAAAGACGTGGCGTTTGAATTTGACAAAGATGTTTTAGTAGAGCCCTTTATAAAAGGTGTCAAAGAGTATAACCTTGCAGGCTGCAGGATCGATGGAAAGATCAAATTTTCTATCGTTGAAGAGCCAAAAAAGAAAGAATTTCTTGACTACGAGCAAAAATATCTAAGTTTTTCAAATGAAAATAAGGTAAAAGAGGCGGAAATTTCTGAAGAGCTAAAACAAAAGCTTAAATTTAACTTTTCTAAAATTTATGATTGTGGATTTGACGGAGCGATCATTAGATGTGACTTTTTCGTGATAGATGACGAGGTCTATCTAAATGAGATCAATCCAAACCCAGGCAGCCTTGCAAACTATCTGTTTGAGGACTTTGAGAGCACGCTAAACGCACTTGCTAACTCACTTCCAAAAGAGCGTGAGATAAAGATTGATTATAAATTTATAAACTCTATCACTTCGGTAAAAGGCAGCGGCAAGCTCTAATTTATTTAGCGATATATAAAGAAGTTTGTGATATTTTACGTAAAATTTTACATAAAGAGCGACAATGGTAACTTTTACAAAAGATGAAATTTATACAGCAACCGAGGTGGTTAGAAATTTCAGCTCAGTCCTTTCACGCGTGAGAGCTAGCGAGCTAAAGCGCGCTGTCATCGTTAAAAACAACAAATTTGAAGCAGTTCTTTTAAATATGGAAGAGTATGAGCGCCTTTGCGAGGCTGTAAGCGTGCTTGAGAGCATTTACGCTGCTAAAAAGAGAGAAAACGATGGCGAGTAGGGCGGTAAAATACGGCTCAGACGAGTACGAGATCAGCTACGAAGTAGTAAATCCAAAATGCAAAAAAGTAGTGCTTTTCTTGCACGGCTGGGGCGCAAACAAAGAGATAATGAAAAAGGCTTTTGGGCACTATCTAAATGACTTTTGCCACGTATATATCGACATGCCAGGCTTTGGCAAAAGCTCCATTTTTAAGCCCTTAAAAACAAGTGACTATGCAAAAATCGTTGCAAATTTTTGCGCTGAGCTTGGCATAAAACCAGACATCATCGCAGGACATAGCTTTGGCGGCAAGGTCGCAACGCTTCTAAAGCCATCATATCTAGTGCTTTTAAGCTCAGCTGGCATAGTTGTTAAAAAGTCATTTATCGTGCGAGCAAAGATAGCAATTTTTAAAATTTTAAAGATATTTGGCTTTGGTAAATTTTACAAACTCTTTGCCACAAAAGATGTGAGCGGCATGAGCAGAGTAATGTATGAAACCCTAAAAAATGTCGTTGATGAGGATTTTACAAAGCATTTTGCTGACTTTGGGGGCAGGGCATTTATATTTTGGGGTGAAAATGACAAGGCAACGCCTGTAACAAGCGGCGAGAGCATAGATAGACTTATCAAAAATAGCTCATTTTTTCCGCTTAGCGGCGATCACTTTTTCTTTTTGCTCCACGCTAAATTTATAAGCGACGAGATAGAAAAAGGGATAAATTTTGAGCCAGATGAGGCAAAAAATGTCGTGCTAGATGACGATGAGAGCGGGATCGAGGAGATAAGATGAGTATATTTTTAAGTCTAAGCACAGTTTTATTTATCTTTGCGCTTGCTTTTTATGTGATCACTTGCTTTCAGTGGTTTTCATATAAGCCCGAGCGTGTGCTCTTTCACTTCACAAAGCCCGCTTGGCACGTATTTTTCTTTATCGTGCCTTTGGTGCTATTTTACACGACTGGCAAGTGGTTTTTTATCTACTTTTACTTTGCGCTTTTGCCAGCTCTTTATCTGTGGCATAAAAAACTTGATAAAAAGCTAGTCTTTACCGCTAGGATAAAGCACTTTTTTGTGATCCTTGCTTGCGCTATCATCTTAAACTACGCTTTAAATTTCATCATTCACAAGGCGTTTTTAGCTCCTATGCCACTTTTTGTCTTGGTCGTGAGCCTATTTTTTAGTGAAATTTTAGAAAAGATCAAATTTCAAGGCTTTAAAAACAGGGCGCTTAAAAAACTTGGCGCAAACAAAGAGCTAAAGATCATTTTAATCACCGCAAGCTACGGCAAAACGAGCATCAAAAATTTCTTATTTGAAATTTTAAAAGATAGCTTTGTCTGCTATAAAACGCCTCGTAGCGTAAATACAATGGCTGGCATCATCAAAGATATCAACGAAAATTTAAGTGAGCAAACGCAAATTTACATCGCAGAAGCAGGCGCTAGGCTAAAGGGCGACATCCTAGAGATCACTAAATTTCTAAATCCACAAATCGTCATCGTTGGCGAGATCGGCGCGCAACACATCGAGTACTTTAAAACGCTTGATAATATCCGCGCGACAAAGCTTGAAGCACTTCAAAGCGCTCGCTTGCAAATGGCATTTTTGCATAGCTCGACAAAAAAAGAGCCAAGCCAAAATATAGAAATTTACGATGAGAACCTAAAAGATATAAACGCAAATTTAGATGGAATTTTATTTACGCTTGATGGCAAAAACTACGCTTCGCCGCTACTTGGTAAATTTAACGCTACAAATTTAGCCGTCTGCGTCAAGGTGGCAAGATACCTAAAAATGAGCGATGAAGCGATAGATAGTGCGCTATCTAAGATGAAAAACGTCGAGCACCGTCTAAGCAAGATCGAGGCTGGTGGCAAGCTGATAATAGATGATAGCTTTAATGGAAATTTCTCAGGCATGAGCGCAAGCTACGAGCTAGTAAGTACCTACGCTGGTAGAAAAGTGCTGCTAACGCCTGGTATCGTCGAGAGCGATGCTGAGCAAAATGCAAATTTGGCCAAGGTGATAAATGAAATTTTTGACCTCGTCATCATCACAAGCTCACTAAACGCCCAAACTCTGCTAAAACACATCGTAAAGCCAAAGATCATCATCCTAAAGGACAAGAACAAAATGCAAGAAATTTTAGCCCAAAACACGCATGCTGGCGATCTTATACTTTTTTCAAATGACGCACCGAGTTTTATATGAAAAAGATAGTTTTTTTAGCTTTAGTCTTAAATTTAGCCTTTGGCTTTGACATCGATGACTACGACAGGGGCAATGAGGCACTAAACGCCGGAGACTACGCAACTGCGTATGAAATTTTTTACGATGGTTGCGAGCAAAAAGATGTGCTTTCGTGCGAGGCTTTGGGTGATATGTTTGTAAATGAAGAGATAAACGAGCAGATGGATAGTGATCTAAAAAAGCACTCAAATATCGAGCTTGGCGTGAGCTATTTTATGAAAAGCTGCGATCTTGGCTACCAAAACGCCTGCGATGATGTGATGAGCCTAAAGGACGATCTAAATATCACCTTGCCATCTGGTGTCTATGAAAACGCCAAAGCTAGATATGATGAGCTTTTTGAAGAGTTTAAAGAGCAAGAAGCGAATAAAACTATCGAAGCCGAAGAGCCAGCTAAAAAGTAAATTTAAGTTTGTGAGATTAAATTTAAACTAATTTTTTCGTGGCATAGAAATTGATCTATTTGCAATAAATTTAATCGATAAAATTACTTGAATGCTAGAGCAAAGCTATTTTGCGTTGCGAACATCTACCGCAAATTTAGCTTTGCTCTAACGATTAGTCAAGCAAGCATAAACACGAAAATTCTACTGCTTTCTTCATGATAAATTTCACTCGTCTATCGCCTTTGATATCTTTTCTAAATTTTGCTTTCTTACGCTCTTATCAGTGATAAAAAGATCGATGACCCACCAGATGATTATAATAATTTCAAAAATGCTGATAATTTTAGAATATGTTTTAGCCAAATCCATCAAATATAGTATTTCTTCAGGGGTTATCCATTCGTCCACAGAAATTATTACCTTAGAAAATAAGAAAATAAAAACTATATATAAAATAAAAAGAGCAAGCTTTGCTAGACCAAGGGCAGTTTGTCCTATCATAAAGCGATTTACGCCAAGCACTCCAAAGACGAAGCTACCCACCCAAAAGACAATCGTAGGTGATTTTAAGTTAAGCTGTGGGATTTTTGAAACCAGATCATTTATTTTTGTTTCATCAAAAGAGTTGAGCTTGTCTTCTAATGTTTTTAGCTGAGCATGATTTTTTGGCAGCTTGTCTTGCAGCATTGCTATAACAGAACTTGCGTTCATTCTCTCTCTTTTTTTTGTAAATTTTACTCGCCAGCTAAGTCTTCAGCCACTTTTGCAGCAAGCTTTAGCTTGTCACTATCAAAGTGCGTGTAAATTCGTGAGGTATTTAAGCTTGCATGCCCAAGAGCTTCTTGCACAAGGACTAGGTCTTTTTGCTTTTTATAAAGCATCGTTGCAAAGGTGTGTCGCAGCATGTGAGCGCCATTTTTCTCTTTTCTGATACCAGCTTTAAATAAAATTTGCTCAACTATGCGGCTAACATAAGCCTGTGTGAGCCTCATGCCTTTTTTATTTATAAAAAGATAGCCCTCTTTATTGATGTAGTTTATGGCGATTGCGTTTAGATGAGCTTCGATTAGGTGTCGCTTTATCATTACTATGCGGTATTTGTTGCCTTTGCCACGAATTCTAATGATAAAAAGATCGCCGTCCTCTGTTATATCTTTTCTCTTTAAATTTAGTGCCTCGCTCACACGGATACCAGTAAATATAATGACCTTTATGATGAGCTTGTTGCGGTTTGAGTTTTGTTTAAAGTCGCTCTCCTCGATCGCATCAAGAAATTTCTTGACCTCCTCTTCGCCCATAAACTCAGGCAGTTTTTGCCCTTTGTTGCCACTAACGCCGCCCCAGTTTTTTAAATTTATATCAAAAACATGAGCCTTGCCGTCTTCTTCATTTTGCTTGTCTAAAAAGGCAAAGAAATTTATCACTGAAATTCTGTAGTTTTTCTTGCTCGCGTCACTTAGTCCGCCAGTGGTGCTGGCTAGAATTTCACTTAGCAGCTCTTCATCTATCTGCTTTAGGCTGCTAAGCTCATAAAATTTCATCGTCTCATATATCTTTTTAAGCGGGTTAAAGTAGGTATTTATGCCAGTTAGCCCCGCATTTCTTGCGCTTTTTACCAGCCCATCAAGCTGCTCTATATTTTTTATCTCGCGGCTTAGGGCAAAATTTACACTTGCAAGTGCCTTTGGGTCTCTTAGCTCCTTGTTTGAAAGCGAGCTAAGTTTAAATTTGACATAGCGAGTGAGCCAAAAGATAAATGAGCTATCAAAACTATCTTTACAGTCAAGTGGAAATTTCATGCTTAAAGCGTTCTCTCTTTTATCACTCTGGCTGTCTCTATGGCGATCTCAAGCTCTTCGTTGGTTGGGATGATGAGCGTTTTTATCTTAGCACCTTCTTCATCTATGCACCTCTCGCCTCGCTCGTTTGAGAAATTTAGCTCGTGGTTGATGTGGATGCCAAGATGCTTTAGATCGTCGCAAATTTTTTGCCTTGTATTTGGTGCATTTTCGCCGATGCCGCCGGTAAATATGAGCGCATCAACACGCCCTAAAATGGCGTAGTATGAGCCGATGTACTTTTTCACTCGGTAGCAAAACATATCAAATGCAAGCTTAGCTCGCTCGTCGTTTTGCATCTTAGCCACGACCTCTCTCATGTCACTTGAGCCACAAATTCCAAAAAGTCCGCTCTTTTTATTTAAAAAGTTATCGATCTCGTTCCACTTTAAAACGCCGATATTTAGTAGGTAGATGACCACGGCTGGGTCCATATCGCCGCTTCTTGTGCCCATTATGAGACCTTCAAGCGGACTAAGACCCATTGAAGTGTCGATACTTTTGCCATTTTGCACAGCACAAGCCGAGGCGCCGTTGCCTAAGTGAAGCGAGATAGCGTTAAATTTATCAAATTCTATGCCAAGCATTTTTGCAGCTTGCTTGCAGACATATCTGTGCGATGTGCCGTGAAAGCCGTATTTTCTGATGTGATGAGTCTTGCAAACATCGTAGGGTAGAGCATAGCGGTAGGCGTACTCTGGCATACTTTGATGAAAAACCGTATCAAAAACGACCACGTGAGGCACGTTTTTGCTCTCTTTCATCGCATTTTTGATGCCAGCAAGGTGCCCTGGGTTGTGAAGTGGGGCAAGAGGGCTTATCTCCTCGATCTTTTTGATGACGCTTTCATCAACGATCATAGAGCTAAAAAAGCTCTCGCCGCCATGCACTATCCTGTGTCCTATGCCGTCAAGCTCGCTTAGATCGTGCAGTGTATGCGATGTGGTAAAGAGCTCATTCATCGCCTCAAGTCCGTCGTGGTGATCTTTTATGAAGCGTTTTATCTCATAAACTTCGCCATTTGCCTTTAGCACCGCCCTTGAGCTAGAGCTGCCGATCTGCTCGACTAGACCGCTTGCTAGGCTCGTTTTTGTCTGCATTTCAAAAAGCTGAAATTTTATCGAGCTGCTGCCTGAGTTTAAAACTAAAATTCTCATATCACTCTCCTGCTTGTATCGCGCTTATTAAGATGGTATTTACCACGTCTTCGACGAGGCAGCCTCGGCTTAGGTCATTTACTGGTTTTTTTAGCCCTTGAAGTATCGGGCCTACTGCTAGGGCATTTGCACTTCGCTGAACTGCTTTGTAGCAGATGTTTCCGCAGTTTAAATTTGGAAATATAAATACATTTGCCTGTCCTGCGACATCAGAATTTGGCATCTTTTTGCTAGCCACGCTTAGATCAATCGCCGCGTCAAACTGAATTGGCGCAGCTATTTTTAAATTCTTATCAAGCTCGCTCGCCTTTTTGGCAGCCTCTTTTACAAACTCCACGTCAGCCCCGCTACCACTATCAGCTGTTGAGTAGCTTAGCATAGCGATCTTTGGGTTAAGCCCAAAGGCACTTGCCGTTTGAGCGCTACTTAGCGTGATGCTAGCTAGTTCATCGCTGCTTGGATTTGGCGTGACGGCGCAGTCGGCAAAGAGTAAAATTTCCTCTTCAAGCGCCATGAAAAATGCCCCGCTTACCACGCTTACATTTGGCTTTGTTTTTATGATCTGCAAAGCAGGCCTTATCGTATCAGCCGTGCTCATCGTAGCGCCACTTACTAAGGCGTCTGCTATGCCTTCATGTATTAGCATCGTGGCAAAGTAAATTTTATCTTTTGCAAGCGCATTTGCCTTGGCTTCATCGACGCCTTTATGTTTTCTTAGCTCATAAATTTTCTTTGCAAACTCTTCGCTCAGCTCGTTTTGTACTGGGTTTAGCACCTTTGCCTTGCTTAAATTTAGCCCCAAATCGGCCGCCTTTTTTGAAATTTCGCTCTCAAGCCCTAGCAAGATCACCTTTGCCGCCCCTTTTTCTAGCACGATGTGGGCTGCTTTTAAAATTCTCTCATCATCACTTTCTGGCAAAACAACTGTTTTGTTTGCCGCCTTGGCTCTTTTTAGAAGCAGGCTTTGAAATTTAAATGGCGTGATGATCTCGGCGTTGTAGCTTAAAATTTCATCAAAATTATCGGTTATTAGAAGCTTTGAGTTTAAATTTAGCGCCCTAAGCTCGTTTGCGTTTTCGTCAAAAACTGGAGCGTTTAAATTTCTAGCTAGCTTTAAATTTAGCTCGCTCTTGCCAAAGACACTAAAGCCCTCACAGCCAATGACTACGACAAAGTCGCTCTTGGCCTTTAACTCTTCAAATTTATCTATAAATTTTAAAAAAAACTCCTTTTCACTTAAATTTATTAGATTTTTTTTGTCGTTTTCGTCCGGAGTTATCTTAAAGATCTCAACTTTTTTGAATTTTGTAGCTATAATTTCCTGCAAATATGCTAGATTTTTGTCTGAAAAAATGTAACAACTTTTCATTTGTGACCTTTTTGGGAACTTAAATTGCTTAATCTTAGCACAAAGATACTTATTTTAAGGCATTTTATGAACTATAAAAAGATTTGGCTCGTCACATTTGCGGGCATTTTTTACACAGGTTGCACCCCAAGTGCAGATCCTCACATCAATATGAAACCTCCAGTTTATGTCGAGCAACTCCCTTCAAAAGATAGTGGTAGCGGACAAAGCAACGCTGGCAGCCTCTTTGGCAAGGGCGAAAATCCGCTATTTTCAGATAGAAAGGCGATGAATGTAAATGACATCGTAACCATCGTCATCTCTGAAAACGCAAGTCAAATTTCAAGTGGCAGCAAAAGCACCAACAAAGATAGCACCATTTCGCTTGGTGGCGGCGTTTTCACAGCTGGAGCCGCGCCGCTCTCAACCGTAGCTGATAATCTAAACAAATACGGCGACATCGGTTTTAAAGCAGGTGGTGGCAATAAATTTACAGGTAGTGGCACGAGCAACAGAAGCGAGAAATTTACCGCGACAATCTCAGCTAGGATCATCAAGATCCTAAATAACGGCAACTACTTCATCGAAGGCAGCCGCGAGCTACTAATAAATGGCGAAAAGCAGATCATGCAAGTAAGCGGCGTCATCAGACCTTACGACATCTCGCAAAACAACGAAATCGACTCAAAATACATAGCTGACGCCAAAATTTTGTATAAAACTGAGGGCGAGCTAGACAAATCAACCAAAAAACCTTGGGGCACAAGACTTATGGAGGCTATCTGGCCATTTTAATGCAAATTTAAAAGCCTAAATTTAATTCATTTAGGCTTTTGTGATTTTATACCTTAAATTTCACTCTTCTTAAAAATACTAAATTATTTTTAAAATTATTAAAAATTTAATTGATATTTACTTTCAGAAAAATAGAATTTTTGCCATATAATTTCTCAAAATAGGATAAATTCTCACTAAAAATTATTTTTTAGCATATTTTAAGATTATTGATTTCAAGGCATTTAAAATTTTATTTTAAAATTTATTTAAATATAATTATTAATACAATAAAATAATATTTGTCTTTTTTAAAAAAGATAAGATACAAAATAAACAAATTTCTAACGAAGGAGCTTATATGAATAATGACTTGCGTCAAAAGATAAATAGACGCTTAAGCGAACTTAGTGCATTGCCTAAGATGAAAAATGACACTAGTATTGCGCAGCTTTTAAAAGATAAGGGCTTTACTAGGCGTGATTTTATGAAGTGGGCTGGTGCGATGACAGCTTTTATGGCATTGCCAAGTGCGATGACACCGATGGTTGCACGTGCTGCTGAGCTAAGCGATAGGCTCCCCGTGATATGGCTTCATATGGCTGAGTGTACTGGTTGCAGCGAGGGCTTACTAAGAACTGACGCTCCAAGCATAGATAGTCTTATATTTGACTACATAAGCCTTGAATACCACGAAACTATCATGGCAGCTGCTGGCTGGCAAGCTGAAGAAAATTTAGAGCATGCGATCGAAAAATATAAGGGCAGATACATCCTGCTAGTTGAGGGTGGCGTCCCAACGGGAGCAACTGAGCACTTTTTAACAGTCGGACCTCACGGCACAAGCGGCAAAATCCACGCTGTAAATGCCTCTGCTAATGCGGCTGCTATCTTTGCCATTGGCACCTGTTCTAGCTTTGGCGGTATCCAAGCAGCTAAGCCAAATCCAACAAATTCAGTCGGTCTTTCAAAGGTGACTGACAAGCCAGTCATAAACGTGCCAGGCTGTCCTCCAAGCGAGAAGAACATCGTTGGCAACGTGCTTCACTTTTTGCTATTTGGCACACTTCCTGCGCTTGATGTTTATAACAGACCAAAATGGGCTTATGGCTTAAGAATTCACGATCTTTGCGAGAGACGTGGTCACTTTGATGCAGGCGAGTTTGTCCAAAGTTTTGGCGACGAGGGTGCAAAAAATGGCTACTGCTTATACAAAGTAGGCTGTAAAGGTCCATATACATTTAACAACTGCTCGCGCGAGAGATTTAATCAACACACATCATGGCCAGTTCAAGCAGGTCACGGCTGTATAGGCTGCTCAGAGCCAGACTTCTGGGATACGATGGGGCCGTTTGAAGAGCCGATGGCTGATAGGCTATTTGACACTGTTTTGGGGCTTGGCGCTGATAATGTAAGTGATAAAATAGGCATTGGAATTTTAGCACTTGCTGGTGTTGGCATAGCGGCTCACGCTGCACTAGCTTGTATGAATAAAGATAAAGAATAAGGCGAAAAAATGAGTGAAAAAAGAATAGTAATAGACCCTATAACACGTATCGAAGGGCACTTAAGAATAGAAGTCGTAGTCGATGAAAACAATGTTGTCAAAGAGGCTTACTCTGGCTCAACTCTTTGGAGGGGCTTAGAGCAGATAGTAAAAAACAGAGACCCAAGAGATGCTGGCTTTTTCATGCAAAGAATTTGCGGTGTTTGCACATACTCACACTACAGAGCAGGTATAATTGCGGTTGAAAACGCACTTGGTATAAAACCCCCATTAAATGCTGAGCTAACTAGAACGCTTATGAACGCAGCTTTATATCTTCACGATCACATCGTACACTTTTATCAGCTTCACGGCATGGACTGGGCAGATGTCGTCTCTGCACTAAGCGCAGACGTGCATAAGGCTAGCGAGGAGGCGTTTAAATATACAAGCACGCCATTTGCCACGGGAGCAGATAAACTAAAAGAGGTAAAAGAGAGGGTTGAAGCCTTTGTTAAAAAGGGCAACCTTGGACCATTTGCCAACGCATACTGGGGACATAGCACATATAAATTTACTCCTGAGCAAAATTTAATCGTCCTCTCTCACTACTTAGAGTGCCTTAGGATCCAAAGAACAGCAGCTCAGATGATGGCTATCTTTGGTGCGAAAAACCCACATCCACAAAGTCTAACAGTTGGTGGCGTGACCTGCGTGATGGACCTGCTTGATCCAGCCAGAATGGGCGAATATATGAGTAAATTTGCCGAGATAAAAGAATTTGTAGATAGAGCTTACTACCCAGATATTTTGATGGCAGCTAAGGCTTATGCAAACGAGCCAAGCGTTCTAAACGACGTTGGCGTATCAAATTTATTCTGCTACGATGAGTTTTTGATCGGCAAAAATGACCATCTATTTAAAGGTGGCATTATCTTAAATGGTGATATTAGCAAGGTTTATGATATCGACGAAAATAAAATTACAGAAGAGGCTACAAGATCTTGGTATAAAAACGACAAAGCACTTCACCCATATGACGGCGAGACAGAGGCAAGCTACACTGGTCTTGTTGATGGCGAGAGCATAGACGGCGAGGGCAAGCTAGCTCACAGCAAGCTTTTTGACACAAAGGGCAAATATAGCTGGATCAAAGCACCAAGATATGATGGCATGCCTATGCAAGTAGGACCGATCGCAAGCATCGTCATAAACTACGCTAAAGGCAACGAGAGAGTTAAAAAGATAGTTGATGGGTTTTTAGCAAAGAGTGGCTTGCCACTAAGTGCAGTCTTTTCAACTCTAGGCAGAACCGCTGCTCGTATGCTTGAGGCAAAAGTGGTAGCAGAGCACACAATGGACGCATTTAATGCCTTGATCGAAAATTTAAAGACAGATCAAGAGACTTGCACAAAATATGTAATAGATAACAAAAAAGAATATAAAGGAAATTTTCAAGGCAACGCTCCAAGAGGCGCGCTAAGCCACTGGTGCCGCATAAAAGATGGCGTCATCTCAAACTGGCAAGCAGTCGTGCCAAGCACATGGAACGCCTCTCCAAAAGACGCCAAAGGCCAAATGGGCAGCTACGAGGCGTGCTTAGTTGGTTTAAAGATCGCTGATCTTTCAAAACCACTCGAGATAATACGAAAAATTCACTCTTACGACCCTTGCATCGCGTGTGCCGTGCATGTTATGGATACGAAGGGAAATGATTTGAGTACTTATAAGATAAATCCAAATTTGTAAGGAGAAAAGATGTCACATAAAAATCCTGACAGGATCAGCGAATATGAATTCTCCATCGGCGTTAGGCTGACACACTGGATTAGATTTATAGCTATCACGCTTTTGGTTGTGAGCGGCTACTACATCTCTTATGTCTTTATGAGTCCAGAGATCACAAGCGAGCCTACAAATTTCATGCAAGCAAAGTGGCGTTTGGCGCACCAGGTCGCTGGCTTTGTGCTAATAGCGGTATTTATCTTTAAATTCTATCTATTTGTCTTTGATAAACACAGCAAAAAAGAGTGGATGAGCGTGCTTGACTTTTTAAGTCCAAAGGTTTGGATAGCGCAGATAAAGTACTACATCTTTATGGGGCCGCACCCGCACTTAAGGGGCGTTTATAACCCATTGCAGTTTGCCTCATACTTTTTCTTTTACGTCATCTTAACGCTCATTTGCCTAACTGGCCTAGTGCTTTACGCTCACGTTTATCACAATGGACTTGGCGGAGCGATCTACGAGCCAGCGAGATACTTTGAAGAGCTTATGGGCGGACTAGCAAATGTTAGAACGATACATAGAATTTGCATGTGGATCATCATGATATTTGTGCCTATTCACGTTTATATGGCGATATTTAACGCTGTTAAAGGCAAAAATGGAGCGATGGACGCCATCGTTAGTGGCTATAAATTTGTAAAAGAACACTGATGAAAGTGCTAGTTCTTGGCATCGGCAACGTTATGTTTGCTGATGAGGGCATAGGTGTTCATTTTGTAAATTTGATGGCTAAAAACTATAAATTTACAAGTTCTAAAAACGAGCTTACTCTAATGGACGGGGGCACTTTAGCCCTCGCTCTAACTCACATTATAAGCGAATTTGACTATCTTATCGTCGTTGATTGCATTAGCGCAAATGGCGCAAGCGTGGGCGATGTTTATTTTTTCGACTTTCTAAACGTACCAAATTTTATCAGCTGGGACGGCTCGGCTCACGAGATCGAGATGCTTCAAACCCTTCATCTAATGGAGCTTGCAGGCGACAGGCCGACAACCAAAATCTTAGGCATCGTGCCTAGCCGCATAGAGTCATCAAATTTTAGCCTCTCAGATGAAGTGATAAAAGCTTCTAATATCCTAGAAAAAACGCTTATTGAGCACTTAAAAGAGCTTGATTTTAAGTGTGAAAAGGTGGCAAATTTCACCCTAAACGACACCATCGATGACTACGCCAAAAAAGGTTTAAAATGATACTTGCTTTTAAATTTGACTGCTTTAAAGACCCAGCCTTTTTGGCGCCATTTTTACGCTCATTAGCTAAAGATCTTAAGCACTCTATAAGCTGCAAAGATGATCAAATTTGCCTAAAGGTAAGTGGCTCAAATGAGGAGCTTAGCGCCCTAGCAGACAGTGCTAGCGTCATCTTGCCTTATAGCCTTTATATAAAGCATAGCGAGGTCGATACAGCAGATGAGCTTGACGTGGCAGGTGAAATTAAAAAGATAAAATTTGGCACGCTTAGCCCATCTCAAGCGGCGGCATTTTTGGCTAATGGCAAGGCTATTTTAAATGAAAGTGGCACGCTTGCTTTTTGTAAATTTGATGGCGAGATAACGCTTGATAATTTTAATGAAAAGCTAAAAACCTGCCTAAATTTACTAAAAAATGGTAAGAGCGTTTGCGTAGAGCAAGATGAAAATTTATATGAAATTTCTCTTGGGGTAAAATTTGATGCAAATTTTTTGATGCCTGTAAATTTAAAGCAGCTGCCAAAAATTTTTATAGCTGGTGATAGGGCGCAGATCGCACTTGCTAGCTTTGAAAAGCCACTTTTGGCACTAAAAACGACAGCTATTTATAGGCAAAACCACGAGGGCGCACCGCTATTTTTTGACGTGATGGCGCCAAATGACCTTTTTCTTTACGCCCTTTGCGAACAGCTAAATAAAGATGGCTTTAGCTTTTTAAGCGTTTCTGTAAAGGAGCAAAAAAGCGCCCTTTCAAGGCTTGCTTTGCTTGAAAATAGCGCACTTTTAAGCCCATTTTTCTATACAAAAGATAATGAATTTGAGCTTAGAATTTTAAGCGATACAGCTTTGGGGCTAAAATTTAGCAAATTTAGCGATGATGAAATTTGCCTACTTTCAAAATCAAGCAAAACGCAGCTTCTATTTTTACCAAAATTTAGTAGCTTTGAAGAAATTTATGAGCTTATAAGAGTTGATGAGGGCGGCGAAATACTACTTGAAAACTTCAGTAAAGAGCGCGCCCTGCCGAGTGGTAAATTTAGCTCAAACGCTAGCTTTTTCTCGCTATTTTGCATAGCAGGACGCTTGCTTGGCACAAGCAGTGACTTTAAAAAAGCAGGGGAGAATTTGCTTCATATGGCAGCTGATTTTAGCGGCCAAAAGGGCGTTAGGATCGATTATAAAATGAAAGATGACTTTGGTTTAGACGGGGTTAAGTTTGTAAAAAGTATTATTTCATTTATCCTTGCTGGCGCTGGAGAGAAGAACATCAGCTTTGGTTGCACCGAGTCTTTGGCGCATTTTTTGAGCGATTTTAGCTATGAAAAACGAGATAAATTTAAGATCAAAAATGTTACTTTAAGCGGGGATTTATTTTACAATAAGGTAGTTAGCAACTTGATAAAAAAGCACCTAAGTCCAAATATAAAAACAAATTTTTACCCCGGATTTGGCATTGAGATCAAGCTTTAGATATGAGATCAAGGGCTTAGTTCAAGGCGTTGGTTTTAGACCTTTTGTCTATACTTTGGCGCATAAATTTGCCCTCGTTGGCGAAATTTACAATGATGATGAGGGCGTGAAGCTAAATTTTAGCGGCGAAGATGCCAGCTTTTTGGCTTTTGAAAAGAAGCTTTATGAGAAGCTACCAACCCTTGCTAGGATCGATGAGTTACATAAATTTAAGATAGATCAAATTTATGAAAAACTTGAGATAATCGCCTCAAAATCAGCCACCAAACAAGCGCCTATTTTGCCTGATTACGCACTTTGTGATGACTGCTTGCGCGAGTTTTATGACCCTACAAATCCACGCTACAAATATCCATTTATAAACTGCACCAACTGCGGACCGAGATTTTCCATCATCAAAGCATTGCCTTATGATAGGGTAAATACGACGATGAACGAGTTTAAGATGTGTAAATTTTGCGAGAGCGAATACAAAGATCCGCTAAATCGTCGCTATCACGCAGAGCCGATCTCTTGCCCAAACTGCGGACCAAAACTCTACCTAAAAGATAAATTTGGCAAAGTCTTAGCTAGTAAAAACGAAGCGGCAAAAGAGGCGGCTAGGCTCATAAACGAGGGCAAAATTTTAGCCATTAAGGGCCTTGGTGGCTTTCATCTGGTTTGCGACGCGACAAATGAAGCAGCAGTTTGCGAGCTAAGAGCTAGAAAGCACCGCCCAAGTAAGCCATTTGCGTTGATGAGTAAAAATTTACAAAACGCTAGAGAGATAGCGCAAATTTCAGAGGCTGAGGCGAAGCTTCTTACTTCAAATTTAAAGCCAATCGTCTTGCTTGAGGCAAAAAATGGCTCAAATATCGCAAAAAGTGTCGCTCCAAATTTAAATAAGCTTGGCGTTATGCTCGCATTTAGTGGCATACATCTTTTGCTTTTTGACCACCTCAAGCACGACATCATCGCAACTAGTGCAAACATCTCAGGCGAAGTCGTTATAAAAGATGAGAACGAGCTAAGGGAGAAACTAGGCGACGTCATAGACTTTTATCTTGATCACGACCGAGAAATTTACTCGCCAAGTGACGATAGTATCGCATTTTGCGTTGGAGATGAGATAATTTTTACAAGAACAAGTCGTGGGCTAAATCCAAATTTCATCCATACAAATTTCAAGCAAAAAGGGACATTTTTAGCCCTTGGAGCGGAGCTAAAAAGCTCATTTTGCATCTACAAAGACGGCCTTTTGATGCTTAGCCCATATATCGGCGATCTAAAAAACGTGGCGACTTTTGATAGGTTTAAGGACATTTTCACCCTTTTTGAAACGACTTATGATCTAAAAATAGACAAGGTCATAGCCGATCTGCATCCAAATTTTTTAAATACAAAATGGGCGAAGGATCAGGGCTTTGAGCTAGTTCATCTGCAGCATCACTACGCGCATTTGCTAAGTGTGATCTTTGAAAATGATTTGCCAGACAAAGAGTATCTTGGCTTTTGTTTTGACGGCACTGGATACGGAGAAGACGGCAAAATTTGGGGTGGCGAGGTTTTTAGGGTTGATAAAAAGAGTTACGAGAGAGTTTATCACTTTGATGAATTTAGCTTATTTGGCGGTGAAAATAGCATAAAAAATATCTATCTCATCGCTTATTCTATTATTTTGAAGTACGAGCTTGAGGACGAGGGGCATAAATTTTTAGTAAATTTTGATGAAAAGGTGCTTAGAAATTTCAAGATGATGGAGCAAAAGGGGCTAAATTTAGTAAAAACCAGCTCTGTTGGTAGGATATTTGACGCATTTGGTGCGATAATATGTGGCATTTTTCACTCGAGTTTTGAGGGCGAAAGTGGCATGAGGCTTGAGGCACTTTATGATAAAAATTTAGATGTGTGTTACAAATTTAGTCTAAATGACGGAGTTATCGGCTTTAAAGATGCCTTTAAAAGTGCGCTAAAAGATGAGCCAAGAGTGGCTGTAACGGCATTTATAAATGGCATGGCTGATATTATTTTTGAAATTTCTAAAAGTGAGAAAAAAGAGATTTTGCTAAGTGGTGGAGTTTTTCAAAATAAGACTTTGCTTGAGCTTATTTACAAAAAATTTACTAAAGCAAATTTGAAATTTTATATCAATAAGAAATTCTGCAGTAACGATTCTAACGTAAATTTAGGGCAAATTTATTATTATTTATCCACATTTTCTAATAAGTGATGTATAATAATTATAAACGGTAATCAAACGAGAAAGGAGCAAAAAATGGATAGTGTTATACGTTTTAGTGTTTCTTTGCCTAGTCAATTACTAGACGAACTAGATAGAAAAGTTAGCGAACAAGGCTACGCTTCTAGGAGTGAATTTACAAGGGATTTGATCCGTGAAAAGATCGTAAGCGACAGCTGGAAGGACGCTAACGAGGAGTTGATTGGGGTTTTGACGCTCATTTATGTGCATCATCACAACGATTTGGTGAATAAAAAAATGGATATCGAGCATGACTCTGATGTGAAGATTATCTGCACAAACCACGTTCATGTCGATCACCACAACTGCTTAGAAACGATCTCGATAAGAGGTGAGGCTAGCAAGATAGAGCGCTTTGCTGACAGGATTGCTGGCTTAAAGGGTGTTAAGTTTTCTAAACTTACAAAGGCCGCTGTGCCTAAATTTTAAGCTAAAAGCTTTTTTGGCTCTTAAATTTAGGATTTTTGAAAAAAGCTAGCAGCGCTTTCTTGGCTGCAGAGCTTGTCTTATTTTGTCTTTTTGGTAGTTTTTAGCAGTTTTTGTGATCCATTTTTGCAAATTGATAGCGGGTTTTGCTATTTCTTGCTTGCCTGATATCTTTTTTGTGGCGAAAGTTTGATGACCGTTTGTTTTTTACTTGGGCTTTGGCTAAAGCTAAATTTGCAAAAGCCCGCCCAAGTTTTTTGGCTTTTTAAATTTCTCCCTTTTTTTGCTTTATTTTTGTTCTAGCATTTTTGTCGCTTGTATGCTATCATTAGCCACAAAAAAATGTCATTTAAAGAGAATGAAAGATGAATTTTTACAATAGAAATTTTCTAGCCAAAGAGCTAGATCGCTGGCAAAAAGAGGATGTGGTCGATAAGGCCACCGCTTTAAAAATAGCAAATTTATATGATATAGATATAAACGCTCATAGCGAAAAGACTAGCTTTATCTTAAAGTTGGTTGCCTATCTCTTTTTCGCGCTGGCATTTTTTACCCTTGTTGGAGCTTACTGGGAGGAGATACCAAGGATGGGGCGCCTTGTCATCATCTTTGGTGTGCTTGCTCTTTTAAATTTTGGCGGAGTTTATTATCTCAAAAAGGGCAAAGATAAGCTTGGCACGGCCACGCTCTTTTTGGGAAATTTCTGCTACGGAGCAGCCATAGCGCTTATCGCTCAAATTTATAACATTAGCGACGAGCCAAGTGGCGGAGTTTTGCTCTGGAGCGTTGGAGCTATGGCGCTCTCTTTTGCTAGCAAAAAGGCTTTACTGGTGGCTCAAAGCCTTGTTTTTGCGACGATCTGGTTTGTTTTAAAGGGCATGGGCGGCGAGTTTGCTTATGAATTTATCGTCTTTATAGCTCTTGGCGCCTACACGCTTTACAAAAGTGACTCTATTTTTCTTGCGATTGTGCTTTTAGCGGATATATTTTTCTACATCGTTTCGCTTTGCGCTAAGATCAGTGGGTTTGATGAATTTTATGGCTATGATGATCTTATGTTTAGAGCGCCGATGGCTGCTACTTTATCGCTCTCATACGCGCTTTTACTTGTCGCGCTCTTTAGCACGTTAGCTGGCTTTAGAGATAGGCTAGCGCACCTTGTAAAAGGCTTTGGCAAGTATCTTGGCATCATTATCTTGATTGTTTGCTTGATAGCTTATGCAAATGGCGACATCTACGAGCTAGAAGAAGATAAATTTTGGTTTGCAAAAGCATTTTTTTATAGCAGTTTTGGCAAGGTTTTTGCCGTATTTAGCATCGCTAGCATTGCGCTATTTTTCAAAGAGAAAAACAAAAGCGGCTTGCTTCTTGGCTTGATACTCTTTGCGTTGCCATTTGTCTTTAGCTTGGGCGTCGGATATGCAAATATCTTCTTCTCGCTAGCAAACATCATCGTTGCTGCCGTGCTTATCAAAAATGGCGAGCTAACGCTAGGACTATGCATGATATTCTTAGTTGCGGTGGTTAGATACTTTGAGCTAATAGGCGATTATTTGGGGGCTACGGCGCTATTTATCATCTTTGCCTTCGTCGTACTCGCAGTCGCTGCTAAAAAAGGACGTACAAAATGAAGATAAGATCACTGATACTAGCCATAATCTTTCAAATTTTACTAATAATTGCGATGCTCGCATACGCGCTCATGCCACTTTATCTTGGAAAAGAGATAAAAGTGAGGGTAAATCTTTACGATCCAAGGGATCTCTTTCGCGGAAACTACGTGAGCTTAAGCTATGATTTTTCAAATCTGCAGCAGTCTAAATTTGATGAAAAAACTGGCGTTGAGAGATATATATATGATAGAAATATCTCAAAAAATGATGAAATTTACGCCATTTTAAAGCAAGATACTAATGCCACTTACGCTTTTGATAAATTTAGCTTTTCTAAGCCAAAAGATGCTCTTTTTCTAGCTGGCAAATTTGATGGATATTCATTTGTAAAATATGGCATCGAAGAGTTTTACATGCCAACTAAAAAGGCAAAGCAAACTGAGCGAGAGATGATGGATCAAGACGTGGATGCTGTTGCTGTTTTGATGGTGATGGATGATGGTAGGGCAAGGCTAAAAGATATCATCATCACACCAAATGGCAAAAAAAGAAGCAATGATGAAAAAT
The DNA here is from genome assembly GCF_050447485.1 of Campylobacter concisus. GTDB lineage: Bacteria > Campylobacterota > Campylobacteria > Campylobacterales > Campylobacteraceae > Campylobacter_A > Campylobacter_A concisus_BQ. The sequence goes on from NZ_JALMFY010000001.1 coordinate 302,276, forward strand.
TTGAAGAAGATAACTACGTAGATGATAACGAGAGTATAGATGATAACGAGAGCCTTGAAGAGCCAGTTCGCTTGCAAGATCAAAGGTAAATTTAAAGGGATGATTAAAAACGGGTTAATTTATCTCATTTGCATAAAATGCCCTTAAATTTTAATTTTATTTTTAAATTTAAGCGTTAAAATCTCTGAAAATTAATAAAAAAGGATAATAAAATGTGTAAAGATTGCGGTTGTTCAATGGGAAATCACGCCCACACTCACACTCACGCTGATGGCACTACTCACTCACACCCACACACTCACGACGGGCATACAGATCACGCTCATGACGCACACGAGCATAGCCACGAGACTCACGCGCACCCTGTGCTAAACGAGAGCAAAACCATAGATGTGATAGAGAAAATTCTATCTGAAAACGACAAAGAGGCCGCTCACAACAGAGCGCATCTTGACGAGAAAAAGATACTTTGTGTAAATTTGATGAGTAGCCCAGGCGCTGGCAAGACTACGCTTTTAGAGGCTACGATAAAGGCTGGTAAATTTAAAATAGGCGTTGTAGAGGGCGATTTAGAAACCAATCAAGATGCTGACCGCATAGTAAAAGCTGGTGCAAAAGCTCATCAGATAAGTACAGGTCAGACCTGCCACTTGGACGCATTTATGGTGCATGAGGGGCTTCATCACCTGCCACTAAACGAGCTTGATCTAGTCTTTATAGAAAATGTTGGAAATTTAGTCTGCCCTGCAAGCTACGACGTTGGCTCACACTTTAACGCCGTGCTTCTTTCAGTGCCAGAGGGCGATGACAAGGTGAGTAAATATCCAGTGATGTTTAGGGCTGCTGACGTGCTTTTGATCACTAAAGCTTCGCTTGCGCCACACTTTGACTTTGATATCGAGCGAGTGAAAAACGACGCTAGAAAGCTAAATCCAAAGGTTGATATATTTGTAGTAGATAGCAAAACAGGCGAGGGCATCGATAAGTGGATAAGTTATTTGGAATTTAAAAAAGAGCTAAGATAATGTGCCTTTCGATCCCTTCAAAAGTAATAGAAATAGATGAAAACAACGTTGCTACCGTTGAGACTCTGGGCGTTACTAGAAAGGTAAGCCTAGATCTCATATCTGAAGAGGTAAAGGTTGGCGAATACGTGCTAATCCACGTTGGATACGCCATGCAAAAGATCGATACGCAGTTTGCGCTTGAGAGCTTAGAGGTCTATCAAAAGATCGCTGAGGATATGGACGCGGGGAAAATTTGATGGATCTTATCAATGATTTTCGCGATAAAAATTTAATCCTTGCCCTTTCAAAACTGATACAAAAAGAGAGCGTAAAACCGCTAAATATCATGGAAATTTGCGGCGGCCATACGCATAGCATTATGAAATTTGCACTGCCAAGTTTAGTTGGAGAGCATATAAATTTCGTCCACGGCCCAGGCTGTCCAGTCTGCGTGATGCCAAAAAGCCGCATAGATGAGGCCTGTAAGCTTGCTAGTATGGAGAATGTGATCTTTTGCACGCTAGCTGATATGCTAAGAGTGCCTGGCTCAAAGACAAGCTTACAAAAGCTTCGCGGTGAGGGGCACGACATAAGGGCACTTTACACGCCGCTTGATGCGCTAAATATCGCTAAGCAAAATCCAGATAAAAAGGTCATATTTTTTGCCATTGGCTTTGAGACGACGACTCCGATGAGCGCAAATTTGGTTGAAAAAGTGGTGCAAGAGGGCATTAAAAATTTATACTTTCATATAAATCACGTAACCGTCCCAGCTCCAGTTAGAGCTATAATGAGCGATCAAAACGTGAGGATAGACGCATTTTTAGGACCAAGCCACGTAAGCGTCATCACGGGTAGCAAAATTTATAAAGAGCTAGCGAGCGAATTTAAAAGACCAATCGCCATTAGTGGTTTTGAGCCGCTTGATATCATGGCAAGTGTGCTAAATTTAGTCCGTCAGCAAAACGCAGGCACTTATGAAGTCTATAACGAGTACGCAAGGGCGGTCAAAGAAGAGGGCAACGTCAAGGCAAAAGAGCTCATAGCTAAGTATTTTGAGCCGTGCGACTTTGTCTGGAGAGGTCTTGGAGAGATAGCGCAAAGCGGTATGAAGCTAAAAGACGAGTTTGCCTATCTTGACGCTAGAGTGCAGTTTGACTGCAGCGTAGAGAGCGCTGGCGAGAGCAAGGCTTGCATTTGTGGGCAAATTTTAAGGGGGCTAGCAAAGCCGACTGATTGTAAGGTCTTTGGCAAGGTCTGCAACCCGCAAAATCCGATAGGATCGTGCATGGTCTCAAGCGAGGGCGCTTGTGCGGCATATTTTAAATACGCAAGAGTTGGTTAAGGAATTTAATGAAAAAGATAATGCTAAGCCACGGCGGCGGTGGCGAAGAGATGAACTCGCTTATAAACGAGACGATATTTAAAATTTTTGATAACGAAATTTTAAGGCAGAGCAACGACTCAGCGATACTAAATTTAAACGGCAAGATCGCATTTAGCTCCGATAGCTTTGTGGTAACTCCCATTTTCTTTAATGGCGGTGATATCGGCAAGATCGCAGCTTGTGGCACGATAAACGACCTAGCGATGGTTGGAGCAAGCGCAAAATACCTAAGCTGCTCACTCATCATCGAAGAGGGGCTTAGTATAGAAGAGCTTGAAAATGTGCTTGGCTCGCTTGCAAAAACTTGCAAAGAGAGCGGCGTGAGCGTGGTTTGCGGCGATACGAAGGTCGTGCCAAAGGGCAAATGCGATAAAATTTTTATAAACACAGCAGGCATCGGCGAGATAGTTTGCGAAGGCGTGGAGCTTAAAAATTTAAAAGCAGGGGCAAAAATTTTAATCTCTGGAGATGTTGGCAGACACGGTGGCGTGGTGCTTGCTGCAAGAGAGGAATTTGAGCTTGGTCTTGATCTAAAAAGTGACTGCAAAAGCCTAAAAGAGGTTGCTTTAAAGTTATTTAGTGCTGGCATAAAACCACAAACTATGCGCGATGCGACTAGAGGCGGACTAAGTGCGGTGCTAAATGAGTGGGCTAAATTTAGCAAATTTGACATCTTAGTTTTTGAAGAAAATATCAAGGTCGCAGACGAAGTGATGGGCGTTTGTGAGCTGTTTGGATTTGAGCCTTATGAACTTGCAAATGAGGGCACTTTTGTGATGGCTGTCGATGAGAGCCAGGCTGAAGAGGCGCTTAAAATTTTAAGAGAATTTGATAAAAACGCGATGATAATTGGCAAAGTTTTGGACGCCAAGAACGAACGTGTCATCATCGAAAATGCCTATAAATCAAGAAGATTTCTCGAGCCGCCAAAGGGCGAGCTACTACCAAGGATCTGCTAATGCACGAGCTTAGTATCGTTCAAAATTTAGTCAGCCTTTGCGAGAAAAATGCCGCCAAAGAAAATGCCAAAGAGATAAGTAAGATCGAGATAAAAGTTGGCCGCTTAAGCGGAGTGGAGCCACACTATCTAGAGAGTGCCTTTGATGTTTATAAGACTGGCACGATCTGCGAAAACGCCGAGCTTGTCATAAATTTACAAGGCATTGTTGTAGAGTGTTTGGATTGTGGATTTGGCGGAGAGCTTAGCGAAAATGACTTCACCTGTCCAAAGTGCAAAAGCCAAAATTTAAAGGTAACTGACGGCGAAGATATGTATCTCATGCGCCTTGAGATGAAGTAAAATTTTACGTATTATAATGCGTAAAATTTTATGAATTTATTGATTTTTTATGGATAGTGTTAAATTTTTCTCAATCAAACGCCTAAAGAGCTATAAAAACGAGTAAGAGTATAAAATAAACTTTTTGTTAGTGTGGGCTGTCTTAAAAGCTTGGTGCTTTAGAAATTGTCACTAGAAATTTAGCTTTTAAGGCTTTGGTGGATAATAACAAGGTAGATATTTTAAGCTCTTTTGGCGGCTACTTTGAGCTAGATGATCTCTTTGTCTCAAAGCAAACTTTTGGGTTTTGGGCGAAAATCATCGATGAAGCCAAAATCCACAATGATATCGTCAATCTTGATAAGCTTGATTTTAAAAAGTATTCTAAATTTAACCGCAAAAATAAACTTTTAAACTATCAAAAAGTAAAGATTTTATATGACCTTGCTGTTAAAATTCGAAACCGAGCATTTTCATTTTGAAAATCTTTATAAGCTAAATGACGATCAAACACCGAGAATTTCAACTCGTATTGGTAAAACTTTAGTAGGTATTGACCCGCAAATGTTAGAAAATTTTATTAATGATGCGTTGTTTTGTTTTGATGAGGATCTGGCAAGATACTTAGAATGAGTGGCGGATAATAAGCTCCGCCGTGAACTTCGTCGCAATTATACTAAACAATAATTATTTTATGCTTAACACTTTACTCAAATATCAAAAACGGAGCTTGCAGGACATTTCTTATTATTTTTAGCGGTGAGAGCAGGGCATCTTGCAAGATTTGTGTTGAGTACTCGGGCTTTTCAGTCGTGCCGCGTATGGCGATGACGGTTGAGAGCGAGCGGTCTTTGCCAAGGATGATTTGGTTGATAAGTGGGATTTTGTCGATGATGCCGCTTGCGTCTTTTAGTATCTTTAGCTCAAGGTCGATGTTTATCTTTTTGCTCTTTAGATCGATCGTGCCACGTCCGCCGATATCTGCGCTCGTGCCTATCATCTCAATCGCTAAAAACTCGATCACGTCGCCCTTTCTAGTAAGTAAAATTTTGCCGTTTTTAACAGTAAAACCCTTGTCGTTAAAATCAGGCGTTTTAAAGCTAAGAAGCGACGGCACCGAGTTTAAAAAGCTTAAAAGCCTTTGATAAAATATGTAGTCTTTTAGATATGTGCCAAAAAATCTCACCTCAGCCTTGAAATTTTTAGAGCTCTCTCCAAGCATTTTTAGGCGAAATTTACCGCCCTCAAAGCTCTTGGTGCCTAAAAGACCATTTATAAACTCGCCACTTATATCAGTTGCGTCTAAATTTATGCTTTTCTTATCGCTAAAATATCCAACTCTGCCTTGCTTTGCTAGTCCATTTAGCGAGGTGCTTTTGCCTTTTTTCTCGGCGCTAAAGCTGGTAAATGGCAAGGTTTTGTTTAAGTCCTTTAAGATGATGTCGCTATTTTTTGCAAAGAGCTCAAGTGGCGTGCCTTGCTCTTTTGTGCTGTTGTCATCAAGCACTAGTAAATTTAGATCATTACTCTTAGCTTCTATGCCCTTTTCAGCGATATTTAAAGAGAGTTTTTTGCTTGCACTTTGCACCTTTACGCCAGCCTTTGAGACTGTGATCAAAAAGTCGTCACTATCATATTTTGAGCCATTTTTATCCAAAAACGGCATGTCAAATTTAAGCCCTTTTGCCAAAATTTCAAGATTAGTAAAGTCCTTGCTTTTTATGCTCACATCTTCAAAGCCAAGCACGCCATTTTGCTTTAAAACTGGGGAGTTTTGCATTATAAAGTTGCTATTTTTTGTAGCTATCACGCTCTCATCGCCAAAGCTTAAATTTATCCCAAAAGGCTCAATGCTAAGTGTGGTCTTATCTGGCTTGCTAAAGTCAAGAAGTGCGCTAAATGGCTCATTTTTAAAGGCTAAAATTTCATCATTTTTCTCTTTTAGATCAAAGCTTTCTATGACGCCTTTTATCTCGCCGATGCTTTTTTGTAAATTTATATCTGCTTTTGCATTTGCTCTGAAAAAATCAAGCCCAAAGCCGCTTGCATCGATGTTTAGCGCCGAAGTATTTATGAGCTTTACAAGGGCGCTTTTAGCGTTAAATTTACTCCCAGCGATATCTAAAACCGCGTCACTTATCTTAAAATCGCCATTTGCGATAACGCTCTTTTCATCAAAATTTTCTAAGCTCTTTTCGTCAAGTTTTATCAAAATTTTTAAGCCAGCATCCATTTTGCCGCTTAGCTGCCTAACTGGCACGTTGATCTTATAAGCTCTTAGTATCTCATTTATCGCCTCATCGTAAATAGAATTTGTCTTTATAAATAGCTCTAAATTTGCGCTCTTTTCATCAAAGATGTTGTTGATCGCGACGTTTGAGCCATCAAGCTTTTTGCCCTTATAAACAGGCGCTGTAAGGTCAAATTTAAGCGTTGAGTTATTAAGTGTGATGTTTGCCTCAGCGACATTTACAGCGGGCAGGTCTTTTTCAAATTTTACTAGCAAATTTTTAGCATAGGCAGTCGCATTTAGGTCGTTTAGATAAAAGTCGTTTTTGGCTAGGTCAGCCTTGCCGTTTATCTCGTTTAGATGATAGTCATCAGCCACGATGTAGCCATATATCCAGTTTTTAACCTCGCTGTTTAGGTGTATGCGACTATCAAGCTCAGCGATGAAGTCCTTGATACTGCCAGCATTTACGTCATAGGCTTTGTAGGTTAAAAGCGTATCTTTTAAGGCAAAGCTAAGCTTGCCATTTAGCTCGTGCGAGGTGAAATTTCCATCAAATTTATAATCATCCTTGTCAAAATTTGCACTGCCCTCGCCGCTAATGCTTACATTAAAATCTTTAAGGCTTAAATTTCTTACTATGAAGCGGTCTACGCCATTTTGTTGCTCGTTTTGAAATTTGATATCGATGTTTAGATAAGGGCTATCAACGAAAAATATATCGTCTAAAAATAAAATTTTGATCTTAAAATCATCGCCGATTTGCACGCTCTCAAGCGAAATTTCTTGAAAAAAGGTCTCAAGATAATCAACGCCTTGACTAAGGTTTAAAAGCTGCTTGTCGCTGGCTTTTTGCTCTGCGTTTTGTTTAAATTTAGGTAGCTTGATCTGCTTTGCTCTTACAATTATTTTTTTATCTAACTTTATATATAATTGCTCCAATTTTACGCCGTAAAGCTCGAAATCGTTAATTTTTATGCCGTATTTTAAAAGCAAAAGAAGCGAAAGAATCAAAATGATAAAAAATTTTATAAAAAAGCCGTATCTGGATATTTTCTTTGATATCGTACTCATCGTTGTCCTAAGTGTATTTGTTTATTTGGCACGCCCCATAAACACGAGCAAGGTCGTCTTTGTGCCAAAGGGAAGTGTGGGCGAAATTATATCTTATTTAGCTAATCGCAACTTTAACTTAAGTGCGATCGACAAGTATGCCATGCGCTTCATCGGCTCGCCTCAGTCTGGCTGGATCGAGATAGGCAAAGATAAAATTTCAAGGGTTGATTTTTTAAAAAGACTTGCCAAAGCAAAGGCTGCGATGACAGAGATCACGCTAATACCTGGTGAGACTACGATCGTTTTTTTAAACCAGATAGCAGCCCAGCTTGAGCTTGACGGAGCTAAACTAAATAGCGAGTATAACGCCCTTGCGCCAGTAAGCGACGGCTTTTTGATGCCAAATACCTATAAAATTCCAATAGGCATCAGTGAAAGACATCTAGCCTATTACCTTGTAAATTCATCTAAAAAGGCGCAAAGCGAGATCAGTAGGAAAATTTTTGGCGAGTACAACGAGAAAAAATGGTTTAAAATTCTAACCATCGCCTCCATCATCCAAAAAGAGGCTGCAAACGACGCTGAGATGCCTCTTGTCGCCTCAGTCATCTACAACCGCCTAGATAAGGGCATGAGGCTGCAGATGGATGGCACGCTAAATTATGGCATCTACTCGCACGATGTGATCACAGCTGAGCGCATAAGAAGCGACATGAGCGAGTTTAACACCTATCTAAATGACGGCATCCCACCAAGCCCAGTCTGCTCTGTCTCAATAAGTGCGATAAAAGCGGCGATAAACCCTGCAAAGAGCGATTATTTATACTTTGTACTTGATAAAAAGGCGAAAAAACACATTTTTTCAAAAACATTAAGCGAGCACAATCAAAATATCGCAAAATAGGGCTAAAATACAACTAGCTTTAATAAAAAACGTGATAAATTTCAAAAAATCAAAAGGGCTAAAATGAGTGACATTATCTGGACCAAAACCGACGAAGCACCGCTTTTTGCAAGCTACTCTCTCTTTCCTATCGTAAAGAGCTTTTTATCCCGCGCTGGCATTAGCATAACAAGGGCTGATATCAGCTTGGCTGGGAGAATTTTATCTCTTTTTAGCAAAGAGCTTGGACTAAATAAGGCCGATGAGCTAGAGCTTTTGGGTGAGCTAACCGCGCACAAAGAGGCAAATATCATAAAACTGCCAAACATCTCAGCCACGCTCGTTCAGCTAAAAGCGGCGATTGAGGAACTTAGAAGCAAGGGCACAAATGTGCCATTTTATCCAGACGAGATCATCACAGACTACGACGAAGAGGTCGCTAAAAAATACCAAAAAGTGCTAGGAAGTGCGGTAAATCCAGTGCTAAGACAAGGAAACTCAGATAGAAGAGTCCTGCCTCCGGTTAAAGAATTTGCCAAAAAGCACCCGCACAGCAACGGCAGCTGGGATAAGGCAAATAAAACTAAAATTTGCTACATGCAAAAGGGCGATTTTTATGAAAATGAGCGCTCTATTATCGCTAGCAAAGATGAGAAATTTTATATAAATTTTATAAGTACAGACGGCAAAAAAGAGCTTTTAAAAGAGCTTGCTGTCCAAAGTGGTGAGATAGTAGATGCTACCTTTTTAAGTGCAGATGAGCTAGATAAATTTTATGAAAGCTGCTTTGAGACGGCGCTAAAAGAGAATTTGACCTTGAGCTTACATCTAAAATGTACGATGATGAAGGTTAGCGACCCAGTCATCTTTGCACATGCAATAAAGAGCTATTTTAAAGAGGTTTTTGAGCTATTTGGTGAGGAGTTTAAGGCTCATGGCGTTGAGGCAAAAAACGGCTTAAAAGATATGTTTTTTAAAATTTCAACTCTTAAAAATAAAGATGAAATTTTGGCTAAATTTGATGAAATTTTGAGCAAAAAGGCAAAAATCTGGGCATTAAATGAAAATGCCAGCAACTTTGACGTGCCAAATGACGTTATCATCGACGCCTCAGTGCCAGCGCTCATTAGAAACTCTGGAAAGGTAAAAGATAGAAGCGGCGAGCTAAATTTCTCGCTTTGTATGATCCCAGATAGGACCTACGCTAGGGTTTATGAGGCCTGCGTGGCGGACTTTAAGGAGTATGGCGCGCTTGATGTAAGCAACATTGGCAGCGTGGCAAACGTGGGACTAATGGCTAAAAAGGCCGAGGAGTACGGCAGTCACGATAAGACCTTCATCGCAAAAGAGGACGGAGAATTTGTAGTTTTTGATGAGGCGGGCAAGAGCGTCTTTAAATTTAGCGTCAAAAGTGGCGACATTTTTAGGATGACTCAGGCTAAAGAAGATGCGATAAATGCGTGGTTTGAGCTTGCTTTAAAAAGAGGCGAAATTTCAAAAGATGAGCTTATATTTTGGCTAGATAGTAGCCGTGCTCACGATAGAAATTTGATAGCTAAATTTGAGAAATTTAGAGATAAATTTACTAGTGCTGGCGTGAAATTTGAAATTTTAAACTACGAGCAAGCAACTAAAAAATCGCTTAAAGCGATAAGAGCTGGCAAAGACGTCATAGGCGTAACCGGCAACGTTTTAAGGGACTATCTAACTGATCTTTTCCCGATATTTGAGCTAGGTGGCAGCTCAAAAATGCTCTCAGTCGTGCCACTACTTGCTGGTGGAGCGATGTTTGAGACAGGAGCTGGCGGAACGGCTCCGACACTTGTAAAAGAGCTAAAAGAGAGAAATCATCTGCTTTGGGACAGCCTTGGCGAGTTTTTAGCACTTAGTGCTTCGCTTGAACATCTAGCGTTTTTTATGCGAAAAAAAGAGGCAAAAGAGCTAAGCGAGGCGCTAAATAGAGCGGTCGCTAGCTACCTAGACGAAAATAAAACTCCAAATGCCACTCTTGATACTAGAGAGTCGCATTTTTATTTAGCGCTATTTTGGGCGAGAGAGATGGCAAAAAGTGGCGGGATTTTGAGCGCAATATTTGCAAATTTAGCAGACGAGCTAGAGAAAAATGAAGGTGAAATTTTAAAGCAGATCAGAGAAAAAGATGGTGCAAGCGCGGAATTTGGCGGATACTACCTGCCAGACGAAGCAAAGGCAAATGAGGTCATGAGACCAAGTGAAATTTTAAATAAAATAATAGGATAAAAGATGAAAATAAGTGTAGTTGGAGCTGGAAACGTCGGTGCGAGCATAGCTTATGCGCTTTGCATGAGAGAGCTTTGCGATGAGATCGCACTTATGGATATATTTGGCGATGTGGCGCGTGCAAAGGCGATCGACCTAGCTCAGTCAAGCTGCGTCTTTAACGCTAAAACTAGCGTTTGCGGTGGCGATGATTTTGTACTCATTGAAGGCAGTGACATCGTCATAGTCACAGCTGGAAGCCCAAGAAAAGAGGGTCAAACCAGAGAAGATCTGCTACTTAAAAACGCCGTTGTCGTAAAACAAACTGCGCAAAAGATAGCTGAATTTGCACCAAATGCGGTGATAATCGTAGTCACTAATCCGCTTGACGTGATGGTCTGGACGGCACATAAATTTAGCGGTTTTAGCAAAAACAAAGTGATCGGCATGGCTGGTGAGCTAGATAGCGCAAGGTGCAGATATGAGCTAGCGCTTTTAAAAGATAAGGACGCCAGCAAGCTAAGAGCAAAGATCGTCGGTGCTCACAATGATGAGATGATCGTATCAGCCAGCAATATCAGTGAAAATTTAAATGAAAATGAGCTAAAAGTGCTCAAAAAAGAGACAAGTACTGGCGGCGCAAAGATCGTTAAACTGCTTGGCACTTCGGCTTACTACGCGCCAGCGGCTGCAGCTGTGAAGATGTGCGAGATGATCGTTGGTAAGAGTGATGAGATAATAAGCGCTAGCGTGCTAATAGACGATGAGCTAAGCTGTGGCAGGCTAGTAAGGCTCGGACGTGATGGCTTAAAAGAAATTTTAGAGCTAAATTTAGACGAAGACGAGCAAGAGCAACTAAACAAAAGTGAAGCTGAAATTAGAAAAAATATCAAATTTTTAAAAGAAAACTTAGAGTAGGAAGATATATGATCGTAAAAGAAAATGTCCCAGTTTGGGTCGATGAGAGCAGGTGTAAGGCCTGTGATGTCTGCGTGAGCTACTGCCCAGCAGGCGTGCTAGGTATGAGGCTTGAGCCAAAGGCGGTGCTTGGCAAGATGATAGAAGTGGTCTATGCTGACTCATGCATAGGATGCCGTGACTGCGAGCTTCACTGTCCTGATTTTGCCATCTATGTGGCTGATAAAGGCTTTAAATTTGCAAAGCTAACGCCTGAGAGCAAAGAGCGAGCTGCGGCTGTAAAGGCAAATAAATTTGCCAAGCTTGGAGAGAGCGCATGAGAGAGGTAGTATCAACTGGAAATGCCCTAGTAGCAAGGGCTGCGGTCGAGTGTGGCTGTAACTTCTTTGGCGGATATCCTATCACTCCAAGCAGCGAGATCGCCCACGAGCTAAGCGTGCTTTTGCCAAAACATGGCGGCACATTTATACAAATGGAAGATGAGATAGCTGGAATTTCAGTAGCTCTTGGCGCAAGTGCGAGTGGCGCTAAAGCGATGACTGCTAGCTCAGGGCCTGGAATTTCACTAAAGGCTGAGCAAATAGGGCTTGGCTTTATCGCTGAGATACCGCTTGTCATCGTAAACGTCATGCGTGGCGGCCCTTCAACTGGCCTGCCAACCAGAGTCGCACAAGGCGATATCTTGCAGGCTAAAAACCCAACTCACGGCGATGTAAATATGATCGTCCTTGCGCCAAGCAGCCTAGAGGAGTGCTACACGCAGACGGTGCGTGCCTTTAACCTCGCAGCTAGGTTTATGACGCCGATTATGCTGCTGCTTGATGAGACGATAGGTCACATGCAAGCTAGAGTGCGCCTGCCAGAGATTAGCGAGCTTGAAATTTATAAAAGAAAAGAGTTTAGCGGCGAGCCAAAAGAGTATAAGCCTTACGAGGCAGCCCACGACGAGCCAGCCACGCTAAATCCTTTCTTTAAAGGCTACCACTACCATATAACAGGGCTTCATCACGGTGCTACTGGTTTTCCAACAGAAGATGGCAAGATCGTTGAAAACTCGATGAATAGGCTGTTTGATAAGATAAATTTACACACTGACGAGTGCGAGAAATTTGAAGAGTTTATGCTAAATGATGCTGAAATTTGTATCATCGCCTTTGGAAGTGTCGCTCTTTCAGCCAAGCAAGCGATCTTAAATTTACGTGAAAAAGGGCTAAAAGTAGGGCTATTTAAGCCACTCACACTCTTTCCAGCTCCAGCTAAAAAACTAAAAGAGATATCAAATAAATTTAATAAAATTTTAGTCTGCGAGCTAAATTTAGGTCAGTATAGCGGCGAAATTTCAAAGATCATCTTAAGAGATGACTTTGCAAAACTGCTAAAAGCAAACGGCAGACCGATAAGCCCAAGCGAGATCGAGGCGAAGATAGGAGAAATTTATGGCTTTTAATTATGATAAATATTTACGAACAGATAAAATGCCTACTCTTTGGTGCTGGGGCTGTGGCGACGGCGTCATACTAAAGGCGCTCATCCGCGCTATCGACACGATGGGCTGGGACATGAACGACGTTTGCGTGGTCTCAGGCATAGGCTGCTCTGGCCGCTTTAGCGGATATCTAGACTGCAACACCATTCACACGACGCACGGCAGAGCCATAGCCTACGCCACTGGCGTAAAGATGGCAAACCCAGACAAGCATGTCATCGTAGTAACTGGCGATGGCGACGGACTGGCGATCGGAGGCAACCACACGATACACGGATGCCGCCGAAATATCGGGCTAAATCACATCTTAATAAACAACTTCATCTACGCACTAACAAACTCGCAAACCAGCCCAACAACGCCAAAGGGCATGTGGACGGTCACGGCACAGTATGGCAATATCGATCCTAGCTTTGACGCCTGTAAGCTCGCAACCGCCGCAGGTGCTAGCTTTGTCGCGCGCGGTAGCGTCATCGAGCCAGAGAAGCTTACAAAGCTCTTTGTAGAGGGCTTTAGCCACGATGGATACAGCTTTTTTGATGTATTTTCAAATTGCCATATAAATTTAGGCCGCAAGAACAAAATGGGCGAGGCGGTGAAAAATTTAGAGTGGATAAAGGGCCGCACGACGAGCAAGGTCAAATTTGACATGCTAAGCGATGAGGAGAAAAATGGCATTTTCCCACTTGGCGTGCTTCACAAAGATGAAGAAAAGATCGAATACACCAAAGCTTACGACATGGTAAGAAAGGCTGCTATGAGCGGCGAAGCGATAGATTTTAAGGAGCTAGCATGAAGTCACAGCTAAGATTTGTCGGCGTTGGCGGACAGGGCGTCATACTAGCAGGCGAGATCCTCTCAGCTGCTAAGATAAAGGCGGGCGGATACGGTGTCAAGGCATCTACCTACACATCTCAGGTGCGTGGCGGCCCAACGAAGGTCGATATCATACTTGACGAGAAAGAAATTTTATATCCTTATGCAAACGAGGGCGAGATAGATTTCATGCTAGCAACTGCGCAGATAAGCTACGATGCCTTTAAAAGTGGCGTAAAAGAGGGCGGCGCGATCGTTGTCGAGCCAAATTTGGTAAAAGTAAGTGATGAGGACAAAAAGCGCTGGAAAATTTATGAAATTCCTATCATCTCTATCGCAAAAGACGAGGTCGGAAACGTCATCACCCAAAGCGTCGTAGCCCTTGGTGTGGCTGTGGCGATGAGTGGCTGCATGGATGAAAATTTAGTGCGTGAAGAGATGCTAGCAAGCGTGCCAGTTAAGGTCAAAGAGGCAAATGCAAAAGCTTACGAGCTAGGGCTAAAATACGCAAAAGAGCTTTTAAAATAAATTTTTGGCTAAATTTAAATTTAGCCAAAACCTCCCAAAATGGATCAGATAAAACTAGAAAATTTCCGCAAAGAATATGGCTTTGAGATGCCGATCATTAGGAGCTTGTTGCCTGGTGAGTGCATAAAGATAAGAGAGAATTTACTTCATAAATTTAGCCTAGATGATATAGATCGGTTTTTTAAGATAGATAAATTTAGCAGGCTTGATGGCTTTAATGCGGACGAAGAAAATTTTGATCTCAAGACCGCTTTTAGCAAGCTTGGCATCGCCACGCCAAATGAAATTTGCATAAATTTTAATAAATTTGAGAGCATTGATATTTTGCGCTTCGATGATCTCTCTAAATTTTTTAGTGATATCTGGTATCCGTCACTTGATGACATTGAGATATTTGATATAAATTTAAGCTTTATTATTTCAGTCAGACACTACGGGGCTATCTATCATTTTACTTTCTAGCTATCAAAAATTTACAAATTTATATGATTTTTGATAATCATACGATTTTTATCTCATTTAAATTTATTAGTTTTAATTATTTATTTAGTTTTAAGAAATATCCTCAAAGATACGTAAAATTGGCTATTTTATAACATTTTATCTATTTTCATTAATATATATTGCGAGATAATATTATTTTTATCTTTATTAAAATAATAAATTTATAAGTAGTAGCCACAAATACGATAAAATGGTCTTTTATCAAATGATTTTAGCTATCAAATCTCACTATACAACCTAAAATAAATTCTTATGTTTCTTTTAAGTAAATTTTATGTAAAGTTACATCATTAATTTTTTAATTAATCTACTTATTTTAAAAAATATTAAGAAATAAACTGGCGGTGCGTCTTAACGCTAATAAACTTATTAAAATAGGAAGTTATCAATGAGTGAAAAATTTACCAGAAGAGAATTTCTACAAAGCGCCTGTATCAGCGTAGGTGCGCTAGCTACAACAGCTGGTGCGACCAATGTTTTTGCTGGCGAGTTGCCAAAGGGCAATGAAAATGGCTTGCCATCTGTTGATGTGCTAATAATCGGCTCTGGCGGTGCAGGACTTCGTGCAGCAACAGCCGTTCGCAAACAAAACCCAAATTTAACAGTCGTAGTTGCCACAAAGATGATGCCATCACGCAACGCGACCTGTATGGCAGAGGGTGGTATAAACGGCGTTACTGACTTTAGCAATGGCGACAGCTTTAAGCTTCACGCCTACGACACCGTAAAAGGTGCGGCCTATCTTGCTGATCAAGATGCAGTTGTGAAATTTTGCGAGGCAGCAGGCGCAGTTATCCACGAACTAGACTACAACGGCATGCTCTTTTCTCGTAAAGATAATGGCGACGTGGCATTTCGTTTCATGGGTGGCGCTAGCAAAAAACGCTGTAACTACGCAGCTGATAAAACCGGACACGTTTTGATGCACGCCTGTCTTGACGACGCTATCACAGCTGGGGTTAAATTTCTAATGGATCATGAGCTACTTGAGATCGGTCTTGAGGACGGCAAGGTCGAAGGTGTCGTTCTTCGCAACATCCAAGATGGTCAAATTTACCCAGTCCTTTGCAAGTCACTTGTTATCGCAACTGGTGGATATACTAGAATTTTCTATAACCGCACTTCAGTTCCATTTATAGCAACAGGCGATGGTATCGCTGCTGCGCTTAAAGTAGGTCTTGGTTTTGAAGACCCTGAGATGCTTCAGTTTCACCCAACTGGCGTTCAAAATGGCGGCACACTTATCACAGAGGCAGCTCGTGGTGAGGGTGGTTACTTGTTAAACAACAAGGGCGAGCGCTTTATGAAAAACTATCATGAAAAAATGGAGCTAGCTCCTCGTGACGTCGTCGCTCGTGCTATCGAGACAGAAATTCGCGAAGGTAGAGGCTTTGGCGAGGGCATGAGCGCTTATGTACTTTGTGATGTTCGCCACCTTGGCAAAGATACTATTATAAAAAAGCTTCCAAAAATTCGCCACACAGCGATGCTCTTTCAAGACATCGACCTAGTCGAGCAACCAGTGCCTATCCGCCCAACAGCTCACTACTCAATGGGTGGCATAGAGGTAGCTAAATTTGATGATATGAGCACAAAAATCCCTGGAATTTACGTAGGTGGCGAGGCCTCATGCGTATCTATCCACGGTGCAAACCGTCTTGGTGGAAACAGCCTAACTGATGCAGTAGTCACTGGCGATCTAGCTGGCAAAGGTGCTGGCGCTTATGCTCAAAATGCAAAATTTGCAAGCGGAAAGAGAACTTCTGAGCTAGCAAAAATGTGGCAAGATAAATTTAAATCTATCGCAACAGGCGAGGGCGGCGTAAATGATATGTACGCACTTCGTGAAGAGCTTGGTAAAAATAACTGGGATCTAATGGGTATCTTTAGAACTGGCGCAAAACTAGATCAGCTCTCTAAAAATCTAGAAGCCATCCAAGCAAAATATGACACCATCAAAGTGCCAAATCAAAATCCAGTCATGAACACAGCATTTACTGACTACGTCGAGCTTGGCAACCTTATACTTCTATCTCGTGCAGCATGTCTTGCAGCGCAAAATCGTCTTGAGAGCCGCGGCGCTCACACAAGAGAGGACTATCCAAAAAGAGATGATGTAAATTTCTTAAAACACAGCATAGTCACACTAAAAGACAGCAAGTTGGAGCTTGGCTACAAAGATGTTGTGACAGGCATATTTTCACTTGACGGCAAGAAGCCAGAGTAAGGAGCTAGGATGAAAATTATTATCGACCGTTTTGACGGAACTAAAAAATATGAATCAACTTATGAGCTAACAAATGAAGAGGTCAAAGGCAAAACGCTCTTAACAGTGCTTTTTGATATCAAACAAAAAAAGGATGCGACGCTAAATTTCACAGCATCTTGTCGCTCAGCGATATGCGGTGCGTGCGCTGTTAGAGTAAATGGTCACTCATATCTAGCTTGCGACACAAAGATGAACGAGCTTTTGGCTGAGTATGGCAACCCAGATACTATTAGAATTTCACCACTTGGAAATTTCAAAGTTATCTCAGACCTTATGGTGGATTGGGAGCCAAGTATAGAAAATTTACGCAAGATCAAACCAAGCATCACTGCTAAGTCAGAATTTAGCGCTGCAAAAGGCTGTAAGCAAAGCCAAAAAGAGTACGATAAAGTAGCGCTTGAGTGGGACTGCATACTTTGCGGAGCCTGTGCTAGCGAGTGTAATAAGCTTGAAGCAGATGCGAGTGATTATATGCAACCATTTGTCTTTGTGCATGCTTATAGAGCCGCCTTTGATTCACGTAGCAAAGATCCTATGCCACACCTAAAGCCAGCTATCGACAACGGACTTTGGATGTGTGTAAAGTGCCAAGAGTGTGCTGACCGCTGTCCAAAAGGCATAAGCGCATGCAGCGACATAACAGATCTTCGTATCATGGCTATACAAAAAGGCTTTAATGAGGGCATGGGGCCAGATCACGCTGAGGCGTTTTTAACTGATCTAGTTGATGGCTCAGGCAGACTAAATGAGATCAAGCTTGCACTTCGTTCAGAAGGCGTTATCAAAAATATTGGCAAAATGGATATCGCAGCAAATTTAATGCTTGCTGGCAAGATGAATCCGCTTCATATTTTTGGTGAAGAGGATATTGAAGGACATGATGATCTAGTAAAAATGATAAATGCGGCTCGCAAAGCTGCTAGTAAGGAGTAATTATGCAAAATGAATTCGCTTTTTTCCCAGGATGCGTACTCTCTCAAGCAGCTAAAGAGGCTAAGATGTCGCTTGAGGCTATCGCTCCAGTACTTGGCTGGAAGCTTCACGAGATAAAGGGCTGGAGCTGCTGTGGTGCTCAACAAGCACAAGACGTCGATCCTATCGCTGCACTTGTGGCAAACGCTAGAAATATAGCGCTTGCAGAGCAGATGAATATGCCGATGCTTACGACATGTTCAACCTGTATGCTAACTCTAACAAGAGCAAAAAGCACGCTTGATAAGGGCGCAAAAGATCGTATCAATACATTTTTAGCTGAAGGCAATATGAAATATAACGGCTCAACCGAGATCACAAGCCTTCTTTGGGAGCTTTATCAAAATGTCGATACGCTAAAAGCAAAGGTTGTTAAACCACTTAGCGGCCTAAAAGTAGCGCTATTTTACGGCTGCCACAGCCTAAGACCTGAAAAAGATCTGCACAATAGAGAAAGTTCAGTCAATCCAAAGAGCTTTGAAACCGTTGTAAGCGCACTTGGTGCCACTATCGTGCCATTTGAGAAAAGACTTGACTGCTGCGGCTTCCACGCTAGCTATCCAGCTGGAAAATCAGTAAGAAAAATGTCAAGCCAGATCGTAAATAACGCTGATCAAAATGGTGCAGACGTAGTTGTAACTCCGTGCCCACTTTGCCAAATGCAACTTGACATCTATCAAGAGAGATATCAAGATGAGAACCACTCAGATGTTAGAAAACCTATCATCCACCTCTCTCAGCTTGTAGGTCTCGCGCTTGGTCTATCTGTTGAAGATCTAGGTCTTGATCTAAACATCATCGACGCTAGCAAGATAGCGTAAAATTTATCCCACGTCTTTTGGCGTGGGAGATTTCAAACATAAATTTTTCAAAATAAATAAAATTTGATAACAAAATAGTTTTAAAATTTACTTTGTGACATAGAAATTTACTTGCAGCTAAAATTTATTTAAATTTACTCTTTTATATCATCGTAAAAATAGCGCTCCATCAGATAATAGCAATAAATTTTCGATATAAAAAAGAGTGGCAAAATGACAATTTTTTATCTAAAATCAATTATTTTACTTTATTAAAATAGTCTATAAATTTAATTTTACGTAGTTTTATATATAAAATAATATGTAAAATTTTATGCAAATAAAGCTAAATTTGCTCGTTTTTGCTCTCTACTATCTTTTTTATAAGCTCCATATCGCCGTTCATTGCTAAACTCATGAAGCAAATGCCGTTTGCGCCAGCTTTTATGGCCTCTTTGTAGTTCCCGCTGTCTAGTCCGCCAAGTGCGTAAATTTCTTTGTCTAAGCTTTTTAGCTCACTTATAAAATTTAGCCCTTTTGGCTCCAAACCCGCCTTGCAAGAGGTGGCAAATATATGAGAAGCAACGAGCACGTCAGCGATAGAGGCTGAAATTTTAGCCTGTTCTAGGTCGTGAGCTGGGGCGTAAATTTTAGCTGTTTTTCTAAATTCATCCAAAAAAACGCCGTGATTTTTAAAAAAATCAAGCTGCGATGAAGTGAGCCAAAAGTCGCTCTTTAGCTTGCAAGCTACGTCAAAAAATTGATTAATGATAAATTTCTTGCGGTAGTTTTCACAAATTTGAGCCACAACCCTAGCAAGGTCGTAAAATTGAGCCTCGCTTAGACCCTTTGCACGAAGCAAAATTTCATCCACGCCAGCCTTGCAAAGTAGCTGTATCCTCTTTAAAAAGTCATCGCCATCATAGCTTTCAAAGTCGGCCACGCAGAGAATTTTAAACATAGACATACTCGCTCATCAAGGGCTCTAAGCCGTTTGCTTTTATCATAGCCTTGATCTCATCCACGCTTCTGTCGTCGCTTATCTCAAACTGCTCGTCACCCTTTTTCTCTTCGCCGTGAGCTCCGATGCTTACTTTTACGCCAGCACTTATCTTATTTGCGGCGATCTTTACGGCGTTATCGCGAAATTTCGCCTTTTCTCTGGTTGAGATCGTTATGCTAGCTGTTGGCATGAAAATTCTATAAGCGCAGATCACTTGCAAAAGCTCGCGCTCGCCCACGTCGCGTGGATTGATACGGTCGTTGTTGATGATAGGGCGAAGTCTTGGGCACGAAAATGCGATCTCGGCGTGCGGATATTTTTTTTGAACCAAGCTTGCGTGCAGTGCGGTCGCAAAGGCGTCAAGTCTAAAGTCATCTATGCCAAGAAGTGCCGCAAAGCCAACCCCTCTCATGCCTCCAAGAAGCGCTCGCTCTTGCGCGTTTATGCGGTAAGGGAAAATTCTCTTATTACCGCCAAGGTGGATCTTCTCGTATTTTGTGGGGTTGTAGGTCTCTTGAAAGACGGTCACGTAGTCTGCGCCACTTTTGTGAAGCAGGGCGTAGCCGTCTGAATTTAATGGATAAATTTCAACCCCAACGACTTTAAAAAATTTCTTTGCTAAAGCGCAGGCGTTTGCGATGTAGGCGACACTTGAGTTGGTCTCGCTCTCGCCAGTTAGAATTAAAATTTCTTCCAAGCCGCTCTTTGAAATTTCTCTTAGTTCTCTTGTGATCTCCTCGTCACTTAGCTTTGCCCTTTTTATATTGTTTTTAGCGTTAAAACCGCAATAAACGCAGAGATTATCGCAGTAGTTTGCTATGTAAAGTGGGGTAAAAAGCGTGATATTTGAGCCAAAATTTGCCCTTGTCTTTGCCTGAGCGAGCTGGGCTATTTGCTCTAAAAATGGCGCTGCAGCAGGTGAGAGCAGGGCTTTTAAATTTTCAAGCGAGCAGTGCTTTGCATTAAGAGCTGCTTTTACGTCTGCTTCGGTGTAAATTTCTGGTTTATAGCTCGCGCGCTCTTTTAAAATTTCATTCATTATCTCGCTGCCAACATCCTGCATGTGAGGCAGCAGCTGCATGTGGTCGGTTCTTGTAAATTTCATCAGTCTAAAAATCCAGTGAGCGGAGATGAGGCGTTTGCGCTTTTGCTCTTTGCACCAAGGCCTGCTAGATAGGCGTTGCGACCAGCGATGATGGCCTCTTTGAAGGCTCTTGCCATGAGCGGGATATTTTTAGATGAGGCGATGGCTGTGTTTGCCATGATAGCAGCCGCTCCCATCTCCATAGCTTCGCACGCTTGTGAAGGCCTGCCGATGCCAGCATCTACGATGATCTGCGTATCAAGCTCGTTTATCAAAATCTCAATAATATCTTTAAAAACTAGCCCCTGATTTGAGCCAATGGGCGCAGCTAGAGGCATTATGCAGCTTGCCCCTGCGCTTAGCATCGCTCTTGCGGCATTTAGATCTGGAAACATATAAGGCATTGGCACAAAGCCGTCATTTGCCAAGGCTTCGCAAGCTTTTATCGTCTCAGCGTTGTCTGGAAAGAGAAATTTAGAGTCAGTTATGATCTCTATCTTAACAAGCTCGCCACATCCAAGCTCACGTGCGAGCTGGGCGATGCGAACGGCCTCTTTGGCGTTTCTAGCGCCACTTGTGTTTGGCAAGAGCGTCACGCCTTTTGGGATAAAGTCAAGTATATTTCGCTCTTTACTTTCGTTTATGCGCCTAAGAGCAAGGGTTAGGATCTGCGCTCCAGCCTCGTTTATAGCTGAGTCGATTAGCTCGTGTGAATACTTACCAGAGCCAAGGATAAAGCGGCTTTGAAACTCCTTGCCGCCAAGGATCAAACTACCACTTTGCACTTATGCCTCCAAGCCCATAAGTAGTCTAATGGCTAAATTTGCCTCGTGGTTTGCGCAGATCGCAACGCGTGGTGCCATGAGCCCTTGACCGATTTTCGCCTCGTTTGTGAGGTCGCCGCAAAGATAGACATTTTTGGCAAATTTTATGGTTTTTATGAGATTTGAGCTAAAGTATCCTGCCATGCCAGAAGCGCCGATGATCTTTTTCTCTTTTAGGCTGGCGCCCGCTTCGTTTAGTATCATCGCCTTGCCAGCGACATTGTCAAAGGCTTCGCATAAAATTTCGCACTCGCCAAAGACGCTAGCCACATTTTTTTCATCTAAAAATATATCGTGAGTTTCGACCTCGACAAAGGGATTTACGTCATTTATCAGCTCTTTAAGCGCCTGCGTCTTTTTTAAGCCGATGTGGCGGACGAAATACTGCTGGCGGTTTAAATTACTTGGCTCAACGACGTCAAAGTCAGCAAGCACTAGCTTTTTTACGCCAACTCTTGCTAGGCTTAGCGCGATATTTGAGCCAAGACCGCCAAGTCCAGCCACGCCGATCACGGCTTTACTTAGGGCTAAATTTAGCTCAGGGCTGTTTCGTGAAGCGATCATCGCGCGTAAAACTTCACGCTCAGGCATCACGCCACGCCTTATAAATACGACATTTGAGCCATCTTTTAGCTCGCTATCTTCTTTTATAGCAAAGCCATCAACGATAAAAATGTCCGGCTTTGTCGCGTTAAATTTCTCTAAAAATTTATAAATTTCACTCTCTTTATCGCCAAGAGCAAGCTCTTTTAGCTCGCTAAGGCTTTTTACTGGCACCTTAAATTTTGCGCCATTTAATACAATCTCTATCATTTTCTCCTCATCCACCGCCAACTAAAGTGACGATCTCATAGGCTTTGGCTTCGCTCATGAAGCGCTCACGCCAAAGCTTTTTTGGCAAAATTTCTCCGTCTCGCTCAAGGGCTATAAATTTAAGCTCATAGCCATTTTGAGCTAAAAAATCATAAACGCTTATATCGTTTTCAAGCTCGAAAATTTTGCCATTTACTCTAAATTTGATCATTAAATTTTGTAGCTTTTTACAAAATTTGCGATCCTCTCGATCGCTCTTTTTATGCTCTCGATGTCTGTCGCAAAAGAAATTCTAAAGTATCCATCCATGCCAAAGCCCACGCCTGGTACGGTCGCTACATTTACCTCTTCAAGCATTTTTTTGCAAAATCTAAGTGAGTCGCCATCTATATCTTTGCATTTTACAAATAGATAAAACGCTCCATCAGGCTTAACTACGCTTAACCCATGGATAGCATTTATCATCTCAACTGCCACATCGCGTCTTCTTTCATACTCTTTTCTCATGTTTTCGATATCGTCATCAGTTTCGCCAAGAAGCGATGGGATAGCGCCTATTTGCACGATCGAGCTGATGTTACTTGTGCTTTGGCTTTGAAGCTTTTTGATGCCAGCAATGAGCCAGTCCATTGAGCTTGCTATATAGCCAAATCTCCAGCCAGGCATCGCGCCACACTTGCTTAGTCCATTTATCGTGACCGTTCTTTTAAAAAGATCCTCACTCACTGAGGCTACTGCGTGAAATTTCTTGCCGTAGATCACTTTTTCATAAATTTCATCGCTTGTGATGATGATATCACTGCCCTTTAAAACCTCGCCAAATGCCGCGATCTCATCTTTTGTATATACGGCTCCAGTTGGGTTTGTCGGGTGATTTAGCGAAAAGACTTTGGTTTTTGGTGTGATCGCTTTTTTTAGCTGCTCGGCTGTGACTTTGAAATTTGTGCTCTCGTCTGCTTCGATAAAGACAGGCACGCCGCCACAAAATTTAACGATCTCAGGGTAGCTCACCCAGTATGGAGAGGGGATGATGACCTCGTCGCCTGGGTTGATAAGTGCTTGAAATACATTAAAAAGTGAGTGTTTTGCGCCGATGTTTGTGACGATTTGATTTGCTTTGTAGTCAAGTCCGTTATCTCTTTTTAGCTTTGCTCTAATGGCGTCAATGACCTCAGGCAGGCCCGGCACTGGCGTGTATTTGCCGCTTTTGCTATCGTTATCAAGTGCGTTTTTTACAGTTTCTCTTATCTTTTTTGGAGTCATAAAGTCAGGCTCACCAGCTGAAAGCGAGATCACGTCGATGCCAGCAGCCTTCATCTCTTTGGCTTTTGTACTGATCGCGATTGTGATTGATTCACTCAATGTTTGCATTCTGTTTGCTAGTTGCATTTTCGTCCTTTTTAGTTGATTGTCTTTAAGTAGCTATTATCATTTAAAAATAGATAAAGTTCGCCCAAAATTTGCTTCTTTTGTGTTTCGTTTATCAGAGTTGATTTCTCTAAGCGTTCATTTAGAGTGTCTTGGATCTCGTAGATATCGTAGTCCATGTCCTCCATGATATCAAGGATCGACTGGCTCTCTAGTAAATTTGTGACCTTGTAGCCATCACTTGTTATCTCCACGGTAGCTTCTGTCGGATGAGTAAAGAGGTTATGCTTCATGCCGATAACTTCTTGATATGCGCCAACTAGGAAAAATCCCAAGAAATAATCCTCCTTCTCCACATCCACGTCGTGCAAAAGTAGCGGATTTTTTTCGTCATCATAGCTGATCTCGCCGTCGCTATCGCAAGTGATGTCCCAGATCGAAGCCGGCAGTGTAGGGCGCTCATCGAGCCTGTCAAGCGGCATGATAGGGAAATTTTGCTTTAGTCCCCAAAAGTCTGGCAAGCTTTGAAAGATCGAGAAATTTAGCAGGTATCTCTCTTGAACCTCTTTTTGAATTTTAGTTAGATCGCTTGAGTTGCTCTTGTTGCCAAGCATTACGACAGCCTTTTTGCTAATGAGCCTTAAAAGCACCTCTGCGTTTGATCTATCTTGCAAATCGACATAGCCTAGGTCAAAAAGCGTGAGGATGCTCTCGGTGTGGTGGATAGCGTCGTGCAGGTACTCTAGGGCGTTTGAAGGCTTAATTGACTTGTAAAGATCAACTAGTTCGGTTATTAAATTTGGATTGTTTTTCTTTAAATTTAGCTTCTCTTCGGTGTATTCTTGAGAAAATAGCTCAAGCACAGGAGCGACTAAAAGTGCGTGAGAAGCAGCGATATAGCGACCTGACTCTATGAAGATATCTGGCTCGATCTCCTTTTTTTGCTCGCTTATGGTTTTAAGCATATAAACAACGTCGTTTGCGTATTCGTTTAGCGTATAGTTTCTGCTGCTTTCTTCTTTAAACTGCGAGTACTCGATCGCAAGGCCTCCACCTAAATTTATCGCTTTTAAATTTGAGGCACCCATTTTTCTAAGCTCAGCGTAGATGTTGCCAGCCTCGATGAGTGCTTTTTTGAGCGGATGGATCTCGCTTATTTGAGAGCCGATGTGAAAGTGTATCATCGTGAAGTTTTCAAGTAAATTTGCCTTTTTTAGCATCTTTACAGCTTCTATTAGCTCGGTTGATGTTAGTCCAAATTTAGAGTGTATGCCTCCACTTTTTGCCCAAAGTCCTGAGCCTGTCGAGTGCAGTCTTACCCTAAGTCCGATCTTTGGTTTTGGTTTAAAGCGCTCTTTTGCGATGGCGATTATCGCTTCAAGCTCGTTTAAGCCCTCGATCGTTAGCGTGATATTATGCCCCATTTCAGCGGCGATAAAGCCTATGTTTATCATCTCTTTATCTTTAAAGCCATTTACAGTTATAGGCGCTTTGTCGTTGTTATAAGCCATAGTTAGAAGTAGCTCAGCCTTGCTACCAGCCTCAAGGCCGTAGTTGTAGGGTTTGCCAAGGCGAACTAGGTTTTTTACAAAGCCTGGATATTGATTTACTTTAAGCGGAAAGACGGCGTTAAAGCTGCCTTTGTAGGCAAATTCTTTCTTTGCCTTTGCAAAGCTTGCGTGGATCTGCTCGATCTGCTTTTGGATAAGGTGCGGAAAGCGAAGCAGCAGTGGACCTCTGTAGCCATCGTCTCTTATCTCTTTTACGATGTCGATGATCGCTGGCTTGCTAGCTTCGTTTATGCAGACTTTGCCGTCTTCTATTACAAAATTTGAATTGCCCCAAATGCTAAGTCCAAAATCATTCATCCCAGCTCCTTTTCAAGCTCATCTAAATTTATCGTTTTTTCATCTTTGGTCTCTAAATTTTTATACCAAATTTTATTCTCTTTCATCTCGTTTTCGCCCACACAAAGGAAAATTTTTGCATTTTTATTGTCGGCATTTTGTAGATGTTTTTGAAGTTTTTTGGCTTCGTATGAAATTTCGACCTGATATTTTTTGCGAAGTTTTGAGCCAAGATTATAGATAAAATCAACATTCGCCGCATCAAGCGCGCAAAGATAAACTCCGTCTCGCTCATCCTGGGCCTCGCCTAAAATTTCCATTATCCTCTCAACACCCATCGCAAAACCAACGCCGTAACTTGCTCTACCGCCAAGATATTCAACGAGCCTATCGTATCTGCCACCCCCTGCTACTGCACTTTGTGAGCCGATCTCGTTGCTGATAAACTCAAACGCCGTCTTGCAGTAGTAGTCTAAGCCGCGAACGAGCTTAGTGTCTATCTCAAATTTAACGCCATTTGCCGTTAAAATTTCTTGCAGTTTTGCAAAATCAGCCTGCGCCTCATCACTTAAGCTATCAGTGATGACTGGAGCATTTTTGTAAATTTCTTGGCAGCTCTCGACCTTGCAGTCAAGCACGCGGATAGGGTTTAAAAGCTTGCGTCTTTTGCAGTCTTCACAAATTTTTTCATCGTTTTCATCTAGAAATTTGACAAGTTTTTCTTTGTAAGACTTCATCGAGCTCTCGTCGCCAAGTGAGTTTATTTTTAAGGTTGTTTTTATATTTAGTCTGTTGAAAATTTCGCTCACCATCAAAATAATGCTCGCATCTTCATAGACGCTGCCCTCGCCAAAGCACTCACAGCCAAACTGGTGAAACTCTCTTAAGCGGCCTTTTTGTGGGCGCTCGTAGCGAAACATCGAGCCATGATAAAAGCAGCGTTTTGTCACATTTGCCCTATCAAGTTTTGCCTCGATAAAGGCTCTAACCACGCCAGCTGTGCCCTCAGGACGCAAGCAAACGTCGTTGCCGCCTTTGTCTTCAAACTGATACATCTCTTTGCCTACAATGTCGCTACTCTCGCCGACACTTCTTTTAAAAAGCGCCGTCTCCTCGAGGTGCGGGGTCAAAATTTGCTCATATCCGTAGTTTTTTGCGACTTCCTCGCAGGTTTTGATTATCTGTGCGTAAAGTTTTGCGCGAGCTGGAAGCATATCTTTCATGCCACGAAGTGCCGTTATCATCGCATTATCCTTTTTATTTTTTTGTGATTTTACTTAAAATTTATAAAATTTTCTATCTCTTTTGAAATTAGCTCTATGCTTTTAGATGCGTCTATAAAAAGCGTTTCAAAGCCATTTTTGATAAGAATTTCCTTCATCAGGCTTTGCACTTTTAAAAGATACTCTAGCCCACGAGCCTCGATCTTATCGCTTGTGCCTCTTGTTTTTAAGCGCGAGCTTATTAGCTCATGGCTTGCTTCAAAAAAGATGATCTTATCTGCAAATTTATCATTTAGTGCAAATTTATTAAGCTCTAAAAGCACATTTTCATCTAAGTTTTCATCATTTGCCAAAGCGTAGGCAATGCCCGAGATAAAGCCTCTGTCGCTTAAAATGAGCTTACTTAAATTTGGAGCAACCAGCTTTTCAAAATGCTCAGCCCTATCAGCCAAAAAGAGTAAAATTTCAGCCCTTTTGCCTATTTTGATGCTTGAGCTTAGTAAAATTTCTCGCAAATTTTCACCAAGCTGCGTGCCGCCAGGCTCTTTTGTGACGATGGCATCACTAAATTTAGAAGCTAAAATTTCTATCTGCGTGCTCTTACCAACGCCGTCAATGCCTTCAAACAAAACATACATTTTACGCCTTTAAATTTTTAAGAATTTTTGCTGGCACTAGGTTGCTCACATCGCCGTCGTGGCGCAAGACTGATCGGACGATCGAGCTTGAGATGAAGGCGTTATTTAAGCTTGGCATAAGATAAACCGTCTCAAATTCGTCCCAAAGTGCGGCGTTTGCGTAGCCGATTTGTAGCTCGTATTCAAAGTCGCTAACCGCGCGAAGCCCCCTGATGACGGTGTTTATGCCGTGCGACTTAGCAAAATCAACAAGCAAGTTATCAAAGCCAAGAACGCTTACATTTTTTAGCTCACAAACTGCCTCTTTTGCCATTTCGATGCGCTTTTCATGTGCGAACATCGGCTGTTTACTGTCACTTTTTGCAACTGCGACGATTACTTTGTCAAAAATTTTTGTAGCCCTTATGATGACGTCTAAATGGCCGTTTGTGATGGGATCAAATGTCCCTGGATAGATGCAAGATTTTTTCAAATTTGCCACCTTTTGTAAAGATTATTTTGGATTTTTAAAGCATCAAGCCACTTGCCGATGATGAAATTCTCCATATCAAGAAGGCTCTTTATGCCTGCATAGTAGCCTAAAACTGGCGGAGCGATGATGGCTCCAAGAGATGAGAGCAGCTGCATCTGAGAAAGCGCGATCGTAGAAAATGGCATCTCTCTAACGCCCAAAACTAGGGTTTGTCTCTCTTTTAGCGCGACACTTGCAGCTCTTGTGATGAGCGTGTCGCTTATGCCGTTTGCAACTTTTGCCAAAGTATTAGTAGAGCAGGGCGCTATGATCATTGCTTCAACGCCAAACGAGCCAGAAGCTGGACCAGCACTAAGGTCTTGATCATCATAAATTTTTACGCCAAGATCATCTAAATTTAGCTTTAAATTCTCTTCAGCCTCCAAGACTTTCAGGGCGTTTTTGCTAACTATGACGTGCGCCTCGCAACTATCTTTGGCGGCATTTACTAGCTTTAGAAAAAGCCCAGCTCCGCTTGCTCCGGTGGCTGCAAAAACTACTTTTTTCATCTTATAACTGCCTCATCTTTGCCTGAAACTGTGGCCTGTAAAATTTTATTTTCTCTTGTTCTTATCTTTATCATATCGCCTAAATTTCCATCTTCAAGCGCCTTTACCTCGGCGATTATCTTGACGCCACCCTCGCTTAAGACTGCATTTAGTATTTGACCTTTTTTTACTAAGCTTATGGCGTTAAATTGACGTTTGGTTAAAATTTCTCCGCTTCTTATCTGCACTTTTGTAACAAGTGTTGAGGCACTAAGTCCAAAAAGCGCGTCACGTGGCCATTTGCTAAACTCGATCATCGTTGGTTGGTAGTCAAGCAGGCTTAAAATGTGGTTTGTATTCATTGAATTTATAGCGATAAAAACTGGCATTTTGGCGTTAAAGCTAAATTTAAAATAAAGGCTTTTTAAGCTTAGATCAACATCTTCAAACGAGGCTCTAAAAACGCCTTTTTGGCTATTTTGATCGTTTAAGAAGATATTTTTAAAGACTAAGTCTTTAAAATTTGCAGGGAGTTTGTTTTGCGGGCTGATGCTAAGATCGCTCACGCTGATGCCTGGATACTCGTTGCTGATCTCTCTTAGAAAGTGCATCTGAATTTCATCCATGATAGAGCAGTTTTTCACAAAAGCCACGCTACCGCCGCTTTTGTCATTATATGTTTTAAAATTTGCTGTTAGAATTTCATATAGTTTTTTACTATCTATCTTGGCAGCTCTTTTACCCTCTAAGTTTAAAATTTCATTATCTTCGCCTTCAAAGCCAAAAGTACTGAGTGAAATTTGATCATTTACGACACAATACATCGGATAGATGCTGACTTCATTTGCAAAAAGTTTTGTGGAAAATAAAAAAATGAGTATAAAAAAGATGGAGCGGGAAACGAGATTCGAACTCGCGACCCCAACCTTGGCAAGGTTGTGTTCTACCCCTGAGCTATTCCCGCAATCAAAATGAAGTCCGCATTTTATCAGATTGTTTTTCATTTGTCAAGGATTATGGAAGTTTTATGAGTGAAATTTCGCTATTTTGTAAAATTTCACCTTGATCAGAGCTAGTTATCAACACAAAATCGCTCTTTAATATATGATTTATCATGCCTGAGCCATATTTTCCGCCATCAGTTGCTATAAATTTACCATCAATTACATTGCCAAAAACAGCATTTGCTCTGCCCGATTTTACCTTCAAATTTTCACTATTGATAGCTTTTTGCGTTACAAAGCACTCGTTTTTTAGAAGTGGCAAAACAAGCATCATCGTGCAAAGATAAGCAGCCATAGGGTTGCCAGGCAAGATAAAAACAAGCTTGCCATCTTTTTCGTAAGCCTTGCAAGGTCTGCCAGGTCTTATGTCAAGGTGTGAGAAAATTTCATCGTATCCAAGCTCGCTTAGGGCTATTTTCATGAAGTCAGCCTCACCAGCGCTCGCTCCGCCAGAGCAGATAACGATGTCGTAGTTTGCAGCGTTTAAAAATGCCTGTTTTACAGCATTTAGCTCATCTTTTATGATGCCAAGATATGAGCTTTTTTGACCGATTGAGCTAAGAAGCGCAGCGATACCAAAGGCATTTGCATTGTAAATTTCATCCTCGCTCGCTCTTTGCCAAGGCTCGATGATCTCGTTTCCGCTTGAGTAAATTCCAACACTAGGCTGCTTTTTCACATCTATAAAGCTTATACCCTGAGCTGCTAGCATCATCACGCTTCTTGTGTTTAAATTTTCGCCACTTTTTAGTAAAATCTCACCAACCTTTGTCTCTTCGCCTTTAAAGCGGTAAGCATCGCCTTTTTTAAGCTTAGCTGGTGCTTTCACAAACTCGCCCTCAACGACGCAGTCTTCAAATCTCATGACCGTGTCAGCACCTTTTGGCATCTTGGCACCTGTCATGATCTTCACGCACTCGTTTTTGCCGATAGCTAGCTGCTCTTTATCGCCTGCAAAGGCACTTGCGATGATCTTATAGGGCTCATTTTTTTCATCAAATTTAACAGCAAATCCATCAAGCGCTGAGTTATCAAAGCAGGGCAGGTCTTTGACCGCTATCACGTCATTTGCTAAGGTCTTACCAAGAGCCTCGCTAATGGGTAAAATTTCACTCTCATTTTTTGGTTTAAATTTAGCTTTTAAAGCCTCAACTGCGTCATTTACTAGCATTTTTACTCCTCAAGCCTAACGATTTTTGCCCCAAGGCTTTTAAATTTCTCCTCCAGCCTCTCATAACCTCTATCAAGGTGGTAAATTCTATGCACCAAACTCTCGCCATTTGCGATAAGAGCGGCTAGTATCAGCGCTGAGCTCGCTCTAAGATCTGTCGCCATGACATCAGCTGCATTTAAATTTGCAGGGGCATAAACGCTTGCGATGTGACCATTTAAGCGGATATCAGCGCCCATTCTAGCTAGCTCGCTAACGTGCATAAAGCGGTTTTCAAAAAGCCTCTCATCTATCGTGCTAACGCCATTTGCCGCAAGACAAAGCGCCATAAACTGAGCTTGCATATCGGTTGGAAAGCCAGGATACTCAGTCGTTCTTATCTCGACTGGTTTTATCTCATTTGTCGGTAAAATCGTGATCTTATCGCCATCCACTTCGATGCCAAAGCCCATCTCTTCAAATTTATTTAAAATGGCCGTCATGTGCGCAGCATTCGCCCTTGTGACTGAAATTTTGCTATTTGTGATGGCTCCAGCGCAAAGGTATGTGCCAGCCTCGATCCTATCAGGGATGACCTCGATATCACAAATTTCAAGCAGTTTTTGACCGCTGCCAGTGATCTTTAGCTCGCTTGTGCCTATGCCTTCGATCTTTACGCCACTTTGAGCCAAAATTTCACAAATTTGCACCACTTCAGGCTCAAGCGCGACGTTAAAAAGCTCTGTCGTGCCGTGAGCTAGAGCTGCTGCCATGATGATGTTTTCGCTGCCAGTTACGGTGATCTTATCAAAAACTATCTTTGCGCCTTTTAGACCATTTGGCGCGGTTGCGACAACGTAGCCTTGCTTTATCTCGATATTTGCGCCCATTTTCTCAAGTGCGCTTAGGTGTAGATCAATAGGTCTTTGTCCGATCGCACAGCCTCCAGGAAGGCTCACTTCGCAATGTCCAAAGCGCGCTAGAAGCGGACCAAGCGTCAAGATAGAAGCACGCATCTTTCTAACGATGTCGTAGTTTGCCGTGGTCGAATTTACGCTGCTTGTATCAATACTTAGTGAGTTTTCATCTTTAAATTCGCACTTTGCACCAAGATTAACTAGCAACTGGCAAAGCGTCTTTATGTCAGCGACATTTGGGATATTTGTTAAATTTATTTTATTTTTAGCAAGTAGGGTTAGGGCGATGATAGGTAGGGCGGCATTTTTGGCTCCGCTGATCTTTACTTCGCCGCTTAATTTGGCATTGCCTTCTATTTTTAGATAGTGCATCATTATTTTTTGCCTTAAGAAAATATATTTTTTGCCGATTATATTGTTTTTAAACTTAGAGTAAAGAAAACAGGGCGCTATTTTCGCTTTATTTACATTTAAGAGTTAAAATTACGAAAATTAATTATTTTGGATAAAAATATGTTAAGTTTAATAAATAAAAGAATATTTTTTGCACTATGCGTTGCACTTTTTACAGGTTGTTCTTTCACCTCAAATGAGCCTAAAATCCCACAAAATGACTACAATCAAACCGCCTCTACAAACGAAGACTTTAGCAGACAAACTTCAAGTGAGCTTTTAGACGAAGATGACGACAGAGCTGATAAAGAATTTGGTTCATTTTTTAAAAAATACTTAAATACTAGAGCAGGGGGCGACTGCTCAGGCTTTGTATCTATCGTAAATGCAAAATATAAAAATATGTATTTTGATGAAAAAACTATCAATAACTACTACAGCAAGGGCGGCAGAAAGTCAAAAGCCATCTACAACTTCTATGAAAGCCAAAATTTAATCACTCATAAAAATCCAAAAAAAGGCGATCTTATCTTCTTTTCAAACACCCTTGGTAAAGGCATACAAAAAAATAAAGACAAGAAAAACGTCACTCACGTCGGCATTGTAACAGCTATACTCCCGGACGAAACGGTGAAATTTATCCACAACTCTGGCGGCAAGATCATCCACAGCTATATGAATTTAAAACAAAAAAACACGCACCTAAAGGGCGACAAAGAGATAAATAGCTACGTTGTAAGGTGCTCAAACGCTAGCTGCCTAGCGGCAAACAGATTTGCTGGATATGGCAAAGCTAAGTAGCCCAGCTACATTTGCGCTTATCCTTTTAAATTTAGCTGCATTTTTTGGTATTACTTTTCTGCACTCGCGTGAGTTATGGCTCGCGCTTGGCTTAAACATCTATTTTTTAGAAAAACTCTATATATTTCAGCCCCTCACATCTATCTTTATGCACGCAGGCGCAGGTCACTTGCTCATGAATATGCTCTTTTTATATCAAGTTGGCACGATGAGCGAGCTATATCTTGGCACGAAAAAATTTATCATTTTTTATATTGTTGGCGGCGTTTTGACGCAAATTTTAAGCTTTATTTATATATATTTTGCATTTGAAAATGAGAAATTTATAAATTTAGTCGGTGCAAGCGGAGCTTTGTGTATGCTCTTTGGCATGCTGGCGACATCGGTGCTTTACTCAGACAAAAAGACGTGGTTTGGCTACTTTGCCATCGTTGTTGCCATGAGCTTTTTGCCGCTACTTATGGGCATAAATGTCGCATGGTACGCACACTTTATTGGCTGGGCTGTCGGCTGTTTGTATGCTAAATTTTACTTAAAGAGAGCAGATGAGATTTTACGATGAGATCTGGGACATTTTAAACGAAGGCGACGTGGGGCTTAAATTTTTAAAATTTGAGCTATTTTACGAGAAATTTAGATCAAATTTGGATATTTGTTTTGATGAAATTTCTGCGCCAAATGAGCTAACTACCCCATGCTACGCTAAATTTTGCGACGTTGTTAGTATGAAAGAGCTAAACAAAAAGGTAAAGCCAAAAGATAAAAACCTAAATTTCATCCACTCGGTCGCTCACATCGAGTTTAGTGCCATTGACATCGCGCTTGATGCTTGTTATAGATTTAGAGGGCTGCCAAGGGAGTTTTACGAGGACTGGCTGGAGGTGGCTGAGGATGAGATCAGGCACTTTTGTATGATAGAAAATTTACTTACAAAGCAGGGCGGTAGATACGGCGAACTAAGCGTGCATGATGGCCTTTTTATCGCACTTCAAAAGACCTCAGATAGGCTCACTAGCCGCATGGCGCTACTGCCAAGATATATGGAGGCAAACGGCCTTGATGCAAACGCTCACATCATCAAAAGGCTAGAAGCTGAGGGCAGGCAAGAAGAGCTCATAGAGTGCCTAAAAGTCATCTTAAAAGAGGAAGTCTCTCACGTTTATAAGGGCGATAAATGGTTTAAATTTGCCTGCAAAAAAGAGGGCGTCGATGAGAAAAGCTACTTTGACATCATATTAAATTTATATCCAAATTCATTTCAAAGTATGAGAGAGATCAACGAAAAAGACCGCTTAAAGGCTGGATTTAGCGAGGAAGAGCTTAGTTGGATAAAGAATTTCTCAAAGGAGAGATCATGAGCAAAATTTACTTTATAAGGCACGCAAAAGCAGTTGATGAGAATAAAGACGGTGCAAAAGACGCCTCAAGAGAGCTTAGCCCAAAAGGAAAAGAGGACGCTAAATTTATGGCTAGCAGGCTAAAAATGTATAATGTGATGCCTGGAACTATCTTTTCAAGCAGTGCCAAAAGATGCGAGCAAACAGCAAAAATCATCGCTAAAACTTTAAAATTTAAAGAAAAATCCATAGAGATAAAAGACGAGCTTTACGACATAAGTTTTGAGGATCTTTTGGAGTTCGTAAGAAATTTAGATGAAAATTTAGATGAAATTTTCATCATCACGCACAATCCAAGCATAACTGAAATTTGCGAGTATCTAAGCGACTCATCGATCGATAATATCCCAACTTCAGGCATTTTTTGCATTGAGTTTGAGTCTGAATTTAAAGAGCTAAAAGAGGGCAGTGCAAAAGCTTTGTTTTTTGACCACCCAAAGAAACATCAAAGATAAGTTTTATTAAAAATCCGCAAATTTACTCATCGCAATTTGACAGATACAAAGAACATCTGCTTATTTGATTTTTCAAATGCAAGTTTTACTTTTGAACCAAAAATCATTTTCTACTCAAATTTTAAAATTTATCACTCCAGTTTTGAAAATTTAACCATTTCAAGTTAAAACTGCTAAGCATAAAAGCAAATTTAAAATCAACCATAATTGCAATGCCAAAATATGACAAAAGGTAAAATGCAAGGTATTTTATATATTTTGTATTGAAAACTGTAATTTTCAAATTGATATTTTAAAATCTTTATTCTGCTCTTTTTAAAGTTTTAAATGGCTATATTTGGCTAGGTTTTGCATTTTATATTTTGTGTGATCTAAATTTATACATTAAATTTGGCGTAAAAAAATTTGTAAGAAAATGAGTTAAATTTTACACTTTTCAAAAATGGTTAAATTTTAAAAATTGGTAATATGAATTTGAAATTGTGAAATTTGCATTTATCTTATACATAACTTAAAATTTGATCTACCATATTTTGAAAATGATGAGCGAGTGTTTTTCCAAAAAACTGATAAAGTGATCATATACGTGCTAAATTTAAGAGCAGTATAAAAAAATAAGAACAATCCATGATTTTTGTTTTTGTGCGCCAAATATTGAAATTGCGCGTTAAATTTTGGAGTAAGGGGTTAATTTTACTATTAAAAGCAACTATAAAAACCCAAATTTGTATTTGTATGTTGATGTATGTGATATTGGGCGATAAATTTATTAAATTTGTTATTAAAATACGCCTGAAAACTATTTTTAAAGACAAAGTGCGTGAATTAAATTTTATCGTTAAAAAGCGTGCGGATATCTAGTGTGAAGTTTTTGGGCATAAATATAGGTGAGTCTAAAATTTTAAGCACGCCGTCATCAAATGAGAGAAATTCCACTACTCTTTTGCGTTTGTTGTCAGTTTTTATGCTCATATCGGCTAGGCGAAGTATCTTTATGATCTGCATTTTATCTGCCGTCCATTCACAAAAAGCTAGAAATTTAGAGTCGTCTGAAAACAAAAAGCAAGCTGTTGCCCTGTCGCTAAGTAAAATTTGATCGGCACAGTCATCTTTAACTAAATTTTGATCCAAATTTGATAGATTTTTTGCGTGGTTTAAGAGCTCGTTTTTTAAATTTAGATAGTGCTCGCCATTTATAAAAAGTCGTAGCTCGCCAATGGTTGGAGCGCCCATAGTGACCTCGCAACCTACAAATTTGGCGCTAAATTTGCCATCGTTGCTACACGCGTTTGCCTCGTAGTCCCAAGCTGAACTCATAAATTTACCTATTAAATTTGCCAGCCATCGCTTTATAGATATTTAACTCGTCTTGTAAAAGTGTGTATTTTGCTTTTAGCAACCCTATTTTGGCCTCCAGCTCGCTATTTTTCGCCTCTAAAAACTGCTTTAGCTCGACCTTGCCGTAAGAGTATTTTAGCTCATAAATTTTTGAAATTTCTTCGTAGTTTTTTATCTGCTCTTGATAGTTAGCAAGCAGTGTTTCGTCATTTAAGTAGCCTTTGTAAAATGCGTCTATCTCGTTTAGCGCGCTATTTAGAGTGCTTATATAGTTTAGTTTTGCAAGCTCAAAATTTGCCTCGCTAACCTTTAAATTTGACTTTAGCTTGTGGTAGTTTAAAAATGGCAAATTTAAAGCGATGTTGCCATTTAGAAATTTAAGACTAAAGGCTTCCTCTTTTTTGTCGGTGCTGCTTTTGAGGCTAGCTCCTAGCGTGATGCTTGGATAAAACTCTTTTTGGCTCGCTTTGTAGTTTAAGATGCCCTCTTCTATGCGGTAAATAGCCGCTCTTAGATCAGGGCGGTTTGCTATGGCGCTTGTTGGCACATCTAGATCAACGCCCACGCTTTTTACAGGGCTTAGCGTGAGGTCTTCAAATTTAAGCTCAAATTCTGGCCTCTCATTTAGCAAAATCCTAAGCGTTTTTTTAGCACTCACAAGCTCTTTTTTGGCACTTTCTATCTTATTTTGAGCGCTCAAAAGCTGTGAGTTTATCTGTTTTAGGCTTAGCACCTCCTCTTTGCCAAGTTTAAATTTAATCCCAACTATCTCATTTAGCTTCTTATAAATTTCTAAAATTTGCTCATAAGTTTTTATGCTATCATTTAGATATAAAATTTGAAAATAAGCGTCTGCCACGGAGTTTATCACACTTAGTTTGCTAGCTTCCAGATCAAATTTGCTAGCATCTGCTTCAAACATCGCTGCGTCTTTGCTGTTTGCTAGCTTTTGCCAAAGGTCAAGCTCGTAGCTAAGCCCTATGCTTGAGCCAAAACTTCTACTAGAAGCGCCGCCCTCTTTTATATTTTTACTACTTGATGCCTCGATGCCAGCGTTAAAGCTTGGGATGAGATTTGCCTGCAAAACGCCAGCTTGAGCGAGCGCTTTATTTACATTTATCGCAGCTTTTGCAAGGTCGGTGTTGTTTTTAAGCGCAAGCGCTACAAGCTCATTAAGGTAGCTTTGGTGATACTGCTTCCACCAAGAAGTGTCTAAATTTAGCTCACGGCTGGCGTTATCTTCAAGTAAAATTTGCTTGTAGTTTTCATCTATATTTTTAACAGCGCAACCGCTTAAAACGAGCACCAAAGCTAGGCTTAGAAATTTCATATTACTCCCTTGAAAGCGCATCTATTGGATTTAGTTTTGAGGCGTTTTTGGCAGGCATGTAGCCAAAGATGATGCCAATCGCCATCGATGTGACAAGTGCAAGCACGATCGAGCCGTTTGAAAAGATCATGCTAAAGCCGTTTAAGAAGTTGTTAAAGATGTAGCCGATAGCGTAGGATAGGACGATGCCGATGGCTCCGCCGATAAGGCAAAGCAAGACCGCCTCTATCAAAAACTGCTGCAAGATGTTGCTCTGTCTGGCTCCGATCGCCATTTTTATGCCTATCTCTTTGGTGCGCTCGGTGACTGAGACTAGCATGATGTTCATGACGCCTATGCCCCCAACTACGAGCGAAACGACGGCTATGCTTGAGATGAGAAGGCGCATGGTCGAGATGGTCTCTTCGATCGTTTGCTTGATGCTATCTGAGTTTCTTGTAAAAAAGTCCTTTTTGCCGTGCTTGATCTCTAAAAGCTCAGTTAGTGTTTTTTCGGCGATTTGCGCATTGACACCTTCATTTACTTTAGCTGTGATCGAGTTTATAAATTTATCCCCAGTGATCTTGTTTAGCACAGTCGTGTAAGGGGCGTAAATTTTAAGCGTGCTTGAATCGCCCATCTTAAAATCATCCTTTTGCAAAACGCCGATAATGCGAAGTGGCTTTTTGTTAAAAAGTATGGTTTTGCCGATAGGATCTTCGTTTTTAAAGATGCTATTTTTGGTGTTTTGATCGATTAAGGCGACTGAAGCTGAGTTTAAAACCTCGTCATCATCGTAAATTCTGCCCTCTTCTAGCTTTAGCCCATTTACGTCAAAGCTCCCTACTCCACCACCCTTTAGGCTCGCACTTAGCGAGATATTTTCATAGGTTAGCACGCCTGAGGTGCTTGTATTTGGCGTGACAGAGTCTAAAAAGGACTGCTTAGCAAGCATGTTTGCGTCGCTTATGGAGAGCGTTTTTACCTTGCCTGAGAGCATATCGCCAAAGCCTTTGCCTGGCATGATATCGATCGTGTTAGTGCCGATCTTTCTGATACCAGCTAAAATTTGCTCCTGCGAGCCTTTGCCAAGGGCCACGACGCTAATGACTGCGGTTATGCCGATAATAATGCCAAGCATGGTTAAAAGCGATCTTAGTTTGTGAGCTAACATCGCATTTACCGACATTTTAAAGCTCTCTATGAGCTGATCTTTATAGTAGGTAAATTTGCTCTTTTCTGGCTGAGTTTGCTTTGCAGCCTCGTAAATTTCGCTATTTTTGACATTGTCGTTTACGATCTTGCCATCTTTTATCTCGATCACCCTGCTCGCGTACTCGGCGATATTTGGATCGTGCGTGACGATGATGATAGTGTGGCCTTTTTTGTAAAGATCAACTAAAATTTCCATCACTCTTAGACCACTTTTGCTATCAAGCGCACCTGTTGGCTCATCAGCCAAGATGATCTCGCCACCATTCATCAGCGCCCTTGCTATGGAGACCCTTTGCTGCTGTCCGCCTGAAAGTTTGTTTGGTAAATTTTTAGCTTTTTCACTAAGTCCAAGAGAGTCTAAAATTTCCATCCCTCTTTTTTCTCGCTCGATCTTGTTTGCACCTGCGTAGATGCTTGGCAGCGCTACGTTTTCAAGGGCATTCATCGTGCCAAGAAGGTTGTATCTTTGAAATATAAAGCCAATTTTATCCCTTCTAAGCTTGGCAAGGGCGTCGCTGTCAAATTTTGATATATCTTTGCCGTCCAGCAAATACTCGCCGCCACTTGGGCTATCTAAGCAGCCAAGGATGTTCATAAGAGTCGATTTACCAGAGCCAGACTGGCCGATGATGGCTATAAACTCGCCCTTTTTTATCTCTAAATTTATGCCGTGTAGGATCTCTATCTCATTGTCACCTAGCTTAAAGCTTTTGGTGATATTTTTTAGACTTATCACTTAAAACTTCTTATGTTCTTTTGCGATCATCTTGGCGATCTCGCTTGATGAGCCTTGAGATGTGATGATCTCGTCGCCTTCATTTATACCGCTAATTATCTGCGTATCGAGGTTATCTTTTATGCCAGTTTTGACCGCTGTTTTTACGGGCTTGCCATCTTTTAGCACATAGACAAAAGTGCCGTTTTCATCTTTTTTGATGCCGATGCTTGGCACGATGATGGCGTCCTCAACATTTGCTATTAAAAGCTCGTTTTGCGTGGTCATGCCTATCCTTAAAATTCCATCTTTATTATCAACGATGCTTTGCGCGTAGTAATAGACCGCCGAGCTGCTACTAGAGCTACTTGAGTATGAAGACTTACTGCTACTGCTTGAGCCGTAGCTGCCATCACTTAGTGTGGTGAGCCCTGGGTCGATCGAGCTAACAGCCGTTTGAAATTTCTTAGTTGGCTCAGAGAGGATCGAGTATTCAATTGGCGTGCCGACTTTTATCTTGGTGATGTCTCCCTCTGCTATTTGCATTTTCATCTTCACATGGCTAAGATCGGCGATATTTACGATAGTTGGCGTAGTTTGGTTGGCATTTACAGTTTGACCCTCCTCAACCTGCACGCTTACAACGGTGCCGTCCCTTGGTGCGGTGATCTTTGTATAGCCTAAATTTATCTTAGCAGTACTTAGCTCGATATTTGTCTGCTTGATCTGTGCTTCAAGCTCCTTTATCTTTGCGCTGTTTGCGCTAAAAGTGTTTTTTGCGCTTTCAAATTCTTGCTTTGAAGTGGCGTTTTTGGCAAAAAGTGCATTTTCTCTATCAAACTGCGTTTTAGCGATATTTAGAGCTACTTTTGCGCTTTCAAGCTGGGCTTTGTAGATAGCAAGCTGTGCTTCTTTATTATCGATGCTATTTTGCTGGGTCGAGCTATCGATACTTGCGATCATATCGCCCTTTTTGACCTGATCTCCAAGCTTAACGTAGAGCTTTTTTATCTGACCGCTCACCTGAGCTCCCACGTCGATTAGCTCGGTAGCGAAAATTTCTCCAGTCGCATCGACCTTTTTGCTAAATGAGCCCTTCTTTGCCTTTTTGGTGATAAACTCCACCTTTTCATCTTTTACCTTAAAAAAATTATCATAGACAAAATATCCACCGACGCCTAAAATAAGTAGAATTATTAAAATTTTAGTTTTTTTCATCGCTTCTCTTTGTAAAAAATTGGTAAATTCTACTTCACAATAGTAAATACTCTCTAAGCTTCCTCTTTTGCCATGCCAGCCTCTATCAAAAACCTGCTTGGCTGGTAGGTCACCTTCTTTATCTTGTCGTATTTTGCGTAGCTAAGATAAAGCTCGTCTTTAGCCCTAGTAACTGCGACATAAAATAGCCGCCTCTCTTCTTCTAGGCTGCCGCCCATGGACATTAGCTTTAAATTTGGAAAGCGGTTTTGCGCGAGATCTACTATAAAAACTTGGTCAAACTCAAGCCCCTTGCTCGCATGCACGCTAAGCAAGCTAACGCCCTGCCCTTCGCTCATCTCGTTGCTTCCAAGGGCTAAGAAGTTGTAAAATTTACTGATATCTTGATATTTTTTAGCTAGCTCGCTTAGCACCACGCTCTTTGCCATTATGCGCTCTTTGACCTCTTTTTTTAGAGCAAGATCGACGTTGCCATTTTTTAGAGTTGCCCTTTTTGTGCTGATGTTTTCGACGATTAGTGAGTAAATTTTGCTAGTTTTTATCTCATTTATCATCGTGGCTGGCTTTGAGATATTTCTCATGCCTCTTAAAAAGTTGTAAATTTCATATAAAAACTGCGCCCCACTCTCGCTTAGCTTTTGTAGCTTTAGCACAGGGTGGCCTAGAAATTTATCGCTAAAGCCAAGCTTAGAAAACCTTGAAACCTCGGCAAATTCATCAAGGTCGTCAAAAAGGCCTAGCTGATAGTTTCGCCTTTTGTTTGATGAGATATTTACGCTCTCGTCTGGCTCAACTATCCCTTTTATCAAATTTCCATGTCCAAGCTTAAGCAGTGCGTCAAAAATTTCTTTGCTAACTGCGCTGCCAACGCCTTTTGCGTATTCGCAGATATGGATAAATGCCATTATATCTTTTGGATTGACATAAATTCCCATTATGTCGATGAGTGCTTTGATCTCGCGGCTCTCAAAGAAGCTTACCCCGCCCTTTCGCTTTGAGCCAATGCCTCGCTCTTTTAGCGCGACCTCGATGCCGTCAGCTGATGAGTTGTTTCTAAAGATGATAGCAATATTTTCTCTATTAAACGGCGAAAATGAGATGATATCGGCGATATTTTGATACTGATCAAAAAGCTCGTTATAGACAAGCAGCCTTGGAGGCTTAAAATTTCCCTCGCGGCTAACTGTGAGGTGCTTTTCATAAAGCCTTGGATTGTTATTTATGACCTTATTTGCGAGGGCAAGTATGCTTGAGCTTGAGCGGTAATTTACATTTAAAGCGTAGATATTTGCG
Organism: Campylobacter concisus; assembly: GCF_050447485.1. Taxonomy (GTDB): domain Bacteria; phylum Campylobacterota; class Campylobacteria; order Campylobacterales; family Campylobacteraceae; genus Campylobacter_A; species Campylobacter_A concisus_BQ. The sequence continues at coordinate 343,653 of NZ_JALMFY010000001.1, forward strand.
TTTGGGAAGCGATCTTTAAATGAGCCAATGATCTCGATATTTGCGCCGTTAAATGCGTAGATGCTCTGGTCAAAATCGCCCACGCAAAAGAGGCTCTTTGTCTTAAATGCGTCTATGAGGCTGCCTTGAAGCGTGTTTGTATCTTGATACTCGTCGATCAAAATTTCATCATAAGCTAAATTTGCCCCATTCTTTAGCTCGTCGCGCATTTTTATGAGAAGATCGTTAAAATCAGCGTAAGAAAATTTAGCCTTTTCAGCCTCAAACTCTTCTAAAACATCTTCATAAATTTCAGCATAAACGCCCTGCTCTTCGCTCTTGTCACTTATCCATTTGCCAAATGTTGTGCCTTGTTCGCTGTTTTGAAAGAGCGAGTAAAGATCGTATAAATAGGCTCCGCCGTAAGGCTTGACGTCGCTTAAATGGTAAAATTTACGCCTCTCAACAAGACTTTTTAAAAGCGTCTTTAGCTCGCTTGGCTGCTTTAGCGTGACGCCTTTATCAAGGCTTTTTAAAAGCGAAAATGAGACCGAGTGAAAGGTGCCTGCGGTGATTTTAGAGGTGATTTGTTTGTCAAAATACCTATTTAAGCGCTCTATCATCTCACTGGCTGCTTTGTTGGTGAAAGTTAGAAGCAAAATTTTTTCTGGCTTTACACCTAAATTTAAAAGATGAGCGATGCGAGCGACGATCGTGCTAGTCTTGCCAGTGCCAGCTGAAGCGATGATGAGATTGTGTCCAAATGGCGCAGTTGCAGCGGTGTATTGTTCTTTGTTTAACCTAGATAAGGGCATTGTTTCCTCTTTATTAAAAAGGCCTAATTATAGCTACTTAAACTTTAACAGCTATAATCACGCGGATGAAAAAGTTTAAATTTTTAAAATTCCTTGCCCTATTTTTGGCTCTATTGGTCGCTATTTTTTTGATACTTGATCAAATTTATCCACTAAATTTAGACGCGCTTAAAAAAGACGAAGCCAAAATTTTGCTTGATAAAAATGGCGAGATCATAAATATGAAGCTTAGTAGCGATGGAATTTGGAGATTTCACGAGCAAAGCTTCCCAAGCTCGCTAAAACAATGCGTCGTGCTCTTTGAAGATAGATATTTTTACTACCATTTTGGCGTAAATTTTGCCTCCATTTTTAGAGCATTTTTCCACAACCTAAGAAGCGACAACCGCATAGGCGCTAGCACTATCACGATGCAAGTAGCTAGGATGCTGGAGCCAAGTGATAGGAGCTATAAAAATAAGATAAGAGAAATTTTTAGAGCATTTCAGCTAGAGCTTCACTTTAGCAAGGATGAAATTTTAAATTTATACCTAAATTTAGCCCCTTATGGCGGCAATATCGAGGGTGCAAAGGCGGCAAGCTTCTTTTACTTTGGTAAGGAGCTAAACGAGCTTAGCTACGCTCAGGCCGCACTTTTAAGCACAATACCAAAAAATCCAAATAAAAATAGGCTTGACCGCGTCTCAAACATAAATGCCCTAAAAAATAGGGTCATAAAAATGCTTTACAAGGCAAATTTAATCGATCTTAGCGCCTTTAAAAGAGCACAAGCTGAGCCATTTAAAAATGTAAGGATAAGAGCTGTCGTAAATGCTAGCGACTACGCAAATGTCGCTTTTAAAAACCAAATTTCAAAGGCGAGTTTGGATCTAAATTTACAAAAAGATATGCTTAAAATTTTAAAAGATGCGATGTTTTCACTTATGGCTAAAAACGCAAATAACGCCGCAGCCGTGGTCATCGACAACAAAAAAATGAGCGTTGTTGCATTTATCGGCTCGCACGATGAGCGTGCGCGTGATGGCAAAAACTCAGCCCTAAATATGAAGCGAAACACAGGTAGCACGCTAAAGCCTTTTATCTACTCTCTTGCGCTTGATAGTGGCCTAATCACGCCAAATTCGCAGCTAATCGATACGCAAATTTATGTAAATGAATATGTGCCAAAGAACTTTAGTAACGACTTTTTGGGGCTTGTAAGTGCCAAAGACGCTCTAAATTTTAGCCTTAATATCCCAGTCATAAATTTAGACTTAAAGCTAAAAGACAACTCTCTTTATGAGCTGCTTGAAAAGGTAAATTTAGTTGATGAAAACAAGGAATTTTACGGCTCTTCGATAGTTTTAGGCAGTGCTGAGATGAGCCTGCTTGATCTTGCACATCTTTATACGATATACGCAAATGATGGCGTTTATAGGCCGCTTGAGTTTGCTGGTAAAAACTACAAAAATGAAGATAAAAACATAACCCTCATCTCGCCTCAAAGCGCCTATCTAACCGCTAAAATGATGAGTGAAGCCTCAAGGTCATATCTAAAAAATGCTTGGCAATACGCGCAAAATACGCCAAAAATAGCCTTTAAAACTGGCACTAGCGCAAACTCACGCGATCTTTACGCCATAGGTGTCAATGAAAACTACACGGTAGCCGTCTGGGTGGGCAACTTTAACGCCGAAAAGACTGACAAGCTAACTGGGCTAAATGACGTCTCAAAGATCGTTTTTGATATGTTTAAGATCACAGCGCAAAGGCAAAATTTAGAGTTTATGAGCGAGCCAGAGGGCATTAAAAAAGTGCCAACCTGCCTTGATGCTTTTAGTTTTGAAACGTGCAAAAAAACGGCACTTGATGATAGGATAGTTGGAGTTAAACTGCAAGATAAGTGCGAGAGTTTAAGGGGCGAGGAGCTTGAGTTTTTGATAAAAAATGGCTTTTTAGACAAGAACGAGGTCAAAAATAGCCCTTGTGCTGAAGTTTTCAAAGACAAAAAGCCAGTTTTTGCCTACCCATATAACGGCGAGGAGATCGTGACAGATGAAAATGTAACACAAATTGTGCTAAAATGCTACGCGTTTTTAGGTGATGAAATTTACCTAAAAGTGGATGATTTGAACTTTTCTAAGATAGAAAATGCAAGCGAAAAAAGGCTAGATCTAACTCTTGGTGAGCACACTTTAAAATGCCTTGATCAAAACTCAAATCAAAGTGAAATAACAATAAAAATAAGGAGATAAAATGCAGCAAAAAGCGCTACTTCTAGCACTTTTAGGAGCAGTAAATTTATATGCTTTAAGTCTAAATGGCACCGCCGAGGTAAAGTCGCCTTTAAGCGTGGAATTTGGACTAGAAGATGATGTTAGCAAAAATCTCATAGGCACGCTAAGTGAGAAAAAGCTTATCTCGTGCGAGCCAGCACTAAGTGGCACGGTGAAATTTAACGCTCAAAGCCTTACGCTTTTTACAAAAGATATGCACGCAGGTGCTGAATACAGCTGTAAGTTAGAAAATGGCAGCAGCGCTAGCTTTGAGACAAAAGAATTTGCGCTTGAGAAGATAGAAAAACTCACTGATAGCAAATTTATCCTTAAATTTAATGACGAAGTTAGCGAAGAGCTTGTGAAAAAAATAGCCGTAAAAGGTGCAAGCTTTAATGCCTTGCAACTCTCTCAAAATAGCTTTGAGCTTGATCTTGATAAAAATATAAGCGAGCCTACTTTTGAGTTTGGAGAAAATTTTGAGAGTAAATTTGGCGCTAAACTAGAAGGCGATGGCGTGGTGAAATTTAGTGAGCAAGCAAGTGATGAGAGCACAAGCATAAACGCTGAGGCAAAAAGCTTTGAGATAGCTAAAATCTATCCAGTAAGCCTAGATAATGGCATCTTAGCATTTAGAATTTATCTAAAAGAGTGGCTAAGCGATGACAATAATCTAAAGAAATTTATAAAGATAAAAGGCGTAAAAAGCTTTAGTATAAGCGACGTGTCATATAAAAATGATGATGAAAATGGCGCGCCAAATTCTGAGCTTGAGGGATATGATTATTACATCGATATCACAAGCGATGAGTTTAAGCCACAAAATAGCTACGAGATCACGATAAAGCCGGGCTTTGGAGATGATAGAAATGTCATAAGAGAGGCTAAAACATACGAGGTGGTCGCTAGTAACTTCACTCCATTTGCAAATTTCACAAATGAAGAGCCTTATATCTCAAGCGTTGGGGAGATCGGCATTAGAAGTGCAAATTTACCTGAGCTAAATGTGAGCGTTGAAAAGTTAAGCGATCAAAATTTTAGATACTTTTTAAATTTTAATGACAATAGCGAAGATCTAAGCAATTTTAGCTCAAAAGTAGCAAGCAAAAGCTACAAGTTAGAGGGTGCATTAAACGAAATTTCACTAAACAAGATCAAGCTTGACTTTGCAGGAGCAGGAGACGGCGTTTATAAGATAAGCTTAAACTACGGCAAAGATAAGAGCGTCTCAAAGGTCGTCTATCTAAGCGACATCGCCATAAATGCAAAGCTTGGCAAGGATGAAATTTTCGTCTTTGCAAACCGCCTCGGCGAAAACACAATGCTGCCAAACGCAAATGTAAAAATTTATGGCAAAAGAAACGAAGAGATCGCAGTTGGCGCGACAAATGATGTTGGTGTATTTAAATTTAACAAAAAAGATATCTGCAAAGAGATCTCATCAGTCGTCGTCTCACTTGGCAAGGAGCAAAATTTCCTCATCATAAAAGATGGCGAAGCGCTAAATGAGGCAAAGCTCATCAGTCAAAATCCAAGCGAGAGCATCGATGCTTACACGCATTTTGCCTCAAATATCATAAGACCAAACGAGAGCTTAAAAGGAGCAATTTATCTAAGAGATAGGGACTTTAACCCGCTTAAAAATATGCCAGTAAAGATCAAATTTATCGATCCACAAGGCAAAAGTAGCGCCCAGATCACGCAAAATACAAATGATGTTGGCATGATAAATTTTGAAAAAGAAATTTTAAGTGATCTAAGCGGTAGATTTAACATGCAGATAATCTACGCTAGCAAGGTAATAGCAAGCGTGCCATTTTATGTCGAGAGCTTCGTGCCAAACAAGATAAAAAATGACATAGCCATAGACGCGGACAAATTCTTTTCAAATGAGCTAGTAAAAGTAAATTTAACAAGTAGCTATCTCTTTGGCGGAGCAGCTAGCGACCTAGCTGGCAGTATGCAGGTTAGCTTCTTTGATGATGAGTATAAAAATAGCGAATTTAAAGAGTATAAATTTAAAAATGACACCCTAAAAGCGGCTGCTTATCCAAGCATAGAAAATGATCTAACTCTTTCAAAAGATGGCAAATCAAGCCAGATGATAGATCTTAGCTTTAACACTAAAAACGCACCTTCTATCATAAAAGGCGTCATAAATTTCAACGTAAATGACGATGGCAAAAATGTAAGTGACGCAAAAAGCTTTACACTCTATCCTTACAAAGATATGGTTGGCATCGCTGCTAGCACGGCATTTGCTGATCCAAATGAAGATGTAAAGATAAGAACAGTCGTCGTTGATATGCCAAGCCAAAAGGCAGTGAAGTCAAATTTGAAATTTGATATAAAACGTGTCTCATGGCAGTATCAAAGGGACGCAAATGGCTATATAAAATGGATCCAAACGCTTGAAGATGTGGATAGCTTTTATAAAAATAATGGCGAGTTTAGCTATAAATTTACGCAAAGTGGCTCATACGTCATCACTGCTACAAATTTAGTAAGTGGCGCAAGCACGAGCTTAGACATCGATGTGAGCGGTTATAACTACTCAACTCTAGCGCCTACAAAAGAACTTAGCAAGTCTCAGATAAGGCTAAACAAAAGCGTCTATAAAAAAGGCGACGAGCTAAGCGCAGATATAAGCTCAGCCATAAAAGAAGGCATCGCACTTGTCACGCTTGAAGACGCTGGCGTTAAAGCCTACAAGGTCGTCAAGATCAAAAACAACTCAGCAAATGTTAAATTTAAACTTGACTTTGACTTTAACGGCCTTTATGTGAGTGCAAATATCTACCGCATGACTGACGCTGGACTAACTCCGTTTAGAACATACGGCAAGGTCTATGCAAACGGCGATAAATCTTCAAGAAAGATAGAGCTTAGCTTAGAAGCGCCAAAAAGTGCAAAAAGCGATGAAAATATCAAAATTTCACTAAAAACAAAGCCAAAAGCTTATCTGAATTTATTTATCACAGATGTTGGCGTGCTTGATATCACTTCACAAAAACCAGCCGATCCGCTTAAGTTTTTTGACAAAATTTTACCTGATGGCGTCTTTGACTACGACATTTACAATATGCTCACAAACTACAAGGTCGAGGGCAAAACGCTAAGCTTTGGCGGTGATGCCGCGGCGATGGCTGTGGCGGCGAAAATGGCAAAGCATGCAAGCCCAGTTGATAGCAAAAATGTAAAAACTTATGCAAATTTAGTGAGCCTTCAAGCGGACGACAAAGGCGAAATTTCATACGAATTTAAAACGCCAAATGGCTTTAACGGCGCCATTAGAGTAGATGCTGTGGCAAATGACGCAACTGCAATGAACGCCGTAAATAGCGAGATAAAAGTAAAAGATGATGTGATTATTAAGCCAAGCGCTTTAATTTATCTTTTAAAAGGCGATGAATTAAGCGCAAATTTAAGGCTTATAAATACAACAAATACAGACAAAAACCTTACTATAAATGTAATATCGAGCAAAAATTTAAACATCAAAACGCAAGAAAAAGCCAACCTAAAGCCGCTTGAAAACAAGGCGTTTGTGCTTAAAATTTCAGCCCTTGAAACAGGTGCTGGCGAATACAATATAACAGTAAGCGACAAAAATAGCTCAAAAACGCTTCAAAATTTACTAGGCGTCATTAGTCCTTATACGATCAGCACCTACGCAAAGAGCAGTGTCTTTGACAAAGAGAGTAAAATTTCACTACCAAAAGGCTATCACGATGTGAGTATTGATGCGTCAAGCTCGGTCTCAAGCGTGCTTTTGGCAGCTTCAAATAATTTAGTAGAGTATCCTTACGGATGCGCGGAACAAAGGAGCTCAAGACTGCTTGCGCTTTTAAATTTAAAACCAAAAGATGAGCTTGAAAAAGGAGATCAAAAGAGATTTATCGTTAGTGGCATAGATGAGCTAGTTAAGATGCAAAAACCAGATGGTAGCTTTGGCTACTGGAGCGATCTAGGCGAGACAAATGCATTTGCAAGCATCTTTGCAACTGATGTTTTACTTGATCTTAGCGAGGCTGGATATGAGGTAAGCAAAGGCGTCAAACAAAATGCGCTAAACTCTCTCTTAAAATACGCAAATAACGACCTTGAGGCACTTTACGCTCTTTATGTAAGCTCACGTGCAAATATGGCTGACAGATCGATCTTAAATAAAATTTACGACGACAAAGCCTACAATAAAACAGCACTAAGTAAATACCTAATGGCAGCAGCTCTAAAGCTAAACGGCCTAAATGACGAGGCAAAGGTCGCGCTAAAAGATATCAAAAATGCTAAAACAAGCGAAGAAAATGAATCTGATTTTAGCTCAAAAGTAAGAGATAACGCCTTTATCTTATACTTGCACGCAAAATACTTTGATAAAAACGACTACTCAGACGACCTTGCAAATTTCTTGATAGTAAATTTAAATGAGCTAAGCTCAACGCAAGAGCGTGCATTTACGCTAAGAGCGCTAAATGCCTACTTTGGCAAAGATAGCGGCGAGAAAAATAACAAATTTAAGCTTAGCTACAACAGCGAAAGTAAAGAATTTGACGGTCTTTTAAGCACGTCATTTACTACAAAAAATGGCGAATTTAGCATCGCTCCACTAGGCTCAAACAAGCTCTACGCAACTATATTAAGCTACGCTTACTTGCCGCTTGAAATTAAACACAAAATAGAGCCAAAAGAGCTTGACATCTACCGTATTTTTGTCGATGAAAAAGGCAAAGAGCTGGGTCTTGACAGCCTAAAAGTAAATGACGTCATCTACTCAAAAGTGGTGATAAACTCAAAAACAATGGTTAAAAACGGCGTTATAAACGAGATCGTAAGTAGCTGCTTTGAGCCGATAAATGAAAATTTAAGCAACTTTAGCAAGAGCTTAAAAAACAGCTTGCAAGTTGAGTATAAGAGCATAAAAGATGACCGCGTGCTAAGCTTTTACACGCTTGGTAGCGACGAAAAAGACGCCGTGCTTTACACACCTTATAGAGTAAGACTTGGCGGTAAATGTTCTCTTGGCGCAGTCACAACTGAAAATATGTACAACGAAAGACAAAACGACTACGACCTAGCCGTGAGAAGCTTTAACGTTAAATAGCTATTTAAACCACGGGGCGTTTAACCGCCCCAAGCCCATATTTCCCCACTTTTGCAAAGATTTTTTTAAACAAATTTTAGATAACATTAAGCATTTTTTAAACGAAACTGAGGAGACAAAAGTGGCAGAATTTTACAATGCAAAAGAGATAGAAGACAAATTTTATAAAATTTGGGAAGAACGCGGATACTTCGAGATAGACGCAAACAAAGATATCCAAAAAGATGGACGTAAATTTTGCATTATGATGCCACCTCCAAACGTGACTGGCTCGCTTCACATCGGACATGCCCTAACCTTCACACTTCAAGATATTATGACTCGCTACAAGAGGATGGACGGCTACAAGACACTTTGGCAGCCAGGCCTCGACCACGCTGGTATCGCTACTCAAAACGTCGTTGAAAAGCAGCTTTTGGCTCAAGGGATCAAAAAAGAAGAGCTTGGACGTGAGAAATTTGTAGAAAAAGTGTGGGAGTGGAAAGAAAAAAGTGGCGGCATGATAGTTCATCAGATGCGAAAACTTGGCATCACTCCGGCTTGGTCACGCCAGAGATTTACTATGGATGAGGGCTTAAGAAGAGCTGTGAAAAAGGCCTTTGTAAATTTATACGACAAAGGGCTAATTGTCCAGAAAAACTACATGATAAACTGGTGTACGCACGATGGCGCACTCTCTGACATCGAGGTCGAGCACAAGGAGAACAAAGGCAAGCTTTATCATTTGAGATACTACTTTGCAGACAATCCAAATGAATTTGTCGTAGTTGCGACTACACGTCCTGAAACCTACTTTGGTGATACGGCGGTAATGGTAAATCCAAACGACGAGCGCTATAAAAATTTAATCGGCAAAAAAGTGGTGCTACCTATCATAAATAGAGAGATCGAGATCATCGCAGACGAGCACGTCGATATGGAGTTTGGAACAGGCCTTGTTAAGGTCACGCCTGCGCACGATCAAAACGACTACGAGGTTGGCAAAAAACACAACCTTGAGTTTATCACCGTATTTGATGAAAAGGGTATTTTAAACGACAAGTGCGATAAATTTGCAGGTCTTGAGAGGCTTGAGGCTAGAGATATCGTAGTGGCCGAGCTTGAAAAACTTGGCAATGTCGAGAAAATCGAGGACTACGAAAATCAAGTAGGCTACTGCTACCGCTGCAAAAACGTCGTCGAGCCATATATCTCAAAGCAGTGGTTTGTCAAAAAAGAGATCGCAGACGAGGCGATACAAAAAGTCTCAGAGGGTCTTGCTAAATTTTACCCGCCACACTGGATAAACAGCTTTAACGCGTGGATGAGAGAGCTAAGAGATTGGTGTATCTCACGCCAACTTTGGTGGGGACATCAAATTCCAGTATTTTACTGCGATGATTGCGGTCACATGTGGGCTGACGAGGACGAGCCATGCGAGTGCAAAAAGTGTAAAAGTAAAAATATCCACCAAGACCCAGACGTGCTAGATACGTGGTTTAGCTCTGGTCTTTGGCCATTTAGCACGCTTGGCTGGGGCAATGAAAATGAGCTAAAAAATGAAAAGTGGTTTGAAGGCGATTTGGCTGAATTTTATCCAAACAACCTTCTCATCACTGGCTTTGATATATTATTTTTCTGGGTTGCTAGGATGATGTTTCAGGGTGAAAACGCCCTTGGCAAGCTACCATTTGACGACATCTACCTACACGCACTTGTAAAAGATGAATTTGGCAGAAAGATGAGTAAAAGCCTTGGCAACGTCATCGACCCGCTTGATAGCATAAATGAATATAGCGCCGATATCTTGCGCTTTACGCTAACTCTTCTAGCTGTTCAAGGACGCGATATCAAGCTAAGCGACGCCAAGATGAAGCAGGTAAGAAATTTCACCAACAAGCTTTATAATGCGAGCAAATACCTCATGTTAAATGAGAGCAAATTCCCAAATTTAGAGGATATCAAGCTTCAAACAAAGCTTGGAATTTATATGAATAGCCGCTTTAACGAGTGCGTGAGAGAGGTGCGTGAAAACATCGACGCCTACCGCTTTAATGACGCTGCAAACACACTTTATAAATTCCTTTGGGATGAGTTTTGCGACTGGGGTATCGAGCTAAGCAAGGCTGATAAAGCGAGCGTAAAAGAGCTTGGAAGCATATTTAAAGAGGCGATGAAACTGCTAAATCCTTTCATGCCGTTTTTATCAGAGTATCTATTTCAAGAGCTTAGCGGCACACAGCTTGAAAATGCAAAATCAATAATGGTGATGAGCTATCCAGAGGTAAAAGAGCGAAATTTAGATGTTGAGAAGAAATTTGAGCTAGTTATCGAGGCGATTGTCGCTATTCGCCGTGCAAAAGCTACTATCGATCTTGGCAACTCAAAGATCGCAAAAGCCTTTGTTAAATTTAATGAAAAAATAGACCTTGACGAGGTTAAAGAGTATATTAAACTGCTTGCAAAATGCGAAGAGATCGGCTTTGTAGATGAAAAAATAGAAAACTCAATAAGAGATGTGAGTGAAAATTTAGAGGCATTTGTCCCACTTGAGGGGCTTGATATGAGCGGTATCATCACAAGACTAAGGTCTCAAAAGACAAAGCTTGAAAAAGAGATAGCCAAACTCTTAGGCATGCTAAATAACCAAAATTTCGTTGCAAACGCACCAAAAGAGGTCATAGAGACAAACAAAGAGGCCTTGCAGAGCGCTGAGGCTAAATTTAAAAAAGTATGCGAAGAGTTAAAGGCTCTTGGCGAGTAGGTTTTTGCGGTAAAAGTTGAAGGGTAGCGTTTCTTTGGCAGTTTGTCGTGTCACGCTACCCTGGGTGCTAATGTATTGTCTTACTAAAATGAAATTTATCGCCCTGCACTATCTTGCATGTAAATTTAAAATTTAAAGGATCAAAAATGAGTGAAAAAATAAAAATAGCAGTTTTAGGATATGGAAATTTAGGTCGTGGCGTCGAGCTTGCGGTGCGAAATAGCAAGGATTTGGAGCTAACAGCAGTCTTTAGCCGCAGAGATCCAAGCGAGGTAAAAACGTGTGGCGCACCGGTTTTTAGCGTGGATGAAATTTTATCGCACAAGGGCAAATTTGATGTTTTAGTCCTTTGCGGTGGTAGCGCAACTGACCTTCCAACGCAGACGCCAGAGTTTACAAAAGAGTTTAACGTAGTTGATAGTTTTGACACGCACGCAAAAATCCCAGAGCACTTTGCCGCAGTGGATGCTGCTGCTAAAAAAGGTGGCAATGTAGGTGTCATCGCTGTTGGCTGGGACCCGGGGCTATTTTCGCTAAATAGACTATTTGGCGAGAGCGTTCTTGAAAATGGCAGCAGCTACACATTTTGGGGCAAAGGCGTGAGTCAAGGCCACTCAGACGCTATCCGCAGAATAAAAGGCGTCGTGGATGCTCGTCAATACACAGTGCCCATAGATAGCGCACTAGAGCAAGTTCGCGCTGGGGAAAATCCAAATTTAACCACAAGAGAAAAACACCTGCGTGATTGCTACGTAGTGGCGCAGGACGGCGCTGATAAGGCACGCATCGAGCATGAGATAAAAACGATGCCAAATTATTTTGCTGACTACGACACGAGCGTGCATTTTATCGATCTGGAGACGCTTAAAAAAGAGCATGGCGGTATCCCACATGGGGGATTTGTATTGCGAAGCGGAGTGAGCGGAGAGCATGGCGAGAACAAACACTTGATCGAGTTTTCGCTAAAACTTGACTCAAATCCAGAATTTACAGCAAGCGTGCTTGTTGCCTACGCCAGAGCAGCATATCGCTTGGCGCAAAGGGGAGAGAGTGGCGCATTTAGTGTATTTGACATCGCTCCAGCACTTCTTTCGCCAAAGAGCGCTGATGAGCTAAGGCGAGAAATTTTATAAATTTATGCAGTTAAAAATAAGGAAAATTTAGTGATAAAAATAGAAAATTTAACCAAATTTTATGGCGATACACAGATCCTTTTTGATGTAAATTTAGAGGTTAAAAAGGGTGAAATTTTTGCTATCGTGGGGCACAGCGGTGCTGGTAAATCAACGCTTTTAAGGTGCATAAACGGACTTGAAAGCTATCAAGGTGGCAGCTTAAAAGTCTTTGGTCAAGAGATAAAAAATTTAGATGAGACACAGCAAAGACATTTGAGGCGAGATGTTGGGATGATATTTCAGCATTTTGCCTTGATGGCTAGAAAAAATGTCTTTGAAAACGTCGCTACTCCGCTTAAATTTTGGGGATATAAAAGTGACGAAACTGAAAAAAGAGTGAGAGAGCTTTTAAATTTAGTTGGTCTTGAAAGCAAGGCAAAAAGCTATCCAAGCGAGCTAAGTGGCGGTCAAAAACAGCGTGTTGCCATCGCTAGAGCGCTTGCTTTAAATCCTAAAATTTTACTAAGTGACGAGGCGACCTCGGCTCTTGATCCAAACACGACAAATCAAATTTTAGAGCTGCTTGAAAAGATAAATAAAGAGCTAGACATCAGCGTCGTCATCGTCACACACGAGATGGAGGTGGTAAAATCGATCGCAAAACGCGCCATCTTGCTTGAAGGTGGCAAGATCATAGGCTCTGGAAGCATCGAAGAGCTATTTTTAAAGCCAGATGAGAAGATGAAAGAGTTTTTGGGTGAAGTTGAAATTCTGCCAAGCACTGGCACAAATATCAGGCTATTTTTCCCAAAAGAAGTGGCTCAAAACAGCGTGATCACGCACATGGCAAGAAGCCTAAATATCGACTTTAACATAGTCTGGGGCAAGCTTGAGAAGCTAAACGACAACGTCCTTGGCTCGCTTGTCATAAACATAGATGAAAAAGATAAAGAAAACGTGCTTAACTATATCAAGCAAAGTGGCGTTTTGTGGGAGGTTGCTTGATGTTTGGTATTGATTTTTCTAAATTTCCAGATGTTTTTTCTAGGATACTTTTGCCAGCTATCGGCGAGACGCTATATATGAGCATAGTCTCCACCCTGCTCGCTTTTGCCATAGGCCTTATACCTGCGGTTTTGCTCATCCTTTCAGACAAAAACGGTCTAAAGCCAAACAAACAGCTTTACTTCGTCCTTGATATCGTTATAAACGTGCTTAGAAGCTTTCCGTTTATCATTTTGATCATCGTGCTCTTTCCGGTAACAAAAATGATCGTAGGCACAAGCATCGGCACCACAGCTGCGATCGTTCCGCTAACTATCGGAGCGGCTCCGTTTGTAGCAAGGCTCATTGAAAATGCTCTAAAAGAGGTTGATAAAGGCATCATCGAAGCAGCACAAAGCTTTGGAAGCTCGAAATTTCAGATCATTTTCCGCGTGATGTTTGTAGAGGCACTTCCTGGCATCATCTCGGCATTTACACTAACGCTTATCGTAAATATCGGCTTTTCAGCGATGGCTGGTGCAGTTGGCGGTGGCGGACTAGGATCAGTCGCTATAAACTATGGATATCAGAGATTTCGCCCAGATATCATGCTCTACACCGTGGTTATTCTTATCATTATGGTTCAAATTTTCCAAGTTTTAGGCAACTATCTCTATAAAATTTCAAAAAAATGATTTTAAAAACATAGCAAATGCTAATGCCACACATAAGATAAAAGCGATAAAAATTGCCATAAATTTTGGCTTAAAAAACCTATTAAGAAGTATTATTTCCGGCAGGCTAACCCCTGCCGCCGTTATTACAAACGCTCCAAATGCGGCCGCACTAGCACCCGAGGCAAGAAGTGCTAAGCCAATTGGCACTAGCGATTCTACTCTAACATAGAGTAAAATTCCAAATAATGCCGAAATAAGTATCGAGGCGATGTCGCTAGAACCAAGGTAGTTTGAGATAAGCTTTTGTGGAACAAATCCGTGTATAGCGGCACCGATAAACATCGCAAGTAGTATGTAATAAAATAGTTTTTTATACTCTTTTACCGAGTTTAAAAGCGCCATTTTGTAAATATTTTTACTATTTTTTATATCCTTGCAAGAGCAAGCTTGTGTCTGATTAATGGGTGTAAAAACAAAGCCTTTAGTTGGATTGTATGGGCTAAATTTTGGTTTTAAAAAATCATCTTTTAAAAATAGATTTTGATCTGCTTTTGATAACAAAAGACCAAAAGCAAGCGATGAGATAAAAATGACCGTAAAATAAATAATGCTAAATTTAAACCCAAAACTCATAAAAAGAAGCGTTAAAATTACAGGATTAACAAGCGGAGAGCTTAACAAAAATACGCTACTAACGCCAAGTGATACGCCGCTTTTTAAAAACCCATTTAAAAGCGGTATAGTAGAGCATGAACAAAACGGCGTAATAGCGCCAACCAAAAACGCCTTGATAAAGCTTGAAATTCTTGTGTTTATAAGGTGTTTTTTGAGTTTTTGGCTAAATTTTTCAGATACGATAAATACCAAAAAAGAGACACAAAAAAATAGTAGTGAAATCTCTGTAAAATAAAGTATGAAAAATTTGATAAACTCAAATATATTGTGTTGATTAAAAAGATCGAGCATTTTTTTACCTTTAAATTTTTTATATGATTATATACTAATATAGGAATATAGTCAAGTATAAATTTAGCTCTTTTAAGTTAAAATAATAAAAAAGGTATAAAAATGCAATATGTTGATATTCTTGCGCTAAAAAGCGAATTTATGAGAGTTTTGGCTCATCCTGTTAGGATCGGGATAGTTGAGGTTTTAGGTGATAAAAAGATGAGCGTAGGTGAAATTTGCGAGCTTTTAAATAAAGAACAAGCAACGGTTTCAAAGCATCTTGGGGTATTAAAAAATGGAGGAATTTTAAAAAGCGAGAAGTCCGGACTTAATGTTTTTTACTCGGTTGATATTTGCTGTTTGCCAAATTTTTTGGAATGTTTAAAAAATATTTTAGAGGAAAAAGCTGCCAAAAACTCAAAAAATGCAAGAGGTGTCATAAAAAGTCTAAGATAAATTTCTAAAATTTATTTTTTTTTAAAGTTTATTTATTTAGAATGCGCGAAATTAATTTAACCGAAAGGATCTAAAATGAAATCAGATATGTGCCAGATGTGCCGCCTACTAAAAAACGCGTCGTCGAAAGACTAATCTCTAAGCACAGAATTTCTTTTTAAGTGCTTAGAAAAAGCTTAAGCGCTTAAAAAGAAATTTAACCTTCTAGCTTAAATTTATCCTTTTTTGGTGCTTGGCAAATTTTAAAAAAGGATAACAAATGAAAAAACTACTTCTTACCTCTTTAGTTGCCCTAGGCCTTAGCGTTAGCGCAAATGCTGCTGACAAGTCAAAAACAATAATCGTCGGTGCTACACCTATCCCACATGCTGAAATTTTAGAGGTTGTAAAGCCTATTTTGGCAAAAGATGGCTACACGCTTGAGATCAAAGAATTTAACGACTACACCACGCCAAACCTTGCGACAGAGGACGGCGACCTTGATGCAAACTTCTTTCAGCACATCCCATATCTTGAAGAATTTAACAAAAACAAAGGCACTCACCTTGTAAAAACAGTTGGCGTACATCTCGAGCCAATGGGCGTTTATTCTAAAAAGATTAAAGATATCAAAGAGCTAAAAGATGGCGCAGTTGTCTCTATCCCAAATGACCCAACAAACGAGAGCCGCGCACTTGACATCGTAGCTAGCGCTGGACTTATCAAGCTAAATGACAACCCACTAAAAACCCCACTTGATATAGTTGATAACCCTAAAAAGCTTAAATTTGAAGAGATCGAGGCTGCTCAAGTGCCAAGAACGCTTGATGACGTTACTATCGCAGTTATCAACACAAACTACGCGCTAAATGCAAATTTAAATCCAACAAAAGACGCGCTTGTGATCGAGGGTAAAGATAGCCCATACGTAAATTACGTAGTTGTTAAAGCTGGCAACGAGAACAGTCCTAAAACTAAAGCCCTTGATAAAGCTATCAACTCACCAGAAGTTAAGAAATTTATCGAGACAAAGTATAACGGCGCTATCATCCCAGCGTTTTAATCAAATTTATAAAAAGCGACGTAAAAGCTTTTACCTTTTTAGCGTCGCTTTACCAAAACAAAAAAAGGAAAAACAATGAAATTTATCAAACTTTTAACCGCATCTTTAGTTGCTCTAAGCCTTCACGCAGCCGACAAAGACCACACTATCATTGTTGGCGTCTCACCAGTGCCACACGCTGAAATTTTAGAATTTGTAAAACCAAAGCTAAAAGATAAGGGCTACGACCTTGTCATCTCTGAAATTTCAGACTACTCTATCCCAAATGTCGCCACAGAAGATGGTAGCTTAGACGCAAATTTCTTTCAGCATTTGCCATATCTTGAGGAGCAAAACAAGGCTAGAGGTTTGCATCTTGTAAGCGTTGCAAATGTCCATGTCGAGCCACTTGGCTTTTACTCTAAAAAGATAAAAAACATAAAAGATCTAAAAGATGGCGCAAAAGTGGCGATCGCTTACGATCCGTCAAATGGCAACAGAGCGCTTAGAATTTTAGAAAAAGCTGGTCTTATAGAGATCGATAAAAACGTAAAAGTTGCAACTGTAAATGACATAACTAAAAATCCTAAGAATTTGCAGTTTGTCGAGCTAGAAGGCGCTCAGATCCCAAGAACGCTTGACGATGTCGATATCGCTGCTATTAGCACAAATTTTGTCCTTGATCTTGGCATGAGCGTGGCAAAAGACGCACTTTTACTTGAAGACGCTAACAGCCCTTATGCAAACATCATCGTCACAAGAGCTGGCAACGAAGAGAGTCCTAAGATCAAAGCTTTAGTTGATGCGGTGCTTAGCCCTGATACTAAAAATTTCATCATCACTCGCTACAAAGGCGAGGTCATACCTGCATTTTAAAAATTGGGCGAGCTTTCGCCCTACTTCCTTATAAATTTTTACTACCCCATTTAATTTAAATTTTATCACTCCATGTTAGTTACTATTAGTAAATAAAGCTTTGCTACAATGGCTCGCTTTATTAAATTTTCGGAGTAAAAATGCTACATGACATTATTGATTTTATCGTTTCAAGCGTGAGTAGCTGGGGCTATGCTGGCATATTTGTGATGATGTTTTTAGAGAGCTCATTTTTCCCATTTCCAAGCGAAGTGGCGATGATACCAGCTGGATATCTAGCTCACAAAGGCGAGATGAGCCTAGCGCTTGCCTTTATCTCAGGCACGCTTGGTAGCCTGCTTGGAGCCATTTTCAACTACTATCTTTGCTACTTTTTTGGACGTGAGATCATCTTAAAATACGGCAAATTTGTCGGCATCACTCACGAAAAGATGGATAAATTTGAAGCATTTTTTAATAAACACGGCGAAATTTCAACATTTAACTCACGCCTCATCCCAGGAATTCGTCAGTATATAAGCCTGCCAGCAGGGCTTGCAAAGATGAATATTTTTAGATTTTGTCTATTTACCACGCTTGGCGCTGGGATTTGGTGTGCGGTTTTGCTTGGAGTTGGCTATTTTCTAGGCTCAAATCCAGACAAACAGACGCTTCTAGCTATCACGATCGCTCTTTTAACTGTGGTTGTTGTAATAAGTGCTATCTATATAGTAAAGCAAAGAAAGAGGTGAATACATATAAAAATACATAAAATTTAGTGTATTTTGCTAAATTTGGCTCAAATTTTTAGATAAATTTAGCCTAGCTGATTGCTCTCATTTTTTCTAGGCGAGCTAAATTTCTTGAAATTTTCTCTAGCTCACTTTGCTCGCAAACCTCCTCACCTGAGTAGAAAAATTTTACATTTGGAGTTAATTTGATATTTGAAATTTGAAGTTTAAGCTCGCTTATAAGGCGCTTTACCGTCCCTTCGTTTCCGTCTATTATGCTTACGTTTGAAGGTAAAATTTCTCTTAAGCTATCTTTGAAATAGTTAAAATGTGTGCAGCCAAGCACCAAAAAGTCAAATTTACTTAGATCAAATTTACCTAGCTCATCTTTTAGATACGACTTCACGTTTTCACTCTCAAACTCAGCCTTTTCAGCGAAATTTACAAGGCGAGGCAGAGCTAGCAGCTCGGTTTTATCTTTTGCATTTAAATTTGTGATCAGCTCTTTTAGTTTTGCGCCATTTACGGTGACTGGAGTGGCTATGACAAGCGTTTTTAGGGCGTCATCATGACTTAGATCGTGAGCCTTTTTTACAGCTGGCTCCATGCCGACGATCGGCACGCTTAAATTTGCTCTAAGCTCTTTTATCGCCACGCTTGTTGCAGTGTTGCACGCTACTACGACAGCCTTTGCGCCATTTTTAACAAGAAATTTCACCGCATTAAAGCTAAATTTTAAGATCTCATCCCTGCTCTTTTGTCCGTATGGGACATTTTTCACGTCTGCGTAATATAAAAATTCATGCTCGCTAAGCTTGCTTAAAGCTTCGTTTAAAACGCTAAGTCCGCCAAGCCCCGAGTCAAATATACCTATCTTCATGCCCATCCTTAAAGCCTGCAATTATAGCAAATAATATCTTTGTAAGCCGTTTTTTATTATACTTTGGCTCATTTTAAAGTTGGAGCTAAATTTGGCAGTTGATAAGGTTATTTTCTATCTTTGCGCGACTTTGATCGCCATAAGCATCATTTTTTCACTATCTTTGCCAGTTTTTACAGTTTTATTTTTTAACTACGACGAATTTCACTTTTTCATCCGCCAGTTTGCAGTCGGCTGTATAGGAATTTTTCTCATGTGGTGGCTCTCAAGGCTAAATCCAGACAAAGCGCTCGTTTGGATAGGCTTTGGACTGCTTATCTCGTGCGGTATCGCTATGGGGCTCATGCACGCCTTGCCAGCTTCGATGGTGACTGACTCTGGAGGTGCTAGACGCTGGATCAGACTGCCTGGCTTTTCGCTTGCGCCTGTTGAGTTTTTCAAAGTCGGTTTTGTCTATTTTTTAGCATGGAGTTTTACTAGAAAATTTAGCGACGGCAAGAGGACTTTGATGGCTGAGCTAAAGATACTTTTGCCTTATATCATCCTTTTTGGTATCGCTATCTTTCTTATCGCCGTTATGCAAAACGACCTTGGTCAGGTTGTAGTTTTGGCACTTACCTTTGTGACGATGGCACTTTTTGCAGGGGCTAGCGTTAGGCTCTTTGGTATCGGTATATTAGGCGCTGCCTTTGTCATGACGGTAGCGATAGTTAGCTCAGAGCACAGAATTTTGCGTATAAAGTCATGGTGGGGCACGATACAAAACATGGTTCTTTCTTTCTTGCCAGATAGCGTGGCAAACGTGCTTAGGGTGGCAGACGCGCCAGAGCCTTATCAAATTTCTCACTCACTAAATGCGATCAAGCATGGCGAGTTTTTTGGCGAGGGGCTTGGAGCTGGGATATTTAAGCTTGGCTTTTTAAGCGAAGTGCATACGGACTTTGTGCTAGCTGGCATAGCTGAAGAGGTCGGTGTTTTTGGCATTTTGTGTATCACAGCGATCTTCATCACGCTACTTTATAGGATATTTAGAATTTCAGCTAGGAGCGAAAACAAGGTCTATCACCTATTCTCACTTGGTATTGGGCTTATCTTGTCGTTTTCATTTTTGATGAATAGCTACGGCATCACATCGATCACGCCGATAAAAGGTATCGCTGTGCCATTTTTGAGCTATGGCGGTAGCTCCGTGCTTGCTATATGCATCGGCATCGGCATGGTCTTGATGGTTAGTAAAAAGGCAAAACTATGATAGTCATTTGTGGTGGCGGCACTGGAGGGCATTTGGCGATCGCTAGAAGCTTTTGTGAAGAGCTAAATGAGAGAGGCATAAAGCCTATTTTCATTGGTTCAACTAGCGGTCAGGATAAATTTTGGTTTGAAAATGATGATAAATTTGCAAAGAAATTTTTTCTACCAAGCAGTGGCGTCGTAAATAAAAGGGGTCTTGCCAAGCTAAAATCACTAACAAATATCATAAGCCTAGCGCTAAAATGCAGGCAAATTTTTAAAGAAAATGGCGTAAAAGCAGTCATCAGCGTGGGAGGCTACTCAGCAGCCCCAGCAGCTATAGCAGCCATCATCTCAAAAACGCCACTTTTCATCCACGAGCAAAATGCCGTAACTGGCAAGCTAAATAAAATTTTAAAGCCGTATGCAAAGGGCTTTTTTAGCTCTTATGATGAGCTCTCGCCCTGCCCTTACCCTGTGGCAAAGAAATTTTTTGAAAGCCAAAGAACAAGAGACGAACTAAAAACTATACTATTTTTAGGTGGCTCGCAAGGGGCAAAAGCGATAAATGAGCTAGCTCTAAATTTAGCCCCATATCTTAAAGAAAAAGGTATAAAGATCATTCATCAATGCGGCAAAAACGCCCTTGATGAGCTGAAAAAGAGATATGATGAGCTTGGATTTAGCGAGGTAAATTTAGAAATTTTTGACTTTAGCAAAGAGATAGAAAAGAAGATGAGTGAGGCTGATCTTGCCATATCAAGAGCTGGTGCTAGCTCGCTTTGGGAGCTTTGCGCAAATGCCCTGCCTTCTATCTTTGTGCCATTTCCTTATGCTGCTGGCAATCACCAGTTTTATAACGCTAAATTTCTAAAAGATAAAGGCATAGCTGAAATTTGCCTGCAAAATGGCGAAAATTTAGACAAAGATGAAGTCATAAAAATGATCGAGAGCTTTGATCTAAACAAAAGCAGCAAAGCGCTAAAAGATATCCTTTTGCCAAATGGGGCAAAAGAGATAGTGGATAAAATCTTAAGCTAGATCCTCGCCTATGGCGTAGGCTTTTAGTTCTCGTAGCTCGTAAATGAGGTAGTGATAGATAAGCTCGTTTGTCTTTAGGCTCTTGCCTGAAAGCACTGGCTTTATCATCTCAATGATCTTATCTGTGATGCCTGCGATCTCAACCAAAAGTAGCTCATCACCCCTTTGCTTGGCAACCCTTATGCAGTTATAAAAAAATGTGTAGATAGTTTTAAAATTTTCCAAAACGACATTTGAGACGATTTGAGAGTCGAGATGTAAAATTTTATTCATCCTATTTTGTAGTTCCATTAGCTCGGCAAGTAGCCCTCTTATCATCGCTGTGTCGCCACTTCTTGAGAAGATACTCTTCTTCTTTTTTTTGTTTTGTATCTGATACTCAGCGACTAAAACCTGCATAATGTTTGAGATATTTGTCAGGCTCTCTTGTAGGTTTTGATTAGCCTTTAGGCTCACTCCAGCCTTTTCTATCTTGTAGTATAGGCTCTTGTTTGTCTGCTCGAGGTATGAGCTAATGTTTTCGTAGTAATCTTCAGTATTAAAGACATTTTTAAAAAAACTGCCCTCATCTGTTGTGCTGTAAAGTCTTTTTTTGATCTCTTCGACATTTTTATTAAAAGTAAGCGCATCGATCTTTGTCTCAGGCTCGACAACGCCGTTGTTTTCGATAACTTCCAAGTTTTTCTTAAGCGTATTTATCAGCTTATCAATCTCATTAAAATCCATTTTGCCTCTTTGAAGTTTTTGGCTATTTTACTATAAAAAACTGAAGTTTTCGCTTGCAATTCTTAAAAAGATATTTATACTTCTTTTAATAAAATATCTCAAAAAAGGAGCAAAAATGAATGGTGAAGTTTTTAACTCTTGCATTATCGTAGCCTCTATAAAGCAAGCATTAAAGTCAAATTTAGAGCTAAACTACAAAAGCGAAAAATATATAAAAAGCCTAGTTTTTGACTTTATCTTAGGTGATGAGCCAGAAAAAAGAGAGCAAGCTAGCATAAATGAGTGGTTTAAGCACGCCTTAAAGCTTGGGCTAAGCGACGTGAGATATGCCACAAATTTGACGGTCTCTTCAGAGGAGCGCTCGCTGCAAGGCTTTTCAAACGTAAGCTACAAGTCTATTCTTTGCATTTATAAAGATAAAATGAGCTACTTTGTGCCCCACTGGAGCTTTGAAGAAGACAAAAAGGGCTGGGATATAGTCTATAAAGAATTTAGTCTAAATGGCATGCCAGAGATTCAAAAATTTAGTGATAACACTTTGGAATTTAAGGATCTTCTCACAAAAATCGCTAAATTTGCAGATGAGATAGAGTGCGATAATTTTGGCGATTGCTTTAGGGAAGGGCTAAAAGCGCTAAACGAGCCAGAAAAGATAGAGCAAAATATCATAAACGCTCCACTTATGCCAAAGCTAAATTTGGCTCTTTTTAATGCGGCAAGTGCAGCTGATGTCTTTGGTGGTATGGGCTCATGGAACGACGACGCAGCAGGCTGGGCGAAGCGTAAAAAGCGTGACAAAGAGTACGATGAGCTTAGTGCAGAGCTTTTTACGCAGATGCATAAAGCCACTCTTTTTGCCATAAATGAGTGGTAGCTAGCCGTTTATCTGATAGATCTTTTTTCGCTGGCTTGAGCTGCCGATGTTTAGAATTTTGCGGTATTTGGTGATAGTTCGGCGAACGATTTGGATGTTAAATTTAGCTTGGATGAGCTCTTGGATTTTTAGATCAGAAAGTGGCTTTTTGCGGTCTTCGTTTTTTATAAGCTCTAGCAAAAATTCCTTTATCGCGGCGTTTGAAGTCTCCTCATCAAAGCCAGTTGCAAAGAAATTTTTAAGTGCGACCGTACCTCTTGGGGAGCTTAGATATTTGTTCGCGATCGCTCTTGAGATGGTTGAAGGGTTGCGTCCAAGCTCGTCAGCTAGGTCTTTTAGCTTCATAGGCTTTATATCGCCACCCAAAAAGTAGTCATACTGATACTCAACTATCATGAGCCCTATCTTATAAAGTGTCGCCTTTCTCATCTCAAGGGCGTCTATGAGCTCGCTTGCCTCTTTTATGCGCGAGCTTACAAAGGCCTCTTTCTCGTCTAGCCCCTCGGTATCGATAGAAATTTCAGGATAATAGTCGTCATTTATCTGCACGCTTATGCCACTACTTGTGCTTAGCACGAAGATATCAGGCACCTTTTGGCTCGCTTCTTCTAGATACTCAATGGCTGGGGGATTTTTAAATTTCTTTATGATCTTTAGCGCGTCATCGTAAAATTTAAGCTTTCTAAGCTTCTCTATATTTTCAAAATTTAAGATAATCTTTTTTGCGCACTCTATGATCTCATCACTCGCCTCTGCCTCGCCAAGCTGAAACAAAAAGCTCTCTTTGACATCCTTTGCACCCACGCCACAGGGCTCAAGATAGGTAAATCTAGCCCTAACTCGCTCCACCTCATTCTCATTAAAACCCGCAAAAATTTCATCATCGTAAGAAAAATAGCCCTCATCATCTAAGCACTCGATGATCTTATATGCGATATCTTGGGACTTTTGCGTGGGGAAAAGTGGTGGATTTATCTGGCTAACGAGTTTTTCATACAGGCTTTCTTTATAGATGCTTAAAGCCTCGATGCTCTCGCTAACCGAGTTTTTGCTAACTTGCTCGAAAAAATTTCGCTTTTTTTCGCTTTTTTCTAAATTTTTGTGTTCGATCGTGGCAAAAGGATTATCTTTTATAAAAGGCCCAAGCGTCTCTTTTAGCTCATCAAGCCCGCTTTGAAGGATAGGAAGCCAGCTTCTTAGCGTTTGGTTTAGTTTGATCTTTGGCGCTAAAGTTTGCTTTTGCCTTAGCATCATCTACTCAAGTAGCTTAAATTCTTCGCCAAGATAGTGCGTTCTAACGAGCTTATTGTTTGCTACTTCGCTCGCACTGCCGCTTGCTAGCAGCGAGCCATCTTTGATGACGTAGGCTCTGTCGCAAATGGCTAGCGTCTCACGGACGTTGTGGTCTGTTATCAAAACGCCGATGCCTAGCTTTTTAAGGTCTCTAACAATGCTTTGTATGTCGCTAACTGCGATAGGATCGACGCCTGCAAATGGCTCATCAAGCAGCAAAAATTTTGGCTTTATGATGAGGCTTCTAGCGATCTCACAGCGTCTGCGCTCGCCGCCACTTAGACTAACGCCCTTTCTTAGGCGAATAGGCTCGATATTTAGCATATTTAGCATCTCATTTACTCTTTTAGAGATCTCTTCTTTGCTTTGATTTAAAATTTCAGCCCCAAGGAGCAAATTTTCTTCTACGCTTAGCTCTTTAAATATGCTTGACTCTTGCGGCAAATAGCCAATACCAAGGTGCGCTCTTTTATGAAGCGGGACATTTGTGATCTTTTCGTCGTTTAAAAAAACATCTCCGCTAGTTGGCGAGATGAGCCCGCAGATCATATAAAAAGTGGTCGTCTTTCCAGCGCCATTTGGCCCAAGAAGCCCCACCACTTCGCCACTATTTACCTCTAAAGATATACCTTTTATGATCTCACTTTTCTTAATCGTCTTTTTTAGATCTTTTACTTCTAGTTTATGCACTTATAACCTCGTATTTTCTGCCATTTTTGCTAGGAGAAATTTTTACTAACGTATAGCTCTCGCCGTTTTTCTTTAGAGCTTTTTCTAAATTTTCATCGCCCCACTCTACTAGATGAAGCCCCTCTTCAAACAAATTTTCAAAAAGGCCGTTTTTTGCCATCCCGTCAAATCCAATCTGATAGATGTCGTAGTGGTAGATATCTTTACCATAAATTTGCATCAAAGAAAATGTGGGCGACGTCACGCTCTCGTCTATGCCGTGCGCCTTGATGATCGCTTTTACAAGCGTCGTTTTGCCACTTGCTAGATCGCCACTTAGTAGCACCACGCCACTTTTTGGCAGCACCTGCACAAGCCCATCAAGCTCATTTTCTAAAAGCTCAAAAACCATCAAAGCTCTTTTACATACTCGCTTTGAGCGCTTTTTGGTATGCTCTTTGTAGTTGGGATCGCTAGCACCTCGTATCTCGCCTCACGTGTTAGAAATTTGATAGTGATAACGTCGCCGATCTTTACATCTTTTGCCGCTTTTGCCTGCACGCCGTTGATGCTCACAACGCCGCTTTTGCACATATCTTCGCTAACGGCACGCCTTTTGGTGATATTTACTACGTTTAAAAATTTATCTACTCTCATGCGGCGGATTTTAACAAAAATAGCCTTAAATTTTTAATCCTTTAGATATTTTAAAAGCTCTTTTAAATTTAGAGGTATGGCGCTGCCATGGGTTTCATTTTTAAAAAGCTCAAAGTGATAATTTACGCCACTTTGCTTTAAAATTTGGGCTAGATCGCTCGCCTTTAAAATGTCAGCTTTGTCAGTTTTGCCCTTTCTCTTTTCAAGCTCACCAACGCTAAGAAAGACAAATTTAGCTTTTAATTTCTCTTTAAATTTACCCTCACTCACGTTTTGCTTTAAAATTTCAGACTCACCCCACCAAAGAGATGGCGAAGCGATAAAGAAATTTGAAAATACGCCATCATTTTTTAGCAAGACATAGAGCGTAAAAAGCCCGCCAAAAGAGTGTCCATAAAGGCTCTTTTGGCTATTTTGCACGTTAAATTTCTCATCAATTAGCGGCACTAAATTTCTAGTTAAAAAGTGGTAAAACGCATCTGCCCCACCACCCTTACTAAACTCCTCGCCCTTCGCCTTTGGCGTGAGATCTCTTGTGCGTTTTTCTACCTCATAGCTTTTGTTGCTGTCATATCCTATGCCTATTATTAGCGGGGCAGCCTTGCCATCAAATTCATTTAAGAGCATGTTAAACTGGGCATTTGCGTCAAGCAAGAAAAGCACATTTTTAACCTCATTTTGCCCCTTTAGCTTGGCTGTGAAAATTTTATAAATTTCATCATTTGCGCTCATTTTAAAGGTCGAAATTTCAAATTTACTAGCGGCTTTTTGGCTAAGTGGCTCAGGCGTTTGGCTAGGTCCTGCGTGCAAAGTCTGCGTCACGCCAAGCGTAAAAAGTAAAATTTTAAAGGCTCTTACCATTTTGCAGCGACCTTAAACCAAAATCTCCTGCCCTCTTGCGGATACCAGTAGTAGTTGCCGTCGTCTGCTAGCGCCTCATCGTATCTTACTTTATCAAAGATGTTGTAGGCATTTAGGCTAAGAGTCAGATGCTTGTTTGCGTCCCAGCTCACGCCTGTATCGAAGGTGAGTAGGTCTTTTGTGTTCTCTCTTACGCTGTTGCCAGCACCAAAATTTACGCTTGTTAGCTTGCTCTCATAGTTTGCGCCAAAAAATGTCTTGACGCTTTTTATAGGCTTATATGTAAGCGTGGCGTGAAGTGCGTGCTCTGGCGTTGCTGTTAAACTTTTGCCATCAAGTCTAGCTAGGTTTGTCTCGCTAAATTTCATAGGGCCTCTTGGCGTGTTTATCGTTGGGTTGCCAGTTTTTATCTTTGACTTATTATAGGTGTAGTTTGAGCTTAAAATTAGATTTGAAAGGATGTCATAGTCGCCACTTAGCTCTACGCCCCAAACGGTCGCACCCTCAATGTTAAAGTAAGTTCCCCAGCCAGGGCAATTAACGTGTGGTGCATTTGTGCAAGTGCCAAAGGCTGGAATTTTATTTACATTACTGCCGTCGGTGTCTAGGATTTTATCTTTAAATTCATTTCTAAAAAGCGTCACCGAGCCTCTAAAATCAGCCTGATTGTCATAATAAGCCCCAACCTCATAAGTCGTGCTCTTTTCTGGTTTTAGATCTTTGTTGCCAAAATCAACTATCCTCCAGCCACCTTGGATAGTGCCTACTTCTGGAGAAATTTGATTGACATCAGGTGTTTTATAGCCAGTCGCTACGCCACCTTTTAGGCTTAGCGTATCTGTGGCGTTATAGACTAGATAGGCTCTTGGCGAGAGGTGGTTACCAAAAAATTCGTTGTGTGTGAGCCTTGAGCCAAGCGTTAAAAAGAGCTTCTCATCTAAAATTTGCCACTCATCTTCGATAAATCCCGCATGTTCGCTCATCGAGTAGGTCTTTGGGTCTTTTAAGCCGTTTCTTGAAGCGTTTGAGACGATAAAGGTTGTACCGACATTTTGCTTACTAAAGTCATAGCCAAAAGTTAGAGTGTGTGCGCCAAAAAATGTTGTAAATTTTGAGTTAAAGTTGTGATTTTTAGCTTTTGCAGGTATGAGGCTGTCAAAAAGGCTACTTCTTTGTGTCTCATCATAAATGTAGCTGATATCGGCATTTAGGCTATCAAATTCGCCAAGATAGCCCACGCCATAGCTCTTTTTCTCGTAGTCATAAGCGTTTAAAACCTTATTTGTCTTTATAGTGGCTGTTTTGCCGACTGTGCGCGAGTAGTCGTGCCTTTCGTTTGAACCAAGGATGAAAAATTTATTGTGTTCATCTGGCGTGATCCAAAGCTTTGCACTCAAATTTCTCTTATCGCTCTTTTGATAGCCGCCTTTGTAATTATCCTCATCTCTTAGCTTTTTGTATCCCCAAAGCTGAAGCGCGAAAAGGTCCTTATAAAGAGGTAAATTTAGATAAAAGTCGCCTTGTCTGCCGTCGCCTATGCCTTTGTGAGTGTTTATCGTGGTTGAGATGCCGACGTTGCCACTAAATTTTGAAAAATCCTTTTTGGTAATGATATTTATAACGCCTCCAACCGCGTCGCTACCATAAAGCGAACTCATAGGGCCACGGATGACCTCTATACGCTCGATAGCCTCAGCTGGCGGGATGAAATTTGAGTTCATATCCCCTGCTCCACCCTTTGGATTTGCGCTGCTTGAATTCACTCTTTTGCCATCAATTAAAACTAGCGTTTGAGACTTCTCCATGCCGCGTATCGAGATACCACTAGCTGGACCATCCTCGCCACCGACAACATTTACGCCTGGCACTTTTTGCGCGATTGAGTGAAGTGAGGTAAAGCTATCTTTTGTAAGCTCATCGCCACTTATCACGCTGATGCTTGCAGGGGCTTCTTTGATTTGCTGCGAAAAGCCACTCGCACTTACTACGACGCCATCTAGCTTAGTTTCGTTGTTCTCTTTCTCTACTGCATAGAGAGAATTTGCCACACAAGCACTAAGGCAAATGGCGATAAATTTTGATCTATTCACGGATATCCTTTTGTTAAATTTAATCATTGATAATGAAAGCGAAACGCAAATTTAACAAAGCAAGCATAAAAACAATATTAATTATCATAATTTTAAATGATAATGTAGAAAAAATTTATGAAAATAAAATTTAAATCAATCTATGAGGAGCTAGACCCAAGTCGAGTCTAGCAAATTTGAAGTTATTTTGAGGCGACCATTTCGTTGTATGAGTTAAATATCTCTCTACTAAGATCTTCGAGTTTTCTAAACTCAGTGACAAAATGTTTTAAATTTTTCTCGTTATAGCCCTTGCCAGCTTCTGTCAAGATGGCTTTGATATTTTTGTTAAATTCATCCACTAAATGGCGTGATTTCTCGTATGTTTTAGTGTGGCTAAAGCTCTTTGCGCACTCATTTTCATACCACGCTACAAGATCGTCTGCGTCTTTTGCTATATCATCGCCGTAACCTTGCTCATTTACAGTGTCTGAATAAACACCCACTTTATAGACGATGATAGCTATCTTTGCGATGATGCCAAAGGTCTTGTCTTCTACATATTTTGATCTTTGGGCTGTCTCTTTTGCATTTTGATTAAAGCTAGCTAAAGTTTGTTTGAAATTTTCGACATTTGCTGTGGCGATCTTTGAAATTTCATCTATCTTTTTAGAGTTTTCATCTATATCTTTGGCTTCTTGCTGAAGTGTTTGGATATTTACGCCGATCTCGTGTGTCGCTTTTTGAGTGTTTTCAGCTAGTTTTCTAACCTCATCAGCAACAACTGCAAAGCCACGTCCATGCTCGCCTGCGCGTGCTGCTTCGATAGCTGCGTTTAGGGCTAGCAAATTTGTCTGCTCAGCTATATCTTTTATCAAATTTACAACCGAA
Source organism: Campylobacter concisus (assembly GCF_050447485.1). GTDB lineage: Bacteria > Campylobacterota > Campylobacteria > Campylobacterales > Campylobacteraceae > Campylobacter_A > Campylobacter_A concisus_BQ. The sequence continues at coordinate 372,527 of NZ_JALMFY010000001.1, forward strand.
GTGATATCATCTGTTCTGCTATTTAGCGTGCTTATAGCGTGGCTTGAGCCCTCTATCAGCTCTTCAAGCGAGCTCATATTTACGCTTAGCTCATTGATGCTTTGTGTCGTATCCTCGGCGATCTTAGCTGTATCTTGTGCCATGTGTGCCATTTGGCTTAGGTTTTTGATGCTCTCATTTAGATCGTTTCTAACATCTTCTATGCCATCGTTGCCATTGCCAAGCGTGTCAAGCTCTTTTGAAAGCAGGCCTCTTACCTTACTTTTGTGACTATCTTTTATACCAGTTACGCCGTTGCTCATAGAGATGGCATTTTGTTTAAATATACCGCGAAATCCCTCTGTAAAGATATTTCTATATGTTAGTCCGCTTTGAGCAGCGTCTATTGAGGTTGAAATTTCTCTTTGGAGCGCCTCAACTTGATCAAGCAAGTCATTTATACCAAGTGCTACCTCATAAAGAGGGTCATTTTCTTTTACATTTACTATCCTAGGCTCTAAGATGCCGTTTCTAGCTGAGCCCACTACGCTTAAAATTTCATTTATAGAGTCAAGTTTTTTTCCAAACATCATTATAGCCTTTGAAGGTTATTTACAAATTCATCATAACTTATATTTTTTTCTTTTAAAAAATCAGTTAAAAATTTCATCGAAGCATCCATGCCACCGCTCTTTTCTACCGATAACAACTTTTGATATATAGGCTCTATTATCTCAATCGCCTTTGGATTTGGCTTGCGCCTAACTGAGTAGTAGCCAACTGGATTGTTTTGCACATCAAGCGAAGTTGTGATATTTGCAAATACCCAGTAGTACCCACCATCAAAGCTTTTGTTTTTAACATAAGCAAAAATTTCTTCTCTATTTTTTATGCGCTCCCAAAGTAGCTTAAAAACAGCTCTTGGCATATCTGGGTGTCTTATGATGTTATGAGGCTTACCCAAGACTTCAGCTTGCTTAGCTCCAACTATCTTTAAAAATGGCTCGTTACAATACGTAATACGTCCTTTTAAGTCGGTCTTTGAGACCAAAAAGGCGCTCTCTTCAACCATGTGTTCTTTGTTTTCAGACATCTTCTCTCCTTTAAGATTTTAATTATTTTAGTTTTTAACGGCTTTTGATAGATCCCACATCGGCAAAAATATACCAAGAGCTAGTAAAAGCACCATACCTGCTATAAAAACGAGCAAGATAGGCTCTATATAGTTTGAGATGTTATCAATAATATCGTTAAATTTCATCCTGTAATAGTCAGTTACTTTTCCAGTCATATCGTCTAAGCTACCGCTTTGCTCGCCAGCGCTTATCATCTGTATGAGCATATTTTCATATAAATTTGTATCTCTAAAGGCCTCCGTTAGGCTAACACCCCTACCAACAAGTATCTTAACGCCGCTTAGCTTCTTTTTGATATCCTTGTTTGAGACCGTTATCACAGCCGTATCAAGGGCATCTGCTATAGGCAAACCAGCTCGAACAAGCTCTGTAAAGATGAGGTTAAATCTGCTCATATTTGAATAAAATATGATCTTACCAATGAGATAGACTTTCAAAAGGTATTTATCGACCTTATCTTGAAATTCTTCACTATCAAGGTAGTATTTTCTAAGCAAATATCCGATAAATGCAAGTACTCCAAGGATATAAAAGCCGTAGTTTGTCATGACGTATTCGATATTTAGCAAAATTTTAGTTGGCAGTGGTAGCTCTGCATTTAACTGCTCGAAAATTTCTCTAAACTGCGGCACAACAAGTATCATAAGGATGACAAAGGCTATGATGATCGCGCAGATAACGGTTATCGGATAGCGGATGGCTTTTTTAAATTTTTGCTGATTGTCCCAGACCTCTTGCAAGATAGAGGCGAGCTTTGCAAGCGCATCAGCCATATTACCAGTGCTTTCCCCTAGTCTTATCATCGCAAGCGTCACGTCGCCTAGCTCTTCTTTAAAATTTTCTATACTATTTGTGAGGCTTGAGCCTTGATTTAGCTCCTCATCTATAGTCTGAAATATAAATTTAAGGCGCTTATCCTCGGTAGAGTTTGCAACCTCTTTAATGCTATCGTGGATAGAAATTCCAGCATTTGTCATAACGCTAAGCTGCCTTATGGTGGCAACTAAATTTGGGATTTTCACCTTTGGATTAGTAAAAGCCTTTGCGATCACGTTTTGTAAATTTTCAAAGTTATTTATACTAGAAGTTTGCGTCTCTTTGATCTTTACGATCATACCAGTGACATTTGCTTTATCTTTGATCTCGCTTTTATTGTTCGCTCTTAGGCTCATCTTATGGCGTTTACCATTTTGGATGTACTCAACCTCAAAGTATTTCATATCTTAGCAACCCTATAAACTTCTTCAAGCGTGGTTATACCATTTGCTGCTCTTATGACGCCATCATGAAACATATCTATAAAGCCCTCTTCGTAAGCTACGCTTTTAAGCTCATCTTTAGAGGCACCATTTGCAACCATGCTTGCTATATGGTCACTAATAGGTAAAATTTCACTTATCATCTCACGTCCGAGATACCCAGTTTGCGAGCATTGCGGACATCCGACGCTTTTATAAAACTGGTAGTTTTCAGGGACAAATTTCTTAACTTCGTCAAATGCCTTTTGAGATAGAGTGATCTTTTGTTTGCAGTGTGGGCAGAGCTTTCTAACAAGCCTTTGAGCCTCTATGCAAACGAGCGCGCCACTTACTAGATAAGGCTCGATGCCCATATCTATCATACGAGGAAGTGCGCTAATGGCATCATTTGTGTGAAGCGTAGAAAAGACAAGGTGACCAGTAAGTGCCGCTTGTATCGCTATGCGAAGCGTCTCTTGATCCCTGATCTCACCTATCATTATGACGTCTGGATCTTGCCTCAAGATAGAGCGAAGGGCTGAGACGAAGGTAAGTCCAGCTTTTTCATTTACATGCACTTGTTGGATCATATTTAGCTGGTATTCGACCGGATCTTCAACTGTGATGATCTTAGTTTTTACGCTTTTTATATCATTTAGAGCGCCGTAAAGTGTCGTAGTCTTACCTGAGCCTGTTGGACCAGTAACAAGGATGATGCCATAAGGTGCTTTCATGCTCTTTTTAAATTTAGCGAAGTTATCAGGATGCATGCCAAGATCTTCTAAATTTATAATGACCTTTGACTTATCCAAAATTCTTAAAACTATACTTTCGCCGTTTAAGATAGGTAGCGTCGAGATACGAAAATCATACTCTTTGTCTAAAATTTGAGCTGAAAATCTACCGTCTTGTGGGCGGCGGCGCTCTGCGATGTCCATGTTTGAAAGTAGCTTCATACGGCTAACCATCGGCGGATAGATATCTTTATCAAATATAAATGTCTCGCTTAGCATACCATCGATCCTGCTTCTTACGATGCAGTTTGTCTCGGTCGGCTCTATATGGATGTCGCTGGCTCTGCTTTGGATGGATGTTTTTAAGATGATCTCTATTAGCTTTAAAATTCCAGAGTTTTCACTGTTTTGACCTTGACTAGCTGAGCTTGAAAGCTCTCTTCTGATCTCTGTTATCACATCTTTTATGCTCTCATTTAGCGCTAGCTTGCTTATATATTTTTCTATCTGAGTTGGCTGAGCGATGGCAACTTTTAGTAGTTTTCTATTAAATAAATTTTGCACCTTATCTTGAGCCATAACGTCAAATGGATTTTTAAAAGCGACATATACGCTTATCTCATCTTCTTTTACTGGGATCGCGCTATATGTCTTTAGCTGAGCAGTGCTTAGCTTTTCACTGATGCGGTAGTCGATATCGATATCATCAAGGTCAAAGTATAAAACCTTAAATTTCTCGCTTATAAATTTAACAAAAGCCTTTATATCAAGCTCAAGATCGTTTGAAATTTCATCGATATTTACATGTCCTCTTCTGTAAATATCAGACAAAATTTCCATAAAATCTTCATCGTTTATTAAATTTTCATCTCTTAAAATTTTAACAAGACCTTTGCCTTCTTGCTCGCTTATCTGCTTTATCTTTTCTATATCTGATGTGCTTAGTTTGCCGTTTTGTTCTATATTTTTTAAGATTACATTTTCTACATTTTTCATTATCTATACTCTATTTGTGATTTCAGGTCGTTATTTTTAAAAATTTTAAGCACTAGCTTTGGTATTTGTCCATTTGTTGGGCTTATCTCATATCTTGTGTCAGAATTTGGCTCTTCAAAGATAAATGTGCCAAGCTCTTCGACATACTCTTTTTTTACAAATTTATCAAACAAAAATGAAAGTATATAATCACTCTTTGGAAGCCTGATATAGCTTATATCAACGCCATCTATCATAGCGTGAAATAAGAGCTTTTTCTTAAACAAGATGTCAGCAAAATAGGCAGCATTTTCTCTTGATTTTTCACTCTTTACTAGCTTATCAATCGGAGTTGCTAGCCTGTTTAGATCATTCATCTTTATGCAGGCGATGCCAAACATAGAAATTTGCTCTTCGTTATTTTGTGTTTTTAAAAAGTCCTCAACCTTTTGGTTGCAGACTTTTGCGTAGTTTGCGCTATTAAAGTCATCCCTTATCTCAGTTAGACTTACAGCGTAAATTTGACAAACTAAAACCAAAAATAGGGCGATAAATCTCATAACGTTCCATCTCTCATTTTACTTATTAGCGTGTTTATCGAGGCTTTGTTTAAATTTTTATTGTACTCGTTTAGCGCTTTTATGGCGTCATCTTTTTGTTTTAGCTTATATTTTGACTTTGCAAAGATGATCCATGACTCCTCTAAGCTATTATCTATATCGTTTGCAGCAAGCGACCACTTTATAGCTTCTTTGAAATTATTATTTCTAAAATTTAATCTCGCAAGCTCAAGTGCAATAGTTGGATTATTTGTCTTTAAAAATTGTTCTCTTAGCACGCTCTCTTCATTTGATGCTGAAGTTACTTGTATATTTACACGCTTTCTAGCTGGCTTTGACTCAAGATCTATCACTTCATCTTGTGGCACGCTTATACCATTTTGCTCGGTAAGTGGCTCTTCATCAGGGATATTTAGCTTAAGCCAACCTTGTGAGCTTCTTTGCCTTTTTGGGTCATTTTTTAAAGTATCGTTTGTCTCGTTTATCTTTACAACCTCTTCAAGCTTTTTAGCTATCTTATCAGCTAGCTCATCTTGCTTTTTGCCCTCTTCAAATTTAGCCTTAGCAACCTCGCTCTTTTGCTTTAGCTCACTAAGAACGCTTACATTTGTCTCATTTTTTTCTACCATTTTTACTGTGGTTGCATTTTTGGCTAAAACTTTATCGCTTTTATTAGCAAGACTTGGAGCTTTTTCTAAACTTAGAACTATCAACGCAGCCAGCAAAATGATGATAAGCAAAAGCTCGATTATTAAAATTTTAGAGTTTTTGGCAGTAAAAATTTTATGCAAAAAGCCACCATTTTTTTTCTTGTAGCTCTCATAAAGCTTTTCAAGTCTTTGAATTTCTTGTGGTTCAAGCATCGATTAGCCCCGCATCAAGTGCAGCCATGGTAAGTATCATAATATTTGCCTTATCGCCGCTAAGTTTTGAAGGCTGATACTGCTCGTAGTATTCGCAAATTTCATAGAATTTATACATTATCTTATTTAACGTTCTTAAATTTCCACCGCAAAATGAGTAGGCGCACTCGTAGTCTTTTTTATCAAATTTAAGGTATTTATCATAGTTTTTTTGACTAAGCTTTCTTTGCAAGTATATGATGATCTCATTTACATCAGCGCTACTTAGCTCTATACTCTCCCAAATTCTAGTCTGAAAATAATCTTTCGCCAAAATATCTTCATTTTCAGTTTTATGTATCGTAAAAAGAAATTTAAACATCCTAGTATCAGCCATAAGCCTTATCTTCTCGATAAGCTCAGTCGGATAGAGCTGTGCTTCATCTAGGATAACCGTCATTTGATTTTTTAAAATTTCATCTTTGCTGCTAAAGTCTTTTGAATAAAATTTTATAAAGCTCTCAAAGTTGTTTATATCTTCAAGCTTTTTTCCATAAATTTGCTCACAAAGTGCTTCGATAAATGTCGCCTCGCTAAAAAACGGATGCGGAAAAAAGATGAGGCTTTTGTCTTCTTTTAGATCATTTGCGATCTTGTTTAGTAAAAAGGTCTTGCCGCTACCTGGCTTACCATAAAACAAGATGAGCTTTAGTGGCTTTTTTAGAGCTAAAACTATCTTGTTGTAGCAGCTTATAGAGTTGTCTAAATTTACGAAATTTAAACTCTCGTCTTCATCTATAAAAACATCTTTTATATGCGTATAAATATTTTCGTTACTCATAGATCGATTTAGAAAATCCTAGATCTTTTAGCGACTGCTGAACTGGTTTTGGATCTTCAAGATCAACAACTCTTGGTGTGATGACAAAGATAAGCTCAGTAGTTCTTACGCCATCTCTTGTGCTTTTAAAGACACTTCCTATCAAAGGTATGTCAGCTAGAAGTGGCACAGCTGTGTTTTGCTTATCTTTGGTCTGTCCGATAAGTCCGCCAAGTATGATCGTATCGCCACTATTTACCTGAACTACGGTTGAGAGTTTTTTCTGAACTGTATCAGGGGCGATCTCTCTAATGGCTGTATTTTGTGATCTTGTGTCATCTTCTGCATACTTAAAGCTGCTTAAGCTTGGGTTGATGCGAAGCATGATCTTATTGTTATCTGAGACTTCTGGGAGTAAATTTAACAAGATACCGATAAATACAGAGTATTGTTTATAAGTTGTTGTAAGCCTGTTGTTATTGTTATTGTTGCTACCATTATCTGTCTCTTCCATCACGCGGTAGTTTATATTGTCACCAACAGAGATTAGCGCTTGTTGGTTGTTTAGAGTGGTTACTTTTGGACTTGAAACAACCTTTGTTTTACCATTTGTTTCAAGGAAATTTATCATACCATCAAGGCTAAAGTTTAAATTTGCAGCGATATTTAGTGTGCGGCCAAAGCCATCGCTTAAGCTGTTGCCCTTGTTTGTCCAGCTTGCACTTGAGCCGGTGCTAGAGCCTTGGTTGCCTATATATGAGTTAAATCCAAGCTCAAATTTACTCCAATCAACACCTTGTTTATACTCATTATTTAGATCAACTGCGATGATAGAAACATCGATAATGACTTGTTTTTTAAGTCTTCTTTGCATCTCAGCTATATATTTTTCAACACGTTTTAGCTGTGATGGGGTAGCTGTAACCGTGATAAGTCCAGCATTTTGGTTTATGATAGGATCTGGCGCTGTGATGTGCTCACTGCTATTGTTTAAGATAGCTTTTAGCTCAGCATCAAGCTTCTCCCAGAAGTCAAATTTCTCAGTTGTTCTTATCAAGTTATTTTCATTTTTTATATCGCTCGAACCATTATCGCTACTTGAACTATTGCCTACCTCTGATGGAGAGGCATCAACAGAAGCTTTTGTAATGGCTGTGCCTTCACGGATAGAGGTTATATAGTCTATTTTAAAAATTTTCGTTTGAAGCGATGAGATTTTTAAGACATTATTTAAAAACTCATAGCTTAAATTTTTTTCGTTTAAAAGCAGATCAAAGACCTCGCTTAGGCTCATATTTCTTATATTTACGCCAAAGACTTTATCATCAAGCTCTTTTTTGCTATAAGCATCTTTTGCAACGATACTAAAATCACACATTTCAGAGAGCTGGTTTAAAACATCTCCAAGACTTATATCGTCTGTGATCTTCATGCTAAAATTTTTACTCAAGCATGTGCTTGGTTTTGCCATCATAGGAGTAGCTAAAAATGAAGCCAACGCCACAGTTATAATAAATTTACTTAATTTTGATACCAACATTTTTACTTCCATTTTTAAGAGTTAGTTCTTGTTTTTCATCATCTTTTACGATGATAACCTTGCTATTTTGAACGCTTGTGATGTTGTAATCATCAACCATATCTCCCACTTTATACCACTTGCCATTTATATTTGCTTTATTTAGCAAAATGGCCTTTAGCATAAACCCACTTGCAGAAGAGTATTTTGTAGTGTTTTGATCGCCTTTTGGAGCAACTGGCAAATTTAGCTTGAAAGGATCTTGCAAGCTAGAAATTTCACCGCTATTAAGCCCTTTTCTTTGCTCTTTTATCTTAACAAAAACTTCATCATAGTTTTTCATCTCGCCTTCAAACTCACTGCCAAATAGACCAAGAGATAAAATTAAAAATAAGCCAAATTTTTTCATCAGTACTTCATACCCCACACTGAGATAGAGAGCTTAGCTCCTAGATCTTTTTGAGTGGAATTTATATCCATTTTGTGAAGATCTACTACGAGTTTTGACTCTTCAAGTCCGTTTATATAGCTAAGCATATCTTTAAAATTTCCAAGACAAGTGACATCTATATTTAAAATTTGCTCTATCTTTTGGAAATTTGGCTCTTTTATATCGCTTTTAAGCTCTAAAATTTTTATATTATTTTGCTTTGCTAAAAGCACAATACTATCTATATAGTTTGCCCAGTTTTGATTGTCAAAAAGCAAAAAAGAAAGCTCTTTAAGCTTTGAATCAAAATAGGTATTAAATTTCAAAATATTCGTGTAGCGAAGTTTTAGATTACTTAAATTTCTATTTTCTTCATTTATCTTAAAATTTCTATCGCCATCAGGAGAGCTTACTGAGGCTAGATAGTTTCTGGTGTTTTCTAGCTTTGTAGAAATTCTCGTATGTTTATCAAGCTTTTCATCAAAGAAATTTTGCGCAGGATCAAAGCATAGCATATAGACAAGGTAAGCTATGATAAGCGCTGAGCCAAGAAAAATGAGGTTTGTTTCGTTTGGCTTTTTGCTATCAAAGTATTGATCTATTTTGCTTAAAATATCTTGTCTCATTGTCTAATCTCTATGCTTATATTACTTTCATACTCGTGTTTAGCGTCATCTGAGCGAATTTTTTTAGTATTTACCAAGTATTTTTCATCTTTGCTGATATCTTTGATCAACTGGGTTATCCTTTTTTCATTATCACTAACCGCAGTTATGGTCAAATTTCTATCGTTATTTACGATGTTTGTGATATGAACTGCGTTTAGATTTAAAATATCGGTAATTTTAAAAAGATTTAAACCCTTCATAGCGTAATTATCTTTTTTATTTTCGATCTCAGCAAGCAGACCTTTTCTGAAATTTAGCTTTTCATTCTCTTTTTGAGTTTGCTCTTTTACTGCCTCTTGTTCTCTTGAAATTTTAGCTAGCGTCTCTTTTATCTGCATCTCTTGGGCGTTTAGGACGCTATATTCGTCATTTAGCCTTGCGCTATCTTTTTCTAAAACAAGACCAGCTATGTAGTTGTAAGCTGGATATAACATACTTAACACAAATGCCGCAGCGCAAGTGAGCAAGAATTTACCACTTTTTCTTTTAACAAATGGATCTGGACGAAGCATATTTGAGAGGTTAAAGTTCTCATAAAATGGCTCTTTGGTATAAAATCTACCATATAAAGCCATAACGTTATAACGCTCGTTGATAGTATAGTTTTTGTTGTTTATCGCAACTTTTATGTTTATATACTCTGCATCCAAACCAAGTTTGGTTGAGATAAAATTTGCAAAATTTTTGATCTCATAGTCACAATCTATGTAAATTTTCTTTATAGATATGCCATTTTGGCTATTTATAATATTTAATATATCGTTAAAATAAAAAATATAATCTTCAAAAACTGTGTTTAGATCGTAGTTAAAGCCATCATCATCTTTATTTACAAGTCCTCTTTGAGACAAAACTTCAATAAATTTTTCATCACTCAAGCGATCGCCGCTTTGCTCTAAGAATTTATCTTTAAGGTAGTTTAGGTTATAGCGGATTTCTCTAGCTGTAAAAAAATCACCATCTAAATATATACTTAAAAATGATTCATCTTTTCTAAGCGCGATAAAGCAGTCTGCTTGAGTGCTAGGAAGCAAGCCTTTTTTATAAATAGCAGAGTAGATCAAAGGCTCAGGCGCAAGATAGTCGATATATGGGACTTTTTTTGCAACCGCTTTAAAGGTCGAATTTATATCTTCATTTGTGATAGCAAAAACAGTAAAAATTCTCTCTTGAGCTTTTGTAGAGCCTTCTGAGAAAAATATCTTATTATCAAGTGCAGGATCTAGTGAAAGCTCTGCATAGACCTTTGAATAAAGCTCCTCGTAAAGGGTGTCGTTATCAACGCTTCTAGGGATAAAAATAGTTGTTGTTTTTAAGTCTTTAAATTTTATGTATGAGATGAAAAAGTCGCGTTTATTGACTGTTTTTGAAAAGTTAAAAGCTTCTACATTGCTGTTGTGATAACGAAATCCTTTATAGTCATACGGATCTAGTGCGACTATAGAAATTTCACTATTTTTTTTAATATTCATCATGAATCAAAAGACCTTCCTAAACGCTTATATTTGGTATTTTAATATCTTTAAAATAAAAAATCAATAGCCGATTATCTGATTTAGGCTCTTTTCTTCTTTGCTCCAGCCTTTTTTAACGACTACATCGAGCTTTAAAAAGACCTTTGTGTTGGTTAAATTTTGTATTAACTTTCTTGCAAAAATTCCTATTCGTTTAATAGTTTCACCATTTTTCCCGATGATCATACTTTTATGGATATCACGCTCTGTGATGATGCTCGCATAAATTTCAGTTATACCTGTTTTTTCTTTTACGCTTTTTATGATCGCGTCGCTAAGATATGGTATCTCGTCGCTTAAATTTTCATAGATCGCTTCAAGTATAAATTCTCTAAAAATTTCCTTCTCGTTTGTCGGCGTAAGAAATTCTGGATCATAAAAGTACTCATGCTCTGGCAAAAGCTTGCAAATTTCATCAAGAAGCGGCTTTTTATAGGTAGGCTGCTTGGTACTAAAAGTAAGCAAAGCTGCAAATTTATCTTGAAATTTCTGATACTGAGTGATCTTTTCAAGCACTTTTGCATTTGAGCTCTCATCGACTTTTGTTAGCACTAAGATATGCGGTTTTTCTGGATTTAGAGCTAGAAATTTCTCATAGTCGCTTGTATCATCATGGATAGGCGCTAAAAATACGATGAGATCGCAGTCTCCCATCGATTTTATAGCTTGGCTGATTAGTAGTTGATTTATCGCCTTGTTGCTCTCGTGAAGTCCTGGCGTGTCGGTAAAGATGATCTGATCTTCGCCATTCATCACGATGCCATTTATCTTTCTGCGAGTTGCATTTTGCTTGTGCGAGACAATGGCGATCTTTTCGTTTAGTAGCGCATTTAAAAACGAGCTTTTGCCAGCATTTGTGCGTCCTATGATGCTAACAAAGCCTGATTTCAAAGTATGTACCTCGCTAGATCTTGATCCTCAACCACGTCTTTTAGGCGCTCTTTTACAAGCTCTTTTGTCACATTTATCTTCTCACCGCTCTTTTCACTAGCCTCAAAGCTGATATCTTCTATCACGCGCTCGATCACCGTGTGAAGGCGTCTAGCGCCGATATCTTCCATCTTTTCATTTGCTGCGTGAGCGATCCTTGCTATCTCTTTTATCGCTTCATCGTCAAATTCTAGCTCGACGTTTTCAGTTGAAAGAAGCGCGATATATTGTTTTAAAAGCGAATTTTTTGGCTGAGTTAAAATTTGATAAAGCGCATCCTCATCAAGACTATCAAGCTCGACCCTTAGTGGGAAACGGCCTTGAAGCTCTGGGATGAGATCGCTTGGTTTGCTTATATGAAAGGCGCCAGCTGCGATAAACAAAATGTGATCTGTCTTTAAATTTCCAAATTTGGTATTTACATTTGAGCCCTCAACGATAGGTAGCAAATCTCTTTGCACGCCTTCTTTGCTTGGGTCTTGCCTGTTTGAGCTACCTGAGCCAACGGCAACCTTATCGATCTCGTCTATAAAGATAATACCCTCGTTTTCAGCTCTTCTTAAAGCCTCAGTTTTTACACTCTCAAGATCTAAAATTTTATCATTTGCCTCGCTTTGAAGGGCTTTTTTAGCGTCTTTTACCTTCATCTCTTTTTTGATATTTTTGCCACCGATGCCAATTATCTTTATAAAGCTCTCTTGCATCTGCGCCATATCAGGTGGCACATTTGAGCCAGCTTCAAGCGGGTTTTGCTGCACCTCTATCTCTATACTTAGCTCGTCAAGCTCGCCATTTCTTAGCCTATTTAGCATTTTTTCATAGCTCTTTGCATATTCTGCTTGCTTCTCTTCGCTCGCACCTTTTGGAAGTGGCGGAAGTAGCTTTGAGACGATCTTTTCTTCGATGTAGGCATTTATCTTGTCTTGGTTTTTCTCGCTTTGCTCGTTTTTTACGAGATTATATGATGCCATAGCAAGGTCTCTTACCATACTTTCAACATCACGACCAACAAAGCCAACCTCAGTATATTTACTAGCCTCGACCTTAATAAAAGGTAGCCCCATCATCTTTGAAAGGCGCCTTGCGATCTCGGTTTTACCAACGCCAGTTGAGCCGATCATCAAGATATTTTTTGGCATGATGTCATCTTGCAAGCTCTTTTCAAGCTTCATGCGGCGGTAGCGGTTGCGAAGTGCGATCGCTATGATCTTTTTAGCGTCCTTTTGACCGATCACGTAGTCATCTAAAAATTTAACAATTTCTCTTGGTGTTAAGTTCATTTTCTCTCTTATTCTAAAACATAAGTTTTGATGTTTGTATTTGTATAGATGCAAATTTCGCCGGCGATCTTAAGGCTCTCTTTGACTAGTTCCTCTTCATCGATATCGGCAAATTTATCTAAGGCACGGGCTGCTGAAAGTGCATAGTTGCCGCCGCTTCCGATAGCTGCTATCTTGCCATCTTCAGGTTCTACTACATCTCCAGTGCCACTAAGTAAGAAAATTTTATCCCTATCAAGCACAAGCATCATAGCTTCAAGCTTTCTTAGATACTTGTCTTTGCGCCACTCTTTGCTAAATTCTATCACCGCCTTTAGCAAGTCGCCCTTTGTATGCTCTAAATTTTTCTCAAACATATCAAAAAGGTTAAACGCGTCAGCAGTGCTACCAGCAAAGCCAGCTAGGACTTTGCCATTGTGAATTTTGCGGATTTTTACAGCATTGCCTTTTAGCACGGTGTTGCCAAAGCTCACCTGTCCGTCGCCGCCGATGACTGATTTGTTTTTGCCTTTGTAGGCCAAGATGGTTGTCGCATGAAACATCTACTCTCCTTGCACATCAACCTTAAGGCTCGCATTTATCGAGTGTCCAAGCTTTATAGAAACATCATAAAGACCAACTGCTTTTAGGTGCGTGTCTAGGTCGATAGCCTTTTTCTCAACTACCAAATGATGCGTCTTTTCAAGCTCTGCTGCGATCTCCTCTTTTGAAACTGAGCCAAAAAGCGAGCCATTTGCGCCAAGAGTTTTCTTGACGACGACTGTCACTTTTGCAAGCTCTTCTTTAAGCTTTTCTAAATTTGCGATCTCATATTTTAGCTCTTCAGCCTTTCTTTTTTGAGCTGCCTCGTATTGGCGAAGGACATCTGGAGTGGCTGCTTTTGCAAAGCCTTTGCCGATCAAGAAGTTGTTGCCGTAGCCATCTTTTACCTCTTTTATCTCGCCAGCTTTTCCAAGTCCTTTTACATCTTTTATTAATAATACTTTCATTTTTGTCCTTTTTAAAATTTATTGTTAGTCAAATTTTCGCCCATTTTTGCGTGCGATTATAAAGCGAAGTGCATTTAGTTTGATAAATCCCTCCGCATCTTTTTGGTCATAAACGCTGTCCTCTTCAAACGTGCAGTACGCCTCACTAAATAGATTATCATCTTTGCTGTTTCTACCAAGGATGATCACATTGCCTTTATAAAGTTCAACTTTAACAGAGCCATTTACGTGCTCTTGGCTCTTGTCGATAAGTGCTTGGAGCATATTTCGCTCAGGTGACCACCAGTAGCCGTTATAAACTAGCTCGGCATATTTTGGCATGATCTCATCTTTTAAGTGAGCTGCACCGCGGTCAAGCGTGATGCTCTCTATCACACGATGTGCTTTTAGCATTATCGTGCCGCCTGGTGTTTCGTAGCAGCCGCGGCTCTTCATACCAACTGAGCGGTTTTCTACGATGTCAAGTCTGCCGATGCCGTGTTTTGCACCAAGGCGGTTTAGCTCGGTTAAAATTTCAGCTGGGCTCATTTTTTTGCCGTTTATGCTCACTGGATCGCCTTTTTCATAGCCGATCTCTATGATCTCGCTCTTATCTGGAGCATCTTTTGGGCTTACTGTCCATCTCCACATATCATCTTCTGGTGCGTGGCTCGGGTCTTCAAGTACTAGGCCTTCGTAGCTTATGTGGAGTAAATTTGCGTCCATTGAGTATGGGCTTTTGCCTGGTTTTTTGGTGATATCTATGCCGTTTTTCTCAGCGTATGCCAAAAGTTTTTCACGGCTGTTTAGATCCCATTCGCGCCATGGAGCGATGATAGTTAGATTATCACCAAGCGCGTAGTAGCCAAGCTCAAAGCGAACTTGGTCGTTGCCTTTGCCTGTTGCTCCGTGGCTCACGCCGTCAGCACCAACAAGTCTTGCGATCTCGCTTTGGCGTTTTGCTATTAGTGGGCGCGCGATTGATGTGCCAAGTAGATATTCGCCCTCATAGATGGCATTTGCTCTAAACATTGGAAATACATAATCACGTACAAATTCTTCTCTTAAGTCTTCTATAAAAATATTTTCAGGTTTTACACCAAGTGCTAGGGCTTTTTTACGTGCAGGCTCTAGCTCTTCGCCTTGTCCGATGTCAGCTGTAAATGTGACTACTTCGCATTTGTATTCGTCTTGAAGCCACTTTAAAATAATACTTGTGTCAAGTCCGCCTGAGTATGCTAAAACAACTTTTTTTACATCTTTTTTCATAGCTGTCCTTTTGTTGAAATGGTCGTATTTTAGCCTAAATTGATTAATCTTTAATAAATTAATCTATTAAATAATGTAAGTAAAATTTTATTTTTCTGATAGTTTTTGTCTGCGAAAATTACAAATTTTAGTTTAAGTGAGATTTGCTTGCAAATTTTAAATTTACAAGCAAAGTGTTTTTCTAAACGCCTAGAAATTTAGCAAGGGCAAAATAAAATATAGCCGATGAGATAGCAGCTGCAGGAAGCGTGATGAGCCAAGCTAGGATGATAGGTCTTACCATTTTCCAGTTTGCATTTTTATTTACAATACCGATACCCAAAACTGCGCCTATTAGGATATGCGTCGAGCTAACCGGTATGCCAAGCTTTGTAGCTAGAAGTATGACGATACTTGAGGCAAGCTCCGCGCTAAAGCCAGTCGTAGGTAAAATTTCAGCTAGTTTTGAGCCAATAGTTGTGATCACCTCTTTACCTAAAAACCAGAGTCCAACAACAAGTGAGATGCCAAAGGTTACCATTGCGATGCTTGGGATCGGCGAGCTTTCGTTTATAGAACCAGTTTTTAGCACGTCAAGCACGGCTGCAAATGGTCCAACTGCGTTTGCGATGTCGTTTGCGCCATGTGAAAAAGCAAAAGATGAAGCGGTAAAAATTTGAAACCATGAGAAAATTCTATTGATGCTCTTTTCGCTATCGTTTTTGCTCATAACGTTTATGATAGCAAGGCTTGCAAGATACGCTAGTGCGCCGATGACGAAGATGATCCAAACTGTTTGAATGATACTAAAGGCTAAATTTATATGCTCAAGTCCTTTAAAAAGCATCATTGATGAGATGACCATCGCGGCAAATCCAGCGATGATAGGGATGTGCTTTTTCATAGCCTTAAAAGTATCTATCTCTTTTTCGCTATCTTTCATGATACGAATTTTTGAGCGGTATTCGCTGTATTCAGTAGTTTCGATCTCGTCCTCATCGATAACTGCGATCTTTGAAAGAGTGGCTATCTGCTCCTCAGCTGGCTTTGTTTTAAGCGCTTTTATGAAGCTTTCTTTATAGGCTTTTCTCTCAGCTTTTAGCGCTTTTAAATTTGTCTTTAGCTCGTGCGTTGGCTCGATTATTTTGCTCTTTACGTAGCCAAATATAATGTAAGACATCACGCCACCAAGCAGTGGTGAGATGACCCAGCTAACGGCGATCCTGCCAATCTCGCCCCAAGAGACCATATTAAGTGGTTCAGGATCTTTTATCATAAAACCCATTGCAAGTCCTGCGCCAACGATGCCGCCAACAATCGAGTGAGTTGTCGAGACTGGCAAACCCTTTTTAGACGCATAAAATAGCCAAAGACCAGAGCTTAGAAGGGCTGAGATCATGATGATGACAAATTTCATCGGGTTTATGTCGCTTGGAAATTTCACGATCTCGTTTCTAATGGTATTTGTAACCTCAGATCCTGCAAATATCGCGCCGCTAAGCTCAAAAATGGCTGCGATGACGAGAGCTTGTTTTAGTGTGAGTGTTTTTGCGCCGACGCTTGTGCCAAAGCTGTTTGCAACGTCATTTCCGCCGATATTAAACGCCATAAAAAGACCAAACATACCAGCGATTAAGAATAAAAAGTAGTTATTTGCCGGGATGTATTGATAGCCCCAAACGAAAAATCCAACGCTGCAAATCGCAAAAATAACTAACGCCAAGAAGTTATCTCGAAGCAATCAAGCCCCCTTGTAAGAGTTTTTAGCAAAATTATATCTTGAAAATTATTAAAGTTTTTAGAATTTTCTCACTTTAAATGATACTAAATTATCATATGTTAGAATTTGGCAAAAATATTAAGGATAAATTTTGGTTATAGCGATCGATCTTGGCTCAAACACCTTTCGCGTGGCGCTTATAAAAAAAGTGCAAAATGGCTTTAGTAACGAGCAAATTTATGAAAAGATAGTTGGAGCTGCAAGGGGCTTAAACGAAAGTGGCAAGATAGGCTTGGAGGCTAAAAATAGGCTTTTTGAAGCGATAGCGGAGGCTAAAAGCAAATTTGACTTTACTAAATTTAAATGTGTGGCAGTCGCAACTGAGGCCTTTAGAGTGGCATCAAATAGCGAAGAAATTTTTAGTGAGATAAGAGAGAAATTTGGCATAAATTTTCATATCATTGATGGGCAAGCTGAAGCAAAACTTACATTTTTAGGCGTGCAAAATGCCTTAAGAAAGCTTGGCATAAATGATAAATTTAGCCTGATTGACATCGGCGGTGCAAGCTCAGAGATAGGCGAAGAGGGAAAATTTATAAGCTTTAAATTTGGCATCATCACCTTTTACGAGAGGTTTAAAACGCTTGATCTGATGCAAGAAAATGCAAAAATTTATACAAAAGAGGCAAGTGAATTTCTAACAAGCCTTGACAATAGACTTATTGTTCTAACTTCTGGCGTGCCGACCACTATCGCAGCACTAAAGCTTGGGTTAAACTACGAGAGCTATGATCCAAAAAAAGTGAGTGGATATGAGCTTAAAAATGACGATCTTGCTTGGTTTGTAAATGAGCTTTTAAAGATGAATGACAAAAGCGCTGACGTGGCGGTTGGAAGAAGCAGAAAGTATCCGCTCATCGCTGGGACACTGCTCTTAAAAGAGCTACTAAACGAGCAAGAAGCGAAATTTATAGTTATCGACGATGGGCTCAGAGAGGGCGTTGGAGCAGCTTATCTGCAAGGCTTATTTCAAGAAATTATCACAAAATTTTAGTTATGATTTCAAAAATTTAAAGGAGAGAAAATGAGTATAAGAGAGCAAATTTTAGCTGACATAAAAGAGGCTATGAAGGCAAAAGATGAGTTTAAAAGGGACACTTTAAGAACGCTAAATGCAGCACTTAAACAAGTTGAAGTCGATCAAAGGATCGAGATGACCGACGAGGTCGTGCTTCCGCTACTTCAAAAAGAGATCAAAAAGAGGGCTGACTCGGTTGAGCTCTATCTAAAGGGAGCAAGAGAGGATTTAGCCAAAAAAGAGCAAAGCGAGATCGAGCTTATCAAAGCATATCTGCCAGCTCAGCTAAGTGATGATGAGCTAAAAGAGAAGATCAAAAGTATCATCGAAAAGGTTGGTAAAAATTTAGGTGCTGTAATGAAAATGGCAAAAGATGAGATCGGAGCGAGCGCTGAAGCAAAACGCATAAGTATGATCGCAAAAGAGCTTTTGGCTTAAAAACAGATAAACCCATGCAAATTTTCGCATGGGTTTTAAAAGCTATAGTTAAATTTTAAATGCTATAAAAGCATTTCATTTATTTTTAAATTTTTAAAAAGCTACTTTAAAAAATAAAATAAATTTACATATTTTTTTAAAAAACCTTGACAAATGGCATTAAAGTCTATATAATTACAACTCTTAAAAACATTGGGGTATCGCCAAGCGGTAAGGCAACTGGTTTTGGTCCAGTCATTCAGAGGTTCGAATCCTCTTACCCCATCCACACTTTAAAATCCCAAATAACTCTTATCGCGGAGTAGAGCAGTGGTAGCTCGTCGGGCTCATAACCCGAAGGTCGGCGGTTCAAATCCGTCCTCCGCAACCAAATACCGATTTCATCGGCACTCCGAGCCACTTTTTAAAACGCTTAAATTAAACTAAAATTGAGTTAAGCAAAATTTCGATAGTTTCTTGAGATTTTTTAACGTTTGCAGTTATATATTTTTGAGTTGTAATTATATTTGTATGCCCTAAAGTAAAAGATACTTGCTCGATAGGAATTTTAAGATAATTAATTGAGTAAGTGCCTATTAAATGCCTAATATCGTGTAATCTTATCTTTGGTAAATTATTTCTTTTAAGAAGTGAAGCCCAGCTTTTACGTAAATCTTTAAATTTATTATCTGTCATAGGATTGATAAAGACATAATCATTAAGGCGTTTTTGCTCTTTGGCAACTATATACCTTTTATAAAGCCTAGTATATAGAGCTCATCGCTCATCTTATAGATCATATCTCTTTTCGCCTTATTGATCTTAAAAGGGATAGTATAAGTCCTTGTTTTAAAATTTATATCACTAAATTTAAGGCTTAATACTTCATTTTTACGCCTGCCGTGAAGCAAGAAAAAGAATATATCAGATTATCATCAGTGTTTTCGCAAATAGCTTTTATAAAGCGTTTTTGAATAGCTATCGAATAATCAAAATACCTTTTATTGTCAATTTTTGGAAGCTCTATAAAATCGCAAGGATTTTTACTTATTAACTCAAGATTGATGCCTAGTTTAAAGATAACTTTGTGAGTTTTTTAAAATGCTTTTTATATATAAGAGTATTATAGAGGAATTGCTAAGCAACACGGTATTCAAATTTACTTATAAATTTGAATACCTTTTTAGTTGACAAGCCATTTTTAAACTAAAATTTCTCTTTGGCCTTTTGCATTTACAGGGCTTAAAACGCCCATTTTTTCCATTTGTTCGATTATATTTGCAGCTTTGTTGTAGCCTATTTTTAGGCGTCTTTGTAGGTAGCTGATCGATGTTTTTTGCTCGCTTAAGATGATCTCTTTTGCCTCTTCATAAAGCTCATCAAGCTCTTCTTCGCCTAGCGCACCGGCAGCCGAGCTAGCACTAGAGCCCTCCTCTGCTAGAAATTTCTCATCGTAGATCACATCTTGTTGCTCTTTTAAGAAATTTACGATTGTTTCTATCTCTTTTTCACTCGCAAATGGCGCATGCAGCCTGATCACTCCAGGGCTTCCAGGAGGTGTAAATAGCATGTCCCCACGTCCTAGTAAGCTCTCAGCTCCCATTTGATCAAGGATAACCTTACTATCGATCCTCTGCCCTACTCTATAGCTTATCCTGCTTGGTAAATTTGCCTTTATAAGGCCAGTCACGACGTCGACACTTGGGCGCTGGGTCGCTACTATCAAGTGTATGCCACTAGCCCTTGCCATCTGTGCTAGACGGCCTATGTAAAGCTCCACGTCCTTGCCGCTAGTCATCATAAGATCGGCTAGCTCATCGATGATCACGACGATGTATGGGAACTGCTCGCCGCCCTCACTCTTCATCTTTTCGTTGTAGCTTTCTATATTTTTTGTGCGAGTTTGGCTCATTATCTTATATCTTCGCTCCATCTCAGCGACCATGTTTGAAAGCGCTGTGATCGCCTTTTTAGCCTCTGTGATAACCGGTGTCAAAAGGTGTGGGATGTCGTTATATATGCTAAATTCAAGCATCTTTGGATCGATCATCATTAGGCGTAAAGTTTGTGGGCTATTTCTATAAAGCAAGCTTAAAAGCATCGCATTTATGCCCACACTCTTGCCTGATCCTGTTGTACCAGCGATTAGCAAATGTGGAAGCTTTTTAAGGTCGGTCACAAAAGGAGCGCCCACGATATCTTTGCCAAGAGCCATAGTTAGCGGACTACTCGCGTTTTTAAAGACTTCGCTATCTAAAATTTCTTTTAGATAGATCGTCTCTAAATTTTGATTTGGCACCTCGATACCAACGACGTCTTTGCCAGGGATCGGCGCTTGGATACGGATAGTTTGGGCCTTTAGCGCCATCGCTAGGTCATCTTGTAAAGTGAGAATTTTACTTACTTTGATGTGTGGGGCTGGGCGAAACTCAAATGTCGTGACGATAGGGCCAGTATAAGTTCGCACCACGTCGCCATCTATCTTAAATTTACGCAGTTTGTCGAGTAAATTTGAAATTTGCTGATCAATCTCAGCTTCATTTATATTGTGCGAGCGCTTTGGAGGGTCGTTTAGAAATTTAAGTGGCGGCAGGACAAAGTCTTTTGGCTTTTCGACCTTGCCGCGTTCTATCTGATCAAGAAGTTTTTTGTTTTCAGCCACTTCATTTAAAATTTCAACCCCGCTTATAGTTGCAGGTCTGCTCTCTTGTGCCGGCTCCATCTCTGGCTCTGGCCCACTCTCTAAATTTGGCTCATCATCATTTAGCACCTGAGCATCTATAAGCTCTTCTTCTTTTATCTCTTCGGCTTTTGGCTTTTTGCGCTCTATCTTTGGTATCTGCCTTGCCCTTACCTCTTTTACGCCTCTGCTTTTTTCTTCATAGCTATTTGGCTCTTTATCTACAAAAGCCTTTCTTAAAACGATGATAAAATTTTCTCTAAAAGCAAGCCCAAGAGAGATGATAAATATCATAAGTATAGCAACCGCAGTGCCAATAGCGCCGATGACTTCTTTTAGAGCTGAGACTATAAAGCCGCCTATCACGCCGCTATTTGCTCCAGAAGTGGTTAGCGCTTGAAACATCAAAAATGCGATAAAAAATAGAAAAATCCCAACCACAAACTGGGCAAAATCAAAGTCAAATTTCTTAAAATTTTTATATACAAAATATCCTAGAACGATAAGTAAAAATGGATAAACATAGGCTATAAGTCCAAAATATTTAATGTTAAAAACGCCAAGACTTTGTCCAAGTGAGCCTACAAAATCAGCAGTCGGAGCAGCCGTAGCGATACCAAAATATATAAAAAAACAAACAAAAATAGTAAATAATATATGTCTTAAAATTTTAGATCCTTTTGTTAAAAAGGCTTATTATAGCACGCTTGAGTTTAATTTTTAAAAAATCAGCAAGCTATGCCTGCTGATTTATCATTTTAGTTTAGGTAGTTTAGCAAGCTTAGTTGATTTATCTTAGCGCTTGCTTGAAGTGTCGCTTGATATGAGAGTGAAAGCTGTGTAAATTTAAGATATGACTCCGCATAGTCTGCGTCTATGACGTCATTTTTAACAGTTAGCACATTTACTTTCATGACCTCTGCACGCTGATTTGTCGCAGTTAGAAGCTTTGTTTGAGAGCCTATCTTTGTAAGCTCTTTATTTGCATGATCCACCAAGTGATCTAGCCTTTTTAAAGCGCCTTGCATGCCTGTATTTCGTGGGTCGTGATTGTTAGCGTCTGCTCTATAGTAGCCATTTCTAACGGCAAATATCATATCATCAAGGTCTTGAAAGACACTTGTGCTTGGCTCATCGATAGTTAAAGCATTATTTTCGTTAAAGCTAAATACTGAGCCCTTGCCTTGAGTGTGACCAGCAGCGCCAGCGGTGTTTATGCCGGTGCTATCTCCGTCAAATATATCTCCATTTTTCGCATCATACATGGTTAGCTCTATATTTGTGACAGATTTTGTCTTGTCAGTTAAAACCATCCTGCCTTTATCATCTAAATTTACCTCTACTGCGCCTTTAGTCTTTGACAAAGCGTCTTTATAGGCGTTATAGTTTTGATCTCTTCTTACCTTTTCGATATCTGTATCAAAGTTTGCATTTTCTGCGTGTGGAGGATTTGGGATATTATCGCTTGCAGCCATCGCTACGATATCCATTAGCTGACGATATGTAAAGTCGCTTGCATAGGTTCTGTAACTGCCAAATTCATCTGAGTTATAGACGGTCAAATTTCTAGTTGGAGATACCACGCCAGCAGCAGTTGTTGATGTTATTTGAAACTGCACTGGGGTATTTACGCCACCTGCTTCGCCCATTTTTACTTTGATGTCATACATTGTGCCAGTGATTGATTTTACTTGAAGACCTATCTCTTGATTATCTATGTTGTAAAGCTCCCTCTTTCTAGCATCGACATCTTTTGGGTATAAATTTCTATTGTAGCTCTCTTTTGTGCCAGAGACCTCGCTTAGCTTTGTCTGATCAGTTGCAAACTCGCCTGTTCTTCTAGCAACTTGAGGCAAATTTGCGATTAATTCATTGTCTTTTCGCTCAAATCTAACTTTGTCATAGTCAAATGCGTTTGTTAAATTTCCATCTTTATCAAGGTATTTGCTCTTTGTAAATTCAGTTATATGAACCGTTTTTGGCACAGCATTTGCCATATTTTCAAGGCTTTGTAGCGAATTTACCGTATCAAGTGTATTGTTTGGAGCTATCGCACCACGATTTGCCGCCACAGAAGTAGCTGCAACCATGTGAAAGTCTATCGTTTGATTACCTTTAGTAAGGTCTTTTATATTAAATTGTCCGTCGTTATTTATGCTCACATCGACAACTTTTGTCGTCTTTGTGTTGCCAAATTCCATACCGATCTTCTCCATCAAACCAGCCATTGACGTATCAGCACTCATCTTAAATTTACTTGTAAATGTCGTGCCATCTGGCTTTTTGCCTTGCATGAAAAAGTATGTGTCAGGGAAATTTACATTTGAAGTATCCAAAAAGTCGAAATCAGGCTCGATCGTGCCTTTATAAGAGCCATCGCTGCCCACAACTGAGTCGCTAGCGTAGTTTAGACCGATCATATTTTTTATCTTACTATTTTCGTCAAGATATTTTGGAGCATAGGAGATGTCGGTTCTAGTTTGATCGGCTAGCATCACGTTTGTTGTTAAAATTTTGTTGTAGTCGCCATCTTTTCCTAAAAATAGATCAAATCCCGGGATATTGTAAGGAAGCTCAACCTGCGCGCCAGCTGAAGTTTTCATATAGTCGCGGTTGCCTTGATATTTGCCTGAGCCATCTATCGGCTTAGTATCCACAGCACTTCCTGAGAATAAAAACTGCCCATTTATAGAGGTATTTGCGATATTTACAAGGTGGTTTTTGATGCCCTGAAGGTCGTTTGCCAAAGCTTCAAGAGAGGTTGTGCTATGCACGTCGCTAGCTGCTTGAACGACTTTTGTTTTAAAATTTTCAAGCTGTTTTTCAAATTCTTTCAGTGCATTGTCTGTGTTTTTTGCAAAATTTACTGACTTACCAGTAGCATCAGCCACTTGAGTGAGAGTGGTCGCTTCATAATCAAGCCTCATAGCATCGTTATAAACCGCGGCACCGTCGTATGGATCTTGGATTTTAAGTCCGTTTGAGAGCTGCTGGTAGCTTTTATTTACGCCAACCATATTTTTTTGATAGTCGTGCAAAGTCTGACTAAAACGTAGTTGATTTGTAATTCTCATAATTTTTCCCTAAATTTTTATTCACTCTAAGCAAGAATAATTCCGCTTTGTGATATATCGGTGAAAATTTGATTTTTTTTAGTGCAAAAAAGTTTTATTGTATAATCTGCCAAAATTTACATATATAAAATAGGAAAGAAAATGGCGTTAAAAATCCTCTTCTCACCAAGCGAAAGCAAAATTTCTCTAAACACAAGTGATAAATTTGATGGAAAAAATTTGATATTTCCCATGCTTTTTAGCAAAAGGGCTGAAATTTTAAACAGATATGATGAGTTTTTAAAAAGTGCAAATTTAGACGAGATAAAGAAGCTTTTTGGGCTAAAACAACTTGTTGATAGCAAAGAGCTAAGAGCTAGCCTCTTTGACCAAGGCGCGATAAAGGCCATCTTAAGATATGACGGAGTGGCATATAAGCACCTAAACTACCGCGGGCTAAGCGATGGGGCTCAAAAATATATAGATAATAATGTTTTAATATTTTCAAATTTATTTGGGCCAATTTTAGCAAAAGATGAGATAGTTGAGTACAAACTAAAGCAAGGCAAAAAGCTAGCTGGCTTTGATATTTCAAAATTTTATGAGCAAAATTTTAGCAAAGCGGTCGATCACTTTTTAGAAAATGATGAAATTTTAGATCTTAGGGCTAAATTTTATGAGAAATTTTATGTGATAAATAAAGAATTTACAACATTTTGTTTCTTGAAAAACAAAAAGATACTAAGCCATCATGCAAAAGCTTATAGAGGTGAGGTTTTGCGCCAGATCGCAAATGCTAAAGTGACAAGCAAAGATGAACTAATGGCTCTAAATTTTGAAAATTTAAAGCTTGTAGATATGAAAAAAATAGGGCTAAAAAACGAGCTTACGTTTGAAATTTGTGAGTGAAAGTTCAAATTTTGGTCTTTTTTACTAAAAAAATGCAAAAAAAGAGCTAAATTTAGGGAAAAAGTATTGTATTTTTTTTTAAAAGAGTGTAGAATTGCCGCATAACTTCTTAAAAGGATGGTTCATGAAAAAAGCTGAATTTATTCAAGCGGTTGCCGACAAGGCTGGTCTTTCAAAAAAAGATACTCTAAAAGTTGTTGATGCTACTTTGGAGACAATCCAAGCGGTTCTTGAAAAAGGCGATACAATTAGCTTTATAGGCTTTGGTACTTTCGGTACTGCTGACAGAGCTGCAAGGAAAGCTAGAGTTCCTGGAACTAAGAAAGTAATCGACGTTCCTGCTAGCAAAGCAGTCAAATTCAAAGTTGGCAAAAAACTTAAAGAAGCAGTTGCTGCTGGTGCTGCTAAAAAAGGTAAAAAGAAATAATTTTCTTTTTCGGGGAGCAACTCTCCCCTTTTTCTTTCTTCACACAATTTTAAAATTTCAATCTTAACTTAGCCCGAGTGGTGAAACTGGTAGACGCGTCAGACTCAAAATCTGATAAGGGCAACCTTGTGTCGGTTCGAGTCCGACCTCGGGCACCATAACACTAAATCTTAAGACTTCCCAAAACATCCAAAAGCGTAAAAATCTCCGATATAGATGGATTTTAAAGAAATTTTTTTCGTATATTTTAAAATACCAAAGGATATAAAAATATATTTGCAAATATTCATTTTTTACTAAATAATAACGGAGTAAAATAAAAAAGCACAAAAGTACTCCGTAAAAAATGCCAAAGATACCCACCCCGCCAACAGATAGAAAGATCAGGGCGCTAAAGCCGAAAGATAAGATTTATAAGAAATGCGACAGCAGAAGTTTATATATTTTTGTAGATCCTAGCGGTCGTAAATATTTTGCTCTCAAATACAAAAGCTCGGCCGATAATAAAATCAAAAGGCTAAATTTTAGCAATTTTCCCGAGTTTAGTTTGGCAATGGCGCGCGAGGAGAGGTTTAAGCTGGAGCAAAAGCTAAGAGACGGCATCGACGTCAAGCGCGAGAGCGAGATAAACGAGCAGGCAAATTTTAAAAAACTCGCGCAAAGATGGCTCGAAATAAAAGCCCCTAGCGTGGAGCCAAATACCCTGAACAGAGGTAAAAGGCTGCTTGTAAATATATGCCTATCCATTTTTTGAAAATAGATGCATTACGGACATCACCGTAACCGAAATCATAGAAATTTTAAAAAAGATAGAGGCCAAGGGCAGCCTTGAGATGACGAAGCGGCTCTATTTGCTTTTAAATCAAATTTGACAATCAGCCTACTATATTGCGCCACATAACGTGATCGCGAGCATTAACTACCGCTTCACGTTTAAAAAAGTAAAAGAGAAAAATTACGCGACGCTTACCAAAAACGCCGATATTAAGGCTCTTTGGCAAAGTATAGACAAATACAGCGGCGACGTTTGCACCGCATTCGCGCTCCTTAACCTCTCCGAACTCTTTTCAAGAGCTTAATAGTATTTTAAAGTTTTATTTTTTGCCCTTTTTGATATAATTGCCTAATTGATATTTGGATTATACTAAATTTTTCTAAGTATTAGAGAAAGGGATAAAATGGATGCTTTTGATGAGCGAATGCAAGAATTATATCATTATTACGGCGCTTCAAACGATAATCAGCCATCTAAAAAACTTGTGTTAAGCAGCAATTCGGCAATAGTAGTTTGGAGAAAAGATAGAAAAATACCTACAAAATACTTACTTAAAAATTAATATATAAAAACAGTAGTCATCAAAATTTGGACGATGCCGATCTCTGTTTTATCCACAAAACAATCTCCATTAAAGCAAGCGCGGGCGACGGTAACGAGTTAGAGTCCGTGAGGGGCTACCAAATGGGCGAGCTGATGCCGATTGCCAAGGCCTTCTTTGAAGTCCCACTGGGTAAAAAACCTAGGTAACATGGAGGTGGACGGCGAAAGCATGACGCCGATACTAAGGAGCGGAGATTGGGTCATTTTTCGCGCGAGGACGGCGCATTTACCGGAGACGGGCTTTACATGGTAAATTTTAGCAATCAGCTCATGGTAAAAATCCTGCAACTCACGCCATACGGCATGCTTAAAATCGTTTCGGTCAATCCGGATTTTAAAGCTACGAGGTCGATCTAAACGAAACCCAGGCGCATTTTAAAATCGTGGGTAAGGTAGTAAAGAGCATAGTTTAAATTTTATGACATAAACGCGAAAAGCGGTTATATTATGATATAATTTCATAAAATTATATATAGGGATTGAAAATGATAGCTAGTTTTGAAGTTTGCGGATATGCATCCATATCTCAAAACATTAAGATAGACTTCACTGCAAAACAAAATCAAAGACTAAAAAATACAAAATACGAAAGTAATTACTTTTCGGATACTAGATTAGCTAAAAGCGCGGTTTTATTCGGCAAGAACGCTACAGGCAAAACGAATATATTAAAAGCCTTAGAAAGCATACTTCGCATAATAGAAAACGGATTAAACATAGAAAAAGAATCTCAGTTTATAAATTCCGACATAGGTTATACCGAATACAAGATAACTATTACGGACAATAAAAAAGACAGTTACGTGTATGAGATTAAGTTTGATAAAGAGCGGATAATAATCGAAAATTTAACAAAAAACGAAGTTTTGATTTATCGATTCAATAAGGACAGTTTAACATTTCCGATAGCTACCGAATATGAAAAGATACTATCCGTCGTTTCACGAGATACCGTCTTAAACAAAATAAAAGACAACAACGTCAAAGAACTACGCGGTTTTCAGGGTGCAGTAAAGGTATATGGATATAATAAAAATATAAACACGTTCGATATTATGGCTAGTCAAGATAGAGTGATTCCTTTTGATCTATTTGATAAAGATTTTTTTACAGAACATAAAGATACCGTATTAAATATATTAGAGATTGTAGACGATAGCATTACTGATTTTGATTTTATAGATATAAAAGACGATAGATTTTCTTTGATTTTAAAAAGAGATCATAAAAGCTTTGCGTTTGAAAAAGAGAGCTCGGGCGTAAAAAAAATAATAGAGCTTATGGTGGGGCTGGTATATGCGATAGATAGCGCAGACTCCGTGCCAGAGTCGGTTATGATAATAGACGAGCTAGATAGCTCTATTAGCACCATCTCTCTAATTAGGCTATTAAACGGGGTAATTAACTCATCGTCAAATACTAAAGGACAATTTATATTAAGCTCTCATAATCCGCTAATCTTTGATACCGATATGCTTGCTCCGTCTCAAATTTACATAGTAGGCAAAGAAAATACCGCCACAACATTAAAAGCGTTAAGCGAATTTGAGCTAAGAAATGATAAGAAAAAAGCATACATGGACTATTTAAGAGGCGATTATGAATAAACGAAAGATAGTTATAAAATTCATCGTCGAAGGCCAAACGGAGGAGCATTATTTAAAACATTTTAGAAGCGAGCACTTAGGCGACGAGTTCGTTTTTAACATAACAAACGTTAAAAATGGAAACTATAAGAGTTTTATAAAAATAATAGAGCAATATAGGGGAACTCCTATTCCTATTTTTGTAGTAGCCGATTTAGACAGAGCCACCGGCGATAAAACAGAGTTAGGGCATTTAAAAAAGCTATGCACTAGCCTTAGCTATGTAAATAAATATAGCAATATATTTTTAACATATAAAAATTTTGAGACATTTTTATCGGCTCATTTTAAAAATAACGCTGATGTATGTAGTGTTTTAGGCGTCAATAGATGTAATATAAAAAATAATCAAAATATATACGAATCCATAAAAAACAAAGGCGGCTCATATGAAAATACGACCACAAATTTAAGCAAAAACAATATTTGCTACCACAAATCAAATTTTATATTTCCAAAAGAACTAGATACTGCTAAAATTGATGCTAAACAATCGTCTTTAATATGTTTAAAAGAATATTGCGAATTCATAAAAAAACATAGATAATTACCGTAAATATTATTAAACACACTAATCCCAAAAACTATACCCGTTATCGCTTACAGCTTGCGCTACGGCTTGCGAGCCGTATAAATTTATATCTATCTTTTTATTGTCAGTTATTTGATTTTGGCTCGTTTGCGTCCTCATCTCGTGGCGATCTTGCACAACTTTATCTACAGATCCAGCCGTAGTTTGCTCGCCGATAGCGCTGGAGCCGTTTTTTTGTCTACACTTAAGCCTGTTTTTCTGCTTATCCATTTTCTTAGCCTAGAGTCAACTATGAAATTAAATATATCTTTTATCACGCCTATTATCGCTTAGTTATGAAATCTATAACCACCGCAAAAGCCCTTCCTACCGTTCGACCAGCATCGGCAAAACCCGCCAAGCTCTCCTTGGTGGCTTCACTTTTGGAGAAAACGAGCTAAAACAATCGACCATTTATACTTACATATTAATCGAACCTCGGGCACCATTAAAAACTTAAACATTTTATAAATTTAGCCGATATTGTTTGCAACATCTTTAAAAGGATTTTAGATGAATGTCACACCGCAAAAGTATGATTTTATAAATTTAAATGATTTGCAAAATCTTTCCAAAAGATTTTTAAATCATAGCGATCACAATAGTTCAAAAGTAAATTTAAGCCAGTTTAACGAGCTTTATGAAGCAAATAGAACAGACACCATCTACATAACTGAAGCTGATATCAAAGAATACAACAAACGTCTAGCAACACAAAAAGCAGAAGAAATTTTAAAAGACTACTCGCAAAATTTAATAAACATCAACAACAAATTTTACTCAGATGAAACTTCTAATGGCTTTAGCAAAAACGCCTACTTTAAAAATATAAACGCCACAGATGATGCTACCATGCTACCTGTCTTAAAAAGTGGCTACTTAGAAAATACAAAATTTAAAAATTTAAACGACTACGCCCACTCAAACACACTAAAGACAAATTATGGTGAAGTGGAAGTCTTTTTAGATATTTACGGCGATAACGACGAGCTAGGCGTTGGAAAGCTAGAAAACAATAGCGCACTTTTTAGCTTTGATAGTAATAATGACGGCACACTAGATCAAAAAGATATACTCTTTGACAAGCTAAAAGTAAGAGGATACGACAAAGATGGAAATGAAAAAATAACAAATTTAAGTGACGTCACGGCTAGAGTTGATCTTAGGCAGTTTATCAGCACAAATGTCATAAATCACAACCAAATAACAAGAGAAGAACTAAATCATAAAGCGGTGATCACAAACAATCCCGATCTTTACGTAGATACAAAAGAGATCGATCACAGGCACTCCTACTACGCCTCAGATCCAAATACCTTGTTTGCTGCTGAAAATAGATATGAAAAGATAGGTAAAAATGATATAAATAATTTCTTTAAAAAATATGCTCAAAATAACGGCTGGGTCGATCTAAGACACAATAATATCTTTGGCAAGGATAGCTCTTTTAAAAATTTCGCTTACACAAAAATAGGCTTTGATGATACTGCGAGACTAAGCGAATTTAACCCGATCATCGAGCCAAGCAAAGAGCACAAAAAAGATGAAAATTTCTCATACACAAAATTTCAAAAAGATAGTTTTATGAAATTTTATAATGACTACAACGCTGAGCTTGATGCACATAATAAGACGATAGAAAATCTTAGCGCCAATTTAAAGAAATTTGACGAAAATGCGGACGCTTACATATCAAAGCTTGAAGATACAAAATCAGCCAAGATGATCGCAATGGAAAATGAATTTAAGCAAGCAACTGGGCTTGATTTTAGTATCTCAAATTTAAAAAAGGTAAAAAAGGCTTTTACTACAAATGAAGCCACAGCTGCCACTGCACTGCGAGATAGCGATAGCGTCATAGCTATGAAGCTAAATCAAGATGGCACGATAAGACTAAAATTTGATAGTGGCAGAGAACTAGACGCAAATGAGCTTTACAATGACACTGGCAAGCTAAATACGCCAAGCGAGCTAAAAACTAGCGTAAATTTAGAGACAAAAAAGATGGATAATGCGCAGCTAAATAGCCTAAATTTCAAAGACATCGGCGTCATGCAAAACGGTAAGATCACAAGCCTAAAAGATGCTGGTGCGATCGCTATCATCAACTTATCAAATAAATTTGAGAGCAAATTTTTAATCAGCCTAAATAGTGGCAAAAGCATATCTGTAAGAGAAATTTATAATATCAGTTATCTTGAAAACGATCTAAAAAATAAAGAAAAGATAGATGAGAGAGATAAATTTTACAAAAAGGTTGATGCTAGGGTTTAAATTTAAGAGTAAAATCCAAAAAAGTTTATTGTAATTTAATCTTTTGGGGCATATAATCAATTCTTTGTAAATTCCAAACTTAAAAGAGACTGCTATGAATTTCACACCACTTTTTGCAATATTTTTCATAATCGCAACTGGTTTTTTTGCTAAAAAAGTCGGCATTGTTGAGCAAAAGCACTCGATCCCTTTTGTGGATTTTGTCCTTTGTTTTGCAATGCCTGCGCTAATCTTTGATAAAATTTACCACGTAAATGTCGATGCCTCGCTTATAAATACGATCTTAATCGGCTTTGCCTCAACCGCCATTAGCGCTGTTTTGGCATTTGTCATAGGTAAGGTTTTTAAATTTACCAAAATAACAACCGTCAGTATGGTCATGCTAAGCCTTTTTGGTAACACCCTATTTGTCGGTATGCCTGTCATTCAGGGCTTCTTTGGCGACGAGATGGTAAATGAGGTCATCTTTTACGATCAAATAGCCACTGGTATCCCACTTTCGATCCTTGGACCACTCATCCTATCTTTTGCCGCGCCTGAGAAGGTTTCGCTATTTCAAAATACAATGAAAATTTTAAAATTTCCACCATTTATAGCGCTTATTATGGGTCTTATTTTAAAAGAAGTTCCACTTCCAGATTTTATCTTTGCGCCACTTAGGATGTTTGAAGGTAGCGTCACTCCAGTCGCACTTTTTGCGATCGGCGTTGGTCTTAACTTTAGTAGTATCACAAGCTCATATAAAGGCGTTAGTGTCGTGCTTTTGTGTAAGATGATATTGCCAGCTATCGTATTTTTCATCATATTAAAAGTCTCAGGCATCCAGATGAGCAAAACTTGGGTCGTTGGTCTCTTTCAATGTGCGATGCCGACATCAGCCCTTGCAAGCGCGATGGTCATAAAAGCTGGACTTGATAGCTCACTAGCCATCTCATCAGTTGCTATTGGCGTGCTTTTTTCATTTATCACGCTTCCAGTTATCTATTTTGTATTTGCGTAAATTCACACTTATTTCACACTAAGTGACTACAATTGCAACATAATTTAATTTAAAGGAGACTTTATGAAAAAGTTAATCTTAGTTGCACTTGGTGCTATGTTTATGTTTGGCGGTCTTGCAAATGCTACTGAAATGATGCAAAAGGACAAGATGGGCAAAGATGAGATGATGAAGAAAGAGCAGATGATGAAAGATGATATGTCTAAAAAACATCCTGTCAAAAAACACGAAGCTAAAAAAGAAGACATGGGCATGAAAGACGAAATGAAAAAAGACGACATGGGTATGAAAAAAGACGACATGGGCATGAAAGACGAAATGAAAAAAGATGACATGGGTATGAAAAAAGACGACATGGGCATGAAAGACGAAATGAAAAAAGGCATGTAAAGGCACTTGATGGTCAGAATTTTGCTTGTTGAAGATGATGAAACATTACTTGATCTAATAAGCGAGTATCTGGGCGAAAATGGTTACGATGTCACCACTACAAACAATGCCAAAGACGCACTAGATCTTGCATACGAGCGAAATTTTGACCTACTTATACTAGACGTCAAACTCCCGCAAGGCGACGGCTTCTCCCTACTTTCATCGCTACGTGAGCTTGGCGTCACAACACCTAGCATATTTACCACCTCGCTAAACACCATAGACGACCTTGAAAAAGGCTACAAAAGCGGCTGCGATGACTATCTAAAAAAGCCATTTGAGCTAAAAGAGCTACTTATCCGCATGCAAGCTCTCATAAAAAGAAATTTCTCACACCAAAACGGCGAAGATATCAAAATTTTAGATGATCTTTGCTTTCACCCACAGAGCAAAACTCTAAGTAAAAACGGCGAAAATGTAAATATCTCGAGCAAAGAGAGCGACCTGCTCGCCCTATTTTTGCAAAACAAGGGCAAAATTTTAACCAAAGATGAAATTTTTAATAAAATTTGGAAATTTGACGAGGAGCCAAGCGAGCTTAGCCTTCGTGTATATATCAAAAATTTACGCCAAATTTTAGGCAAAGATGCCATTTTAAACAAGCGTGGAGACGGCTACATCTATGTCTGAAAAGACGCAAATTTTATTTAAAATTTTATCCCTCTATCTTGTTAGCTCCGTGCTCTTTCTGGGCTATTTTTTCATAAACGACTACAAAAATAAAAAAAATGCGCTCATCTTAAATGAGGTCAAAATGCTAAAAGAGATAAAGATGGGCATTTACATGAAAGCTAGAATGAATGGACTTGACTCAATCTCAAGTCTAACAAAAGAAAAAGGCGTGCATGCTTGCATCGTGCTAAAAAATGATGAGAAAATTTACAAAGACTTTGACTGCCAAAAGATAGACAAAAGTAAAAATGTAAATTTGATCGGCGGCAAGGTCTCGATATTTGAAAAGATCCAATACATGGATGACAACGCCACAGACGAGCTATCGCACGCTGATATTTTTCTAGTTGGCAAAGATATCAAGGTTGAAATTTTATCTTTGCAAATTTCAACCACACTAAAGGCGCTCTTTTTCCTTTTCGCCCTGCTCTTCATCGCCTTTTACCTCGCAAAACTAAGCCTAAAGCCACTTTATGAAAAGATAGATACGCTAAATCACTTCATAAAAGACTCAACGCACGAGATAAACACGCCTCTAAGCGTCATTTCTATGAGCATAGAAACGGCCGATCTTGAAAACCTAAATGAGCGAAATTTAAAGCGTTTTAACAACATCAGCCTTGCCGCAAAGAGCCTAGGCAGCATCTATGACGCGCTCGTTCATTTAAGTTTTAACCTTGATAGGCCAAGCAAAAAAGAGCTAATAGATCTAAATTTGCTAACCACGCAAAGGTTAAACTATTTTTCACCATTTTTTGCCAAACGCGGACTTAAGATAGACGCTAGCCTAAAGCCTAGTTTTATAAACGCAGACCTTGAAGATGTGAGTAAAATTTTAGACAACCTCTTAAGCAACGCCTCAAAATATGCAGCGCCAAATTCAAAGGTTAGCATCATTTTAGAGCCAAATTTCTTTAGCATAAGCAACACTGGACGTGGCATCAGTAAAGAGCAGCAGATGAAAATTTTTGATCGCTACACGAGATTTAACGACGATCAAGGCGGCTTTGGCATAGGGCTAAATTTAGTAAAAGAGTGCTGCAAGAAAAATGGCATCGCCGTAAAATGCCAAAGTGAGCTTGATGGCGAGACTACATTTTCACTATCTTGGCAGAGTTAAATTTAAAACACCGCCCTATTCTAAACAATAAAATTTATTAAAAAATAGAATTTATATCCAAAATTTATTTTTGATAAATTTTATTAATATTATAATCCTTTTACAAAATCTTAATCAAGGAGAAAAGTATGAAACTACTTGAAAAATACGGGCTTTTCATAAATGGTGAGTGGCGTGACGCAAAAGACGGCGCTACACTTGATGCCAAAAATCCAGCAAACGGCGAGCACCTTGCAAAGATCGCTGACGCTACCGAAGAAGATGTAAATGACGCAGTTCGTGCTGCACGTGAGGCTTTTAAGAAATTTAAACACACCACAATTAGCGAGCGTGCAAAGCTACTAAACAAGATCGCTGATATCATCGACGAGCACAAAGAGCACCTTGCAAAAGTCGAGAGTATGGACAACGGCAAGCCGATTAGAGAGACGCTAAATGTCGATATCCCTTTTGCAGCCGAGCATTTTAGGTACTTTGCTGGCGTTATCATGGGCGAAGAAGGCAGCGCAAACGTGCTTGACGAGAAGCAACTCTCTATCGTTTTACGCGAGCCAATAGGCGTTGTGGGTCAGATCGTGCCTTGGAATTTTCCATTTTTAATGGCAGCTTGGAAGCTAGCTCCGGTGATCGCAGCAGGCGATGCGAGCGTGTTTAAACCTTCAAGCGAGACAAGCCTAAGCGTGCTTGAGCTATTTAGGCTGATAGATAAAATTTTGCCAAAAGGTTTGATAAACATAGTAACAGGCAGAGGCAGCAAGAGCGGCGAGTGGATCAAAAACCACCCAGGCCTTGACAAGCTAGCATTTACTGGCTCAACCGAGATCGGCCGTGATATCGCCATAGCTGCTGCACGTCGTATCATCCCAGCCACACTTGAGCTTGGCGGCAAGAGCGCAAATATCTTCTTTAGCGACGCAAATTTAGACAAGGCGCTTGACGGTCTTCAGCTTGGAATTTTATTTAACCAAGGTCAAGTTTGCTGCGCAGGGTCTAGAATTTTCGTAGAAGAGAGCTTTTATGATAAATTTATCGAGGCTGCTGTTAAGAAATTTAGCACCATAAAAGTTGGCGATCCGCTTGATCCTAAGACTCAAATGGGCTCTCAGATCAATAAAAAACAAGCCGAGCAGATCTTAGAGTACGTAGAGATCGGCAAAAAAGAAGGTGCAAAAGTAGCAGTCGGCGGCAAAGCCTACACCGCAAATGGTTGCGACAAGGGCGCATTTGTCGAGCCAACGCTGCTAGTTGATGTGACAAACGATATGAGAGTGGCTCAGGAAGAAATTTTTGGACCAGTTGGCGTCGTCATCAAATTTAAAGATGAAGCCGAGCTTATCAAAATGGTAAATGACAGCGAATACGGCCTTGGTGGCGGAATTTTCACACAAGACATCACAAAAGCACTTCGAGTTGCAAGGTCTATGGAGACTGGCAGAGTTTGGATCAACACTTACAACCAAATCCCAGCAGGAAGCCCATTTGGCGGATATAAAAACTCAGGTATCGGCCGTGAGACGCATAAGATCATACTTGAGCACTACACTCAGATGAAAAACATCATGATAGACCTTACTGGCAAAGTAAGCGGCTTTTACGCACAATGATTTTAGGGGGTTTTGCCCCCTCTACTGCTTTAAATTTCATAAATAAAATTTCATTCTAATTTTATCAGCAATTAACAATCTTTATTTTTAAGCTTAATAGACTAAAATTTGCGCCAAAGGAGAAAATTTGAGCGAGCAAATTTACATTATCGGCGACGTTCACGGCTGTTTTAACACACTTTTAGAGCTTATCAAGCAGTTTCCAAACAAAGAAAAATCTCAAATTTGCTTTGTTGGCGACGTGATAGATCGTGGGCTTTTTAGCTGCGACGTGGTCGAACTTATCATGCAAAATGACTATAAAATAGTAATGGGAAATCACGAGCGAAGGCTGCTAAACAATAAATTTGAGTTTTTAAACAATAAAGTGCCATTTGACAGGAGCTGGTTCTTTGGAAATGGTGGCGAGGCGACATATAGATCATATCTTGGACAAAGCACAGAGTTTAAGCAAAGGCATGTGGATTTTTTAGAAAGCAGGCCAGTTTATCTGGAATTTAAAGATTATAAAACCCAAAATGGCGAGCATCTGGTAGTCTCTCACTCAGCCGTTGGCAATATGTGGGAGCTAAGAAACGATAAATATGCTAGCGAAGAGTTTAGAAGGCACCTGCTCTCAGGTAGAGGCGATGAGCTACAAGTTAGTGGCATATTTAATGTCTATGGGCACACGCCAGTAAGAGAGGTAAAATTTTATAAAAATAGCGCAGATATCGACACAGGCTGTGTTTTTAACGAAGTTGGTTTTGATAAACTAAGTGCGTTAGAGTTTCCATCGATGAAAATTTATACGCAAAGAAATGTCGAAAATTTTAATAAAAAGGATAAAGATGTGGTTTTCTAAAAAGAGTTCTAGCTTTGCTAGCAGAGTTGATAAATTTTGGAGCGAATTTGGTAAAAATTTAGACGTCATCAAGCGTAATTTAGAGGATAAAAATTACGAATCTGCAAGTAAAATGACTGAAGAGGCGCTAAATTTATGTTTAGTAGATCCAACCTTTATGATAGGTCTTGTTAATGACAAGATCGATCTAGTGCTCACCCCAGAAGGGATGAAATATAGGCTTTTTTGGCTTAAATTTATCAAATCACGCATGCCAAAAGAGTATGAAGCAAAACTTACTTGCACGCTTGGCAAACCACGTGCACCACGCGAAGTAGCAACTATACAGATGTATGGCGTGAGTGTTGATGCAAACGAGGTCATGGTCTATGCAAATTTTGAAGAAAAAAGCGTGGATATGTGCCTATATAACGAAACTTTAAGCAAGCTAAAAAGCGAAGATGAAAACAAGGCCTACACGCTAGCTTTCATACTTTGCGACAACGTTGTTGGCGAGACAGCGATGATAAACACGCTTGGAGACTTCGAGATCGTAGATGAGCCAAGAGAAAAAGGCGTCGCACTTACCGACTTTGCCGATCTTATAGATGATAAATTTGGCAAAGAGGCATCAAGCGAACCGCTTAAGCAGTTTAGCTTTTATGAGCTAGAGCCTCGCTCAGATGCACTAAGAGATGATGTATTTATGGGATATACGAGCCTAACTACGCTACTAAATGAGTACTACGACGGAGCAAGCGATGCTTACAATGAAGCTTTCGAGCTTGGCATAAATTTCTGCTTTTTAGCGCTAGATCACGGTGGCGACGTGCAGTTTGGTGTTGATAGCAAAAACAAGATAGAAGATGAGCTAGAAGGTAGTACTTTTTGCGAAGGCATGGGCGCAGCGACTGGCACTAAGCACTCTTATGTTGATCTCATCTGCTTTGATAAAGACGAGCTTGAGAAAAAGGCTAAAGAATTTAGCAAAGAGCTTGGTATAAAGATAGAAATTTGCGAATTTAAACGCTGATACTACATAAAATTTTACATAAAATAATACATATGCTAGCTGGTAAATTTAAAATTTCACCAGCTAGCACAAACTATCAAATTTTTCCTTTAAATTTAGAGCTATTTGAGAGATAGGCGCAAAACTTAAGCCCATATAAAAAGATGATCCACGAGATGTAGATCCACACAAAGAAGAAAAGTACGGCTGAAAATGAGCCATAGACGCTTAAATAGGTCTTGTTGTAAAGGACGTAATAGACAAAGGCTGACTTGCCAAGATACCAAACGAGTGAGGCGGCAAACGAGCTAAAAAACGCGCTTTTAAATTTTATCTCGTCATTTACTGAGATAAGATATGTGACGCAAAATATCACCCAAATGATGAGATATGGCACGATGCTTAAGAAATTTATCCAGCTTGTAAATTTAGTCGAGTTTAGCATCTCTTGCACAAGGCTTGAGAGGTAAAAACTACCAGCAAGTCCGAGTGGCGCAAGCGTGATGAGCGTCCAGTACGAGCTAAGTGCCGACCAAAATCCCCTAGCCTTGCTAGCTCTTGTCACTTTTAAGACTACGTATTCATAATCGCTAAAAAACATAGCCGAAGTAAATATCATCGCCACAAAGCCAACTATGCCTAAATTTCCGCTATTTTGGAGGAAATTTTGCAAGTAGTTTGAGATGATCTCTTGATTGCTTGGCAAAAGAGCTGAGAAGACAAAGTCTTGAATTTTGGCGTAATAATCCTCAAAGCTAGGCAGTTTTGTAAAGATAGAAAACGATATAAGAAGTATCGGAATGATCGATAAAATCGTATGAAAACTAAGACTTGCTGCGTAGTGAAAGAGCTCTTTGTCCTTAAGAGCAGCTAGCAAATTTAAACTACTCTTTAAATCGCTCTTACTTAAGGACAAACGGCTCATTGATCAGTTATCTTCTTCAAAAAGTTTTTCGTAGTGAGCGTCGTAGTTGTTGATGTGCTCGCTATTTAGCTTCCAAAATACAGTGTCTATGTCGCTAACTCTTGTATAAAATGGTAGTTGATAATACTCAACTTCGCCAGTTTTAAACTCTTTTAGCACTTTAAAGCTTTGGCAATCAGCAAAAACGCTTCTGCCATCCATCGCGACAAAGATAAGACCAGCTGCACTTTGAGCGCACATCTTTCTAAAGTCGTCTCTGCTTGGATTTGGCTTGTATTCGTAGCTTAAGTATGCTCCAACAAGGTCTGGATGGATAAATATCATATTAGGAAATGCGCCTAAAACCTCTTCATAAATTTCTTTATTTGGCACGACAATTAGTGAGCGGTTATAAAGGTAGTTTAGCACGACTATATCGCCACTTGCAGGTGCGATGCCAGGGAGTGGGAGAGCCTTTTGCTCAAGCAGGTCAAACACCTCAAATCTAACCTTCGCAAAGCCGGCATTTTTAGAGACAACGCTCACTCTTGCGATGATAGAGCTATCAGTGTCAAATTTGTGAAGCACGATACCGCTTGATCCGATCAAAATTTCAGGACTATCAACTATCGTTGCTGTGCCGTCACTCTCGACGCTAATAAGAGGAGTTCTATACTCATTTAAAGAAAAATCAGCCCCAAAAGCAAAGCCAAAAAACAGCGATAAAATCACGATTATACGTTTCAAAAATATCTCCTAAGTTTAAATTTTTAGAGCGATTATAGCCTAAAATGCTTTATCTTTTGCAAAATTAAAGCAAGTTTTAGTTAAAATCCCCTCCAGCTTTTTAAAAGGATATCGATGCCTCGTATATTTGTGATTTTTGCAATATTATGTATAAATTTATATGCCATAAAACCAACTGTTGATGAGCTTAGTTGGCCAAATGGCAGCAGCTTTTTAAATTTTCTTGAAACAAATAAAATCCCACTTTCACTTTATTACAACCTAGCAAGCGAAGATCAAGAGCTAACAGAAGAGATCATCGCTGGCACAAAATATCAAATTTACAAAGACGATAACGGCGAGGTTAAACAAGCTCTCATCCCCGTTAGTGACGAGCTTCAGATACATATTTATAGAGATGACAAGGGTAAATTTCAGCTTGAGTTTATCCCGATCTTATACCAAAGCGAAGATAAAGTTTTAGCCCTAAAAGTCGATAAATCAGTCTCTGAAGATATCTTTGACTACACTGGCTCTGGCACGCTAGCACTTGGCTTTAAAGAGGTTTTTAGCGGCAGCGGGATCGATTTTAAAAAGATAAACAAAGGTGATACGATCGCTATCGTTTATAACCAAAAACTACGCATGGGACACTCTTTTGGCACACCTGAAATTTACGCAGCGATGATAGAGACTAAAAACAAACGCTACGTGATGTATAAATTTGAAGATAAATTTTATGATAAAAACGGCAAGAAAAACGATAAATTTTTGCTCGTTCGCCCTCTTGCAAACGCAAGAATCACATCAAATTTCACTCTAAAAAGATGGCATCCGATCCTTCAAAGATATAGAGCGCACCTTGGAGTTGATTACGGTGCTCCAAAAGGCACACCGATCAAGGCTGCAGGCGATGGCACGGTAAAATTTGTTGGACAAAAGAGCGGCTACGGCAGAACCGTCATCATCTCTCACGCTGGCGGCTACGAGACACTTTATGCCCACCTAAATGGCTTTGCAAAGGGCATAAGAAGCGGTCTTAGAGTAAAACAAGGCACGCTAATAGCATATGTTGGTACAAGCGGCATGAGTACTGGCCCTCACCTACACTTTGGCCTCTATCTAGGCGGCAAGCCGATCAATCCAGAAAGCGCCATCAAGGTCGTAAAAAATATAGAAGACAAAAAAGAGTCGGCTAAATTTAAAGCAGTCATAAATAGAAATGATGAGCTGATAAGACAAGCTCTAAGCAACGACAAAGAGTATCACAAGGTGGAATTTTTCCCTAACGTAATAGATTTTTAAAGGTAAAACTTGAGCCAAGAACTAGAAGAAGCAAAAGAGCTGATAGATCAGCACTTAGATGAAAATTTAGAAGACGGCGAGCTCTCCCCTTACGAGCTAGCCCAGCATCTTAAAACACTTAAAAAGCACGATGAAGAGCTTTTTGCTCAGTACCTTGAAAAGCTAGATCCTGAAATTTTGGGTGATGTGGCGATAGAACTTCCTGATCACATGCTAAAAGACGTGATCGACACGCTCCCAGCTGAAAAGATCGTAGAAGCGCTTGAAGAGCTAGAGAGTGACGATGCGACAGACCTACTTCAATACATCGAAGATATCGACGAAGACAAGGCTAGAGAGCTTTTTAACGAGCTAGATAAAGAAAATCAAAACGAAATTTTAAGACTTAGAAGCTACGATGAAGATAGAGCTGGTGCGCACATGCAAACAGAGCTATTTTCAGCTCATCTTGAAGAGAAGCTTGGCAGCGCAGTTGCAAGACTAAGACAAGAGAAGCAAGAAGGAAAACTAGAAAATGTCTCGCAGCTTTTCATCATCGATAAAAATAGCGTCTTGCAATACGCCATCCCACTTGAAGATCTCATCCTCTTTGACTTTACAAAGACGCTAAAACAAAATATCGAATCAACCCAGATCGACCACTACAAGCCTCACATGGCAAACGATATGGATCTCATGCAAGATGTCGCTGATATGTTTCAAGAGTACGATCTAAACGTTATCGCAGTTACAAGTAGCACTGGAATACTGCTTGGTCGTATCACATATGATGATATCCACGACTACATCCAAGAGAGCGCAACAGAGCAAATTTATAACCTAGCCGGCGTTGATGACGAGTCAGAAGAGGACGATACACTATTTAAAGCGGGTCGTGGCCGTGCGGTTTGGCTTGGTATAAATTTACTAACAGCACTCTTTAGCTCATCTATCATCGGACTTTTTGACGAGACGATCGCAGCTTACGTCGCACTTGCCGTGCTTATGCCAATAGTCGCTTCAATGGGTGGCAACACTGGTACGCAAGCACTTGCTGTTACGGTTCGCCGTTTGGCACTTGGCGAGATAGAATTTAAAGATGCAAAGAGCGTTTTAAAGCGTGAGGTGACTATCTCACTCGTAAATGGCCTCATCTTTGGCACTATCATGGGCGTCATCGCCGCTGTTTGGTTTGACAAAGGCATGCTTGGAGTAGTCATTGGCCTTAGTATGGTTACAAATTTATTCTTTGCTGGCTTTTTTGGCACGATCATACCTTTGACGCTAAGGCGCTTTAACATCGATCCTGCCGTTGGCTCGGCGGTCATTCTTACTACATTTACTGATGCGATAGGATTTTTTAGCTTTTTAGGACTTGCAAAATGGATACTACTATAACAAATTTAGAAATTTTACCTCTTGGTGAG
The DNA here is from genome assembly GCF_050447485.1 of Campylobacter concisus. GTDB lineage: Bacteria > Campylobacterota > Campylobacteria > Campylobacterales > Campylobacteraceae > Campylobacter_A > Campylobacter_A concisus_BQ. The sequence goes on from NZ_JALMFY010000001.1 coordinate 414,525, forward strand.
TCAAAATACCTAAAGCCATTTAAGATGAAATTTAAACAAAATGGCTTGCAAAGGGACTGGGACTGCGTCAAGGTGATGAATAGCGTTAGTATATTTTTGTATCACGAGCAAAAAGATGCATTTTTGTTTGTCAAGCAGTTTCGTCCAGCCGTTTGGTACTCGCAAGAAAAAGAAGGCATCAAAACAAACGAGCAAGGCTTTACCTATGAGCTTTGTGCAGGGCTTATGGATAAGGGGCTAAGCGAAGAGCAAACAGCTAGAGAAGAGGCGGTCGAAGAGGTCGGATATGAGCTAAAAGAGATGGAGCGCATCACGATGACGTATGGCGCTTTTGGCTTTGGCGGCAACATGCAAACGATGTTTTACGCAAAGATCGATGAGAGCATGAAGGTAAATGCAGGCGGCGGCATTGACGGCGAAGATATCGAGCTAGTTTTTATAAAACGAGAAGATATGATGAAATTTGCCTTTGACGAGAGCAAGGTCAAGGGCTTTGGGCTCATCTTTGCCTACTTGTGGTGGGAGAAATTTAAAGGCTAAAAAGAGACCTTTTTGATAAGCGCAAAGACAACAACCGCCACAACAAAAATGCCAACCAATATAATGTAATCCGACATAAAAAACCTTTACGTTTAAAATTTGCACTATTGTAACTAAATTTTTAACAAAATAAGAACTTTATAACCGCACATATCATAAAATAATCAAAAATCATAAGGAGAAAATGATGAGCGAAAACGAAACTCTTTTTATCAACCGCGAATTAAGCTGGCTACGCTTTAACTCAAGGGTGCTCGCTCAGTGTGAAAAGGATATACCTTTACTTGAAAAGTTAAAATTTATAGCCATTTATATGACAAATCTTGATGAATTTTATATGATAAGAGTGGCCGGTCTAAAGCAGCTTTTTGCAGCTGGCGTGACGACAAGTAGTAGCGACGGCATGAGCCCGCTTGATCAACTACGTGAGATCAGAAAATATCTTCAAGATGAGCAAAATTTGGTCGAAGCTCACTACAAAAGCACCGTAGATGCGCTTAGTAAAGAGGGTCTTTTTATCAAAAACTACGACGAGCTTGATAATAGCTTAAAGCAAAAATGCGACGAATACTTTTTCTCAAACATCCTGCCAGTAATCGTGCCTATCGCTGTTGATGCGACTCATCCATTTCCGCACCTAAACAACCTTAGCTTCTCGCTAGCCGTTAAGCTTGCTGACATCGAGCATCCTGAAATTTTAAAATACGGCATGATAAGAATTTCAAGAGTTTTGCCAAGATTTACCCAGCCAAGTAACAACGTTTTCGTGCCTATTGAAACAATCGTGCACCGCCACGCAGAAGAAATTTTCCCGGGATATAAGCTCATTAGCTCAGCTGCCTTTAGAGTGACAAGAAACGCTGATATCGTCATAGAAGAAGAAGAGGCAGATGATTTTATGATGATACTTGAGCAAGGGCTAAAGCTTCGTAGAAAAGGGGCTTTTGTGCGTATGCAGATAGACAAAGACGCTGACGCTGATATCTTAGAGTTTTTAAATTTTCATATGAAAATTTTTCACAAAGATATCTACTTTTCAAGCATCCCGCTCACACTTAGCTCTCTTTGGGAGATAGCTGGGAGCAAGAACTTTAGCCACCTAGCAAACACACCCTACGCCCCAAAAACCCTGCCTCCATTTGGCAACGGTGTCTCGATCTTTGATGCCATAGACAAAGAGGACGTGCTGCTAGTTCATCCATTTGAGAGCTTTGATCCAGTCGTTAGCTTTATAAGAGAGGCTAGCAAAGATCCAAAGGTGATCTCTATACGCATGACGCTTTACAGAGTCGATAAAAACTCGCCGATCATTCAAAGCCTAATAGACGCTGCAAGCGACGGCAAACAAGTAACCGTGATGGTCGAGCTAAAAGCAAGGTTTGATGAAGAAAATAACCTTCACTGGGCAAAGGCACTTGAAGATGCTGGCGCGCACGTGATATATGGCATCACAGGCTTTAAAGTCCATGCAAAAGTTAGCCAAGTGATCCGCCAGATCGGCGATAAACTCAAATTTTACATGCACTTTGGCACTGGCAACTACAATGGTAGCTCGGCAAAAATTTACACTGACGTAAGCCTATTTACCAGCAAAGAGGAATTTAGCCAAGATACGACCTCATTTTTTCACATCCTATCAGGATATAATAAAAACCGCCGTCTAAACGCCCTTAGCATGTCGCCCTTTCAGATAAAAGAGCGCATCATCGAAAAGATAAGAGTGGAGGCTAGCAAAGGCAGCGAGGGCAGGATCATCGCCAAAATGAACGCGCTAATAGACGAAGACGTGATAAACGAGCTTAGCCGTGCCTCAAACGCAGGCGTGAAGATCGACTTAATCGTCCGAGGTGTCTGCGGACTAAGGCCTGGCGTAAAAGGCAAAAGCGAAAATATCAGAGTTCGCTCGATCATCGGTAAATACTTAGAGCACGCTAGAATTTTATATTTCAAACACGCTAATCCAAAAATTTACATCTCAAGTGCTGACTGGATGCCACGAAATTTAGAGCGTCGCTTGGAGCTCATGACGCCTATCTTTGAGCCAAGACTGCAAGAGAGGCTGCTTGAAATTTTAGAGCTTCAGCTAAGCGATAATGACCTAGCATTTGAGCTACAAAATAACGGCGAATACACAAAAGTAGCTAGACGCGAGGGCGAAAAAACGATCTCTTGCCACGAAGTTTTAGAAAACTACATCTCTAAAATTTACAAATCCGTCAAAAAAGACACCGACAAAGCAAAAGCAGATATGCTTGCAAGCAAGCTTTTAAAAGAGAGCTAAAAGATAAATGGCTTTTAAATTTAAGTTTAAAAGCCATTTTTACCATAAATCCTAAATCTTAAATCCAAATTTTTAAAATTTCATATACTTTAAATTTACATTTTAAGCCTTTGTAGTGCTAACTTTTATCACATAATAATTTTTATATATAAATTACTCATAAAATTTCATAATTAATTATCAAATTTTATATTTTAAATATTACATAAGCATAGGCGTTATAATATTTAAACAAATTCCAAATCAAAGGAGGCTTTATGAAAGAGAGTAGTGATACTAAAAAACTCGTCATCGGTACGATCACTCTTGCAATTGCGATCGTTTTCTTTGGAGGTTTTTTACAAAACACCTATGGTGGTATCTTTGACTTTAGCAAACTAGCAGGTCAATTTCCAGAATGGTTTAAAACAGGAAGTGGCACTAGCGCAAAAGGTGGCTTTTTATTTGCCCTTAGCCTCGCCCCTGCCGTTATGCTCGCACTTGGTTTTGTCGCTATTTTTGAGAAATACCATGCACTTTACGCAGCTTCAAGACTACTAACGCCTGTTTTAAAGCCACTTATTGGCATACCAGGATGCTGCTCTATCTCTTTGATAGCAAGCACACAAAGCACCGACGCAGGTAGCTCAACAGCTAAATTTTTACGTCAAGATGGTCTCATCTCGCACAAAGAGCTTCTCATCTTTGCAGCGTTTCAGTTTAGCGCTGGTGCGATGATCACAAATTTCTTATCTTCATTTGCACCTGTTTTACTAGTGACCGACAAAGCTGGCAACACAGCCCCTGCTACCATAGCCATGGTGCTTGGCATAGTCTTTGTCTTTAAAATTTTAGGAGCAAATTTGATGAGACTTTATGTCAAAAAATTTGTCAAAGAGAACGAGGAGTAAGAGATGACTGAAAATAAACTAATAACCGACGTATTTGTAGAGGGCGCTAGAAAAGGCTGGGACATCGCCGTAAAAAACACTATCCCAAATGTGCTTATGGCCTTTGTCATCATCCACATCCTAAAAGTATCTGGCGCGCTTAGCGTGATAGGCAAATTTCTAGGATTTATCATGCTCCCACTTGGTCTTCCAGGTGAGTCCATAGCCGTTTTCATGGCTGCATTTTTGAGCTGGGGTGGCTCAGCGGGCGTGCTAGTTGCGCTTGTGGGAGACGGTACGCTAAATGCAAACGATATCGCTGTCTTGCTTCCTGGCATGGCGCTAGTTGGCTCAACTGTGCAGTACATGGGACGAGTTTTAGGCGTGCTTGAAGTACCAGGCAGACACTATCTAGTACTCTTTGGGATTTGCATCCTAAATGCCTATTTAGCGATGTTTGTGATGAGCTTGCTCGTATAAGGATAAAAGATGAAAGATAGTGAAATAGACAAATATTTGGCTGATCTAAAGGAGCTAACCGATATCGAAAGCCCAACTTCAAGCATCGACGGCGTAAACGAAGTTGCGGCTTGGTTTAAAAAAAGGGCTGAAATTTTAGGCCTAAAAAGTAGGAGCATAAAGCTTGGCACCGACAAGGTCGCTCCTTGTATTTTCATCTCAAACGACCTTGAGGCAAAAAGCTACGACTTTTTATTCATCGGGCACATGGACACCGTTTTTCCTGTAGGCACAAAGGCTGATGTGCCATTTAGCAAGATAGATGAGCGCATAAACGCACTTGGCGCGATCGACGATAAAGGCGGCAGCCTACTCTCGCTTTACGTCACCAAAGAGCTTGATCTTAGCAAACTAAAGATCGGCCTCTTTTTAAACTCTCACGAGGAGACTGGCTCAAATTTCGCCAAAGACGCCATAAGAGAGCTAGCCAAGAAGTCTCGCTACGCCCTAGTCGTCGAGCCTGCAAGAGAAGATGGCTCGATGGTGGCTACTAGAAAAGGCGTGATCTCTTATGTGCTAAATTTCCGTGGCGTTAGCGCGCACGCTGGCAACCACCCAGAGCGCGGACGCTCAGCTGTCGTGGAGGCTGCAAATTTCATCGTTGAGCTCTCAAAACTCACTGATTTTAAGGCAGGCCATACATTTAATAGCATAATGACAAAAGGTGGCGACGCCCAAAACGTCGTGCCAGACTTTGCCAGTGTGACATTTGAGATGAGATATCGCCATGCTAGCTCGGTGGAGTTTTTGCATAAGAAGATGGATGAAATTTTATCTCATCCGATAGTGCCAGAAGTGAGCTGTGAGCGCATACTCATAAACGAAGAAGGACCGATGATAGACGAGGTAAATTTACCAAATATCAAAAAGATCTTTGACGAGGCTGCGAAGGCCACTGGCACAAAGGTTGCTTGGGTCGATGCTGGCGGACTAAGTGATGGCAATATCAGCGCATCGGCTGGTTGCCCTACGATAGACGGCCTTGGTCCAACTGGTGGCAACATGCACACAAAAAACGAGTATCTAGAGATAAACTCGGTAGTCAAAAAGTGCAACCTAATAGTTGAAGCGATCAAAAAACTTTCGTAGTTCAGGCAAGCTATATGCTTGCCTAATTTTTAAATTTATAACATTACAGCGATCAAAACCTACCCAAATATCTCAAATTTATGAAATAGCTCTGGCTCATCTTTTACCACGCCTCGTCTAATAAGATCAGCCACCACTTCACGTTCGCAGTCAGTTTGCATAGGCCAACCACGCATGTAGCACTCCAGCTCACTCTTGCTCGTCGCATCCACGCAGAAATTTTTGATTTCACCACGCAAATAGGCGTTTTACTCTGCTTTTTAAACTGCCTAAGCTCCTTAACATTTGGCGCAACGCTTTGAATTTTAGCCAAAAGTTTATCATCACTTAAAAGGCTAAATTTAACCCCAAATTTAGCTAGTAATTTTAGCAAAAGTAAAATTTCACATTAGCACAAGCTCTAAATTTAGCTACAAAAGCAAAACCGCCTAGCAAACTGCGTTATCGATAGCGACGGATTGGCTATTTTACGCATACAAAACTGGCTTTCACGAGAAATTTATCAAAATGGCAAAGTTGTTTTAAGGATTTTGTAAAGATCGGCGTGTATGCGGATAGACCGCGGCGTTTTTGAAAGCACGATGATTGCAAACTGCACTAATATAGATAGTTTCTTTAAAAAATCGCACCTAAATCAAATTTCTAAATTTCAAGCCAAGCAGCTTAAATTTAAAACGCCCTACTCCAAAGCTTTTAAAACTGGCTCTGGTTTTAGTTTTACGCTTGGGGCATTTTTGCTAAAGTTTATGAGATCTTCTGTCGTTTGGATGCTAAAAGGTAGGCGCTTGAGGCAGACTTTAAAGATTTCAGCTGCTGCTATAGCGTCATTTAGGGCTCTGTGGTGGGTGTTATTTATGCCAAGGAGTTCTTTTAGCGAGCCAAGGCCGTATTTTTGCGAGGCGATGGTGCGGCGGCTAAGATCGATGGTGCAAAGCTTTCTGTTTAGCAGTATGCCAAGACCGATCTCATTTAGACTATGCGAGATAAATCCGTAGTCAAAATTTACGTTGTGGGCGATAAAAACGCTAGTTCCAAGAAAAATTTTAAACCGCTCCAGCACGTTTAGCAAATTTGGCGCACCGACTAGATCGCTTGCTCTTATGCCAGTTAGCTCCGTGATATTTTCAGGCACCACACTAGCTGCCACAAAGCTTTCAAAGCGCCCTATTTCAGTGCCATTTTTCATTTTTATAGCGCCTATTTCGATGATCTGGCCATTTGTCGTGCCACCAGTCGTTTCGATATCCACGACGCAAAATTCCTGCTCGCTTATATCTCTAAATCTCGTGCCAAGCTCGATCTCGTTGCTTTCATTTCTAGTGATGTCAAGCCCAAGAGTTCGCCACATATCAAGGTCACGCACGTCAATGAGCGATGAAATTTCCTCAATATCGCTAAATTTTAAGATAAACTCGTGATAGCCTAAATTTTCCCTAGCTAAAATTTCAATGCTATTTTCTAAACGCTGTTTTTTTGGTTTCAAAACTCAAGCTTTATGGCGCGAATGGCTTGTTCGTAAGAATTTGATGAGAAGATATAGCTGCCAGCCACCAAAACATCAGCCCCAGCCTCTTCAAGATCAGGCGCATTTAGTCCGTTTACGCCGCCATCTACTTCGATGAGGCACTTGGCGTTTTTGCGCTCTATTAGCTCTCTTAGTGCCCTTGTTTTCTCAAGCACGACTGGCATAAATTTCTGACCACCAAAGCCAGGATTTACGCTCATTAATAGCACCATATCGACTTCATCGATGATATGCTCGATCGCACTAACTGGCGTGTGTGGATTTAGCACGATGCCAGGACCAACGCCGTTTTTTCTGATGTGATCGATGAGCCTCATCGGATGCTTCTCTTCTTCGATGTGAAAGGTTAGAAATTTTGGTTTTAGTGGTAAAAAAAGATCAGCAAAAAATGAGTTATTTTCAACCATTAAATGTATGTCAAGTGGCTTTGTAGCGGCCTTTGCAACGGCACTTACCACGACTGGTCCGATGGTTAAATTTGGCACAAAATGCCCATCCATAACATCAACATGCACCAGATCGCACCCAGCCTCGCAAATGGCTCTTATCTCAGCTGCCAAATTTCCGAAATCAGCCGACAAAATACTAGGTGCAACGTACATTTTAAATCCTTATTTACTTATAAAAATCACGCCAGTTTGGCTCTCTTTTGCATTTAATGTGGCAAAAATTCCACTGCTTGCTCTATCGAAAAACATCTCATTTTCGAAAAATTTAAAGTTGCTAAGTTTTACCTTTAAATTTCTCTCGATGAAAATATCTAAAATTTTGCTTGCAATGATACTAAAAATTTGAGAAAATCCGCTTAAACAGCCACACTCCAGATCGCCATTATCTGAAAAAATGGAGCAAATTTTGCTAAGCTTGTCCTTTTTAACGCCAAGCAAAATTCTCATCTGTACGTCGCCATAAAAGAGCACACAAGCCCGCAAATAGTCATTTTCGCCCTCTACATTAAAGTTGCTAATCTTTGCATCAAGGCATAAAATTTCACTCTCTATCAAAGGCGAGAGCACGTCTGTGACGCTTGAGATCACAAGTGGCAAAAACTCAACTAAGCTTTTATTCATCTTTGTGGGCTCTATATCGATAAGGCGCTTTTTAAAATAGAGCGTCGAGTCATCTTTGAAAAAATCATCCATCTTTTTATATAAAAGTATCTTTGCCGCTTTTAAATTTGAGGCAAGTGTCTCTGAGATGTTGCCCTCATTTAAGCCACAAATCGCCACTATAGCACCACTTTTTTGGCTCAGCTCAGATAGCTTTATCAAAAAACTAGCACCTATGGTATTTAAAGCACCGACCGAATCAGACCAAAAAACAAAGAATTTAAAGCCTATCTTTTGTAGTCTTTCGTGAAATTTATAGTCAAAATTCTGCACAAAAGAGCTATCTATGAGCCCTACCGTCTTGTAAATAACGACGTCGCCTCTTACAAAGGTGCTAAACTCTTTTTTGCCTAAAACGATGTGATTTAGGGTGCTGATGGTATATTTGTAAGCTTGCTTGGCGGCGTTAAATTCTTCCACGCTTTTTACAAATTTACACTTGTAGCACTTTTGCTCCAAAAGCGAGTTGATGTAGTCTTTATACTGCTCATTTTTGTTATAAATCACGATAGCTTCGCTACTATCTGCTAGCGTATCGTTTAAAAACAGCGTCGCAACTCTTTCATTTTCAAAGAGTGAAAATCTCAAAATATTTTTTGAAGTCTTTGCCACAAGCTCGTAAAAAGTATCGTCATAGTCGCAAACTGCAAACTCAGCGCCTATCTGCTTAGCTATGTCTGAGAGATGCTCGCACGTGCTATTTAGCCAAAGCGGGCTAAAAAAGGTGACATTTTTTAATGAAAGCAAAATAGCACTTATCTGCCTTGCGCAAATTTGCTCCACATCGGCCTTTTTGATACTTGAAGGGGTGATATTAACCTCCAAAAATCCAAATGGCCTAACAATGGCCAAAGAGCCCTCAAAAGTTACTTTCATTTTCTAAGAGCCTTTTTTAAATTTATAACCATATCAGCCGAAGCATGGACGCTAACATCAGTGATCCTATCTATGCCAAAGTCAAAAAATTTAGCAGTGCTAGCCTCATAAGAGAGCAAAATTTTAAAGTATTTTAAAACCAAAACCTCTTCTCTAGTGAGCCTATCGCTCTCCCATCCTGCAAGCTTTAAAAGCACTCCAAATAGCGAAATATCAAACCTTCGCTGCAAGATCCTATCAAAGCTCATATCAGAAAAACCAACGATATGTTTAAGTGAGTGTGGATACTTCAAAAAGATCAGCTCGCAAAATATAAGCAAAATTAGCGCGTAGGCAGCTAGAAACAAATTTTTTTGATTTTTTAGCCCAAGATAGTTTAAAAGTTTGCTCCAGTCAGATAGGAATTTGGCATTAAACTCCGTCATCGAGTGTAAATTTACACCAAAATTTTTATATCTTTTTGGAGATTTGATAAAAACAAAATAAGAGCAAATTATCATTTTTAGGTTGTCTATGCCTAGCGGATAAGCCATCGCATAGATATCTCTAGTGTGGTTTTGAACGCCAAAATCGCCTAAATTTACTATCGTAGCAAAGTACGCTTTAAAAGTCTCACTACCCCTCAAAAGTTCCATAGCAGCAGTGATGTCGCCCTCATCCAAGTGCTTTTGACACTCATAAAAAGCATCGGGCATTTTATAGATAAAATTTGAAATTTCATCTATTTGATTTTTAGTTAGCATTTTGTTTTACCGATTTTTTATTTTGGGGCTATTTTAGCCTTAATTAAATAAAAAATCAACAAAACTTATAAATATAAATGTTCATTTTAAGCAATACTTTGGTTTTGTTTAGATAAAATTAGCAGAAATTTTTGTTTATAAGGAAAAAAAATGTCAAAAAGATGTGCGATAACTGGCAAAGGACCAATGGTAGGCAACAACGTGAGCCACGCCAACAATAAAACTAAAAGAAGATTTTTACCAAATCTTAGAACTATCCGTGTTACTCTAGAAGATGGCACAACAAGAAGAATAAAAGTTGCTGCTTCTACTCTAAGAACTATGAAAAAGCAGTCAAACTAAGAGATAAAATGAAGAGGAATTTATGTCTTTTCTCTCAAGACTTTTAAAATTCCTCAACTGGTCAAACTCCGCAAAACCAGAAATAAGCCTAGATACTGAGCTTTACGAACAACTAAAACCTTTTAGATTTCCACTAATTTCAGTCGTACTACTGTTACTTTTTGGAACACTGGGTTATATCTTTATAGATAACTTCTCTCTCATAGATGCCTTTTACCAAGCAGGCATGACCTTCACGACAGTCGGTTTTACCGAAGTTGCACCCATTACTCCAAAGGGGCGAATTTTTACTATAACATTTATCCTTGTTGGCTTCATCATTTTTACGCTATCAATCGGTATCGTTGTAGAAGTTCTAAAAAGAGGCACATTAATTAGCATTTTAAAGGAAAGGCGCATGCTTTACAAGATCGCAAGACTAAAAAATCACTTCGTTATTTGTTATCACAATCTCTACACGATCGAGCTTAGCGCTCAGTTTCGTGAAAATCACATACCATTTGTAGTGGTTGACGACAGAGAAGATATCGCAGAAATAGCTCAAATTTACAAGTATCCATACTTCATAAAAGCTCAGCCTCACACTCAAATCGCCTTTTTAAAAACGCATCTTTCAAGCGCAAAAGGACTAATCACCCTTAGCCCAAATATCGCTGATAATATCGCACTTATCGCTTCTGTTAGACTTTATGAAAAAGAGATAGGCCGCAAAAAACCTTACCACATCATCACAAACTCAGATAGCGAAGATGATACGCAAAGGCTAAAAAAACTTGGCGCTGATAACGTAGTAAGCCCATCTCGCCTAGTCGCACAGCGTCTAAGCGCCATGAGCGTAAGACCTGATATGGAAAATTTACTCGAGCAATTTCTATACACAAAAAGCTCGCCTATCGACATAGAAGAAATTCTTGTGCCTGATTACTCTTGGATCAGGTTTAAAAGACTAAAAGAGACACACCTAAGAAATATCACGAATGCTGACGTGGTAGGCATTAGAGACATAAATAACAAATTTATCCCTATGCCAAATGGCGATACTCTAATCGGCACTGGCACAAAGCTTTTAGTCATCGGTACAGTTGATGGCATACGTCTAACCAAACGCCTAGTAAAGAGCAAGCACAAGCCAGAAGAGCTAAAATACGTTTAGTTTTTGCATTTTGTTATAAATTTGGCTTAACCGCTAAGCTTTTATAGATCTAAATTTAGATAGCCAAACATTTACAAAGCCTTGTTAGAATTTATAAATTTTTTACAGGAGCTACGTATGTTACACGAATACACTGATCTCATAAATGAGTTGAAAAAAGTAGATGTTCATTTTGCCGCACTTTGCAAAAAGCATGACGAGCTAAATGAAAAAATAGACAGTAAAGCTGCGCAAGCCTCTGAGCTTGATGCCTTGAAAAAAGAAAAATTAAAACTAAAAGACGAAATTTACGCCCAAATTTTAAAATACAAAGAGCAAAAATAAGTAAAATTCAAACTAATAGTGGAGCCAAATTTCGCTTAGCTTGCATTATTTTGAGCTTTTACTAGACTACAAATTTAAAAAGCCCAAATTTCTTTGGGCTTACAAATTTTATATAGCTTTTATCATCACTTTTGTTAGAAGTTCTGAAAATTTAGCTGGATTTTCTAGGCTCATACCCTCATTTAGCCTTGCCATATCAAGAAGCAAAGGCGCTATATCATAAACCATCGCCTCGTTTTTCTCAAGTTTTGCAAAAATTTCATGATCAGCATTTATCTCCAAGATCGGCTTAACTTTTGGAGCATTTGCGCCTTGTCCCATCTGTTTTAGCATCTCTTGCATAGCGTAATCAGGGTCGTTTTTGTCGTATATTAGCACCGCAGCCGAGCTTGAGAGCCTTGAGCTTAGCCTAACATCTTTAACCTCGTCTTTTAATATCTCTTTCATCTTAACAAGAGTGTTTGCAACCTTGCTCTCATCGACCTTCTCATCGCTATTGATCTCGTCATTTATATCAGCATGTGAGACTGATTTTAGAGGTGTTTTGTCAAATTCATTTACCATTGGCATGACGATCGTGTCGATCTCTTCATCCATTATTAACACTTCGATGTCATTTTTCTTAAAGCTCTCAAGAAGCGGCGAATTTCTTAGCATATTTTCGTTGTTACCGCTGATATAATAGATCGACTTTTGATCCTCTTTCATCGCCTCTTTGTACTCTTTTAAGCTGATAAGCCCGTCTCTTTTTGAGCTTTTAAATAGACAAAGATCTAAAATTTGCTCTTTTTCAGCGTTAAAGCCATAAAGTCCCTCTTTTAAAACCTTGCCAAATAGTTTGTAAAATTTTATGTATTTTTCTTGGTCATTATCTTTTACTTTTGCAAGCTCACTTAAAATTTTCTTCACACTTTGCTCTTTAACGCTTCTCATGATCGCATTTTCTTGCAAAATTTCACGGCTAACGTTTAGCGGCAGGTCTTCAACGTCGATCACACCTTTGATAAATCTTAGATACGGCGGCAAAAGCTCTTTTGCATCGTCAGTTATAAAAACCCTCTTCACATAGAGCTTCACGCCACTTTGATAATCAACCCTAAATAGATCAAACGGCTCAGTGCTTGGCACATAAAATAGCGTCGAGTACTCGATCTTGCCCTCAGCCTTTGTGTGGATATAAAGTAGCGGGTCGCTGCTGTCATGTGAAATTTGCTTATAAAAGTCATTGTAGTCTTGCTCTTTGAGGCTTGATTTGCTTAGTCTCCAAAGCGCATTTGCCTTGTTTATCTGCTCGTTTTTGCTCTCGTATGTGCCTTCTTTTTCGCCTTCTTTTGGTGCGACGTAGCTCTCTTTATCCATAAATATAGGATAAGGGATGTGGTTTGAATACTTTTTGACTATCTCCTCTATGCGCCAAGAATTTGCAAACTCATCGTCGTTTAAATGCAGGATTATATCCGTGCCAAAGCCATCTTTGCTAGCCTCTTCGATCTCGTAGCTTTTCGCGTCAGATGTCCATTTATAGGCTTTGTCACTTAGTGCACGTTTGCTTATGACTTCGATCTTGCTTGCCACCATAAATGCTGAGTAAAAGCCCACGCCAAACTGGCCGATCAGCGAGCTATCTTTCTTTGCATCGCCGCTTAAGCTTTGCATAAAGCCCTTTGTACCACTTCTTGCAATGGTGCCTAAATTTGCGATAAGCTCATCTTTATCCATGCCGATACCGTTGTCGCTGATGGTTAAAATTTTAGCCTTTTCATCTACTTTGATATCGATCCTTGGAGTGTAGCTTAAGCTTTTATACTTTTCATCTGTCAAGCATAGGTAGTTTAGCTTGTCAAGCGCGTCGTTTGAGTTTGATATGAGCTCTCTTAAAAATATCTCTTTGTTTGAGTAAAGAGAGTGGATCATTAAATTTAAAAGGTCATTGACCTCGGTTTGAAATTCAAATTTATCTGCCATTTTCTTTTCCTTGTTTTAAATTTTTTGGCAGATTATAACACAAAGTGATAAAAACACTCTTAACATTGATAGTAATACTATCAAGTTTTTTATAAAATTTTAGACATATATGACAATTTTTAAATAAAATAAAAATATAAATTTAATTTTTATTATTAAAAATACTAGTTTGTATAGTATTTATTTAAAATAATGCAAATTTAGCTATAAAATCTTTTATAAAATGTTGCTAGCTTGCTTTACAAAATAAGAGACAAATATCTATATAAATAGATATCAAAGATAAAAAACAATAAATTTAAGCCCTTTGGTTAAAAATTCAAATGTTTTATCTATATTTTCTAATACAAGAGGTTGTACATTAAAAAACTAAAACATAATAGCCCTGTGATGTTTTTAGTTTTAAGGGCACTTAAGTCAAAGCTATTTTAAAAATTTAATTCACCAATAATCACTATGCAAGAAATCTTTAGCGCCATGCTTTGCAAATTTTTCATCACTCTAGCTTTAATCGCAAAATATGACACAAGCACTGTGTATTTCATTAAAATTTAAATCGAGACAAATAGCAAACTAAAAACTAGTTAAAAAATGCATACGAAAGCAAACATAAAAATAGCAGCTAAAAAGCATCAAATTTAAAGAGGTAACAGTATATAAACCACCCCTTCATAAAAGTGGTGGCTATAAATTTCAGTGGTTACAAATTTTGTTTATGAAATTTTCTTTTGTTTTGGACGAAAGACTTTCATCACGTTTTCATCGGTCTCGATAAATGCACCCTCGATCAGGTCTATGCAGTATGGCACCGCTGGAAATACAGGTTCTAAGCACTCTTTTATCGCTTTTGGCTGACCTGGTAAATTTATGATGAGCGCGTGACCTCTGATGCCTGCTGTTTGGCGTGATAGGATCGCTGTTGGGACGTATTGCAAGCTTGCAGCTCTCATTAGCTCGCCAAAACCTGGCATCATCTTCTCGCAAACTGCCTCAGTAGCCTCTGGAGTGACATCTCTCACTGCTGGTCCTGTGCCTCCAGTCGTTAGCACAAGGTCGCATCCTAGCACGTCTATCATGTGCACGAGCCTCTCTTTTATGAGATCAAGCTCATCTGGGATCACCTCGTAAAAATACTCTCTCTCGCTTACTATCCAGCCGTCAAGTACCTCTTTGATCGCTGGACCTGATTTGTCCTCGTATGTGCCCTCGCTTGCGCGATCGGACATAGTTAGAATTCCTATTTTTGCTTTCATTTTTTCTCCTTTATTAGTAGTTTTCATTTAAAATTTTAGCAAGCGTCTCTTTATCTACGCTCTCATAAGCAAGTAGATATGAGCTTATCCTTGCGATCTGCTCGTTTGTGCCCTTTAAAAAGGAGATTATCTCCTCTTTTGCCTGTTTTAAAATTTCTTCCACATCGTTTGGATTTGGCACGAAAGAATTTCCCATGCCGTATTCATAAACCATCTTTGAGGCGATCTCTTTTGCTAAATTTAGATCGTTGCTTGAGTTTGAAAAGATGTCATTCTCATCTATCTCAAGCTTGCACATGCCAGAGATAAGCACCTTTATGCGCGAAAGCATCTGAGACTTTGACTCGATCTCTTGCTCAGTCGCCATAAAGCGGTCTTCTATGAGCGAAATTTTTTCAAATTTCACATCAAACCAGTAAGCACTTAGCGCCTTTGCGCCTTGATAGATGGCTTGAATTTTCTTCTCGCTCTCGCTGTAGCTTAGCACCTTTTTCTTGCCGAGCAAAACCTTGTTTAAAACAGCTTCAAAGTCCCTCATCCTAAGCACGCTCTCGCCGTTTCTTAGAGCATTTATCGCGGCTTCATTTACAAGCGTGCTAAGCGCTGCACCAGAAAAGCCAACACTCATCCTAGCGATATCCTCGGCTGGCACTTCGCAGTTTTTATCTTTTAGATATGTGTTTAGGATCGCTACCCTGTCGTTAAAATCAGGCATTGATAAAAATATACGCCTATCAAAGCGGCCCGATCTAAGTAGTGCCTCGTCGATCATCTCGATCCTATTTGTTGCAGCTATGACGATGACGCCTGAGTTATCTTCAAAGCCGTCCATCTCGGTTAGTAGCTGATTTAGCGTGGCTTCTCGCTCGTCGTTTCTAGTGCCGCCCCTGCTCTTGCCAACGGCGTCTATCTCGTCGATAAAGATGATTGAAGGTGCGTAAGATTTGGCTCTGCTAAATAGCTCTCTAACTCTTTTTGCACCCATGCCGACGTAAATTTGAACAAAACTTGCGCCATTTTGGTAAAAAAACGGCACATTAGCTTCACCTGCAACCGCCTTTGCCACAAGTGTCTTGCCAACACCTGGAGGGCCGATCATTAGCACGCCTTTTGGCATTTTGATACCAAAATTTCTATATTTTTGCGGATTTTTAAGAAAATCAACTATCTCACTAAGCTCGCTTTTGACCTCGCTAATACCTGCCACATCGCTAAATCTCACGTTTGAGATGACTGGCATCGCATTTTGGTTTAGCACGTTTTCTATCTCAAAAGCGCCGTCTTTTTTGTTTAAAAGGCTCTCCTCTTTTTTCTTAATAGCCCTAAAAATATAGGAGTACCAAAGCACAAGACAAACAAAGATGATGCTTCCCCAGACCATGCCAGGCGTGATATACTGCACGCTTCGCTCGACTGGGACCTTTTTGATGAGCTCTTTTATGTCTATGCCCTCTTTTATGATGGCAAAGCGGTTATTTTGCGCATAGAGGATGACCTCGTCTTCGTCGATGACCGCTTTATCGATGAAATTTCCATCCATTAGTTGCATATATTGCGAGTAGGTGATGTTTCGTGGCTCTTTGCTCACAGCAAAAAGTAGCGCTAGTATCAAAGCCGCAGCGGCTATCACTAGGATATTTTTCTTGTTAAATTTAAATTTTTGCATAATTGGCATCTGGCTTAATTTCATATTCGCTTACCTCCAACCACTCTTTTGTTATGTCGTTTTGACTAGAAATTTTAGCTTTGTTATAAAACTGGTCAAAGCCCTCGTAAAAGTCGCCATTTTTTTGCTCGACTAAAATTTTTAAAGCCACGTTGTATTTTTTTCTAAAATTTTCATTATTTTGCAAAGCAATGCCTTGTAAAATTTTGAGCCTACTCTTTGCCACGTCGCCGCTAACGTCGCTTTTTAGCGTCGCTGAGTGCGTATCACGCCTTGGCGAATAGACAAAAGCATGCAAATGCGTGATAGGAAATTTCTTGAAATTTTCCACCGCTTCTGCCCAAATTTCCTCACTTTCCCCTGGATGACCCACGATATAGTCAGTCCCCAAAGCAAAGCCAAGTGAGCTTAGTTCATTAAAAAGCTCTAAGTCGCTAAATGCGTTGTTTCGCCTGCGCATGATCTTTAGCATCGCCTCGCTCGTGTGCTGAAGTGCGATGTGTAGATGGCGCTCCAGCCACTCCTCTTTTAAAATTTCTCTAAAGCTCTCATCTATCTGGCTTGGCTCGATACTGCCAAGTCTTATGCGTCTGATGCCTGAAATTTTGCCTAAATTTGCTAGCAATTTGCCAAGAGAGCTATTTGTATCTTTGCCGTAACTGCCTATGTTTGTGCCAGTTAAAACAAGCTCATTATAGCCATTTTGAGCTAAAATTCTAGCTTCTTTTAAGATCATCGCCTCGTCCATGCTCCTAGCTCTGCCACGCACTGATGGGATGATGCAGTAGCTGCAGTTAAAGTTGCAGCCCTCTTGTATCTTTATAAAGGCCTTTGTGTGATTTTCGTAGTTTGTGACGATGTTTTTATCGACTGAGTTTAAATTTCCAAGCTCAAAAAAAGGCTTTTCTTGTTTTAAAAGCTCGTTTAGATCGCTCTTTTTACTAGCTCCCAGCACGCCAAAAATGCCGCTATTAAACAGCTCTTTGCCTTTGCTAACTGCGCCACATCCTGTTAGTATGACCTTTGCCCCGCGTCTTTTTACGCCGTTTATATAGTTTCTAACGCCACTATCAGCCGAATTTGTCACGGTGCATGAGTTTATCACGACGATATCAGCGACCTCCTCGTCGTTTGTGATCTCGTAGTCTTTGATGTAGCTCTTTAAAAGCTCGGTGTCATAGATGTTTGTGCGGCATCCAAATGTCTTAAAAAATATCTTTTGCATTAGATATTTTCGCCCTCTTGCTCAGCGTGAGCTACATGATCGCTTGGCGTTTCTTTCTTGCCTATAAACATAGTTTGTGTTGGATAGGCTATCTTTATATCATCGTGAGCTAAAAATGCCTCTATGATCTCAGCGCTTATCGTGCTTCTTAGAGCGAGCGTGGCGTATGAGTTAGACATATACCAGCATGAGATATTGATGCCGTAAGGCTCAAAAAATGTATAAATTCTTGGCTCTACATTTGGATTTTTGATGCTGTACTGGCTTCTTAGCTTATTCATCTGGCGTTTTGCGATGTCTGTATAGCCTTTTGAATATTTTTTAACGATATTTTTTGCTAGATAGGCTGCCTTTTTGTGATTGCTATCAAAGCTTATCACGACATCTATGCCGTCCCAAACTGTCTTCATGCCGTAGTGCGAGTAGTTTGCGATGAGGTCTGTAAAGATGTAGTTATTTGGCACAAAGATGATCCTACCTGCACGGCGGTTTGTCTTATAAGTTGAGTAGCTAACGTCTTCAAAAACGGTTAGGCGAAGCAGTGAAATGTCTATCACATCGCCCACAAATTCGCTCCCGTCGTGATAGACCCTGACGCGGTCTCCCACGTGGATCGTACCACCAAACATGATAACCATCCAGCCAAGCATACTCATAAACATATCTTTCATCGCGATGGCGATACCAGCTGAGGCAAAACCTAGCACGGTGACTAGATATGTGACGTTTTCGATGTATGAAAAGAGTAGGATTATGATGATAACGGTGATGTTTAGCACGTTTAAAAATTTATTGACCGTGTAAAATCTCTCGTTATCCGTGATCGTTCTTTTAACGATAAATTTAGCGATAAATGTTAGTCCGATCGTTAAAAGGATGACGATGGCTGTGTAGCCCATGCTTAAAAACTGAGCCTTGATGTCAGAGGTCGTCAAATTTATCGCCTCATCAGCCCTTTTTTCATAGACGCTATAAGTGGTATCAGCGATCTGTTTTGCCGCTTTGAAGTCGCCTATCTCTTGTTTTACAAGGTTTAGACTTGCTCTATTTTGCTCGCTATCATCTATCAAATTTAGTCTATTTAGTAAATTTTCTTTTGCTTCAAGCTTTTCAAGCAAGGTGTCAAGCTCTTTGATGTGTCTTTGGTATTCGATCTTGTCGCTTCTTATCTTTTTGATGTATGAAAAGCCAGATACCAGCGCCACTGGGCTATTTATCCTAGGTGGTGTCTCCATTTCTGGGGCTGCTAGCATATTTGAAAATGGCGTTTTCTCATACTCTTTTAGCAAATTTATCTGCTCTTTTAGAGTTTGACTTCTCTTTATGAGATCGCCACCTCTTTTTGAGCCTTTATCAAGCTTTTTAAGCTCATTTTCATTTTGCTCTAGCTCATCAAGAAGCTTTTGATAGGTGTTGTAGTTAGCGTATCTCGTGATCCAGATGTTGTTTTTTAGGGAGTTATCTAAGTTTGAAATTTCTTTTATAAGCTCGCTATTTTGTAAATTTTGTGAGACATTTTGCTCAAGTGTAGCGTTTTCTTCAGCGTAAAGCGCAAAACAAAAAAGTAGAAAAACTAGGATCTTTTTCATTTAAATTCTCTCAAAGTTTCTAAAACGTCCTCTTTTTTGACGTCATTTTTGATGAACGCACTGCCGATTTTATCTGCAATGATGAAATTTATCTTATCACCTTTTGTCTTTTTATCCATAAAAAACGCCTCGTAAAATGCATATTCATTTTCTATTTTATAGCTTACAGGCAGATCAAACTTCACTAAAACCTGCTTGATCTCTTTTGCCTGCACCTCACTCATGAGACCTAGTCTAACGCTTAGGCGATTTGCCATATTCATACCTATCGCCACCGCTTCGCCGTGTAAAAATTCCTTGTAATTTGTCTCATTTTCGATGACATGAGCAAAGGTGTGACCGTAGTTTAGGATGGCTCTTAGCCCCTTTTCTTTTTCATCTTGCTCGACCACTCTAGCCTTTAAATTTATCGACTTTTCAACTAGCTTTGCTAAATTTTCATCGTCTAAATTTACGCTCTTTAGCCAGCTAAACATCTCTTTATCAAAGGTTATCGCCATTTTCAAGGCTTCAGCCACGCCAGCTGCAAATTCTCTCTTTGGCAATGTTTTTAAGAAATTTATCTCGCAAAAAACTGCCTTTGGCTGATAAAATGAGCCAATTAAATTTTTGCCAAATTTGTTATTTACCCCAGTTTTTCCGCCCACACTTGCATCGACTTGTGCTAGAAGCGTGGTTGGGATATTAATGAAGCTTATCCCTCTTTCATATATGCTTGCCGCAAAGCCGGTCATATCGCTGATTACGCCACCACCAAGGGCTATGAGCGTAGATGCGCGGTCAAATTTACTAACAAAAAGCTGCTCTAAAATTTGCCCTATCGTCTCAAGGTTTTTATACTCCTCGCCGTCTGGCACGCTTATGATAAATTTCTCATCGCACTTTAAAACGCTAAGTAGCTTTTCAAGGTGAAGCCCCGCCACTTTGGCGTTTGTGACGATGCCAACCTTGCCCTTTAGCTCTAATCTCTCAAGCTCATTTATATAAATTTTATAGCTTGACGCCTTTTCCTTAAGGTTTAAATTTATCTGCATTTTCTACTCACTTACTGGCACAAAAAGCTGTGCGTTTTGGCTTAGTTTTTTATAAAGTCTATTTAAATTTGTCGATAAAAAGGCAAAAGCGCTGCCATTTGCCACGTTTTTAGTAAACATCACAAAATGAAGCAGATCATTTGTGCCTTTTAGCTTCACTAGCGGGTTTTTGAGGCTGTGATTTTCTATCTTTATGCGCTTTGAAAAGAGCGTGCTAATGCTCTCAAAGTGCTCTTTTAGCGCTTCATCGTCGCTATGCTTGTTATCAAAATAGTAAAATCTCATCTCCAAATCAAGCTGCGCGCAGCAGTCTGTGATGACAGCTGATTGATTTTCGACCTCTTGGCTTTGATCGCCCAGTATCACGCCCTCTTTTATCTTTGAGAGCAAAATTTTACCCGTTTTTAGCACTGGGATTTTAAGCTCATAAAATAGCTTTTGAAATTTAAAAAAGTATCTATCATCGCTTATGATTAGTCCGATATCGTGTTTTAAAACGTCATCTTTTATCGATTTATTGTCACTATTAAAATAATCCATCAAAACAAGGATATTTTTCTCTTTTATCGCCTTTAGCGTCTCTAAATTTTCGCCTAAAGTTGGGTTTATCACCCTAAAGATAAGGCGTTTGTTATTTAGCTTTGAGTGCACATATAGGCTATCTTCGATGAGCTTGCTAACTCGCTCTTTACTCATCGACTTCATATCTATTAGCGTGTAGATGTTGCTGCCAAACGGACTTGGAAACTGCCCGCTTTCGCGTTTTATCGAGCGGTAAACGTTTTGAAGCACGTTTGGATCGCCAACGATTAGCAAGATATCGCTTGGCTGGATCATTGTGTTTGGCTTTGGCAAGATGATCTCAGCACCCCTGTAAATAAGCGCTATCCGCCATCTTTTTTGAGCGATCGAGCTTACGTGACGATACATATATGAGCTGCCAATAGGCACCTTAACCTCCATGATCTCGCCCTCACTAAAGCCGATATTATCAGCATATACAGGCATGTCTGGCAGATAGTCCATAAGCCTAGAAGCTGCGATATCTCTTATATCAACCACGCTTAGGTGCTTATCGCTTGCAAAAGTCTCCTTGCACTTTTCATCAAGCTCCCACGAGTTCATAAAAATGGTCTCAGTCTTTGTGCTGATCTGTCTTAAATTTTCATAAACGGCAACCGCTTCATTTTTGTTCTCACTCACGATACAAAACTGGCTAAAATAGCCATCACTTATGCTCTTTAGCTTTGAAAGACTGGTTGGATCAAACTGATAAAATGTGAAATTTTCGTAATTTGCCTTTTGGCTGTGATCTTCGTTTGAAACAACGATGTAGTGGTGTAAATTTGACTTTGCTCCAAGAAGTCTATCTAAAAAATTTCTTGCAAAAGCTCCACCAGCGATTATTAAAATTTTCTTCATTAATTCTCCGTATTTTAAAGCCGCATTATAACAAAAGGTCTTTAAAATAAGCTATTTTTGGCTGTAAATTTAAGCTTTCACAGCCAAAAAAATTTAAGAGAAATTTAGTAGATTATTTCAGAGATTAAAGTATCGATAGCTGAATTTGCAGCCTTGTTTATCGTCTCAAAAATGGTGCTTGAGCTTGGATCTGGGCAGAAAATTTCTTTTGTGATCATGCCTGATTTTAGCGAAGTGTTTGCGTTAAACAACTCATACGCTAGCGAAACTTCGGCCTTATCGCCTCTTATTTGAAGTGAGATGATGCTAACTTTTAGCCTAAGATCCTTTGCATTTGGCGAAAATATCGGCTTTGCAGCGCAGTTTGAGTAAAGTCCTTTTACAAGCGACTTATAGATCATTTCGCTTGGCTCAGAGACAAATTTGGCGTCTGTCAAATATCTTATCTTATTGTTTTCAGCGACGATTAGTATCTTTCTGGTATCGACCATATCAAGGGCGCTTACGTTTTCTATGAAGACATTTTTTAGCTCTTTTTGCTTGTTTTCAGCCGAGCACTCCTTGTTTGAGTAGTGAATTTCATACATAGTTGCCATTGGCACGTCGGTCTTTAGCGAGCAGCCAAAAAATAAAAATGCAGCCGCTAGAAAGATTAAATTTCTCATTTTTTATCTCCTTTGTCATTTGGCACTGGATTTGTGAAGAAAAACTCGTAAGGATTGTCCTCAAGTCTTTGAAGCGCGCCTCTAAACTCACGTAGCGTCTTATCAAATCCATTTAAAAACTCGCTAGCCTCTCTAAGAAGCGGAGAGACCGTATTTCTAAGGTCATACTCGCCGTTTTTTACCTTTTGAGTGAGGATATCTTGAAGCGAGCTATATCCAGTGACAGCCGAATTTGCTGATTTGAAAACTGAATTTGCACTTGCAATTAGAGTGTTTAAATTTTTAGCAAGCTCTTTTGTGTCGGTTTTGTTTAGGCTGTCGGTGAAATTTTTTACATTTTTAACGATGCTATCAACCTCGCTTAGACCATTTTCATCGGTTAAAACCTGAGTAAATTTATCGATATTTCTTAGGATTGATTCGATGTGAGAGATATTTTCAGCTGAGAAAAAGCCATCAACCTTATCAAGGGTTTGATTTATCTTTAAAGTGATGTTTTCAGCGTTATTTCCAAGCTTTGAAAGAAGGCTCTCTTCAAGCTTTAAAATAGGCTTATCGCCTGGCTTAAAATCCTTCGTGCCTCGGCTTATATTGATACTAGCCACGCCACTAATAGCCTGAACTTCAATACTTGCCACGCTATCAGCCTTTATAGGTAGGTCTTCTCTTATCTTCATTGTGATGTTTATAAGAGCGTTTTTGTCATCGACAAAATTTATATCACTAACGCTTCCTGCTGGCACGCCGATAAATTTAACCGTAGAATCAACCTTTAATCCGCTTGGCAGCTCGCTTGTGTGGATGTAATACTCTTTAAAATCAACCTTTGTGTTATTTTTGCTAGTCATCCACCAGATAAATATGGCAAATGCTGTAAGGCAGGCTATGAAAAACATGCCGACAATAGTATAAGAATTTCTATTTTCCATCTATTTTTTCCTCATTTTAAATAGCTCTTCAAGCGGGTTGTTTTCAAGATGCTCAAGCTCTTTTATATCTCCCTCAAAGGCTATCTTTTTGTTATCTATTATCAAAAATCTATCCAAAATATCAAAAATGCTATCCGCATCATGCGTCACCATGACGACAGTTACGCCGATGCTATCACGAAGCTCTTTTATGAGCGCATCCATCTGGCGCGAGCTAACTGGATCAAGGCCGCTGTTTGGCTCATCTAAAAATAGCACCCTTGGACTTAGCACCAAGGCTCTTGCGAGTGCAGCACGCTTTTTCATACCGCCACTTAGCTCGCTTGGATATAACATCGAGACCTCTTTTTTAAGCCCAACTTTTTGTATCCAAAACATCGCTATCTCATCGATCTGGCGCTTGTTAAATTTAGAGTACTCATGAAGCAAAACACCCACATTATCAAGGATCGTCATCGAGCTATAAAGCGCTCCAAACTGAAACATCGTCCCACTTTTTAGCTTTATCTCTTGCTGTTCTTGTTGGCTACTTTTCCACATATTGACGCCGTCAAACGTTATATCGCCCTTATTTGGCTTTTTTAGATATATCATCGTCTTCATTAGCGTCGTTTTACCAGTGCCACTGCCGCCTAAAAAGCCGTAAATTTCAGCCTCTTTGACGCTCCAGCTCACATTATCGTGCATTATCTTGTCACCATAACTTGTCGTTATGTTTTTTCCAACTATTATCTCGTTCATATCTTTAGCCACATAAAAATTATCGCGAAAAATGCATCAAGCGCAATGACCCAAAATATCGCATTTACAACGCTAACGGTTGTCATCGCTCCAAGGCTTTGGGCGTTTTGACTAACACCAAATCCCCTCATGCAGCCAATGATCGCTATCACCGCGCCAAAAAATGGAGCCTTTATCATGCCAACAGCAAAGTGCCTAAGCTCAACCATCTCACGAAATCTATTGAGATAGTCGCTAAAGCTGATATCAAGTATCGTTTGGCAAATGATCATCTGCCCTAAAATGCTTATGCCATCAGCTATAAAGATGATGACAGGCACACAAAGCACCATGGCGATGATGCGCGGCAGCACCAAGAAGTTAAAAGGTTCAAAGCCCATCGTCTTCATCGCGTCTATCTCCTCAGTTAGCTTCATAGCACCAATTTGTGCAGTAAAGCTGGAGGCCGACCTGCCTGCCACAACGATAGCAGCGATGAGCGGTGCCACCTCTCTAAGCGTTAGCATGCCCATGATCTCGACTATAAATATACTTGCCCCAAAGCTTGCAAGCATCGCACTACCAAGATATGCAAGCACGACGCCTATCAAAAAAGCGGTGAGCGAAACGATGAAAACGGCATTTACACCGCCATCTTTTATGTAGTTGCTAAATTCTCTAAACCTTAAATTTGCAGGATTAAATAAAATCCTCACGCTTTTTATCAAAAACTCGCCCAAAAACGAGCCAAACTCAACTAAATTTACAAATCCCTCGCAAATTTTCTCACCGAGGCGTGAGAAAAAATTTAGGCTATTGTGCGGTGGCATATATCTAAAGTCGATCTTTTCGTCATTTAAAAGATCGCCCATCGCCTTTATCTTCTCGTCGTTTGTGATGATCTCAAATTTCTTGCCATTTAGCGTGTTTTTTAAAAGGATCAAAACAGCGTAATCAATGCTCTTTAACTCACTAAAGTCAAATTTAATATTGCCGTTAAGCTTTTGGATTTTTTTAAAAATACTTTGTAAATTTTTTGCCTCTTTGTAGCTAAACTCACCTGCAAATTTTATGGTCGCAGTGCCGTTTGCTTCGGTAAAAACGATATCATTTCTTTTTTGCAAAAAGTTCCTTTGCCTTAAATTTTCTGGATTATATTATAAATTTTGTTAAAATAAAAAATCAAAAATTTTAAGGACTTAGATGAAATTTGAAGTTATAAAAAAAGATGGCAACGCAAGGCGCGGCGTCCTAACAACCGCTCACAGCGTGATACAAACGCCAGTTTTCATGCCAGTTGGCACGGTTGGCGCAGTTAAAAGCTTAGATGCCTTTGATATGAGTGAAATTTTAGACGCAAAGATAATTTTAGCAAACACCTACCACATGTATCTGCGCCCTGGTAGCAAGGTCGTGCGTGAGTTTGGCGGACTTCATGGATTTTCTAAATTTGATCGCTCGTTTTTAACTGATAGCGGCGGATTTCAGGCATTTTCGCTTAGGTCAAACACCAAAAACGACGATGGCGGGATAAAATTTAAAAGCCACATCGACGGCAGCACGCACTACTTCACGCCAAGATCCGTCCTTGACACACAGTATGACCTGGGCAGCGACATAATGATGATACTTGATGATCTAGTCGCCTTGCCTGCTGAGCAAAAAAGGATAGATCTAAGCATAAAGCGAACGATAAAATGGGCAAAAGAGGCGATTGATTACCACAAATTTATGCAAAGCAAGGGCGTTGGCCTGCAGCAAAATATCTTTGGCATCGTTCAAGGCGGCACCGACTATGAGGCACGTAAATTTTGCGCGCAGGCGCTAAACGAGATGCCATTTGACGGCCTTGCCATAGGAGGGCTAAGTGTTGGCGAAAGCAATGAGGCGATGTATGACACGGTTGAGGCGGTTATGCCATTTATGGATGAGCTTAGACCTCGCTATCTAATGGGCGTTGGCACGCCTGAAGATCTTGTAGAAAACGTGGAGCGAGGCGTTGATATGTTTGACTGCGTCATGCCAACTAGAAACGCAAGAAATGGCACGCTATTTACTAGCTTTGGTAAGATAAATATAAAATCAGCCAAATTTATAAACGACCACGCGCCGATAGACCCAGCTTGTCAGTGCTACACCTGCAAGCGCTACTCAAGAGGCTATCTAAACCACCTTTTTAAGGCTAGAGAGCTAACATTTTTTAGACTAGCAAGCCTTCACAACCTGCACTACTATCTAAATTTAATGAAAGAGATGAGAGAGGCGATAGAGGTCGGCGAATTTGCTAAATTTAAGCGAAATTTCTACACAAAAAGGGTAAATAATGAGTGCTAGTCTTAGTGGATATTTTTACGGCGAAGAATTTGACTATATAGTCTTAAATTTTGGTGCTAATTCGCAGAAATTTCTCTTTAAAAATGGGCAAATTTTTAAAGAAGAGCTAAACTCGCCTTGTGATAAAAATGAGTTTTTAGAGACGATAAAAAAGTTGCTCGATCACTTTTTAAATAAAATCTTAGAGCACGAAAGCGAGCTTGAAAACTACGAGCAAATTTACACAGGCAGCGCAAAGGTGGCAAATTTTGCCAAAAAATATCACGTTTTAAGATATGAGATCAGGCAATTTGAGAGTAGAATTTCTAGAATTTATGAGGCTTTGCAAATTTGTGCAGCTGAGCAAAATGAGCTAAAAAAGGAGCTAAAAAACAGCATACATAAGTGCGGCGTGCTAAAGAGCATGATCGGCGAGTACTCGCTCAGGGTCGAAGATATCTATACATTTATACAAAGCGACAAAAACGACAAGATAAACAAAAATATCTACCTTTTAACGCTACTTTCGGCGTTATTTTTACCGATAAATTTCATCACTGGCTTTTTTGGTATGAATACAAACGGCATGTTTCTAAGCTCATTTAAAGATGGCACATTGATAGTTTTTGCCTTTGTAGCGATGCTTTGCGTGCTATTTTTTATATTTTATTACAGGTCAAATAAGGATATTAGTTAAATTTATAGTAGGTTTGGCAAGTTGATCCAACCTGCCAAGTAAATTTGAAGTTATTTTTTCTTAATGATGATCTTCTCGCCGTTGCTATCAATGGTGATCTCATCGCCACTTTCAAGCTCATCTTTTAAAATCATATCAGCGATCTTATCTTCAACTAGCTCATAAAGCGCTCTTCTAAGAGGTCTTGCGCCATAGACTATGTCAAAGCCAGCTTTTGCGATAAATTTCTTAGCCTCTTCGCTTAAAACTGCCTTGATACCGCGGTTGTGAAGAGTTTTTTCAAGCTCTTTAAACATGATCTCAACGATAGAGATTAGTCCTTGCTCGTTTAGAGGATTAAAGATGATAGTATCATCAAGTCTATTTAAAAACTCAGGTTTAAAGTAGTTTTTAAGCTCGTTTTTAACAGCCACGTCACGCTCTTCGCCCTTTAGCTCCATTATGAAATTTGAAGCGATGTTTGAAGTTAAAATGATGATCGTGTTTTTAAAATCAACCGTTACGCCTTTGTTATCAGTCGCGCGTCCATCATCTAAAATGCCAAGAAGTATGTTAAATACGTCTTTGTGAGCCTTTTCAACCTCGTCAAAAAGTATGACTGAGTAAGGTCTTCTGCGAACCGCCTCTGTTAGCTGACCGCCCTCATCGTAGCCTACATATCCTGGAGGCGCACCAAGAAGCCTGCTCACGCTATGTTTTTCCATATATTCGCTCATATCAAAGCGGATAAGCGCCTTCTCATCGTCAAACAAGAACTTAGCCAAAGCCTTAGCAGACTGAGTTTTACCAACGCCTGTTGGTCCAAGAAATAAAAATGAACCAATCGGTCTTTGACCCTCATTTAGCCCAGCCTTATTTCTCTTAACAGCACGTGCAAGTGCGTGTAGTGCGTCATCTTGACCGACAACGCTCTCTCTTAGATGCTCTTCGATGCGCAGATATTTCTCTTTTTCGCTTGTTAGCATCTTTTTAACTGAAATTCCAGTCCATTTGCTCAAAATTTCAGCTACAAGCTCTTCATCGACTTGATTTTTAAGAAGCACACCCTCTTTTTTCATGTGCTCCCATTTTTCTTCAAGCTCGTGTTTGTGCTTTTTAGCGTCCGCTATCTTGCCGTATTCTATCTCGGCAGCTTTTTGAAGATCGCCATTTCTTTTTGCTATCTCAGCTTGTGATTTTAAGCTATCGATCTCTTTTGTAGCTTTTGAAATTCCACCAAAAACGGCCTTTTCGTTTTCAAATTTAGTATCAAGCGCTAGCTTTTTCTCATTTAGGTCAGCTATCTCTTTTTCGATCTCGCCAAGTCTTTCTTTATTTTTATCCGCATCCTCCATCTTTAGCGCTTCTTTTTCTACTTGAAGCGTTACGATCTCGCGTTTTATCTTTGAAAGCTCGTATGGCTCGCTCTCTATTTGCATCTTAAGCTCAGCTGCTGCCTCGTCTATAAGGTCTATCGCCTTATCTGGCAAGAAGCGGTTTGCGATGTATCGGTCACTTAGCCTTGCAGCGGCAACTAGCGCACTATCTGTTATGGTGATACCGTGGTGAACTTCAAGACGCTCTTTTATACCACGTAAAATTTGAAGCGCCTCATTTACACTTGGCTCTTTGACGTCTATTGGCTGAAAACGTCTTTGAAGTGCTGCATCTTTTTCAAAGTATTTTCTATACTCTTTTAATGTTGTCGCACCAACAGCGTGAAGCTCTCCACGCGCAAGAGCTGGTTTTAGGATATTTGCAGCGTCCATTCCGCCCTCGCTCGCACCAGCTCCAACTATGGTGTGAATTTCATCTATAAAAAGTATGATATTGCCAGCTTTTTTGACCTCGTCAATGACAGCTTTTAGCCTATCTTCAAACTCGCCTCTATACTTTGCACCAGCTACGACTGCACTCATATCAAGCGCGATGACACGCTTGTTTGCAAGGCTTGTTGGCACATCGCGAGCAACTATCTTTTGAGCTAGCCCCTCAACGATAGCTGTTTTACCAACACCTGGCTCGCCAAGCAAGATAGGGTTATTTTTGCTCTTTCTTATTAAAATTTGCATCATCCTAGTGATCTCTTCATCACGGCCGATGACTGGATCAAGCTCTTTATTTAGCGCTTTTTGCGTTAGATCGATACCAAATTTCTCTAGGCTATCAAGGGTATCATCGCCGGTTTGGCTATCTATCTTTTTACCACCTCTTATGCTCTCAAGGTTCTTTTTGATCTCTAAGATATCGCAAAATTTGCTTAAAATTTGTTTGATCTCACTAAGCTCAAGAGCCGAGATGATCCATGTATCAACAGCTATGTAGCTATCGCCCATGCTTACCATTAAAGCTTTTGCATTTTCAAGCGAATTTATAAGCTCTCTTGAAACTGAAACGTTATCTTTTGTGACATTTGAGCTGCTTGGGAGTGACGAGATCTTGCTTTTTATCTCAAGCTCGACTGCGTCTTTGCTTATGTTCATCTTATTAAATACTTGATTTAAAATAGAATTGCTATCAGCGAGCAAAGCCCAAAAGACGTGAAGTGGCACAACTTGTGGATTTTTAGAAAAGATCGCTAAGCTAACGCCTTTTTCAAGTGTCTCTTGCATCTGTGCTGTTAAATTTTCTGTTATGTCAGCCATTAAAGCTCCTTAAGTTATTTTATAATGGCGGCATTATATAACTTTAGTCTTATATTGTCAAGTATTTTTATAGTCTTTGTCACTCTTTTTATATAATTGCTAAAATTTACTGTTATAAATTTGTGTTAAAAATAGACAAAAGCTAAAAATATAAGGCTAAATTTATACTTTTTTTAGCCAAAAGCTAATAAAATTGGACTAAAAAACATAGGAGAAATTTTGAATAAATTTACTAGATCTTTTGTGCTAAAAATAACAGGCGCCCTACTCATCTCAAGCGTAGCAGTAAATGCACTTTTTGCTAAAACTGAAGATGAGGCGAGTGCAAAACTTGAAGCACTTTCAAAACTTACAAAAACCATCTCAACAGTTGAAAAATACTACGTTGATGACATTAAATTTAAAGAGATAATCGACAAAGCCATCGCTGGTTTGATGCAAAATTTAGACGCTCACTCGAGCTTTTTAAATGAAAAAGCATATAAAGATATGCAGGTGCAAACAAGCGGAGAATTTGGCGGACTTGGCATAACAGTTGGCATGAAAGATAGCGCACTAACTGTTATCTCGCCTATCGAGGACACTCCAGCTGATAAAGCAGGCATAAAAGCAGGCGATATCATTTTAAGGATCGATGGCAACTCAACTATCGGCACAACGATAGATGAAGCCGTAAATAAGATGCGCGGCAAGCCAAAAACTCCGATAACAATTACAATTTTGCGAAAAGGCGAGCAAAAGCCATTTGACGTAAAGATCATAAGAGATCTTATAAAGGTTGAGTCTGTCTATGCAAAAATGATAGAGAATGACAACATCCTTTATATACGCGTCACAAATTTTGACAAAAACGTCGTTACAAAGGTCAAAGATGCTATCAAAGAGCACCCAAAAGCAAATGGCATCATACTTGATCTTAGAAACAACCCTGGTGGTCTTTTAAATCAAGCTGTCGATCTAGTGGATCTTTTCGTAGATAATGGCATCATTGTATCTCAAAAAGGTCGTGATGCATCTGAAAATGTAGAGTATAAAGCAAGTGCTAGCAAAACCTTATCAAAACTCCCACTTGTTGTCCTTGTAAATGGCGGAAGCGCAAGTGCTAGCGAGATCGTCAGTGGCTCACTGCAAGATCATAAGCGTGCGGTGATAATTGGCGAAAATACATTTGGCAAAGGCAGCGTTCAGGTGATCTTACCAATAGACGACACTGAAGCCTTAAGACTAACCATCGCAAGATACTACCTGCCAAGTGGCAGAACTATCCAGGCTGTGGGCGTCACGCCTGATGTAGTCGTGCATCCTGGCAAAGTGCCACAAAGTGATGATAGTGCATTTAGCATCAAAGAGAGCGAGCTAAAAGCACACCTAAAAAGCGAGCTAAACAAGATAAATCCAACAAGTGAAGGCAATAAAACTGAAGCAAAAGATGATAAAAACATAATCACACAGAAAAAAGTCGATGAGGATATTCAGTTAAAAACAGCGATTGATACGATCAAAATTTTAAAGATAAAACAACAATAATCTAAAGGAGAACAACATGCAAAAAAGAGAGCTTATCTACGAGGGAAAAGGCAAGAAAATGTACGCCACAGACGATCCAAATCTACTTGTGGCTGAATTTAAAGACGATCTAACAGCATTTGATGCTCAAAAAAGAGGCAACGAAGCTGGCAAAGGCGCACTAAATAATAAAATCTCTACTCAGCTTTTTAAACTGCTAGAGAGCAAAGGCATCGTGACTGACCTAGTTGAGACAATAAGCGACACTGAGCAAGTGGTCAAAAAATGCGAGATCATACCTCTTGAAGTTGTTGTGAGAAATATCGCAACTGGCTCACTTAGCAAAAGACTTGGCATAAAAGAAGGCACAGTTCTACCTTTTACACTTGTTGAGTTCTACTACAAAAATGACGATTTACACGATCCGCTTGTTACTGACGAGCACTGCATCATCATGGGTCTAGTAAAGAGTGAAAAAGATCTTCAAACTCTAAGACACACAGCAAGAGAGATCAACTCTATCTTATTTAAATTCTTTGCAGAGAGAAATTTAAAACTAGTTGATTTCAAAGTCGAATTTGGTATCGACAAAGATGGCAACATCATCTTAGCTGACGAGATAAGCCCTGATAGCTGTAGATTTTGGGATGCTACAACAAACGAAAAACTTGACAAAGATAGATTTAGACAAGACCTTGGTAGCGTAAAAGTAGCTTACGAAGAAGTTTTAAGAAGAATTCTTTCTTAAGGACAAAGATGAAAGCTGTCGTAAATATAGCATTAAGAAGCGGGGTCTTAGATCCTGCTGGTAAGGCAGTGGAGCACGCGCTAAATTCGCTTGGATTTAGTGGCGTGTCAAATGTCAGGATAGGCAAACAAATCGTTTTAGATATCGATGAGAGCGATAAAAACAAAGCAAACGAGCAGCTAAAAGTGATGTGTGAAGAGCTACTAGCAAACACCGTCATCGAAGACTATGAGATCGTGCTATGAAAGTAGCGATCATACTTTTTCCTGGCACAAACTGCGAAGAAGACACAGCTCACGCTTTTAAACTACTTGGCTGCCAAACGCAGATCATCTGGCATAAAGAAGATAAGATCGATGCTGATCTAGTCGTTTTGCCTGGTGGTTTTAGCTACGGCGACTACCTAAGAACGGCTGCGATAGCTAAATTTAGCCCAGCTATGCAGGCTGTAAAAGAGCATGCGAAAAAAGGCGGCTATATCCTAGGAATTTGCAATGGCTTTCAGATGCTTCTTGAGCTTGGACTTTTAAAAGGTGCGATGAGAAGAAATGAAAATTTAAATTTCGTCTCAAAATACCACCATCTAAAAGTGATCTCAAATAACAATAAATTCTTAGCAAATTTAGCCAAAAACGAAGTGGTAAATATCCCTATCGCTCACGGCGAGGGCAACTACTACACTGATGAAGATACGCTAAAAAGCCTATATGATAACGAGCAAGTCCTGCTAAAATACTGCGACAGCCATGGCAATGAGATAAACCCAAATGGCTCAGTTGATAGCATAGCTGGGATTTGCGATGAGAGCAAGAGGATCTTTGGTCTTATGCCTCACCCTGAACGCGCTTGCGAGAAAATTTTAGGCACAGATGATGGCATGAAGATGTTAAAAGGGCTAGTTTGGTAAAACGAACACTTTTTATCGCCCTACTCGCGCTAAATTTATTTGCTGCAAACACTGATGAAGTCAGCGTTTTTGACATGATGGACGAGGCAAGAGAGGATAAATTTGTAAATAGCCCAAGTTCAAAGCCACAAACAAAGACTCCAAGCGAAGAAGAAATATCAAGAAAGCTCGTATCTCCACGCTCTATCGCCCCACAGCCAGAGCGTATCACTCCAGAGCAGATGCGAAATATCGTACCGACAAACGAACCAGACATCAGCGTCCCTGATAATCAAGTCTATGACAAGATAAAAATAAAAGACCTCCTTTTAAAAGCGACAAATATCCCTAAAAATGTCGTCGTAGGAGAAATTTTTAGCGTTGAGATCGTAGCTGATACGCAAAGCGACCTTGAGTTTGAGTTTGAGACACAGCTTGATGAGACAAATATCAAATGGCTAAATAAGAAGAATTTTCAATGGGTAAAAGGCGAAGAAAACAAATACATCGGCACTTTCTACCTTGAAGCAACGAGCATTGATGCAAAGACTTTACGAGTTAGCTTGGATCTAAAAAGAAATGGCGAGAACTATCAAAACTCAAACATAAATATCTTTTTACCAAAGCTAAAAGAGCTTAGAAGTGACGAGAACTACAACCACATCGTCGCTGACAACCTTGAGGTAAAGAAATTTAAAACGACTAAATTTGATGATATAAACAACATCATGGTCGTGGAAATTTACGGCAACAATGTCGATCTAAGCGCCTTTAATATCGAAAATAAAACGATCCTAAAGCAAGGCGTAGATACGATAAACGGCGACTTTAACTCGCAAAGCGCATATTATTTTGCGGTATTTAAGCCAAACAAAAAGACGCTTGACTTTAACTACTACAACCTAAAAAAAGCTAAATTTGAGAGCTTTTCACTGCCTGTGAGCGTCGAAGAGGACGAGGTTAGCACGCAAATCGGTCTAAATCCAAAACAAAGCGAATTTAGCACTTACAAAGATATCACGATCTACTCTTTGGTCGCTATCTTTATCTTGCTAGCGATCTGGCGAAGAAAGCTAAGCTACTTCTTTGTGGCAGCTGTTTTTATCGCACTTGGAATTTACACTTACAATCCTTTTGGCAAAGCAGTGCTTAAGCCAGATGTGAGCGTCACTATATTGCCAACTAAAAATTCAACAGTTTTTTATACATCTCGTAAAAACGAAAATGTTGAAATTTTAGACACAAAAGATGACTACTCAAAAATTTTATTTGCGGACGGCAAAATCGGCTGGGTAAGAAAGGGTGATCTTGTCAAAAATTAGAGCTTTTTTCTTTTCTATTGAATTTGTAATAAGCGTCGTTATTGTCGTACTTTTTATGTGGCTCTTTAACTCTAAAAATAGAGCCATAAGAAAATTTTGGGGCAGATCGCAGAGGTTTTTTGGTGGATATAAGCTTGAAGTGATCGGTAAATTTAGCGACGAAGCAAATATCTTGCTGATAAATCACCAAAGCATGCTTGATATCATCGCACTTGAAGAGATCCATCCTAAAAATATCTGCTGGATCGCAAAGGCACAGATAGGTAAGATCCCGATCATCGGTAAAATTTTGAGCCTTCCTAAGATGATAGCAGTCGAGCGAGAAAATAAGCACTCGCTAATAAAGCTTTTAAGCGAAGCAAAAGACAGAGTAAAAAATGGCCGTGTTTTAGCGATATTTCCAGAAGGCACAAGGTCTCAAACCAAAGAGCTCTTGCCATTTAAAGGTGGTGCGAAGCTGCTAGTTGAAAAGCTAAATTTAAAGGTTCAGCCTATCGTGATCGTTGGAAGCGATGCGATGAAAGTGAAAGAATTTAGCTTTAAAAAGGCTGACATCAAGCTCTTTTGCCTTGATCTAGTTGATACCTCAAAACAAAACTGGCTAGAGGCGACTAGAGAGAGCATGCAAAAAGTCCTAGACGAAAATAGAAAATAAATTTAGCTTTGTAAATTTACTATTAAAATTTCATATTTCTAAAGCAAATCACTGTAAAGGTTTAAAGTCATAAGGCTACAAAGCAGATGTTAGTGTGATATTACCTTGCAAGTTTAGGCAAATCATATTATTAAAATTTTACTCGCCGACGATTTGTTTGATATCTTTTATAAGTTTTTGTATATCAAAGCATGTGTCCAAATTTACTATATCTTACTAATACATTACCCATATTAGTTAAGCCATTTTGTTATGAGCATTAATTTTTTTTCATATACAAAAATTTGTTTTTACAATAAAAATTCAACCATTTAAACTAGAACTCTTACCGGCTACTTTTTATTAGCAGTGGGCTTTTATTTATCCATAAATATGGTTTATGATTTTAGTGAAATAAAAAAATAGAAAATTTAAATTTAAATTATAGAAGTACGACAACTATTTGGCGGAGAGCTCCGCCAAATTTAGTTTTTCTTAAAAAATCTCAATATCTTTGCTTGAAATTTAAACTGCTCTGAAAGCTCCATTATCGGATATGCTCCAGCGTATTTTTTGCCACCAGGCAGGTCTTTACTAACGCCTCCGCGTGCTGCGATCTGAGCGAAGTCTCCGACACTTACGTGTCCAGCTGAGCCACTTTGTCCGCCCATGACGACGTTTCTGCCTAGCACCGTTGAGCCAGCAAGCCCAGTTTGTGAGACGATGAGGCAGCCATTTCCAAGCTCGCAGTTGTGGCCTATTTGAACAAGATTATCTATCTTTGTGTATTTTGCGATCATTGTGCTTTCAAAGACGCCACGATCTATCGTCGTGCAAGCGCCGATCTCGACAAAATCACCCAAAACAACATTGCCATTGTGATAAATTTTCACATGCTCGCCAGTTTTTGTATGCGCATAGCCAAAGCCGTCGCTGCCTATAACGCAGTTTGCTAGCAGGTGACACTCATTGCCGATGACGCAGTCATTGTAGATGACGACGTTTGGGTGGATGATGCAGTTTTTACCGATAGTTACGTTATCGCCCAAAAAAGCTCCAGCCATCACTATCGTGTTTTCACCCACGCTCACGTTTGAGCCGATATAGACATTTGGCATTATAGTTGCACTCTCGGCGATATTTGATGGTTTTGGCTCGCAAAAAAGCGGCTTAGCGTAAATTTTACTAAGGATAGCAAACGCAAGGTGCGGGTTGTCGCACACAAGCGCTACCATGCCAGCTGGCACGAAGTCCAAAAGCGCATTTGTCACCAAAATAGCTCCAGCGTTTGAGCTGCTTATAAATTTAGCATTTTTCTCGCCATCGCAGTATGTTAGCTCAGCTTTATTTGCATTTTTTAAAGAATTTAGAGCAAAAATTTCAAGATCTTCTCCGCTAAAAGTAGCATCTACTTTTAAGGCTATTTCACTTAGTTTCATCATATATCCATTATCACAGATCCGCCGCGCACGACATCAACTGGGTTAAATTTCTTTATCGATTTTAAAAAGCTCTCTACCCTACTCGCATCATCAGCCACCATGACGACGATGTAGTTTTCGTTTGTATTTGTGACGATGCCATTGTATGTCTTTAGTATCGCCTCAAGGCCGGCAAAATTCTCGCCAAGTGGGATTTTCACAAGAGCCATCTCTTTTTCGACAAATTCGCCACTTTCTATGACTTTATATGTTGGGATTAGCTTGTGAAGCTGTTTTACGATCTGCTCTAAAACCCTCTCATCGCCGCTTGTGACGATGCTTAGTCTTGAGAAGTTGCTCTCAGGTATCGGAGCGACTGTGAGCGTGTCGATGTTGTAGCCCCTGCCCGCAAAAAGCCCAGAAATCCTAGCCAAAACGCCATGTTCATTTAAAACTATAACCGAAATCGTTCTTCTGATACTCATTTTTCTTCCTTGCTCTTTAATATCATATTATAAATCGCAGCCCCAGCTGGAACCATAGGAAGCACGTCCTCAAAGCGGTCAATCCTCACGTCGATAAGAGCTGATTTTTTACTCTTGATCGCCTCTTTTAAAGCCTTTTTAAACTCATCTTTGCTCTTGCATACAAAGCCAACACCGCCAAATCCTTCAGCGATCTTTACAAAATCAGGCTGCAAGCTAAGATCAGTCGATGAGTAGCGCTTTTCATAGAAAAATGTCTGCCACTGGCGCACCATGCCTAAGAAGTTGTTGTTTAAGATGATGTTTATGACAGGGACATTTGTCTCATAAGCAGTCATTAGCTCTTGGATATTCATAAGTATCGAGCCATCTCCTGTAAAATTTACAACCAAATACTCAGGCTTGGCACACTTTGCGCCGATCGCTGCAGGGAGGCCGTATCCCATCGTACCAAGGCCGCCACTTGTGACAAGCTGTCTTGGGCGGTTAAATGGATAAAACTGCGCCACCCACATCTGGTGCTGACCGACGTCAGTTGCGATGATAGCCTCAGGACCAACTATCTTTGCGGTCTCTTCAACTACCCATTGAGGCTTTAAGACCTTGTCGCTATCTGTGTAGCCAAGCGGATTTAGCTTTTGATATCTATCTAAAATTTCTCTCCAAGGCGCATAGTTTTTAGGCTCACCTTTCACCTCTTCATAAAGCTCGCTTAGCACGTTTGTAAGGTCGCCAACTATCGGATAGTGAGCGTTTATGATCTTTGAGATAGAGCTTGGATCGATGTCGATATGAATGATCTTTGCATGTTTGGCAAACTCGTCAGTTTTGCCTGTGACCCTATCGCAAAATCTAGCTCCAAGCGAGATAAGAAGGTCACACTCGCTAAGCGCCATATTTGAAGCGTAGCTGCCGTGCATGCCTGCCATGCCTAAATTTAGCTCATCTTTTGCATCAAGCACGCCAAGAGCCATCAGCGTTTCGACTGCTGGGATGCCAGTTTTTTTCATAAATTTACGTATGATCTCGCTTGCTCCAGATGCGACTGCGCCGCCACCGATGTAAAGAAGTGGTCTTTTTGCTTCATTTATCGCAGCAGCTGCTTTTTTGATCTGCTTAGAGTTGCCTTTATAGGTCGGCTTGTAGCTTGGGATAGAAATTTCTTTTGGATAGACAAAGTCGCCAAGCTTTGAAGTTACGTTTTTTGGGATATCGATATGAACTGGTCCTGGGCGGCCTGATCTTGCGATATAAAACGCTTCTTTTATGATGCGAGGTAGCTCCTCGACGCTATTTACTAAGAAGTTGTGTTTGACACAGGGGCGTGAAATGCCGACTGCATCGATCTCTTGAAAGGCATCTGTACCGATCATAAAGGTTGGTACTTGACCGCTTATAAGCACAACTGGGATGCTGTCGCTGTAAGCTGTGGCAAGACCAGTGACCGCGTTTGTAAAGCCAGGACCGCTTGTTACAAATGCAACGCCCACTTTGCCGCTAACCCTTGCGTATCCGTCTGCTGCGTGCACGGCCGCTTGCTCGTGACGAACCAAAACGTGTTTGTAGTAAGTTTGTTTGTATGTTTCATCGTAGATATTTAAGGCTGCGCCGCCTGGATAGCCAAAGACTATGTCAACGCCCTCTTCGTGCAAGGCTTCGCTTATCATCTGCGAACCAGAAATTTGTTTTATCATCACTTTAGCCTTTTGATAAATTTATC
This sequence comes from Campylobacter concisus, assembly GCF_050447485.1. GTDB lineage: Bacteria > Campylobacterota > Campylobacteria > Campylobacterales > Campylobacteraceae > Campylobacter_A > Campylobacter_A concisus_BQ. The sequence goes on from NZ_JALMFY010000001.1 coordinate 452,719, forward strand.
GCAAATTATATCCCAAAGCATTTTAAATCCATTTTAACTTTTTAGCGAAATTTGGGCGTTATCTTAAATTTTTTGAAAAAAATTTGAGTTAAAAAAGCGAAAAATACAAAATATTTTACATATATTTATGCATATTATTTTTAGTATTTTGATAAATTTGGCAAATTTAGAGCAAAATTTAAAAAACAGGGGGACGCCAACCAAGCCAACCAAGCCAACCAAGCCAACCAAGCCAACCAAGCCAACCAAGCCAACCAAGCCAACCAAGCCAACCAAGCCAACCAAGCCAACCAAGCCAACCAAGCCAACCAAGCCAACCAAGATAAACAGATAAACAGATAAACAGATAAACAGATAAACAGATAAATTTAACTAGAAATTTTCATAAAAATGGCAAGAAATTTTATCTAGTATGTAAAAACAACCTTAAGCTAAGCCATTTTTAAGTGCAAAAACCAATCTTTTAAATTTAAAAGTAAATTTGACCTAACCAAAGAGAGCAAATTTAAATTTGTAGATAAATTTTACCCCCAAACAAAGCGCCAAAAGGATTTAAAATTTCGACTTAGTCCTTATCAAATTTAGCTTTTTTACAGCCTCTTCAAAGTCGTCAGAGCTTACAAAAACATCAATGTTTTCATTTTTCTTATAGACCTTGTCGTAGTATTTTGTGAGTAAAATTTCAGCCACTTTGGCGATGTCATTTTCATTAAATTTAGCCACCGCCTCATCTCTAGCCTCTTTGTCGATAAAGGGTGAAATTTTCTTTATACACTCATCAAAAAAGGCTTTATTCACGCTTTTATAGTCGCTTGTGATGCAAGAAATTCTATTTTCTAAACTTGCGCTAACCTCAACACAGATGCCGCAACGCATCGCCTCATAAAGGCTTTTAGGGAGTGTTAGCGAGCCGATCCTTCTGCTCTCGCCCTCAATAAAGCAAATTTGATCTTTTAGTGTGATGAGCTTCTCAAAGAGCGCATCTTCAAAGCTTTTTTGACTAGGCTGCGCGCCGTTTATCGCGCCAAAGACTGAGCCTAAGTGATTTGCCATCGCTTCAAGGTCGATTGACGGCGAGAGTGCCCTTATTAGCTTACTTTTGTAACAGCCAGTGTTGCCAAAAAGAGTGATAAATTTCGTGCTTAAAGGACGCTCTAGAAATTCTAAAACGTGATTTCTATAAGCCTTATAGCCGCCATTTAGTCTATAAATTCTATATCCGATCATGCTTAGCACATAGGCAACCGAGCTTGATCTAAGTCCGCCCTTTGCGCAGTATATCCCAACTGCTGAGCCAACCTTAGCCCTTTTATAGACCTCATCGATGATATTTTGTAAATTTTTGCAGATGTATTTTGCTCCAAGGCTCTTGGCTAGGGCCCTGTCACTTTTGTAGATCGTGCCTACCTCTTTGTGCTCAGCGTCATCAAGTGCGTATAAATTTAGAGCATCTTTTATATGCGAGTAGGCATATTCATGCGGCGATCTAGCGTCTATCAGGACTTCAAACTCGCCTCTTTTTTCAAGCCACTGCTCGATATCAAGCTCAAATAACGCCACTAAAAGCCTTTTTTAGCTTTTGATAAAGCGGATGAAACGGCGTGCCATTTACCCTGACATCGGCGATCGTTGTGATGAAATTTGTATCCCCGCTCCACCTTGGCACAAGGTGATAATGCACGTGCTCAGCTATGCCAGCGCCTGCTGCCTTGCCTAAATTCATACCGATATTTACGCCTTGCGCGTGAAGCTCGCGCTTTAAAATTTCAACCCCAAGCCTTACAAATTTACTCATCTCAAACCACGTCTGCTCGTCAAGCTCCTCGATCTTGTCGGTGTGGTGATTTGGTATGATCATAAAGTGACCTGGCGAATACGGATATAAATTCATGATCCCAAAGCAGTGCTTAGCACGAAAAAGCACGCCATTTTTTTCATCGTCCTCTTTTGAATTTATAACCTCGCAAAAGACGCAACTATCTTTTTTTGCGCTGAAATACTCGCTTCTCCAAGGGGCACAAAGGTGCTGCATCACTCGCCCTCCTTTATCTTTTTAACGGCATTTTTTATATCATCTTGCCTCATGAAATGCTCTCCTATCAAGAAGGCATCAACTCCGATCTTGCTTAGCTCGCAAAGCTGCTCATGCTCGTAAAGACCGCTTTCGGCGACTATTATCTTGCCGTTTGGCAAAAGCGGCACGAGCTTCTCGCAAAGGCTCATATCCATCGTAAAATCATCTAAATTTCTATGATTTATCCCTATTATATTTGCTCCTGCAAAGACCGCCTTTTTCACATCGCTCGCGTCATGGGTCTCTACTAAGACCTCAAGCCCCAAGTGGTGCGCGTACTCAAGTAGCTCTTTTAGCTCGCCTTGAGTTAGCGCTTTAGCGATGAGCAGGATAAAGTCCGCTCCATAAACAAGAGCTTCTAAAATTTGATACTTATCAACGATAAAGTCTTTTCTAAGGATCGGCCTTGAGGCGTAGCGGCGAACTTGCGTGATATACTCTATGTCGCCCTTAAACCAATGAGGCTCGGTTAGGATACTAAAAGCATTTGCGTACTGCTCGTACTCCTGAGCGATCTTGATCGGCTCAAAGTCCTCTCTTATCACGCCCTTGCTTGGACTTGCTTTTTTTATCTCGGCTATGATCTTTATAGGCTCATCTTTGCTTGATCTAAGTGCGCCCAAAACGTCTCTTGGCACGTATGGGTTGTATGCGAGCGAGCGACCCAGCCACTCCTGCGGATAGTCAGCTTTTCGCTTTTTTAGATCCTCTTTTGTCTTTTTTATAATCTCATCAAGTATCATTTTTTAAGCCTTTTGTTTAAATTTATTATGCAGCGCTCGATTAGATGTAAGTGCTCTTTTGCCTCTTTTGAAGTCCTAAAATCAACATCTTTCATCGCGTGAATCATTATGCCCTTTGCCTTTTTGCACTCGCCAAGCTTGAAGTACCCCCACGCTAGCGAGTCCTCATAATAAGGCGAATCAGGCGATATCTCAAGCGCTTTTTGCACCATCTCTACGCCCTTTCTAGGGTCTATCTCGTGGTCAATGAGCAAGTAGCCGTAGTAGTTAAAAAACATATCGTTATTAAGCTTTGGCACGCTAGCTTCAAATTTATCTAAGATATCAGTGATTTTCTTTTCATCTAGGCTATCTTTGTTCATCTCATACTCGTAGATGGCGGCCTTTGCTAAGAAATTTAGATCCCTGCTATCGTTATAAATTTTAACCGCCAAAACGTATGCATCGCCAAAATTTCCAGTAGCAGCGTAAAGATCCATCAGTGTAGCGTCGTTGTAGCCATATTTTTTCAAAATTTCAATAGCCGCTTTATAATTTTTAGCATAGACAAAATACTGCACGATCTTGTCAAGATAAGAGGTGTCGTGAGTGATGTCGTAGATCTCTTCAAAAAGCTCGATCACCTTTGGGAAATTTCTTTGCTGAGAGTAAATTTCAGCCAAAAGCTCGCATGTCTTTTGAGTGCAGCCCTGCTCCTCGCGGAATTTCTCGAGGTATTTTGTCGCATCATTTACATTATCCATGCGGTTTAAAAGTATATCAACGATGCGGAGTAAATTCTCCTCTTCAGGCTTTAGCGAGTATGCCTCTTCAAAGTATTTTAGCGCCGTTACCGTATCATTTTGCATCATGCAAATGGTGCCAAGCATGAGCAAATTTTGAGCATTTGGCTCTTTTGTGGCAAGCTCTTGCATCAGCTCTTTTGCCTCGTTTAGCTTAGAGAGATTGACCAAATTTGCCACTTTGATCCTGATAAAATCGCTATCGTCTTTTAAACTCTTCTCGCCCTCACTCATAAGGCTATCTAAATTTTCATTTTTTGTAGCAAAGGCTAGCTTGATCGCCTCTTTTAGATAGGTCTTTTGATTTGTCTCTTTAAAAAGCCCTAGATAGGTCTGGATACTAGCATTTACATCGCCACTATCTTGCGAGATGAGAGCTTGCATTAGGCGTAAATTTACACTTTTGTTATCATCTGCAAGTAGATGCGTGCTAAAAAATACGCTTATAAAAATTATTAAAATTTTACGCCAATGCATTCTGCTCTTAGCTCCTTTAAGTTTTTTTTAAAATAATCCCAAAACGGAAATGTCCTGCACTGCTTAGGTCTTAGCTCATAAACCGAGCAGTTTTTATTTTTCTCATCAAAAAATATGCAAGCAAAACCGTCATCATAAGGCTTTTCTTTGATGCTTCGCCTAAGCCCAACACTTATTAAAAATTTGCTCTCAAACTCATCTTTTGAGATATCAAAAGCGGCGCAAAATTTTAAAATTTCACCCTCATCTATCCAGATATAGCCACTCTCGCCAGTGCAACATTTGCCCCCGCAACTCTCGCAAAAACTAGGATCAAACTCATAGCTAAAACCATCAGCCCTCACGCGATCTCCTTGTAAGAGATGCTGTTTGTATCAGCTTTTTTAAAGATCTCACTTGCTTCTTTCGTGTGTGAGCCATCTTCGCTCATCACAAGAGGTGGTAGGACTTTTAGCTTTGAGTTTGAGTTGTTTCGCACTTCAAGTAAAGCCAAATTTGCTGGCTTATCCTTTTTGGTATGGACAAATTTTAAGCTCACCAAATTTAGTTTATACTCTTTCAAACAAGCCACTATCTCGCTAAGATCATCTGGTGCATAGCAAAAAAACGCCCTTTTATGTGGCTTTAAATTTACGCTTATGCCTCTTATAAAATCCTTTAAATTTAGCGAGCTTGCATATCTGCTAACTTTTATGTGTTCATTTTGGCTTTTTGTAACACCGTCATGATAAAAGGGCGGATTTGAGATGATTAGATCAAATTTCTCACTATCTTTAAAATTTGCAAAATCAGCCGTTATGGCGCTAGCCTCTAGGCAGTTACTCTTTGCGTTAAAGCTAGAAATTTCGCTATTTAGCTCTAAAAGATCAAGCATGCTTAGATCTATCTTTTTAAAATCACGCTTAAGCAAAAGTCCAAGTATCCCGCACCCTGCTCCAACGTCCAAAACTCTGCCAGAAATTTCGCCTACGCCAGAGCAGATAAAATCATAAAGAACGAGCGTATCGCTGTTGTAGCGATAGCCATTTTCAAGCTGGGCTAAGATCATCTATAAACCTTGATGATAAAGCCGCGCGTCACATCTTTTACGATCACTTCGGAGCTAAAGCTGATCCTTGCAAAGTCGCCAAATTCCTCTTTTATAAGCTCAGCAGCCGCCTTTGCACGCTCTTTGCCAACGCCGTAATTTACGTAGTTATTTAGCTTGCCAAGGTCATCTTTTTTGATATTTTGAGTGACATTTGATGGGATGACAAAATTTTTTTTATCCACGATCGGGATGATCTCATACATGTAGTTTGAGTTAAATCTCTGCAAAAACTCACTCACTCTGTTTTTGCACATTATGCTAACCTTGTCCTTTGCGTCCATATCGTCGCATTCTATGCTAGAGATGAGGACTAGCTTTGTTGGGGTTTCAGGCTTTGTCGTAGCTTGCAAGATATTTTTTAAATTTACATTTTCATTTTCAAGCTCATCTTGTCTGTTTAAATTTTGCTCGATATCTTTTTGGAGCTCGACTATCTGGGCATTTACACTACCGCTACCGCCTTTGTGAGTGGTTGAGCTTAGCTCATTTATCTTTGAATTTAGCCTCTCTATCGTCTTGTTACTCTCATTTAGCTTTTGCTTTGCATTTTCTAGTTCATTTTGCAAACTTAGTAAATTTTTGCCACCACTTTTGTTGTTGTCTGCTAAAAATGTTGAGGTATCAACTATCTTTTTTTGTAGCATGTTTATTTGCTGACGCAAAATTTCATAGTTTTGCATATCGATCTTTAGCGTTCTTTTTTGAGTTTCTAGCTCGCTTTGTTTAGAAAGGAGCATTTGGCTTGTCTTTGTGACATTTTCTTCAAGCTCTTTTATCTTTGCTTCTTTTAGATCGAGCTTTGAGCTCAAATTCTTTAGCTCGCCCTCGTTTGAGCCAAGTTTCTGCGACTGCAAAGAGATGGTTTGGTTTTGATCAAATAGCGTTTTTAGAAATTTAGTTGTCTTCGTATCAAGTGCTTTTAGCTCTTCTTGGCTCTTTTTAAAACTCTCTTCACTCAAACTTAGCTTTTTGCTTAGCTCGCTTAGAGTTGAATTTGCGTCTAAATTTTGCTTTTCAAGCTTTTTATTTATGGCATTTGCCCTCTCAAGCTCTTTTTTAAGCGAGCTTATATTTTCATTTGCAAGCTTGTTCTCTTGCTCGCTTTTTAGGCTCTTTTGTTTTAGATCGTCAAAACTCTTATGAAGTGCCGCAAGCGAGGCGTTTAGCTCTAAATTTTTGCCATTATAGCTTTGTGCCATTAGATCTTTTGAGTTTAAATTTTTCTTGATCTCTTCAAGCTCGTAAATTCTATCTTTTAGTGCAGTCTTGTTTGACTCAAGAGCCTCCTGCAGATCGATTATCTTATTTGCCTTTTTAGAAAGCTCATCCTCCATAACGCTCTTTTGTGTCTCAAAGCCATCATTTAGCGCATTTATCTCTTTTTCGTAGCTAAATTTTTGAGTGTCGGCGTCATTTTTAACTCGCTCGATCTCCTCTTTTAAAAGCAAAATTTCTTTTTTCTCGCCTCTATCTTTTTCACTTTGAGCTTTTTCATACTCTTTTATAAGAGCCTCTTTTTGCGTAAGCGTCGCATTTAGCTCGTTATTTTGCTCTTTTAAAGCGGTGTAGTTTGCCTCAAAGCTCTCTTTAAATTTATTAAAGCTGGCCTTGGCATCTTTAAGTTTGCTCTCATCGCCATTTCTAGCGTCATTTATCGCATTTTCAAGGTCGATTATCTTTTTCTCATAAGCCTTTGAGCTCTCTATCATATCAGCTTGTGCTTCATTTAGGCGCTTTGTCAAAGCTTGGATATTTTCAAAGTGTTGCGCCTCAAGCTCGCCAAGAGCTTTTTGATTTTTTTCAACTATCTCGTTTTTTTCATTTTCGATATTTCTTTTCATCTCTGAAATTTTGCTTATGAAGTCTAAATTTTTCTCGCTCATATCGACATTATCAGCGGCTAAAATTTCATTTTTCTTGCTTAGCTCGCGCACTTGCTCTTGAAGCTCTTTTACATTGTTTGATAAATTTAGATCCTTATCATCAACAAAATTTTGCATGTAACTCTTTGGAGTGATGTAGCCGCCATACTCGTAAAGATCATCTTTGCTTACATATCTTTGCTTCTCTTCTTCGGGGAGATCATCAAAATTTATAGAATAAATCGTTTGATTAGTATCTTTTGGCGCCTCGTCCTCTTTTTGAAATTTCAAAAATGAGAGAGAAAAGCCAGCTATCAGACAAACAATAGCTAGTGCGATTTTATTTATCAAGCTTGTGCCTTGCCTTTTAAGATGTCTTTGATGACGCCATGAGCGTGATTTAGTGCGACCACGATCGAGCCACCATTTTTTAAAACGATGTCGCCTCCAACGTAAAGTCCTGGCACGCTGCTTTGGTAGCTGCTATCAACTATCGGAGTGCCTTTTTCATCAGTTTTTATCTGGCATTTTTGTAAAAAATCAACCGGACTTGAGCCACCGATCGCATAAACAACCCTATCATAGACACGAATTTTGCCGTTTTCATAATGCACTCTTACCTTGCCCGATTCGTTATCGATCTCGGTTATATCGTGATTTAGCCTTACTTTTATCTTATTGTGCTTCTCAAGCTCCCAAAGAGCGCTTAAATTTGTCTCATTTACACGGCTAAATTTATCTTTTCTGTAAGCGATCGTCGTTTTGTTATACTGACAAAGCTCGATAGCGTACTCAACCGCAGAGTTGCCACCACCCACAACTAGCACTTTTTCGCCGTTTGTGCAGTTATCAAGGTTAAAATTTACAACTGAATTTAGTGATGGTGGGATCTTATAATCAGGCTTGTTTGGTCGTCCCATTTTGCCAATAGATACCATGACGTTTTTGGCTTCATAGACAGCTTTTGAGGTAGTTACTTTAAAAATTTCTCCCTCTTTTTTTACGCTTTCGACCTCAGAGTTAAAAAACGCCTCGATCTTTTCAGAGTCAAGTAGCTTGTCAAAATAATCAAGCGTGCTCTCTTTTGTGCCATCTTCAAACGAAACTAGCCCATGTATCGTGCTATCTTGCCCTTTATACTCTTTATCCACGCGTTTATTGTCTTTATAAAATTTTCTTATAGTCTGGCTGTGGTTGTCGCCTTTTTCAAGGAGTAAAACATTACTTAAGCCATTTCTTTTAGCCTCTACTACGCTAGCTATACCACAAGGTCCGCCGCCAACTACTATTAGATCATAAATATTTGCCATATTTTTCTCCAAATTTTATAAATTTTAAGCTTTTTTAACTAGATCAGCCATCAAAAATGCAAGCTCTAAAGCCTGATCAGCATTTAGTCTTGGATCGCACTGCGTCTCATATCTCTCTTTTAGCGAGCTTTCAGTGATGTTTAGCGCGCCACCGGTGCACTCTGTCACATCTTTGCCAGTCATCTCAAGATGCACGCCACCAGCTCTTGTGCCCTCGGCTTTATGAATTTCAAAAAAGCTTCTAACCTCGCTTAAAATTTTACTAAATTCACGAGTTTTGTAGTTGTTCGAGGCTTTAACGGTATTGCCATGCATAGGATCGATGCTATAAACGATATTTAGCCCCTCACGTTTTAGCTCTCTTAAAATTTTAGGTAAATTTTCGCCGATCTTGTCAGCGCCCATTCTGATTATCACATTTAGTCTGCCAGCTTCATTTTCTGGATTTAGCTTATTTGCAAGTGCAATGACATCTTCAGCTTTTGCGCTTGGTCCGATCTTTACGCCGATAGGATTTTTCACACCACTTAAAAAATGCACATGAGCGTCGTTTATGCCGCGCGTTCTCTCGCCTATCCAAAGCATGTGAGCTGAGCAGTCATACCACTCGCCACTAAGGCTATCAACCCTAGTTAGTGCCTCTTCATAAGGCAAAAGTAGCGCCTCGTGAGATGTATAGACTGCTGTTTGATTTATAGCTGGGGTATTTGCCGAAGTGATGCCACAAGCTGCCATGAAAGATAGAGTTTTTGTTAGATCATCAGCTAGTTTAGCGTATTTCTCACCGATCTCTGGCCTTTTAACAAAGCCTAAATTCCACTTATGCACCTGATGAAGATCAGCCAAACCTCCTCTTGAAAAGGCTCTTAATAGGTTCATCGTAGAAGCACTTTGATAGTAGGCCTCTATCATGCGTTTTGGGTCGGCAACTCTATCCTGCTCGTCAAATTCAAAGCCATTTATGATGTCACCTCTATAGCTTGGTAACTTAACGCCATTTACCTCTTCATAATCGCTACTTCTAGGCTTTGCAAACTGCCCTGCTACGCGACCTACTTTGACCACTGGACAGCCACCGCCAAAGGTTAAAACTATCGCCATTTGAAGTAAGACCTTAAACATATCTCTGATGTTGTTTGCGTTAAAATTTGTAAAGCTCTCAGCGCAGTCGCCACCTTGAAGCAAAAATGCCTCGCCGTTGCAAACTTTTGCAAGCTCATTTTTAAGACTTCTAGCCTCGCCAGCAAATACCAAAGGTGGAAGTGCTTTTAGTTTTTCTTCAGCCTCTTTTAGCTCTTTTAAATTTGGATAAGTTGGTTGTTGTAAGATGTTAAATTCTCTCCAACTATCTCTGTTCCAAGTCATAAATTTTTCCTATCTTTTTCCTTAATTTAGCGCTGATTATATCACGCAAAACTTAAAAAATAAAAGCCATTAATGGGTTATTAAAGATATTTTGCATACAATCGCTACATTAAATTTACCCAGAAAAAGAGAAGATTTTTTTCATGATAAAAGGCATTTTTTATTCGCTTTTGGCATCAGTTTTATTTAACTGCATCTACTACATGTCAGTGCTCATGAACCCCATCAGCACGCAAGCTCTTATTGGATACCGCATGATCTTTGCCATGCCTTTTGTCATCGCCGCCATTTTTTTGTTAAAACAGCAGCGAAATTTCAAATTTTTACTTCTAAAAATAAAGCTAAAACCTAAAATTTTACTAGTTTTGCTTGTTACCTCGCTCATCGTCTCATTTCAGATGTGGCTCTATCTCTGGGCTCCAAGTAACGGCGCAGCGCTAAAAGTCTCGATAGGCTACCTCATCATGCCAATAGTCATGGTCCTTTTTGGACGGATATTTTTCAAAGAGCACCTCTCAAAAACAAAGTTAGCATCGATATTTTTCGCTGCCATTGGCGTCTTTAGCACAGCAGTCATTAGTGGTGGCATCTCGTGGGAGAGCGCTGTAGTTTTTTGCCTTTATCCAGTCTATTTTACCATTAGAAAGTACTACAACCTTGCAAATTTCTCAAGCTTTGTTATAGAGATAATTTTTATGTTTTTATTCTCATTTTATTTTGCGCTCACAGCCGATATGGACTACGTAATGAGCCAAAATCCAAACATCTACTATCTGCTCATCTTGCTTGGTGCTATCAGCGGCATAGCCCTCATCGCCCAGATCCTCTCAAGCACGCTCGTGCCGATAAATGTACTAGGTTTGCTTACATATTTTGAGCCTATAATGATGCTCTTTGTCTCATTTGCCATCGGAGAGAGACTGGAGAAAAGCTCATACTTTTTGATGATCTGCCTAGCCATCTCTGTCACGCTTTTGATGATAGATAGTATAAATTCTATAAAAGGCGACAAAAATACCAAGACTAAATGAGAGCCAAAAAGGCGTTATTCTCGCGCTTAGCGCCTTTTTTATGTGGGGGTTTTTGGCGGTTTATTTCAACCTATTTAGTAAAGATGTCGATGCTTATGAAATTTTAGCCCACAGGATCATCTGGTCATTTTTCTTGATGGCGGCAGTGCTTTGCATTAATGGCAAAATGGGCGAAATTTTTGCGCTTCTTAAGGATATCCGCTCGCTAAAGGCTCTATTTTTAAGCGGTATTTTTATCACCATAAACTGGGGCGTTTATGTCTATGCGGTGGGTAGCGGCAAAATTTTAGACACGAGTTTGGGATATTTTATAAATCCCTTGATAAGCATGCTCCTTGGTGTCATCGTCTTTAAAGAGCGCCTGAGCAAAGCTAGCGCCATAGCCGTTTGCATCGTCATCGCAGCCGTCTGCGTGCAAATTTACGCCAAAGGTGGCCTGCCACTTGTCTCTATCATCTTGCCACTTTCGTTTGGATTTTACGCGATGGTTAGAAAGATGGCGAAGATTAGCGCATTTAATGGGCTTTTTATCGAAACATTTTTTATGTTTCCATTTGCGCTTGGCTACGTTTTATGGCTGGTTTTTCACTCGCAAAGCCACTTTGGACTAAACGAGGACTCACTTTTAATGATCGCTTCAAGCATCGTAACCATCGTGCCACTTGTCGCTTTTAACGCAGCTACAACAAGGATAAATTTAACGACGATTGGCTACTTGCAATACATCTCACCAACCATCGCGATCCTTTGTGCGGTCTTTATTTACGGCGAAATTTTAGATGGCTACAAAGTCATCTCATTTTGTATGATCTGGATGGCTTTAGCGATAATTAGCGTGGATAAATTTAGAAAAAGGAGTAAAAATGAATAGCGTTACGATTTATTTGCTGCTTGCGTTTTTTGCGGCGCTTATTTTATATTTTCAGATACAAAAACTAACCAAAAAGCTTGACGATGAGGGGGCGGTACCTGCCTATCAAAAGGCTGCGCAAGAGGTTTTAGAAAATTTAAGCAACGCAGAGAAATACCCTAAATTTTGCAATGTCATCTTAAAAAAGATAAATGCTCTAAGGCAGGACATTCTATTTGAAGATGCGCTAAATGAGGCTAGTGACAAAGACAAAGCTCTTGATCAGCTCGAGCAGATAAGAGATAAGCTAGAGGCGCTTTTGAAACAAGAAAACGCAAACTGGGAGAGTGAACTTGTTGAAATTTTAGACGAGATCGATGGCTTTGTAAAGGCAAATTTCAAAAACGGCGAAGATAGAGCCGAAGAGCTAAGGGACGAACTAAAAAAAGAATTTGATGGGTTGTGATGATTTTTGCTTAAATAGAATTATTTTTAAAAAGTTTTAAGACACAAATATAAAAATCAGTTGTGCTATAATGCAAAAAAATTGATAAGGGGAAGCATGGATGCCGGTATCAAAAATCTCTCTGAAATACTTTGTAAAAATTTAAAAATCCCAAACTATCAACGTCCATATACTTGGAGTACAAAATCAGCTCTTGCGCTTTTTAATGATATTTTTAGAGAGTACAAAAACAACAAAAACGAGTACCGCATAGGCTCTACCATACTGCACCAAGAAAGCGAAAATTATAATATTGTCGATGGGCAACAACGTCTCACTACGCTTACAATACTACTAAAATTACTAAGAGAAGAAAATTTGCCGTTATTGAAGCAAACTTTTAATCCTCTCTCTTACAACAGTATTACAAACAATCATAAAATTTTAAAGCAAAGAGTGGAGCTATTAAGCGATGACGCAAAGATAAAATTTAAAAATTTTATCTTAGAAAAATGCACCATGGTTGAAATAGTTGTGACTGACCAACAAGAAGCATTTAACTACTTTGACTCACAAAATACCAGAGGTAAAGCACTAGAAGTGCACGATCTACTAAAAGCATACCATCTAAGGCATATGGCAGATGATGACGAAGCCAAAAAAGTGCAGGTAATATCAAATTGGGAGGATAAAAATAGCGATGAAATAAAAGAAATTTTTAGCAATTTTTTGTTTCCTATTATTAGATGGCAACGTAGAGAAAGCGGATTATATTATTCCAAAGACCACATAGATATTTTTAAAGGCATAGACCATACTTCGCTATACAATGTGACTAAATTTAATAAAGCAGCAGTAACTTTTTTAGAAAAAAGTGATGATTTTGCTTATATTTTTAGCTCTAAAAATAGTAATAAATTTCTACTGACTCAAGATTTGTTAAGTGGAAAACACTTTTTTGATTTCACAGCTCACTATCTAAACCTTTGCCGTGAAATAAAGAAATTTATAGAAACAAAATATGACGATAACGCTATGCCTAGAAAAAAGAGAGGCGATAAATATATAGTAAGACTTTTTGAATGCCTTATAATGGCATTTGCTGATAGATTTGGCTTTGATGAGCTTAACGAAAATATTTGCGCATTTTTTTATAGATACGTTTATACTTTGCGTTTGGTAAAACAAGCCGTATATCTAGAGAGCATAAACAAATATGCACTTGGATATCAAGATGAAAATAACGGATTAAATTTATTCGAAAAAATATCTCATATGAGGTCGCCAGATGAAATTTACAGCGTTGAGCTTTGTGATATCAAGCCCACTGTTAATGGATACGACGATATAAAAATAGATTGGAGATTAAAAAATGAATAAAACTAGCAATCTAGAATTTAGCGTAAAAGCAATTTTTAACGATAAATATCTTATCCCCATATATCAGCGCAACTACGCTTGGGGTAAAGATGAGATAGAGACACTTTTGGATGATATAAGCAGTAATAATAATGAGTATTTTATAGGAAGCTTAGTCGTAAGAGAAAAAAATGGTGTTTTTGAAGTTATAGATGGACAACAAAGACTTACGACTATATATTTGACACTAAGATATCTTAAGCACAACATAAAAGGCGAACTTAAATTTGAAGCTAGGCAAAAGTCAAATGAAACACTAGAAAAAATTTACAATGTTGATAAATGGGCTGATTTACCATCTAGTGAAATAGTAGATGGGTTTAAAATTATAGAAAAATATTTTTCGGAAAATAAAAAAGACGAAAGTTTTAAAAGTAAAATTTTAAATGCCAAGCTTCTACGCGTGCCGGTCCCAAATGATGCCGATCTAAATCATTTTTTTGAGATAATGAACACAAGGGGCGAGCAGCTAGAAGCTCACCAGATCGCAAAGGCAAAAATTTTAAAAAACATAGAAAAAAAAGATAAAAAAATAGCTGCGCTAGTTTGGGATGCATGTGCGGATATGGATAGATACGTACAGATGAGTTTTGAAAAGAAGTTAAGAAAACAAATTTTTGGCGATGAGTGGGATAAAATTTGTGATGAAAATAAACTTTTTGAAATTCCTATAGAAGATAGTGACGGCGCTGAAATGCAGTCATTAAGCAAAATTTTAGAAAATGAAAGTTTAACTTCCAAAAAAATAATGCAAGATGAAGGTGAAAATATAAGATTTTCATCTATCATAAATTTCCCAAATTTCCTTTTACAGGTAAATGCGGCTATGAGCAATAATGCGAGCAGTACAAATGAACTACTTTATGATAAAAAATTGATTGATAATTTAAAAAAATACTTCGACAATAGTGAAAATGCCAAAAATTTTATCTACAACCTTTTAAAATTTAGATTTTTGTTTGATAAGTTTATTATAAAAACTGATGAAAATGATAAAAAAGAGGGCGAAAAGTGGTCGCTAAAAATGCTCAAAACATACCGCAGTAGCAACAAAGATACATTTAGCTATGTGGATACGCTTGATAACAATGGGTTAGTTGTCGCCTTGCAGTCTTGTTTGCGTATCACATACACTTCGCCTCGTACTATGGAGTGGATTTTTACGCTTCTTAAGGGACTTAACGAAAATATAACAGCCAATATGCAAGAAATTTTAGAAACGTATGCAAAAAAGAAGGTAAAAAATGCGCTAGAAAAAAGCATCTCTTATCCTATGTGTGAGAGAATAGTCCTTGCCTATCTTGATTATATTTTATACAGAGAGTGTATAGTTAGCACTAAAAATAGCGAACCAAAACAAAAACTACAAAATGCTTTTGAAGCGATTGGCAATGTAAATTTAAAAAATTTAAAAGAGTGGGAATTTAAATTTAGAGACTCTATCGAGCATTTTTACCCACAAAATCCATCTAGTGATAGTATAGGGCGCATGGATGATAAAATTTTAAACTCTTTTGGCAACTTAGCGCTTGTTACAACTTCTGGTAACTCTAAATTTTCAAATCTCGCCCCATCCGCAAAGCAGACTACATATCCAAACATAATAACGCAAAGCCTAAAACTGATACTAATGTCGGCGTGTGTAAATGGTAACAGCATAGATGAATATAAACAAGCGATTAGCGAACATGAAAAAGAAATGCGAGCTTTTTTACTAACAGATATAGAGTGTGATATTATATGAATACTTTTCTCCTAAAGTATTTTAGGAGATCAAAAATATCTGGTCTTATGCTACACAAAAAAGATCAGATATTTTTACAGCTTCGCTTTTAGAGCCATTATCCTCTTATATGATGCGTCGATTCGCTCTTTGCTGATCTTTTTCTCATTTACAGCATCCACTATGATCTGAGTTATTAGATCGGCCGTTCTTTGGTTATTTATCTTAAACTCACTAAAGAGCAAGATATCGCCACCAGCGTTTATAAATTTCACCACTTTTTGCGCTAAAGCTTCGTCGCCAACGCCTTTCATCAGCATATCATCACTAATGACCACACCGTTAAATTTAAGCTCATTGCGAAGCAGATCGGTTATTATTTTTTTAGAAAGTGTGGCTGGATTGTCCTCGTCGATACCCTTTACAAAAAGGTGCCCGACCATGATGATCTGCGCCCTACCGGTGCTTATGGCGTCTTTGTATGGCAGCAGCGCATCTTTACTTAGCGTGACCTCGCTCTTGTTTTTATGCGAGTCCTCTTTTGAGCTGCCATGCCCCGGAAAGTGCTTGATCGTAGTTATCATGCCCTGCTCTTTAAATGCGTCCATAAAGGCATCCGCGTAGATCACCACTTTGCTTGCATACTCGCTAAACGCCCTTTGCTTAGCGGCGATGATCGGCGAGTTTTCATCGTGCAGATCAACCACTGGGGCGAAATTTAAATTTATGCCGCACTCTTTTAAATTTATAGCCATTTTTGAGTAGAGACCATAGGCACTTTTGATATCAAGCGTGCTTGCGACCTCGTATGCGCTAGGATATGGGCCATCAAAGCTCTTGTCTTTCATGCGGCTTACGTTGCCGCCCTCTTCGTCGATAGCGATGAAAATTTTAGGGCTTTTCTCTTTGATCGCCTTTATGCTAGCTTTTAGCTGAGCCTTGTTGGTGACATTTCTGCCAAGTAGCATCACTCCGCCAAATCTCTCGTATCCAGCGTCGCTTAGCATAGCGCGAAACGCAGTATCTTTTGTGCTAGCTCCGTTAAAGCCAACCATTATCATCTGCGAGACCTTGGCTCTTAGGCTCACCTCTGCGCCGTTTAGCCCAAGAGTAAAAATAACCATAAAAAGTATAAATTTAAAAGCTCTCATCTTCTTCCTAAAAGCGATTTAACGCTCTCAAAAACGTCTTTGCCATTTAGCATATTTTCAACCTCGCTAGCTATGGGCACATATATGCTCTTTTCTTTAGCGATCTTGCTAATAGCCCTTGCGGTATCCACGCCCTCTGCCACCTCGCCAAGCTCATTTAAAATTTTCTCTAGTCTCTCGTGCCTTGCGATGCCAAGACCTACGCGGTAGTTGCGTGAAAGTATCGATGAAGCGGTTAAAAAAAGGTCCCCTGCGCCGCTAAGCCCCATAAATGTCTCATCTTTTGCGCCAAAAAATTTACCAAATCTAGCCATCTCAACAAGCCCACGTGAAATGAGGCTCGCCCTTGCGTTGTTGCCAAGGCCAAGGCCGTCGCAGATACCGCCAGCTATGGCTATCACGTTTTTATAGGCCCCGCACACCTCAGCTCCGATCACATCATCAGATGTGTATGCTTTCATATAGCTTGGGAAAAATGAGGCAAATTTTAAAGCTAAATTTTGATTTTTAGAATTTACCACCAAAGCGCAAGGTAGCTTTTGCATGATCTCTTTTGCAAATGTTGGCCCAGAGAGAAAAGCCAAATTTTCACTATCCACAAAATCCTCGTAAATTTCATTTAAAAATTTAAGATTTGCCGTGTCTATGCCCTTGCTGGCGACTAGGATCTTTTGATCTTTGTTTTTGTAGTTTTGCTTTAGCCATAAATTTGTAGCTTGCGTTGGGATAGTGCAGACTAGGTACTCGCACTCCAAAGCCTCCTCTAAACTCACAAAATTTGGCATCTCTCTTGGCGTTCTTGAACTAATGACGCACTCGTTATTTTCACTAAAAGCGTGAAATAGCGCACTGCCCCACTTGCCAGCTCCGATGACTGCTATGCTCATTTTAGCCCTTTTTTAGCCTATTTTAGCCTATTTTAGCCTTTAAAAGCTCATTGACCTTGCCTGGGTTAAAGGCACCTTTGCCCTCTTTCATCACCTGACCGACAAAGAAGCCAAACATCTTATCTTTACCGTTTTTATACTCTTCTACCTTATCGGCGTTTGCAGCTAAAATTTGATCTATAATGGCAACGATCGCTGAGTCGTCGCTCACTTGTTTTAAGCCAAGCTTTTCGATGACGCTATCAACGTCCGCGTCATTTTCCATTAGATAGTCTAGCACCTCTTTTGCAGCCTTGCCGCTTATCGTGCCATCTTCTATGCGTTTTAGTAAATTTATCATCTTAGCGCTGCTAACTGGGCTTGTCTCGATCGTCACGCCGTTATTTAAGCGGCCAAGAAGCTCAACTATGAGCCACGTAGTAGCAAGCTTTGGCTGAATTCCAGCAGCGATCAGCTCTTCAAAATATCTAGCCATCTCAACGCTTTGAGTTAAATTTAAGGCATTGCTCTCTTTTACACCTAGCTCGCTAACATATCTTGCGACCTTTTGCTCGGCAAGCTCTGGGATTTTGATCGCTTCGTTATACATCTCTTCTGGCACTTCAACAGGCAGCAAGTCAGGATCAGGAAAGTACCTATACTCCGCGCTATCCTCTTTGCCACGCATAGATCTTGTTACTAAATTTGTCGTGTCAAACAGCCTTGTCTCTTGATAGACCTCTTCGTCATATTTGCCATCTTCCCACGCTGCACTTTGGCGCTCTACCTCGTAGTCGATCGCTTTTTGGATAAATTTAAATGAATTTAGGTTTTTTATCTCGACCCTTGTGTAAAGCTTGGTGTCGCCTTTTGGACGGATAGAGACGTTTGCATCGCAGCGGAAGCTACCTTCTTGCATATTTGCGTCACTGATGTTTAAAAAGCGAAGAATCGAGTGCAATTTTTTAAGATAAGCCACCGCCTCGTCGCTACTTCTAAGGTCTGGCTCACTAACTATCTCAAGAAGCGGCGTGCCGGCTCTGTTTAGATCAACCAAACTCTCGTTTTCTTCGTGGATATTTTTGCCTGCGTCCTCTTCAAGGTGCGCTCTGGTTACGCCGATACGTTTTTTAGTGCCGTTTACGTCGATGATGAGCTCGCCACCTTCCACTATAGGAATTTCAAACTGTGAAATTTGATATGCCTTTGGAAGGTCTGGATAGAAGTAGTTTTTTCTATTAAAGACTGATTTTTTATTGATTTTAGCGTTTATCGCCGTGCCAAAGCTGATCGCCTTTTTGACCGCCTCTTTGTTTAGCACAGGCAAAGCCCCTGGTAGAGCTAGGCAGGTCGGACAAACGTGAGTGTTTGCCTCGTCGCCAAAGCTAGTCGAGCAAGAGCAGAAAATTTTAGTTTTTGTATTAAGCTGAGTATGAACTTCTAAACCGATAACGACTTCAAACATATTTTTACCTTTAAATTTATGCAAATTTTTAGTGCGTATTTTAGCGATACTTTCTTTTAAAATATCTAAAGGAGTGCTTTTAAGGAATTTTAAAAACACTAACAATTCGTAACACCAAAGATAAAAATTCAAATTTTAAATTAAATATTTTTCGTAAGAAAAAAATAATATAGCTATAATAAAAAAAGACAAAATTTTATGAAAGGAGCTTGTATGAGCGACAAAGAAAATGTTGTTTTAGAAGATGGCGAACGCATGCTGTCTCCAGTTCCGATGTCCGAGCGACGCCCAACATTTAACCAGATAATGGTTTGGGTTGGTTTTGGCTACGTCGTTACTGGACTTTTCATAGGTGGCGTTCTAGCCGGTTTTGGCGGAAAGCCTGGCGTCTCACCTCAAACCGCCATTTGGGCGATCATTTTAGGTATGGGCTCGCTAAGTATCATCACTGCGCTACTTGGCATAATGGCTCAAAAAACAGGCATGAGCCTAGCTCTAGTTTCTAGGTACTCTTACGGCATAAAAGGTGCAAATTTGCCAATGATCATCATGGCACTGCTCACACTTGGCTGGTTTGCCAGCATCACTGGCATGGTCGGTCAAATTTGGGGTTCATTTATAGGCAACCCAAGTGGCGTCATCGTCTTTGACCCAGCAAATTTTGGCTACAAAGATATCACACCTATCACGCTTGAGGTCTTTCTTGCTTGCTTTATCTTTGGCATCATCTTTACCATCACAGCATACGTAGGTATCAAAGCTATCGAGGCTATCGCGATCCCTATAAGCCCTGTTATCTTGATCATCGCAGTCTATGTTGGCTACGAGATGTTGGCAGAGGGTGGCGGAGCTGCGGCCTTTTTAGAAAAGACCAAAAATATACAAGGTCTTGGGCTTGGAAATGCGATCACAGCTGTCGTTGGTAGCTGGATAGCAGGAGCTGTTATGGGCGTTGATCTATTTAGATTTAACAAATCAGTAAAAGCAGTCATCGCTGGTGTCGTGGCTTGCTTTATACTAACAAACCCTCTTTTAAACATAGTTGGCTACATCGGCGCAGTAAGCGTTGGTCAGTTTAACTACGTAGAGTGGATGCTAACAAAATCAGCCCTTTTAGCTATCATTGGTGTCATCGCTTGGACAGCATCGCTTTGGACAACAAACAATGCCGAGCTCTACTGCAACTCGCTATATACTGGTCCGGTACTCTCAAGTATAAATTTAAATATCAATAGAAAAAAACTAGTACTAATCGCTGGCGTAGTAGGCACTGTGCTTGGCTCATTTGCCTTTTATCAAATGTTTTTTGCGTCGTTCATCACGATACTTGGTACATTTGCTCCGCCTCTTGCTGGTCCGTTAATAGCTGATTATTACATCATCAAAAAAGGAAAGTACGACATCGCTAAATTTAATAGCGAACCAGACTATCACATGGCTGGCGTTATTTCATTTGTCATAGGCGCTTTGCTTGGATTTATCTTCCAGTACTATTTGCCGCTTCCATTTGACCTACCATCAGGTCTTGTAGCGTTAGTTATTACGATTATTATCTATCCGATATTTTATAAAATTTTTAACAAGGAGATGAGATGAAAAAGGTAGTTTTGAACGAATTTAGCGCAAGAGAGCTAAAGCAAAAATTTGAGGCGCACGAGATAGATAGCGCTATCACAACCTTTGGTAGCTGCGAGAGCCATGGCTGGCACCTGCCGCTTGGCCCTGACCTTTTTGTGCCTGAAGAGATCGCAAAAAGAGCAGCTCTAAGACTTGAAAAGACTATCGTTGTGCCAGGCGTGCCTTTTGGTACTTCTATCCACTACAACCAATTTCCTATGTCAGTCACTCTTAGGTTTGAAACCACGATAGCGATCGCTGAAGACATTTTTGAGAGCCTTATAAATAACGGCATAAAACATATCATCATCCTAAATGGCCACGACGGCAACATCCCTGCCCTTGAGATCGCCGCTAGAAAGGTAAAAGATAGACATAAAGACGCTGTTTTGGTTTTTATTCCTGCTTGGTGGAACATCACAGGAGCTAGACTAAAAGGTACATTTGACGTCTGGGACGGACTTGGTCACGGCGGAGAGGGCGAGACTTCTATAACTATGGCGGTTAAACCTGAGCTTGTAAATTTAGAGTACGCAAAGTCACAAGTGCCTCATGATGTTATCGGTTTTGGCGAGTTTAGCACCATCATCTGGGATATAAAAGAGGTAACAGAGACAGGTGCTACTGGAGATAGCACAAAAGCTAGCCTAGAAAAAGGTCAAAAGATGCTTGATTGCGTGACTGACTACGTTGTCGAGATCATTGAAAAGCTTGAAAAAATGGGCTGGAAATACGACCACAGAAAATAAATTTATGTGTGCTAGAGATAGCACACATTTTTACTGCTTAATTCTTCACAAAATTTATAAAACAAAATTTGAAATACTGACTAAAAGTTAAATTTGATAGATAGTAGAAATTTAAAAAAAAAGAAAAGCCATATAAAAATATGGCTTTAAATTTTAATGCTCGTGCTCGCTAATAGCGACTGCACCAGCTAGATAAACGTAAGTTAGCATCATAAAGATAAATGTTTGCAAAACAGCCATAAGCGTTAGAAGCGCAAAGGCTGGAAGCGGCGCAAACCAAGGTGCAAGTGTAAGCATCGCAAGCAAAAATAAGTCATCGCCCTTAATGTTACCAAAAAGACGGAAAGATAGCGAAACTACACGTGAAAGATGTGAGATGACTTCGACTGGAAACATAATAGGAGCTAGAAATTTGTTTGGTCCCATAAAGTGTCCAAAGTATTTGAAAAAGCCATTTTCTCTAATGCCCTCAAAGTTGTAGTAAATAAATACAACCAAAGCCAAAACTAGAGTTAAATTTAAGCTTGAGCTTGGTGACTCAAAGCCAGGGATGATGCCAATGACGTTTGAGAAAAATACGATAAAACCGATAGTTGCAACAAGTGGGAGGTATTTTCTAGCTAGCTTTTCGCTACCTAAAGTATCTTTACCCATAGAGATAACGCCCTCTAAATAAGCCTCAACTATGTTTTGAAGGCCTCTTGGCACAAGCTGCATCTTGCTCCTTGCGATGTAGGCAACGATGAGGATGATCAAAGCTACAAGGCAAAAGTGAAACGCATAGACAAAGGCATGTGAATGGTTTAGCAAATTTGAGAATAGAAACAAATCTTTCATTGATTTACCTTAGATTTAGAATTTTGCGTGATTGTAACAAAATTATTGTTAAAACATTTTTAATTTTAAGCTTTGAAGTAGTCAAAAAGCAGTTTGCAAATGGTCGCTGCAACAACTATCAAAAACATCGTTCTAATAAATTTGACCTCTTTTTTGATGACTAAATTTGAGCCAAAATATGCTCCTAAAATTTGCCCTACAGCCATCAAAAAGCCAACTAGCCAAAGTATCTGCCCGCCTGCTATAAAAACGCCAAGCGCTACGATGTTGCTGGTGAAATTTAAAGCCTTTGTGTGAGCGACCGCCTTTTTTAAATTTAGCCCGATAAGTGCCACCATCGCAAACATCCAAAACGAGCCAGCTCCTGGGCCAAAAAAGCCGTCATAAAAGCCCAAAATGAGCCCAAAGATGACATAAAATAGCCTCTCATTCATCTTTGCAGCCCTATCGCTCTCGCCTATCTTTGGCATAAAAAGCGTGTAGATGAAGATGGCGATTAGTAAAAATGGAATGATGATCTTTAAGAAATTTGCATTTAAAAATAAGATGAGCGTTGCGCCGATGAGGGCTCCAATAAATGTAAAAACTATGCCAATAAAGCACTCTTTATAATCAATCAGCCCTTTTTTAGTGAAATTTAGCGTTGCCGTGAAGCTGCCAAATACGCCTTGAAGCTTGTTTGTGCCAAGGGCAAGATGAGGTGGCACGCCCATTGCCATGATAGCTGGCAAAGTGATAAGTCCGCCTCCTCCTGCGATTGCGTCGATAAAACCACCCAAAAATGCAGCCACAAAAAAGAGGGCGTAGCTAAGTAGGTCAAATTCCATTTTTACTCTTTTGTAAATTTAAGTTTAAAAGCGGATTGTAGTTTAAAGTTTTGAAATTTCATCTTAGAAATGGGAGTTAAATTTGAGCGAGAAATTTAAAAAAGCCTTTAAACGTTAAATTTAAAGGCTTTTTGTGGGGGCTTTATTACTTAATAACGCCGCAAAGCATTCTAGCGCCGCCGCCGCCAAGTGCTTTTGGTTGGTCACTGTGGTTATCGCCACCGACGTGAACCATTAGTGAGTGACCTTTTAGCTCGTCAAGATTTTTTATCTTTGGAGCTAGCACTGGGTAGTTTGCATTGCCCTCGGCATCTACGTAAAGTGCTGGTAGATCGCCTTTGTGACCCTTATCGTCCCATGCGAATGAGTGCATCTTTGTCTCAGCTGGATCCCAGTGACCACCTGCTTTCATGCCAAGGCCTTTCTCAGTCGCGCCACAATCAGCATTTTGGTGAACGTGAAAGCCGTGAAGTCCAGCAGGAAGACCTTTTAAATTTGGAAAAAACGCAACGCCGTAGTTTGTCTTAACAGCCACTACTTCGCCAACGCTCTTATCGCCCTTTTCGCTTAGCTCATTAACAGGTATGACTAGATGCTCGCCAGCCTTTGGATCAAAGTGATGACCCTCGTGAGCAAAAAGCAAAGTTCCTAAAACTGCACTTAGTAAAACGATTTTTTTCATACAAGCTCCTTATGGATAAAATTGTATGGCAAGTCTATCCTAAATTTAAAAATTTAGCAATAATTTTTATTTTTTGAGATTTTTTACGATGGTTTCTAGCTCTTTGCTCTGCCCTATCCTGTAAAGCGCAAAGTCGTATTTAATGGGATCAAGCTCGTCAAATTCTCTAAGTTTTTTTGTAAGCTCCATGACCGCTTTGAAGTCGTAGCTCTTTCTATTTATAAGTCCTAAATTTAGTGAAACCCTATGCGTGTGCACGTCAAGTGGCATCAAAAGCCTATCTTTTGGCAAATTTTTAAATAATCCAAGGTCGATGTCGCTATCTCGCACCATCCAGCGAAGATACATGTTATAGCGTTTATATGGACTTTGCGGCTCTTTGCTAAAACTCTTACCAAAGAAAAACTCATATCCGTCTGAGCGGTAAGAATTTAGCCCATATATAAATTTAATAAGCTCATTTACTGCTTCTATCATCTCGCCATTTTTTGCAAGCCCTTGGCGCAAAATTTCTTCTATGCCGCACTCTTTTTTCAGGCGTGAAAGTGTGATGAAAATTTCTTTTACGTCGTTTTCATTTTGAAAGCGGTATTTGAAATTTGATAGATTTTTCTTGATATTTTGCTCGCTCTCATCAAGCAAGCTAAAATCAAGCGAATTTAGAAATTTCACTATCATTTTTGCGTTGCCATAAGCAAATAACGCGCAAATGAGCGCTATGTTTGGCTCTTTAAATTTAGTAGCTACTTGAAGAGGATCTGGGGCGTCAAATAGCCCCTGGTTTGTATTTTTACTAAGTACGTGTGCGTCTAAAAGGCTCTTTAGTTCGCTCATTGTTTTAGTGAAAGAAGGGTGTCAAGCATCTGATCAACTGTCGTGATGATCTTTGCAGCTGCGCCGTAGCTTGCTTGAAAGCGGATTAAGTTTGTAAGCTCTTCGTTGGTATCTACGCCGCTTGTTGATTGAAATTCCTCTTCAGCAGTCCTTTGCAAAGATGTGTTTGTGTCGTGAATAGTGTTGTTCGCCTCAGTATCGCTCGCCATATCGGTCGTAAAATAGCGGTAATATCCCTCGATCGTCTCATCTCTGTCAAGCGCAGTGCCACTTGAGTAAAATGTCTGCTTTTGGTACTGAAGCTGGATCATCTTGTTTGCAACTTCGTTGTTTCCGACGATTGGCTTTGAGTAGGCACGAAGCTTTGTGTGATCTTGGGTAAAATTTTGATTTATGCCTATTGTATTTGAGTTTGTGCCAGAAAAAAATCTGTTGATGCCAACAACGCCTGGAAAATTTGTGCCGTGATCGACTATTGAGATGCTATAAAGCCCTTGAGCTTGCTTTGGTATGAGCGCAAATGTGCCTTGATGCGTGTTTTTATCATAAAAATACGACGCTTCAAAGAAATCATCGACGTCATTTAGCATGTTATTGTCATTGTTATCGTCTGAATTTGAGTTAAAATCCTGCACAACAGAGTTGCCGTATTTTGTATCATTCATCGTCGTAGTACCGTTTATCTCGATAGTTTTTTTAGCTACGACGTTGCCCTTGTTATCATAAACTATGGCTTCAAAACTGCCGTTTCTTATGCTGTTGTCGTGGTTCATCAGCGTCTTATCGTTTTCTAGGTAGCTGATCGGATCTGAGTTTGAAATTTCAACCGCAGACTCGGCATAGACGTTGTTTGTGCTAGTTATTAAAGTTTTTGAAAATGTATTTAGGTTATCGATATATTTTTGGATGATACCATCGCTAAATTTATCATTATCTGGCTCGTAGTTGCGGCCTCTAAGATCAAGCGCGGCGCCTATCTTGCCATTTGTGATCTTCTCCTCCATAGGGATACGTCTGCCATCTTCTCTTTCATAATAAATTTTAGTGTATTGCCCGCTCTCTGTTGAGCTCATAGAAATTTCATGAAAATTTACACCATCAACGATGCTCACACCGCCGATATTTAGGTTGTAGTATCTTCCTTGATCGCTTATGCCAGTATCTATCCTTGACTCGCTTTTTAGATCGCTTTTATAAACAGCCGTATTTACCAGCTTTGACATAGCAAGCTCTAGCTCATCGCGCTTGTCACGAAGGTCATTTGCATTTATCTTAATACCAGCATCTGCGCCTGATTCAACTCTTTGAATTTGTTTATTGATATTTGCTATTTGCTTACCAAGTGAGTTTATCTCGTTTATATTTATCTTTATAGTCTCATCTATCTGCGTGTGCATATCATAAAGCATCTTTGATGAGCGGTTGATGCTAGCTGTTAAAACGCTAGCTTTATTTATCAAATTTACCTTTTGAGCGCCCTCGTCTGGGTTTGAAGCAAAGTTATTCCACGCTGCAAAATACTCTTGGATATCTTTTACCATGCCGTTATCTTTTAGATCTGGGAAGTATTTTGTCGCCTCTTGTAAAATTCTTTGTTTATAGCCTGTATTTTCTAAATTTGATGATGAATATTTTAGTCTTGAGTAGGCAAACTCGTCATGAAGTCTTGTCACGGTATCTACTTGCGTGCCTGTGCCAACGCCACCAGGGACAGTGTTCATCGCTGGAGATGCAGACTGGACTACACGCTGCCTTGTGTAGTAGTTACTATCGGCGTTTGTGATGTTGTTTCCGGTTGTGCTTATTTGCACTTGGGCTGCATTTAGCCCTGAAACGCCTGTGCCTAATGACATAAAGATATTAGCCATTGTTTAAACCCTTGATTTGTAAAAATTATTATCTGTGCCGCTACCGTCTTGTCCGTATTCATTAGTCTGAGTACCAAAGACTTTTTTGCTAAGCGAGTCGAAAAACTCCTTAACAACAACGACGTGTCTTGCATATTCTTTATTTACTTTATGCAAAATTTCAAGCTTTGAACGCATAAGCACTAGCTTTGACTTCACTTCATCGTCTAAAACGTTTGCAAGTGTTGTAGTGCCACTCTCTTTTGAAACCCTTAGTAGCTCTTTATCCAAAGCTCTTTTGGTATCTTCAAAAGCACGCACAAGAGCATTTTTCTTCTTCACGCTCTCATCAACGCTTGAGTGCTTCGCCTCTTTTATATTGGCGATATCTTGCATCGTTAAATTTATAAGCTCGTCTAGCTCGCCTATGGCCTCGTCCAAAAGCTTCTTTATCATTTAAATTCCTTTAAATTTACAGCAACGCATCAGCCACAGCCTTAGCTGTTTTAGAGATATCCACCTGATAGGTGCCATTTGCTATTGCATCAGCTATCTCTTTTACTCTTGCGTTTTCGTTTGTTTTTACTTCTTTGCTTTCATTTTCAACTCTAGCATCGCTATTTTTATTTAGCATATTTGCCTGGTAGTTTGGTCTTTGGTTCAAAGGAGTTATCATATCCATACCTCTTAAAATAAAATGTTTATATCACTACATCGGCAAAATATAAATTTACTTAAGAGTCTCTCTTTAAAAAATCGTATAAAAGTTCTGAAAAACCTAAATTTCCACTCAAAGCTTTGCTCATAGCATCATTATACATAGACCTATAAATGTCGCTGCCAGCGGCTTTTGGATAGAGTGAGTTCTTATCATCTTCTTTTAAAGCGATATCAAGAACAGCTTTTACCATAAATGCTTCAAAAGCGTCAGTTTGCTCTTTTAAAAGTGCATCTTGTTTGGCATTTGCATTTTTTATCTTGTTTGCTGAGATGTCATTATACGAATTTAGTGCTAGGGTGTTGTCTATTTGCATTATATTATCTCCAGATCGACTTGTATCGCGCCAACTCGTTTTAAATTTTCAAGTATCGAGATGATATCGCTTGGTGTTGCTCCAAGTTTGTTTAGCGCTCTTGTTACGTTTGCAACGGTTGTTTTCTCGCCTGAAATTTTAAGTAGATTTTGACTAGGGGCTACTGAGGTGTCGCTACCTATATTTACATCATTTTGCGCTGCCTCTTCGTAGCTGTTTGGCTCTATCTTTATAGTTATAGCGCCGTGAGTTATCACGACTGGACTAACCACAGCGTTTATACCGCTAACTATCGTGCCAGTTCTCTCATCAACTACGATCTTCTCATCTGGCTTATACTCCACATCAAGATCAAGCACAGCGCTTGCAAGCTCGATGATACTAACGTCATCTGGCTTTTTAATAATGACCGTTCTTGGATCGATCGCCTTTGCAGTATCGTCTGAGATGTTTGCATTTATGGCGTTTTGGATATCAAGAGCGGTTTTAAAATTTGTATCTTTTAGGCTTAGCTTTATGCTATCTTGGTTGTAGATATCATAAGTTACTTCGCGCTCCACAAGGGCGCCATTTAAGATAGTGCCAACGGTTGGGTGGTTGCCGCCGCTTCTGCCTGCACTCTTGCCACCGATGCTTAGAGGGCCCTGAGCTAAAGCGTAGATATCACCATCAACGCCTTTTAGCGGGGTCATAAGAAGTGTGCCACCCTGCAAGCTCTTAGCGTCACCGATAGATGAGATCTCTATGTCAAGCTTGTCGCCATGCCTTGCAAATGCAGGCAATTTTGCTGTCACCATAACAGCAGCTGCGTTTTTTGACTTGATATCGTCTGGATTTATCTTGACATTTACGCCTTGAAGCATGTTTGATAGCGACTGGATCGTAAATTTTGACGTTGAGCCATCCCCTGTGCCGTTTAGCCCGACGACTAAACCGTAGCCTATTAGCTGATTATCCCTTACGCCAACGATATTTGCAAGCTCTTTTATCTGCGTAGCAAAGGCTGAAGTAGCTATCACTGAAGCTGCTACAAAAGATAAAAATTTTTTCATATTTTTTCCTAAAATTTAGCTATTTTAGGTTTTTAAAGCAAAAGATGTTCCAAATTTTACTGAAAATAAGAGAGCGAAGTGGCTCCAAATTTTTTAAATTTAATAAGCTTATACGCAGAAATTTCATCATTAAATTTAAAGTCGCTGTTATGCTCAAAAACTATCATATAAATTTTCTCTTTTTTTAGCTGCGAGATCAAATTTACAAGCTTTTCATAGATATCATCAAAGCCAGCCCTTATGTCAAATGGCGGATCAAGATAGAGTAAAACCTTGCCATTTTGCGAATTTATAAGATCAGGCAAGAGCGCAAAGCTATCGCCATTTATAGCTTTTAAATTTGAACTTTGCAGGCTTGCAAGGTTGCTTTGCGTTATCTTAAAAGCAGCCCTATCTTTTTCGATAGCGATAGCCTCACACGCTCCGTTGCTAACGGCCTCGCTTGCCATCACGCCGCTTCCACCAAAGCCCTCTATAAATGTAAGTGAGTAAATTTCATCTCTGATGACGTTAAAAAAGGACTCTTTTACGATGCTTTTTGTGCTTCTTGTCGTGCTTAGACTTGGTAGCTCAAGCCTTTTGCCTTTAAATTTACCACTTGAAATTTTGGTAAAAAGTTTCACTGATTTGCCCTTAAAATTTCGAGCAGATCGGCTTTAAATTTATCAATTAAGAGTGATACTTTTTGCTCCAAGCCCTTTTCATTTACTATCTGATCTGGCTCTTTTGCCTTTGAAATTTGCGTGGCTGAGTAAAACTCCTCTAGCGTATCAAGAAGAGTGGCTTTGTTAAACGGATGAGAAAGATGAGCGTTCTTACCTATTATAAATAGCGGTTTTTTTGTGACGATCTCGCGGTCACTTACTACAAAATCACAATCCTTATGATGAGCGGCTAAATTTCCACAAGAAAGCAGCAAGGTCTTTTGCAGCAAAATGCAGTCGCATTCAAATGAAATTTTCATATCCCGTCCTATAAATTTTGCTCGATTTTAACCTAAATAATCAAAAATTTATATAAATACTAAAGGAATTTAAAATTTTACCGATGTAGGAGCTAGCGTAAGTTTTAAGGAGTAAAACTATGGAAATTTTCAAAGCAGCGGCAAATCAAACACTTGATGCAAGCATGAGCACGTCGGCTCAGCGTCAAATCGATAGCAGACCTATCGAGCACTCTGATGTCAAAGTAAATGCCGACGAAAATAGTAAAGCAAAAGGTGCAGATGGGCTAGATGAACTTAGCACCGAGGATCTTGCTAGAAAAACAAGAGAGGTCACTGATAGGCTAAACTATCAGATGCAGCAGCTCGATACTAATGTAAGATTTGCTTACAACGAGAAGTTAAATTTAATGGTAGTGCAAGTAAAAGACGCCAAAACAGGCGAAGAGATAACACAGCTTCCAAGCAAAGAAGCTATAAAAATCAGCGAGTATTTCAAAGAAAGTATCGGAATACTTTTTGACAAGGAGAGTTAAAAATGGCAGTAGGTAACATAACAAATTTAGGCATCGGTACAAAAAATAGCGGCCTAAACGACGAGCTTATCAAGAAACTAAAAGAGGCTGATGAGGCTGGACAGATCAAACCACTTACAACAAGGCTGGAGAAAAATGAGCTTAAGCAAAAGGACCTTGCGGCTCTAAAAACTCTTGTTAGCAACGTAAATGTTAGTGGCAAAACACTTGGCGGCGAGGCACTTTATCTAAAAAGAAATACCAATAACGCTGGTAAAAGCGTCACAGCTTCAGCTGCAAACGGCGTTAGCGTGCAAAGCTTTAGTATCGACGTGCAAAAACTTGCTCAAAAAGATACATTTCAAAGCAAGAATTTCAAAAATTCTTCAAGCATGGTGGGTGCGACAAATACTGGCTCGTTTGATGTTGAGATCGATGGACAAAAATTCTCTATCGGTGTGACAAGATCGACAACCTATCAAGATATCGTTGATAAGATAAATGACGTAAGTGGCGGCAAGTTGCAAGCTAGAATTTTAAATGTTGGTGGCGACAAACCAAATCAAATAATGCTTCAATCAGGCAAAACTGGCGCTACGCAGACTATTAAATTTTCAAACGACACAGCTGGCGTTTTAGACAAGCTTGGCTGGGATGATACGCAGTTTCAAGACACAGATGAGAATGGCGCACTATTAACAAATCCTGATGGCACGCCAAAGATGACATCAAATTTGGAGAAAAATAGAATTTTAAAAGCACAAGATGCAGAATTTACATATAACGGCGTAAATATCAAAAGAGATAAAAATAGCTTTGATGATCTAAGACCGGGCGTAAATATCACTCTAAATGAGACTGGCAGGACAAATGTCAGCGTCTCTCAAAACACTGAAGAGGTTGTAAAAGCGGTTGAAGAGTTTATAAAAGACTACAACCTAATGACAATGAACCTTGAGATCGCTACAAAATATGACGAAGAAAAAGGCGCTGGTACTTTCCAAGGTGTAAGTGAAATTTCAAGCCTTAGATCAAACATCGGACGTCTAGTAAATGGTCAAGATAGCGAAGGCAAAGCGCTAAGTAAATTTGGCATAGTGCCAGATAAAGACGGTCAGCTTCAGCTTGATCTAAATAAATTTAATGCAGCTCTTAGCAAAGATCCAGAAGAAATTCAGAAATTTTTCATGGGTTCAAGCAAGACTGAGCCGATAAGCTATATGGGCAACTCAACCGTTAGCGCAGGTGCGTTAAATATCCAAGCTGGCGATCTAACAATAAATGGCAAGTCAGTTATATTTTCAACTGCAGCTGGTGGGACAGCTGAGGACAATGCTCTAAAACTTCAACAAGCTATCAATGACGCTGGCATCGAGGGAGTCACAGCTAGCCTTGATCAAAGCGGCAAGAGGATCATCTTAAAAAGAAGCGATGGCGAAAATATCGAGGTAAAAGGCAAAGCTTCTGCACTAGCAACTCTTGGTATGAGCGAAGCCACTATAAATCCAGTGACTAAAAAAACTGATGGACTTTTCACAAAGCTAGCTAAGATGCTTGATGGGGCTGTTGGCAAAAAAGGCACGATGATTGCTATGCAAAATCAGCTAAAAGATGAGAGTGAATCTATCACTAAAAACAAAGAGAGCACTCAAAAGCTTTTAGATGAGAAATATACAACGATGCAAGAGCGCTTCATCAAGTATAACTCTATCATTGCAAGTTTAGAAAATCAGTTCTCAACTCTAAAATCAATGATAGATGCTGAGATAAACAGTAGAAAATAAGAGAGAAAAATGAATCAAAGCGCATATAGTGCATACGCACAGTCGAGTTTCGGGGGCATCGAGTCCCCGACTAAATTAATAGAAATGCTTTATGACGGAATTTTGAAATTTATATTTCGCACAAAAAAAGCGATCGAAGCTGGAGATATAGAGAAAAAGGTCTATTATATAAACAGAGCAAACGCTATCTTTGTCGAGCTTTTAAACTCGCTTGATTATTCTCAAGGCGACGTGGCTCACTACCTTAGCGGACTTTATACAAGACAGATGCAGCTTCTTGCTATGGCAAATATCCAAAATGATATAGCAGCGCTAAATGAAGTAACAAATGTCGTAAAGCAGTTATCAGAAGCATGGAGGGAGGTAACATCAGGTGAATAGCTGGATCAATGAATTTAAGCTAGCGTTAATAAACGAAGATACAAGAAAGCTAGCTGCACTATCACAAAGCTTTAGCGAAGATATGTTTAAAAGCTTAGCTTCGGCAAAGGAAGCACAAGCGCTAATCGGCGGTGCGATAGAGCTTTTTAAAACTAAATCTTCACACATCCAAAACGAGCTTACAAAACTGCAAAAAGCTCAAAAATACGTAAAAAACTAATCTAATCTCAAACTTTCAAGGCACGGCAAATTTGCCGGTTTTGTCTTGAAAATCTTTTGAATTTACCAACTAATTAAAATTTACTCTAAATTTAAGCAAAGGCACGGCGTTAAGCCGAGTTCTGTCTTGAGCGATCATTTATCTACGCTTGCTTTTACAAACAAGCTCTAGCGAAGGGTTTTAATATAAGACCAAAACCATCCCTTCTTACTGCAAGTTGGGTTTATATGGCCACGCAAGTTACCAAGCGTGCCGGTGGGCTCTTACCCCGCCGTTTCACCTTTACCGCCAAGGCGGAAGTTTGCTTTCTGTTACACTATCCCTTAGGTTTCCCTAGCCATCCGTTAGATGGAACTTTGTCTTATCGCAGCTCGGACTTTCCTCTTTTGCAAGATGCAAAAGCGACCGCTTACCGTGCCAGAGAGTGATTATATTTAAAAATATATAAATTTACCCTGCGACCAAATTTTTCATTAAATTTTGCAAATTTATCTATGAATTTTTTTGATTTTTGAGCCTAAATTTTGTCACAACTTGGTATGAAATTAATTTTTTTATTTAATCTTTTTAAAATTTCTTTACAAAAACAAGAGTAAAACGCTCCAAATTTCACTTTTTTGTTATTTTGCTTTAAACCTTAAACCAATCTAATAAAATAGACTACAAATCAACAAAATGATATAAATTTAAATTTTAATCCCTCAAAAGCGCAAATTTCTAGCTTTTGCCAAACTATAAATTTTGCTTAAAAAGCTAAATTTAAATAGCAATTTTTTATAAATTTTTACTCCAGTTTCATAAAAGTTATAATTATAAATACAAAGCAAACAAAAATTTAAAATTCGTTATTTTTCCCTAAAATTCTATATGTTTTACGAGAAAAAATTTGTATAATAAACCCTTAAAATCTAAACCAAGGAGGATATAGATGAATTTGCGTAGCATCTTAGTCAAGGTCTCAGCGATCATCGCTTTAGTTCTTGCCATTTGTATGGCTTGCTTTGTATTTTTTATATCAAACGTTTTGGAGCGTGAGATCAAGGATGGAGTGGCAACTACAGTTAAACAAGACGTCGCACTTGCGATGGATACAGTTGAGCTATTTGATGAAGATAACGAAGATAATGCAAAACTATATATGCATGTCCTAAAAGAAGCTTTAGGCAATTTAAAGACCACTGGACAAACCATAAAGACAGAAAATGATGATGCTTTAGAACTTGTTTCGGATAAAATGGGTGTGTTAAACAACAACCACGAGATATCTGATAAGATCAAAAAGCTAACAAACGGAGGTATCCCAACCATCTTTGCAAAATCAGGCAATGAATTTGCTGCTGTCTCTACTTCACTTTTACTAGATGATGGCAGTAGAGCACTTGGTATGCTAAACAAAACGATATATCCAAAGATGATGAATAAAGAGACATATGTTGGACCTCTAAATATTTTTGGTAGAAACTATATGTGTGTCTATGAGCCAGTCGTTCAAAACGGCGAGGTTGTAGCAGTTTTATTTATAGGTTACGACTTTACTGAAGGCTTAGAAGATCTTCAAAAGACAATGTCACAAATGAAGTTAGGTGAGCGTGGCTACTTCTCTATCTTTAATACAAAAACTAACAAATTTGAAATCCACCCAACTCAAGCTGGCAAAGAGCTAAATAGTGATGTTAAAGCTGCTATGGAAAAAATAGCGAAACAAAAAGAAGGTGTTGAATTCGCTAATACTGGTGGTGTTGAACGAGTAGTTGCTTTTGAGCCATTTGACAAGCTAAACTGGATAGTGCTTGGCTCAGCTGTTACTGATGACTTCTTAACACCTCTAAAAGTGGTTAGCAAAAACTTCATCATAGCAAGCATTATAGTTACTTTGCTTCTTATCATAGTATCTATCTTTTTGCTTAAAAAGCTAGTTGCAAATCCTATCGATAGACTAGGAGCAAATTTAAATGCTATAACATCTGACTTTACTCTTAAAATCCCAATCTACGGCAAAGACGAGATAGCTAAAATAAGTAATGATATAAATAACTTCATAGAGCGCATAAGAGTGCTTATAAGCGACACTAAAAACCTTTCAAGCGAAAACAGCTCAGTTGCAAACGAGCTAAGCTCTACTTCACTTCAAACAGGCAAACGCGTGGAAGAATCAACCCAGATCGTTGAAGAGACAAATCAAAGATGCAAGTCTATGCAAGAAAGCATGAAAGAGTCACTAGCAGTTGCTCAAGCTGGCAAAGATGATCTTCAAAAGGCAAGCACTCATATAAAAACAGCAACTGACGCTATCAGAGCCCTATCATCTCAGATAGTTGATTCTGCTAATGTAGAAAATCAAATGGCAGGTAAGATCGAGCAGCTTAGCCGTGACGCTGAGCAGGTAAAATCAGTGCTTGTGGTTATCAATGACATAGCCGATCAGACAAACCTACTTGCTCTTAACGCAGCTATCGAAGCAGCACGCGCAGGTGAGCATGGACGTGGCTTTGCAGTCGTTGCTGACGAGGTTAGACAGCTAGCTGAGAGAACTCAAAAGAGCTTAACAGAGATAAATGCAACCATCAACGTTATCGTTCAAGCGATAAATGATAGCAGCGAGCAAATGGGCATCAACTCTAAACAAATTCAAGAGCTAACCCATGTGGCAAGCGACGTTGAAAAGACGATAAATGATATGAGCGCAACGATGAATAACGCCATAGCGATGTCTGACAAGACTATGCAAGACTACATCGTAACTGGTAAGAATGTAAATGAGATCATGGATGGCATCTCAGAGATCAATCAAATTTCATCTGAAAATGCTAGAAGTGTCGAAGAGATAGCTTCTGCAGCTGAACATCTAAATAAGATGACAGACGCGCTAAATACAAAACTAAGCGTCTTTAGAACTTAAGTTTTACCTCTTAAGCTAATATTTTTAGGTCTAGCTTTGGCTAGACCTTTTTAAATTTAAACTAGCTAAATTTAGCTAGGCACGCTTTTAAATCTATCTTTAAATTTAGCCTACTCAAATATATTTTTATGCAAAATTTCTTCTAACACAACTGTGGCATATGAGCCCTTTTGAAGTGTGAAATTTAGACTAAAGTGAGCGTTTTCTTCGTTGTATTTGTAGCTTGTATTTTCTAAATACGCCCAGTTAAAGCGCCTTGAGCCAGTTGTCTTTGAAGTAAGCAAAAACGCCTCAGCGAAAATTTCATCCTCAAGCCCTTTTGCCACGCCGCTTGCTTCATAGGCCTTTGCGCCGACAATGAGACCAAGGCTTGTTATATCACGCCTAGCAAATCTTTGCGCCTCTTGATCTAAATTTTCACACAAAAAGAGCTTGCCAAATGGATAGTGTCCCAAAACCTCTCCAGGAAGCAGCTTAAAAAAGCTCTCCTGCGCCTTCATTGCCTTTAGATCATCTTTGCTAAAGTTTTTGTAAATTTCACCTAGCTCATTTAGGCTAAAGTCGCTTACAAACCTTGAAATCTCAACCCTTTTGCTAAGATAGCGGTTAAAAAGATCACTTTGATAGGCTGAGATCAAAAAGTCATTTAGCTTTACATTTTTACTCTTTTTACCATTTATCGTGCCGTTTTTAAGTAGCTCCAGTCCAGTTGTAGCATTATCGCCAAATTTACCAAAGCGCTGATAGCCAAAGTAGTTTGCATAGCCCATTTTATCGATGCTGACAAAGGCTTGCTCAAGCTTTTTAGCGCTACTTGGCAGCACCTTTTTTAGGCGGATGAAAAAGCTATTGCCCTTTAGATGTCCGATGCGAAGCTTGTTTTTATGCACGTTTAAATTTAAAATTTTCATCTTTTCGTGGCTAAAGTTTGCAAGCGCGCTCTCAAATTTACGAGGCATAGAGATAAACTGCGTCGTCATGCCCTGCTTGTCCTTTAGCCCAGCATAGCCAAAGTCGCGCATTTTTGCCCCTGTAACCTCGCTTAAGGCGTGCAAAGCGTCGCTTGTCGTCATATCTTTTTTAGAAATTTCAACGATCAAATGCTCGCCGTCGCCGCTAAATTCATAAAGCGGTATCTCCCGCACGACAAAATCATCTGAATTTTTAGAAAAATATGCCTCAATGGGCGCATGAGTTAGCGCATAGAGCGGTTTAAAAGTGGTGGCTTCTTGCATTTTGTCTTAACCTTTTGTGTGAAATTTTTGCAAAGATGTTGATCTTTGTCCTAGTTTTTGCGGCGATCCTTTTAATGGCGCTTAAATTTTTAGGGCTAAAAGTAAATAAAACCTCGTACTCCTCGCCGCTACTAAGCTCAAATTTGCTTAGTTTTTTTGTAAATTTAGCGCCCTTTTTGCTAGCCTTTAAAAGCTTGCCAAGGTCGGTATTTAGCCCATCTGAGATATCCATGGCAGAATTTAGCAGATGAGCTGCTTTGTAAAAAAATTTATCTCTTAAAACAGGCTTTTTAAAGCGTGAGTTTTTTGAAATTTGAGCCAGTCTTAGAAGCGAATTTAGCCCCTTTTTGCTCCTGCCAAGCTTGCCAGTAAATGCGACTAGATCGCCAAATTTAGCATTTTTTCTTAGCACTGCCCTGCCCTTTAGCTCGCCGATCACGCTAACGCTTATGTTTAAAATGGGGCTACTTATCGTATCGCCGCCTATTATCTTTACGCCAAACTCCTCGCACGCCCTATTTATGCCGCTACTTAGCTCGCTGATCTGCCGAGGTGTGAAGCTCTTTGGCAG
The DNA here is from genome assembly GCF_050447485.1 of Campylobacter concisus. Classification (GTDB taxonomy): domain Bacteria; phylum Campylobacterota; class Campylobacteria; order Campylobacterales; family Campylobacteraceae; genus Campylobacter_A; species Campylobacter_A concisus_BQ. Next base: position 489,399 of record NZ_JALMFY010000001.1, read on the forward strand.
ACTAAGCCCAAGAAGAGCAAATTTAGGCTTAGCATTCATCACGATCGTATCTGAAAAATTTACGATCATCGCCTTGTAGCCGATCTCTTCAAGGCTTAGCCAGCAAAGCTTAAAGTGCGAATTCTGCGCAAAAATGTCCTTGCTAAAGACCATTTTGCCGGCAACCGCCGCATCATCGCCGATATATTCGTTACTAAAGCATGCAATCGTAAAATTTTCTTTATCCATTGAGCTATTATAATGAAACTCCTTTTAAATTTAGGATAAAATAAGCCCAAAAAAAGGATATAGATGCAAAGAGTTGAGATTTTTAGATTTGACGCGAAAAGAGATGTTTTGGCATATTTTAAGCCCTATTTTTTAGAAATTTCAGACTTTACAAACTTAAACGAGCTTTTTGCCCACGTAAAGAGCATAGACCCTTACTTTAGCCCATTTGACGGCTTTGTCAAGGTAAATGGTGTCGTAGTTAACACCGCCCAACCACTTGCAAATTTAGCTCAAAAATTTAGAGACGAGCTTTGTATCGCCCCACTTAGCCAAAAAAGAGCGGTTTTAGACCTTGCTATAAATGATGATGATTTTTGGGCGAAATTTGAGTCATTTGCTAGCTTTTGCAAAAAGGCTGACAAAGAGCTTTACGCTAGCTTTAAACCCTATTTCTACGCTGATTTTGTGATAGAGTATGAGCCAAATTTCATAGGAGCTGCCGCGATAATGCTAGCTCATCATCTTTACAAAAATGAGAAAAACGATGAAATTTTAAAGCTTTTGAGCACTAAATATGGCGTTTTGATAGCCTGTGAGCTTGATGATTTGCTATTTGGTGGAAGTGAAATTTACAACGAAGCGATTAAATCTTTCAAAGAAATTTTAGGCGTAAAACCTGCTAAAAAGCACGAAAACGAGCTTGAAAAGATAGAAAAACTTAGCAAATTTAAAGAGTTTAAGATAGCCATAAAAGATAGACTGCCTGCAAATTTAAGCGATTTGAGAGCAAATTTCATAGAGCTAGATATAAAAATTCCTTGTGGATATGATCTTTTAAAGGTCGATGAAGAGCTAGCTTACAAGCTCGCTAGTAAGATCATTTTTTCTGCATTTGATAGTGGGGCTGATTTTCTACTAGCTAGCAACGAGGCTGAGTTTCATATCTTTGACACGCTAGCAAAAAAGCTTGAGAGGTCTGCTAACAGAAGCTTGCAAGACTTTTACGTCCTAAGAGCGAGCGAGCTAATGGCGCTTGAAAATGGCGAGATACCAAACAGCCTAAAAGAGCATGTTTTGAAGGTCGGTTTGGTAAATTTGTGAGCTACTTAAATTTGATCTAAAACGCAAGAGCAAGATAAAAGATGCTGTGAGTGCTAGGCTGGCAACAAAACGGACGACCGCGCGAACCTAACAAACAACCCAAAAGCACATTTAAAAAATTAAATAGCCAAGTTGCGACCTAACTATTAGATTTTTAAATTTAAGAGTCTTAAAACCAGCTGCAAGTCTATTAAATTTAAATTTTTTGCGCGATATTTTTTAAAGCTAGTAAAACTAACAAATTTTGATTTATAGCGAAGCTACAGCTCCAAAAGCAAGATGTCAGTGGTCAAAAAATGAGATTTATTAAATTTGTGGTCAGTTTTGACAATCCACTTCTAAAATTTATGCTTACATTTGCTTTGCAGTACAAAAATCAAAACAGCAGATGATCTTTAAAAAACTTGATTTAGTAAATTTTAACCAAATTTCGGCTACATCTAAATTTATAACACCGCAGCCTATCACACTACAATAGCGCACCAAAAAACAACCAAGCAGATCGCCACACAATGGCATTATCTAGCAAATTTATAAGCCAAATTTACTAGCATTATTTTAGGTTTTCTTATAAATTTGTTTTAAAGCAAAAGACCAGCAGGCAAGGTTTTATAGTTCAACACAAAACAGGTACACCGCCTGACTTAATAATTTGCTAGTTTTTTTTAAATTCCACAAGCTCACTATTTTAAATTTGATCCAATATGCTAACTTTAACTATTTAAATACTAAAAAAGTCGGCCGGCAATGCTTTATATCTACACCCAAATTTATCCAAAACAAACACAACACAGCTTTTAAAAACGCACCTGTAACCTGCTAACTTTATTAAATTTAAAAGTTTTCACACAGCTGGTTTTTTAAATTTAAAAATTTCTACACATATCGTAATAAATCAAATTTAAAATTTCTTAGCACACAACTCCAAATTTTACCTCTCATAAGGCAAAATCATATTATTTTACATAATTTTCTACATATTATTTTTAGTTTTTTTAAGAAAATTGAAGTGCTAAATTTAAAAATTTGCGTTTGCTAGTGTAAAATTTGGCGTAGTTTTTAAGCCAACCAAGCCAACCAAAATTAACTAGAAATTTTCATAAAAATAGTAAGAAATTTTATGTTGTAATATAAATTTTACCTTAAACTAAGCAATTTTTAAGTGTATAAACTAATCCATTTTAAATTTAAAAGCAATTTTATCAAGCCAAAACTACTGAATCAAATTTAAAGCCTAGGATTCAAAGGCTATCAATACGACTATAAGCGAGCTTGAGCGGTCACACTGGCTTTTACACGCCAGTTGAGCCATTTCCAGTGATGGAGGTCATGGCAATAACTAGCAAGCAAGCCCCCCCATCTTTTATACGACAGTACTTGGCAAGTAGGCATTTGGCATAAGTACATGGACTGAACTACGAAGCGCATTTTCTTGCCACTTTTGCGCACGAGCGTGTCAAAGTCACTAGGCTACAACACTACCCAAATATCTCAAATTTACTAAATAGCTCTGGCTCATCTTTTACTACGCCACGCCTCACAAGCTCAGCCACCACTTCGCGCTCACAGTCAGTTTGCATAGGCCAGCCACGAGTATAGCCCTCTAACTCGTCCTTGCTCGTAGCATCCACGCAGAAATTTTCGCCCTCGATATAAATATCACGCAAGGCATCTATATTGTTTGTCACACGCCAAAGCAGCATATATGGGTTTTCTAGGTAGTTTTGCATATCTAGGACAACCAAAAGCTTGAAAAATTCCTTAAATTCTAAAAGCTTACTAAATAGCTCTTTTACAGGGCGGTCTTTTTCAAATTTCACCACACAAATAGGCGTTTTACTCTGCTTTTTAAACTGCCTAAGCTCCTTAACATTTGGCGCAAGGCTTTGAAATTTAGCCAAAAGCTCATCATCACTTAAAACCGCAGGGCTAAATTTACAAAAGTTCTGCGTCGCATCGATGCCTAGCTTGCCGCCAAAGCACGAGTTTGGACTAGCGTGATCGAGCTGGTCGCACACGCCTTGGCTTATCAGCACACTCTCACTGCCAAATTTATCAAGCACAAAGTCCGCAAATTTGTCGTATTCTGCTAGCTCTGGTGCATCGCTACCCACAAAGATCGCATGCTTTACAAAGCTCATCTGTCCAACTCCCCAAAACGCGTGCATCGCCTGCTTTGCGTGGGCTGGATAAAGGGCGTTGATCTTGGCTAGGATAAGGTTGTGAAAGACTCCATTTTCAGGCATATTGTAGTCTAGTAGCTCTGGCACGGTCGTTCGCAAAAGTGGCAAGAAAATGCGCTCAGTCGCCCAGCCCATATACTTATCTTCAAGCGGCGGCTTGCCAACCACGGTCGCGTGAAATACGGGGTCTTGCTTGCTAGTTATCGCCGTGACCTCCATCACTGGAAACGGTTCAACTGGCGTATAAAAGCCAGTGTGATCGCCAAATGGCCCCTCAAGCTCGCTCTTAGCAGTATCGACAAAGCCCTCTATCACGTAGTCAGCGTCGTGCGGGACGTAAATTTCATTGGTTAGCGACTTTACAAGCTTGGCTGGCTCTTTGCGGATGAAGCCGTAAAGCAGCAGCTCAAAGACGCCCTTTGGCAGCGGCGCTTGGCCGCACCAGATGTAGAGTGGATCGCCGCCTATTGCCACAGAGACTGGCATCTTACGGCCAGCACGCTTATACTCGTGAAAGAAATTTGCGCCGTCTTTGTGAATCTGCCAGTGCATGCCAAGGCGATTTTTATCATAAATTTGCAGTCTATACATGCCTAAATTTTGCAGCGCACCATCTAGACTTTGCGTATAGACCTGCCCCATCGTGATAAAAGCACCTCCGTCATGCGGCCATGTTTTTAGCACAGGCAGGCTCAAAAGATCAGCCTGCTCGCCCATAAATTTGACCTGCTGGCACTCGCCCTCGCCCTTTAGCCTTTTGGTAAAAATCTTTCTCATGCTAAAAAGATAGGCCAAAAAGTCAAGCTTCTCTTTGAAATTTTCAGGTTTTTTGGGCTTTAAAAGCTTTTCTATCTCAGCCGCGATCTCATCAGGCTGCACGCCAAATATCAGCTCAAGCGCCCTTTTTGAGCCGTAGATATTTGTAAGCACTGGGGCAAATTTACGCCCAGTTTTTTTGCAGACTGGGTTTGTAAAAAGAAGTGCCTGTGGGCCATCGCGCTTGACCTCGATGTAGCTAGCGTGCGCGATCTCTAGGTCGATATCTACTGGCTCTTCGATCACTCTAAGTAGGCCATTATCTTTTAAAAGCTTGATGTAGTCCATATTTTTCCTTATAAATTTATACTTAGTTATCCAAATTTTAATAAAGTTAAATTTAGCAAATTTGGGCTAAATTTGTCGTTTTATTACGATTTTTAATAAATTTTATAGAGATAGATATGCAAAATTTACCAAAAATAGGCGATCACATCTTCGTAGACAGAAGTGTGCTTGGCGTAAAGCTTTATGAGCATCACGGCATCTACGTCGGAGATGATAAGGTCGTGCATTATAACGGCTTGGCGCGTGGGATCGTGCTTGAAAAAAGCTGTTTTGAGGAGATCTTAAGCAACGTCGTGCCGCTAGATAAACGCAACATCGCAAAGGTAGAGATGACTAGCCTCGAGGAGTTTGCTAGCGGCGATACTTGGCAGATAAAAGAGTATGCAAATGCGCCATTTAGCGGTCAGGAGGTGGCGCTTCGGGCTAAAGAGCGCATAGGCGAGCAAAAATACAACCTACTCATCAACAACTGCGAGCATTTTTGCAGCGAGTGCATATTTGGCGAGCATGTGAGCGAACAGGTGCAAAATGCGAAGCAAAATTCTGCCATTTTTAGCGAGATAGAGCCATATTTGGGGCAGATCATAGGTGAGCTTTTTAGTGCACAGACCAAAGATGAGATCAAAGAAACTCTCGTAAAATCATTTACCGCGCTTGCACAATTTACGAAAGATAGCGCGGAGAAAAAAGCTCGCGAGATGATAAAAGAAAACAGCGACAAGGCAAATTTGCAAATAGAGAAATTTATGGACAAAAATGCCAAAATGAACGCTATGTTTAAAAAGATCGGTGCGGACTTAAAAACAAAGATCGCAAAGGATTTTAATATAAAAATTTAGTCCGACTACGGTTTTGACGCTTGGTCAAATTTAAAAGGCGCTTTTAAATCGCGGCTTTATTTCTCGATATCTTATCCGCGTTTTGGCTTGCAGCATTTAGCACGCTAGGTAGCGTCACGTCTCCTGAAACGGCGGCAAATTTTAGAAAATTTCGTCTTTTTATCTCTAAATTTAAACAAATTATTTTGGTACGCTACACTCTAGCAGCTCGCCAAATATCTCTTTGCTATATCTCATAAAGTGCTCATTAAGCTTAACATCCTCGGTATCTACGCAAATGAGACTATCTTGTATCTCAAAAATGATAGTTTTTTCAGAGATCGCCACCCGCTTGCAGGCGTTATAACAAACATCGCCATTACACTCGGCATATAGGCCGTTTATCTCGGCGTTTTCGTCATCGTCCTTTTTTAGTTTGATCGGTCTTTGAAAGATTATGTAGTTTTTGTAGTCATATTTGTCGTCTGCAAGACCGATCATATAGTAGTTGTCTTTGCTATTTTTGGTGGCGCTTATGGCTTTTGCTTTAAAATTTATCTCAAACACGCTTACGCCATCTCTTCAGCGCGCTTTAAAAGCTCTTTCGCCCCTTTTTCTATAAATTCATGAGCTAGCTCTTTGCCGATGCTTTGAAATTTATCTTTGCTACTCTTTAAGCTATCTTTTATAAACTCGCTTCCATCAGGCAGGCCAACGATCGCATCGATAGAAATTTCATCGCCTTTTAGCCTTGCGCTTATGCCTATTGGCACTTGGCAGCCACCCTCCAAAACGCTTACAAAGTCACGCTCTATGGTCGTTTCTATGACTGCATTTTCATCATTTAAAAAAGAGATCTCATCTAAAATTTGCTTCTCATCTCTAGCCTCGACACCAAGAGCGCCCTGACCCATCGCAGGTATCATCTCGTCAAAGCCAAATGTGTAGATATGCGCCACTTCAGCCTTGATATTTAGGCGGTTTATGCCAGCCATCGCCAAAATGATCGCGTCAAATTCGCCCTCTTTTAGCTTTCTAAGTCTAGTTTGCACGTTTCCTCGAAGTGAGATGATCTCAAGATCAGGCCTCATGATAAGTAGCTGCATCTTACGGCGCAGGCTCGTTGTGCCAACTTTCGCGCCGTGCGGTAGGTCGCTAAATTTAGCAAATTTCTCACTTATCATCGCATCTCTTGTATCCTCACGTGAGCAAATGGCAGCTAGTTTAAGCCCTTCTGGAAAGACTACTGGCACGTCTTTTAGGCTATGCACGGCGATATCAGTCTCACCTTTTAGCATGCTATCTTCAAGCTCTTTTGTGAAAAGCCCCTTGCCTCCGATCTTTGCAAGTGGCGTGTCAAGTATCACGTCGCCTTTTGTCTTCATGCCCTCAAGCACGACCTTCACACCCTTGTGCTGCGCCTCGATCCTAGCCTTGATATGCTCGCTTTGCCAAAGTGCTAAGATGCTCTTTCTAGTTGCTATTTTTATCTCTTTCATCACCTCTCCTAATTTACTCTTTTTGGTTCTTCGATGACCTCAACGTCGATGATCTCGCCATCATCTTTTTTGGTACTTTGCTCGCTAAAATTTTGAAATTTAAACTCCTGATAACTCTCATTTTTCGCTGCATTTTTCTTAAATACTAAAGAAAAAATGACAACGGCGATACCAAAAATATCCGTTAAAATTCCTGGTAAAAAGAGCAGCGCTCCGCCAAAACTAAGCCCTAGCTGACTAAATAAATTTCCACCAAGAAAGCTCTTAAACGCCACTTGAGGCGAATTTAAACTAGAAAATCCAGCATTAAAAAGAAGTGCGATGCCAACAAATCCAGAAACCAGCACCTCAAGAAAGTAGTTCAAAAAGCCAAATTTATCTACAAAAAGATAGATAAATACCGCTTCTATCAAAAAAAACAAAAATGCAAAAAATCTCATAAGCTTTCTTTTATCTTTCTAAAGGCCTCGTCTGCGCCGATCGCCTCTTTGCTTAGCCCATCTCTTGTGATAAACTCAACCTTGCCATTTGCAAATTCTTTACCCACTAGCAGCGCATAAGGAAAGCCTATAAGCTCAAAGTCATTCATCTTAACGCCAAATCTCTCGTTTCTATCGTCGATGATGACGCTAACGCCAGCTTTTTTAAGGCTCTCATAAAGCTCAAATGCAAATTTCACACCTGCTTCATCTTTTAAATTTGAGATGATGATCTCCACATCAAACGGCGCACACTCTTTTTTCCAGATGCAGCCCTTCTCATCGTGGCTAGCCTCTATCATCACAGCGATAAGCCTGCTAATACCAATGCCGTAGCAGCCCATCAAAAATGGCTTTGCCTTGCCGTTTTCATCAAGATATGTCGCGTTCATCGCAGCTGAATATTTATCGCCTAGCTGAAAGATATGACCGACTTCTATACCTTTGCTAAGTTTTAAATTTCCGCCACAAACTGGGCATTTATCGCCCTCTTTTACCTTTACAAGGTCTTTAAATCTCTCCTCGTTAAATCCGCTAACACTAACGCCAACAAAGTGATAGTCCGTCTCGTTAGCGCCGCATATCATGTTATTTGCGCCCCTTAGCTCGTTATCTATAAAAAATTTCACATCTTTTAGCCCAACTGGCCCGCAAAATCCAGCAGATAATCCAGCTTTAGCCACGTCAGCCTCGCTAGCATCTACTAGCTCAAGCGCCTTGCAAGCATTTTGCGCCTTTGTCTCTTGAAGCTCGTCATCGCCCCTTACAAAAAAGACCACGACCTCTTCTTTATCCTCATAAATCGCCTTTTTGATAACAGCTTTTATGCAGTAAAACTCGCTAACCTTGAAAAACTCCGCCACATCTTTTATAGTTTTTGCATTTGGCGTTAGAAATTTAGCCGCGTCTGCCTCTGGTGCCTCAGCCTCGCTAACTCTTGGTTTGCGTCTTGCAGCCTCAACGTTTGCAGCGTATCTGCAAGCCTCACAGCAAAGTATGTCGTCCTCTCCGTTACTTGCAAGCACCATAAACTCTTTACTGCCACTTCCTCCTATGGCTCCGCTATCAGCCTCAACAGCTCTAAAATTTAGCCCCAAGCGAGTAAAAATCTTGCTATAAGTTGCCTCCATAAGGTCAAACTCACGTTTTAGATCCTCTTTGCTAGAGTGAAAGCTATAACCATCTTTCATCGTAAATTCGCGCCCTCTTAGCAGGCCAAAGCGTGGTCTTGCCTCGTCACGAAATTTAGTGTTTATCTGGTATAAATTTAGTGGTAGCTGCTTGTAGCTAGTCACCTTGCCACGCACCAAAGCAACGGCTGCCTCTTCGTTTGTCGGGCTTAGCACAAAGTCATTTTCTTTTCTATCTTTAAAGCGCAAAAGCTCCTTGCCAAAGACGTTGTAGCGGCCACTTTGCTTCCATAGCTCGCCTGAAGTGACTACGCTAAAGCTCACCTCTAGCGCTCCAGCCTCGTTCATCTCCTCTTTCACCACGCGTGAAATTTTATCGTGCATGATCTTTCCAAGCGGCAGATAGTTATAAAGCCCAGAGCCGATCTGCTCGACAAAGCCGCCTCTTATCAAAAACTGATGACTTGGTAAAGATGCATCTTTTGGCGCTTCTTTGGTCGTTGGGGCGTAAAATTTACTAAATTTCATCTATATCTCCTGCTTGAAAATTTTGTTCATCTTTTATGTCAAATAAAAATTTAACTCCGTTTGAAAGCTCGCTCGCTCTCTCCTCGTCTGCAAGCCCTTTTAGCTTCATCGTTGGCTGGTGCAAAAAGGCTTTAAAGACTTGATGAATGAGCTTTTGCGCCTCATCATAATCGCTATGTTTTAAATAGCCCTTTTTCATCGCCTTTTCTAGCTCATTTTTAGCGCAAATTTCAGCCTGCTTGCGGATTGATTTTATAAGAGGCACGCTCATATCTTCTTTTAAAGTCTTTAAAAACTCGCTCGTGTCTTGACCGACGATCGAGTAGGCCTTTTGCGCCTGCTCCTCTCTTAGGGCTAAATTTTTACGCACGATCTCCTCTAGACTATCGACCGTATAGACGCTGATAAGCTCTGTGTTTAAAAGATCGATATCTCTTGGCACGGCGATATCAAAAAAGTATCTGTGAAATTCTCTTGGCTCGATGATCTCGCCTGTGATGATAGCGTGCGGGGCCGCAGTGCTTGAAAAGATGAGATCGTAGTTATTTACGTATTCTTTTAATTTCAAAATGCTATCCCAGCTCGCGTTATCTCCTAGGCTATCAACTAGCTGCTCGACGCGCTCGGAGCTTCTGTTTATGATGATGACCTCTGCGCCGCTTGATATGAGGTGCTTTGCTGCTAGCTCGCCCATCTCTCCAGCGCCCACGACGATAGCCGTTTTACCCTCAAGCGTGCCAAAAATTTCTTTTGCTTTTGCCACGGCGACGCTTGAAACTGAGATCGGGTTTTTAGAAATTTGAGTTTCATTTCTAACCTTGGCAGCGCACTTACATGCGTAGTGTATGATCTTGCTGATATCTTCGCCACATGAGTTGTTGTCATAAGCAAATTTAAAGGCATTTTTTAGCTGGCCAACGATCTGCGTTTCGCCAACGACTAGGCTATCAAGCGAGCTTGCCACGGCAAATAGGTGGTGGGCTGCACCGCTGTTTTCATAGATGTCAGCTCTCTCATAAAGCTCATCTTCAAAAACGCCTGAAAATATCGACATACACCTGATTATGTGAGCAGTAGCGGTCTTTACATCCTCCACGCTTGCTATGATCTCGACGCGGTTGCAGGTGTTTAGCACCATGCTCTCTTTTATGTTTTTGTTTGAGTTTATCAGTTTTAAAATTTGCTCTTTTTTCTCGTCACTATCAAATGCAAGCTTTTCTCTGACTGAAATATCAGTATTTTTATATGTAAAACTTATGTCTAAATAGTGCATCAAAATTCCCTATCTATCATGCTTTTTATGATCCCTTCAAGCTCGGCGTTTTTATACTCTTTTATCGCTTCTATCGCTTCATTTCCAAGCCTTTTAGCTTCATTTATAGCCTTGCTAAGTGAGCTAGTTTTATCGAAATTTTCTTTTAGCCATGAAATTTCGTCCGCGTTTAGCTTCTTTGCCCAAAGTGATCTAAGCTTTACCCTGCCAGCCTCGTCTAGGCTCTTATAAAGATATATGTAAGGAAGCGTTGTTTTACCCTCGACAAAGTCGTTAAGCGCTGGTTTGCCAAGCGTTTTTTCATCTTGAGTTATGTCTAAGATATCATCAACGATCTGAAATGCAAGACCTAAATTTTTGCCATAAATTCCAAATTTCTCACTATCTTTGCCAGCTAGCTTTGCCCCACAAATAGCCGTAGCTTCTATCAAAACAGCTGTTTTATAATAAATCATCTTTAGATATTCTTGCTCGTTTTCATTAAAATTTTCAGCCATTTTCACATCCATCATCTCGCCGATGCTTAGTTTGCTGACCGCATCTGAGATGACAGCTGCGATGCTTGGATCAAATTTTGTAAGCTCAAAATAAGCCTTTGAGTAGAGGATGTCGCCTAGCATGACTGAGTTTTTACTGCCAAAAAGCGCGTTTATACTTGGCTTGCCGCGTCTTATATTTGCCTCGTCTATGACGTCGTCGTGCAATAAGCTTGCGAGGTGGATGAGCTCGATGATAGCGCAAAGCTTAAGTGAAATTTCACTTTCTCCTGCGATCTTTAAAAGAAGTTTTGAGCGCAGCTTCTTGCCTGAGCTTATCTTTAAAAACATCTCAAACGCCTCTTTGTAGCCAAGCTCGTTTATAAATTTGCTCATTATTTCATCGATTTTATCCATTTTTATCCTTCTATTTATCCTCGTGCGGATCTCTAAAACCCACATCCACACGCTTGCTCTCATCTAGCAGCGCCACCCTAAAATGCGCCTTTTTGTCCCTAAAATCAATAAATGATATATAAAGGCTCACGCTCTCGTTTGGCGGCATCATAAAATCAGGCAAAACTCGCTGCATGTAGGTGTTTTGTCCTTGTCTTAGCGAAAAGACCATCTGCCTTGGATAGCGCCTAAAAAAGCTTTGCACGGTGATATTTGTGCTATCAAACAGCGTCCAACGAAAGTCAAAAGTCTCAACTCTTTGAGTTTTTTTCTCGGTTATAAAGACCCTCGCCCACTCATCTTTTTTAAGTTCAAATGTATGCACCGAATTTGGGTCAAAATTTGGCTCTTTTGCAAAAAGAAGAGCGGCTAGCAAGGCTATGAGCGCAAAAATTCTACTCATTTTGGCTTAAAATTTCTCCGCTAAGCTCGATATATAGGTCATTTACTCCGTTATAAACTTTATCTTGCTCTGAGACTATAAAATTTCTGATCTCGTCTTCGCTAATGCCATGCTTCTCGCAAAGTTCACTCATAGCTACAAATTTCTCAAAGATTTTATCTATCTCGTTTTTAACCAAAACGGCATTTGCGTTAAACAAAATGTCATAAAATTTATCTCTCGCACTGCCCTCAAATATATCTATCATCGCTGTTTCTTTGAAAATTTCTTAAGATTATAGCCAATTAAAACTAAGTTAGAAATTTAATATTATCTCCCACGCCTCGCTGACATTTTTAGCATTATAAGTCGCTGTTTTACTCTCCTCGCCAAATCCCCAGCAAACTTGCACATAAGGCATATTTGCGTTTTTGGCTGCAAGCTCGTCTTTTAGGCTATCTCCGACAAAGATCGCCTTGCTGGCTCCAGTTTTTTTAACAGCTAGGTGAAGCATCGCAGGATCAGGCTTTTGCGGTATCTCCTTGCTAGCGCCGATGACCTCGTCAAATAGCTCATAAATTTCATTTTTCTTTAAAATTTTCTCTAGCGTATCATGCGGAGCGTTGCTTGCCAAAACGACCTTATAGTGAGCATCTCTACACTTTTGCAAAAGCTCTTTTACGCCATCATAGGTAGTCGCGCACTCATCATAAAATTTCTTAAATTTCTCTTCAAAGCCCTCTTTTAAGCTCTTGCTTGGCGTATCGATGCCGTAAAACTCAAGTGCCAAATTTCTACCTGGCTCGTTGATCGCTTTTATGATAAATTCTTTTTCAAGTGGCGGCAAATTTAGCTCATCTCTCACTTCATTTACTGTCTTATATATCGCCTCGCCGCTATCGATCACCGTGCCGTCCATATCAAAAATAACTACTTTCAATCCTCATCCTTAAATTTATTTTTATGCTTTTCTTTTTTATATGTCTTTTGATTTTTTAGCTTATCAAGGAGATTTGCCGCCTTTAAAAGCTCATCTTTTGGGGCATTTTTGATAAGCAAATTTATAAAATTTTCTAGCGCCTTTGAGTATGGTTGATCAAGATAAACAGCCTCGACTTTTTCGATGACTTTCGCGTTTTTCTCCACTCTTTGACGAAATTCAGTCTCGTCAAAGTCATCTCTTTTTAGCCCGTTTATCGCTGATTTTGCAAATTTCTCTAGCGCACGAAGATATTTTACACGCTTAAATTTGTCCGTGACTTGGTTCAAATTTTTCCTTTTTTTTGGCAAATTATATCAAAATTTGATTTTATCCCCTAAATTTTGGCTTTGCTAATGTATAATTTACGCCAAAATTACTTAAACAAGGAGCAAAAATGAAGCAAGAAACCGCTGCGATCCACGTAGGCTACGACACTCAAGGGGGCTTTGGCACGATGGCTGTGCCTATTTTTCAAAGCACGGCTTACGACTTTGGAAGTGCCGAGACAGCCGCTGCTAGATTTGATCTAAAAGATAACGGCCACATCTACACAAGACTTGGCAATCCAACGACAGATATCTTTGAAAAAAGGGTCGCCGCACTTGAATGCGGAGCTGCTGCGATAGCGACTGCAAGCGGTCAGTCAGCTTTGTTTTACAGCATCATAAATTTAGCCCAAGCTGGCGATAATATCATCATCGCTAAGAAAATTTATGGCGGCACGACGGTGCTTTTTACGCACACGCTAAAGAGATTTGGCATAGAAGCTAGAGTCTTTGACAGTGACACGGCTGATGATCTGGAGGGCTTGATAGACGATAAAACTAGGGCTATATTTTTTGAAACGCTTTCTAATCCGCAAATTTCTATCCCAAATATCGAAAAAATCGTAGAAATCGCAAACAAATATGGCATCATCAGCATCACCGATAACACCGTGCCAACGCCTATCATCTTTCAGCCACTTCGCCATGGCGTCGATGTTTGCGTGCATAGCGCTAGCAAATATATAAGCGGTCAAGGCCTTAGCCTAGCAGGTGTCGTTGTAAGTGCAAATCACCTAAATGAAAAGCTAAAAGGCAACAAGAGATATGAGCATTTTAACACGCCAGATGCGAGCTATCACGACATCGTCTATGCTGATATGACGGACAACTTCGACATCTACACGCTAAGAATGAGACTTGCTATCGTGCGTGACATCGGCGCTGTGATCTCTCCGTTTAACTCTTGGCAGCTTATACAAGGGCTTGAAACGCTTGCTGTTAGGGTTGAAAGACACTCGCAAAACGCGCTAAAAGTGGCTAAATTTCTAAAATCACACAAATATATAAAAAGCGTGGCATACCCAGGGCTAGCTGACAACGTTGGTCATGCAAAGGCGCAAAGATACTTTAAAGACGGCATGGCAAATGGACTATTTTGCTTTGAAACTGATAGCTTTGAACGCGCAAAAAAGATGCTAGAGCGCGTAAAACTCTTTAAGATCGTGGTAAATATCGGCGATACAAAGTCTCTCATCACGCATCCAGCCTCGACTACGCACCAGCAGCTAAGCAGCGAAGAGCTCATCAAAGCTGGCATCACAAAAGAGCTGATAAGAGTTAGCATAGGTCTTGAAAACGCCGAGGATCTGATAGCCGATCTGGCTCAAGCCTTAGAATAAACAAATTTCTAGCTCATTTTGGGCTAGAAATTTAAAATTTACTCAAGCTTGCCATGTATCCTCTCGCACTCTTTTACTTGCCTTATAAATTTTATAACGATGTAGATGACAAGTAGCGGCACGCTTATATACCAAAATGCAAAAAAGGCGAGTATAAAAAACATAAATAAAAATGTTGCAAAATATACTAAGACCGCAAGGATGATAACATCAAGCATTTTGCCTCCCATTTTGCTAGTGTTTTGGTGATTTTATAAAAAGCAAAATAAAATGAGACTGAACGGATTTGTTTTCGGCTCTAAAATTTGAGCTAAGCGATGAGCGAAGCCAAATTTTAGTAGTCAATTCTTAGGGGTGAGTGGAATTTTAAAATTTGCAAAGACAGCTTGATTAAATTTGTAAATTCTTTTTATTCAAAAGGGAGACAAGGGGACTCGAGTTACGAGGCCGTCCCCTTATCCCCCTTTTTAAATACCCTAAACCCCTCGCACGTTCAAAGTGGCATGCAATCGTGCTGGCGCACTGCATGTGGCTTAAAAACTCTAGTAAATTTTAATAAATGTTTAAAAGAAATGGTGCAAATTTATAGCAAAATCTCTTATTAAATTTATCTCAAACGATATCTTCAAAAACTTCAAATTTATCTTGATTTACAAGCATCTCAAGCAAGACGCCGTAGTTGTCTTTTATCTCATCTTGAAGTTTTATAGCAAGCTCTTTTGCGTCTTTTCCATCTTTTGGATAGGTAACTACTAGATCGATCGGCTCAGCGTTTAAAAACTCTTGTATGCCAGTTAGTAGCTCGCTAGCGCCTCTCTCGTTTGTGCCGTGAAGTACGACCACGTAGTGTTCGTTTTCTCTTATGACAACGTCTGTTTGTCTTAGGATTTTTTCAAAAATTTCGCCGTACTCTTTACTATTTGGCAAAGAAAAATATATCAAAGATAAATTTTTTGCATAGTCCTTTACGTTTTTGTATCGCTTTATAAAAGCTATCTCAAGATCAACTATTGATAAAATATCAACTGCCGAGAAGATTTTTGCCGCCATTTTTACACTCCTTTTTTGCGGTTTTGATTTTACGCCGCTATTATATCTTGTAAATTTTCAAAAATAAAGACATTCATTCCGTTTTTGTATTCATAGCCAAATTTTAGTCCATGAGCCTCAAGGATGTTGCTAACTATATATAAACCTAGACCAAAGCTCTTTTGCGCATCCTCACCTTTTATAAATGGCTGGATGTAAAAGTCAAGGTCGTTTTTTAGCTTCTCGCCTTGGGTTATAAATTTCATATGATCCTTGCTAACCATGATATTTACGTGCTTATCGGTTGAGTACTTTATGCCATTATCTATCATGTTTTTTATAGCGACTGAAAATAGCTTAAAATCAACCATCACCCTAACCTCATCAAGCTCGCTGATGCCAACGTGCTCTTTTTCGATCATCGCTATATCTATCGCCTCATCGATAAGGTCTCTCATAAGGCAAGGCGTTTTGTTTGTAAGGCCTATCTTTGAAGTGATCTGCTCGATCGCCGCAAGCTCGTTTATCAAATTTTCAAGCTTGTGAAAGACAGAGATTAGTCTCTCTTGATTTTTACTTTTTTCTATCATTTGAGCGGCGATCAGCCCCTTTGTGATAGGCGTTTTTAGCTCGTGCATGATATTTCTTAAGAAAAGATGTCTTGAGTCATTTAGTGCTTTGATCTGACAAACAGCCTCATAAAATGCCTCTGAAACTTCAGAAATTTCATCCTTGCCGTTGCCGACATTTTGCACGCCGTCAAGCTCGCCATTTGCAAATTTAACGATCTGGCGTTTTAGCTTTCTAAGCGGCTTTATCTTATAGATGACAAATATATAAGCAGCCAGCAAAATGACCGCAACTACGGCAAACACGGCCTTTATCACCTCATATCTGTAAGGCTGAAATTCTTTATCCATCAAAAGCTTTAGCTCGTCTAAATGCTCGATCTTTAGGTAGTGATGTTTATCATAAAGCAAGATAGCACTTGATCCTAGATCACTTGAAATTTCTTCTAAAACGGCTGCATTTTTTAAAATTTCTTCTTTTTCATTTTTGGCGGTGATCTCTGGCATGTCGATGTTTGAGAGCTGACGGTCATACTGGGCTTTGTTTATGATGCCACCCATGTAGAGCAAATTTGTCCTAGCAACGTTTGAGTATTTGTTATTTAGCTCTCTTGTGTAGTTTTGCTTGTCAAAGCCCATAAGCCACAAAAAGGCTAGAAATATCGAAACGAGCGCAAGTCCAAAGATAAACGTTATCGTGATAAATATAGAAGATCTTGGCATCAAAGAACCAACTTATAGCCGATGCCGCGGATCGCGTGGATGTATTTTGGCTCTTTTGGATTTTCATTTAGTTTTTGGCGAATTCTGCCGATGATGACGTCGATACTTTTGTTTGAACTATCTTCATTTATGCTCTCGCAGTTGTAGATGAGCTCCTCTCTAGTGACCGCCCCACCCTCTTTTTGAAGCAGATATTTTAAGATGTCATACTCCGCTGCGGTTAAATTTAAGACGCTGCCTTTAAATAAAATTTCTCTCTCAAATTCTTTTAAAACCAAGTCTTTGTTTAAATTTCTTGCCTCATTAGCTGGAGCTATGCTCTGCCTTCTTAGATGGCTTTTTATGCGAGCAAGAAGCTCTTGTGGGTCATAAGGCTTTGGTAGATAGTCATCCGCGCCGTTATCTAGGGCATTTACTTTGTCTGTTATATCGTGCCTTGCGCTTGAGATGATTATAGGGATATTGTGCTTTTTTCTTATCTCTTTGCACACCTCTAGTCCGTCCATGCCAGGGAGTGTAAGATCAAGGATAACTAGGTCAAATTCACTTGTATTTAAAGTAGATAGTCCGATATATGGCTCCTCAGCCGTCGTTACTTTTATGTCGTAGTTTTCTAGGTATTCAGTTAAAATTTCAGCAAGCTCCATATCATCTTCTATCATTAAAATTCTAGTCATGATCTTTCCTGATGTAAATTTATTTTTAAGGATTATAGCAGATAAAGGTTTTAAAAATTTAAAAGAGTTAAGAGCTGAAATTTCAGCTCTTAAGTGGTTATTTTATAACAAGGCCTTGCATGATGCCACCGCGGTTTATCCACACTAGCGTCTTTTTGCCTTTTGCATTTTTAACTGTGCTTGCAAATGTTTGAAGATCTTTTATGCTCTCTTCGCCAACTTGAACGATCACATCGCCTCTTTCAAAGCCAAAGTCTTCAGCTTTTGAGCCAGATTTTACGTCAGTTACAAGCACGCCTTGAGTGTCTGGGCTGATCTTATACTTAAATCTTATCTCATCGCTTAGATTACTAACGCTAAGACCTTCGATGATGACGCTTTTTGTCGCATCTTTTGCGTTGTGATCCATATTTACAAGCTTGATTTTTGTATTCATCACTTTATTTGATCGCTCGTAAGTTATATCAACGCTGCTATTTGGAGTTAGTGAGCCGATGAAATTTTTAAGATCATTTGCGTTTTTGATAGCTTTGCCGTTTGCTGAAATGACCAAGTCGCCTCTTTTTAGCCCTGCTTCATCTGCTGGCATGCCCTGCTCTACGCCGCTTATTAGCGCACCCTCTTTATTTGTGTAAAGCTCTTTTTGCTCATCAGTTAAATTTGCGATCGTAACGCCGATAAATCCGCGCTCGATCTTGCCGTCAGTTATCAGCTTTTTAGCGATATCTTTTACCATATTTGATGGTATGGCAAAGCCTATGCCGTTGTTACCGCCACTTTTTGAAAGTATGGCTGAGTTTATACCAACTAAATAGCCCCTGCTATCAACCAAAGCGCCACCTGAGTTGCCAGGGTTTATAGAGGCGTCTGTTTGGATGAAATTTTCATATTGATTAAGCCCGATATCATCTTTATTTAGCCCTGAAACGATACCTTGAGTGATACTTTCGCCCACACCAAATGGATTGCCTATGGCAAAGACAACATCCGCGTCAAGTAGCTTTGATGAATCAGCAAATGTTATCGCATTTAGCCCATTTGCCTCTATCTTTATGACGGCTAGATCGGTCTTTGGATCGCTGCCTATTAGCTTTGCTTTATACTCCTTGCCGCCCTTCGCCAAGGTCACAACGATCTGGTCGCTATCTTCGATGACGTGGTTATTTGTAACGATGTAGCCGTCATTTGAGATGATGACGCCAGAGCCAAGAGAGGTTGTCTTTTCTTTCTCTTTTGGTTTTGCAAAGTTAAATCCAAAAAATTCATTAAAAAACGGATCATTAAACATCTGCTCGATACCCGCGTTGCTTACTGTTTTTGTAGTCGAGATATTTACGACTGAAAGTTTTGCCTGAGCGATAGAGTCGTAGTATGAGAGCACGCTATTTTTATCGCTTAACGGCGAAACTCTAGTTACATCTTGGTTTGCTTCGTTAAATTTAATATCAGCTCCCATTAGCAAAGAAGCCGCTGCTAATGAAATTAGCATAAATTTTTTCATTTTTTTCCTTTAAATTGAAAATGTCTTGAAATTATAAATAGAGCTTAAAAATAAAATCTTAACGCTTTTTTCTCCTTTGTAAATAAAAATAAACTTGACTTGCATAGACTAAAGTTTTGTGATATAATCCGTGTCAAAAAACATAAGGAGAATATATGAGCGAAAGCTTATATGAAACTTTAGGAGTTTCAAAAGGCGCATCAAGCGACGAGATAAAAAAAGCTTATAGAAAACTTGCTAGAAAGTACCACCCAGACATCAACAAAGACCCTGGAGCAGAGGATAAATTTAAAGAGATAAACGCTGCTTATGAAATTTTAAGTGACGAGAAAAAACGTGCCCAGTATGATCAATATGGCGACAATATGTTTGGCGGTCAAAATTTCCACGACTTTGCCAGAGGCTCGGCCGATATGGGCGATCTAAACGATATCTTGAAAAATATCTTCTCAGGTGGATTTGGCGGAGGCGGCGCTAAATTTAGCGGTGGCTTTGGAGGAGGTTTTGAAGGATTTGAAGGCTTTGGTGGAGGCGGATTTGGCTTTGGAGGAGCTGATCTAGATGTAAATGCTAAAATTTCTATACCATTTGACGTGGCTGTAACTGGCGGCGAACACAAGATAAATTTTAATGGCGAAAGCATCAAGATAAAGATCCCAAGCGGCATAGAAGGCGGCGAAAAACTTCGCATAAAAGGCAAAGGCAAGAGTGCTGGCGGTCAAACTGGCGATCTTATACTTGCCATTAGCGTTGAGCCAAGCGACGAATATGAAAGAGTCGGCGACGATCTTTATAAAGACGTAGAAATTCCACTAAAAACTATGCTCTTTGGCGGCAAGATAAATGTGCATACATATAAAAAAGATGTAACCATTAAAATCGCTGAGAACTCAAAAACAGGCACGAAGATCCGTCTAAAAGGATACGGCGTGCAAAATAGAAAGAGCGGAATTTATGGCGATCTTTACTTAAAGGCCAGGGTAAAACTTCCAAATATCAGTGAGCTTGACGAGGGCTTAGTAAAAGAGTTAAAAGAAAAATTACCGGAGTAAAAAATGCAAAATTATGAAGAACCACTTTTTTTAATAAGCGTTGTAGCAAAGGTTTTAAGCATACATCCACAAACTTTAAGACAATACGAAAGAGAGGGACTAGTTGAACCCTCAAGAACAGATGGCAAGATGAGGCTCTACTCACAAAAAGACGTTGATCGCGTCAAAACGATACTAAATTTGACCCGCGAACTTGGCGTAAATTTAGCAGGTGTCGATGTGATACTTCAGCTAAAAGAGAAAATTGACGATTTAGAAGCAACTATTGATGATTTAAATAAAAAATTACACGAAGCTACCAGTCAAACTAGCACCAAAAGATCGCTTGTAAAGAGAAAAAGTAGCTTCGATCTTGTATTTTACGAAGGCAAAAAATAATTTATGGAACAAATTTTAGAAGGCTTCTTGCTTGTCGCTGCGATCTCAGTCGCGTTAAATGTCATTTTTAAGAAATTTCAGATACCAACTATCATCGGCTACATCGTAACCGGCACGCTTATATCTGAGTTTTTCAACCTCAAAAGCAACGATGAAATTTCTCATATAGCTGAATTTGGTATCGCATTTTTGATGTTTACGATCGGACTTGAGTTTAGCTTTAAACACCTGATGAGCATGAAAAAAGAGGTCTTTCTAAATGGCGGTCTGCAAGTTTGTTTAAGTGGCTTTGTGATGGGCGTGATGCTTTATTACGCGCTTCATCTAAAGGACGAGACAGCGCTTATCGCTGGTCTTGCCTTTGCTCTATCTTCAACTGCGATCGTGCTAAAAACGCTAAATGACAATGGCGATGTAAGTAAAATTTATGGTAGAAAGGCGCTTGGAATTTTACTATTTCAAGATATCGCCGTCATCCCTATTTTGCTTATGATAGATATGTTTAGCTCGCAAGATGCCTCGATAAATGAGCTTTTACTAAAGACATTTACAAGCGCGGGTATCCTTATCGTTGTGCTATTTTTGCTCGGCAAATACGTCATCAACTGGATATTTTACAAAGTCGTTCAGACAAACTCTCAAGAGGTCTTTATAGCTACGATCCTCTTTTTAGTAGTTGGCGCCAGCACGCTAGCTCACTTCTTTGGCTTCTCATACTCTCTTGGTGCATTTTTAGCTGGCATGATGATGGCAGAGACGCAGTATAAGCACCAGATCGAGGTCGATCTCATACCTTTTAGAGATCTGCTTCTTGGACTATTTTTCATAACCGTTGGCATGCAGATAAATTTTGTAGTCGTGCTCTCAAATATCTGGCTAGTTCTAGGTCTAGTCTTTAGCATAATGGTCGTAAAAGCTATCGTCGTTTTTGCCGTTTTAAATATCTACTTAAAACGCAGGGTCGCTGCTAAAACCGCACTTAGCGTCTGTCAGATCGGCGAATTTGCACTGGCTGTCTTTGGGCTGATGACTACTAGAAATCTTCTTGATGTCCAAACAGCTCAAATTTTCATCGCAGCCTCTGTTATATCGATGTTTGCAACACCTTTTATACTTAAAAAGCTTGACGTCATAGCTGATCTCGTCGAGCGCGAAATAGTGATCGAGTCAAATGACACCCTAAAGCCACAAAAACTAAAAAATCACATCGTGGTCTTTGGCTATGATAGGCTTGGTCAAGAGGTGGTTTTGAGACTAAAAGAGACAAAGCTTTTATACATCGTACTTGATAATGATATCAGCCTAGTTGAGCTTGGCAGAAGCCGCGGGGAAAATGTATTTTTAGGAAACGTGCTGCAAAGCGACACTCTTGAAAATGCCTGCCTAAACGACGCAGCAGCCGTTATCATAACAGTTAGCAACGAGCAAAGAGTTGAGCTCATCGCTCAAAAGATAAAAGACTACGGCGCAAATATCCAAACGATCATCAAGGCAAACGGCGAGGGCAACAAAGAGATCTTTGGCGAACTAGGCGCAAATTTCCACCTAATAAGCGAAGAGCGCGTCATGGCAAAAACCCTTGTTCACGAAGCACTTCAATGCAAGATCGACCACGACGTAAGAGCGTAGTAAATTTATATAAAAAACTATACATCGTAATTATTTATAAATACAATGTATGATATTATAATTGCAAAAAAGGATAAACAATGGCACAAATTTGCTTAAGAGTAGAAGATAATATTAAAAAATCAGCCGAGGCGATCTGCAAAGAGATGGGGCTTTCTATGTCATCAGCTGTTAATATTTTTCTTACAAAGCTAGTTTCTGAAAGGGCTATCCCTTTTGAAGTTTCAGCTCCAGATCCATTTTATAAAGACGAAAACATAGCCTATCTTGAGAAAAAGATGAAAGACTTTAAAGAAGGAAAACTAAATTTTAAAGAGCAGGAACTACTAAGCTAACAATGAGCAGAGATATAAAATGGGATTTTGACGCTTGGAAGGACTATCTATCTTGGCAAAACCATGATAAAAACACCTTAAAAAGGATAAATGAACTCATAAAGGATACGACTAGAGATCCTTTTGATGGCATAGGCAAGCCTGAAGCGCTAAAAGGAAATTTATCTGGTTTTTATAGCAGAAGGATAAACAGCGAACACCGCTTGGTTTACGCAGTAGATGAAACTACGATCTACATAATAGCCTGCAAAGGACATTATAATTAATATTTTTGCTCCTAATATCTCTTCATAAGTATTTTTAAAATACAACTTTATTATAATCACATTGTTTTATAAAATTTAAAAAGGATATATTATGAAAAAATCAATTTTAGTTGCAGCACTTTCTGCTTTATTGATTGGAGTTTTATCTGGATGCGGTGGCGAGGATAAAAAAGTTGAGGAACCTAAAACTGGCAAGTATTACAAAGAGCATATTGATGAAGCTATAAATACATTTTTGGATTGTATAAAAAATAATCAATACAGAGATGAGGGGGCAAATAATTATAAAGCTAAAAATTGTCTAACTGCAACGTCAACGCTTGATTTAATGAAAATATATAAGCCGTTAGAGGATACTTTAACCATAAATGGAAAAGATATAAAGATTGATGAGCTATTAAAAAAATAAAAATACTCACAAAAATTATGTGGACAAAACGTAAATGACACTCAAAGAGCTTTCACAAATAACTGGCATTCCATACGATACCTTGTTGCGTTGGAATACAACTAAAAAAGATAACTATCGGCGAGCCCTTGTAAGGCTCTTAAAAGAAGCCGATAGATCTATATTTTAAAACTATAAAATGCATATTAGATGTTAAATTTCTAATACACATTTCTAAAAACTAAATTTGACTTTACGATTACTCATTTCTCAAAGTTTGAAGGACATTTATCTGGGTTGCTTTTTTGGCTGGGTAAAATGACGAGATAGCGACGATAAAGACAGCTCCAACGATGATAAGCGCAAGATCGATGGTTGAGAGTTCAAGTGGTAGTTTGCTTGAGCCATAGACATCAGCTGGCAGGTCTATGATGTTGAAATTTCCAAGTAAAAATAGCCCCAAAAAGCCAAGCACTAAGCCAAATATAATGCCACCTCCGCCTATAACTAGCCCTTGATAAAAAAAGCTTCTTTTTATCTCGCTTTTACTAGCACCAAGCGCTAAAAGTAAGGCGATCTCCTGCCTGCGGTTCATCACGGTCATTAGTAGTGAGCTTATGATATTTAGCGACGCCACAAGGATAATGAGCATCAAAACAATAAAAAGTGCCCTTTTTTCAAGTGCTAGCGCTGAGAAAAAGTTGCCATTTTGCTCCCACCAGCCAATAGCAACTGTGCCAGCTGGAAGCCCCTCGCGCACCCTTTTTATATCATCAAATGGCTTACTTGAAAAGATGTGAATTCCATCATAAACGCCTTTTGGGTAGTCTAAAATTTTCCTTAATGCATCAACCGAAGTATATGAAAATGCCTTGTCATAGGCGATTAAACCAGACGTAAATGAGCCGCCGATATCAAAGCGCTTCATCTTTGGCGTTAGCGAAAAGCCAGCAGGATCAGCCTTTGTAAAGATAAGCGTTAGTTTTTCATCGTTTCTTAGCCTAAACTCACTCGTTATGCCACTTCCCACAAGTATCTCAAAGCCCTCTAGCTCTTTTTCTTTCAAAGCTTCATTTACAACTGAATTTATCTGCTTTTCATCTTTAAAATTTACGCCATAAATTAGCCCACCTTCAAGCGCATTTGCCGAGCGGTAAATGACCTGCGTGCTGATATATGGACTAAATTTAAGATCACTAAATTTAGCCTTTAGCTCATCTACAAAGCCATCATCGATCGATCCTTTAAAAGCGCTTTGAACAGTTATTGGATAGTTCATCGTAAAAAGTTTGCGCTCAAATTCTTTGTCAAATCCGTTCATAATAGCCATCGCAACTATTAAAACCATAAGACCGATGCTAACACCAAGAAAGGCAAGCAAGGCGCTTAGAGCGATAAATGGCTGAGTTTTATCAAATCTTAAATATTTAAAAAGTAGATACTTTGGTAAGCTTGTCATCAAATAGCCTTTAAAAGATTAAGGCGCTTTGGCGCCTTAAAAGTAGAAATTTTAAGCAAATATGCCTTTTTTAGGGCCACTTTTGCCGTGGCAATCTTTATATTTTTTACCGCTTCCGCAAGGGCATGGAGCGTTTCTTGGTATCTTTTTTTCTGACGTGAAATTTTCATCTTCGCCTTGGTTATTGTAGTTTAGAGGCTCATTTTCAGCATTTTGACTAGCTTCTAGCATCATCCTAGCTTGCTCTTCTTGCTCCTCACGGCTCTTAAATCTAACAATCTGAAGCGTCTTAACGCTCTCAGTTTTTAGTCTGCCAACTAGCTCCATAAAGAGGTTATAGCTCTCTTTTTTATATTCAACTAGCGGATCTTTTTGATTATACCCTCTTAGACCGATGCCCGTTTTTAGGATATCCATCTGATAAAGGTGCTCTCTCCACGCATTATCAAGCACTTGAAGGTATAAAATTTTCTCTATATCTTTTCTTTGCTCTTCATTTAGCACGCTCATTTTTTCGTTATATCTAACCTCTAAAATTTGCGCTATTTTTTCTACTAGTTCATTATACTCTAGCCCTTTTAGCTCGCTCTCGTCGATCTCTTCGCCGCAGTCCGCAAGGATGATAGAGCATAAATTTTTAATATCGTAGTCATCTTTCAAACCGCCATGGAAAATTTCAGCCGTATCAAGTAAATTTGTAGCGTATTCAACTCTATTTTGAGCTATTTTTTCGCTCATATCGTAGCTCTTATCAAGTAGCTCATCGCGGTATTTATAGATGGTCTTTCTTTGCTCATTTGCCACGTCATCATACTCAAGCAAGTGCTTTCTAGCCTCAAAGTGCAAGCTCTCGACTTTCTTTTGAGCATTTTCAACAGCTCTTGTCACCATGCGGCTCTCGATGCTTTCGCCCTCATCGATACCAAGCCTATCCATGATAGCTTTTATACGGTCGCTACCAAAAATTCTTAAAAGGTTGTCCTCTAAGCTTAGATAAAATCTACTCATACCAGGGTCGCCCTGACGTCCAGCACGGCCACGGAGCTGATTATCTATCCTTCTACTTTCGTGCCTTTCGGTGCCGATGATATATAGACCGCCAAGGTCTCTCACCTCGTCGTTTATCCTGATATCAACACCACGTCCAGCCATATTTGTAGCGATAGTCACAGCGCCTTTTACACCAGCTTGCGCGATGATCTCGGCCTCTTTTTCATGGTTTTTAGCATTTAGCACAGAGTGTGGGATGCCAGCTTTCTTAAGCATCTCGTGAAGCACCTCACTACGCTCGATACTTGCAGTTCCTACAAGCACTGGCTGACCTTTTTCGTGAGCCTTTTTAACTTCGTCGATGACAGCTTTAAATTTCTCGTTTTGAGTTTTATAGATAAGGTCGTTTTGATCGATCCTCTTAACTGGCACGTTTGTAGGTATCGAGATAACTTCAAGATTATAAATTTGAGAAAACTCAGTAGCCTCTGTCTGAGCCGTACCAGTCATACCGGCAAGCTTTTTATACATCCTAAAGTAGTTTTGATATGTTGTATCGGCTAGCGTTTGGCTCTCTTCTTGAATTTTCACGCCCTCTTTTGCCTCAAGCGCTTGGTGGAGCCCCTCGCTAAAACGCCTGCCCTCACTTAGACGTCCTGTAAATTCATCAACTATGACGACTTCTCCATCTTTTACGACATAATGAACGTCTTTTTCAAAGAGATTGTGAGCTTTTAGAGCTTGATCTAAGTGGTGGCTTAGCACGGCATTTTCAAGGTTGTATAAATTTTCAACTCCAAAGAGCTTTTCAGCCTTGCTTATGCCAGCCTCTGTGATCATTATCGTTCTATTTTTTTCATCTACTATAAAATCCCCCGTTGGCTTTGAGCCTGGCACGTTTGGATCGGCTGGAGTGCCTCTGGTAAGCTGTTTTGCGACTTGATCAGCTCTTATGTAGCCATCAAGCGTGCGGTTGGTTGGACCAGAGATTATAAGTGGCGTTCTAGCCTCATCTATCAAGATACTATCGACCTCATCGACGATAACAAAGTTATGGCCTCTTTGCACCTTTTGACCAGCTTCAAATTTCATATTATCACGCAGGTAGTCAAAGCCAAATTCTGAATTTGTGCCGTATGTTATGTCGGCGTTATAGGCAGCTTGCCTTACCTCATCGTCGTATCCGCCACTTAGTATCACATCGACGCTTAAGCCTAAAAAGTTATATAGCTCGCCCATTTGCGTCGCATCACGCTTTGCAAGGTAGTCATTTACTGTTACTACATGCACGCCCTTGCCACTCATCGCGTTTAAGATAACTGGCAAAGTCGCAACCAAGGTCTTACCCTCGCCTGTCTTCATCTCAGCGATCCTGCCCTCGTTTAGCACCATACCGCCTATTAGCTGCACGTCAAAATGGCGCATCTTAAGCACCCTTTTGCTAGCTTCTCTAACGATCGCAAAGACATCATTTAAAATTTGATCTAAAGTGACTTTCTCTTCTACGACTTGGGCTTTAAGCTCGTTAAATTTGATCTTAAGCTCATCGTCGCTCATCTTCTCATAAGTAGGCTCTAGCGCGTTTATCTGCGCCACACGTTTTATATATTTTTTGACTTCTCTATCGTTTTTCGTGCCAAAAATCTTTCTAAATACCGATGAAATCATTACTTTACCTTCCTAAATTTTTAAACTTTGGATCTTAGCATAGTTTAACTATTTATTTAATTAAACTGGGCTAGAATACGCCAAAAAAGGATAAAAAATGAGAAAATTTTTAGTTGCATCTCTTGTTGCAGTTTGCTCATTTGGCGCTGGCTTAAATTTTAAAAGCCTGCAAAGTGACTTTACTCAAACTGTCTTTAGCGAGGGCAAGAGTGTAAATTATAAGGGTAGATTTTACGCTAAAAGCGACAACACTGCGCTTTGGATATATGAAAGTCCAACACCAAAGAGGATTTACTTTGACAAAGACAAAGTGGTCGTGATCGAGGATGAGCTTGAGCAAGCCATCATCTCAAGGCTAGATGACACGCCAAATTTGACACAGGTCTTAGCTCACGCAGAGCAAATTCAGCCGACACTTTATAAGGCGATATATGACGGGGTTGAGTACTTTATAACGATCAAAAACACGCTTCCAACGACGATTGACTATAAAGACAAACTCTCAAATAAGATAAAAATCACTCTAAGCAACCCTGTAAAAGACGCGCTCATCCCAAAAGAGACGCTAACTCCGGTTATCCCACAAGGTTACGACATCGTAAATCAATAAATTTGGCTAGCTTTTAGCCAAATTTACTCACTTCTCTCCGAAGTCTTTTCCAAATTCTTGCACATTATTTAGATCGATCGGCTTTTGTACCACGTCATTTGGATCAGGTGCGACGATGATCTCATTGCCTTTTTTCTTTTTTTCTGGCTTTGTCATCACATCTTCATTTACGCTTGGATCAGAGCATAAATTTTGGCTTTTTATCGCTTTTATGATCTCGCTTAGCTCTAGATTATTTATCACTTTGATGTTTAAAATAAGCACGTCATCGATGTCAAGCGAGTGCTTTTTGGCTGCGTATTTCATAAAGAGCTCTTTAAATTTCTCCTTTCCCATTGAGGTTAGGATATCCTCTACGTAAAAGCTGCCAACCACGACGTTTAGTGCATCAAGCACGTATGCTTCGTTCTCCTCCACATCACGTCCGACAACTTCAAGGTTCATGCTTATCTTTTTTGTTAAATTTTGTCCAGCTTTTGAGTAGATATCTGTTTGAAAGTCACTCACTTTTAGCACGTCTGCGAATGCAAAAACGCCAAAAACAAGGCTTAGAAATAGCTTTTTCATAAACTCTCCTTAATATGCAAAAATACGTTTTCTTGGTAAAATTTCTTAACTTCGTCGTCAATTTTAACCACTTTTCTTAAATGCTGCCTAAAATCACTTTTCTTATCATAAAAAAGTTTTAAATTTTTAGGATTTACCGCGCGAGAAAGTGCGACGTAGAGCTGCCCTTTGGCAAAGATGTGGTTGATGTTGCAAATGAGCGAATTTATACTCATGCCTTGAGACTTATGGATAGTTAGCGCATAGGCAAGCTTAAATGGAAACTGATAAAGCGAAGCTTGCACGTTCTCCTCGATCTCGTCTTCGTTTAAATTTAGCGCGCAAAAGTTATAAGCGCACTTTTCTATCTCGCAGATCTCGCCGCTATCTTTTTGCACGATCACGCTTGATATGGCGCCATTTTCTTTTAAAATTTGCATGATCTTGCCTTGCTCGCCGTTATAGTACTCGCCCCATTTATTTGAAGTAAAGATGATTTTTGCCCCTATCTTCATCTCCAAATTTCGCGAGATATTTAGCGTATTTGCCCACTTTTCAAACTCTTTTTTATCTAAATTTTCATCCATAACAAGCACGTCCGAGTTTGAAATTTCAAGTGGTGCATTAAGCGCAAGAAGCCTCTTTTGATTTAGCATCTCAGCCTCTGCGTTTCTGCCAAAAAGCACGCTAGTCTCGCTATCTGGCTCGATAGCTCCCACTCGCAAGCTCTCGATGTAGGCCATCATCTCATCATCTAGCTCGCCAACTCTAAGACGAGAGAGAATTTCATAAAATTTAAGATCATTTGTGCGTTTTGAGACGAGCAGCTCAACGTTTGTAAATTTCATATCCTCCCACGCACTTGAGTTAAAAGCGTATAAAAAGTTAAAAAGTTTGCTCTCATTTTGCTCTTTTTGCACGGGTGGCAGCTGATAAAAGTCGCCCACTATAAGCACCCTACCCTTAAATTTAGAGGTGAGCAAGCGGTATCTTATCATCTCCATAACATTTGAGCTAACCATCGAAATTTCGTCTATTACAAGTAGATCGCAAGCATCTAGCATATTTCGTAGTTTGCTTAGCTTATCTTTTTGGCGGTAGTCAAGCCGTCTTAGCTCCTCGTAGTCCTTGCAGTAGCCAAATTTAAAAAAGCTATGCAAGCTCACTCCCCCAAGGCTAACAGCACTTATGCCAGTTGAGCCAAGGATGACGACATTTTTGAAATTTTCTTTGTAGTGTCTGATGATGGAGGCGGTTAGATAGCTCTTGCCAACACCGCCGCCGCCTGTTAAAAAGACGTTTGATCGAGATAAAATTTCTAAAATTTGATCTTTCATCTACTCAAACATCTCTGGGCGATACTCAAAATGCATCGTATCAAAGTGCTTCCAGCGTCCGCCCCAGATAAATTTATGCTTTTCAAATACTCGCACGATTTTTTCAGGGATCAAATTCTCATAGCCCTTACTCCACTGCCAGTAGTGGCTCTTTTTTACATTTATATCGATCGCGATGCCGTAGCTGTGCGCGCTTAGGCGGTTTGTGCCAGCGATGATGCGCCACTTAAATGTCCCGCCTGGATCTTTTAGGTACTCAAGTAAATTTGGATCGCTCTTTGCCATTTCGTTTAGCTCGTTGCTCACATCCTGTAAGGCAGCTGCGGCGCCATTTTTAGAGTTAAATTTTAAAGGCAAATTTAAAAAATCCTTTAGCCAGATAACATCAACCAAATTTGCTTTTACTGCGCTCTCGCTTGAGCCATAAATTTTACCTAAAAGCTCGTAGTTTCTGCATCTACCAGCATCACTTAGTGCTGTGCTAAGTGGTGAAAACGCAGCGTAATCAAGCGCGTTCATATCCTCTATATCAGCGCCAGTGCTGCACTCTTCATCTTTTTGTTTAAAATCATCATAGACTAAACTCGTGCCATCACTAAATTTAACCAAATTTTCTTCTATCTTTACGCCATAAGCTCGCTGCAAAGCTGAGATCTTTCTAGCCTTATCTAGCATCCCTTGCTCAGGCCTCATCACATTTATAGAATCAACCTTAGAGATAAGCAAATTTGCACTTTGTATGTCGCTTCTGTTTTGTCCGATATTTAGCGTAGTTATCGCGGTCGCTCCGATAAGCGCTCTACCGTTGTTTGTAGTCTTTAGCCCCCAAGCATCATGCACGACGTAGATATCATCGCCCTTGTATCCAGCGTAGAGCATGATGTGACCTGGCAGATGCACGAGCGTGAGATATGGCACGCCCTTTTCTTTTATCTCTTTGCTTTTTGCAGCGTTGCTAAGGCCTTTTAGATTGATCTTTTCTCCCATATTTGCCTGCGCCCTTGAGTTCCTAGGCAACCACACGCCAAAGCTTGCTAGCAAGTCTTTTGTAAAAAGCGAGCAGTCTCTTAGCTTATCCACCCCGCCCCAGCCATAAGGCTGAGTAAGAAGTGAGCTAAGAATAGTTTTTAAATTTGAGTCATTAAATTTAAGTGGAAAAAGGGCGCTAAAAGACTTTGGGAGGACAAACTCCCTAAGCATATTTCTTACATAAATTTTGCCGTAGTAGTTTTTGTCATCTTGCGCTAAAACTGGCAGTATCGCGCCGACACGTGAGTAAAATAAAAAGTTTCCGCCCTTGTCATAAACTGGCATCTTGTCGGTTTTTATCGTGACAAAGCTTGATTTTTGATAGGCAAGCGCCTCTTCATCGCTTATAAATTTGATATCTTCAACCTTCACCCAGCCCCAAACCGCATCATCACTCACAAACGCCCACGCCCTGTCTTTTGAGAGGTGCGATACAAAGAGCGGATGAGCGATGCTTAGGGTGGATTCTTGCAGATAGTCAAACGGATAGCCCTCACCTGGAGTTTGCGGGTTTAAAAATATCGGCTCGTCGGTTGGGAAATTTCTTACAGCTGTGTTTGCTGAAGTTAGAGCATAAGCTGAAATTTGCAAAAAGCCAGCGAAATTTGCATTCTCCTTTTGTGCGTCAAACCAGCTTTGAGGTATCTGCCTAAAATTTGAGCCAAAATACTTTCTTTTCTCGCTTGGTTTATATACATTAAACGCCCAAAAAGCGTCGTTTGGGTTAAATTTCACGCCTCTTAGAGTAAAAACCTTAAACCTTCTTTTTAAAATTTCATCTTGAGCAAAACTCGCACTTTGCATATTTTGAGGTAGCGACGAGGCGTCTTGTTTTACTTCAAATTCAAGCAAGCTGATGCGCTCATTTGGCTTATAGACATTTTCGTCTGGCAGGGCATTTTGCTGCTTGTTTGGCTCTGGTTTTGTTGTCTGCGAACAACCCAAAAACAAAGCAACACTAAGTGCTAAAAATATACCTTTTTTCAAATTTCTTCCTTATCCTTAAATATAGCTTCGACGATCAAAACAAAGATATAAAACATCTTTTCATCGTTGTTTTTGCAAATTTGCTTCATCGTCTCGTTTTGATCCTTGACCTTTATATCGTTTGATCTTAAAATTTCTACAACATCTGAGCCAAATTTCTTTGAAAGCTCGCCCACTTTGACATCATTTAGTGCGTTTAAAAACCTTGTCGTGTTGCAGTCCATCTGCACTGGCTTATGCTTTAAGATATTTTTAAACTCAAGACTTAGCTTTTTTAGTTTTTTCTTTTTGACGTAGCTGTGGATTATGGTGAGGACAACCAAGCTAAAGCCAAAGAAAATGTGCAAATTTAGCGAATTTTCGCTCATCTCTCCCTTTAAAAAGAGCACGCCACTTACAAAAAGCCCCACCACACAGGCAAAAAGTAGCAGCAAGATGATGTATTTAAAGATCACCTCGAGCATGACGTTATCTTTTAGCTTCTCAAACATCAAGCCGCCCTATCTCATCTTCGCTAAAAACTAAAATTTCATTTTCTTTTAGCAGCTTTGCCGCTACGCCGTCGCCAAAGATTAGCTTTTTACTAAAGCTTCCATCATAAATTTGCCCGCTGCCGCAGCTTGGGCTTCTAGCTTTTAAGATCGCCTTTTTGCAGCCATTTAGCTTAGCTATCTTTAGGCAAATCTCAGCCCCAAATTTAAAATTTTCGCTCACATCTTTAGCTGTTTTTGTAACGACCAAGCCATCTTTCATCTCAGCTGGCTCTCTTGGCGTGCTAAGTCCGCCAAAAACCTCTGGACAGACAAAAAGCAGATGATATTTTTTTGAAATTTCATCTAAAATGCCACTACCCAAAAGGTTGTTTTCGCCGTTAAATTTGCAGTTTATGCCAGCAAGACAAGCGCTTATTAAGACCTTTTCTCTCAAAGTCCGGCTTCTTTTAAAAGCTCGCTAGCATAAATTTCACGAAGTTTGCTTGAAATTTCTCCTACTTTTGCACCATTTATCGCATTGCCGTCAGCATAGATGACTGGCAAAAGTATAAGCGTAGCAGCCGAGATAAAGACCTCATCAGCCGCGTAAACCTCGTCCATGCTAAATTTACGCTCCTCTATCTTTAAACCGATATCTTTAGCTATCCTTAAAAGCCTCATACGGCGGATCCCTGGCAAAATTTCATTTGAAAGTGGCTTGGTGATGAGGGTTTTATCTTTGATGATAAAAGCGCTCGAGCTACAGCCCTCTGTGACAAAGCCGTTTTCTATCATAAAGCCCTCGTCCGCGCCCTTTTTGTGAGCCTCATTTTTAGCGTAGCACTGAGCCAGAAGCGAGATCGATTTGATATCGCGCCTCTTCCACCTTATGTCCTCGACGCTTACCACTTTTATGCCAGTTTTTGCAGCTGGGTTGTTTAAAATTTCACTCTCGTAGCAAAAGATAAAGACGCTTGGGGTTAAATTTTCCATAAAATAGAAATTTCTAAACGCCACGCCTCTTGTTACTTGCATGTAAATTCCACCCTCTTTTAAGGCGTTTTTTGCGATCATCTCATTTAAGATTGCTTCAAATTTGTCTTTTTCGTAAGGCAGGCTTATATCTATCTCGTTTAAGCTTCTCTCAAACCTCGCCCAAAAGCCCTCTTTATCAACCATTTTTGAATTTATCACAGGCACCACTTCATAAATTCCATCGCCAAATATAAATCCTCTATCAAATGCGCTAACTTTTGCCTCATCTTTTGGCAAAAACTCGCCATTTAAAAAGACCGTTTCTAAAGCTTTATCTGCCATTTTTAGCTCCTTAAATTTTAGGCAAATTGTATCTAATTTTGTTTGAATTTATAGATTTTTAGATACAATGAGCTGAAATTTTTAAGGTAAAAAGTCTATAAAAAATGAAAGAAAATCTAAGAAACACTATCATTAAAAATATTTTTTTCGTCTCAAAACAGCCAGTTTTATTTAGAGATTTACTTGAAGCAAATGCCCTTTTTAACGAAGGTATGCTAGTTGATGGCGCAAAGCTAAATTTTAGATTTAACCATGTGAAGCTCTATCAAATTTACGCGCTCATCTGCTTTGTAGTCTTGTTT
Organism: Campylobacter concisus; assembly: GCF_050447485.1. Lineage (GTDB taxonomy): Bacteria > Campylobacterota > Campylobacteria > Campylobacterales > Campylobacteraceae > Campylobacter_A > Campylobacter_A concisus_BQ. The sequence goes on from NZ_JALMFY010000001.1 coordinate 522,951, forward strand.
CCGCTTCTCATCATCACGCACCACTTTTTAGCAAAGGCCGACGCTCACATCTCAATAATAGCAACCACCATCGTTACTTCAGCTGTTTTTATCGGATTTGATATGTTTAAGGTTTGGGCAAGAAGAGAGATAAGCTTGGATCTTATAAAAAAGGCTTGGAGTGTGCATTTTCCATATTTTGGATATGAAAAGTATTCAAGCAAGGTTGAAGAAATTTACAACACCGCTCTTAAAAATGACGTTTCAAAAAAAGATTTAGAACAATATATATATGAAAAGCTAATCTCTCAAAAAGAGAGCGCTGAGTAAATTTCATTTTGTTTTAAAGCAACTCGTAAAATTAGCTTTTTAACGTTTTCATCTTTGCAAAGTAGCTTCGCTTCTATATCACTTATGAAATAATATGGAAGTTTTTTGATCTTTTTATCTAGCATCAAAAACCTATCAGAGATGATTTTTATATCATTTTGCAAGGCGTTTTTCTCTTTTAACTCATCTAAATTTAGATAATTTTTAAGCTTAACTAGATCGCTATTTATATCATCAAGCTTGCTAGCTATAAATTTTGCATTTTTCATATTATCATCGTCTAAATTTCTACTAACTTTTATAGCGTAGTTTAGCTCATTTAGCGAGCCTAAAACCCTTTTTTCATCAGTACTAAAAGCATCTTTGTTTGACTCATTTAGAGAAATTTGCACTAAATTTCTAAAACCTATCAAGGCACTGCTTAAGCTATTTTTTATCATTGTATAGTCATTTTTCCTAGTTAGCAGATATGTGACAAAAACTATCAAAAAGCCAGCTGCCACATCAAGCAATCTATCGACCATAAGGGCTAAAAAGTCTCTTTTTATAAGCGAAAAAATAGCTGTAAATTCAAACATAAAAGCCGTTGCAAAGACGATTTGTTTGTAAGATTTTAGATAATAAACCAAAAACATACCGATAAAGACAACCACGTAAAATGCGTATGATTCACCCATAAATTTCACAAAAACAAGCGCGATAAAAAAGCCGATAACTCCGCCAAGAAGACTATCTCTGCCAGCATTTTTCAAAGCATCTTCGTCGCTTTTGTTTAGACTCATCACTGCTATGGCTATCCAAATTCCATGATTTATATGCATCGCCTGCGCTATAAAAATGGCTATCGACATGCAAATGGCAAGCCTTAAAGACTCTTTTAATACTTCATTTTTTAAATTTAGCTTTTTAAACGCCTCTTTTAGCGTGATCTTTTTTGTGTTGTTAAACGAGAGTTTGTCCTCGCCGCCCTCTTTTATAAGCAAAAATTTATCGTAAAGCACGCCAAGCGAGCTTGCAAAAATTTTAAAATTTGAGTTTTTAGCTAAATTTAGCGCATCAAATTTTAGCTTTGGAGTTTGATTTTTGAAAATTTTTTTAAGCTCAAAAAGGTTGTAAGCGATCTCGTTTTTTACCTCATTTAAAAGCGCTTTGTCCTCGATCCTTTCAAACGAAGCGCCCAATGTTCGAAGCAAAAAAGCGATCTCTTCAACTTTATAAAAATAAAATAGCGCCTTGGCTTGATTTCTAACTAGCTTAACATCTTTTATCTTTAGGCTTTTGTTTGCAAAAATTTCTTTTGATTTGTCAATCGAGCTCATCAAATCTGCGATACTTGCGTAAAAATGGCTCGTGCCAAGCGCCTTGCTCGATAAGATGGCGTTATCTAACAAGAAGCTGATGCTCTTTTTAGTAAATTTGCCGTATTTGCCAAAGTTTTCAAATTTTATGATGATGCTTAGCACGCCAGCAAGCACCAGACCACCGATGCTTTCAATCACATTTAGCCCAACTGCGGCCTTTGTCACAAAAGCAACTAGCCCTGTTGCATTTACGGCAAGCAAAATTTTGTTTAAATTTGAGCTATAAATTTGGCTAATACCTACCACAAATATCCAGACAAATACGATAAGCGAGAGCCAAACGCCAAGGCTAATAAATGGATCAACAAAGGGCATAAAAGCGCAAGAAAGTGCAATATAAAGTAGTAAAAAGGCAAATTTGCTCCTATCTTTGCACTCAAGCTCGCCAAGAAAGAAGATGCCCATCGTGATATTTACAGCCATGATGGCGCCGCTTAGATGAAAGAAATGAAAGCACAAAAAGCAGTTAAAGGCGATGGTCGTGGCAGCTTTTAGCGAGTAGATGAGCTGGAAATTTGCAGGGTCGTAGTAGTGAATAAAGCTTTTAAATTTCTTGATTATTTCCATTGACGCTCTTGCATATTGTTCAAAATTTGATTTTTATAGCGCAAATTTTCAAGCTTTATGCTAAGAGCTCTATTTTCTTCAAGGAGCATATCTCGTTTGCCGCTGATGTCGGCGATATCTCTACTTATATAATAAATTTGATTTGCTATGTAAATTTTTGGCAAAAATAGAGCTAGCGCTATAAAAACCGCCAGATAGACCATCACTAGCGTCTTAAAGCTTAAATTTACCTCACGTTTTTGCTCCTCATCGTGAAGTGTTAGCAGCTCTTCTTTTTCTTGCATCTTTATCCCTTTATCTTAAAAACACGCAGTTTTGCGCTCTTGCTTCGTGAGTTTTGCGCTAGCTCACTTTGGCTCGCTGTTAGTGGCTTTTTAGTTAAAATTTCGCCCAGTTCGTGGTTATTTCCGCACTCACATCTATAGACGCCAGGCGGGCAGATACAGCTATTTGCCCACTTTTTAAAGCGCTCTTTTACGATCCTATCTTCAAGCGAGTGAAATGTAATAATCGCCACCAAGCAATCCTTAAAACCGCCCTTTTCTATGCTATCAAGCAAATTTGCTAGCTCGTCTAGCTCGCCATTTACCTCTATCCTGATCGCTTGAAACGCCAGTATCGCAGGGCTAACACCGCGCCCTTTTATCTGAGCTGTGCCTATTATGTTTGCAAGCTCTTTTGCACTTGTTATCTTGTCTAAATTTCTAGCATTTATTATCTTGTTTGCGACCCCAGCGGCATTTTTTAGCTCACCGTAGTCCCTAAAAATCCTAACTAACTCATCAAACGAGTAGCCATTTACCACCTCATAGGCGCTAAAACTTCGCTCTTTATCCATACGCATATCAAGAGTGTTTGAGCCGATGCTAAAACCCCTATCATCTTTATCTATCTGAAGCGAACTAACGCCGATGTCGGCTAAAATTCCTCTAACATTTAAAATTTCATCGCTATTAAGCTTGCTAATAAGCTCAGAAAAATTGCTCTTATAAATTTTTACTCTACTGCCAAATGGCTCAAGTTTTTTGAGTGAGAAGTTTATAGCTTCGTTGTCTTTGTCGCAAGCGATCAAATTTAAATTTTCATTTTGAGACAAAATGGCACTAGAGTGTCCAGCATATCCAAGCGTGCAATCTATAAAATTTCCACGCAGATCTTTAAAAAAAGATAAAACTTCGTCAAGTAAAACGCTAATATGCGGACTTTGCAACACTGCCTCTTTAATGAAATTAGTGTGAAAATTTATCGAAATTTTACTTAAAAAGCTATCATTACATAAAATTTTACACAAATTTTAAGATAGCTTAAATATAATCATCCAAACATAGGAGAAAAAATGGACTTAATGCACTCAACAAATGAGATAAAAAAGATATCTCTTTCGATGTTTAGAAAGAATTTTTTTGGTGTTTTTCATGGTTCTATCTCTGCAAGAGTAGAAAAAAATCAATTTATCATCAACAAGCAAAATGCCATTTTTGACGACTTGCAAGATAGCGATCTAACGCTTCTTTCATCAAAAAAAGACTACCGCTGGAATGATGCGAGTTTGGATGCTGATATACACTTAAATATCTACAAAAACATAAATGAAGCAAAATTTGTCTGCTACGCCATGCCTCCATATGCGACAGCTTATGCAATGAAACATGAAAAAATAGCACCAAAAGACTATTTTGGGTGTATGAGATTTAATGAAATTTTAGTCTATGATCCAAAGCAGTTTGACGACTGGTATGAGCGTGCTGAGACAGAAATTTATAGAGCTATGATAGAGAAAAATACTAACGTCGTAGTGATCAAAGGATACGGCGTTTACGCGTATAGCAGGAGCCCTCAGCTACTTGCAAAAGATATAGCTTTGTTAGAAAATAGCTGCAAACTGCTTCATTTTACTGGTGATTACAGCGATTTTAGCATTTAAATTTTTGCTAACAAAGATAAAAAATGTTAGTAAAAATTTAGCAAGAAACGTTTTTATAAAGCCCCATTTTAAGCTTATTTAAGCCAAATTTCTATAAAATATCGCACAAGCTTTGTTAGTATTTTAAAGGAAGAACTTAATGTTATCTTGGATGCAAAAACATAAAAAATACCTAGTCGTGACAATTTGGGTAAGCACGATAGCCTTTGTCGGTGCTGGTTTTGTCGGCTGGGGCGCATACGATCTAAACAGCAACAGAGCTACTTCAGTAGCTAAAGTAGGACATAGAAACATAAGCGTTCAAGAGTTGCAACAAAAATACGATAGACTTTATCAGTACTACAATAACGTATTTGAAGGCAAACTAACTCAAGAGAAAGCTGAAGAACTAGGCTTAGAAAATGCTGCACTTCAGGCTACTATCCAAGAAAATTTATTGCTAAATTTTGCAGACGATATCGGTCTTAGTGTTAATAAAGATGACGTTTTAAAATATATAATCGTCGATCCAACATTTCAAAAAGATGGCGTTTTTGACAAAAATTTATACTACGATGTGCTTAGAAGAGCCAGGATAAACCCAACTGATTTTGAAGATAATCTAAAGCTAACTATTCTACTAGACAAACTTAGAACTATTTTAAATTTGCCTGCAAGTAAAGAAGATATTGCGATGATGGAAGCTAGCTTTTTCATGCAAGACAAATTGGCTGTGCAAGTAGTAAATGCTGATCAAAGCGAGATCAAAGTAGATGAGAAAGAGCTAAAAAATCTTTGGGAGATAAATAAAAATAACTATATGACAAAGACACTTTATGGCATAGATACATACTTTGTCAAGTCAGAAAAAAGTGATGCAAACGAGAGTGTTTTAAAGTCTTACTATAATGAAAACCAAGATAAATACAAGGGATCTGATGATAAGATAAAACCTTTTAGCGAGGTAAAAGCTGAGGTTAATAAAGACTATAACATAGAACAAAGCAAAACTAACGCTTTAGAAAAGTATGTCGCTGTCAAAAAAGCTGAACTTGCAACTAATGGTTTTATAAGCGTAAATGAGGACAACGCTACTTTTTCACTTGATGAGATCAAGGGTGCAAAAGTTGGCGAAGTGATAAAACCATTTATCTACAAAGATGGCTATTTAATAGCTAGAATAAAAAGTATAACTCCTCCACAACCTATGAGCTTTGAACAAGCAAGGGCTAATGTACTTGAAATTTACAAAAGCAAAAAAGAAAAAGAAATTTTAACAGCAAAAGCAAAAGAGGCCCTACAAAACTTTAAAGGCACAGATGTTGGCTTTGTTAGCAGAGAGGTAAATGGCTCTATTGCGGGCTTAAATGAGAGCGATACAAGAGCTTTTGTATCTCAACTTTTTGATACTAACAATACAAAAGGTTATGTTATATTAGATGACAAAGCCGTAGTGTACGATATTTTGGAACAAAGATTGCTTACTAACAATATAAATAACAACTATAAGCAAATAACACAACAAAATGTTGCAATGCTTAAAAACAATGAGTTGATAAAAGATTTAACAAACAAACTTCTAAAATATTATGAAGTTAAAGAATATGTCAAAAGGTAAAAATTTTGAGTACTAGAATTTTAGGCATAGATGTCGGATCATTTCAAATTTGTGCTGTGATAGCAGAACAAAATGATGATGGTATAAAGATAATAGGAATAGGCACAGAAAAAGCACAAGGCATAAAAAAGGGTGCTATAAATAACATTGAACTAGCTGCAAAGTCTATAAAAAATGCACTCATAGAAGCACAAAAAGTTGCAGGCACACACTATGAAAGAGTAGTGGTTTCAATATCCGGAAAATATACTAAAAGCGTAAATAGCAGTGGCGTAGTAAATATACCAAATCATGAAATAGGCATAAAAGAGATAGAGCGTGCTATGCAGATGGCAGATCACAATGCCGAGACTTCACCAGAATATGAAAAACTTCATGTCTTACCTTACAACTTTAAAGTAGATGGACAAGAATTTATAGAAGATCCTATCGGCATGAATGGCACTAGACTTGAAGTGCAAACACATATCATAAGCATTCAAAAATCACAACTTAGCAACCTAAGAAAAGCTATAAATTTAGCAGGCGTGCAGGTTGATAATGTAGTTCTTTCTGGTTATGCTTCAGCCATAGCAACACTAACAAAAGACGAAAAAGAACTTGGTGTTGCGCTTATAGATATGGGCGGCGAGACATGTAATATGGTAGTGCATGCTGGAAATTCACTAAGATACAACTCATATCTACACGTTGGCTCAGCAAATATAACCATAGATCTTTCAATGGCACTTCATACTCCTTTACCAAAAGCTGAAGAGATAAAACTAGAATATGGCAAGCTAGTAAATAAATCAGTTGATCTTATCGAGCTTCCTAGGCTTGGTGATGAGCAAAAAACTCACGAAGTTTCACTTGATGTTATATCAAATGTCATCTCAGCTAGAGCAGAAGAGACTGTGATGGTGCTTGCAAATATGCTTGAAGATAGTGGATACAAAGATCTTGTTGGTGCTGGCATAGTACTAACTGGCGGCATGACAAAACTTGATGGACTAAAAGACTTAGCTTCTGCGATATTTGACAACATGCCAGTTAGGATCGCTAGACCAAAAGAGATGAATGGTTTATATGAAATTTTAAGAGATCCGGCAAATTCTTGTGCCATAGGACTTTGTATGTATGGCGCTGGAGAATTTACACCTTATGAGATAGACTCAGAAAAAAAGATGAGATATAAAGGTGAATTAAGATCAAAGCCAAAAACAAATTTCAACATTTTTGAAGAAGAGAAAAAAGAGAAATTTGAAGCAAAAAAACAGGAAAAAGATGATTTTGAAGAGGGCATTGAGCTTGTAAATATGGATATAAATTTAGAGCAAACAAACAACAAAAACGAGCTTGCAAATATTGCTGATATAAGCAAGCAAGAAAAAAAACCAAGTGCTTTAAAGAAATTTTGGCACAGCATGACACAACTATTTTGAGGAGAATTTTTACTATGAGCAACAGTTTCACAATCGAAGAGAACAAGAGCCTATATAGCGCAAAGATAAAGGTAGTAGGCGTAGGTGGTGGTGGTGGTAATATGATAAACCACATCATCAGAGAGAATCCAAATTTAGACATCGATCTAATGATAGCAAACACAGATGCTAAGGCACTTGACAATTCTCCTGCACACACAAAGATACAGCTTGGTGAAAAAAAGACAAAAGGTCTTGGCGCTGGTATGAGACCAGAGATTGGCAAAGAAGCTGCACAAGAGAGCTACGAAGAGATAAAAAGCGCTCTTGAAACTTCTGATGTTGTGTTTATCGCTTCAGGTCTTGGCGGTGGTACAGGTACAGGTGCTGCTCCGGTTGTTGCACAAGCTGCAAAAGAGATAGGTGCGCTAACAGTTGCAGTTGTTACTATGCCTTTTTCATTTGAGGGTAAAAAACGTAGCAAGCTAGCAGATATAGGTCTAAGCGAGCTTAGAAAAGAGAGCGACTCTATCGTTATCATACCAAACGACAGACTTTTAACTTTGATAGATAAAAAATCAGGCATCAAAGAGAGCTTTAAAATGGTTGATGAAGTGCTTGCAAGAGCAGTAAATGGTATGTGCTCTATCGTGCTTGACTCTGGTGTTAGCGATATCAACCTTGACTTTGCTGACGTAAAAACAGTTATGAGCCACAGAGGTCATGCTTTGATGGGCGTTGGCGAGGCTTATGGCGAGGGTGCAGCTCAAGAAGCCATCAAAAATGCTATCCAATCACCACTACTTGACAACATGAACATAAACGGAGCACTTGGCGTTTTAGTTCATTTCAAAATGCATCCAAACTGCTCACTTGATGACCTTCATAGCGCTATGTCAATGATCGAAGAGGCATCTGATGATGATGCTGATGTGATCTTTGGTACAACAACTGATGAAAACATAGAAGACAATAAAGTCGAAGTTACTATCATCGCAACTGGATTTAAAGGTACTGAAAAAGAAAGCGAAGAAAAAAAAATAGCCCAAGAGCCTGAAAACGATCTTTTAAATAAAAATATTGTTTTAAAAAGAAGAGTAAGTGGCGGATATAACAGCGACGAGTACATCTCTCAGCTAGATATCCCATCATATCTTCGCCACCAAATGGACTAAGTCCTAACTAAAAATTCTCCTGTTAAATTGCAAGTTTATCTTGCAATTTACCTTTTAATATATTCAAAATTTTAACCATAATCCAGCAAACACTTAAAATTATATTCTAAAACTTGCATTATATTTTTTAGCTTTTACTTGCATAAATTTATTTGTAAATTTATTAAAGAGCTTAAGCATTACCAAAAAAATTTAACTACGCTTTTATGATATTTTTAAAATTTAAAGTAGAAATTTAAGTAGAAAAGCTAGAAATTTGCTAGCTAAGCTAAATTTCTAGCCAATAAATTTTAATTCACTCCAAGTTGTGCTTTTACAAAATCGCTTGCCATTTGGATATTCCACTCTGGCTCCCAAACTAGGTCTATCTCGCACTCTTTTACGCCCTCTACACCAAGCACAGCCGTTTCAACCCAGCCAAGTATCATCTCATGAAGCGGACAAGACTTGGTTGAAAGTGTCATCGTCACCTTTGCTTTGCCGTTTTCATCGCAGCTCGCATCATATATGAGCCCAAGCGAAACGATGTCAAAGCCAACCTCTGGATCGACGATATTTGACAGAGCATCATAAATTTTTTCTTTCATTTTTTTATCCTTTAAAACCAGTAAATTTAAAAACATTTATCATATTTACAGCAAGTAAAATGATGCTTAAAACCATAAAAATCATACTTGCATAGACCAAATTTCTCATCTCAAAGCTAACCGCCAAAGGATAGCACACAAGCGAAATGGTGTTAAAAGCTATGGCGTAATAAGCCGCCTTTTTTAATATCATCGCATCAAGCAGCGGCACTTTTGCCTTGCCAACAAATGGCGCCACATAGTGATACCAGATGAGAAATGGCGCGATCTTATAAAGATGAGCCACAATAAAGGCAAACAAAAAGCCATATATCATAAAAAATGCAGCCAAATTTAGCTTTTCAAAAACCATAAATATAGCAGCGCAAAGCAAGGCAAGCAGCGAAAGAGCAATATTTACATTCCAATAGTCATACGCCTTTCTCACGCGCTTTTTTAAGATATAAAACGCTTGAGCTATAAAAAGCAAAGCCGCCACAGCCACCGCAAAAATAGCTAAATTTTCATCTATTGCCAGCAAAACTCCAGCTAAAATATAGCAGGCAAGTGAAGCCTTACTAAGTGTAAATTTAAGATCATGCGCCAGCGCAAACATCGGTAAAAGCACGCTTGCAGCCCCAAGTATGACAAAAAATACAAAGCCCAGCACAAAATATACATGAAATTTTAGCGTCATCATAAAATCAAGCATAAGCGTGCCGCCAAGTATCATCACTAGGCAAAATCCAAGCGTTATGCCAACTAGCAAAAATATCGCCGAGGCAAAGAGTGCAAAGGCGGCAAAGCTTCTTTTTTGATTATTTAAAAAGCTTAGTGCATAAGTCGAGCCAAAAAATACGAGCGAGAAAAATAACAAAACTGCGCTGATTTGTAAAATTTGACCCTCGCCAAATATCATCGCATAGCTCATAGCAAGTAGCGACAGGCAAAAAATGGCTAAATTTAAAATAGCCCCTTTGACCGTGAAAAACGGCTTTTCTAAGATGACTGAGGTTAGCTGATAGAGCGCTCCGATGATGATGCTCATCACAAAACCCACGAAAAATATATGCAAAAAGCCAGCCGTATTTAGCGAGCTAATCGCCTCAAAATCAGCGTAAAAAAAGGCCGGGGCGCTAAGCGCTAAGAAAAAAATGCCAGCGATAAAGTAGCCGCCAACTAGCTTAAATGGCGGCGCATAAGTGTTTAAAAGCATATTAGTGGCAAAGGCTGTTGTCTATGTTTTCTATGCTCGCACCCTCTTTTAGGCTAAAAGTCATCTTCACAGCTCCGCCCTCAAGGTCCTCTCGCTTAATATCAAAGCTCTTTTCTATCTTAGGGATGAGCCCAGCTGGAAATTTGTGATTTACCATCACGATCTTTGTGTTTTTATCGGCAAATTTGATAGCTAAAAGCGCATTTACCATAGGCTCAGGCGGCACGCAAGGACGTGAGTCAAAGCCCACAAAGCTTACACCATTTTCACTAAATTTATAAAACGGCACCGTCGCACCATCGACGTTAAACTGCTCTGCATTTTTGAAAAATTCACTCATTTTTTCTCCTTTTGATTTTGGAGAATTATACTCTGATTAAACTTTTCAAACCATTGATTTGCTTCAACAAAAGCTACTTGACGTAAGGGATAAACTCCTCGTATCCAAGCCTAGCCATATCCTCAAGCGGTATAAATTTAAGGCTTGCGCCGTTTATACAATACCTTAGTCCGCCCTTGTCGCTTGGTCCGTCATCAAAGACATGCCCAAGGTGCGCATCGCTGTTTTGAGACCTCACCTCTACCCTTTTCATCATAAAAGAGTTGTCTTCTTTATACGCAAGCGCCGTTGTCGTTATAGGTTTTGTAAAACTTGGCCAGCCACACCCTGCGTCAAATTTATCAGCGCTTGAAAAGAGTGGCTTGCCACTGGTGATATCGACATAGATACCCTTTTTGTCAAATTTATCATACTCGCTGCTAAATGGCCTCTCAGTCGCCGCCTCCTGCGTCACGGCATACTGCTCGCTGCTTAAATTTCTCTTTAGCTCCTCTTTGCTAAGCGGCTTAAATTTAGCCTCATCATAAAGCGGCTTGCTCGCCAAATTTAGATCGATGTGGCAGTATCCAAAAGGGTTTTTGTCAAGATAGTCTTGGTGATACTCCTCGGCAATGACGAAATTTTTAAGAGGTGCTACCTCAACTACAATCTTATCTTTAAATTTCTTTTGCTCTATCTTAATAAAGCTCTCAATAACTGGCAGATCGTCCTTGCTAACATAGTAAATCCCGCTTCTATACTGCCTGCCGACGTCATTGCCCTGTTTATTTAGCGAGGTCGGGTCGATCACTCTAAAAAAATGAGCCAAAATTTCAGCCAAAGCGACCCTGTTTTCATCAAATTTCACATAAAGTGTCTCGGCATGGTCGCTCTCATGAAGCCCCTGGTAGCTCGTGCTCTCGCTCTTACCATTTGCGTAGCCCACCTTCGTATCCACCACGCCAAATATCTTTTTAAAATATCCCTGCATGCCCCAAAAGCAGCCACCTGCTAAATAAATTTCTTTTAAATTTTGCCCTGCCATCGTCTGCTCCTTTAAAAACTCATCTTTTGCAGTCAAATTTACACCCAAAAATACCGCCAAAACCAAGAGAAAATTTAATATCTTTTTCATGAGAGCTCCTTTTTTGAAGGATTATATAAAATTTAAAGTTATAAAGTGTGAAGTAAGGGGCAAACGCCCCTAAATTTTAGTGTAAAAAGTGTCTAACGCCAGTGAAATATAGCGACATGCCGTGTTCATCGGCAGCCTCTATCACCTCATCATCTCTGATGCTGCCGCCTGGCTCGATGACGCATTTTACGCCCACTTTGCTGGCGATGTCGATGCTATCTCTAAACGGAAAGAACGCCTCGCTTGCAAGCACGCAGCCACTTAGATCGATCTTTAGCTCTTTTGCCTTTGCCACGGCCGCACGAGCAGCATCCACGCGGCTAGTCATACCCATGCCAATAGCCACCATAGCGCCATCTTTTACATAAACTACGCAGTTACTCTTCGTTAGTGCAGCCACTTTCCACGCTATCTGAGCGTCTTTTAGCTCGCTACCAGTTGCAAATTTCTTGCTCATTTGCTTCATGTTTTCAAGCTCTTCGTCTTTTACGAAGTCTCTTTCTTGAAATACAAATCCACCATCGATGTGCTTAAAGTCAAATTTATCATTTGCGCGTACTAAAAATTTATTATCCTGAGTGAAAATTTTGATGCGCTTTTTGCTCTCAAACACCTTAAGCGCGGCATCATCGACATTTGCAGCGATGATTACTTCAACGTAAATTTCATTTATCTTTTTAGCAAGCTCCTCATCAAGTGTGCCATTTATCGCCACCACACCGCCGTATGCCGAGATCGGGTCGCACTTAAGCGCTGCTACGTAGCTCTCAAGCAACGTATCTTTTACCGCAAAACCGCAAGGATTAGCGTGCTTGATGATAGCCACTGCTGGCGCGTCATCAAAGCTAGTTGCAAGCATTAGCGCGCCATTTATATCGGTCATGTTATTGAAACTTGCCTCGCCTTTTAAGGCTCTAAAGTTGTTTGTGAAGAAATAATCAAACTCATAAAGCGCGCCTTTTTGGTGTGGATTTTCGCCGTATCTAGTGTCAAAAACCTTGCTTCCCACGATAAATCTAGCATCACCAAAACCGCCATTAAATCTATCATTCATATAGTTTGCTATCGTGCTGTCGTAGGCTGCTGTATGCTCGAACGCCTTTATCATCAGCGATCTTCTAAACTCATAATCATCGCTTTTCTCTTTTAGGCGCTTTAAAATTTCATCGTAGTCAAGCACGCTTGTGACTATGAGCACGTCTTTAAAGTTTTTAGCAGCGCTTCTTACCATGGCTGGGCCGCCGATGTCGATATTTTCGATGATCTCGGCAAAGTCATCGGTCCTGATGGTAGTCTCTTTAAAAGGATATAAATTTACGCAAACTAGGTCGATGCCCTCGATGCCATACTCCTTTGCCTGAGCCACGTGTGTAGCGTCATCGCGTTTGTGCAAGATGCCACCGTGTATCTTTGGATGAAGGGTCTTTACCCTGCCCTCAAACATCTCAGGCGACGCCGTAAATTCGCTAACCTCAGTGGCTTTGACGCCCTCGCTCTTTAAAAGTTTGTAGGTGCCACCAGTTGAAAGTATCTGCCAGCCAAGCTCTTCTAGCCCCTTTGCAAACTCTACAATGCCCTCTTTATCGCTAACGCTAAGCAACGCTCTCATTTTTTCTCCTTTAGATTGATTAAATTTATTTTATTTCTCCGCCAAACACATCGCTTTTTCAAGCACAAGTAGCCCCATGGCTGTGTCTTTTTTGATATTTTCTTCTGTTAAATTTTCTAGTTTTTCTAAACTTTTGCCGCTAGCATTTACTGCAAAGTGGCTCTTTTTAATCAAATTTCGAAACTCGCCGCCTGCGATATCCACACTAAAAGCATAGTTTGAAATTTGCTTGCCACTAAAATAACTTGAACTTAGCACGCTTAAATTTACAGGCTCTTTTTTACTAAATGCCTCGCAGATTGGGTTTTTAGCGCTAAATTTCACCACCTTTATGCCGCCCTCATCTGAAAATATATACTCTTTAAACTCATTTAAATTTTTAGCTCTAACTGCCTTAAAATCAGCCTCCGCACCATCACTACCAGCTAGGATGATGCTAGCAGCGCTTGTCTTATTGTATTCGCCGATCTTTTTGCCATTTTCATAAAGTGCGCTATCTTTTAGCTCAAATTTGATCTCATTTCCATCAAGATCGCTCACGTTTAGCTCTCTGCAAAAGCCAGCCACCGCTAACAGCAAAATCACAAATTTCTTCATCTAAACTCCAAATTTCTCTTTTAATCGCCCATAAGCCTCATTTATCTCCTGAAGCTTCTTAGTAGAGCGCTCTATCACCTCTTTGCTCTCGCCCCTGCCCATCAAAATGTCAGGGTGATACTGCCTCACAAGCTCTTTGTAGCGAGCCTTTACATCATCGAGGCTTGCATTTTTACTAAGTCCTAAAACCTCAAATGCATCGTTTTCTTGGCTTATCTCATCGTGATCCGCTCCAAATCTCGAGCCATAAAAGCTATCAAATTTAAAGATTATCTCATCAAGCGTCTCTTTGTCGATGCCAAATCCATAAGCGATATTTCTTATGACGTCTTGCTCGCTTTTGTTAAATTCTCCGTCTATATAGGCTAAATTTAGAAAAAAAGTGAGCCTAGCCACGCAGGTATCGTAGTTTAGATTAAACGCGCGCTTGTAGTTTCTGGCGGTTTCATAGGCGTTATCTACATTTTCTTTTTGGCTGTTATAGACCTCTTTTAGATACTCACGCACACCGCTAACTTTCTGGCTTAGATCATCAAGCACTTGAGTGATCAGCCTAGCCTCTAGCTCACTTACTCTGCCGTCACTTTTAGCAACTTTTGCAAGCAGTGAGACTAGAAATTTAGCCTCATTTACATTTGCTTGTTTCTTGCGGTTACTACCTATTTGGACATTCATAAATAAAAATATCGCACCGCCTAATATCAGTAAAAACAGGACTCCAGACATATTACCACAAGTGATAGATCGTATTTTTTATCTTGCCATTTACTAGCTCATTTTTGCGCCATGAGCTCTCATCGTTCATCACGTTCCAGCGGCGCTCCTCAGGACGATAAAACCAGTCTTTATCGATCTGATAGTAAATTTGCTTGCCGTTTGTCTCGATGATGTTTGCGATGTTATTATCGTGATAGCTGTTCTCATCGTAGTCGGTGAAGGCTCGCTGTCCCATCTCCGAGTAAAGCAGCGTTAGCTCCTGAAGCATCTCGTTTAGATCATCGTCCATTTTTTTGACATGCAGGCCGATCTCCTGCGCCTCGCGAAAGAGGATCGGATACTCGTGCGCTGGGTAGTCTGCGTTTAGTCGCTCTGAAATTTCAACGATCTTTTTGTCATCATCTATGTGATATCTAAGCAGCTCAGAGCAAATTTTAAGTGAGAGCGAGCTAGCACGATCAACCGCACCAAAAACTAGCGGATGGATATATTCATATAGCGAGTTATAGGGGTTTGTGTCGTTTGGTCTATCTTTATCCTGCTCTTTCCAAAGCTTCACCACACGGCTAAGCTCGTCCATTGAGACGCTAACAAGCTCGTTACCTTTGTTTGTAGGGCTTAGCTCGTGTTTTAAAGAGGTATCAACTGGCGTTAGATAGGCAAGCGGACCCATGACGATCTCGTTTGCTCCAAGCGCCATCATCGTAGCAGCTGAAGCGCAGTTTGATGGGATCAGTGCTATTAAATTTTTGCAGTAGTTTCTAAGGGTGCTAATGATCCTAAGTGCGGCTATACCGCTTCCACCATCACTTTTTATGAAAAGATAAGCAGTGTCTATCTTTTTACCCTTTAAAATTTCATACATTGCGCTTGCATCGTTGCCGCAGACATTACCAGCGTTTGAGTTGTAGTAGGTTATCAAAGGGGCATTTAGCCTTTTTTCGATCGTACTTATCAAATTTTGAGTATCGCTAAAGAGCACTGGCGGTTTTGCCACGCCCTTTTTCTCGTTTTGCTCTACTTCCTTTTCCCCGCTTACTTTTTCCTTTTTAGAAAACATCTCTTAGTCCTCCTTTTTTACGATTTTCGCAAACTCATTTAGATAAATTTCTCTTACGTCCTCTAAGCTCTCATCTATCTCATTTAGCTTAAATCTCTTGCCTCCGCTAACGCCGATCTTTTCAAATTTCACACCAAATTTAGCCGCAAGCGCTTCAAATTTAGCCTCATCTTTCACGCCCACAACCGCTCTTGAAAAGCTCTCATCAAAGATGAAATTTGGCTCGTTAAATTTAACTTCACAATTTACGCCGATGTTTGAGATGCTAGCCATTTTTGCCAGCGTGATAGCAAGACCGCCTACGCCTACGCTATTTGCAAACTCTAAAATTTGCTCTTTATTTGCCTCTATCACTAGGTCCCAAAGGGCTCGCTCAGCTTTATAATCAACCTCTTTTAGCTTACCGCCAACCACGTTAAATAGCGCCTTTGCGTAAAGAGAAGCTGCAAATTCTCCACTTGTCTCGCCAAGCAAGTAAATCGCCCTGCCCTCGCTTAAAAATGTGCTCTTTAGGTTTAAATTTGCATCTTCATTTACGCCAACCGTTACGATGGCTGGTGTTGGATAGACGCTAACGCCGTCGGTGTCGTTATAAAGGCTCACATTACCGCTAACAACTGGCGTATTTAGCTCACGGCAAGCCTCTTTTATGCCCTCGCAGCCCTCTTTAAACTGCCACATTACCTCTGGATTTTGCGGGTTGCCGTAGTTTAGGCAGTCGGTGATAGCAAGTGGCATAGCGCCGCTCATAGCTACCTTTCTACCAGCTGCAGCGACGGCTCTTGCAGCGCCTATTTTTGGATCAACAAAATTTGCTCTAGGATCGCACTGCGCAGCCATAGAGACGGCCTTTTTAGTACCTTTTACTCTGATACTTGCAGCGCCCAAGCAGCCAGGCTGTTTTATCGTGTTTGTCTGTATATTTGCGTCGTATTGGTCGTAGATAAAGCTTTTATTTAGCACTTCTGGCTCTTTTAAAAGCTTGAAAAATGCGCTTTTGTTATCAACATTATTTGGAATTTTTAAATTTGCTATCTCATCAAGATATTTTGGACGTGCGACTGGGCGGTCAAGCACCGGAGCTGCCTCGCTAAGTGGTCCGATAGGGATTTCGCCTGCAAGTTCATCATGCCAGTAAAGCTGCATCACGCCGCTACTTGTGACCTCGCCGATGATCTCAGCGTCAAGGTCCCACTTTCTAAAAATTTCAAGCACCTTTTGCTCAAAACCTTTTTTGGCGCATATTAGCATACGCTCTTGAGACTCGCTTAGCATTAGCTCATAAGGCGTCATGCCAACTTCGCGCATCGGTACGCGGTCTAGATACATCTTCATACCGCTGCCACTTCTACCAGCCATCTCAAAGCTAGAGCTTGTAAGCCCTGCTGCACCCATATCTTGGATGCCTATGATATAGTCTTTTTTAAAGAGCTCTAAGCAAGCTTCCATAAGCAGCTTCTCAGCAAATGGGTCGCCCACTTGCACAGTTGGGCGAAGTGATTTATTTTCATCGTTAAAGCTATCACTCGCCATCACAGCGCCACCAAGTCCGTCTCTGCCGGTCTTTGAGCCCACGTAAATGACTGGGTTGCCCACACCTTCAGCCTTGCCGTAGAAAATTTCATCACTCTTGCAAAGACCAAGCGCGAA
The DNA here is from genome assembly GCF_050447485.1 of Campylobacter concisus. Classification (GTDB taxonomy): domain Bacteria; phylum Campylobacterota; class Campylobacteria; order Campylobacterales; family Campylobacteraceae; genus Campylobacter_A; species Campylobacter_A concisus_BQ. The sequence continues at coordinate 540,156 of NZ_JALMFY010000001.1, forward strand.
GGCGTTGATTAGGATATTGCCATTAAAGCTAGGATCAAAGGTGGTTTCGCCGCCGATCGTTGGGATGCCCATGCAGTTGCCGTAGTGTCCTATGCCAGCTACACTTCCTTTTAACAAATATCTATGCTTTTTGGCTAGCTCACCCTCGCCTCTTATCTCGCCAAAACGAAGCGAGTTCATATTCGCAACAACTCTTGCGCCCATCGTAAAGACGTCTCTTAAAATTCCACCAACGCCAGTTGCAGCGCCCTGAAACGGCTCGATAAAGCTTGGGTGGTTGTGGCTCTCCATCTTAAATACAGCTGCTATCCCGTCGCCAACGTCGATGACGCCGGCATTTTCGCCAGGTCCTTGGATAACCCATGGTGCCTTTGTCGGAAAGCCGTTTAGGTATTTTTTGCTTGATTTGTAGCTGCAGTGCTCGCTCCACATCGCTGAAAATATGCCAAGCTCTAGTAAATTTGGCTCACGGCCTAAAATTTTTAAGATCTCCTCATACTCTTCATCGCTGATTTTATGTGCTTGTATGGTAGCTTTATCCATTGATGTAACCTTTTAAGAATTTTAAGCTATTTTACAACCTTGCTTATAAAAAGTTACTAAAAAGCCTTTTGAAATTTACTAAAACAAAGCACATTTGAGAGAATTTCACCTTGTCTCACGAGGTCACTTTCGATAAATGTTTTGTAAAAATTTTGCGTTAGCGTCTCAGCCTTAATCTTCTCTTCATCTTCGCTTGAAAGGTTAAAATAATACCTCGTCTCTCTTAGAAAAAAGCCTTGATCATTAGATATATCTGAGCTTAATATCACTGCAAAAAAGCCATTTTTCAAGGAATGATTTGTCACGCTTTTTACTTTTATCGCCTCTTTGCCGCTTATAAAAGCTTCGCAAACTGGCATGCTCTTTGTGCTATAAACCACGCTTTTTATAGCGCCATTTGAAATTTCATAAAATTTGATATTTTTTGCGTTTATTAGCCCATCTATATCGTTAGAATTTGATAGCACAGCGTCCTTGCTGGTGTCTAAGTTTTTAACGATCATAGTTTTATTTGCGTCGCCACTTTGCATTAGCTCGCCAAGAGCGCTAAATTTGCTATTTTCACTAGCCTCTTTTATCTCAGCCTTGCCGACAATGTTTGCAAATTTATTAAAGTCATCTAGGCTATTTTGAAACTTATTAATTTTCATCTCATGCAAGGTTTCGTTATTTTCAAGATAGAGTAAATTTGCCTTTTCGCTTGGCGCTAAAATTTGCTTGCCAGCGCACCCTGCAAATAATATAGCCGCAGCTAAAAATAGAAATTTTGTCCTCATTTTCCCCACACAAGATAGATATAAATTTAAATGCCCTCTAGCGCAAATGACTAGAGAGCGGCAGAAATTTGTTTTTACGCTTTGAAAACTTTTTCAAGATGCGCCTCATACTCTTTTAGATCTCTTGGCACATCTGGCATCTTGATGACATCGTAGCAGACAAAATATGGAAGTGGCTTCATACCCAAAAACTCATTTGCCTTTCTAAAATGAAAATAAACTCCATCAACGCTGCGCGCCTCAAAAAACTCATTTGGATCGCTAAATGCCTCGGCTGGGGCATTCCAAGTAAGGCTTAGCATAAATTTCTTGCCATTTAACAAGCCGCCTTTGCCGTAATTTTTCGCAGGATCTACCCTGTGCCTGCCATCACTCGTATAAAGCTTGCCGTGTCCTGCCGTAAAGACCTCGTCGATATATTTTTTCACTATCCAAGGCTCGCCCATCCACCAAGCTGGCATCTGCCAAACTACCGCATCCATCCAGAGAAATTTCTCAACTTCAGCCTCGATATCATAGCCTTGATCTATCACGGTTTGCTTTACCTCGTGACCCATTTTCGCTAATTTTTCGCACGCAAGATCGTGAAGTGTTTGATTGAGCCTGCCATCTGAATGGCCAAATTTTTTGCCACCATTTATAAGTAAAATTTTCATTTTTTTCTCCTTTAAGAAGCGCAGATTTTAGCCAAAAAAAGTATCATTTTCCTAAACAAAAATGACTAAACATCTCGTCTAAAATTTCACTTCTCTCAAATGGCTTTGTGATACTTGCAAGTGCCTTTACTGCACTATTTAGCTCATAAGCAAAAATTTCTAGTTCCTCTTCATTTAGTCTTAAAAACGCCCTTTTTAAAGCCTCGCTCGCCTCTTTGCAGCTTAAAATTTGGCGGTTTGAGCTTAGCATGATCTCGTCGGTGTCTTGCGTCTTGAGGTAGCCCTCAAGCTCTTTTAAAACTACGCTCGTATCATTTTTTGCTGAAATTTTGATAGCGCCATCCAAATTTATGTCAAATTTAAACGCCAGATCGCTTTTGTTTAGGACAAAAAAGGCTTTTTTATTTGAGCTAGACACAAGCCTAATTATCTCCTTATCTTGCTCGTCGCTTGGGCAAGAGCCGTCAAATACAGCTAGGATGATGTCGGCCTCGTTTATGGCTGAGATTGAGTAGTTTATGCCTATTTGCTCGATCTTCCCAGCATCTTTTCTGATACCTGCGGTATCTATTATGCGAACTAGATGCGAGCCGATCTTAAAATTTTCTTCTATCCTATCTCTAGTTGTGCCCGCTTCGTCGCTAACGATCGCCCTCTCGTATGCCAAAAATGAGTTTAAGATAGAGCTTTTGCCAACATTTGGCTTACCAACGATGGCGATCTTAAAGCCATCTATAAGCCCTCTTCTTTGCTCGCTAAGAGTTGCTATGCGCTCTAGCTTCTCGCTATTTTTTAAAAGCATCTGTTTAGTCTGCTCTAGCAAATTTGCAGGCAGATCATCATCAGCGTAGTCAATCATCGTCTCAACAAAAGCAAGAGTTTTGACCACTTCGCCTCTTATCTCGCCTACAAATTTACTAAGATCACCTTGCATTTGGCGGGTTAAAATTTTAGCAGCGATCTCGCTTTTTGAAGTGATGAGCCCTTGCATCGCCTCGGCCTTTGCTAGATCCATCTTGCCATTTAAAAATGCCCGCTTGCTAAACTCACCTGGCATAGCAAGCCTAGCACCAGCTCTTATTAGCTCATTTAAAATTCTCTCGCTCACCATAACGCCGCCATGAGTTTGAAACTCGACGATATCCTCACCAGTAAAGCTTGCTGGGGCTTTAAAATATATAACTATGCCCTCATCTAAAATTTCATCATCAAGGGAGTAAATTTTGGCTAGCTTTGCGTATCTTGGCTCTAAATTTGAAAGTTTAAGAAGTTTTAAAGAGGTGGCTAGGGCGTCCTTGCCGCTAAGCCTTACGATAGAAACTGAGCCGATGCCATAAGCTGTGGCAAGGGCTGCGATAGTTTCACTCATTTTTTGAAAAAGTCATTTACAACGACGAATTTGCCGTCATTGCCGCTTTTTATGCCGACATATTTATCTGGGAATTTCTCGCGAAGTTTCTCAAGCGCGATCTTAACCAAAACTCCGTCAAGTGGCTTTGTTTGGGCTCTACCGCTATTTTGCACACGCTCGATCACACCATTTAGATATTGATCCATCATCGCTTCTTGATTTTGTAAAAACTGCGCGATCTCTAGGCGGATAGCAAGATTGTATTTTGAATTTAGCCAGTTATAGAGCATATAAGAGATCGCTTTATATCTATAACCCTCTTTGCCGATAAGTAGCGCCGCGTCAGCACCGTCTAGCTCGATAAGCACGGTCTCATCGTTAAATTTACTAACTTCTACCTTGTCTATCTCAAAGCAGCTTGCTTTAAAAAGACGCGTCATGCCCTCTTTTATCTCAGGCAAAATTTTATCAAAGTCGATTACAACTTTTTCTTTTTTCTCTTTTGGCAAAGCTTGAGGCGCACTCTCTTCATCGCTTTGGTTGAAATTTTCGATGATTGAAGTATCTAGGATATTTTTAGGAGCACTTTTGATAGCTTGTGGCTCTTTTGCTTCTTTTTGCTCTCTTTGTTCTTTAGGCTCTTTTGGTTCTTTAGGCGCCTTTGGCTCATCAAGTCTTTTTATGACACATCCTGGCTCTTCAGCCTCTTTTTCGCCCTTTTCAGCAAAGGCATCTTTTGCAAGAGCTGAGTTTTTCTCACTTAAATTTTGCTTTTCATTTTTATGCTCTTTTTGCTCAGTCTTAGCCTCATTTTTCTCATCTTTATGCTTTTTAGGATTTCGCTTTTTATCATTATGATCGTGTTTTTTGCTCTGTTTTTTCTCTTCTTTTACAGGCTCGTTTTCATCGTTTTTTTTAGCAAAATTTCTATCATTTTTTGGTTTTTGCTGTGGTTTTGGCTGATTTTCTAAATTTGCCTCAATGATCGCTGTCTTTTTAAAAAATCCAAAAATTCCACCGCTTGGGTGTTGCAAGACCTTTATATCAAGCTCAGTAACCGAGCAGTTAAGCTGCTCGGCTGCCTTTTGAAATGCCTCTTGGAGAGTATTTGCTTCTATTCTCATTAAGCCTTTACCTCCGCAGCTTTTTTATGTTTTTCAAAAAGTTTATTTACAAAGACTTGTTGAACGACCGAACAAACGTTATTTACAAACCAGTAAAGCGTAAGACCTGCTGGGAATGTCACAAAGAAAAATGTGAAGATCAAAGGCAAGAATTTCATAACCTTTTCTTGCATAGGATCGGTAAATGTCGTTGGTGTAAGTTTTTGTTGTAAAAACATCGTTAGACCCATTAAGATAGGCAGCACAAAGTATGGATCCATCACTGAAAGATCGTGTATCCAAAGTATCCAAGGAGCGCCTTTTAACTCGATCGCATTTAGTAAAACACGATAGATCGCAAAAAATACCGGAATTTGAAGCAAGATCGGCAAGCAGCCACCCATCGGATTTGCGCCATGTTTTTTGTATAGCTCCATCATATGGACTTGCATCTTTTGCTTATCGTCTTTATATTTTGTTTGGATCTCTTTTACCTTTGGAGCAAGCTCTTTTAGCTTATTCATCGATAGCATACCCTTATATGTAAGCGGGAATAAAACTATCCTTATAACAAGCGTTAGCACGACTATCGCCCAGCCCCAGTTGCCGATGTAATTATGTAAGAAATTTAAGAATGCAAACATCGGCTTTGCTATAAATGTAAACCAACCATACTCGATAACGTCGTTTAGTCTCTCATCCATCGAGCTTAAAATTTTATGCTCTTTTGGTCCGATATAAGCGCCTAGTTTTAGACTATCGTTTGCCTTTACAAAGACGATAGGATTGTTTTTTGCATCTTTATCTACAACAGCTTCAAATGGTTTGTTAAATGAGTAAAATAGCGCTGTGTAGTATCTATCAGATGCAGCTGCTATAGTTGTATTTGCGTAGTTTTTAACCTCTTTTGCATCGCCATCTTCTATGATATTTAGGCTATCGTCCGTATTTCTAAGCATAACACCATGAACTGTGTAGCTATCTATCGCGATGTTTGGCCTAAAGCCAGGAGTGATGAAATAATCAACACTTTTACTTAAATTTACTTCAACTTCATAGCGACCATTTGGATAAAATTTGATATTTTTTGTGACTGTAACGCCATCTAAATTTTGAATGAGTTTTATGGTTTTAGGCTCGCTACTAGCATCTACCTCGCTAGCGTCACTACTATATGCAACCTTAAAAGCATCAGTATTTAAAGTGCTATCGTTAAATCTAAGCTCAAGCGGCAGTGGATTTTGTGAAACAAGCTCGATTTTGTTGCCATCTTCTGTTTTGTACTTATCTTCGGTAAGATAAAACTTCGCAATCCTACCTAGCTTATCTATCTTTGCTTCGTAGCTTTGACCTTTGATGGTAGCGATTATCTCGTTTGAAGCTAAATTTTCATTTGATTTTGGAGTATCGTTAGTAGAGGCCGGGGCTTTGCTTTGATCCATTGTTTGAGAGATCGTTGTCTGGTTTTGCTCTAGTGGAGCTCTTTTTGGCATAAAAAAGTCATATACTATGAAAAATACGATCGACAAAAGTGCTGCAAGAAGCAACCTTTTTTGCATAGACATCTGTTCCATTTAATTTTTTTCCTTTAATTTATCTAATACTTTTACGACATAAAATTTACTATTTTGGCAAGGGATAAACCAAAAATTTACATTTTTGGTATCGCTTTTTTGAAATATAAAACATGAGTTAAATTTTTTGCGGATGATTGGGTAGTTGATACCGCCTTTGAAAAGTTGATTGCATCTTAAAATTCGCATGAATGTTGCAAAAAAAGCAGAGAAAAAGCTGTTTGTTTGAAATTCCCAAATGGCATATTGTGAGCAAGTCGGATAGTAGCGACAGCTTTTTGGCAGAAGCATGGAAATATATTTTTGATAAAAAGCGATAAATTTAATCGCAAATTTTTTCATTTTAGACATCCCATTTTTTTTGTAGACCAGCTCAAATTTTTACAAATTTTGTCAAATGAAATTTCTGTAATTCCATTTTTTGCGACCATAATGTAAGTGCCATCTTTTAGATCATTAGAAATAGAAAAAAAAGCAGCCCTTAAAAGTCTCTTTGCTCTATTTCTAACTACTGCTTTTCCCACTTTTTTGCTAGCAACAACTGCTAATTTTTTTTCAATTGTAGGTTTATAAAAAACTACGCAAGCGTCGCAGTGCCATTTGCTGGCCTCTTTATAAACCTGAGAAAATTCTCTCGAGTCACTTAGTGACTCAAAACCAGCTAAGCAGCCAATCTTTTTCTACCTTTAGCACGTCTAGCGTTGATAACCTTGCGGCCATTTTTAGTTTTCATTCTTAAACGAAAGCCGTGAGTGCGTTTTTTAGGGGTTTTATGAGGTTGATAAGTCCTTTTCATTTCTATCCTTAAAGTTAATATAAAAAGTGGGATTTTATCAAAGCAATACTTAAATTCCTTTGAATAAATCAGCCCGACAAAACTATAATTTAAACTTTAAGTAAATCAAGTTATAATCCAAAAATGAAATTTCATAAGAATAAAGATCTCTTAGAAAAATTACTTTTTTTAAAAGCGATCGGTTACAATTTTATAGATGAAAATTTTCTTAATTTAAGTAAATATCAAGATTATAACAGTATAGACGAGCTAAATAGCGAGATAAAAAAGTGCTCTCTTTGCTTTTTGAGAAATAGCTCAAAGTGCGTTTTTACTGGCTTTGGCGATAAAAATAGCAAGATAATGTTTGTCTCGCTTTGCAAAAAAGATGATTATTTTGAAGGCGCAAGTGGCAAAATTTTAGAAAATGCTATAAATAATGGCTTAAATTTAGAAAAAGATAGTGTCTATATAAGCTTGCTTTTGCGCTGTGAAATTTCAAATAGTGACGCGAAAAATCCAGCGTTAAAGAGCTCATTTGAACTTTGTAGGCCATATCTTTTAGAAGAGATAAGGCTTATTAAGCCAAAAATTATCATCACTTTAGGAGAGGAAGCTTTTATGCACCTTTATCCAAATTTGCTCTCAAAGGGCGGATTTTCAAGTATAAGAGGGAGCATTTTAAAAGATGATGATAGGTTTATAATGCCAACTTTTTCACCAGAGTGGATCAGCAAAAATCCAAGTTTTGAAGAAAATTTTATAGATGATTTGAAAAAAATCAAGGGAGTGATATGAAAAGATTTTTTCTTTTTTTAGTTATATTTGTAAGCCTTTTTGCAGCGCAAAATGAAGTCTTAAGCGAGATGCAAGACGAGATCACTGAGGCAAAATTTGAAAGTAACATCACTAAAAATCAAAGCCTCTCAAGCATACCGCCAGCAAAGATCACTTACATAAATTTAGAGCCAGAATTTTGTGATAGCTCTTGCCTAAATGAGCTTGTAAAAAGCGATATGTTAGCTAGCTTTATGGCGAGATTTGAGCCAGCAAAGATAGATAATAAGGCACTTTTAGACCTTTACACTTCACTTGGCGGAGAGATGGTTTTAAAACTAGCTGTAAGTGATAAGATAGCAGTCATCATCCCTCAAAAGATTATAAAATCATACGCAAATGTCGTATCAAACGCGATCTTAAGTTATATCTTAAAACAAGACGCAAATGTCGAAGTGAAATTTATAAATAGCAGCGACGAGAGTTTGCCTAGCCTTCAAAATGCACTTCAAAACGCTAGAAACGAGGGCTTTATCTACTTCATAGCAGCCCTTACTCAAAATGGCGCAAACATAGTAAATTCTCTCATCCTGCCAAACGAACTCATCTACATCCCAAGCGTTCATAGCTCTTTTGTGACAGCTCCAAAGCCAAATTTGATCTTTGGCGGGGTTGATTATAAAGCGCAAATTTCAGCCCTGCTAGCTTTTGCCAACGAAAAGATAGTCGCCTTTGACGATGGCAGCGCTCTAGCACAAAAACTAAATGAGTATGTACGCATGCAAAGTAGCGACTACTACGAGAGCTCGATCACTGGCAAAGATATAAATTTAAACGATACTTTAAGCAAAAAGTCTAAATTTGATAACGCAAGCGTCTTTTTAAACATCCCTATCGTAAAAGCTTCTCTTGTGGCAACGCAGATGAGAGGCTTTGAGATAAAACCTTACGCGCTTTTAAGCACACAGATAAATTTCTTGCCAAATATCTTTAGCGCCATCACGCAAAGAGATAGGCAAAACCTCTTTGTGGCAAATTCGCTAAATTTGCTTGATGAGAGATTTTTAGGGCTTGGAGATCTTTTTGGAGTTGATTTTAGATACTCACAGATCGGCTACTCAAGTGCCTTGGGAGTGGAGTATATCTATACAAATTTCATAAACAAAAATGCCAGCAAAATTTTTGCTGAGAGGGTTGAGGGCTCACAAGTTTTATATGATGTGAAAATTTATGATACAAAAAGCGATCACTTTAATGAGGTAAATTCGCAGGAGCAAAATAGCACAAGCGGGATTTAGCAGTTTTACTTGCTAAAATTTAACCCCATTTATAAAAGTTTTCATGCTCTCATCTATCTTTGCTAGCCTGCTCTCTTTCATAAAAGCTAGCGTGATAGTCGCTTTAAAGAGCATTTTTTCTACATCTTTTTCATCAAATTTATAAATTTCTTGCTCTAAAACAAGACTTGCCTTTTTAAGCTCTATGAGTTTTGTTTTTACAAAAACCTCATCGCCAAGCACTGCTGAAGCGAGAAATTTAGCTTCAAGTGCCGAAACAACAAAGTATCCGCCCTCTTTTGTGAAATTTAGCCCAGCTTCAAAAAACGCTTCGCTTCTGGCTCGCTCGCAATATTTAATATAATTTGTATGATAGACGATGCCGCCTGCATCGGTATCTTCGTAATAAATTCTTATCTTCACTGCAAAGCTCCTTTAAATTTTCATTTGCTCTTGCTAGGCTCTCGTTTAGCGCCTCTAGTTATCGTAAGTGATTGATCATAAAACAAGGTAAGCACCACCGAAACGCCCACACCAAGCGCTAACGAAACCGTCGTAGTCGTGATAGCATTATCAAAAAATATGATCAAATACTCGTTTTTCTTAGCGATGCTTGTCTCATTTAAAAATGAAAACAGTGCCAAAATGCCTTTATATGCAAAAACTCCTGGCACCATCGGCAAAAGCGCTGGAAATGCGATGATCTCAGCTGGTACCTTTAGCCGTTTGGCAAAGAGCATGCCTAGAATTCCGCTCATAAAAGAGACGATGAGCGTTGCGACACTGATATTAAAAAATCCCATCTGCATGATCCAAAAGCGGCTAGCATGCGCAAATGCAGCAAGCAAGGCGCAAAATATGAGAGTTCTTTTTGGAGGCGAGCTAGCATAGGCAAAGCCAAGTCCAGCCACCGCAGCAAAGCCAGCATCTACAAGCGTTTCACTAAAAAGCTCAAACATTTAATATCTCCGCGCTGCTAAGCGTTAGTGTGATATAGACGCCAACAGCCATGCAAAGTATGAGGATGCCCGTGCTTATGGCTCTACTGATGCCAACAAGGGTGTTGTCATTTAAGATGTCAAAGACTGAATTTATGAGAAAAACGCCCGGCATCATAAAGAGCACAGACGAGCCTATCGCCACGTCGCTTGTGTGCGTAAGTCCGTAAGATACGCCAAGATAGGCGATAAATGAGACGACAAAGGATGTCAGGACGTATTGGATTTTTAAATTTACACCCATTTTTGCAAGGGCAAATTTAAGAGTGTAGCCAACAAGCGTTGCAAAAAATATGCAAACAACTGAGCCAGCATCGCCTCCAAAAAGTCTGCAAAATGCCGCATTTGCAAGGCTTATCAAGATAAGCGAGCTAGCAAATTTATTTGCACTGACACTCATCACGCCATCAAAGCTCTCTTTAGCTTCATCTAAACTTAAACCCTCATCTAAAATTTGCCAGCTGAGTGAGGATAGCTCAGAAATTCTGTTAAAACTAACCTGCCCTAGAGGGATCTTTCTCACATAAGTTCGGCGCAATGAGTTATCCTGCGAGTCCATCACGCTAATGGTAAAATACTTCACAAAAATGGTCACGCTAACGTCGTAGCCGTAGTGATTAGCTATGCGGTCGACGCACTTTTCTACGCGCGCAGTGTATGTGCCAGCGCTCACCATCGCGGTTGTGTATTCGGCGAGGAAATTTGTTAAGATTTGGATATCAGGCTTGGCGTTCATCTTGGCTGATCTTAAATTTCACAAAAAACAAAATGAACTGCAAAACAAGCATCACTTTCATCACATATTCGCTTGCGCTGTGCATCTTGGCAAACTCCGCTGTCTGCGTTGCACCAGCACCTAGGCTTTGAGCCTGCACGATAAAAGGCGTAAAGATAAAGACAAAGCTAAGCGCTAAGGCTAAGTTTAAAAACGAGAGCATAAATGTGCTAAATTTTAGTGAAAATGCAAGCTTTTTTCTTAGATCAAAGAGCTCGCTAACTGCCACAAATGCGCTTACAAATAGCAAAACATAGTTAAATTTTAAAAATATCTTTGTCATCATCTGTCCGCTCATAAAATGCGTGAGCACCCCCTCGCCTATGATACTTTGTGGGAAAAATATGACTGGTGCGACCAAAATTCCAAGCGTTAGCTCAGTGCCTATCACCGCTGCTAATAGTAAAAAATAGATACTTCTCAATCTCTCTCCTTTATAGTTTTAAACTCGCGCAAAAGCCCCTGTCAAAGCCCGCTAAGTCCTTGTAAAAAGCGCTTTTATAGCCATTAAATTTTAGCGCCATCTCCATGCTCGCTCTTTGATCATAGCCCATCTCGCAGGCGATATTTTTTATGCCGCGATTTCTAGCGATAAGGATGATGTTTTTTAAAATTTCATCTCCAACCTCGCCACCAAATAGCGCCTCATGCGGCTCGTTTATCACAAATTTATCAAGTTTATAATCCTGCGCGATATAAGGCGGGTTTGAGACCAAGATGTCGATATCGTCTGAAATTTCATCGATGTATGAGCACTTTACAAACTCTATTTTCTCGCTTACATTAAATTTTAGCGCATTTTTTTTGGCTAAATTTAGAGCCTTTTCATTTATATCGGTGGCTACTATTTTAGCGTTTGTTTTAAGGGCAAGCATGATGCTTATTATCCCGCTGCCAGTACCGATCTCAGCGATCTTTGGCGCTTTATAGCTACTTGCAATCTCTAGCACTTTATCAACTAAGATTTCAGTCTCAGGGCGCGGTATCAAAACGCCACTTTCTATCTCGAACTCCAGCCCATAAAAGCCAGCCTTGCCGGTGATGTACTCAAGCGGTTCGTAGTTTTCATAGCGCTTTACAAGGGCAAAGTAGCCGCTCTCATCAAATTCGCTCTTTTGGTTTAAAAATATCCACTCGATACTCACATCAAGGTAGCTCATGAGCAAAATTTTAGCCACCCTGCTTGGGTTTTCACAAAGTGGCTTTAGCCTTAAATTTGCTTCTTTTAGAGCCTCTTCAACTCTCATTTTCTAGCTCATTTATCCGCTCAAAAAGGCTTGGGTGCGAGTGATAGACAAATGAGTAAAGCCAGTGCGACTTTGGAAATGCTTTGTTTTCGCTGCCAAGCTTGGTTAGGGCGTTTATCATGTCGGTTTTGTTTGAAATTTCTTTTGAAAATCTATCTGCGCCAAATTCATTTTTGCGGCTAAAGTGCGAGATGATCGGCGAAAAAAGAAAACTAAAAATAGGCGAGAAAAGCACCAAAAAGATGATGATACTAGCGCCATTTTGCCCTAGCCCTATCGCCTCATAAGCGCTTGCGCCCACGTTTCCAAAGATGAAAAATAGACAAAATAGCATAACCGCACTTAGCGCTATCATTTTTAGAATATCTTTATGTTTAAAGTGCCCAAGCTCGTGACCCAAAACCGCCACGATCTCCTCGGTGCTTAGCTTTTTTATCAGCGTATCAAAAAGCACCACTCGCTTTGTCGCTCCAAGCCCGCCAAAATAGGCGTTTAAGCGGTTGTCACGCTTGCTAGCGTCTATCGTAAAGACGCCGCTACTTTTAAAGCCGCATTTTGCGAGAAGACCCTCTATCTTGCCCTTTAGTTCGCCATCTTCAAGCGGCGACATCTTATTAAAAATAGGCGCGATGAGCGTTGGGTATATCAAATTTATAATTAAAGCGACGCCAAAACTTAGCAAAAACGCCCAAAACCACCAAAAATCGCCAAGGAAATTTATACATAAAAGCACGAGCCAGACGAAGGCCGAGCCAAAAACTAGCATAAGAGCCAGCGACTTTATGGTATCAATCAAAAATATCTTTGCGCTCATATTTGAAAAGCCTAGTTTTTTATCTTTGACAAAGCTTTCATAGATGCTTAGCGGCAGATCAAGAAGCGACGAGATCAGCAAAAAGCTCATCACAAAAATGATATTTTCAAACGTAGTACCCTCTTTTAGGCAAGCGTCTGAGAGCATTTTTAGCCCAAAGCTTATCCACGCAAAGAAAATGACGGCATGGTAGATGAGGCTAAAAATTTCAAATTTTTGATTTGTCACGGCGGCAACTGCGGCGTTTTTGTATTCGCTCTCTTCAAGCACAACAGGCTCTTTTTTAGCTTCAGCTCTTACAAAGCTGATCTGTAAATTCGCCAAAAAAAGTTTAATAATCACATAAAAAATATAAATAGATAAAAGTGTATAAAACATATTCTCCCTTAAATTTCATAAAGACTAAAGCAACCATAGTCCGTTCTAACTGCGAGATTGCCATCTATAAATTTAGTCTCACAGCTCTTTACGACATGATCTAGCGTAAATTCCGCCATCACATCGCCACTTTGCAGATCGACGGCGTAGGCTCTGCTTTGATCTATCACCACAAGCTTGCCAGCTACAGCGTCAATGCAAAGCTCGCTCGCTCTTAGATACTCGTCCTTTATCCAAGGCTGCTTTGCCACTTTTGCGCTTTTGATATCTACGCAAAATAGCTTATTTTCAAGGTAGCGCCTAACTAAAAGTGTCTTTTCGTCTAAAAAGCAAATTTTATCAAGCGCGTCAAATTCAGCCCTTACTTCGCTTAAAATTTCGTCATTTTTTACGTTTAAAATTTGCACTTCGTTCTCTTTGGTGCAAAGCGCAAGCATGCTAGCATCCGCACTAAGAGCCGCACAAAGTATCGGCACGTGGCTTTTTTCGCTACATTTATACTCACCGATCTTTGAAATTTTACCCTCACAAAAAGTAAAAATCTGCCCAAACATGCCAAAAACTGCCACGCCGTTTGAAGCACAGATAAAGCTTGCTATCTCGCTATTTTTTTTAACATTTTGCTCGGCTGAAATTTCACGAAATTTAGCTCCATTTGGCTCAAAAATGTAAATTTCATGATCAAGGTCTAAGAGTAAATTTTCACCTACGCACTGGGCGTCCCACGCAAGTGGCTTTGGCAAGGCGATCTGCTCTTTTATAGCGCCGCTTCGATCAAGCTTCACCAAAATATCGCTAGGCTTGCCGCCATCTTTTTGACCAGCACTTTTATAAACGTAAATTTCATCTTTTATGCTGGCAAACGAAAGCGCTCCAGTGTATCCACCGCCGATATAAACGTGCAGGCTCGCTTCACCTACTTTTGCCTCACTATCTTGCAGGACAAAGCCCTTTTTTAGGCTCTCCCACTCTTTTTTGATGCAGGCTTTTTTGGCATCTTGCTCGTTTGCAAATTCTTTTTTACTCTGCTTTGTTTTAGCGCCTTTTTGGCTCACGCTTACTAAAGCATTACCCTCTACGCTAAGTCTTAGGCGATCACCACTATCAAAATTTACAAGCTCACGCATATTTCACTTCAAAAAGTTGTCGTAAAAGCTACTGATAAATAGCACCAAAATGACAAAAGGCACGATAAATTTGATGTAGAAAAACCAAATATTTATAAGCTTTGCGTATTTTTCGCTGCCTTGCAAGATCTCTTTTTTCGCTTCATCTTTTAGCACCCAGCCGACAAATATCGCGCACCCAAGCGAGGTCAGCACGAAAAATATCGTCGCACTTATCGCGTCGTATGCGTCAAAGATATTTTTACCAAAAACACTCACATGGCTTAGCAAATTTGTAGCCATAAGTGATGGCAAATTTCCTAGCACGAAAATGACGCTAAGAACTAAAAATATCGCTTTTTTGCGTTTTATCTTAAATTTCTCTTGTAGCGTAGTAATGATCACTTCATATATCGGTAACGACGTCGTAAGCGCAGCGATCATAAGAAGCGCAAAAAACGCCACCGCGAAAAATCCACCAAACGGCATGTGCGAAAAGACGATCGGAAGCGACTTGAAAACCAGGCTAGGACCGCTATCTGGCGAGACGCCGTAGCTAAAGAGTGACGGGAATATCATAAAGCCAGCAAGCACGGCTATGACGGTGTTTAAGATACCTGTGATGATAGAAATTTTAACTAGCCCTTCGTCCTTTTTAACAAAGCTTGAGAGCGTTATCATCACGCCAAATCCAAGCGAAAGTGCAAAGAAAACCTGCCCCAAAACCTCGACAAAAAGCTTTAAATTTATCTTTGAAAAATCAGGCGTTAGATAAAATTTCACGCCCTCCATAGCACCTTCAAGCGTGATGTTTTTAGCGATCATGACGAGCATCAAGATAAAAAGAAGCGGCATTAGATATTTTGCTGAGCGTTCGATGCCGCCAACTGCACCTTGCACCAAGATAGCGTAATTCACTAGAACAAAAACAAGGGTCGCAAAGCTTATGGCAAGCGGGTTGCTGACGATATTTTGCTCGTAAAATGCGCTAGTTTGCTCAAAGCTCACGATGTGCGAGAGATCAAGCAGTCCAAATGAAATTTGAGCGATATAGTTTAAGACCCAGCCTCCGATAACCATATAATAAGCCATGATGCCAAATGCGCCAACAAGCCCCATCCAGCCCACTATCTGCCACTTTTTGCTGATCTTTTTGCCATTTATCGTGCCGCCAAATGCATCAACGGCGTTGCATTTTAGACGCCTACCGATGGCGTTTTCAACCAAAATCATAGGAATACCAATGACTATCATCGCTATGCAAAACACGAGAACATAGGCCCCGCCGCCGTTTTGACCGACCAAGTAAGGAAACCGCCACGTCGCGCCAAAGCCGACCGTAGCCCCTGCAACAGCTAAAATGTAAGTAAGTCTTGAACTCCACGATTTTCTATCCATCTATCTACCTTTGTGAAAAATAGGGATTATATAAAAAAATTGATTAAATTTTGCTAGCGGCAGGCGATGCTTGCGTGTAAATTTGGCTTTTTGCTAAATTTAAGGACTTTTATGGGTAGAATTTATTTTTACTTTTGTGGGTAAATTTAACTCTGTTAATACAAAACACCAAATTCTACATACCCCTCCATCGCAATAAGCAATATCCAGCCCTCTTTGGGGCTGCAAAAATAGTGGTGTTGCGCGATATTTTCAACCATAAATTTTAAAAAATCATAAAAGTATTCAGGCACAAATTTAAGCTCAATGTTCGTTAAACCATCACCGACGTAGCCTATCTCACTGCTTAAAATTTTACTTTGAATGCTTGCGTCTAGGCTTAGGAAATTTTTAATATCAGCGAAATTTTCATAATCAGCTGTTTTATAATCTTTTAAATTTTGCAAAAGCGGTTTTGAGCCGACAAAGGTAAAATTTCGCTCTATAAAATTTGCTACATCATCGCTTTTATGCCATTTTTGACCCAAATTTGACAAAAAAGCAAGCATCTCATCATCGGCTGAGATGAAATTTGAAACTGGATTTTTCTCGCTCATTTACCTCCTTTTTGTAAAGTCGCTACATCTTTGTAAAGAGGGATTATATAAAATTTATGGTGGTTTTATATTTTTTAGTGGCAGTTAGCGAGCAAATTTTAAAATTTCATGAACGAGTAATTTCGGCTCTAAAATTTGAGCTAAGCGATAAGCGAAGCTAAATTTTAGTAGTCAATTCTTACGAGTGAATGGAATTTTGAAATTTGTAAAAATAGTAAATTTCTATTTTTTGAAATCACGACTTTAAATTTATAAACTCTTTTACTTAAAAAGGAGACAAGAGGGCTTGAATTACGGTCTGCTTGCAGTTGCGAGCTCGCGAAGCAAAGCCGTCCCCTTATCCCCCTTTTTAAATCCCTCGTCTGCTTGCAGTTACGAGACGAAGTCGAAGTAAAATCCCCTCGCACGTTAGAGGAGCATGCAAAGGTGCTACCGCACAGCATGCGGTTTATCATTGGGCAAGTGTCAGGCAAATTTTAAAATTCCATGAACGAGTAATTTCGGCTCTAAAATTTGAGCTAAGCTGTAGGCGAAGCCAAATTTTAGTAGTCAATTCTTAGGGGTGAGTGAAATTTTAAAATTTGCAAAAAGTTCAGTCAAATTTATAAATTTGCCTAGAAATTTTAAAATTCCAGGCAAATTTTACTCAAATTTACTCTCTTACAACATGCAAGAACTGCATATGTTTGCGGTATTGCTCGATGACGTCATTTATCAGCGTGGCTTCGCTCCAGCCAAGCACGTCGTAGTCCTGACCGCCCTCTTTTAGATAGACTTCAGCTCTGTAGTAAAGATCGTCGCCGTCAAGCTCTCTAGTGTAGTCTGGGCTCTGGCTCTTGGTGAGATAGACGCCATATCTAAAGTCCATCTCATCGCCAAGTCCAACGTTTAAATTTACAAAATTTTCGTTATTTGTGACCTTTGCTTCAAGGCCGTTTTTGGCAAATTCCTCTTTTAGCTCGTTAAACGCTTTTAGTACAACCTCGTTTAAAAATTTCTTGCCATCTTTCTTGCCTGGCAGCGTAATGATCGCACTTAGGCGCTCTTGCCACGGCTTTGAAAGATCACTAATGGGCATGTTGCTAAAGTTATTTGTCTCTTTTTTGGTTAGATCCACACGTAACGCCTTAAATAGCCCATAAATGGCGCCAAGTAGCACTATGGAAAATGGCAGTGCTGTGGTGATCGTAAGTGCCTGAAGTGAGCCAAGACCACCAGCTAGCATCAAAAATGCTGCCACGACGCCCACTGTAACGCCCCAAAAGACCTTTTGCCAAACCGGCGTATCGTCCTTGCCGTTTGAGCAAAGCATGTTCATAACGATCGCTGCTGAGTCAGCAGAAGTTACGAAAAATATGACGATCATAAAGACTGCAATCACGCTTAGCACGCCTGAGAAGCTAAATTTCTCCAAAAACATAAATAGCGCTGAGGCTGAGTCGGAATTTACAGTCGTTGCTAGCTCGCTAAAACCACTTTGCACCAAAGCGATCGCCGAGTTACCAAAAAAGCTCATCCAAGCAAAGGTAAAGCCAGTCGGCACTAAAAGCACGCCTATGACAAATTCTCTTATCGTTCTGCCTTTTGAAATTTTAGCGATAAAAAGCCCCACAAACGGCGACCAAGATAGCCACCAAGCCCAGTATAGCAGCGTCCAACCGCCAAGCCAGCTCTCGTTTTGCCTCTCATAGGCGTAGAGGTTAAAAGTGTTTGAGATGAGCGTAGAGATGTAGTCGCCGCTGTTTTGCACAAACGACTTTAGAAGCTGCGTCGTATCGCCTAAAAATAGTATCAAAAACATAAAACATATAGCTAGCGCAATATTTGCGTTTGACAAAATTTTTATCCCCTTATCCACGCCGCTTGCCGCTGAGATGGTAGCTGCAAAACAAAGCACTATTAGAAGCGTGATGTGCATAGTCGGCAGGCCAAAAACGTGCGTAAGGCCAGCATTTACCTGAAGCACGCCATATCCCAGCGAGGTCGCCACACCAAAAAGGGTCGCCACAACGGCAAATGTATCGATGGCGCTACCTATCTTGCCATAAATTTTATCGCCAATGATCGGATAAAATGCCGATCTAAGCGTGAGTGGCAAGCCGTGTCTATACGAGAAAAAGGCTAGAATTAGCGCTACGATAGCATAAACTGACCATGCGCTCATGCCCCAGTGAAAAAATGTGATATTCAACGCAAGCTTTTGCGCTGCGATAGTTTGCGCGTCGCCAACTGGTGGGTTTAGATAGTGCATGAGCGGCTCGGCCACACCAAAAAATACTAGACCTATGCCCATGCCAGCGGCAAAAAGCATAGAAAACCACGAGATATTTTTGTGCTCTGGCTTTACATGGTCAGCTCCAAGCTTGATCTCGCCAAGCTTACTAAAGCCAAGGATGATGACGCTTAGCAATATGACGGCAACGACTAGGATATAAAACCAGCCAAATTTTGCCGCGATGTAGTTTTGCATACCCTTAAAAAACTCATTTGAGAAATTTGGAAATATCGCTGCAAATGCCGCTATTAAAAATATGACAATAAGCGATGGGATAAATACTGAGTTGTTAAATTTTGACCTTTGAAATTTAAACATTTTTCTCCTTTTTATAAAATTCAGTCTCGCTTTAAAATAACAAAAAAAAGTAAATAGTCCAAATTTTCTCTTTAAATTTTTATGAAATTTTAAGCTCTAGCCACCAAAAATAGCCACTTCGAAATTTATCTCAAGTCTCTTTCATCTCTCTTTGGTTTTGCAAGAGTTGTTAGCACTATGACGACAAAAGCGATGCCAAATGTGATATACAAAATGATCTTTGGCGAGTCATACTCTATCCTCGATCTTGCGACCTCTTCGCCGCTTGCCTCCACTAGCTCGCCGCGCTTTATCATCTCGCTGATATCTTTTGCGCTAAGCTCTTTAGATGCTCTTGTTAAAATTTCTATGACGCCAAGGTCGACCACCTCATAAACGCTATGCTTTATGCCATAAAATGGCTTTATCTTGCTAAAAAAATAGACCTTATCGCCATTTGCATAAACTGCGCCATACTCGCCATCTTTTACCAGCCCTATCTCACGCCAAGAGGAGCTTGGGGCAAATTTATATAAAGAGACTGTTTGCGCCTCTAAGTGCCTGCCATGCTTTGAGCGCCGCCACTCTTCGCCTTGCTGTAAAAAATACGCCGAGCTCTCATCTACAAAAACGTCAGCATAGAGCCTTTTTAGCTCGCCTTTTAGCTGGTAGTCTGAAATTTTAGCTTGCTCGTTTTTCGTGCTATCCCAAAAGTAAATTCCATCTTTGCTGGCAAAAAGAGGCCAAAAGGAGTGCACGTTATCCACGCTATAAATGGCGCTATAAGGCATATTTTGGGCGCTAAATTTACGCTCATTTGCAAACACCGCCCCACTTTTTGGCTCAAAAAGATATTCTATATCATGCTTAGCATCGTAGCATATCTGGCGCACCTCATCTGAGTAGCTTGCATCAAGCTTATAAAAGCCTAAAAATAGGCTCTTGCCGTCTGTGTAATATCCGCTAGCAGCGCCGCTTTCTGCTGTGATGTATCTTAGCTCACTAGGCTGCGCGTCAAGCTTTTCGCCCTTGTAGTAAAGCGTAGCTCCGTCTCTTGCAAAGCCAGCGTCAAAGATAGGCTCTAAATTTGTGCTTTCAACCCTTTTTGTCCTGTAAAAATAAGGGCTATCATCGTAGCTTTTTATAAAAACGTGAACAAGGTTTTTCATAATGGCGCCAAATTCGCTAAATCCCGCCTCTTTCTCGCTTCTAGTGGCGCAATAATAGCTTATCTTGCCATCACTTATATAGCCATTGCCAAGCACTTTGGCGCTGTTTGGATCAAGACCAGGCAAAATTTCTCTAGCGCAATAGACATGATTTTTATCAGCCGCTACGTTTGAATAATCATACGCGTGTTTTAGCTTTAAGACCCTAAAACTAGCCTCATCGACGCCTTTTAGCTCATACTTGCCACTGCCTGAAATTTGAACATAAATTTTACCCTCAGGCGAGCGGTAAAACTCGCTACTATCAATGTTTGCAAAGCTTCTTTGATACTCTCCCTCACGCCACAGATAAAGCATAGCCAAAACAAAAAATAGCGTCAAAATGACAAAAAGATAAAGTATCTTAGTCGCAATTTTTCTCATAATCTATAATCATCTACCCTTTTTTTAAGCTCGCTTTTTTGCGTTTTATTTTTAAAAATAGCGCCAACCACCGAGGCCACAAATGCAATGGCAAGAAATATCCAGTAGGCATATTTTTGCGAGTAATCATCAAAGTCGCTTATCGCATCGATCACCACCTCGCCCTCAGCTGGCGTCATAGCGCCTTGATCTACCATTTTTACTATCTCATCTAGTTTTAAATTCTTAACATTTGGACCATAAGGACGAGTGAGAATTTCAACCACGCCAAGGTCGTTTATATCATAAACACTGCTGTTAAAACGCCAGCCGTAGCCGACGTTATCAAAATAATATGTCTTATCGCCGTTTGCATAAACCGCTCCGTAGCCATCGTTTCTTACAAGCCCTATCTTTCGCCACTGCTCTTTTGTATCAAGTCTTACGATAGACGTGTGGCGTGAGCTTAGGCTGTGATCATTTTTCGTGTTATGCCAAATTTCATAGGTTTTTAGAAAATATGTCTTGCCATCACTTATCACCACGTCGCCATATAACGGCGTTATCTCGCCTTTAAAAGGATCGTCTCCGTCTCTTACAAACTCGCCCTCATCTATGCTGTTATACCACTGCCACTTTCGCTCCCAGTGATAGATACCGCCTTTGCCACGAAAGAGCGCATGATAAGAGTGCTCATCTTTTAGGTTAAAAAGTGGCTCGTATGGGGCAAATTTTGGGTCAAATTCGTGATCGTTTGCATAGACCATGCCAGAATTTGGCTCATAAAGATAGTGAATGCGCCATATCTCGCCGATATCACGCATTTGCGGGCTAAATTTGATCCTTAGTTTTGTGCTGTCATAATAGACATTTTCTCCGTCAGTCGTAAAATGCATGCTCTTTCTGCCAGATGCCTGCTCGATGTAGCGCATTTTGCTGGCATTTGCGCCCTCTAGCTCTTTGCCCTCATGATAGACCTTTACTCCGTCGCTTGCATAGCCAAAGCCCAAGATCGCTGCTAAATTTACGTTATCAACCTGTCTAAATTTATAGATATGAGTTTGCGCTTTTGGGGTGTTAAACATTTTATGTGAGAAGATATCCCAAAACTCTTTAAGTGCGGATATTTCGAGGTTCGTCTCGCTTTCGCTATCACAAAAATATGTGATCTTGCCGTCACCAAAGTAGCCATTGCCAAGCGCTCTAACGCCATTTGGATCAAGCCCACTCATCACGAGGTTACCGCAATATACCGCCTTATCGCTAGCGCCAACATTTCTGTTGTCGTATTTGCCGGTGTCAATGTATCTAAATTTACTGGCTTTCACGCCTATTAACTCAAATTTACCGCCACTTGGCACCAAGGCATAGACCTTGTCATCTTTGACGTAAAAAAAGCTATTATTTAGCTCTTTACTATCGCCAATGTCGTCATCTAAAACAGAAACTAACCCAAAGATAAAAAAGTAGGTAGCAAAAAATATCACAACAATGGCGATTATTACTGAGATTAGCGGATGTTTTTTTAGCATTTTAGCCTCGTTTCAAATAAATTTAGCGACCTTATCATGGCGCAAAAACCTTTCATAAATTTAAATTTCAAAGTTCTATCCAAATATAAAATATCTAAAAATCAAAAACTTAAGATAAGCAAATTTACCCATCAAAAACAAAAAACAAGCAGCTACTAATGTAATAATAAGCCTAATAATATTAAATTCCAACGTAACCCCATAATAAATAAAAACTGACGCAATAAAGCAAAAAATAAAAACAACCAATCATGAAGATCAAATTTGTAATCCTTGCAAAAAGTCCCGACTCTTCGCTGCTTTTTGCGATTAGCCTAATAGTCTCTATCTTATTTAAAAATCCAACCTTTTTATATTTTATCTGGACTAGATCACCTACTTCATATTTATATATTTTAGGTGAAAATGTCTCACTAAATCTCATCTTATCAACGATAATGCTAAGGCTTACAACAGAATTTTGTCTAACAACTCTCGTATTTAGCGCGCTTATCCTACCGATCTTTTTCAAGCTACTCTAGCTCCTCGGCGATCTCTAAAACTTCAAAATACTCATTTTCTAGGTTTTCAAGCTCGGCTTTTGTGCTTTCTAGCTCTTCATAAAGCTTAGTTAGTCCTACTTCTTGATAAATTTTTGGATCACTAAGCCCCTCGTTTAGCTCGGCTACCCTTGCTTCAAGGGCTGAAATTTTATCTGGATATGTGTTTAAAATTTGCGTTTGCTTGTAGCTTAGTTTTGCGCCAGATTTACTCTTTTGCTTGGCTTCATTTTGGCTATTTGCTAGCTCTTTTTCAAATTTATCAAGCTCTTTCATCTCATCTTCAAGCTCCAAATAGACGCTATACTCTTCATGCAAGACATTTATCTTTGTGCCCTCAAACGCCCAGAGCTTATTTGCCATCTTATCGACAAAATATCTATCGTGGCTAACTAGCAAGATAGCCCCTTCAAAGCTTTGCAAGTAGTCTTCTAAGATGTTGATAGTTGCAATATCAAGATCGTTTGTCGGCTCGTCAAGCACCAGCACGTCGTAAGTTTTGGTAAAAAGCATCG
This sequence comes from Campylobacter concisus, assembly GCF_050447485.1. GTDB lineage: Bacteria > Campylobacterota > Campylobacteria > Campylobacterales > Campylobacteraceae > Campylobacter_A > Campylobacter_A concisus_BQ. The sequence continues at coordinate 563,029 of NZ_JALMFY010000001.1, forward strand.
CAAGCGCGACGCGGTTTTTCTCGCCGCCACTTAAAACGCCTATCTTTTTATCTAGAAATTCCTTTGGAAAGAGGAAATTTTTAAGATAGCCATAAACATGCATATTTCGCCCACGAACTAGCACGTGATCGCCGCCATTTGGGCAAAATGTCTCTATGAGGCTCTTGTCATCATCAAGGACATTTCTAGCTTGATCAAAGTAGCCGATGCTCACCTCGCCTCTTTTTATCTCGCCACTACTTGGTTTTTCAAGGCCTAGCAAAATTTTAAGCAAAGTGCTCTTTCCGCTGCCGTTTCGTCCGACTATGGCGATCCTCTCGCCCTGCAAGACTCTTGCGTCAAATTTTTCAAAAAGCACCTTACCGTCTATGCTTTTACCTAAATTTTTAAACTCAAAGAGCATTTTTTTGCGGTTTTGGCTCTGAACTTGGTTGAAATTTTTACTTGCACGCTCAAGCTCTAGCCTCACTCGCCTTATCACGCCTGGATTTTTTTTAGCCTCTTCGCGCATGGCGAGCACCCGCTCTTTTCTGCCCTCGTTTCGCTTTAGCCTAGCTTTTACGCCGCGCCTTAGCCACTCCTCTTCGGCCTTTAGTTGTTTTAGCAGTGTCTCATGCGACTTTGCAAGACTTGCTAAAATTTCCTCTTTTTTGGTTAGATAGTTTGCATATCCGCCCTCGAAATTTTTTAAGCTTGCATCCTCGACCTCAACGCACCTAGTTGCTAGCGAGTCTATAAAGTATCTATCGTGGCTTATAAAAACTATGCTTTGATTTGAGCTTTTAAGCATATCTTCAAGAAATTTGACCATATAGACATCAAGGTGGTTTGTAGGCTCATCAAGCAGCAGCACATCTGGCTTTTTAAGGATGAGCGCACCCAGTGCCACGCGCCTGATCTCACCGCCACTTAGCGAGCAAATGGGCCTGTTTTCATACTCTTTTAGCTTAAATTCTTGCAAAATTCGCTCGATCTTGTGCTCGATATTCCAGCCATCCTTTGCCTCTATAAATTTCAAAAGCCTCTCTTGCTCTTTTAAAATTTCCTTGTTTTCTGGGTCATTTGCTAGCAAAACTCCACTCTTTTCATACTCGCTTATCGCGTCAAATATCTCTTTTAGCTCGTTATTTAGCGCATCTCTTACGCTAAAAGTGGCGTTAAAATTTGGATTTTGCGCTAGCATCTCGACGCTTATTAGGTTTTGCACTATCCGTCTGCCGCTATCTGCTGCCACCTCACCAGAGATGATCTTCATAAGCGTGCTCTTGCCGCTACCGTTTTTGCCGATGATCGCTATCTTTTCATTTTCATTTACGCTAAGACTTACGCTGTTTAAAATTTCATTTGCGCCAAATTTTTTACTTACGTCTATTAGGTCGATTAATGCCATTTTTCTCTCAAATTTTAAATTTTTTGGATTATATCAAAAGGGAGCTAAAACCTAATTTGGCTATAATCGCCCCAAAATTTAAAAATGGAGAAATTTATGAATCTTTCTATGAAAAAACTGGTCGTCCCTATATTTTTAGATATGTTTTTGCACTTTATAACGCTCATCATAAACACCTACATGGTGACAAAAGTGAGTGTGCATCTAGTTGGCGCCATGGGTGCTGGCAATCAAGTGATGGATCTTTTTATGACCATTTTTAACTTTTTAAGCATGGGCTGCTCAGTCGTCGTCGCACAAGCACTTGGAGCAAAGCAAAACGAGCTAGCTTCAAGCGTCATACACGCAAGCATCACGTCAAATACGGTCTTTGGTATCTTCTCAGCCATCATCATCTACGTCTTTGGCTACAACATCTTAAATTTACTAAATGTGCCAAATGATCTCATAAACGATAGCTTCTCATACCTGCACATACTTGGCTTTGCCTTGCTATTTGATGGCATAGGCATGGTGCTAGCTGCGGTGCTTCGCGTCTATAATCTAGCAACCGCTGTGATGCTAACTTCAGTTTTGATGAACATTATCACCATTTTTGGCAATGCCATCGCCCTTTTTGGCTGGTTTGATCTACCAAATTTAGGCTTGCAAGGTGTTGCTATCTCGACATTTGTGGGTAGGCTTATTGGCGTTTTTGTCCTACTTTACATGCTCATACGCGTGGCAAAAGTTAAAATTTATCTTAGCAAACTACTTGTCGTACCGTTTGGAATTTTAAAGAAAATACTCTCAGTTGGTCTGCCAAGTGCTGGCGAAAATTTACTCTGGATGGCGCAATACATGGTCGCATTTGGCTTTATCGCGAGCATGGGCGAGGCAACTCTTAGCGTGCAAACGATCTACTTTCAAATCACTCTTCTCATCTTGCTTTGTGGCGCAAGTATCAGCGTGGCAAACGAGGTCATCGTGGGACATTTGGTTGGAGCAAGCGAGTTTAACGAGGCTTACACCAGAACCTTTAAAGCCTTGTGGCTTGGAATTTCTATCACGCTCATCGTCGTTTTGATCGCCTACGCCTTAAAGTATAAGATCATGGACACACTAAATTTAGATGAGAACTTGCGCAAGATAATGCTACCACTCTTTACGCTCTCGATCGTGCTAGAGGCTGGCAGAACCTTTAACATCGTCATCGTAAATGCCCTTCGCGCAAGCGGCGACGCGAAATTCCCACTTGCGACTGGGCTTATCTTTATGTGGGGGCTTTCGCTGCCGCTTGGATATTTCTTAGGCATACACCTTGGCTGGGGCATTGTTGGCGTTTGGATAGGATTTTGCGCTGATGAGTGGCTAAGAGGCCTTGCAAATACTTGGCGCTGGAGAAGCAAAAAGTGGCAAGAAAAACGCCTAGTTTAAGGCAAAAGAGCCTAAATTTAGACTTTTATGGTTTAAGCGTTTTAGTAAATTTTAAAGCAAATGTAAAAGCTATGCGATTAAGAGTTGGCAAGGATGCTAAGATCACGCTTTCTATGCCATTTTACAGCACGCAAAAGATGGCTCTTAGCTTTCTTGAGACGCACAGAATTTGGCTTGAAAACTCATATAAAAAAGCTCTTTTAAATTTGCCAAAAGATGATGAGATGAAATTTCTTGGGCAAATTTATAAGATCAAATTTGATGAGAGCGTAAATGTGCCATTTTTTGAAGATAAATTTATCATAACGCCAAATTTAAAGGCACTTGAACGCTTTAAAAAAGTAAGAGCAAAAGAGCTATTTTTAGAGCTTGCAAGCTACTATCAGCCTCATATCAACAAGCCAGTTAGTCGCATCGTCATAAGAGATAGCAAAACTCGCTGGGGCAGCTGCAACCACAAAAAAGGCTATATAAACTTAAGCCTAAGGCTTATAGAAAAGCCGCTCTCAGCCGTGCGATACGTCGTGCTTCACGAGCTTACTCACCTGCTCTATCCGCATCATCAAAGCAGCTTTTATAAATTTATAGAAACCATCATGCCTGATTACAAAGAGCAAGAGCAAATTTTAAAATAATAATTATTTTTCATCAAGTAAGTGTAAATTTAATATGTTAAAATTGCACATTACTTTACAAAAGGAAAATTTAATGAAAAAAATGATTTTTATCTCGCTTCTTGCAGCTTGCGCTCTAGCAGGCGACTTTGAAGATGGTTTGAAAGCTTATGCTGACTCAAATTTCACTGAGGCTTTGTCTAAATTTGAAGCAGGTTGCGCGGCAAATGACGCAAGATCATGTGCAAAAGCAGGTGCGATCTACCAGCTTGGAAAAACTGACGTGCCAGACAGTAACAAAGCGTTAGAGTTTTACAACAAAGCTTGCCAAGGTGGCGAAAAAGAGGGTTGCTCAGCAGCTGGTGGAATTTATCTAGATAACGATCCACAAAAGGCAAGAGAGCTTTTTAACAAAGCCTGCGAGCAAAATGACGGCTACTCTTGCGGAATGATAGGCTCGATACTAATAGAAGCTAAGAAATTTAAAGAGGCTTACACCTTCTTAGAAAAAGGCTGCAAACTAAGTGATAAGATGTCTTGCGAGTTTGCAGGTGATCTAAAACGCTCAAAACAACTTTGATCTTTAGAGTTTTAAAGCCTAAATTCTCACTTTTTGCAAAATCAATAGAAATTTATAAATAAATTTAAAAGTTTAGGCAAGAGAGCTCTTGCCTAATGTTAAATCGCTCTTATTTGATCAAGCGGTTTATCTTTTATGCCCCACTGAGTCATAAAGACAAAGCCATAAAGAGCAGCTGCTACGATGTAGGCTGTGTATTCGTTTGGCATTAGACCAAATTTCACGCAGATGTTTGGCACAAGTGCTAGAGGCACGACTGGGATAAGTAGCGCCCTCTCCCAAATCCTAAGCTTTGTGACGTAATATCCTTGAAGCAAGCTTGAAAAGGCAAACATACCCACGATCGCCATGCCAAAGACAAGTAAAATTTCAAGTGGATTGCTCATCCAGACTATCCCTTTTGAATCAAGCGGATCGCTCGTGTTTATGCTATCAATTAGCATAAGTTTGTTGTTAAAGAAAAAGGCAAATGGCAAGATCGCTGTTCTTAGATCGTAAAAAAATCCTTGAACGCCAACGGTTATTGGATTTGCTTTAGCGATGCCCGCTGCTGCGTAGGCTGCGATGCCAACTGGCGGCGTGTCATCGGCTAAAATTCCAAAGTAAAATACAAAAAGATGCACGGCGATAGCAGGGATCAAAAAGCCATTTTTATGCGCCAAAAACAAGATAACTGGCGCAACAAGGCTTGAGACGACGATATAGTTTGCTGTCGTTGGAAGGCCCATGCCAAGGATAAGCGACATAAGAGCTGTTAAAACTAGGATCATCATGATGTTATCGCCTGCTAAAAGCTCGACTAGATCAGAGAGTACCTGACCAAGGCCAGTTAGAGAGATAGAGCCCACGATGATGCCAGCAAGCGCTGTTGCGATGGCTATTGTGGTCATGCTCTTTGCAGCTGCGACCATCGCCCAAAATATATCTTCAAAGCCAAGTAACACGTCGCTTAGCCCTACTTTTTCGCCTGAAGCTAGCTTTTTAGTTGGCTCTTGAAAGATCATTATCAAAAATAAAAATCCAATCGCATTAAACGCTGCGGCTATGGCTGACTCTTTTGCGATTAAAAGCGTATAGAGCAAGATCAAAATAGGCGTTATATAATGAAGGCCACTTACAAAAATTTTAAATCTTGAGTGAAATTCGCTCTGATTTATGCCTTTTAGTCCAAGCTTGACGCTCTCTAGATGCACGATAAAAAATAGTGACAAATAACAAGCAAATGCTGGGATAACCGCTGCCATCATAACATTTGTATATGTCATACCCAAAAACTCAGCGATGATAAAAGCAGCCGCACCCATGATAGGTGGCATGAGCTGTCCATTTACACCAGCAGCGACCTCGATAGCACCAGCTTTTGTGCGTGAAAGACCAGCTTTTTTCATAAGCGGTATGGTAAATGTACCAACAGTTACGACGTTTGCTGTTGAGCTACCTGAAACCATGCCTGTTAGGCCACTTGCGATGACTGAAGCCTTAGCTGGGCCGCCTCTATATTTGCCAAGAAGTGAGAAGGCTAAATTTATAAAGTATTGTCCAGCACCTGCTCGCTCTAACAATGAGCCAAAAAGAACAAAAAGATAGATAAAACTAACGCTAACGCCGATAGGCACGCCAAAGATGCCCTCGGTTGTCAAAAACATGTGTCCTGCGATCTTTTCAAAACTAGCGCCTTGGTGAGCGATGATGTCTGGCATATAAGGACCAAAGTGATCATATATCAAAAATAATATACAAATGATAGGAAGCGCTGGTCCCATGACACGCCTGCCGGCTTCAAGCAAAACAATGATCGCTAAAAACGATATGACGATATCTTGAGTGATATAATCCCCTGTCCTATCAGCTAGCTCGTAAAAATAAACCGCTGGATAAAGCACGGCAACAACGCCTACCACGCAAAAAACTAGGTCGTAAAACGGCAAACTTGAGTGAGCCTTTTTATGAAAAGTGACTGGATAGAGCAAAAATACAAGCCCAACCGCAAAGGCTAGGTGCACTGAGCGTGAGATGTTAGTATTTAGCGGGAAATACGCTATATAAAGCTGAAAAACTGACCAAGAGAAACACGCAAATGCGATGAAATAGTTGTAAATATTGCTATTTATCTCTCTTGTCTTTACTTCGACAAATTGTTCTTCGTTGTCTTTGACTTCGTTCATCTTTCTCCTTTAAAATTTAAATATATAAATTTAGAAGAAATTTGCATATTTAAATTTTATCCAGAGGCAAAAGCCCCTGGAAATTTGAGTTATTTTAAGATACCAGCCTCTTTAAATGCAGCCTCTGCAGCTGGGTGAAGCGGAGCTGAAAGACCTTGAACAAGATCCTCTTTTTTAACTGATTTTAGTGCTGGGTGAAGAGTTTTATACTCATCAAAGTTATCCAAAATAGCTTTTATCACAGCTTTTACAGCCTCATCTTTTGTATCTTTGCTAGTTACTAAAACAGCTTTTACGCCGATAGTATTTACATCGTGATCGACGCCGTCATAAGAGCCTTTTGGGATCACGCCTTTTGCAAAGTATGGTTTTTCTTTAAGAAGGTTGTCGATCTCACTGCCTTCGATGTTTAAGATATCGATTGGTAAAGATGTTGCAGCATCAGTGATGTTTGCAGTTGGGTGACCAACGACAAAGCTATATCCATCTATCTTTTTATCTTTTAGTGCGTGTGGGCATTCGCCAACTGTTAAAACGCCGCGGTATCCTAGTTTTGAAACGTCAAAGCCTTTTGCTTTAAAGACCTCAAGTGTGCTAACTTCGTTGCCGCTGCCTGGGTTTCCGACGTTGTATTTTTTACCTGCAAAAGACTGGATATCACTTGTTAGACCGCTATCTTTTGCTACAACAAATGCAAGAAGCTCAGGATAGATAGCTACTACTGAGCGTAAATTTTCATCTTTTGCTCCGTCAAATTTGCCAGTGCCGTTATATTTATCATAGACGACGTCGCTTTGAACAAAGCCAAAAGTAAGCTCTTTTTTAAGGACGTTATTTACGTTATAAACTGAGCCGCCAGTTGATTGAACAGAGCATTTTACATCGGTGTTTTTGTTTGCCAAGCGGCAGATCGCTCCACCTATCGGATAGTAAGTACCTGTCATGCCGCCAGTGCCGATACTGATAAATTCTTTTGCTGAGAGAGTTGTTGCTAAAAGCAAGCCAGCAAGTGCCAAAGAAGTAGTTTTCATCTAAAATCCTTTCAAAAAATTTAAGGCTATTTTATTCTATAAATTTAGCTTTGTATCTTTTTGATATGATATTTTTATGCCATTTTGGTAAAGTTGCAACTATTCTACACAATCAAGGCTTAAAAAAATATTTTCTTAAGAATAAATTTATATTTCTTTATAGGGCGATTTGATTTTAATAAAGCCAGAGCCCAAATATTATTTTTATAGCATGTACGATAATAATTTATTTAGTAAACTCAAATTGAGTTTACTGTAAGGTCTTGGCAGACGGCCAATATTTTTATTCTCATAATAGAATAAAAATATAAAAGCTCAGACAAATCATTATCTCTAAAAACTAGCTTTTACAGATAAAATATCTAAATTTTGCATAGTAATTTAATAAAATATATTAAAAATAATTAAAGGTATAACACTAAGAATTTTGAAAGGATATCGGAATACCTTATGGTGACTTTTAGTTATTAACGGTACATAGAATAGCATCATACCATCAATGAGATTCTTTGAATTGCTAAATTTATTAACGATTAAGTAACATCATATATAATGATACGAGAACTTCAGCTCAAAATAATATTAATAAAGGAGTGCTAATGGCTACTCAAGAGGTAAATTTAGAGTCTTTAAAAAAAGACTTAGATTCTTTGAAAGCAGATTTTAAAGATGTTATAAAATCTATCAAAGATATGGGTACAGAGCGTGCGGAATCCGCTAAAGATAAAATTTTAGACCAACTAAATAGTGATGAGATCAAAAAATACATAGATGATCTAAAATCAAAAGGCAAAGACAGCATAGAAAACGTAAACGACGCAATAAAAGAAGATCCAATTAAAAGCATTGCTATTGCTGCGGGGGTTGGATTTTTAGCTGCCTGGTTATTAAAAAAATAATGGCGGGCATATCTGAATTTATAGTATCCGTTGTTGAGCTTATAGATGCTCAAGCTGACGATATTAGGTGTTCTTTTTTAAAGAGCGCCAATTCAGTTGTACTCAATATAATTGTGAGTGTGATTTGCACCATAGGCTTAGTATTCTTTTTACTAGGGTTGCACACGCTCCTTGAAAAAACTATTGGGGAAATTTGGGCGTATTTTGCCTGCTCTGCTGTGGCTTTTTTATCTTCAATTATCATATACAAGGTATTCCGTGCAAAGTGATATAACAAAAGAAAAGCTAAGAATAGTAGTATCGATGCTAGAGAACAAAAACACAGATAAAAAAAAGCTAAAACTCGAAGAGGCTAAGCTAAATTTATTACTAAATGATCCATTACCAAACTTTTCAACAGAACTCAGCCTAATCAATCGAGGCAATATTAAGCAGGCCTTGATATCCATAATAGATAAAAATTTTATAATACCTATCTTAAGCAAATTTCTATAAAAACTAATTTTTATACTCTTTTCTTACGTCAGGTAAAAAAATTAATAAATTTTTGAATATAATTGAAATATAATTTCAAGAGATGACCGTGCTGATAAAAGCGAAGATCTTGAAAACCCATTCAAGGCATAAAAGATTGCCGATTCAGTCCAAGCGCCATCTCTTAAAAACAAAGGAGTAAATATGCGTTGTTTTTTAACACTGTTGTGTGCTGCCTTTTTTATGGTCGGCTGTTCTAATACTTGGCATGGTGCCAAAGAAGATACTGGCAATGCAGTCGAGTGGTCAAAAGACAAAGTTAACAAAGGTGCTACCTACGTTAAAGACAAAACAGAATAATTTTTGTTTTTAATTTAAACGTAGATATTAATTCATTATCCAATGGGTTAAACTTCAATAGTTCGACCCATATAACTTTTCCTATTATATTTTATCTTTCTTTTATAGAATCATATTTATAGTTTTTCTTTAAAAGCCAAAAATTTACAACAAGAGAATGAAATTTTAAAAGATCTAAATTTAAACATCGCCCAAAACGAGATCATCTGCCTAATGGGTAGCTCAGGATGTGGCAAATCAACATTTCTTTCAGCGCTAAATGGCTTTTTGGAGCAAAAAGGCGGCAGATATAGCGGAGAAATTTTATTTAAAGGCCAAAATATCAAAGATAAGGGCGAAATTTGGCTAAGAAGAAAGCTAGCCATACTCTTTCAAGACGCCACGCTCTTTCCCTTTAGCGTAGAAAGAAATTTGACCTATGCGATGGAATTTTACGAGGGCAGCATAAAAGACAAGCAAAAAAGAGTAGAGGAGCTACTTAAAAGCGTAAATTTACTAGATGAGATAAATGACCTTGATATGCCAGCTAGCAAACTCTCAGGCGGTCAAAAGCAAAGACTTTGCATCGCAAGAATGCTAACTACAAAGCCTGAAGTACTTATGCTTGACGAGCCTTGCTCATCGCTTGATATGAAAAATGTCTTGATCGTAGAGGAGCTTTTAAAAAGCTTGTCGCAAAGATATACGATCATCATAACCACGCACAACGAAGAGCAGGCAAAAAGGCTTGGCGGCAGGATAGTCCGCATAGTGGATAAGAAATTTACATTTTAAAAGAGCTAGAAATTCTAGCTCTAAATTTAGTCGATAAATCTTTTTGTGATATTTGCGTAGGCATCGATCCTGCGGTCTCTTAAAAATGGCCAAATTCTGCGCACTTCTTCGCTTCTTTTCATATCTATCTCAACGATCTTACAAAGCTCATCTGTGCTATTTGCGCGGAAAAGCTGCTCCCCTTGTGGCCCGAAAACAAAGCTATTTCCCCAAAACTTGATCCCATCCATAACGCCGCTATCATCTTTTTCAAAGCCCACGCGATTTACTGCAACAACTGGCAGGCCGTTTGCCACGCTGTGACCTCTTTGCACTGCCACCCACGCTTCAAGCTGTCTTGACTTTTCATCGTCGCTATCGCCCTCAAACCAGCCAATAGCCGTTGGATAGATGAGAATTTTCGCCCCTTTTAGCGCCATTAGCCTTGCTGCTTCTGGATACCACTGATCCCAGCAAACCAAAACGCCAAGCTTACCAAGGCTAGTCTCAACTGGCTCAAAGCCAATGTCGCCAGGCGTGAAGTAAAATTTCTCGTAAAATCCAGGATCATCAGGGATGTGCATTTTTCGGTATTTGCCAGCCACGCTGCCGTCACGCTCGAAGACAAAGGCGGTGTTGTGATAAAGTCCGTCAGCCCTCTTTTCAAAGAGCGAAGTGACCAAAACTACGCCATTTTCTTTTGCTACCCTGCCCCAAAAAGCGACATCCTCTTGCCAATCATTTGCATGATCAAAGAAATTTGTATCCTCGCTTTGGCAAAAGTACTGCGTCTGGTGCAGCTCTTGACAGACGACTAGATCGGCACCGCCTTTTTTTGCCTCGGCGATTAGTTCAAGCGTCTTTGCGATAGTCGCCTCTTTTGTACCTTTAAATTCTTGTTGAAGTAGTGCTACTTTCATCTCATCTCCCTTCTTTGTCGTTATATGGGTCTAAATGCGTGGTTATCTGCCACGAAAATTCCTTAAATTTCTCTCTTATCTCAGCTTCAAGCGAGTCGGCCACCTCGTGCGCGTCGTAAAGCGAGATATCTTTGTCAAAAACTAAATGCAGCGTTAAAAATATGGTATTTGCGCTCTGTCTTGTATTTAGGTAGTGAAAGTCTGAAATCCTCTGCTTAGCCTTTATCATCTTGATGATCTCAGCTGTGACCTCAGGGCTTGCTGCGTGATCTAGCAAGACACCAAGGGCGTCTTTGCCAAGACTTATGGCGCTTTGAGCGATGTAGCCACTTATCACGATACCAAAGATCGCATCTATCATCACAAATCCGCTAAATTTAATGATAAGCAGCGAGATGATGACTGCTAGGTTGCTAAAAAGGTCGATCTTATAGTGCAGCGCGTCTGCTTTTATGATAAGGTTGCCACTTTTTTTAGAAATTTGGTTTAAAAATAGCACCAAACATAACGTCACCACAACCGAAAATACCATCACACCAAGGCTTAAGCCAAGGTCTATCTCTAAATTTGGCTCGCTAAATTTCTTAATGCTCTCATAAAAGATAAAACCTGCCGCTAACACGATGATAACACACTCAAATAGCGCTGCTAACGCCTCTAGCTTTGTGTAGCCAAAGTTAAATTTCTCATCGGCTTGCTTTCTTGACTTTCTAAGCGCAAATAAATTTAAAAGTGAGACAATAAAATCAAGCATCGAATCTATCGCCGAGCCAAGCACAGCGACCGAACCACTAAAAAGCCCAGCTGCAAATTTCACAAGTGCAAGCAAAAAGGCGCAAGCTCCCGCTGCGATGACGGCCTTATTTTCGCCCTGCGTGCACTCCTGCTTATTTATGCGGTTAAACTCATAATCAAACGGACTTGACAAGGCTAAGCCCTCTTGTATCTATTTTGGCTTGAGCAGTGAAGCGAGCCATTTTGACGAACAAAAACTAGCGAATTTACACCGATGATCTTTCTACCTGGCAGTGCTTGGGCAAGTAAATTTAGCACCTTTTCATCGTTCTCGTCGTTATATGTTGGCACGATTAGCGCACCATTTATAAAGATAAAGTTTGCATAGGTACAGCCAAGCCTTTTACCATCATAAAATTTAGGCTTAGGAAGTGGCAGAGCAAGTAGCTTAAAGCCAGTTTTTTTAAGCTCATCCTCCATCCTTTTTAGCTCATCAAAGTGCTCATCGCTCTTGTCATCGCAAGCTGCGTAAGCGATAGTATCAGGCGTGATAAAACGCGCTAAAGTATCGATGTGACTATCTGTGTCATCGCCTTTTATAAAGCCATTTTCAAGCCAGATGATACGCTTTAGACCAAATAAATTTTTAAGCTTCTCCTCAATCTGCTCTTTGCTAAGTGCTTTGTTTCTATTTTCATTTAGTAGGCATTTTGTGGTGGTTAAAAGCACGCTATCTCCGTTAAACTCGACGCTTCCGCCCTCTAGTATCATATCAACAGGCTCAAGCTTAGTTTTATAAATTTTAGATAGCTCTAAATTTATCGCATCATCTTTTGAGCTCTTAAATTTACCGCCCCAAGCGTTAAATTTAAAGTCATAGCTCTTTACACCGTCTTTGGTGCAAACGTCGATCATACCGTAGTCTCTGATCCAAGTATCGTCAGTATCTAGCTTAACAAACTCTACATTTTTAAATTTCTTAAACCTAGCAAAATTTGCCTCATCAGGGCAGATGAGCACCACCTTTTCAAAGGGCGTAACAGCAGCCACAAGCTCCTCATAGCCCGCCAAAATCTCCTCTAAATAAGGCTCCCAGTCGCTCTTACTATGTGGCAGCGATAAAAACAAAAGCTCCTGCTCTTCCCACTCTGCATACGCTCTCACGCTCTCTCCTTGTAAATTTTATAAATTCCATAAATCGTAATGATTATCCAAAAGACCTCTATCAAAAATGAACCGAGATTAAAATGCACAAAAAGCGAGATGATGAGTAGTATAGCGCCTGCTAAATTTATTATCTGATAGGCTAGATCGCGGCTATTTAGGCGGCCGATCTGAAGCAAAAAGTAGCCCATCACGATGCAAATCATCCCTAAAAAACCGATGATCTGAAAAAGATCGATCAAATTTTATCCTTTTTGTAAGCTTAAATTTAAAGCGTGATCATATCTAATTAGTTTTAAATTTATGATTATGGGATAAAATATCTCCATTTTTCAGATTGGATTAATGTTTATGGATTTTGAGTTTATTGAGAAATTTTACCCCCTTTTTGTAAAAGCTGGGGTGCTCACCTGTCAGATCGCCTTTTTGGGGATCGTTTTTTCTATTTTGATAGGCATTTTTTGTATGGCTGTGAAATTTTACAAGCTAAAATTTCTCGCAAAACTAGTTGATTGCTACGTTGAGCTTTCAAGAAACACGCCGCTTCTTATCCAGCTCTTCTTTTTATACTACGGCCTGCCAAAGCTTGGGGTGTCGATGAGCGGCTTTACCTGTGCGGTTGCAGGGCTTAGCTTTCTTGGTGGCAGCTATATGAGCGAGAGCTTTAGGCTTGGCTTTGAGGCGGTTAGAAGGTCGCAGATAGAAGCAGGACTTAGTATCGCACTTAGCAAAAACCAGCTCTTAAGATATGTCATCTTGCCACAAGCCTTTAGCGTGGCACTTCCAAGCATCAGCGCAAACGTCATATTTTTACTAAAAGAAACCAGCATCGTTAGCATCGTAGCGCTTGCTGATCTAGTCTATGTCGCAAAAGATCTCATCGGACTTTACTACAAGACAGATGAGGCGCTTTTTATGCTGGTTATTAGCTATCTTGTCATCATCTTGCCAGTCTCGCTGGCGCTTAGCTACGTCGAAAAAAGGGTGAGAAATGCAAGGAGTTAGTATTTTATTTGACACGCAAAATTTACTAAGACTGCTTGAAGGTCTTGTAGTAAGCACTGAAATTTCACTCATCTCTATCATCATCTCTGTCATCGGCGGACTCATACTTGGCGTTTTGATGAGTATGAAAAACAAATTTATCTATTTTGTTTTAAAAATTTGCCTCGAGATCGTGCGTATCATGCCTCAGATCGTCTGGCTATTTTTATTTTATTTTGGCGTTAGCAAGGCTTTTGGACTGCATATCTCGGCATTTACCGCCTCGCTCATAGTCTTTAGCCTTTGGGGCGTTTTTGAGATGATGGATATCGTGCGAGGAGCGATCACCTCGATACCAAAGCACCAGTTTGAGTCAGCCGCTTCACTTGGACTTAGCAAATTTCAAATTTACTTTTATGTCATCATCCCGCTTGCTACAAGAAGGCTGGTGCCTGGAGCTGTAAATTTACTAAGCCGTATGATAAAAACAACCTCTATCGTCGTTCTAATCGGCGTTGTCGAGGTAGTCAAAGTCGGCCAGCAGATCATCGAGCGAAATGTATTTACAAATCCTATGGCGCCATTTTGGATATACACGCTCATATTCTTTTTATATTTTGCGATCTGCTATCCAGTCTCAAAACTATCAAAAAAACTAGAAGAAAAATGGAGCTAAAATGAGCGAAAATATCTTAGAACTTAAAAAAATAAATAAATTTTATGGAGAGCTTCACGCCTTAAAAGATATAAATTTAGAGGTTAAAAGCGGCGAAGTGGTCGTGCTTCTTGGACCATCAGGCTGTGGCAAGAGCACAACTCTTAGGTGCATAAACGGCCTTGAGAGCATAGCAAGCGGCGAGATCATCATAGATAGCGAAGTGATAGACGCTAAATTTAAAGAGTGGCAAAGGATCCGCCAAAAGGTCGGTATGGTCTTTCAAAGCTACGAGCTCTTTGACCATATGAACGTCATCGATAACGTCCTTCTTGGGCCTTTAAAGGTGCAAAAAAGAGATAGGGCCGAGGCTGAAAAGACGGCTGATATGTGGCTAAGCAAGGTTGGGCTACTTGATAAGAAATTTGCCTATCCAAAGGAGCTAAGCGGCGGTCAAAAGCAGCGCATAGCGATAGTAAGAAGCCTTTGTTTAAACCCTGAGATCATGCTATTTGACGAGGTTACGGCAGCACTTGATCCAGAGATCGTTAGAGAAGTGCTTGATGTGATACTAAATTTAGCCAAAGATGGCATGACGATGTTAATAGTCACTCACGAGATGAGCTTTGCAAGAGCAGTTGCAAATAAGATCGTATTTATGGACGCTGGAGCGATCGTGGAGATCAGCGAGCCAGAGGAGTTTTTTACTAATCCAAAAAGCGAGCGAGCAAAGAAATTTCTAAATTTATTCTCATTTTAGAAAAAATAAGAGATAATTTGCCTGTTTTCAAAATGCGTTTAGAGCGAGATTTAACCGCTCTTATTTACTAAATTTTCTAAAGGAGAAAGAGTGAGAAAATTTAAATTTTTCTTATTAGCATTAGTCGCTACCGTCTTTCTAACGGGTTGTGGTGATGACAAAGGTGCGGACAAAGCGGCCGCTTCAAATCAAACTGACGCTATCGCGAAGATCAAAGAGCGTGGATATGTAAGGATAGGCGTTTTCAGTGACAAACCGCCATTTGGCTACGTCGATAAAGACGGCAAAAACCAAGGCTATGACATCTATTTTGCAAAACGCATCGCAAAAGACTTGCTTGGCGATGAGAGCAAGGTCAAATTTGAGCTAGTCGAGGCTGCTGGCAGGGTTGAAGTGCTCACAGCTGACAAGGTCGATATCACGCTTGCAAATTTCACAAAGACGCCTGAGCGTGCGCAAGTTGTTGATTTTGCACTTCCATATATGAAGGTCTCTCTTGGCATCGTTAGTCCTGAGGGCGCTGTGATAAAGAGCGTCGATGAGCTAAAAGATAAAACACTAATCGTCAACAAAGGCACAACCGCAGACGCATTTTTTACAAAAAATTATCCTGATATCAAGCTTTTAAAATACGATCAAAACACCGAAACTTTCGCAGCTTTGGTTGATAAAAGAGGTGCGGCTCTAGCGCATGATAACGCCCTACTTTTTGCCTGGGCGAAAGAGACTCCTGGCTTTGTCGTAGGCGTTGAAGCGCTTGGTGATGTGGATGTGATAGCTCCAGCTGTCAAAAAAGTCAACAAAGCCTTGCTTGAGTGGCTAAATAACGAGATCATCGAGCTTGGAAAAGAAAATTTCTTCCACAAAGACTATGATGCAACGTTAAAACCAATCTATGGCGACAGCGTAAATCCTGAATCTCTAGTCGTCGAAGGCGGCAAACTCTAAATTCAAAGTGAGTGATCATAGTGAATGAATTTAATGAATATGTTCGCGATAGATTTTCTAAATTCGGCGATATTGTCATAAAATCCATGATGGGTGGATACCTTGTATATTTTAACGGTAAACTGATAGGTGACATTTGTAATAATGAACTGTTTTTAAAGAGAACGCCGACATCGGACAGACTTCTTGCAGACTCAGAACTACGTTATCCTTATAATGACTCAAAGACGTTAATGCATGTATTCGAGAAATTTGAGGATGCGAATTTGATTGGAGAATTGTTGCGTGGCATGTATGCGGAACTGCCCGAAAAGAAACCAGCAAAAGCCAGATAAGTTGGATGTTTAAATAAAAATTTGAAAAGCATTTTGGAGTAAATTTAACCCAAAATGCTTTTATTGGCTACATCAAGCTCTTTAGCAATTTTGTCACTTTTTGCTCGATCTCTTCTAAAAATTCCTTGCTCTTAGCTTCAAATCTAGTAACAATGATCGGCGTTGTATTTGACGCACGCACTAGCGCCCAGCCATTTTCAAACTGAATCCTAATGCCATCAATGTCGATGATATTTTTTATCTTTGGCAGGTAGCAGCTCTCGTTTTTCACGCACTCTTTTAGCTTGGCTACTATCTTAAATTTAGCCTCGTCAGTCGTCTTTATCTTGATCTCATCGGTGCTAAAGACAAGTGGCATCTTATCGAGCTCTCCGTCAAGGTCAAAGCCTTTATGAACTAGCTCAAGTACCCTCATCATCGCATAAAGCGCATCGTCAAAGCCAAAATAGCGCTCTTTAAAGAATATATGACCGCTCACTTCAGCCGCGAGATCTACGTTTAGCTCTTTCATCATCTTTTTAATGTTGCTATGCCCGGTCTTACCCATGAAAACTTCGCCGATTTTTGCGATCTCATCATACATATTTTGTGAGCATTTTACCTCACCAAGCACCTTTGGATGTTTCATATTTAGCGCATAAAGATAGGCTAGCTCATCGCCTTTTATATCTCTTTTTGGAGTTATCACGGCGATCCTGTCACCATCTCCGTCAAAGCCAAATCCAAGGTCAAATTCTTTTTTTTCGATGAGTGAAAATATCTCTTTTAAATTCTCTTTTTCGCTTGGGTCTGGGTGGTGATTTGGGAAATTTCCGTCTGGATCTTCATATAAAATTTTCGCATTTAGCCCAAGTGCCTTGACGATAGGCACCAAGCTCACGCCAACAGCGCCATTTGCGCAGTCGATGACAAAAGGCTTTTTGAAATTTTTAAGCTCACTAAATTCTTTTACAAAAAACTCAACGTATTTTTCTAAGATATTAAATTTCTCACAGCTCTCATCGTCTGCGATCTCTAAATTTGAGGCGATTATCTCATTCACCTTATCTTTTAAAATTTGCAGATCTTTACCAAAGAAACTATCTTTTTTAATGGTGATCTTAAAGCCGTTATAATCTTTTGGATTATGAGAGCCCGTGATCATGATGTTTGCGTCAAAATAATCTGCATAAACGCTAAAGTAGCCAACAGGAGTTGGTAGCAAGCCGATGTTGTAAATTTTAAAGCCACCAGCCTTGTTTAGGCCACTTAACAGATACCTAAAAAGCGTGCTAGCACTAAGCCTTGCGTCAAAGCCAACGCTTAAAGTTTTCACGCCAAATTCGTTAAATTTCTTGCCTAAAGCGAGCCCTATAGCCTTGACGCTATCTTCTGTCAAGTCCTTTTCATAAATGCCGCGGATGTCGTATTCTCTAAAAATTTCATCATATTTCATTGTAAATTCTCCCTGAAAGAATGCAAAAATGATACAAGAATAAATTTAAAAAGGAGTAAATAGTTTTATAAATTTAGTGAGATTAAAATTTAAATTCGAGCTAGAAAAGCTCTAGCTCGAAAAGGGCTACTACATCATGCCGCCCATGCCACCCATTCCGCCCATGTCAGGCATTGCAGGCATTGCTTTTTCTTCTTTTATCTCGCTGATAGTTGCTTCAGTCGTTAGTAGCAAGCTAGCCACGCTAACAGCATTTTGAAGCGCAACTCTCTCAACCTTAACTGGGTCGATGATACCAGCTTCAAACATATTTACATATTCGCCGGTTGCAGCGTTAAAGCCAAAATTTGCATCTTTGCTTGTCTCAACTGCATTTGCTACTACGCCTGCGTCAAAGCCAGCGTTCTCAGCGATTTGACGAAGTGGAGCACGAAGCGCTCTTCTAACGATCTCAGCACCGATTGCCTCATCGCCTTGTAAATTTAAATTTACGCTCTTTGAAGCGAGGATAAGAGCTGAACCACCGCCTACTACGATGCCCTCTTCTACAGCTGCACGAGTAGCGCTTAGAGCGTCATCTACGCGGTCTTTTTTCTCCTTCATCTCAGTCTCAGTCGCAGCACCTACTTTGATAACTGCCACGCCGCCACTTAGTTTTGCAAGGCGCTCTTGAAGTTTTTCTTTATCATAGTCGCTTGTAGTCTCAGCGATTTGTGCTTTGATCTGAGTGATTCTAGCGTCTATTGCTGACTTCTCGCCTGCACCATTTACGATAGTTGTGTTGTCTTTGTCGATAACTACACTTGAAGCTTGTCCAAGATCGTTTATACTAGCACTCTCAAGTGTTCTGCCTAACTCTTCGCTAATAACCTCGCCACCTGTTAAGATAGCGATATCTTCAAGCATCGCTTTTCTTCTGTCGCCAAAGCCAGGAGCTTTTACAGCTGAGATGTTTAGCACGCCACGAAGTTTATTTACAACAAGCGTTGCAAGTGCCTCGCCCTCGATATCTTCAGCGATGATTAGAAGTGGTTTGCCACTCTTTTGTACCTGCTCAAGCACTGGTAACAAATCTTTTAAATTTGTGATCTTCTTGTCAAATAGCAATATAAATGGATTGCTTAGCTCAACTTGCATCTTTTCAGGGTTTGTGATGAAGTATGGGCTTAGATATCCGCGGTCAAACTGCATACCCTCAACGACACTTAGCTCGTCTTGGATAGACTTTGCCTCTTCTACTGTTATGACGCCATCTTTGCCGACTTTCTCCATCGCATCAGCGATAAGTTTGCCGATGCTCTCGTCTGAGTTTGCAGAGATAGTAGCGATCTGCGCGATCTCTTTTGAGCCAGAAACTTTTTTAGAGATGTTTTTTAGTGCATCTATAAGAGCTGCCACTTCTTTATCCATGCCGCGTTTTACTTCGATAGGATTTGCGCCAGCAGTTACGTTTCTAAGACCCTCTTTAAATATTGCGTGAGCTAGCACAGTTGCTGTTGTAGTGCCGTCGCCTGCTTGGTCGTTTGTCTTGCTTGCTACTTCTCTAACTAGGCTTGCACCCATGTTTTCGATAGTATCTTTTAACTCAACTTCTTTAGCCACGCTAACGCCGTCTTTTGTGATGTTTGGAGCGCCAAAGCTCTTTTGGATAAGGACATTCCTGCCTCTTGGTCCCATTGTCACTTTCACAGCGTCATTTAGTTTTTTTACGCCCTCATATAGGCGGTTTCTTGCATCATCAGAGTAAAAAATTTCTTTTGCCATTGTCTTTCCTTTTTAAATTATTTAATCACGCCTAAAACGTCGTCGATGTTTAAAACAAGATATGTTTTATCATCCAAATTTACCTCAGTACCAGCGTATTTAGCAAATACTACTTTTTCGCCAACTTTTACGCCCTCAGCTTCAGCGCCAACTGCTTTTACCTCGCCGCTTAAAGGTTTTTCTTTTGCGTTATCAGGTATAATTATGCCCGAAGCTGTCGTCTTTGTCTCTTCTACGCGTTCGACTAGGACACGCTTGCCTAATGGTTGAAAGTTCATTGTTCATCCTTTTAGTTTAATTGTCTTTTTTAGCACTCTTTATTTTTGAGTGATGAAATGCTAGCATTTTTTTCTGAAAAAGTCAATAATTTATAGTGAATTTTATTAAAAACTTTAGTCTAAGTGACTAAAGTTTTATGATATATAAAACTAATATAAAGGAATTTTATGAAAAAAGTAGCTTACATAGTTGGCGCGCTTGTGCTCATAGTGGTTTGTATTTTTGGCCTTTTATTTAGCCCATTTGGGAGTAATTTTATCGCTGGCAAGATCGAAAAAGAGGCACTCGCTCGTGGTATTGATCTCAAATTTAAAGATTTTAGCCTAGGTTTTAGCACCTTAAATTTAGAAGCGACCGTGATGAACGCCATAAATTTAAAGGCAAATGGCGAGCTCTCCTTGCTTGCTCAAAGTATGAATTTAAATATAGATATAAACGCCGACAAGGTAAAGGCTAGCGAGCTTGGACTAAAAAAGGACGTCGCGCTTAAAGCAAACGTAGCTGGTAAATTTAGTGATTTTAAGGTAGTAGCAACTGGCACGGCGCTTGGCTCAAATATAAATTTAAACGCAAATTTAAAAGACTACCTACCAAAAGCTCTAAATCTTGACGCTAAAAATATCGAGCTTTCTGAGATCTCAGCTCTTGTGCAAAAGCCAAATTTAACTAGTGGCAAGCTTGATCTAACGAGCAATATGCAAGAGGTTGATGAGAAAAATAAGCCTATCATTAACGCTCAAATTTTAGCAAGCGATGCAGTGATAAACAAAGAAATTCTTAAAAACGAATTTGGACTAAATTTAGCAAAAGATATAAGCTTTAAAGGCGGTGTAAATGCTAAATTTGCAAATGAAAAAGTGAGCGCAAAAACCCTTATCATCGCACCAGAAGCCACTTTAAAAGCAAACGAGACGACCTATGATCTAGCTAGTAAAAATTTAAAGAGCGACTTTTCGCTAAATGTGCCTGATCTTGCGCTTTTTGGCAAGCTCTTAGGCGAGCAGCTAAGTGGCGCAGTGGATGCAAACGGCGAAATTACGATGCAAAAAAATGTCCTTAAAAACTTAAAAGCTGAGATAAATGGCCTTGGCGGAAAGATAAATGCAAATTTTGATAGTAAAAACTTAGCCCTAAATGCAGCTAGCATCAAGCTAAAAGAGCTTTTAGCACTTGCCTTGCAGCCAAACTACGCAGATGGGCAGATAAATTTAAATGCAAATTTTAGCGACTTTGACGAGCTAAAAAAGCTTGCAGGCGAGGCTAAATTTGAGATAAAAAACGGCCTTATAAATAATGGTCTTGCAAAGCTTAAAAATGCGGCTAAATTTGAACTAAAAGGTGATGCTGTCGCAAAGGGCGAGCTTGTAAATTTTGACGCAAATGTGCTTAGCGACCTTGGCGAGCTAAAGGATGTCAAGGGCGTTTATGACCTAAAAAACAGCCAAATTTTTAGCAAATTTGCCCTGCTCATTAGCGACCCTGAGAAATTTAAAGCGGTCAGTGGCTTTGAGGTGGGCTCAAAGATGGCGCTTGCGGGCGATGTGAAGGTTAAAGAGAGCAAGATAGATGAGCTAAATTTAGGCGGTGATGCCTTTGCTGGCAAGCTAAACGCCACCATAAAAAATGAAAATCTTGAGCTAGCCTTAAAAGAGGCGCAGCTGGGAGAGATCTTAGCGCTTAGCGGCAACGATAGGCTGGCAAATGCCAAGGCAAATGTCCAGGCAAAGGGGCAAAATATCTTTAGTAAAAGCCCAAGCGTCGCCGCAACGATCGCTTTAAATGAGGGTAAATTTAACGCCGCAGCGCTTAGCAAAATGCTTGATAAAAAATTCCCTGAAAATGAGAAATTTAGCTCAAATTTAAGTCTAGACTACAAAGGCGACGTAGCGAAATTTAATGGCGACTTTCTTAGCTCACTAGCTGATATAAAGGGCATAGATGGCAGTTTTGACGTGGGTAAAAGCACGCTAAGCTTAAAGCTTCAAGCGGTGGTTTCGGAGTTAAATAAGCTTGCGTTTTTAGCTGGCCGCGAGCTTCACGGTAAATTTGCAGCCCTCGTAACGGCAGAGGGCAAAGTGGATGATCTAAGCGTAAAAGCCACTTCAGATGATCTATTTAAGGGTAAACTAGAGGCAAACTACAAAGGTGGCTTGCTTGATGCGGTGCTAAAAAACTTCGAAGTCAAGGGCCTAACGCAGACTTTGGGGCTAGAGCATCTTTATGATGGCAACGGCGATGCTAAATTTGACTACGAGGCAAAGCAAAAGCTCGGCAAATTTGACATCTTGCTAAAAGAGGGCCACCTAGCCAACACAAATCTCACAAACAACATAAAAACCTTCACCGGTAAGGACATCACAAAAGAAATTTACAAAGACGGTAAAATTTACGGCGACATAAAGGGTGATAACGTTGTTTTTAACGTAAATTTAAGCTCGCCAAAGAGCGATATAAAGGTTACGGGCGGCACTTATAATACTGCGACAAAAATGCTTAATGCGCCGCTTGTTTGCAGGCTAGAAAAGACCGATCTAAACGTGCAAATTTCAGGCACGACAGACAAGCTAAAATACGACGTCAGATCGCAATATCTTGAAAATAAGGTCAAAAAGGAGATAGGTAGATTTTTAGACAAAAAACTAGGCGGCAAAGATAGCGACTCTAGCAGCGACAAGCAAAATTTAAAGGGGCTTTTAAAAGGGCTATTTTAGATGAAAAAGGCGGAAAATTTAAAGTATCTAATGGGGCTTGGGCACTTTTGTAGCGACATAAACCAAAGTGCCCTTGGCGCGATGCTACCCTTTTTCATCGCAAGCTACCACTACGACTACGCAACAGCTGCCTCGCTCGTGACCGCCACAAATTTAGCAAGCTCGCTCATCCAACCGCTTATCGGCCGCCTAAGCGACAAAAAAGAGCTGCCCTACGTCATCCCGCTTGGGCTACTGCTTGCAGGCGGGGGCATGAGCCTCACTGGCTTTGTGACAAACTACTACCTCATCTTGGTTTGCGTGATGATAAGCGGTATCGGTGCCGCACTCTTTCACCCAAGTGCCGCAAGGATCGTAAACTACGCCTCAAACGCCAAAAATAGAGCCAAAAGCATAAGTATATTTTCATTTGGAGGCAACGTCGGCTTTGCAGTTGGGCCCATTTTAGTCGCCGTTTTTGTGGGAAATTTTGGCCTAAAAGGGACGCTAGTCTTTATCATCCCTCAAATTTTTCTAACACTTTTATACCTTAAAAAGGGCAAATTTATAAAAGCGCTAGAAGGCAATCACAAAAAGCAAATTTCACAAAAAACAAGCGCTCTAAAAGACGATCTGGGCGCGTTTTTGAGGCTTTGTCTGTGTATATTTTCACGCTCTATCGTCGCTTTTGGCTTTGCGGCATTTTTTAGCATCTACCTCATCAAAATTTTTGATCTTAGTAAAGAGGCTGCAAATGTAAATTTAAGTATGTTTTTTGCTGCAGGTGCGATCTCTACGCTATTTGGCGGAGCTCTAGCTGATAGATACGGCCTAGTTAGGCTCATCAAAATAAGCCTAAGCATCGCCGCACCGCTAGTCGTGCTAATGCTCTTTATCGACAGCTACGCGCTATTTCTCGCGGCCTCCATGTGCGTGAGTGCCTGCATCAGCCTATCTTTTAGCCCCTCTATCGCCCTTGCACAGCTTTATCTGCCAAATCAAATCGGCCTAGCCTCTGGCGTAACGCTTGGTCTTAGCATAACAATCGGCGGTATATTTGCAACGGTCATCGGCAAGATCGCTGACATCTTTAGCCTAACGCACTCATTTTACTTTATCGCCGCAGTTTCGCTCATCTGCGCGGTTTCTAGCTACTTTTTAAAGCCGGTTAGCAAGATATAAATTTATAAAAATAGCTTGCCAACAATGTAGAGCAACGATAGACGCAGTCAAATTTCTCACCCATAGCGCTGATTTTGTAAATTTTACTTTTTGGGCTTTAAATTTGCTTGGTAGGTGAAATTTGATGTGATCTGAAATTTAGGCAAAACTTGCCAAAGAGAATAAGTTTTTTGCTTTTTTGCAAAGAGGTAGCAAGACTAAATTTAAAGATATAAAAAGCCAAGTCATGGTGCTTAGGTCGGCGGTATTTTGTAGTAGATTTAGATAGTCAGTAAATTTTAAAATTTTACAACCAAATATAAGGGCAAAGTATCTTGTAATGATCTTAAATGTTTTACTTCGCAAGTTCGCAA
Source organism: Campylobacter concisus (assembly GCF_050447485.1). Lineage (GTDB taxonomy): Bacteria > Campylobacterota > Campylobacteria > Campylobacterales > Campylobacteraceae > Campylobacter_A > Campylobacter_A concisus_BQ. The sequence goes on from NZ_JALMFY010000001.1 coordinate 586,915, forward strand.
CTGCAAGCAGAAACAAAGAAATTTTCGACCGAAGATAGAACATATAAGTTCAGCTCGTAAAAATTTAAGCCATCAAGACAAGAAAATTTTTGTTTTTTGCTTCGCCCTGCTCACAACGAGACTTCGCTACGAGGAGACAAGGCAAAATTTTACGATACGAATGATGGACTGAAAAATGGCAGTATTTTGTGATAGATTTAAATGTTGTGTAGTTTAGAATTTGGCAAAATAAAATAATAAAATCTAGCCCATCTAGTAACTTTAATCCATAAAGACAAGAAAATTTTTGTTTCAGACAAGGCGGATAAGCAAAAACAAGGGAGCGTATATATCATACGTGACCGAAGTTTGAAGCGATATCCAACGCAGTATAAAACAAAAAGGGCTTGTCTTTTAAAGCTTTCTCATCTTTGCTATTTCATCTCTTAGTGCCGCTGCCTTCTCAAACTCCAGCTGCGCCGCCGCTTCAAGCATCTGCTTTCTTAGCTCTTTTACTATCGCAGCCCGCTCGCTAGCTGGCATCTTCTCTAAATTTTTACCACGCTTGTAAATTTCACCATCATCTTCGACATGTAAGCTCTCTTCGATATTTCTGCTTGCAGAGTGTGGCGTGATGCCGTGAGCTTTGTTGTATTCATCTTGAAATTTACGCCTAGCAGTCGTCGTATCGATCGCCTCTTTCATCGAGTTGGTTATCTTTTTGGCAAACATTAGCACCTTGCCATTTACATTTCTAGCCGCTCGCCCCATCGTCTGTATAAGGCTCGTCGTAGAGCGTAAAAAGCCCTCTTTATCAGCGTCCATTATAGCTATCAGGCTCACTTCAGGCAGATCAAGCCCCTCACGGAGCAAATTTATGCCTATTAGCATATCAAATTCGCCGCTTCTAAGACCTCTAATGATCTCATTTCGCTCGATCGCGTCGATGTCTGAGTGCATATACTTGACCTTGACGCCAAGCTCGATGTAGTAGCGGCTTAGCTCCTCAGCCATCTTTTTAGTTAGCACCGTGACAAGCACACGCTCACCTCTAGCGATCACCGCCTTTGCCTCGTCAAATAGCGCCTCTACTTGATTGTCACTATCTTTTATCTCGATGATCGGATCAAGCAGCCCCGTAGGTCGCAAAATTTGCTCATAGACGTGGCCCTGGCTGATACCAAGCTCATACTCGTTTGGCGTGGCTGAGACAAAGAGAAATTTCGCCTTTTTGCTTATAAACTCGTCAAATTTAAGCGGCCTGTTGTCAAGTGCTGATGGCAAACGAAATCCATGCTCCACAAGCACCTCTTTACGGCTCCTATCACCCGCATACATGCCCCTAAACTGCGGCAAACTCACGTGGCTCTCATCGACGATGACCAGATAGTCCTCGCCACTTATCTCAAAGTAGTCAAACATCGAGTATGGCGTCTCTCCAGCCTTTTGACCGGTCAGATGTCGCGCGTAGTTTTCGATACCTTTACACATGCCAGTGCTCGCCATCATCTCAAGGTCAAATTCCACCCTTTGCTTTAGCCTCTGAGCTTCAACAAGCTTGCCCTGCTCGTTAAATTCTTTCAAACGCACGTCAAGCTCCTCTTCGATCTCCTTCATCGCGATCTTTAGCCTATCAGCGCCCACGATGAACTGGCTAGTGGCGTAAAGTGTAAATTTAGAGATATCCTTTAGCCTTTTGTTATCAAGCACGTCAAAATGATACATCGCATCGATCTCATCTCCGAAAAACTCGACCCTTAGGGCTTCATCGTTGTAATAAGCCGGATAAATATCCACCACATCGCCATTTACACGAAAGTCGCCCCTGTCAAAGTAGTTGTCATTGCGCTTATAGCCCATATCCACGAGCTGCTCTAAAAGCTTTCTTTGGCTTATCTTCTCGCCCACGCTAAGATATGCCACCATCCCTTTATACTCGCTTGGATTACCAAGGCCGTAGTTTGCAGAGACTGAGGCGACGCAAATGACGTCATCAAAGCTTAGCAAACTAGCCGTCGCAGAGAGACGCAGGCGCTCAAGCTCCTCATTTACCGAGCTATCCTTTTCTATATATAGGTCGCTTCGCGGGATATAGGCCTCTGGCTGGTAATAATCGTAGTAGCTTATGAAGTACTCAACGTGATTTTTTGGGAAAAAGCCCTTAAACTCACTATAAAGCTGAGCGGCAAGGGATTTGTTATGTGTCATGATGAGCGTTGGCATATTTAGCTCACGTATGACATTTGCCATGGTGAAGGTCTTGCCAGATCCTGTAACGCCCAGAAGTGTTTGATATTTATTGCCTGATTTTATACTTTTTACTATCTCTTTTATAGCTCTTGCTTGGTCGCTGCTTGGGCTAAATTTAGATGAAATTTCAAATTTACTCATTGTTTGCCTTTAAATTTGGGCGAATTTTATAGCAAAGATAGTGCTTTGTCAAATGAGAATTTTAAAAAGAATTTAGCCTCTGCGTGTTAGAATACGGCTTTAATTATTATTTTAAAGGAACCTTTATGTTTGAAGATAATGCGATCTTAACCACACTAAGCGATAAAGTAAATGACCTCATCACAAAATACGATGAAGTTTGCAGAGTAAATGAAGAGCTACGTAACGAGATCGTAACATTAAAAGCACAAAATGAGGCAAAAACCAACCAAATCATGCGCCTAGAAGAGGATCTGGATAAGAAAAATAGCGAAGCTGATGATGTAATGAAAAAGATCGAAGCCGTCCTTGGTAGATAAGCTAGGCATTTTTGGCATAAAAAATGAAACAGATCACGCTCACCGTATCATCTCGCGACTACACGATAACGCTTGATGATGATTTTGCTGAAATTTTCGAGCGCGACTGGCAGAAATTTATGGGGGGAAAGAAATTTATCGAGCCTCGTGAGCTTATAAACGCCTTTGTCGAAAAAAGCTACGAGAGCTACGCAAATTTGCGCGTCGTAAAGGACGTCACAAAAGAGATAGAAGAGATACTAAAACCGGAAAATAAATGAAAAAAAGAGCTTTTACCCTAATAGAAATTATATTTGTCATCGTCATACTTGGCATTTTAAGTGCTGTTGCGATACCAAAGCTTTTCTTTACTAGAGGCGACGCCATAGTCGCAAACGCAAGAACACAAATAACCGCCATAAAAAGTGGCATCTCACTAAAATACAATGATAGCGTCCTAAAAGGCACTCCAAAGTACCCTGATACGCTTGAGAGCCCAGGAAGTAACCTTTTTCAAAACGTTGTGAGCGTGCCTGTAAAAGACAGCGGCACAAAAAACGGCTGGCATAAAACTGGAGCAACGACTTATACCTTCAAACTAGACGGGCAAATAGCAAATTTCACTTACAAAAACACAACTGGTGAATTTGACTGCGAGAGTAGCGACGGACTTTGCAGCGCTCTTGAGTGATGAGATACTACGAGGTCGTATTTAGCGGGGTAAATTTAGCTGCGCTCACATATAAAAGCGAGCTAGATATTGCGCCATTTCGCGCCGTCACTGCAAAACTTAGAGGCAAAAGCTTAATTGGCTTTATCCTGCGTGAAGTGGATGAGCCAAGCTTTAAAACAAGCTTTATTGATGAAATTTTACCCCTCAAACTAAACGACATCCAAGCAACATTAGCCAAATTTATCGCCTACTACTACACCTGCGAGCTTGGCGTTGCTATAAATTTATTTGAGCCACAAAGTCTTATAGATGATGAAATTTATAGTGGCGCAACCGACTTTAAAGCGCCAAATTTAAGCCAAAAGCAGCAAGAAGCGCTAAATTTTATAAACGAACGAAAAAGCTCGCTCATCTTTGGCGACACGGGAAGTGGCAAAAGCGAAATTTATATAGCAAAGATTAGAGAAATTTTAAACGCAGGCGGCCAAGCTCTATTTTTGATGCCTGAAATTTCACTAACACCGCAGATGCAAAAGCGCCTAGAGAGCTTTTTTGGCGAGGCTGTGGCCGTGTGGCACTCAAAGATCACGCCAAAGAAAAAAGAGCAAATTTTAAAGGAGATTAAAAGTGGTAAGGCAAGGCTAATAGCAGGAGCTAGGTCTGCCCTATTTTTGCCACTTGAGCGGCTAAAACTCATCATCATCGACGAAGAGCACGACGATAGCTACAAAAACACTGGCTCAAAGCCCCACTACAACGCAAGAGACCTAGCCCTCTTTTTAACTAGCAAATTTGACCTGCAAGTGGTACTTGGAAGCGCCACACCAAGCCTTACTAGCTTTTACAAGCAAGAATGTTTTCGCCTAAAGGGGACATATTTTGCGTCGCAAAAGAGCTATATATTTGACGAGAGCGAGACTGGCATAAGCGAAATTTTAAAAGAGCAGATCGCAAAGACGCTTGAAAACAAAAAACAAGCCGTCATCTGCCTGCCAACAAGGGCAAATTTCAAATATCTTGTCTGTAAAAACTGCGGCGAGACAGTGAAGTGTCCATTTTGTAGCATCGGCATGAGCTACTATAAAAAACAAAACGTGCTAAAGTGCCAATACTGCGAGCATAAAATGGCCGTACCAAAGACCTGCCACCAGTGTGGCAGCGAGATGATAGAGGCTAAAAAGATCGGCACGAGCGAGCTTCTTGAGAGGCTGCAAGCTGAGTTTGCAAACGCTAGGATCGCTAAATTTGATAGAGACGAGATCACTACGCAAAATAAGCTCGTAAAGGCTTTGAAGGAATTTAACGACGGCAAGATAGACATCCTGCTTGGCACGCAGATGCTAAGCAAGGGGCATGATTATCACAACGTCGAGCTCGCCGTCATCATGGGCTTTGACGAGCTTTTAAATTTTCCTGATTTTAGAGCTAGAGAGCGGACACTTGCCCTTGCTATGCAAGTAGCTGGAAGAGCCGGCAGAAACGGAGCTGGCAGAGTCATCATCCAAAGCAAGCAAAGGGAGTTTTTCGAAAGCTTCATTAGCGACTACGACGCGTTTTTAAAAGAAGAAATTAATTACCGCGAGGGGCTATATCCGCCATTTACTAGGTTGCTTCGCGTGGTCGTTTCGCACAAAGATGGGAGCATGGCAAGGGACGCAATGAACGAATTTGTGCAAAGGCTAGAGCCACTAAAAGGCGATGAACTAGAGATCGTGGGATATGGCAAATGCCAGATCGAGTATCTTGGTGGCAAATTTAGATATGAAATTCTGCTTCGCTCAAACTCACACACCATGCTTTTAAAGGCCGCAAACCTCTGCAAAAGCGAACTTAGCGATATCGACATAGATCCAGTGAATTTTAGCTAGTGATTAGCTAATCTTGATTATAATCTCATCAAAAATTTAACGGATGCATCAATGCTTTTTAACTCTTACGAATTTATATTTTTATTCTTGCCATTTACATTTTTTATATACTTTTACCTAAATAAAAAGCGTCTTACAGAAGTAGCAAAAGGCTTTTTGGTTCTATCATCTCTATTTTTTTATAGCTGGTGGAATGTCGTTTATCTGCCGCTAATCTTAGGCTCAATGGTGTTTAACTACTGCTTTGGAGTGGAGCTAAATAAAGAAAATAGTAAAATTTCTAAAAAATTTATTCTTATTCTAGGCATTGTGGCAAATTTAATGCTACTTGGATATTTTAAATATTCAGACTTCTTTATAAGCAATCTAAATTTTATCTTTAACACCCAGATACCTCATTTAAATTTACTATTGCCCCTTGCGATATCATTTTTTACCTTTCAGCAAATAGCTTATTTGGTTGATAGTGCTATGGGGGGGGGGTACGAAGCAGTATGACTTTTTAAACTACTGCTTATTTGTTACCTTTTTTCCGCAACTAATCGCCGGTCCGATCGTGCATCACAAAGAGATGATGCCGCAGTTTGCAAATGTTAGAAATAAAATAATCAACTATAAAAATATAGCACTTGGACTATTTATATTTTCGATAGGTCTTTTTAAAAAGGTGGTTATCGCTGATAGTTTTGCTGTTTGGGCAACAAATGGTTTTGACAAGGCGACTGTCTTAAATTTATTTGAAGCATGGGCGACTAGCCTAAGCTATACATTTCAGCTCTACTTTGACTTTAGCGGATACTGCGATATGGCTATCGGTGCGGCACTTCTTTTTAATATCAAGCTTCCAATAAACTTTAACTCACCTTATAAAGCCTTAAATATTCAAGACTTTTGGCGTAGATGGCACATAACGCTAAGCAGGTTTTTAAGAGACTATATCTATATCCCGCTAGGCGGTAACCGCAAAGGCAGGCTACGAACATACGTAAATTTAATGGCGACCTTTATAATAGGTGGTATATGGCACGGGGCTGGCTGGACATTTGTCTTTTGGGGATTTTTGCATGGCGTTGCCTTGGTTATTCACAGAATTTGGAGTGAACTTGGCTTTAAGATGAATAAAATTTTGGCTTGGTTTATAACATTTAACTTCATAAATATTACTTGGGTATTTTTTAGAGCAAAAGATTGGGACGATGCTTTAAAAGTTTTAAAAGGGATGTTTGGGCTGAGTGGTATTGTTTTGCCAAATTTTTTATTAGCAAAGCTTGGGTTTTTAACTAAATATGGAGTTGGATTTGATAACTTTATAGAAAGAGTTGGAGATAAAAATACTCTTTTATTTATAATGCTTGGTTTTATTTTAGTCTTAGCCTTTAAAAACTCTATAGAAAAGATGATTAGTTTTCAGCCAAGCTATCAAAAAATAATTAAGCTTATATTTATACTATTGTTATCTTTTTACTCAATGATAGCTGTAAAAACAGAATTTTTATATTTTAATTTTTAGGATTTTAAATGCTAACAAATAAAAAATTTTCAATAATTATGTTTTTTATATTCCTTTTTACATTTCTTGTCGTGTCAATACCTTCTCTTTTTATTTATGATCTCTTACTGAAAGCTAAGGAAGATACCACAATAGAAAAAATTGTAAAATTTCAGCTAGAAAAAAATGCTATTTATAATCCTTTAGATTTCAATACGCTTCAGTATAAATTAGAATTAATAAAAAACAAAAAACCAGAGATCATAGCCTTAGGCTCATCAAGAGTTATGCAGTTCAGAGAAGAAAGTTTTAATACAAAGTTTATAACAACTGGTGGTGCGATGAATTTTTTAAATGAAGGATATTTCTTCTTAAAAGAAATGACAAAATATCATAGACCTAAAATAATCATTTTAGGTCTAGATTTTTGGTGGTTTAATGAAAATTATTATCAGCCTAGTCTAGTCAATAATTTAGAAGAAAAGAACTCTAATATAAAAGATAAAATAAATCAAATTTTATCTGATATCATTAAAAATGAAATAGACTTTAAAATTTTTAAATATATTTCAAGAGACAAAAATGATATAACAAATTATCAAAATATAGGAATAAGATCATTAGAGTACTCAAATGGTTTTAGAAAAGATGGTTCATATCAATACTCTCAATTTATTTTAGGCGATAAAGAAAATAGTGACATAGGTTTTTCAAATACTTTTAATAGAATAGATAATGGCAATAGGAGATTTGAATATGCCAATCACATCTCTAAAGAAAGAGTTAAAATTTTTGATGAGATTATAAAATTTGCAAAAGATAATGATATAAAATTAATACTCTTTATACCGCCTTTAGCAAACGAAGTTGTTGAAAAGATGAATAGTCTTGGCGATAAATATAACTATGTTTCTGAATTTAGAAAACTCGTAAAAGAGACGAATATAGAAAATTATGACTTTCACGACATGAGAGATTATTATAAGGATAGTTGCGAATTTGTTGATGGTTTTCATGGTGGTGATGTGGCCTATCAAAGGATATTAAAAAAGATGTATGATCAAAACTCAAGCCTATCAAAATACTTAAATATAGAATTAATCAACAAATCAATTAGTGAAAATGCAGGAAAAACTCTAACTATTTTCGACAAGACAAAATACAAAATATATAAAGAGAGAGATTTTTTAGAGCTGGGATGTGTAAAATAAAATTTACACACTAGATTATGTTGCTGGCATATAACAAAAATATTTATAACTATTTTTAACAAATTTATTTAAAAGCCAAGATTTTATATAATCCCCAATAAAATTTAAAGGCAAAATTTTGCAACGATACCCGACAAAACAGATAAAAATTCGCGATGTTTTAATAGGCGGTGACGCACCGATCTCCGTGCAGTCGATGACATTTTCAAAGACAAAGGACGTAAAAGGCACGCTAGAGCAGATACAAAGGCTATATTTTGCAGGCTGTGACATCGTGCGCTGCGCAGTTTTTGACAAAGAGGACGCCAGTGCGCTAAAGCAAATCGTCGCAAGCTCCCCAATCCCAGTCGTTGCAGACATACATTTTAACCACACCTACGCGCTCATCGTTAGCGAATTTGTCGATGCTATCCGCATAAATCCAGGTAACATAGGCTCAGCTAAGAATATAAAAGCAGTCGTTGATGCTTGCAAACAGCGAAATTTACCTATCCGCATAGGCGTAAATTCTGGCTCGCTTGAAAAGCAGTTTGAGGATCGCTACGGCCGCACGGTGGAGGCTATGGTGGAGAGTGCCTTATACAATGTCAAGCTTCTTGAGGATTTTGACTTTACAGACATTAAAATTTCGCTCAAATCAAGCGACGTCGAGCGCACTATGCAAGCTTATAGAGCGCTTCGCCCAAAGACAAACTACCCATTTCATCTAGGTGTAACGGAGGCTGGCACTACTTTTCACGCTACCATAAAATCAGCCATTGCACTTGGAGGGTTACTACTTGAGGGCATCGGCGATACGATGAGGGTTAGCATCACGGGCGAGCTTGAAGAGGAGATCAAAGTCGCAAAGGCGATCTTAAAAGATAGCGGCCGCCAAAAAGAGGGGCTAAACATCATCTCATGCCCAACTTGTGGGCGTTTGCAAGCTGACCTAATGGCAGCAGTAAAGCTAGTAGAAGAAAAGACAAAAGGGATAAAAGAACCGCTAAACGTCTCAGTGATGGGCTGCGTGGTAAATGCGATCGGCGAGGCAAAAGGCGCAGACGTAGCCATAGCATTTGGCAAGGGAAATGGCATGATCATGCGCCACGGCGAAGTGGTCGCAAGGTTGCCTGAGAGCGAGCTTGTGGATAGATTTTTACAAGAGATCGACGACGAGATAAAGAGCAGAGGATAAAGCGGTGGCAAAAGAGAGACTTAACGAGATAGAATTTAGCAACCTTTACGACCTTGATATGGAGCGAGCCATACTAAGCTCGATCATCGCAAATAACGACGCTTTGGGCGAAATTTTTGACACTATAAAGGCTGGGGACTTTTACCTAAAAGCTCACGCTCAAATTTACAAAGCGATGGTTGATTGTCTAAACGGCGACGTGCCTATCGCATCGACATTTATCAAAAACAAGCTTGGCGAAAACTACGACGATAACGTCATGGCAAGCATTTTAGCCACAAACTCGATCATCGACATCCAAAGATACGCAAACGAGCTAAAAGAGAAGTCGATCAAACGAAGCCTAGTAAAGATCGCCCACGACATCCCAAGCAAGGTAAATGAGGACAAAGCTAGCCGCGATATGGTAGATGAGCTAAGTCAGGAGTTTTACTCTCTTGTTGATGGCAGCGGCACTGGCAGCATCAGAGATAGCGAAGATATCATAAAAAGCTTGATCGTGCACATGCAAAAGCAAGCAGCCCTAAATGAGCGCGATATCATCGGACTAAACACCGGCTTTAAAAAACTAAATGAGATGATAAAAGGCTTTAAAAATGGCGATCTCATCATCATCGCAGCGCGCCCTGGCATGGGTAAAACGACGCTTTGTCTAAATTTCATGGGGCACGTTTTAAAAAGTGGCGCTGGCGTCGTCTTTTTCTCACTTGAGATGCCAGCAGAGCAGATCATGATGAGGATGCTAGCAGATAAGACCTCGATCCCACTTCAAGAGATAATGACAGCGACCTTGGACGACGAGAAGCTCGCTCACTTTAGCCACGCATGCAGCGAATTTTCGCATGCCAAGCTCTTCGTGCATGATAGCGGCTACGTAAATATCCACCAAGTAAGGACGCAGCTTCGCAAGCTAAAGTCAGCTCACCCTGAAATTTCACTCTGCGTCATCGACTACATCGGACTTATGATGAGTACAAACAACTTCGCCGACCGCCACATACAAATAGCTGAAATTTCTCGTGGCTTAAAGCTTCTAGCGCGCGAGCTGGATATGCCTATCATCGCACTTTCGCAGCTAAACCGCGGCCTTGAAGCACGTGCGAACAAGCGCCCTATGCTAAGTGACCTAAGAGAGTCAGGTGCGATCGAGCAAGACGCCGACATCATCCTTTTTGTATATAGACACGAGGTCTATCTGGAGCAAGAAGAGAACGAGAAAAAGAGCAAGGCAGCAGCCGAGGGCAAACCTTATCAAAGCGAGCATGTTTTTAACAAGCTTCAAGAAAACGCCGAGATCATCGTTGGCAAAAACAGAAACGGCGAAGTGGGATCCATCGACGTGCTCTTTCAAAAGCAATACTCGCGCTTTAGCGATATCGCCACTACACCAGTGCAATCAACCGAATTTAAAGAGTAAATTTGCCAAAAAGCAGGCGTATATTTTATTTTCTCCTGCTTTGCCTATTTATTTTTTGTATAAATTTAGCGCTTAAATTTCATGAATACAGCGCTTTTATGGAGCTTGGCGAGCAAGATATCACAGGCAAAGTAAGCGTAAATTTCACCAAAGAGAAAAATGGCAAAAAGCGCCAGATAATAAGGATCGATACCTCAAATTTTAGCTTTTACACAACCGCTTCTAAAAAAGATGAGATCGCTCTTTATGACGTAGTGGCGCTTAGCGTTCAGCCAATAGACGTGAGCTTCATGGACTATCTTGGCGGCACATTTTATATGCCAAGCTACGATAGAGCCGTTATCAAAAGAGATGATAGCCTAAGGCAAAAAGCTATAAATTTCATCTCAAGCCAGCACGAAAACGCCAAAATTTCGCAGCTCTACACGGCGCTTTTTCTTGGTACAAATGTCTTTGGCGAGCTAAGAGATGACGTCTCAAACTGGGGCGTGGCGCACCTCATCGCCATTAGCGGCTATCATCTTGGCGTCATAAGCGCGGTTTGCTTTTTTCTTTTAAAGCTCGTTTTTAAGCCCATTTACGCAAGATATATGCCTTACCGCTCATACATTTTTGACTTTACTATTGCCGTATTTTTGGTGCTTTGCTTTTATTTTTACATGATCGGCTTTATAGCAAGCTTTTTACGGGCATTTTTGATGAGCGTGGCTGGCTTTTACATGATCTGCAAAAAGATAAAGATCTTAAATTTCTACACGCTCTTTGGCGTTATTTTATTTAGCGTCGCCCTATTTCCGCAGCTTCTTTTTAGCGTTGGCTTTTATTTTTCATGCCTTGGCGTCTTTTATATATTCGTCTATCTTTTGTATTTTGCGCCTAAATTTAGCCTGTTAGCGAACTCGCTACTTTTAAATTTATATGTCTTTTTTGCGATGGAGGTTGCGGTGCTTTACTTTTTCCCGCTCATTAGCCTCTTGCAGCTTAGCGCGCTAGCTTTAAACTACATATTTAGCATATTTTATCCGCTAAGCTTTTTACTTCACCTCTTTGGATATGGTGGCATTTTTGATGAAATTTTAAGCAAAATGCTAGCTTTTAGACTAAGCTCGGGCAGCCTTCATATAAGCACATTTGTCTTTTTGCTTTATAACGCCATCACACTTTTTTGCGTTAAATTTAAATCCCTAGCCCTACTTCCGCCACTCTTTGGCGTGGTAGCGTTTTTGCTTTTCTTGCTAAATTTTTCGTAGTCAAAGTTTTACTTAAATTTGCCGATATGCTTTTAAATTTAAAGGTGTGGCGATGCAGATAAACTCAAATTTTATAAATTTAAATAAAAACGGCTCTACGGCTACTGACGATGAAAATTTAAAAAGCAAAAATTTGCCAAAACTAGATAAAAGCGCTATTTTGCATGATGCTTCAAATTCAGCTAACGAGGCAAATAATGAGAACGAGAGTAGCGCCGATGTCATAAAAAAGCAGTTAGAAAAACTGCAAAAACAGCTAAAAGAGATCGATAGCGCGATAAAACAGGCAAGTGCCAGCCAAAATCCCTACGCAAAAGAGATAGTGGCGTCGCTTCAGACCCAAAAAGGGTCTATATTTGCCCAGATAATGCAGCTAAACGCCCAGCTTGTAAAGATGCAAGGCGCTTAAAAAGATCAAATTTGATGCTTTAAAAATTCTCTACTTAACTTAAATAGCTCAAATTTGATCTTAAATTTAACCTCACACAGCCTTTACGCCGTAAAATTTCATGATTTTATTGTGAATTAGTAGCGATATATACATTATCGCAGCGCCTAAAATGAGCCTTGTTAGGTTGGCGTCCTTTTGCCAAAAAACTAAATTTACGATGATAGCCGCTGGTATGAGGGCGTTGTTCATGATGGCAAGCACGCCGCTATCGACCTCGCAAGCACCTTTGTTCCACATAAAATACCCTAGCCCACTAGCGACCACGCCAAGCCATAAAAGCACTAAAATTTGTGTTGAAGTAAGTGAAAATTTGGCTGGATTGCCAAGAGCAAGAAGCGCAACGATAGCTACAAAAAATGCACCAAAGTGAAAGTAGCCAAAGACCTTTTTTTGATCGACTTCAAACTTCTCCAAAAGCGCTTTATAGGCACTCTGTCCTGCTCCAAAGCAGATATTTGCCCCTTGCACTAGCAAAAAGCCCTTTAACACGCCCTCATTTATCGCGCCATACTTGATAACAAGCGCGCCAAAGACCGCAACGCCAACGCTAAAGAGATAAAGTGGTCTAAATTTAAAGCTAAACGCATCATATATGAGCGTCACATAAAATGGCGTGAAAATGGTAAAAAGTGCTACTTCTGGCACGCTTAGATACAAAAACGAGTTGTAGTAGCAAAGATACATAAGCCCTATTTGCACCGCTCCGATCGCCATTATGCCAAGGGCGAGCTTGGGGCTGACGCCGCGAAATTTCGTAAATGGTAAAAAAACTAGGCTTGCAAGCGTCACGCGCACAAAAACGGCTAGGTAGCTATCGACCTTGCCCGCTAAAAACTCGCCTATCAAACTAAAGCTAAACGCCCATAAAATGGTCACGAAGATCAGTTTATTCATTCTATCACCACCTCATTTATATTTCTTGCGCACTCAAAAAAGTATTCAAGCTTGTTTAGCTCGAGCAGATCGCCATTTAGGATGAAATTTGCCCTGTCGCTAAAATTTTTCTCGCTCACAAATAAAAACTGCTCAAATTTTACCTTGCCGCTAAGATAGCCATTTAGCAGGTCATTAAAGTCGCTATCAAGGTTATCTTGCTTTAGCGAGTCTAAATTTAGCCTAGCACTTAAGCCCTCTATCACGCCTCTTAGATCCTTTAGCCTAGCCATTATCCTGTTTTCTTCATCACTTAGATCAAGCGCAGCCTTTTGCTCCTCTATGCGCTTAGTTTGGCTTTGCTTGCTGAGGCTTAGGCTATCTGGCAGCTTCCACTCAAACTCCACTCTAGGCTTGTTCGCATCAGCGTATGCCCCAGCCATCTGCGAAGTCGTCCTCTCGCCTTTTTTAAAGCTATTATTATTCACACTTTGCGTATCTTTTAGGTAAATTTTTGGAGCAAATTTACTCTTTTGCTTCTCGTTTTCTTGCTCTTTTATATATTTTTCTTGCTCCATCGCCCCAAGCTTGGCGCTTAGATCATCCTTACTAAAATCAGGCATCACTATCTTTGAGCCAGCATTAAAGCCGATCTCGCCATTTGAGAGCAAATTTATCCTTGAGTTTAGCTCGGCTAGCTTAAGCCCAAGCTCGTCTAGCTCGGCTCTTTTTTTATTTAAGGTGAAATTTATCGCATCAAATTCGCTCTTATCTATCTCGCCATACTCAAACCAAAACTCATTTTCGCTAGCTGCTTTTGCAAAGCTATCTACAAATTTTGTCTCCAAATTTATGAGCGAATTTAGTGCAACGGCGTTAAAATAGACCTTTGCGACCTGAAAAGCAGTGAGATTCATAAGCTCTTCATCTTTGTAAATTTTCTCCACGCCCTTGTGGTCTAAAATTTTATCCGAAGCCTCACTCGCACCGCCGTCAAAGATGAGATACTCGACCTTTGCCGTGATCGATCCAGCCTTTGTCATATACCCGCCCTTTAGCTCGTCAGGCACAAAGGTATATCTGCCATCAAGGGATAAATTTAGCTTGTTGCTCTTATTTTTATTTATATATTCGTTTTTATTAAATTCTTTCAAACTCTCAAGCTTCGCGCTTTGCGCCAGAGCGATGATCTCTAGTAAATTTCCAGCCCAAAGAGGCAAAGCAAAGAGCAAAACCGCCAAAATCTTCTTCAAATTCTCTCCCTTTCATAAAATTTTCTTATAAATTTATCAAGATTATAGACCCAAGCAAAGAGCACTGGCACGACAAGTAGGCTTAGCAAGGTCGAGCTAATTAGCCCAAAGATGATGCTTATAGCCATAGGCGAGTTGGCCTCAAAGCCAGCGCCTCTGCCAAGAGCAAGCGGCAGCATGGCAAACATCATCGCAAAAGTGGTCATCAAAACAGCTCTTAAGCGCTTTTTAGCAGCCATTTTCACAGCTTCATTTGCCTCCATGCCGCTATTTGCAAAGTGATTTGCAAAATCAACCACCAAAATGGCGTTTTTACCGACCATGCCAAAGAGCAAGATGACGCCAACCATGACAAATAGGCTAAATGGATTGCCGCTTATAAAAAGTCCGATCACCACGCCACAAAAGGCAAGCGGCATGGCTAGCATGATGAGAAATGGCAGCAAAAAGCTCTCATAAAGCGCAGCAAGCACCATGTAAATAAGCACCGCACTAGCGCTCACTGTAAATATAAAAGAAGCGTTCGTATCGTCCATCAGCTCGACAAAACCAAGAAATTTATACTTGAAATTTGCTGGCAAAATTTCATCAAGCTTCTTTGAAATTTCATTTGCCACGCTATTTAGCGGAGCGTTGTTTTTGGTATTTGCTAGAAATTTGATCTCATCGGCTCTATTAAACCTTGAAATACTAGCTGGCTTTTGCTCAAAACTAATCGTCGCCACATCGCCAAGTGTGACAAAAAAGCCCTCATTGCTTCTTATCTTGGTCTTTAAGATATCATTTGTATCGCTTCTAAATTTATCATCAAGACGCATGTAAAGCTCATACTCTTTGCCATTTTCGTTTTCAAAAACAGAGACCTCGTTCTGGCTAAATGCGCTATAAACGGCGCTTGCAATGCTGGCTTTATCTAAATTTAGCCTTTTTGCCTTATCTTCATCTATAGAAATTTGCACGCGCTTTAGCAGATCTTCTTCAGGCGAATTTACATCCGTTGCATCATTTATCTCCTTTAGCATCTTGCTGATCTTTGGTACAAATTTCTCTAGATCTTTGCCATTTTCAGATGTTATAGTAAGCTTAACTGGCTGCACATCGCCACCTTCAACAACCGGAAGATCAGCGACAATGACACTCATATCGTCGCTTTTTAGCTTGTCGCGAAACCTCTGCATGATAGCGTTTTGCCGCTCGTGATTAGCTCTATCTTTTAGCTCCTTTAGCCTAACGTAAGCTTTTACAAGATAAGGTTGCTTGGCGTCTGTGTAGCCAAGGATGAAGTAGGCGTAAGCTACCTGAGGATCGGCGTTTATGAGTGAAATTTTATCTTTTAGCCTCTCTTTGCTAGCTTGCAGGCTAAGTGAAGGATCAAGCTTAAAGTATATGTTAAACTCCGAGTTATCCTCACTTGGCATGAAGTCACCACCTACAAATTTAGCCAGTCCAAACGAGCAAACAACGACCACAAGCGTTATGGCTAAAAATATGAGCTTAAATTTAAGCGCTAAAGTCAAAATTTTCTCATAGAAATTTTCAAGCGCTTCAAAAAATGGCTCGCTCTTTATATAAAATTTGCTCTCCTTAGCATCTACAAACCTAGCGCTAAGCGTTGGCACAAGAAATATACTCACAAAAAACGAGATGACGATGCCAGCTGCTACGCTCATCGCAAAGGAGTTAAAGTACTTGCCAACGATGCCGCTCATAAAGGCTATTGGCACAAAGACGCAAAGCAGCACGAGTGAGATCGCAAAGACGCTAAATGCTATCTCTTTTATGCCTGCAAAGCTTGCCTTTAGGGCATTTGGCTCATCTTTTAGCCGGCTAGCGATGTTTTCAGTGACTACTATCGCATCATCGATAAAAATTCCAATACCAAGCGTAAGTGCGATAAGACTTAAGCGGTTGATGTCGTAGCCTAGGGCATTTATGATGAAAAATGTCGCCACGATACTTGTTGGGATCGCCACGACTGAGATGATGGTGATCGAGAAATTTCTTAAAAACAGATATACGATCACGATGGTTAGCAATACGCCAAGGATCATATCAAAGGCGGTTTGATCGATGTGCTTTTGTATCACTTCGCTCTTATCGTAGGCTATTTTTACGTCGTATTCGCTGCCAAGCAGGCTTTTAAACTGATCTAGCTTTGACTTAGCTAGAGCGATAACCGTTAGTGCGTTTGCATCTGGAGCTAGCTCAAGGCCAAGCAAGACGCCACTTTTTTTATCCATTATCGCTGCTTCGTTTGCGTCTTTGTAAGCAAGATCAACACTTGCGATATCTTTTAAAAATACCCCTTGTTTGATCGTTAAATTTCTTATCTCATCTATGCTTTTGGCGCTGAAATTTGACTTGATCGCCATTTGGATTTTTTCATTTTCTATCTTGCCAAGTGGCGCTTTTAGATTTTCAACCTTTATCAAATTTGCCACTTCGTTTGCGCTAAGGGCGTTTTTATCTAGCTTAAATCTATCTAGCAAAATTTTCACCGCTGGCTCTAAAAAGCCATTTGTCTTGACCTTTGAAACGCCGCTAATGCGCTCTAAAAACGGCTTTGCCACGTCATCTATCTCTTGCATGAGCTTAGTTTCATTACCATCAAGCCTTGTGATAAAAAGGCTAAACACTGAAGAAGAAAGCCCATTTAGCTTTTCTATCTCGTAGTTTGCGTTTAACCTTGCTTTTTGCATCTTGTCGCGGACGTCGTTTGTGGCGCTCTCTAGGTCTTTGTTTAGCTCAAATTCGATGCTTACCACGCTTAGGTTGTCAAAGCTAGTTGAGTAAAGCTTTTTTATCCCCTCTATGCTTGAGACCTCGTCCTCGATCTTTTGCGTGATCTTTGTCTTGATGTAGTTCATATCGCCGTTTGCGTAGGTCGTGATCTTAACGATTGGGATATTTACTTGCGGGTATAAATTTACATTCATCGTCTTTAGCGAGTAGATACCAAAGACAACGAGGCTTAAAAATATCATAAGCGTAGTTATGGGGCGGTTTATGGCTGTTTTTATCATTTATTTTCGCCGATTATCACTTTTCCTTGACCAAACATGCCTGGCTTTAGCCCGCTGTCATAAGCCTGGGCGTAAAATTTTCTAGTCTCTCGCTTAATCTCTGGGTAAATTAGCGCGATTTTAACCTCTTTTTCCTCGTTTGTTGCGTCAAGCCTAAATTTAAACGTATCGCCAACTTTTACTAAATTTGCATATTTTTCATCGATCGCTATTAAAATTTTAGCCTCCTCAGAGTTTAGAACGAAGGCTGGCTGAAGCGGCGAAGCACTCTCGCCAAGCTCGACATTTTTACTAGCTATGACGCCATCAAAAGGAGCTTTCAAAAGAGCCTTTTTAAGATGATCATCTGCGTTTAAAATGGCGATCTGGGCGCTCTCTACTCTAAGGGCTGCCTCGTCAAATTTATACTTTACCTCATCAAATTCTTGCTTTGAAGTGACGTCCTTTACTTGGCTAAATTTATTAAAGGTGCTTTTAGCAAATTCTTTGGCATTTTTGGCAAGCGCTAGGTCATTTTTTGCCTTTTTTAGAGCGATCTCAAGGCTCGTTTGATCAAGACTAGCCAAAACGTCACCCTTTTTAACGTGACTTGATACATCTACAAAAATTTTATCCACTTTGCCGCTGCTCTCAAATGCAAGCTTTGAGCTTTGCTTGGCATAGACTTCAAAATCAACAAAAATCTCTTCTGCTGCAAATGAAAAGATGCAAAATATCATTAAAATTATCAGCTTTTTCAATCCCTAATCCTCTCTAAAATGCTCTCCCCGCTCTCAAAAAAATACTCCGCCTTTTTGATCTCTAGCTCGTCTTTCGCCCCCTCAAAAAGGCTAATAGCGTCAAATTTTTGCGAGAGTGCTTCAAGCAAGTCGCTATATCCCAAAAGTCCTGAGCTATACTTCTCATAGCTCGCTCTAAGCGCAAGTTCGCTTGCTTTTACATACTCATTTAGCGAAGCGATCTTTGAACTAAGAGTTGCGATCTCGTTTTGTAAATTTTTAAGTTTAATCTCGTTTTCACGCTTTTTATACTCTAAATTTAGCCTCGCTTCATCAAGCGCGATCTTGCTAGCTTGGCTCATCTTGCTAGTGGCAAAAAAGTCAAAAATTTTCCACCTAAAGCTAACGCCAAATTTATTGCCGTGAGTATCCTCTTTTAGATATTTATCAAGATATGGGCGGTAGGCGCTATACTTGCCAAGGTCGATGTCGTAGTTATTTTTGTAAAATCCATAAGTGTCATAAAGCATGATTTGAGGCAAAAAGCCAGCTCGTGTCTCGCTAATCTTAGCCTCGCTTAAAGATATATCTTGATTTAGCCTGTCAAGCTCAGCGTTTTTTGAAGCTAAATTTGAGCCAATCTCAGCCATTTTTGCCCCGCTAAGTGGAGAAATTTGCTCGCCTGTTAGCAAACTTATCTCATTTAAAATTTGCTCCATTTTATTTTTATATTCAAGCTCCGCGCTGTTTGCCAAGTGGTATTTTGCCCGCACATTTTCTAGCTCGTCTTTTGGGGCAAGCCCTGCAATGTTTGCCTTTTCAAGCTTGTCTAAAACGCCTTTTAAGAAATTTGCCTGAGCGTTTTTGGCAGCTATTATATTTTCAAGTGCGCAGGCGTTAAAATATAAATTTACAGCCTTAAAAGCAAGGTAGTTTTTGGCTTCATCGTTTGCGATGGCGGCTTTATTCTTTAAAAGCTGGCTCATCTTTAGCCTAGCCTCTCTCGCCCCGCCGTCGTATAGTAGAAAATCGATCCTAGCTAGCACGCCAGCTGACTCTTTAGCGACTATGCTTGGGAAAGTGCTTGCGTTTTTACCGTATGAGCCCTCTAAACTAAGACTTGGCAAATAGGCGCTTGATGTCGCTTCGTCATTTAAATTTGCTCTTTTTAGCTCAAGCTCTTTGATCTTTGAAATTTCATTTTGAGTAGCCTTGTTCGCTATCTCGCTTAAATTTGATCCAAAGAGCGCCAAAGGCAAAAGTGCTAATAAAATTTTTTTCATCAGTGAAAGCTCTTTACAAGGTTTCCTATTAGTAAATTCCAGCCGTCTACCAGCACGAAGATGAGTAGCTTAAATGGCAGCGAGATCATGACAGGAGGCAGCATCATCATACCCATCGCCATCAAAACGGAGCTTACGACCATGTCGATGACAAGAAATGGCAGATAGAGCAAAAATGCTATCTCAAAAGATGTCTTTAGCTCGCTTATCATAAAGGCTGACATCGCGATGCTTAGCGGGATATCCTCGATATTTGCTGGATTTTGCAAATTTCTTATCCTAAAAAATAGCGCCAGATCCTTCTCTCTAGTGTTTTTAACCATAAATTCTTTAAATGGCTTTAAGCTCTTATCAAGCATCTCCTCATAGCCTATCTGCTCGGCTATATAAGGCTTTATGCCCTCATCGTAGCTTCTTTGACCAACTGGCTCCATAATGAAAAATGTAAGCACCATCGCAAGCGAGATAAGCACCGTTGAAGGTGGCACTTGTTGCGTGCCCATCGCTTGACGCAAAAATGAAAATACAATGACAAGGCGCAAAAAGCTCGTCATCATAAAGATGAGTGAAGGAGCAAGAGCAAGAGCAGTGAGGATTAGTAAAACATTTAGTGAATTTACAAGCTGCTCGGCATTTTGCGGTGAATTTAGGCTTAAATTTATCGTTGGTAACGCAGGATCAGCGCCAAAAACCACACAAAACAAAACCGCTAAACTAAGCAGTGCTTTCACGACTAATTCCTCGTATCAAGGATACTTTTCTTAGTAGCCTCTTTATTTTTTGGCTCGAGTGAGACGAAGTGAATTTCCACTCTATTGTTTTTGGTTCTGCCCTCGTCTGTGCTGTTGCTAGCGATCGGATCAAAAGAGGCTCTGCCAGAAGTGATAAGCCTCTCTTGTGGCACGCCATCGCTAACTAGCTCTTCAAGCACGCTTAGCGCCCTTGCAGTAGAGAGCTGCCAATTGTTTTTGTATATAGAGTCTTTGTTTGGATTTGTATTATCAGTGTATCCGATGATATCTGTTTTTACCTCATTTGGCATTTTGGCTATGATCATGCCTATTCGCTTTAAAAAGAGCTTCGCATCCTCGCCAGAAATTTCAGCGCTATCTTTGTCAAAGAGCATCGCAGCTGGAAGCCTAACGATAAAGCCATCCTCGCTCTCCTCC
Source organism: Campylobacter concisus (assembly GCF_050447485.1). GTDB lineage: Bacteria > Campylobacterota > Campylobacteria > Campylobacterales > Campylobacteraceae > Campylobacter_A > Campylobacter_A concisus_BQ. Next base: position 607,479 of record NZ_JALMFY010000001.1, read on the forward strand.
ATCGTGATCTCAGGTGCCCCACTAGCCGTTAGTAGCTCATTTATCTTTTTAACAGTCGAAGTCACCTCATTTTGAGCGCCTTTTTGAGCTTTTGGCTTTGGAGTGCGTCTGCTTTCAGGATCTGTCTCTTTTTCTACCTGACTATCTGGTCTTGCGCCACCCTCTAGTACGCTTAGCGCACCAGCTAGTGAGCCAACAGCAGCCTCCATCTTTTTAGCATCCATTGTCGCCATAGAAAGGAGCAAAACGAAAAAGCAAAGTAGGAGCGACATAAGGTCACCAAAGGCAGCCAGCCACTCAGGCATACACTTTGGACACTCTTCTGGTTTTATTAATTTACCCATTATTCAAACTGACTTTTTCTATCTTTTGGAGGTAAAAATGCTAAAAGCTTAGCCTCAAGCGTTCTTGGGTTATCCCCTGCTTGTATCGCCATGATACCCTCTAAAATGACTTGCTTCTCAAGTGCCTCATCAGCATCGCGGATCGAGAGGATATTTGCAACAGGTGAGCCGATGATGTTACCTATCATCGCACCATAAAGTGTCGTAAGCAAAGCAACCGCCATAGATGGACCGATCGCACTAGGATCTGACATGTTAAGAAGCATCGCAACAAGGCCGATCAGCGTACCGATCATACCCATCGCACCCGCAAAACCGCCGACTTGCTCGAAAATTTTGATGTTATTTGCATGCCTTGTGCTGGTTTGATCAATATCGATCTCCAAAAGCGCTCTGATCGCATCTGGCTCATTGCCATCGACCGCCATTGAAAGGCCTTTTTTTAAAAACTGATTTGATTCATTATTTACTTCGCTCTCAAGTGCTAAGATGCCATCTCGCCTAGCTTTGGTTGAGTAATCAACTACTTTTTTTATAGTCTCAGGTAAATTTACAACAACTGATGGCTTAACAGCAACACCATAAAATTTACCAACACCTTTAAGCGTCTCCATCTTGAAGCCAACCATCATAACGCCGATAGTACCACCAAAAACGATCATCACAGAAGGGATATCGATGTATGGTCCTATACCAACGCCTATCGCCATTGATCCAAACAAAAGCACCAGGGTCAAAACCCAGCCGACGACGGTTCCTAAATCCATTTAAACTCGCTTTATTTATAAATTCTTAAGAATTGCTATTTTATTAGCTTTTTGTTGAAACAATCGTTAAATTAAAAAAAATGTTTGCCATTTTTTGCTACAATCTGCGAAATTTTTAACGTTAAAAGGCTTAAAAATGAACAATAATACTTCAATCATAATCCTAGCTGCTGGTCTTGGCACCAGGATGAAATCAAAACACCCAAAAGTCCTATTTGAGCTATGCGGCGAGCCAATGATCATTCACATCTTAAAGCAAGCTTATGCTATCACAAATGACGTTAGTGTCGTGCTTCACTACGAAAAAGAGTTAATTAGCAAAAAGATAAAAGAAATTTTCCCTCAAACTAAAATTTTCGAGCAAGATCTAGCAAATTTCCCAGGCACTGCTGGCGCGATAAAAGGCGTAAATTTAAACGGTGAAAAGGTGCTTGTCACTTGCGGCGACATGCCACTTGTTAGATCAACTGACCTTATGCGTCTAGCAAATGCCGAAGCAGACGTGGTTATGAGCTCATTTGAAGCGGCAAATCCTTTTGGCTACGGCAGAGTCATCATAAAAAACGGCAAAGTCGAGGCCATCGTCGAGCAAAAAGATGCGAGCGAAGCACAACTTGCGATAAAAAGCGTAAATGCTGGCTGCTACTGCTTTAAACGCGAGGCGCTAGAGCAAATTTTACCGCTCATAAGCAACCAAAACGCACAAAAAGAGTACTACCTAACTGACGCCATCAAAATAGCAAATGAAAAGGGCTTAAAGTGCGTCGCAGTAAATGTAAATGAGCAAAATTTCATGGGTATAAATGATAAATTTCAGCTAAGCATCGCCGAAAAAATCATGCAAGATGAGATCAAGCAAAATTTGATGAAAGCTGGCGTTTTGATGCGCATGCCTGAGAGCATTTTCATAGATAGCAGGGCTAAATTTGAAGGCGAGTGCGTGCTAGAAGAAAACGTAAGCATCCTTGGCGAGTGCGTCATCACTGAGAGCATCATCAAAAGCTCTTCGGTGATAGAAAGCAGCGTCATCAAAAACTCAGACATCGGCCCACTAGCTCATATAAGGCCAAATTCTGAAATTTCTGACACACACATAGGGAATTTCGTCGAGGTTAAAAAAGGCGTTCTTAGCGGCGTAAAAGCTGGACATCTAAGCTACCTTGGTGACTGCGAGATAGAAAGTGGCACAAACATCGGTTGTGGCACGATCACATGCAACTACGACGGCAAGGCAAAATACAAAACCAAGATCGGCAAAAACGTCTTTGTTGGCTCAGATACGCAGCTAGTCGCCCCTGTAAATATCGCTGATAACGTCATCATTGCAGCTGGCAGCACCATCACAAAAGACGTTGAGAGTGGCGCTCTAGCTATCAGCAGGGGTCGCCAAGAGAACAAAAGCGGCTTTTTTGAGAAATTCTTTGGCAAAGACGATGTTAAAAAATAAGAAAATTTTACTTGCCGTTTGCGGCAGTATCGCATTTTATAAAGCTTACGAAATTTTATCGCTGCTTAAAAAGCAAGGCGCTGATGTTTATGTGGCTTTAAGCGACGGAGCGCTTGAATTTTGCAGCGTAAGCGGCTTTGAAGCGCTAAGCGAGCATAAAATTTTAAGCTCACAAACGCAAAACTGGCAAGATGGTGTAAATCACATAGCCTACTCTAAAATGGATCTAGTCCTCATCGCACCTGCCTCGGTAAATACGATAAATAAGCTAACAGCTGGCATCTGTGACAATGTCTTCATGCAAACGCTAATCGCCGCCTCACACGTGCCTTTGGTTGTCGCCCCAGCTGCAAATAACAATATGATCGAGCACTTCGCGACGCAAAATTCGCTTGAAATTTTAAAGAAGAACGGCGCTTTAGTGGTTGAGCCAGTGCTTAAAACTCTAGCTTGTGGCGACGTTGGCAAGGGCGCTTTAGCAAGTCCTGAAGTGATAGTAGAAGCTGCCATAAAAAGGCTTAGCAGGCCACTTTTTGCTGGCAAAAAAGTAGTCATCACAGGCGGAGCGACAACCGAAAAGATAGATGATGTTAGAGCCATTACAAATTTCTCAAGCGGCAAGATGGCAAGAGCCTTGGCTAGAGCCTTTTACTACGCAGATGCGGAGGTAAAACTGCTTGCTAGTTTTGAAACTGCAAACGAGCCGTTTGATAGCCTTAAGTTTAGCTCAAGTAGCGAGCTTTTAGAGCTTTGCAAGAGTGAGTGCAAGGGGGCAAATTTACTTGTAATGTGCGCTGCGGTGAGTGATTTTGTACCAACAAAGATAGATGGCAAGATAAAAAAAGAGGACGTTGGCGAAAGCTTAAATTTAAGCCTAAAGAAAAACGTCGATATTTTGCAAAGCTTAAAAGAGCTTAAATGCAAAAAGATCGGCTTTAAGCTTGAAATTTCAAGCGAGAGCGCTCTTAAAAGTGCTAGATCGATGCTAGAAAAAAAAGGGCTTGATGCAGTTTGTCTAAATATTTTAGGCGAGAAAAATGGCTTTGCAAGCGAGAAAAACGAGGTAAATTTCATTACAAAAAATAGTGAAATTTTATTGCCGCTTGCCTCAAAAGACGAGATCGCAGGGCGTATCGTGGAGCTAGCAGCAAATTTATGATAGAGCAAATCTCACGCGTCCAAAAGATAGCAAATAACAGCCAAGCTCCGCTAGTAGCGATAAATTCGTCCTTGCCACTTAGCATTTTGGTGAGCCAAAAGGTCGGCTTTAACAGATACATCTTAAATTTCGCAAATAGAAATTTAAACACAAAAAGCGTAAAAGAGCTAAACGTGGGCTCAAGATACTGGGGCGAGGTGCATAGTCAGGGCGAAAACATCGTCATAAAAAATTTATACGAAAAACCAAAAATTTTAGATGAGGACGTTTTGGCTGACGGGCTAAATTTGATAGAAAATTTGGTAAAAAACGAGAATTTATCGTGGCTTTACAGCTATTTATTTAAAAACTTAAGCGAAGTTAAAACAAAAGATGAGATGAGAGTGCTAGCAAGAATGCTCTTTGCTCTACAAGAAAACGTCGTGCATATACCATTTGCGTATAGCGGTACAAACGGCATTTTCCAGCTTAAAAAAGAGGCAAATGAGATGAGAGTTTTTCTTGTTTTTTCAAATTTTGCGCCGCTTATTTTTAAATTTAAAGATGAAAATTTGTGTGAGATCGCAACTCCATTTAGCAACGTCGCGAGCTTGCTAAAAAGCGAATTTGGCACCGCAGTTGTGGTGCAAAACGTAAGCGCTCTTTGGAGTAAAAAAGAGCAGATAATTGACTTTAAAGGCTAGATATTGAACAAACTTAACCACCTCGCTATCATCATGGACGGCAACGGACGCTGGGCGAAAAAGCGTGGATTTTTGCGGACAAATGGGCACGAGGCTGGAGCAAATGTGGTGAGCGATATGTGCGAATTTTGCATCGATAATGGGGTGAAAATTTTAAGCCTTTACGCATTTAGCACCGAAAACTGGAAAAGACCGCAAAAAGAGGTTGATTTTTTGATGAATTTGCTTAAGAAATTTCTTCTTTTAAAGCGTGATGATTTTATAAAAAATGGGATCAAATTTAACACGATCGGCGACATCTCGCCATTTAGTGACGAGCTAAAAAATGAGATAGAGATCACCAAAAATGCGACAAGGGAAAATACAAATTTACTTTTAAATTTAGCGATAAACTACGGCTCAAAAGATGAGATCATAAGAGCTGTGAAAAAACTAAATTTAAAAGGCTGCGAGATAAATGAAGCGAGCCTAAATGCGGTACTTGATGAGAGTGAGCCGGTCGATCTTCTCATTAGGACTGGGGGCGAGAGCAGGCTTTCAAATTTCATGCTCTGGCAAGCTAGCTACGCGGAGCTCTTTTTCACGCCGACACTTTGGCCTGACTTTGGCAAGGACGAACTTGCAAGCATCGTTGCTAAATTTAAAGATATAGAGCGAAGATTTGGCGGAGTTTAGTGAGATAATGGATATTTTGGTCATCTTTTTTGCCGTTTTTGCTTTTATTTTTGGCATCTGCGTGGGGTCATTTTCAAATGTGCTAATCTACCGCTTGCCACGAAATGAAAGCATAAATTTCCCAGCCTCACACTGCCCAAAATGCTCTCACAAGCTAAATTTTTATCACAACGTTCCACTTTTTTCATGGCTATTTTTAGGCGGAAAATGCGCCTTTTGCAAGCAAAAGATAAGCCTTGTCTATCCGCTAGTTGAGCTAGCCTCTGGGATACTTTTTTTGATCTGTTTTTTTAAAGAGTGCGGCGAAATTTTGAGCGTAGAAACCTTGCTTTATGCGCTATTTTTAGGGCTTTGCTTTATCATGCTACTAGCCCTTAGCGTCATAGACATAAGGTATAAAGCCGTGCCAGATGTGCTCCTTTTTGCAGCGCTATTTTTTGCATTTGCCTATGCCTTGCTACTTTTTATCTTTAAAGGGAATTTTGCTCAAATTTTAAATTTAATCCTCTTTGGATTTATCTTTTGGGCGCTTAGATTTGTCGTGAGCTATGCGATGAAGCGTGAAGCCATGGGCAGTGCTGACATATTTATCGCAGCGATCATCGGAGCCATTTTACCAGCTAAATTTGCCCTTGTGGCGATCTATCTGGCCGCACTTCTTACGCTTCCAGTCTATGCGCTCGTTCGCAAAAAAGGCTATGAGTTAGCCTTTGTGCCGTTTTTAAGCCTAGGACTGCTTGTCACCTACGCTTTTGACGCACAAATTTTAGAAATTTTAAGGTTCATTTATGAGTAGAGTAAATAAATATCTTTTGTTTAACTTCCTAGGCACGTTCGCATCGCTATTTAGTACGCTTTTTTTGATCATGTCGATCGTCTTTTTCATCCAGATCGCGCGTATCACCTCGTATATCGAGATCAGCTTTGGCGAGCTCTTTAAACTCTACTCTTTTATGCTCCCACGCGTGCTGCTCTTCGTCGTGCCTATCGCCTTTTTCGTCTCACTTGCAATGACGCTTTTTAGGCTATCAAAAGAGAATGAAAGTATCGTTATCTTTACACTTGGTGGCTCGCCAAATAAAATAGCAAGATTTTTCCTAGCATTTTCAGCCATTTTAAGCGCCGCCTTGCTCGTTATCGCCATCGTCATGATACCAATAGCCGCCCAGCTAAATGCAAATTTCATCGACTATAAAAAGACAGTTGCTAAGCTAAATTTAAAGCCAACCCAGTTTGGACAAAAATTCTCCGACTGGATGGTCTATGTGGGCAGCGAAAGCGAAGACAAAAATGGGACAACCTACAAAGATATCGTGATGTTTAACCCATTTATCAAAGACTCACAGCGCCTAATAACCGCTAAAAACGCAAAGATCATAAACGTGGGTCAAAGCGTGGAGCTCTCTTTAAACGAGGGCAAAATGTATGACATCAGAGATGAAATTTATCATCAAAGCAACTTCAAATCAATGAAGATAAGAACCGCCCAAAGTGAGGAGATAAGCGACGTTGGCGGCATCAAAGAGTACTGGATGGAGGTAGCCAGCAGCGATAAGCGCAGAAAAGACCTTAGCACTTACGTCCTAGTGGCCCTCTTCCCACTTGCTAGCACGCTTTTTGCGATCAGCCTTGGCATCGTCACATATAGATATGAAAAGGGTATGGTCTATGTGGGCACATTTGGCGTTTTGTTTGGATATTTTACGCTCATCATGCTCTTTTCATCAAAGCCATCGCTTGCGATACCGCTCATATTTTTCGTATTTTTACTAGCTGGCGTCTTGCTTTATAAAGCCAAGATCGCACGAAGATACTGATGAAAATTCAGCTAATCTACAGCTACGATGGCTCTAAATTTCAAGGCTCACAGACCCAGCCGCACGAAAATGGCGTAGAAGATGAGTTAGAGCGCGCCCTAGCTCACGTTGGCATTTTCGAAAGAGTAGTATCCAGCTCGCGCACCGATAAAAGCGTGCACGCAAACAACCAAAGCTCAAGCGTCATTTGCGGCGATCACTTTAAAGATTTAAGGCGCTTGCAAGATCTTATAAACCGTCACGCACACCCAAGCATTCATATAAAACGCATAAATTTGGTGGGTGATAGCTTTCAAGCAAGATTTGACGCGGTGGCAAGGTCGTATAGATATGTGATAGATCACGGTAAATTTGATGTTTTTAGCTCAAACTACAAGGTCTTTTTGCCTAAATTTGACATCAAAAGAGCAAATGAAATTTTGCGAAATTTTATCGGCGAGCATGATTTTAGCGCATATATGAAAACTGGAAGCGACACAAAAAGCCCAGTGCGAGAAATTTATCAAGCATTTTGCTACTCATACAAAGAGCAGACTATCATAGTTTTTAAGGCAAATGGCTTTTTACGTGGCCAGGTGCGGCTAATGGTTGCAAATTTACTAAAAGCTCTAAAACAAAAAGATGGCAGCGAGCTCATCAAAGCTTCGCTAAACGGGCATCCTGCCCTAACTCGCATACCAGCGCCTGCTGAAGGGCTATATCTAAATAGAGTTTTTTATAAATTTAACTAATCTCAAAAGTGGTCTGAAAATAAAATTTGGGGAGAAAAGGATGGTGCGCCCGAGAGAATTCGAATCTCTGACCTTTTGAACCGCAATCAAATGCTCTATCCAGCTGAGCTACGAGCGCACATGAAAAATTAAGTTGTGATATTAACCAAACTTTCCTTAAAAAGAGATTGTATTCATTTTAAATTTATAACCTTTTTAGTAAAATCCTTTGAGTAAAAGGAGCAAAAATGAACGATTTTTTCGATAGTCTAAAAGAGATCAAAAAAGAGCTTGCAAAAGAGCAAGGTGTGGCGAAAAAACCCCAAAAAGAAGCCGCTTCTCACACAAAAGAGGAGGCGATCTTACACAAAGAACAAAAGCTAAGAGATGAGTTTTTAGCGTATACAAAAGATAGCAATATCAGGAAAATTTAACTTTGGAACGCTAGTTGCTTTAAATGGGGATATTTTGAATGGAGAAACCCATGAATATAACCCAAACTTTAGAATCTTTAAGCATTTTAACCGATAGCGACGCTCTTTTTTGCGAGCTTCGTGCACTGATAAGTAAAAATTTCACAAAAACCCTAGCAAACAAAGATAAGATTATCTCTTTTTACGAAGAGAGCGAGATCCCGCAGCGAAAATGCTTCTTAAAATTTATAAAAAAACTCTACGAAAAACAGGGCAACGAGCTTGACGTGACCTTTGCAAAATATAAAACCATAAAGCTATCTTTAGTTCAAAAAAACGCCCTAACAAACATCTACAACATCGATATTGAGTTTTTTAACGACGAGATGATCTTTACGCTAAACAACACTCCAAGAGCTTTTGCTAGTTATATATTGCAAAATTTTAAAGGTAATGAGTCTAAATTTGATGAGAAAAATCATACATTTAGCCTAAAGATAAAAAAAGATAGCGATTTTGACTTGATAGAAGAGATCATTTCAAGACGCGAACATCTAAAATTTATAGTAAATTTTAACTACAATGAAGTCAAATTTAAAGAGTTCAAGAGAAACTACAAGGTCCAAAACTCGGCCAAATTTAAAAGTCGCTTCAGCGCTTTGGCAAATTTACTAGAAGAAAATTTTGAAATTTTAGGTTGCTCAAATAGCGATAGCTTCGAAACCGTAAGAGATAGCTACTTGGCCCTTGCTAAAATTTACCACCCAGACAGGCACTCAAACAAGAGCGAAAGCATCAAAAACGAGTATAACGCTAAATTTAAAAATATCCAAGCAGCTTATGAGGCACTAAAACCGTTCTTTAAAAACCAAGAAAATTTTATAAAAGTTGGCTAGATAAGACAACACTTAATATAAATTTGCTTAGCGGTTTTTGCCTAAGAGCATTTATCGTTCTTGGAGCAATTTATATATTTTAAACTTTCTTTCTTTAAAAACTAGGCCAGATAGTATCCCGACCTAGCTATCTAATCATTTCTCACCAAGTGGCCAGTAAACGACTGGTTTGACTCCAAGTCTAGCCTCACCATAATACATACCAAGCTTATCTTTAGTCCAAGCAAAGCCAGTCTTGCCAGATTTATCGATAGAGATGATACCACCACTACCGCCTAGTGCTTTTACCTGAGCTACGGCATCTTCAGCTGCTTTTTGCACATCTTGGGTTTTATATTTATAAAGAGCTGAAACCTCATGAGCAGCATTTACACGCATATAGATATCACCTGTGCCTGTGCAAGAGACTGCCACCGAGTCATTATCTGCATATGTTCCAGAGCCAATTATCGGACTATCGCCTATACGGCCAGTCATTTTATTTGTCATACCACCAGTGCTGGTTGCTGCGGCTAGGTTGCCATTTTTATCAAATGCTATCGCTCCAACAGTACCAAGATATGGTCGCTCATATAAATTTAGCGAAGTTTTCTTTGTTTTTTCACTATCAAGCATTAGCTTTTGTTTCTCTTTTGCTCTTTGGAGTGCATCATATCTAAACTGTGTAAAAAAGTACTTTTGATCAACCATCTCTAGGCCGTTTTCTTTAGCTAACTTGTCAGCTCCCTCGCCAGCAACAAGAGTATGCCAAGTCTTGTCCATGACGACTCTTGCACCAAGGATTGGGTTTTTGATATGCCTTGCCATCGCGACCGCACCCGCTTTTTTAGTAGAACCATCCATAATAGAAGCGTCTAGCTCATTAAAGCCATCTGCTGTAAATACTGCGCCCTTGCCAGCGTTAAAATTTGGATCGTCTTCTAACACCATAATGGCTGCCGTAACCGCATCCATCGCGCTACCACCCTTTTCAAGCACAGCTTGGCCAGCCAAAAGTGCCTTTTTCATAGGCTCTTCACGAACTTTAAACTCATCTTTGGTAAGCTCAAGTCCACTAGTGCCACCATGTATGACAATGACGGGGCTAAATTTATCCTCTGCGTTTAAGAGTGAGCCTGCAAATAATGCAACGCCAGCTGCTACTAAAACAGCTTTTGAAAATGCTAGTTTCATACGCTCTCCTTTAAAGAAATTTGATAAATCTTAAAAAAATAATATAACTTAATACTTTTCGTTTAGCTTAATATATGTGTGAACTTTTTGTCTAAAATGATGTTAAATTTAATAAAGTTAGTATTGCACTCTTTATAACACAATATATTGCCTCTAAATTTTAAAATAATTAAAATAAATATAAGTCTTCTCTCTATATTTTTTAAAACTTATATATTCCAAAAAACCAAATTTTAGGCGTAAGAATACGGCGCGGCAAAACAGGCTACTGATATCAAAAGGCTAAAAGTGGACAATTTATAAAAAGCGACGGTATAAACATCGCGTACTGATTTGCTGTCTCACGCTCTAGCTCTTTACCGCCATAAGTTGCCACTGCTTGCATACTTCTTGAAACGAAACACTAACGATTGAAGTCTTTTTGTACGCTTGATTTGGCGATTGTCAAAGTCTAAAACATCTAGCGTACTAAATAGTCAATTAAAAAGAAATGCTCTGTAACTCTTAACTTTAACACCTAAAACTTTAACAGTTTTTACCATAACCTATTAAACCTATTTTCTCACAGATAGAGGACTTTATATCTTCGCATATTGTCCCATGATTTACAACCTTCCATTAAAAAACCTACTTCATAAACAATAAATTTATTTCAAACCATTAAAAATATTGCCGACTAACTATAAAAAAAGCATTATACAAGCCATTTTTCACATCACATCAAACCGCAATCTAACAAATAAGCAGCCGCTAACACCAATAAGAGAATAAAAATTTAAAAAGATAAACACCTCAATAACATAAGAACAAATATAAAAAATCTTACTACACCTAATCAATAAAAACCAATTAAAAACAAATAAGAAAGTAAAAAACCAATAATTTTATACTTAAGTAGAAAGTAACACTTACAAAAACTAGGATTAATAATATAAGAATTAAAGCAGATTAACAACAAAGCCCGCAACGACCTACTTTTCCAACATCCCAGTAAGGGAGAGTATCATCAGCCAGGACGAGCTTAGCTTCTTGGTTCGAGATGGAGCAAGGCGTTTCCTCGTCTGTATAGTCACGGGCAGTGTTAAATAAAAGATATAATAGCTAAATCTCTTATTTAACACTACTAGATAAAGTTAAAAGTCATAAACAAAGTTTTATAAAAACATATCTTATTAAGTTTTTATCCTTAACAAGGAAGTGATGCTTATTAAAAGATAAGCAGACGAGCTATTAGTACTGGTCAGCTAAAGGACTTTCATCCATTACACACCCAGCCTATCAAACACATAGTCTATATGAGCTCTTAAAAGAAGATTCATCTTGGAGTTGGCTTCCTGCTTAGATGCTTTCAGCAGTTATCACATCCCAACATAGCTACCGAGCGGTGCCCTTGGCAGGACAACTCGTACACCAGTGGTTGGTTCGACCCGGTCCTCTCGTACTAGGGTCAACTCTCCTCAATCTTCTTACGCCCACGGCAGATAGGGACCGAACTGTCTCACGACGTTCTGAACCCAGCTCGCGTACCGCTTTAAATGGCGAACAGCCATACCCTTGGGACCTGCTCCAGCCCCAGGATGCGATGAGCCGACATCGAGGTGCCAAACCTCCCCGTCGATGTGAGCTCTTGGGGGAGATCAGCCTGTTATCCCCGGGGTACCTTTTATCCTTTGAGCGATGGCCCTTCCACACAGAACCACCGGATCACTAAGACCGACTTTCGTCTCTGCTTGACTTGTATGTCTCGCAGTTAAGCTGGCTTATGCCTTTATACTCTACGAACGATTTCCAACCGTTCTGAGCCAACCTTTGTAAGCCTCCGTTACATTTTGGGAGGCGACCGCCCCAGTCAAACTACCCACCAGACATTGTCCTACTTGAGGATAACTCAAGCTAGTTAGCTATCAGAATAAAAAAGAGCGGTATCTCAACAATGGCTCACCATAAACTGGCGTCTATGGATCAAAGCCTCCCGCCTATCCTGCACATTTTTATCCCAATAGCAGTGTCAAGCTGTAGTAAAGGTCCACGGGGTCTTTCCGTCTTGCCGCGGGTAGGAGGAATTTTCACCTCCACTACAATTTCACTGGATCCCTCTTCGAGACAGCTCCCATCTCGTTACGCCATTCATGCAGGTCGATATTTAATCGACAAGGAATTTCGCTACCTTAGGACCGTTATAGTTACGGCCGCCGTTTACTCGGGCTTCGATCAAACGCTTCGCAGAGCTAACGTCATCAATTAACCTTCGAGCACCGGGCAGGCGTCACACCCTATACATCCTCTTACGAGTTAGCAGAGTGCTGTGTTTTTGGTAAACAGTCGGGAGGGACTCTTTGTTGTAACCTTCAATGCTTACGGAGTAAATCCTTCACAAAGTTAGGCACACCTTATACCGAAGATACGGTGCTATTTTGCAGAGTTCCTTGAAGAGAGTTCTTCCACGCGCCTTAGAATACTCATCCCACCCACCTGTGTCGGTTTACGGTACGGGCAACTATAACTAAACTTAGAAACTTTTCTTGGCTCGACAGTATCAAGGATTTACGATTCATTCCGAAGAACTTCACGCACCTGTAAGGCCTCGGCTTAAAGGAGCTCGGATTTGCCTGAACTCCAACCTGCACCTTTCGACCAGCACTACCATCCGCTGGCTCCTCTAACTCTAAGCGTCCTTCCATCGCACATTATAGTTGGCATTGGAATATTAACCAATTTTCCATCGCATACCCCTTTCGGACTTTGCTTAGGACCCGGCTAACCCTACGATGACGAGCATCGCGTAGGAAACCTTGGGTTTACGGCGTTGGGGATTCTCACCCCAATTATCGCTACTCATGCCTGCATGCTCACTTGTATTCGCTCCAGCACTCCTTACCGGTATACCTTCAATGCAAATACAACGCTCTCCTACCACTTAGTAAAACTAAGTCTAAAGCTTCGGTACTCATTTTAGCCCCGTTATATTTTCCGCGCAGAATCACTAGACCAGTGAGCTATTACGCTTTCTTTAAAGGATGGCTGCTTCTAAGCCAACCTCCTGGTTGTTTAAGTAACTCCACATCGTTTTCCACTTAAATGAGATTTAGGGACCTTAGCTGTTAGTCTGGGTTGTTCCCCTCTCGACGACGGATTTTATCACTCGCCGCCTGACTGCCATGATTACACACTAGGTATTCGGAGTTTGATAGGGTTTGGTACATTGGTGTATGCCCTAGCCCATTCAGTGCTCTACCCCCTAGTGTTACTACATGACGCTATACCTAAATATATTTCGGAGAGAACCAGCTATCACGATGTTTGATTGGCCTTTCACCCCTATCCACAAGTCATCCCATAGCTTTTCAACGCTAGCGGGTTCGGTCCTCCACCGGCTCTTACACCGGTTTCAACCTGCTCATGGATAGATCACATCGTTTCGGGTCTGCAACGTCTGACTAAACGCCCTATTAAGACTCGCTTTCGCTACGGCTCCGGGTTTCCTTAACCTCGCCAGACATCACAACTCGCAGGCTCATTATGCAAAAGGCAGTCCATCACCCTGATAAATCATAGGGCTCTGAATGATTGTAAGCAAATGGTTTCAGGTTCTATTTCACTCTGATCACCTCAGTTCTTTTCACCTTTCCCTCACGGTACTTGTGCACTATCGGTCTAGTAGTAGTATTTAGGGTTGGATAGTGGTCTACCCAGCTTCAGACAGAATATCACGTGTTCCGCCCTACTCAGGATACTGCTAAGTAAAACAAAGCTTTCATATACGGGGGTATCACCCTCTGTGCCTAACCTTTCCAGGTTGTTCTATTAGCTAAGTTTAGTCTATATTGCAGTCCTACAACCCCACTAGTAAACTAGTGGTTTGCCCTCTTACGCGTTCGCTCGCCGCTACTAGCGTAATCTCTTTTGATTTCTTTTCCTGAGGGTACTAAGATGTTTCAATTCCCCTCGTTCGCTCCGTTATACGGTAACTAATATCTCTATTAGTTGGGTTGCCCCATTCAGAAATTCCCGGATCAAAGCCCCTTGACGGCTCCCCGAGACTTATCGCAGCCTGGCACGTCTTTCATCGCCTCTACTAGCCAAGGCATCCACCACTTGCTCTTTGTAGCTTACCTTTTCTATATTAGATTATTCTAATTCGCATCACTTCCTTGTTAAAGATAACTTTATGTTACTACATTTAAATTCTAGCTCTCAAGACGGAAAGCATTGACTACTATTTAGATAAGTTTTAAATCCTAAATAGATTGTGATGTCAAACTTTTGCATTAAATGCAAAGAGAATAGAAATTTAAATCTTTAACAAGTCCTGTAAAATTGTTTTTAAAACTTGCTTGTGACTATTAACAATATTAATTAAAAGAACATTTAGACTTCGCAGACTAGCAAGCTAGTCTTTACGACCAAAGAGTTGCACCCTTTGAAAACCCCTAAAGCACAAAGTTGCTTTCGGCAACTTCGTAATCAATAAAGATTAAGACGCTTAAAAGTCTATATTAAGTGTTTCTAAAAACACTTAATATAGACTTTTACTGTTAAACTATTTTATGGTGGAGAATAGCGGGATCGAACCGCTGACCTCCTGCGTGCAAAGCAGGCGCTCTCCCAGCTGAGCTAATTCCCCAATTAAATTCTCTGGTGGGCCTAACAAGACTTGAACTTGTGACCTCACCCTTATCAGGGGTGCACTCTAACCAGCTGAGCTATAGGCCCCTATAGGTCTATCAATCTTTCAAAACTAAACAAGGATGATTGAGAATATCTTTCTTATAAATATCTTGTGAGAGAATATCTATATGTACTCTAGAAAGGAGGTGATCCAACCGCAGGTTCTCCTACGGTTACCTTGTTACGACTTCACCCCAGTCGCTGATTCCACTGTGGACGGTAACTAATTTAGTATTCCGGCTTCGAGTGAAATCAACTCCCATGGTGTGACGGGCGGTGAGTACAAGACCCGGGAACGTATTCACCGTAGCATGGCTGATCTACGATTACTAGCGATTCCGGCTTCATGGAGTCGAGTTGCAGACTCCAATCCGAACTGGGACATATTTTATAGATTTGCTCCATCTCGCGATATTGCTTCTCATTGTATATGCCATTGTAGCACGTGTGTCGCCCCGGACATAAGGGCCATGATGACTTGACGTCGTCCACACCTTCCTCCTCCTTACGAAGGCAGTCTCATTAGAGTGCTCAGCCGAACTGTTAGCAACTAATGACGTGGGTTGCGCTCGTTGCGGGACTTAACCCAACATCTCACGACACGAGCTGACGACAGCCGTGCAGCACCTGTCTTAACATTTCTGCAAGCAGACACTCTTCTATCTCTAGATGATTTGTTAGATATCAAGTCCGGGTAAGGTTCTTCGCGTATCTTCGAATTAAACCACATGCTCCACCGCTTGTGCGGGTCCCCGTCTATTCCTTTGAGTTTTAATCTTGCGACCGTACTCCCCAGGCGGTATACTTAATCCGTTAGGTGCATTACTGCCAAGACTAGCTTAGCAACAACTAGTATACATCGTTTAGGGCGTGGACTACCAGGGTATCTAATCCTGTTTGCTCCCCACGCTTTCACGCATTAGCGTCAGTTGAGTTCCAGCAGATCGCCTTCGCAATGGGTATTCCTGGTGATCTCTACGGATTTTACCCCTACACCACCAATTCCATCTGCCTCTCCCTCACTCTAGATTATCAGTTTCCCAAGCAGTTCTATGGTTAAGCCATAGGATTTCACAAGAGACTTGATAATCCGCCTACGCGTCCTTTACGCCCAGTGATTCCGAGTAACGCTTGCACCCTCCGTATTACCGCGGCTGCTGGCACGGAGTTAGCCGGTGCTTATTCGTTAGGTACCGTCATTGTTCTTCCCTAACAAAAGGAGTTTACGCTCCGAAAAGTGTCATCCTCCACGCGGCGTTGCTGCTTCAGGGTTTCCCCCATTGAGCAATATTCCCTACTGCTGCCTCCCGTAGGAGTCTGGACCGTGTCTCAGTTCCAGTGTGACTGATCATCCTCTCAGACCAGTTATGCGTCATAGCCTTGGTGAGCCATTACCTCACCAACTAGCTGATACAATATAGCCTCATCCTACACCGAAAAACTTTCCCTATCTAACTTATGTAAGACAGGAGTATAGAGTATTAGCAGTCGTTTCCAACTGTTGTCCTCTAGTGTAGGGCAGATTAGCTATACATTACTCACCCGTGCGCCACTAACTCATAAGAGCAAGCTCTTACTTGTCCGTTCGACTTGCATGTATTAGGCACGCCGCCAGCGTTCACTCTGAGCCAGGATCAAACTCTCCATATTAATTACCTATCTAATAGATAGGATTTTTATTATGAAGTTTTTAATCAAAAAAACTTTTAGTTTTTATATTAGTTTGTCTAATCTATTATTTAATCATAATAGACTGGCTCAATCGATCACTTGTTTAGATTTCAAAGATTGACTAATAGTTTAACAATTGTAAGTTAAAAGAACAACGATAAGAAAAAGGCTTTATTAACGTTGAAGTTAAAGGTGGTTTCTCGTTTCGTGAGCTGGAATTATATATGAGGGATGCTTAAATGCAGATTAAAAAATGGCAACTTTTTTTAAAAAATAAGAACTATAAATTTTTAACTAAATTTAACTATTCTCTTTTATAGATGCAAAACCACTTTCTTTTTCTATAATAATGGTTGTTTGATTACCACGTTTGTCAGTTATTGTTATACTGCAATCTTTTTTTAGAAGTCTATCATATGGTCGCTTTGCACCACGATTTTTTGTAACACTTACCACTTTCATAGGGCGACCCATTTCATCAAAATTTATAGTTTGCATTTCACTGCATCCACCCCTAAAATCAACAGACGCTATGCCAAATCTTTTTCCTAGATTTAATTCCTTATTTATTTTTTTACAAGCATCTGTTGATATTCCACTCCAACCGCTGCTAAGAAGCTTTCCACTTTTATAGATGTCATTTGCAACCTGATCTTCTGAATTTATATTTCCACTAAAAATTTTTTTACCTCTTTTATCAAAAAAAACACTATATTTCCAGGTTTTAACTCCTAGCTCATCTATAGAACATTCCTTTAAACTAGTTTCATTAAACGTTATTCCCCATCTCATTTTAAACCATAGCTTTTCATCAACCGATTGAACGTATTTATCATCCTGCATGGCGAGGTGTTGAGTGTATCTTATATGAGTTAGGATCTGATTTGCAGCTTCTCTTGAGGCATTTCTATTTAGTTTTGGGATCATAATGGCAGCTAAAATTCCAACAACAACAATAACAAAAACAAGCTCTATCATCGTAAAAGCTCTTTTTTTCATATTTTATCGTTCCTTGATATTGAAATTTGCAACTACTTTTCCCATTTTTTCTATACTAAATTTTGACTTCTCATCTAAATCGGCACTTGCTAATAAATTTTTAGAGTAGCTTTTTGTTTTTATCCCATAAAATTTAAGCCTTAGCGCAAGCCTTGTATCTTCAGTCGCAATATCTTGCACTCCAGCCTCTTTTAGCTTATCTGCCAGCTCTTTTGCTACATCAAATTTATAAGTGAGATGTTTTGTAGGATCGTTTAAAAAGAGGTAAAAAATTTGATTAAAGATGATCGCTGACCAGTTAAATACCAAAAAAAGCATCACTAAGCCAGTGCAAATTTTGTGTCCTTTTCTAAATTTTGGCAATCTCACGCGATATGAGTTGAAAAAAACTCTTACCATAAGTGGCGTCGCGATCACACAAAATGGCAAAAACTGCTCAAGCTCCAGCCTTTGGCGCACAGAGACTATCATACAAAAGCAAAATGAGCAAATGGCGATAAACCACAAAAGATCCTTCTTCTCCTTAACCCAAATTCTATAAATCGTATATACAAAAAAGATAAAGACAAATGGCGAAAATACAGCAGCAAATATGCCAAAAGTATCGATAAAGTGCCCACTTGGTCTGCCATTTGTTTCAAAGCCAAAAAAGTAAAGTGTCAGCAAAAACAAAATGGCACTGAGCCAAGCAAGTGGCGGTTTTCTTTTATAAAGTGCAAATATAAAAAATCCTGCATAAAATATCAAAAAATCGCCATCTATGAAAAAGGCTAGGCAGAAAAAGAGACTAAATAAAATTTTCTTTTTAATATGGAAAAGATATATGCACAAAAGCGCTAAAGTGATGCAAATTCCAGCGTTATTTATGATAAGGGCTGAAGCTAGCGTGCCAGGAAGTAGCACAAAAAGTAGGACCGCTACGATCCTGTCAAACTCAAGCTTGATGTAAAATTTACTCACCTTATACATCAAAACTACGCTTGCGATGTGAAAAAAGATCATCACGCCTCGCACAGCAAGGTCATTTTGACCAAAAAAATGGGTGCTTAGTTTTAAGATATAGCCAAGAAGGCTGTGCTTTTGAAAGAAAATTTCAGCCTCGTTGTAGCTTATACTAAGAGAATTTGCCGCATAAAGTAGAAATACAAAATAAATCAAACATATCAAAAATACGCTAAAAGCAATGTGCCTGCTAGCAAATTCTCTAACTCTTTCTAACAAATCGCGCCCTTAAATATGTATATCCCAGAAAAACTCAACCCAGTCATGAGCCTCTTTTACCTTAAATTCAGGCAAAAGCAGAGCCTTCTCTTTATAAAATACAGTAGCTATCTTTATATCTAAATTTGGATAGCGTTTAAGCAGCTCTCTTTTTATCTCGACCATGCTCTCGCCGCTATCGATAATATCATCAACAAGCAAAATTTTAGTGTATCTGCTAAGATCTGGCACATTAAAAATTTGTATCGTATCAAGCTTGTTTGTATCTTCATAGTGGATAGAATTTAATGTAAATAAATTTCTATTTTCAAGCGCAACAGCTAGCGAGTGGCCAAGCGTTAGACCGCCTCTTGCCACGGCTAGTATTACCTCTGGATCAAATTCATCTTTTATCTGTTTTGCCATCCTTTTGGCATCAACGGCAAATTCATCGTAGCTATAAAATATCATCTTTAATCCTTATCAATGCACTAAAAATACGATAAAACTAATGAGCGCTAGCACGACTACACCTAAATTTATATCGCTAAATTCTCTCTTTATGAGCTTAACTATGACGTATGACATAAAGCCAAATGCAAGACCGTTTGTGATCGAGTAAGTAAGCGGGATGAGCACAACTATGAAAAATGTCGCAACGGCGATGGCTGGATCTTTGAAATTTATACTAGCAAGCTCAGCAAACATAAGCACGCCAACCATTACAAGTATCGGATAGATGGCATTGCCAGGGATCGCTTTAAAAAGTGGCAACATAAATAATGTAAGTATAAATAAAAGTCCGCAAAATACAGCCGTTAGACCAGTCCTACCGCCCTCTTCTACGCCGCTTGCACTCTCTACAAACGATGTGGTCGTACTTACACCTACAAGCGAGCCAGCTGCAGTAGCAACAGCGTCAGCTTCAAGAGTTTTTTCAAGTTTTACGACGCCATCTTTTTTGTTTTCGTCAAATATCCCAGCCCTCGTGCCAACACCAGCTAGCGTACCTATCGAGTCAAAAAGGTCAGTCACAAAAAAGGTGATGACAACTGGGAGCAAGGCAAGGCTTAGCGCTCCTTTTATATCAAGCTCTAAAAATATCGGTGAGATAGAGGCTGGAGTTGAGAAAATTTCTTTTGGATGAGGAGCGATGCCAAGCACCCAAGCTATCACTGAAGTGACAAGCACAGCTAGGATAAATGCGCCCTTTATCTTCCACGCCCAAAAGCAAACAACCAAAAATAACCCCAAAACGCCAAGAAGCACGTTTGGATCTTTAAAATTTCCTATGCCAACTAAAACCGCATCGTTATTTACGATAAAGCCCATTTGCTGAAATGCAACAAAGCTAATAAATGTGCCTATGCCAGCGCTTATCGCTCTTCTTAGATCAAGTGGGATGGATCTTATTATCCACATTCTAAAATTTGTAAAAGATAAGACGACAAATATCACGCCACTTAAGAAAACAACGCCAAGAGCCGTTTGCCAAGGCACTTTCATACCGATGCAAAGACCAAATGTAAAGTAGGCGTTAAGCCCCATGCCAACGCTCATCGCAACTGGCGTGTTCGCCCAAAGACCATTTAATATCGTAGAAAATATGGTAATTAGCGCTGTTGCAGTGATTAGTGCCTCATAAGGCATGCCAGTTTTGCTCATAATGATCGCATTTACCGGCACGATATACATCATCGCCAAAAATGTCGTAAGTCCCGCTCCAAATTCCTGCTTCACACTCGTTTTGTTTTGTGCTAAGTCAAAAAATTTCACCCCAAGCTCCTTTAGTAAATTTTAAGTTCGTTATATAAGCTATCACGCTCAACCGGCGTAAAACCAGATGTTTTTATGAGATCGCAAAATGTCTTTAGTGTGACGCCATTTGCGCTGTTTGCGCCAGCTGCACTTTGGATACTCTCTTTTTCTATCGTGCCATCAAGATCATCAGCGCCAAATTCCTGAGCGATCATGGCTAAATTTAGCGTCGAAGTAGCCCAGTACGCCTTTATATGTGGGACGTTATCAAGCACCAAGCGAGATATCGCCATAGTCTTTAAAATTTCAGCTGATCCTAGAAATTTCACATCTTTTAAGTAGTTATTTTCTCTTTGATAGACAAGCGGGATAAATGCATTAAATCCGCCAGTTTCATCCTGTAAGTCTCTGATCCTTAGCATGTGATCGATCCTATTTTCACGGCTTTCTATGTGTCCAAAGAGCATTGTTGCGTTACTTTGCCTGCCTTTATCGTGCCACATTTTGTGAATTTTGAGCCAGTTCTCGCTACTAACCTTGCCTTTACAAATTTTAGCTCTGACCTCTTCGTCAAAAATTTCAGCCCCACCCCCTGGCATGCTATCGACGCCGTATTCGAGCATCTTTTCTATAACCTCATCGTAGCTTAAGCCGTAATGCCTTGATAAAAAATCAATCTCAGCTGCAGTCATCGCCTTTACGTGAAGTTCTGGATGAGCTGCCTTTATCTTTTTAAAAATTTCTAAATACCACTGCCAACCGCTAGTTGCGTTGTGAGCGGAGACTATGTGTATCTCTTTTACGCCGTGGCTCACGCTCTCATCAACGATCTTTAAAATTTCTTCGTGGCTCATTAAGTATGGATTTGGATTTTTTCTGTGAGCCGAAAATGCGCAAAATTTACAGATATCAGCACAGATATTTGTTGGATTGATATGGCGATTTACGTTAAAAAAGACCTTGTTGCCGTGCAGTTTTCTGCGCTTTTTGTCGGCAAATTTAGCCAAAGTAAAAAGATCAAGCTCATAAAGCGAAAAAGCCTCTTGCTTGCTTAATCTCTCGCCACTTTCTAGTTTTTGTAATAGATTCATTATTTATATCGTCCTAAAGCTGAACTTAAGGCTTTATTATAAGCAAATAAAGCTTTGTTTTTGCAAAAATTATGTAACATTTGCCAAGATATTTTTAACAATGGAAACACTAAATGCTAGCTGATAAAAGTGCCAAAAATAGCGATAATTATTCAAGGATCAAAGAGAAATTTCTTGATTTTAAGGCAAATTTGCCAAAACATTTTCAAAAAAACCAAGGCAGAAATTTCACAAATTTCTTAGCCAAAGAGTATGATGATTTTATAAAATCTTATTTAAATGAAACTATGCGAGAATTTTTTGATGAGTTTGTGCCACAAAATGACAGCTTTGCTTTTAGCGTTCTAGCCACTGGCAAATACGCTCAAACGCTACTTAGCGCAAATAGCGAGCTTGAAATTTTACTAGTTTATAAAAATTTAAAGGGCTATAATATAAAAAATTTCTTAAAAGAATTTTCTGAAATTTTAGATAACTCTGGCATGAAATTTGTGATAAAAATTGCCGAAGTGGATGAAATTTTTATAAATTTCAAGGATGACCTTAAATTTAAAAGCGAAACCTCACAACTTCGCTACATCTGCGGCTCAAAAAGCCTCTACCGCCTAGTAAAAAGCGAGATCATAAAGATAAAAGAATTTGATAAAAAAGCCTTTTTAAACTACCATTTAAAGGCATTTTTGCCATTTTCTAGCATAAGCTACTTGGTGCAAGAGCCAAATTTGAAAAGTGGCTTTGGCGGGATCGATGAAATTTACCGCTTAAACTGCATACTAAACTGCCTTGATAGCGACGTTTCAGTTAGATCACAAGCCCTTAAAGTGATGAATGAAAAAGAGATTGCGAGTTTTAATCTAAATGTGGATTTTTTACTAAGCTTACTAAGTGCTTTAAATTTAACGCAAAACACCGATACTTTCAGCGCTTCAAGTGTCGAGATCACGACAAATTTCATGCAGACAAAGTCCAAAAAACTACAAGACAACGAGAGCGTCATCAGCCAAAAGATGCTAAGCTCGATGAATAATGTAGCCATTTATTCAAGATTTATCGCGGCTTCGCTTTGCAGGCCATTTTTCAAAAGCGAGCTAAGCTTCGAGCAGAGAAAATTTGCTAGGCTAAAAAATGGCTTTTATGAGATAAATGGCGTCATCTACGTGCCACTTCACAAAAAGCCAGCGCTCATCGAGGATCTCATAAATGAGCTTTTAGAGCTAAAAGATGTGGATTATAAATTTGATATAAGCGCGATCTTTTACATCAAGCGAGCCATCATCACAAAAGATGGCCTAGAGCGCGCTATAAGCGAGTTTAAAAAGATATTTTTAAGAGAAAATTCCTACGCTATCTTAAAATCCTTGCTCGATGCGCAGATGATACAAATTTTGATAAAACCAATGGAGCATATCTCCCAGCTAGCAGAATATGACGGCTATCACGAATTTACGGTTGATGAACATAGCATCTTAAGTGTCAAATTTCTTGAAAATATAAAAGATAAATTTATAAAAAATCTCTACACTGAGCTTTGCTTGGAGGGCAAAACGATGCTTAAGATCGTGACGCTTATGCATGATGTTGGCAAAGGACTTGGCGGCAAAGATCACGCAAACATCGGTGCAAACATCTTTAGAGCCTATGCAAACAAGCTAAATTTAAGCCAAAAAGCTATCAACATCGGCGTCATCTTGATAAAATACCACACCCTAATGAGCAACGTCTCAAACAGAGAGGACATCTACTCGCAGCGCGTCATCTTTGCCTTTATCTCAAAGCTTGGCGACAAGCAGGTTTTAAAGCTACTTTACATCCTTAGCTACTGCGTGATAAACGCCACAAATGAGAGGCTTTACAACGCCTACACAGCAAAGCTTTTAAGAGAGCTTTATGAAATTTCTCTTAGCGCATTTAGTGATGAAAATTTACTTGATGAGGCGACAAGGCGAGTAAAAAAAGAGCAGTCTATAAAACGAAATAGCGAGTTTTTGTCGCTTGAGCCAAAGCTGCAAGAGAAAATTTTTAAGATCACATCAAATTTGGTCTTTACAAAATATAGCGCGAGCGAGATAATAAATTTAAGCAAAGTGGCTGATAGCTTAAACGAAACCGAAATTTTCATAAACAATACAAAAAATTTAAGCATTCAAATTTATACAAACAAGAGCCTAAATTTAAGCGCCCTGCTCTATGAATTTGCCAAATTTGACCTTGCATATATGGAGATATTTGAGCTTTTTGAGAAGAAATTTTATATCAGGCTTGACTTTAACCAAAATGTAAAAAATCATGAGCTTGAAAATACTAAAATTTTAGCCCTAAAATCCCTAAATAGCGAGGTTTTAAGAGAGCCTTTGAAACCAAATATTAACAAAGATGAGATAAACTTCGAGCTAAATCACTCAAAAGATTACGCCAAACTTAGCATCAACGCAAAAGATCAGCGTGGGCTAATGGCTTATGTGATGAGTGTTTTTGACAGGCTTCATTTTCAAGTCACGAGTGCTAGAATTCAGACGGTTAAAAATAGAACGAGAAATCTCTTTTTGATCGAGAAAAACGAGCGACTTGAGAGTAAAGGCGAAGAGATATTAAATTTATTAATAAGCGAGTAAAACATGTGTGGAATCGTAGGATACATCGGAGATAAAGAGAAAAAAGAGGTCATTTTAAGCGGTCTAAAAGAGCTTGAGTATCGTGGATACGACAGCGCTGGCATGGCTGTGATGAGTGATGGCAAGATCGACTTCTTTAAAGCGGTCGGCAAGCTTGAAAATTTAGCCCTAAAGACAAAGGACTTTACATCAGAGGGTTTTGGCGTGGCGATAGGTCACACACGCTGGGCAACTCATGGCAAACCAACTGAGATAAACGCTCACCCGCACCTTGGCGAGCACTCATTTGTCGTTCACAACGGCATCATCGAAAACTACAAAGAGCTTAAAGATGAGCTTGAGGCAAAGGGTGTGAAATTTATGAGCCAAACCGACACCGAAGTGATCGTGCACCTTTTTGAAGAAATTTTAAAAGAGAAAAAAGACCCATTTAAGGCTTATGAGGCGACTATCGCAAAGCTAAGAGGCGCTTATGCGACGCTGCTTATCACCAAAACTGCACCTGATAAGATATTTTTCGCAAAAGATGCCGCTCCTATGGCGATAGGCAAAAGCGACAAAAAAGAGCTATATTTTGCCTCATCAGATGCCCCACTTATCGGCAACGCAACCGAAGTGGCATACCTTGATGATAACAACTACGGCTACGTGAGCTTAGACGAGATAGCTGTTTTTAAACACGGCAAAAAGGCTAGCATAACATTTAACGCACTGCCAAAAGATAAGAGCTATGCCCAAAAAGAGGGTTATACGTTTTTTATGGAGAAAGAAATTTACGAGCAAGGCGCAGTCGTATCTGAAACCATCATGGGCAGGGTTAAAAACCACAAAGTCACCCTTGAAAATTTAGACGATGAATACCTAAAAGGTATCGATGATGTCGTGCTTTGTGCGTGCGGTACGAGCTACCATGCAGCGCTTGTTGCAAGCTATCTTTTTGAAAGGCTTGCCAAAGTTAGAACAAAGGTCGAAGTGGCAAGCGAATTTAGATATAGAAAGCCTTATCTAAACAAAAACTCGCTCTTCATCGTCATCTCGCAAAGTGGCGAGACAGCTGACACTCTTGAGGCACTTAGGATAGCAAAAGAGGCTGGGCTAAAGACACTTGCAATTTGCAACGTCGATAACTCATCTATCGTTAGACTAGCTGATAATACACTTCTAACTCGCGCTGGCATCGAAAAAGGCGTGGCAAGTACAAAAGCCTTTGCTACGCAGATCATCGTGCTTTGGATGCTTGTGCTTCAAATGGCATCAGCAAAGGGATCTATCAGCAAAAAAGAGCTTGATCACGAGATCAAAACGCTTCTTCACATACCACAAATTTTAAATATAGATAACTCTTTGCAAGAGAAGCTTCACCGCCTAAGCAAGCACTATTTACACGGTCATGGCTTCTTCTTTATCGGTAGAGACATCTTCTATCCGCTAGCTCTTGAAGGTGCGTTAAAACTTAAAGAAATTTCATATCTTCACGCCGAGGGTTATCCATCAGGTGAGATGAAGCACGGACCTATCGCACTTGCAGATGAGAAGCTATTTACGATCGCTTTAATGCCTCAAAACTTACTATATGAAAAGACAAAGAGCAACGTCGAAGAGCTTGCTGCAAGAGATGCTTACATCCTAGCGATCAGCCCACTTGAGTTTGAACTAAGCGATGACTACGTAAAAACAAGCGTTCAAGATCACTATATGAGCGAATTTTTCGAGATGATGCTAGTGCTTCAGCTACTTGCACTTGAAATTTCCGTTAGACTTGGCAACAATGTCGATATGCCAAGAAACCTCGCAAAAAGCGTAACTGTCGAATAATTTATGTGGCTGGCATCTTGCTGGCCGCTTAAATTTTACTTTTATATTTTTATTTTAAAATTTAAGTTTTCACAAAATATTATTTTCTTATAATATTTGCACTTCTAATTACATTAAAAAGGATCTTCATGAAAAAGAGATTTTTAGCATCTAAGGTCTTTAGCAGCGTTGCCGCTCTTTGTTTATTTGCTGGATGCGCTAGCAGCAATAGCGGTGTAACTGGTGCCGCAGCAGGAGATACAGCCAAAAATGCCAACACGAAAATCGAGCGTTGCAGCCAAACGCTAGGAACATTGTCTTTTTACGAGGATCAAAGTAGCTCATGGTACTCATATCTAACTAGAGATTATCAGCTTGGCTCAACAGTGCCGGTGCTAAGGATCTTAGCTCAGCAAACTGGCTGCTTCGTCATCGTCGAGCGTGGCAGAAGCATGGATAATATGATGCAAGAGCGCGCGCTTGAAGCTAGTGGCGAGCTAAGAAAAGGCTCTAAATTTCACAAAGGTCAAGTTGTAGCGGCTGATTATACCATGCAGCCAGAGATCACATTTAGCAAAGAGGATACTGGCGGCATCAGCGGACTTGTAGGCGCTGTCTTTGGCAACGTTGCTGGCAAGGTAAGCGGAGGCTTTTCAAAGAGCGAAACACAAACATCTTTGCTTCTCATAGACAACCGCTCAGGCGTACAGATCGCTGGTGCAGTCGGTAGTGATAGCAACTTTGACTTCTTTGGCATGGGCTCAAATTCATTTTCACGTGTGAGCGCTGGACTTGGTGGCTACACAAAGACACCAGAGGGCAGAATGATCGTAAATGCCTTTATGGACGCGATGAACCAACTTATAGTCGCTCTAAAAGATTATAAAGTCCAAAATGTAAAAGGTGGTCTTGGCAAAGGCGGAAATATAAAAATAGGAGACTAAGATGAAATTTATAGCCATTTTGTTTTGTACATTTACGATGCTGCTAGCTGCAAACTATACTAAAAAGATAGAGATCGGGCTTTGCAAACTTATAAACGAAAGAGAAATGGCTAAATTTTATGGCGACACGAGAAACTACGACGCCCTTAGTAAAAAGATAGACGGATATAAATTTCGTTTTGGATTGAAAGATTTTGATGAGGATAGTTGCCGCATAAGTGGCTACTATCCTGTTGATCCAAACTATGCACCATATCCTCCTAACTACCGCCCATACTATCAAAATGAGTACGAAAGATTTGATAGATTTCAACGTGGTTACCGTGGAGACTACTATAATGATGACGACTACGATGATGGTTTTGATCGTGGTTATAGACGTGGCTATAAGGATGCCAGAAGAGATTATAGGCTAGGTAGATAATCTTATCTAGCCTTAACTTTAGCTGGCTCTTTTCTAATAAAAAAGTTTTTTACAAATAACAAATCAAAAGCAATGCATATATAAAATTTTACTGCTATAAACAAATTCGAGACATTAAGTATAAAATATAAAACCTGTGGATATGACAACATCCCAACTACCCAAATTTTTCTTTCAACAAAAGTGCAATAGACACCCTAGCAAATAGGATAGAGCAAAATCACGAAATTTTAAAAGAGATAACAAATAAGATCAACAGAAATGATCTTTTAAAAGCGCAAATTAACGCACTTGAAGATGATATCTTTTACTCATCTCTCGTAGAGGACGAGAGGCTAAAAAGATCAAGCATTCGCTCATCGGTAAAAAAGAGACTAGATAAAAATTTTGACTGGTTAGCCGACACTCATGCGACTAGACACAGTGATAATCTAGTCTCGCTAATGTGCTTGATGTAAATTTAAACAAAGCTCCTATGAACTTCGAGAGGCTACTTGGCTGACACAATGCCTTGTTTGAATATAGCCATAGCAAAATTTACAAGACAAAAAGAGCTAAATTTAGAGATGATGAGATGAGTGTCGTATCAGGTCCTTCAAAAAATGTGCAAATCCACTACGAAGCCTTGCCAGCAGAGCGCGTAGAGGATGAAATTTTTTAAATTTTATCAATAAAAGCTCTGAATACGAGCACCCTAGCGCACCTTTGGTTTGTGATCATCCATTCTTATGATGACGGCAACGGATGCATGGCAATGGCTTTGGCGCACTACTGCTTGGCTAGTGAAAGCATTAAGCCGCTTTCTATCTCGAGCATTATTTACGCAAATAAAAAAGTTTATTATGAAATTTTAGAGCAGACAACAAAGCTTGAAAATAATTCAAATTTTGACTTTACGGCATGGATAAAGTGGCATTTAGAGGCGGTAAATAGAGCCATAAGTCAAGCTATAAGCTCATTAAAAAGATAAAATTTCTATCAAAATTTAAGAGCCAAAGCCCTTAAATTTTATCTTTAGTTAGGATTTTTACGAGCTGCTCTTTGATCTCATCATCAAAATCACTAACACTTATCACGCCCCTGCTCTCACACATCTTGGCGTCGTTTACCTCACAGTAGCCACTTAGTGCGTTTTTGTATCCACCCCTTATGCAAGCCTCTCTATCCTCTAAAAATCCAGCCCCACCAAGGATGAGCACACCAAGATCAAAGCCGATCTTAAATTTCGCGCTCGCCGAGCTTTTTATCCAGCTTAAAAATATCTCATCATACCTTAGCCCAAGCGCTCCAACGCCATCTGGCACGACCAAGATATCCACGCCGTAAAGGCTCTCAGCGTAAATTTCAGGATGAAGCCTGACGCCAAATTCATCGACTATCTCAGGCTTTAGGGCGTAGGTTTTGATGTTAAAACCTTCAAATTTATGCAAAAAATCATAAATTTTGGCAAAGCTTAACAAATTTATCTTGTCAAACATCAAAATGCCAACTTTCATGTTAGCTCCTTTTAATGAAGTGCCTCATTTAGCTTGATCGCCCTTTTGCTCGCACTCGCAGTGATCTGCCCTGTTTGGCTATTTTGCCTAAAATGAAGTCCGTTTAGCCCGCCAAGCTCAAGTGCTTTGTAAATTTCAGCCTCAAATTTAAACTCTGGATTTATCTTAGCTAGCTTTTCGCGCTCGCTTACCGAGATATAGACCTTTGTGCCCTCAAGCACCGCTATGCCAGCATCCACGATGCAGTTATCACCAAGTGGCACGCCAGTGACTGAGTTTGCGCCAAGCAAGCAGTGTTTGCCGATACTTACAGGGTTGCCGTTTGTACCGCTTAGCACGCCAAGTATGCTAGCTCCGCCGCCAACGTCACTGCCCTCGCCCACTACGACAGAGCTGCTAACCCTGCCCTCGACCATCACGCCACCAGTCGTGCCTGCGTTAAAGTTGATGTAAGCAGCCCCTGGCATGACTACCGTGCCAGGATGCACAGCAGCACCCATGCGAACTTTGGCAGCGTCTAAAATTCTCGTGTTATCAGCTGGGATGATGTGACTTAAAAATCTTGGGAATTTATCCACGCTCACGATCGCTGGATACTCGCCAAACATCTTTAGAGAAATTTCATTTTCTCTTAGCCACTCAAGCTCGATCGGGATATTTTGGCTAGTCCATGCGACATTTGGTAGCACTCCAAATGCTCCATCAAGCACGATCGTCCTAGGTGCGACCTTGCCAAGTGAGATCAAGTAGAGCTTGAGATAGACGGCCTCCACGCTAAGTGGCTTTGCATCCTCAAACAAAAATACAAGCTTAAATTTATTCTCATTTAGCTCAAGATCGTCATCAAACGCCATCTTCACAGCGTGTAAATTCTCTACATTTTTATGTGATTTTACATCTTTTTCAAAGACACTAAAGAGCTTGCTAGCCTTCTTTACTACCTTTGGCGTAAGCTCAGCCACGAACTCGTGAGCGCTAAAATCAACCTCAACATCGCACTTTTGCAAAGCATAAATAAAGGCAGCTGCGCTTAAAAAGCTCTCTTTATAATTTACAACGGCGTAACTTGCCTGCAAAATTTTATCTGCATTTTTTTGTCCGCGATCAACTCTTGCGATGCCAAAAGCAACTGGATCTTTGTAACCATCTTTTTTTCTAAATTCTTCAAAAAATTCTTTAAATTCATTTGCATCTTTAAACTCTTTAGACATCTTTTCTCCTTTAATTTTTTTCTTAGTCTAGCCAAAAATGGCTAAAAATTTTATGATTTTAAAGCATTTGAGTTTTTGATAAATTTATAAATTATAATAATGATTAATCTTATCATAAATAAAATAGAAATAAAATGGCACAAATTTTACAAGGAGAGAAAATGCCAAATTTAGCTACCAAACCAAAATTTGCCTTAGCTGCGCTGATCGGTTTAATCGCTGGCGTAGTTTCGGCTTTTGTTAAATTGGGCGCAGAAGTGCCGCTTCCACCAAGAAGCCCCATGGATATGTTTAACGCAGTTTGCGGGCCAGAAAGCGCCATCAGAGTAGCTGATGCGATCGACTGCTCGAGAAATTTCTTAAACCCGCCTTATGTATTTTTGAGAGATTATGTCGGTATCGCCGATCCAAACGCTGCTATCTACGAGTTTGCAGGGCATGCCTTTAACTACGTGATGCTAACGCACATCATATTTTCAGTCGTTTTTGCCGTTGGCTACTGCCTCGTGGCTGAGAAATTTCCAAAGATCACGATGTGGCAAGGCGTGATGGCGGGCATTTTAGCAACTATCGCAGTTCATGGTATCTCACTGCCACTTCTTGGCCTCACTCCTCCACTTTGGACACTTCCTTGGTATGAGTACGTCTCTGAGCTTGTAGGTCACATGGTCTGGTTTTGGTCGATAGAAATCATCCGCCACGACCTAAGAGCTAGAATCACAAAAGAAAAAGATCCTAGCGACTGCTGCAACGCTTAGCTTATAAATTTGCTATTTTGGGCGCAAAATCTAAGACAGCAAAATTTAATCATTTAAAAAACTCTAGCGCGCCAATACCTAAAAACAAAATTTTCATCATTTTTGCAAAGCTTGAAAAACTTAAATTTATATAGCTTTTAATGCATAAATTTAAAAATTTAAGCACTTAGCACTCACTACTAAGCTCTAAATTTTCTAAACGAAGCGGCTTTTCATCCTCAAAAATCACCCCTATACCATAAGGCTCACAGATATCAAGCGCACCCTCGGCAAAGCTCATCAACCACTGCTTATCACGCGCATAAAAAGTGCATTGCGGCGAGCTAAAAGGCAGGTCACAAACTGGTACGTCAAGCAAGCTAAGCTCATCATCACTCAAACAATGCTCTCGCCTAAGCTCATCTTTTAAAAAGACAAGCGCCTCTTTTATGTGTTGGTCGATATTCTTGGCAATTCGCTCTGCTAGCAAAGTAGTCTCATCGTCCACGCCAGTCTTGTCTTTACAGACAAGGCAAAACGGCACTTCTCCAAAGCTCTCGCTTTTTAGCTCCAGCTGCGCGTACCAAATAAAACCATCATCTACCGCGACTTTTTCAAGCTCGCCAAATTTCAAAGTCATTTTTTATTCTCATTTTTGTGATTTTGCTAGCCTATTATGCAAAAGGCTAAATTTTAAGTATGTTTGTCGTAGGCAAAAGGGCTCAAGCGCCCAACACTTGCAAGTTAGAGCTAAATACTACCTTTAAATTTGCTGTATTAGGCGCAAAACATAAAACAGCAACTAAATTTAGCTCACCGCTTAAAAGCAGAATTTCTCATCAGTGCCATTTTGCTTGCGCATAGCTTTAAAGTTAGCAAGATTGTCTTTGTCTAAAAAGTAATCTTTCTCTTTTTTATTGCGGGCTTCAAGCTTTTCTATGCCTTTTGCAAGGGCTGCTTTTCTATCTTCGTGAGGCGAGCTAAATTCTGGTGAAAACATCGCTTCATAGGCATTTTTCTTAGTCCATTCAAGTGCTTTATCAGCGATCTCTTGTTGTTTTTTTATGTCGCAAAATGCATAAGGATTGACCACGTCACCAACAAGCTTCATAAACGCCCCTATCGCAGCCACCACGTCAGTAAATTTCTCGCCCTCCATGTCTATAACACCTCTTAGCAAGATCGCGCGATTTTTTGCCACGTAAAACCAAAATACCGCATCATCGCGAAGTCCAAGATCATAAGCGCGAGCTGAGAGAACAAAAAGAGTTATCGGACTAACTAACTGTGGAGCGTCCTGCACGATCTTTTCTGCCTTTTTAAAGTCCTCTACTTTGCCACTTTTTAAAAACTCATCTATCTTGTCATAGACCTTGACATATTCCACCTTGCCAGCGTTTGCTGAGTAGTAAGGCGTGACGTAGATGTCGATACTTCTTACTTTGCCGTCGTTTGCAAAGCCACATACCGCTGTAAAAAGTAGCATCGAAAGCAGTGATAAAATTTTCATTTTAGCTCCTTGGTTTAAAATTTTTATTATTTTAACTAAAAGCAGTTGAAAAGTTTGGGATAAATTTAAGAAAAAGTCCGCAAATTTAAAGCGGACTTTGAATATTAGTTTTTAAAACTATGAATAGGTGCTGGAATTTGTCCGCCACGAGCTATGAAATCAGCACTTGAGGCTTTATTTATCTTCATCACAGGCGCTCTTCCTAAAAGGCCACCAAACTCGATCATATCGCCCTCACGTCCAAGAGGTATGATACGAACAGCTGTTGTTTTTTGATTTATAACGCCGATAGCCGCCTCATCAGCGATCATCGCAGCAATGCTTTGGCTTGGCGTATCTGCAGGTATAGCGATCATATCAAGTCCCACCGAGCATATCGCCGTCATCGCTTCAAGCTTTTCTAAATTTAGCGATCCCGCGCGCACCGCAGCTATCATGCCCTCATCTTCTGAGACTGGGATAAACGCACCGCTTAAGCCGCCCACTTGATTGCACGCCATGACGCCACCTTTTTTAACCGCGTCATTTAGCAGGGCAAGTGCCGCAGTCGTGCCGTGCGTACCGACAGCCTCTAACCCCATCTCCTCAAGCACTCTAGCCACCGAGTCGCCCACAGCAGGCGTTGGAGCAAGAGAGAGATCAACGATACCAAATTTCACCCCAAGGCGCTCGCTCGCCATTTGACCAACTAACTGACCGATACGAGTGATCTTAAATGCCGTCTTTTTCACAGTCTCAGCCACCATGTCAAAGCTCTCGCCACGCACCTTTTCAAGCGCTCTTTTTACGACGCCTGGGCCTGAAACGCCGACGTTTATCACCACATCAGCCTCGCCCACGCCGTGAAATGCACCAGCCATAAAAGGATTGTCCTCGACTGCGTTTGCAAAGACAACGAGCTTTGCACAGCCCATCTCTGAAGCTGCCGCCGTCTCTTTTATGATGCGTCCCATGTCACGCACTGCGCTCATGTTTATGCCACTTTTTGTTGAGCCGACATTTACACTTGAGCACACTTTTGCGGTTTGTGCTAGTGCTTGCGGGATAGAATTTATCAAAATTTCATCGCCCTTTTGATAGCCCTTTTGAACCAAGGCCGAAAAACCACCTATAAAATCAATACCAACTTCAATAGCCGCCCTATCAAGCGTCTTTGCGATCATCACGTAGTCTTTTGCATCCGTTGCGGCGCCGATTATCGAGATGGGCGTCACACTCACTCTTTTATTGACGATTGGTATGCCTAGCTCAGCGGAAATTTCGTTACCCACTCTAACTAGATCTTTGGCTTTAGTGGTGATTTTTGCGTAAATTTTGTCGCAGGCTTTGTTGATGTCAGGATCGATGCAATCAAGCAAACTAATGCCCATCGTGATCGTTCTGATGTCAAAATTTTGCTCCTCGATCATCGAGATCGTTTCAGTTACGTTTTTGATATCCATCTTTTGTCCTTAAATTTTGTGCATAGCATCAAAAATGGCTGAGCTTTGGATATTTATCTTTACTTTTAGGCTCTCTCCAAGTTTATCTAGCTCCGCTCTTAAGGCTGTAAAGTCCTTGTTTTCATCGCTTGAAACCACCGCCATCATCGTGAAAAAGTCGCTCAAAATAGTCTGGCTTATATCATCTATGTTTAGCCCTAGCTCGCTAAGCTTTGCTGAGACGCCAGCAACGATGCCAACTCTATCTTTTCCGACTACGGTTACGATCGCTTTCATCTTTTCTCCTGTTAAATTTTAAATTTATTATATAAAGTGTATTTTGGCTCCAAAATTTAAGCCCTACATCAAGCAAAGCCAAATTTTGGTAGCCAAATTTTATCTTTTACAAATTTACTTCGAGCAAGCACTCTTGCCGTCATTTACTGGCTGGATCGCTGAATTGTCAGCCCCGCCACCGTTATTTATATTTTCTATTATCTCCCAAAGCCTTGCAGCTGCGCTCTCATAGCGTTTTGCAGTGACTGAGTTTGGCTCGTAAAAGCTCACTGGCTTGCCACTATCGCCGCCCACTCTAACAGCTGGCTCGATAGGAATTTCGGCTAAAATTTGAGTGTTGTAAGCCTTTGCCACCTCTTCAGTCGTGCCTTTGCCAAAGATGTCATACTCTTTGCCATTATCTGGGCAGATGAAGCCACTCATGTTCTCGATGACACCAGCGATTGGGATGTGAAGCTTCTCAAACATATCAATCGCACGTTTGCTATCGTCAAGTGCTACTACTTGAGGCGTTGTGACGCATACACCTGCCGTTACTGGCACGCTTTGAGCTAAAGTTAGCTGCGCGTCGCCCGTTCCTGGAGGCATATCGAGAAACAAGACATCAAGCTCACTCCAAAGCACGTCTCTTAGCAGCTGCTCGATAGCTTTCATGATCATCGAACCACGCCAGATAAGGCTCATGCCCTCTTCCATCAAAACGCCCATACTCATCATCTCCACACCGTGGCTTAGTATCGGCTTTAGCTTGTTGCCAACGACTTGTGGCTGGGTATTTACTTCGCCAAGCATTCTTGGGATGTTTGGTCCGTAGATGTCAGCGTCTAAAATTCCCACTTTTTTGCCTAGTTTTGCCATTGAGATGGCTAAATTTAGCGTTGTGGTTGATTTGCCAACGCCGCCTTTTCCTGAGCTTACCATTACGAAATTTTTAACTTGTGGCGCGATATTTTTGCCACTTTGAGTGTTACTTTTCTCCTCAGGCATCTTTGGCTGGATCAAATTTAGCACGTACTCGTTTGAGCCCATAACACGTTTGATGTCCGTTTTTAGCTCGTTTGCCACCTCTGGGCTTGAGCTAACGATCTCGACTTCGATTGTAATTTTCTCGCCGATCTCCACGTTTTTTACAAAGCCAAAGCTAACTATATCCTTCTCAAATCCCGGATATATGACACCTTTTAGTCTGTTTAAGACCTCTTCTTTATTTAACATTTTTCTCCTTTTTCTAGATCTTTTGAAATTTTATATGCACAAAATTTTGGTCCGCACATCGAACAAAAATGAGCACTCTTAAACGCATCTTCTGGCAAGCTCTCATCGTGAAGCTCTCTAGCCTTTTTTGGATCAAAGCTAAGCTCAAACTGCTTGTTCCAGTCAAATGCATACCTAGCATCACTCATCGCATGATCTTTTTCGATGGCTCCAGCTTTGCCAAGCGCGACATCTGCGGCATGAGCTGCTATCTTGTGAGCTACGATGCCCTCTCTTACGTCATTTTCATTTGGCAAACCAAGGTGCTCTTTTTGCGTCACGTAGCAAAGCATGCTAGCACCGTGATATGCTGCCATCGTGCCACCAATCGCTGAAGTGATATGATCATACCCCGCGCCGATATCGCTAACAAGCGGCCCAAGCACGTAAAATGGGGCGTCATGGCAGAGCTCTTGTTCGATTTTCATATTATACTCAATTTGATTTAATGGCACATGACCAGGGCCCTCTATCATCACTTGCACATCTTTTTGCCATGCACGAAGTGTAAGCTCTCCAAGCACCTTTAGCTCGCTAAGCTGTGCCTCGTCTGTCGCGTCATAAAGGCAGCCTGGGCGAAGTCCGTCGCCAAGCGAGAGCGAGACGTCGTATTTTGCGCAAATTTCTAAAATTTGATCAAAAATTTCATAAAATGGATTTTGCCTATTTAGCTTTGACATGTAGCTCGCGCTCAGGCTGCCGCCCCTGCTAACTATGCCCATTTTACGCTTTTTAACAAGCGGCAAAAACTCACGCAAAAAGCCAGCGTGTATCGTAAAGTAACTAACCCCTTGCCTTGCTTGCTTCTCCAGCACGCTTAAAATTAGCTCATTTGTGATATTTGTAACCTCTTTTGCCTCTTTTAAAATTTCATACATCGGCACTGTGCCAACTGGCACACTTGAGTGCTCAATAATAGCGCTTCTAATGGCGTCTAAATCGCCGTCCGTGCTTAGATCCATAACCGTATCAGCGCCAAATTCTAGGCAAATTTCAAGCTTTCTAAGCTCTGTGCAAATGTCACTACTTAGGCTTGAGTTGCCGATATTTGCATTGATTTTTGTCTTTAGCTTTCTGCCTATGCCCATAGGCTTTAAATTTGTGTGATTTACGTTTGCTGGGATGATGATGCTGCCTTTTGCCACCTCATCCATCACTAAATTTTCACTCACTCCCTCGATCTTTGCCACATAGCTCATTTGCTTTGTGAGCTCGCCTCGCCTAGCATAGTACATCTGCGTCTTTTCTCTCATGAGTAGCCTTTTAAAAATTTATAAAAAAGCTAATTTTAGTCCTTTTTATATTTGAACTAACTAAATAAATCTAAATTTCTACTCTTTTTTAAAAAGATTTTTTCAAGTTTTAGAATGTATAATTCCGTAACAATCTTCAAAGGAGCTACCTTGCTTGATATCTCACTTATAATGCTTGGAGCTGGAAATTCCAGCCGTTTTGAGCTACCTGTAAAGAAGCAATGGCTTCGTATAGGCAATGACCCACTTTGGCTATTTGCCACTAAAAATTTGAGTAACTTTTACACATTTAAAGAGATAATAGTCGTTAGTAAAGAGTGCAAATATATGTCTAAATTTGCTCCAAACTATAAATTTGTTGATGGCGGCGAGACAAGACAAGATAGCCTAAAAAACGCGCTTGAGCTACTAAGTAGCGAATTTGTCCTAGTTAGCGACATCGCGCGCCCTTGCATATCAAGCGAGCTCTTTCACAAGATCATCGAGGCAGCCGCTCAGGCTGACTGCGTGGTCCCTGCACTAAAGATCGCTGACACTGCCTATCTTGGCGAAAACGCAATCGATAGAGAAAAAGTAAAACTTATCCAAACGCCGCAGCTCTCGCGCACAGCACTTCTTAAAAAAGCTCTTAGTAGCGGAGAAATTTACACAGATGATAGCTCGGCTATGAGAGCCATTGGCGCAAGTGTTTGGCACATTTTGGGCGATGAGATGGCTAGAAAGATCACTTTTAAAGAGGATCTTGCCAAAATTTCAGCCCTAAAAGCACCAGAAAATGAGGTCTTTGTCGGCAACGGCTTTGACGTGCATGAGTTTGAAAAGGGCCGTCCGCTTGTGCTTTGTGGCGAAAAGATCGACTATGAGTTTGGGCTAAAGGCGCACAGCGACGGCGATGTGGCACTTCATGCACTAACAGACGCTATCTTAGGAGCTGCTGGGCTTGGCGACATAGGCGAACTTTTTCCTGATACGGACGCTAAATTTAAAGATATTAGCTCCATTTACTTGCTTGAGGAGGCATATAAAAGGGTGCAAAGTGTGGGCTTTGTGCTAACAAACGCTGATATCACGATAATGGCGCAAAAACCAAAACTTTCAAAGCTAAAATCAAAAATGGAGGCAAACATCGCGCAGGCTTTAAATTTAAGCCGCAGCCGCATAAATGTAAAGGCGACGACGACTGAGGGGCTTGGCTTTGTCGGTAGATGCGAGGGGATCGCTGTCATGGCAAGTGCGAGCCTTAAATTTTACAACTGGACACAAATATGAAAATTTTAATAGTAGAAAATGAAATTTACCTAGCTGGCTCGATGGCTAGCAAACTAGCCGACTTTGGCTACGACTGCGAGATCGCAAAGAGCGTCAAAGAGGCTTTGAAATTTGAAAATTTTGACGTAGTGTTACTTTCTACCACACTCCCAGGGCAAGACTTCTACCCAGTCATAGAGAAATTTAAAAGTTCTATCATCATCTTACTCATCGCCTACATCAACAGCGACACCGTGCTAAAACCGATACAAGCGGGCGCGGTGGATTACATCCAAAAGCCATTTATGATAGAAGAACTTGTTAGAAAGATAAGACATTTTGAAGAGTTTAGAGGCTTTAAAAACGAGATCAAAAACTACGAAAACTATATAAATTTCGCCCTAAAAGACTACGAGATACCTTATTTTGAAGCTAAAAAGATCAAATTTCCACTTCTTTTAAAATCAAGCAAAAATGGATACAGCGATAAATTTATCTTTAACTATGTAAAGGCAAACAAAACGCCATTTTTGTTTTTGGGCAAAGCCTGTTTTAGCGAGCTTGAAAAAACACTTGCTCAAAGTGGCAACGAGCTAATATACATCACAAATCTTGAAGAGCTAAAAGATGATGAAAAAGAGAAAATTTTAGAGCTTTGCAAAAAGAAAAAAGTAGCTATCCAAACTAGCGATTTTGCGCAAAGTGCGCCATTTGACGAGCTTGAACTATCCATCCGAGATAAAAACTTTGACATCGGCGAGATCGTCACGATCGATGAATATATAAAATATATCATCGTTAATTATCAAGATAAATTCCCCGACACCGAGCTAAGCAAAAAGCTTGGAATTTCTAGAAAATCACTTTGGGAAAAGAGAAAGAAATATGACGTCAGCAAGAAAAAATAGTGAAATTTCTATAAACACCGAAGTTTACGGCGCCTTAGAGCTTATCAAAAACAAAATTCTCTCAAATTTTAGTGCCCTGATGAACGATGAGCAGATCAAAGAGGTGGCAAAAAAGGGCTACTTTAACGGCGAACCGATGCCCTACTCTTTTGGCTTTGCCCCATTTGGCGAGATCAATCAAAATATCGCTAGCAAGCTGCATGCTGGGCAAAGAGTAAATTTAAATATGGACGGCAAGATCGTTGGACACATCGACGTGACAAAGGTCTTTAAATTTGACGAGAGCATGCGAGCTAAAAATATATTTTTAGCAAATGAATCAAACAGCGAAATGTCGCTAAATTTAGGCAAATACGGCATAAGTGGCGAGTTTGAGCTATATGACGAGAGCCTGCAAATAAGCAAAGATGCGCTAAATGAGCTGATAAAAGAGAGTGACGCCAAGAAAATAACGGCTGTCTTTTTAACAGCTGATCCATTTAACCGTGCACATGAACGCCTAGTTAGGATGACCATCGACAAGGCCGATCTCGTGGTCGTTTTTCTGGTAAGAACGCGCGAAGAGAGGCACATCGACTATGAGATAAGAAAGCAGGTGCTTGACTTTTTCAACCAAAACTACCTGCCGACAAAAAAGGTCTTTGTTTTCGCACTAAAAAACACAACTCTTTTTAGTTCGCATGCCAACCCAACGCTTGAATGCATCGCGGCTTCAAGGCTTGGCGCAAACAAGCTAGTCATCGGACAAAACCACTCGGGCATCGGCATGTTTTTTGACCACAACGAAGCTCACACAATCCTTGACATCTACAAAAACGACCTAAATTTAGACGTGATCGTCCTGCCTGAGCTAGTTTATTGCAACAAGTGTAAGACGCTAGTTAGCACCAAAAGCTGCCCACACGGACAGCACCACCAGATCAAATACCACCCAGACGTGATCAAGGAGTTGCTATTTAACGGCATAATGCCACCAGCCATACTAGTAAGGCCTGAAATTTCAGCGCTCATCTTAAGCAAACTCTATGTAAATCGCTTCAAAGACATACAAAAGCTCTGCGACGATCTTTTTGTAAATTCTGGACTGCTTGAAAATAAGACCGACCGAGACTTTTACGAGGAGCTCATGAAGCTCTACCAGACATCATCACTCACTTAAGGAAATTTATGCAAAAGCTATTTTTGACATTTTTTGGATTTGGACTTTTACCAAAGGCGCCTGGCACTTGGGGCTCGGTGGCTGGAGCTGTGGCAGCTTATTTTGTGTTATATTTTTTCTCATCTACCACGCTTTTACTGGCTAGTATTTTGCTGTTTTTGGTGAGCATTAGTGTTATTGATGATTTTGAAAAAAAGGTAAATTCGCACGACGAAAGCTTTATCGTGATCGACGAGGTTGCTGGCGTTTGGCTTGCTATCGCCATTAGCGGAGCGACGATCTCTCAGCTAGTTCTCTCACTCGTGCTCTTTAGGGCGCTTGATATCAAAAAACCATCGATCATTGGCCGGATCGACCGCAACGTAAAGGGCGGACTTGGCGTTATGGGCGATGATATGGTCGCTGGATTTTTCGCTGGTATTATTAGCGCGATGATATATGGTGTGGCTATGAAATTTGGCGTAGTTTTGCCGTAAGCCGAGCTAGCTATCTTGCTGGCTCTTTTTAAATTTAGCTCTCTCTGCTCTTTTTCCATTTTAAAAATTCATCCCACTCTTCTTTTGAGACTAGAACTTTGTCGCTAAAATTTTTCTCATCCCTGCCTGCAAATTTCTCTTTGTCATAATTTTTTCTAAAGACGATCATATTATAAAGTGAAAATTTTAGCTCTTCAAAAAGGCTTAAATTTTTGACATTTTCAGGGGTTATCTCATTGCCATTTTTGTCACGTCCTTTGCCACCTAAAAATAGTAGATAAAGAAATGGGGTCATGAAGTTAAATCTTAAAAGTAACGCCAAGAAGCAGTTTATAAAGCCGTGATTGTATTTAATGCAAATATAAAAACCAAAAACAGCATAAAGTGCCATTATAAAAAGTATGGCGTAAAATATATAAGATAGCACTTCATCGTTTGAAACGCCTAAATACTCGCATACCGCACAAAAGATAGCTACAAAGATGGGAAATATCACGAGTGGAAAGATAAGATGTAGTCCAACTAGGTCAAATTTACTCAGATAGACTTTTATATTTCGCCTGCCAGCAAAGATCATCAACAAAACAGCTAGCACTATCGGCAAAAAGACTAAACTAGCATAGAGATCATTGATGTCCAAATTGCACTCCTATTTTTGCTTTGTAAATTTGAGTTTTGCTAACGACGTTTTGCGTTCTTAAATTTAAAAAAGCTAAATTTACCTGCGATTTTTGCGGTTTTCTATGCCTATCCTCTCGCTATCTTCGATCTCTGCAACATAGCTTGGATTTTTCTTTTTAGCCTCTTTGTCTAAAAAGCTAATAAGCTTTGCATCGGCATTTTGATGAGAGCAGATTAGGATTATAAAATTTATGTAGTTGCTAGCTTCTTTTGGAGCGACCTGATTTTTTTTCACTGGTATTATAAATTTCTCTCCAAAAATTTGTATAAGCTCAAAAAGCTCGTTTTTGCTTAGAGTTTTATCACCAGCAAGTTCTTCAAGCTTTTCGATCGTGATCTCCTCTTCGCTCTCAGGCTCTAGCCCTCTTGCCAAGACTTGATGATCTTTGTTTTTTAACAAAAGATAGACTAGCGCGCAAATGGCCACTATAAGCAAAAAAACAAAAAAGACTATCAAGCCTTTAAGAAGCATCTATAACCTTGTGCAAAGAGAGCGTTTAGTAAATGCAAGAACGCTCATCGCTATCATAATGGCGATGCTTATCCAGACAAAATCAGGCACAGGAAGCGGATCTCCAGCTGCGTATGAGTGCATGCCAGCTAGATAGAAATTTACCCCAAAATAGGTCATTATGATCGACCAATAGGCAAAAAATGATGCAACAGCAAATGCGTATTGATTATTAAGCTTTGGTATAAATCTCATGTGAAGTACTGCTGCATAGACAAGGATCGAAACTAGCGCCCAAGTCTCCTTGCTGTCCCAGCCCCAGTATCTACCCCAGCTCTCATTCGCCCAAACGCCACCTAAAAAGTTTCCAAGCGTGAGCAAGCTAAGACCTAGTATCATCGCCATCTCATTTATACGCGTTGCTTCAGTGATATTACGCGCGATCTCAGCATTTGGCTTTTTCTTATTTTGCAAGATGATAAGTAGCAAAGTAAAGCCACCAAGCAGCGAGCAAAGACCCAAAAATCCATAACTTGCAGTTATGATAGAGACGTGGATAGTTAGCCAGTAGCTCTGAAGCACAGGCACAAGTGTCGTGATCTGCGGATCCATCCAGCTAAGGTGTGCGACAAATAGCGTAACACCAGCCAATATAGATGTAAGTGCAAGTGCGATCGGACTACGTTTTGCAAAGATGATGCCAGATAGACCAAGCGCCCAAGCGATATAGACCATCGACTCGTAGGCGTTACTCCAAGGGGCGTGCTCAGCTATGTACCAGCGAAGACCAAGTCCAGCTGTGTGCGCGAGAAAAGCTAGTAAATTTATAATATATACAGCTTTAACTATGCCATTTATCTGCACTTTTGGTGCTAGCATCTTAACAAAAACAAATAGTAAAAGCGCAAGTCCAGCCAAAAGATATATCGGTGTCAAGCGGTCAAATACTTGAAATTTATTAAATAAAATTTCTATGTCTATCTTTTTCTCGCTTGGCATGACGGCAGAGCCGTATTTGTGCTGATAGGCTGAAATTTTCTCAAGCGCTGCGTCCGCCTTGCTCCAGTCATTATCCTTTGAGGCTGCATCAACAGCTGAGAAATACTCTCTCATCATACCAACGACTAGCTCAGCCTCTTTTGGCGAGAAGTACATCATCGCGCTAGCTGGCGAATACCAAGAATTTGACGGATCGTCTTGTTTTGGGAAAATTTTGAAAATTTCACCGATAAATATCATATAAAATACATTTAGCCTCTCGTCGATCTTTATCACATCCTTGTCAAATGTATTGCGTGAGCCTGGGTGTTTGCGGTTTGCTATCTCGGCAAATTTTGTTAGTTTATACTCACTTCCACCATCTTTTGTCGCTTTAAAAAATTCATCAAAGCTTGCGTATCTTGCATTCTCATCGACGCCTAGCTCTTTTTTAAGCTCCTTGCTTTGGCCAAGTGCGATGATCTTCTCATTTCGCCAAAAATCAGGCGTTACCATTATAGAAAGCATCGCTTGGTTTGAATTTAGGCTACCTATGCTCTCGCTTCTATGAATTTTGTTTAAAACCTCTTTGCTAAGCGTATCAAATGGCTTCATCCTACCATCTGGACTTTGCACGATAAGCCTAGCAAGCTTGTCTGCATGCTCTTTGCTGATATGCGGCAAGAAGTCCTCTGCCCTTAATGAGCTAAAATTTAAGCCCAAAAGTAAGACCGCTATGAGAGTAGCTACTTTTTTACCGCTTTTTGTTGATTCATTATCTATTAGTTTAGCTAGCTTTCTAAAGCGGCTGTTAGGATTTATGACATTTAGCAAGAAGCCAAGACCTAGCAAAAAGTAGCCGATATATGTCGGGATCTTGCCTGGGTCTTTATTGACAGAGAGGATCGTACCTTTCTCGTCAGTATCGTATGAGCTTTGGAAAAATCTATATCCATCATAATCAAGCACGTGGTTCATATAAATTCTATAATCAAACCCTGGATCATTTGTGCCATCTTTTACCACAACCTCACTTGAGTAGCTCATAGGCGAATTTGAGCCAGGATATCTTTTTAGCTCAAAGTCTTTTAGATAGAGGCTAAATGGAAGTTTTATCTGCTGAGCTCCCCATAAAGCGTTAAATTTCTGTCCAGCCACAGCGATACGTGATGGCTCCATTAGGTTGTAAAATACATGCATCTCTCTACTCTCACCTTTGTAGTTTAGCTCAGCTATCAACGCATTAAACTCGCTATCCTTTGAACTAACTAGCTTTCTTGTGGCGTGCGCTGAGACTAGCCTTGGGGCGAAATTTATATTTGAGATAGTATATAAGCTGCCTGTGCCAAATTCATTCACACTGCCAGCTTTTAGCTCAGTTTTTGAGCTATCTGCCATAGTAAATTTTGAAAGATTGACATTTGAAGTAACTGTGAAATTTCCATCATTTAGTCTAAAAAGAACATATTTTTTATTTTCATCTGGCTTAGCATTAAAGATAAAGCTGATATCTCCAACCCTCGCCTCTTCTTCTTCAAGTAAAAATATCTCTTCGCTTTCGCTCTCGTTTGATACTACAAACTCAACGACAGGCTTTCCGCTATCATCATTTACAAATTTATAACTTGCATTTGGCACAAATTCTTTAAATTTTAAACTGGCCTCACCGTCTGCTGTTTTTAGCTTTAGATCAAAGCCTTTTTTAACATCAGCAAGTCCTAAAGGCATAGCCGAGCTGATCTCCTCACCTTTGTCGTTAAGCGCTGTTAAATTTATATACGAAACCTTCGTGCTAACAACGTTTG
Organism: Campylobacter concisus; assembly: GCF_050447485.1. GTDB lineage: Bacteria > Campylobacterota > Campylobacteria > Campylobacterales > Campylobacteraceae > Campylobacter_A > Campylobacter_A concisus_BQ. The sequence continues at coordinate 651,609 of NZ_JALMFY010000001.1, forward strand.
AAGCAGTGTTTTCACGTATATGCATATCAGCTTCAAAGCCAAGGTATCTTGTGATGCCAGCACCGATTAAGATGACGATAAAACCTATGTGAAAGATAAGTGATGGGAGTTTTTTAGGATCGATTAGGTTGTATCTAAAGATGTTAAAGGCTAAATTTATACCAAGAAGTAGTTGAATGAGCGCAAACCAGCCAGCCCCATAAACATAGTACCAAGCTGCTTCGGTGCTGGTTTTGCTCTCTATTATTGTGGCGGCTCCACTAGCTACGGCAAAGATTATCATCAAAACGATAGCTGAGCCCATACTTAAAAATAATGTTTTTGGATTTAACATCTGCTTCCTTTTATTTATATTGTGGCAAAGCTACCGAAGTGAAATTTATCTTAAATAACTGCCCTGCTTTGTTTCGGTTGAAACTGGTTTATTTTCGTTTGTATCTTGATCTGCAAGTGCATCTTTGCCTTTTAGATAAGCTAGTATTGCACCTAGATCATTGTTTGAGACGATCTTAGCTTGGTTTTGCATAACGTTTTTACCGCTACCACCAAAGCTTGAGTCACTTCTATAAGAGATGATGCTATCTTCTATATCTTTAGCATCCATGTTTTTAAGTGGTGTTGAGCCAAATGGTCTTTTGTCTGCGCTTTCGCCATGGCAGCTAGCGCATTGTTTCTCATAAAGCTCTTTTCCTAAAGAGACACTATATCTACCTTTTCTATCAACGCCAAATTTTAAAATTCTATTATCTTTATAGCGTCTTGGATCTTCATCGACATAGACATTTACTTTTTCATTTCTGTCATTAGCCTGCTTTTTTGCCATTTCAGCAAGCTCTTTACCAAACTCGCCACGAGCTTCTATATAATAAACCTGAGAAGCTGCAAAGGCATTTGCCACCAAAAAACACGCCAAAAAAGAAATTTTGATATTTTTCATGAGTTTCCTTGAAATTTTGCTCTAAATTTAAAAATCCCGGATCAGATTGCTCCGACCCGGGATTATATCATAAGTTGATTAACTAGCTATGAATTAGAATGAGTACTTAGCTTCAAATCTAAATTTGTCAGCTTTGTTTTTATCTCCGTCATGCTCTTTTTCTGTTTTAAAGGCATAGAATGAGCTAAATTTCAACTTTTTGTTGTATTGATAAGCAAATCTTGGAACAAATTCCTCAACTTTAGTCTTCTCATCTGTTTTGTAACTACCTTTGATATAATCTAAACCAGCTGTAAATTTATCAAATGTATATGCACTTGTTGCATAGAAGTAACTACCCTTACCTTCTGCACGTGTCCAGTCAAATACATCTTCGCCAGCGTCGATTAAGCCACCTTGATCTTCAAATGTAAATGCTGAATATTTACCATCTTGATAGTTTTGAGTTTTGTAGCCAATATAGCCAGCAGCTAAATCAAGACCAAATAGTGAAGTTGAAAGTTCGCCAGCATAGAAGTTACCATCATCGTAACCAAGAGCATTTTTTGCACTTGTATCAGCTTGGCTATGTGCATAATTAATTCTTGCACCTAAAGATATATCGTTAGTTATAGCAAAATTTCCTGAAACATCAGCTGCAAGAACATCAGCTAGGTTAGTTAATGTGCCATACCATAGTTGGAAGTTGATAGGATCGTATGAACCAGCAATACCAGCTGCATATAAGTTACCAACGTCATAAGTACTCAAATAACCAGTAGCTTTATATAGATCTCCACCACTTTCAACATCATCACCCTCAAGAGCATCAAAAGCTAATGCTGTTAGAGTAAGACCTTCGATGTCTTTATTTTCCACTCTTACGCCTGTACCAACTGCATCATCAGTAAAGTATGAACCGATGACTTGCTTACCAGCTGTTATAGTAGTACCGCCGATCTTATAGCCAAGATAGAATTGGTGAACACCAAATCCTTTAGTTGTATTTGTTTTATCTGTACCAGCGCCAGCGTTATCACCTGATCCATCAGTAGCATTGTATCTTAAACCAACAACGCCAAAGAAGTTATCATCGATAGCAGCTTTAAAATTTGTGATCATTTTAAAGTTATGACCAGCTTTATTTCTATCTTGTGAAGGTGTTGCTGAAGCATCAGCACTCTTATTTCTAGTATTTGTATATCTATATCTTGCAAATCCTGAAAGATCTACGTTTTTTATAGCTTCTTCAAGTGGAGTTGCACTTGCAACGCTTGAAAATGCACCTAAAGCAACCAATGCAGCTAAACTAATTTTTGTTAGTTTCATTTTTTCTCCTTTTAAGGTTTTGTGATGACGATTATAATCAATAAATTTTAATATGAAGCTTAAAAAATCATAAAATTTTGCACTTTTGTTACCGATTGTTTACCGATTTTGACCAAAAAGAGGTATATTTTGATAATTTATCTTTCACAAATGAGACTTTTAAAATGGGAATAAAAAGAAAAAGGGGCCGTTGCTTTGCCCCTTAAAAGGAGTTCTAGTTTTGATTGCTGATGAAATTATATATGCTAGCAGTAAATCAACGGTAATCTAAAAAGAAATTTTCTCCTCTTTTGGTACTTCGATATTCGTTTTTATATTTTTTCTTTTAACGACTACTTCATTTTGCGGTTTTCTTATGCCATTAAATGCACCTCTGGAGCCACCCTCTTTTATAAGAAGCATATCTATGAGCTTATCTGTGTAAAAAGTCGCATAGACAAGATCGCCCTTATCGTAATAATATCTGTTTGCACAAAAATTTGCTTTGTTTAGTTTGTGATTTTTCACATCGCTGGCTACTATCTCGTAGCAGTATTTCGAATCTTTATAGCTGACATCTTTTATGAAGCCTTTGATGGAGCTTTTTGCGGGCGCAGTTTTAGTAGCTTGCCTTGGTTGCTTGCGGACTGGTGGATTATCATCAAAAAATGAACATCCCAAAAACATAGTGGCTACTGCTAGAGGAAGTAAAATTTTAGCTTTCATCTTTTCTCCTTAATATAAAGAGCAAAGTATAGCTTTTAAGATTAAATAAAATTTGCGAGTTTTTAAAATTTGAGTTTTGTGCTTACATTAATATATTTAAATTTCTTGGGAGAGCTCCCAAGAAATTTAAGCTGATACGTTTAAGACGTTACCACCAAGCTCGGCGATCTTTTTGTCAAGCGTCTCAAGCGTCTTTTCGATAGTTTTTTGTGAAATTTCAGGTAGCTCTCCGCCCCAAATTTTCTTTGCGTCCTCAAAGCCCTTTGCAACGCCCTCTCTACCAGCTTTTAGCTTCTCTACATCATCACCTGCGCCATTTAGCACAAAGCCAGCTATCCTCTCGGCTGTATTTGCAATGCCAAAAAAGCCATTTTCACTAACTAGCTCACTCGCCTCATCACCACTTAGCTCTCCTAGAGATTTGCCATTATAGCCAATGCCTGCTAGATCAAGTCCAGCTAAAATATCTGATAAATTTTCAGGTACGTTAAAGCTTAGACCGCCTTGTGCTAGTAAATTTGAACTAGCATTTTGAGTAATATCTTTTTGATACTGCAAAAAATAGCTATTTGAGATATCTTTTGCGCTTAAATTTGAAACCTCAGGCTGCTTTTTAGAAACCTCTTTTTCATCTTTGTGAAGTAAAATTTCTGATTTTACATTTTCTTTTACGCTTGAAGTGTTATATGAACTTGCGATTTGACTGATTTGCATATTTGGCTCCTCTAAGTTTATAAAAACTATATCGCCAAAAAGTAGAATTTATTTAGGATAAAGCGGGAGAGCTCCCGCTGTGATTATTTGCCAAGTGTTGCGTTTAGCATCCAGATGGCTTTTTCAAATTTCGCTATTTGATCTTGTGCGTACATCTGAGTTGTTGTGTCGCCCTCTGCAAGCTCATCAAGCTTTTTAAACTCACCTAAAAGGTGCTTGTAATCAGCCAAAACAATATCCAAAACTTCAGTTGGAGTGTAGCTCTCTTTTGGCTCGTGCTTGATGTGAGCGACTTTTGCTAGCTCCTCAGCCTTGACAATAGGTCTTCCACCAAGCATAAGAGCTCTTTCAGCCACATCATCAAAAATCTCGCTCATATCCTCATAAGCTTTTTCTGTGTACTCATGGACACTAAAAAATTGAATACCTTTTACATTCCAATGAAGATCGTGAAATTTAATGTAAAGTGCATTCGCATCAGCTTGAATTGTGTTTAACTGTAAAATAACTTTTGACATTTTTGTCTCCTTCTTTATTGTTTAAATGTGATGAAATTATATGTAGTTAGAGTTAATCACTGGTTAATCAAATAATAAAATTTATTATTTAGTATAAATTTTGACTACAAAATAAATTTATCTTGTAGTCAAATGTAGAATTTGGAGATTTGTCTATTTTTTATAAGGTGTAGTTTTATAGCCTTGCTCGATTAAACTACTCATGCCACCATCCAAATTTATAATCTTAAGATCTGAATTATCTATCGCTGCAGCTGCTGCCGTGCTTCGTCTGCCACTTCTACAAACAAGTGCGATAGGCTTTTTGATATCAACCGCCTTTGAAAGCTCATCTAAAAATGCACTCTTGTCACTTGGATCAAAAGTAATGGTCTTCGCACCAGTTATAATGCCAGTCTCTTGCCACTCAGATGGAGTTCTAATATCGACAATCTGATCATATTTTTTGATCTCATCTGGACTTATATTAACAGTTTTAACATCAGCTGACAGCATACAACAAACGGCTCCTAAAAGTAAAATTTTTTTCATCTACTCTCCTTAAATAAATTTTTGAAATGTTAGCATGGATTATTAAATATATAAAATTTTTGTTAATAAATTTTATTGGTAATGAAATAACGCAAATAATGCAGTTAAGAAGAAATTTTTACATATCAAAACTACTTATAAAAGAATATAAATTTAAATATAAAAGATTTAAACACTCTGCAAAAGATTGTTATTGCATGGTATTAAAAGAAGAAGTGGTGTCCCCAGCGAGGTTCGAACTCACGACCTCAGAATTAGGAATTCTGCGCTCTATCCAGCTGAGCTATGAGGACAAATTTGTAAAATAGTTTAAATTTTTATCCGAGTAGTTAAATTTTAAAGGGCAGATCGCTCTGCCCTATTTTTGGCTAATTAGCCATTTCTCTTTTTAATGATCTCTTCACTTACGTTTTTAGGAACTTCTTCGTAGTGATCAAATTCCATAGAGTAAGTCGCACGACCTTGAGTCATTGAGCGAAGATCTGTTGAGTAGCCAAACATTTGAGCTAGCGGACAATAAGCTGCAATGATTTTTACACCATTTCTATCATCCATTGAATTTACTTGGCCACGACGCTTGTTAAGGTCGCCAATAACATCACCCATATACTCTTCTGGAGTCTCGACTTCAACTTTCATCATAGGCTCAAGGATAACCGCACCTGCTTTTCTAGCGCCCTCTTTAAAGCCCATTGAAGCAGCAAGTTTAAATGCCATCTCAGATGAATCCACTTCGTGGTAGCTACCATCGAAAAGTGTAACTTTAACATCTTCAACTGGATATCCAGCAAGAACACCGCTTTGAAGCGCTTCTTTACAACCTTTTTCAACAGCTGGGATGTACTCTTTTGGAACAACACCACCTTTGATGTCGTTAACAAATTCAAATCCGCTAGCAGCTGGAAGTGGCTCGATGCGTAAAAATACGTGACCATATTGACCACGACCACCTGATTGTTTAGCATACTTATACTCTTGTTCAACTGCCTTACGGATAGTTTCGCGGTAAGCAACTTGTGGCTGACCAACTTCAGCATCAACTTTAAATTCGCGAAGCATACGATCAACAATGATCTCTAGGTGAAGCTCACCCATACCGCTAATAATAGTTTGTCCGCTCTCTTCATCAGTGCTAACTCTAAAGCTTGGATCTTCTTGAGCTAGTTTTTGAAGAGCTATCGCCATCTTCTCTTGATCTGCTTTTGTTTTTGGCTCAACTGCAACGCTAATAACTGGCTCTGGGAAGTCCATTCTCTCAAGGATAACTTTATCTTTTTCGCTTGCAAGAGTATCACCAGTTAGAGTATTTTTTAGACCAACAACAGCACCAATTTCACCAGCAAAAAGCTCAGTAATCTCTTCACGTTTATTTGAGTGCATTTTTAGTAAGCGGCCGATTCTCTCTTTGCAGTCTTGAACTGTGTTGTAAGCATAGCTACCACTTTCAAGGCTTCCTCTATAAACACGGATAAATGTTAGCTGTCCAACAAATGGGTCAGTCATAATTTTAAACGCAAGAGCGGCAAATTCGCCATCATCTGTACTTTCGACAGTCACTTCGGTACCATCTTCATAAACACCATTTATCGCTGCGATCTCATCTGGAGCTGGTAAATAATCAACAACAGCATCAAGTAGAGGCTGGATGCCTTTGTTCTTAAACGCAGTTCCACAAAGCATAGGAGTGATAGTCATTCTTAAGCAGCCTGCTTTTATACCTTTTTTGATCTCTTCTTCAGTTAGCTCTTCGCCTGCAAAGAATTTCTCCATCAAACTATCATCTGTCTCAGAAACAGCTTCAATTAGTTTTGCGCGGTATTCTTCGGCCTTATCTTTAACTTCAGCTGGAATTTCTTCTTCAACATAATCAGTTGGCTTTTTCTCGTCATTCCAAACGTATGCTTTCATTCTTACAAGATCAACCACGCCTTTAAAGTTATCTTCTGCACCGATTGGAATTTGAATAGGCACTGGATTTGCTTTTAATCTTTCTCTTATTTGCTCTTCAACTCTAAAGAAATTTGCACCAATTCTGTCCATTTTATTTACAAAAACTATTCTTGGTACGTGATATTTGTTTGCTTGTCTCCAAACAGTTTCAGACTGTGGCTGAACACCACCAACGGAACAAAATACCGCAACAGCACCATCAAGAACACGCATAGAACGCTCAACTTCAATAGTAAAGTCAACGTGTCCCGGAGTGTCGATTAGGTTTACTTGGTAGCCCTTCCAAAACGCTGTAGTTGCAGCCGATGTAATAGTAATACCACGCTCTTTTTCTTGCTCCATCCAGTCCATAGTAGCAGCGCCATCATGAACCTCACCTATCTTATGGCTCATACCAGTGAAGAACAAAATTCTCTCGCTGGTAGTTGTTTTTCCAGCATCAATGTGAGCCGCAATACCGATATTTCTTACCTTATGTAAAGGCGTTTTTCTCTCTGCCATACTAATTCTTTCTTACCAGCGGTAGTGAGCAAATGCTTTATTAGCCTCTGCCATCTTGTAAGTATCTTCCTTCTTCTTGAAAGATGCACCTTTTGAATTTGCCGCATCTAAAAGCTCATTTGCTAATTTATCAACCATTGTTCTTTCGCTTCTTTTTCTAGCAAAAGTTATAAGCCAGCGGATAGCAAGAGCTTGTTGGCGAGCTGGACGAACCTCGACTGGTACTTGATAAGTAGCACCACCAACACGGCGTGATTTAACTTCTAAAATAGGTTTTACATTTTCGATAGCGTCGTTAAAAACGTCGATGCCTTTAACCTCAGCATTTTTCTTTTCGATAGCTTTAATAGCACCATACATTATCTCTGTAGCGACGCTTTTTTTGCCATCATACATAAGAGAATTAATAAATTTAGTGATTATTTTATTTCCGTAAATCGGATCAGGTAAAACTTCCCTTACAGGAGCTTTTCTTCTTCTCATTTTGATTTTTCCTTCAAATTTTTATGAAATTTTACTCAAACGTTTGCAAATTTAAGCAACGTCTGCGAACCTAATTTTTTACTTTTTTGGAGCAGCAGCGCCAGCTTTAGGGCGTTTTGCACCATATTTAGAACGAGAAACTGTTCTTTTTGCAACACCAGCAGTATCAAGTGCACCACGAACGATGTGATATTTAACACCTGGTAAGTCTTTAACCCTACCGCCGCGAACTAAAACGATACTGTGTTCTTGTAGGTTGTGACCTTCACCGCCGATATAGCTGATGACTTCAAAACCGCTTGTAAGCCTAACTTTGGCAACTTTCCTCAAAGCTGAGTTTGGTTTCTTAGGAGTTGTAGTATAAACCCTAGTGCAAACTCCTCTTCTTTGAGGGCACTCTTTTAACGCTGGAGATTTTGACTTAACAGTCACTTTCTTGCGTTCATTTCTGACCAATTGATTTATGGTTGGCACAATAATTCCTTTCAACTAAATTTATTAAAAAGACCTAATTTTATTTAAAAAAAACTTAAATATCGGTTAATAAATTAGATTTATTCATACGTTCCTTTTTTTATAAAACCACTGTCGTCTTTTAAAATTTCACCCTTTGCAACGACAAATTTAATCTCAAATTTCTCATCGATTAGCAAAATATCTGCATCGAAATTTTCTTTTATCTCGCCTTTTTTGTTTTGCAAGGCCACGCTTTTTGCCACGTTTGTCGTAAAATATGGCAACGCCTCCTCGATGCCAAAGCCATCTTTTACAAAATTTATAAACTCTTCATATAGGCTTTTTACGCTAGCGATGCCAATTTTTAGTAAATTTCCATCGCTATCATAGCTAGAGTAGCTACCAAAGCCGTCCGAGCTTATCGTGAGCTTGTTTGTTGGTAAATTCTCTTTTTTGATGCGCTTTACAGCCTCAAGTGGCGTAAGTCCTGGCATGCAAGTAAAGTCGATATAACCGCCATCTTTTATAAATTTAAAGCTTTGTTTAAAAAGCTCCTCGTTTCTATTTACGTGCGTTGGCTGAAATAGCGTGATCGGCATGTCGTACTCATTTAGCACTTCGTAGATCAAATTTAAACCCTTCTTGCCATCACCCATGTGAAGCGTGGTATGTCCTGACTTCGAGCTGATCATACCAGCCACCCTTCCAGCAGAGACTATATGAGCTAGCTCATCTTTACTCACGCTTGATGAGCGGTGATCGCTTATGGCTAGCTTGGTGCCAATTATCGGATCAACAAAGACAATATCTTTTTCGATCTCGCCAGTTATAGTTGGCGTCTTAGAGCTGTACGCGCCTGTGTGAGCGTAGCATGTGATGCCCTCGTCGTTTAGTGCGTGTGCTTTTGCCACTAAATTTTCAACGCTTCTTGTCGTGCTGTCAGTTCCAAGTAGGCCAACTGCTGTCGTTATGCCAGCTTCTATTAAATTTGAAAGCATGATCTCAGGCACCCTAGTCTTAAAGCCACCTTCGCCGCCGCCTCCAGTGATATGCACGTGTTTATCGATAAGGCCTGGTATGGCTACTAAATTTGAAGCGTCGATCACCTTAACATTTGGCAAATTTGGCTCTATATTTTCAGCTATGCAGACGATCTTGCCATTACATATAAATATATCTTTTGTGCCGAGAAATTTTGGCGAGTAAATTTTGGCGTTTTTTATAAGTATCATTTGGCATCCTTGTTTATCTTAGCTATGCCGATGCCAGTGATTGCTAAAATGATAGCAAAGACAACGCCCATGTAGTTTAGTATCGCCCATGGTAAATACTCTACCGTTGGCACGCCAAGTGTGGCTGTCATGTATGCGCCTGCTGCTGACCAAGGGATGAGCGGGACGATAACGGTGCCAGAGTCTTCAAGTGTTCTTGATAGGTTTTTGGCTGCCAAATTTTTCTCTTTATAGAAGTCCTTAAACATCTCGCCAGGGATGAGGATAGAAAGATATGAGCTACCTGTGACAAATGCGACAGTTAAGCATGAGCCGATAGTTGAGATAATGACGCCTGCTGTTGATTTTACCTTTGCCATGATAGTGTGAAGCACCTTTGTAAGCATGCCAGTTTTTGAGATGATACCAGCAAAGCCCATAGCGCAGATGACTAGGATGGTGGTTGAATTTACCGAGCTCACGCCACCTCTATTTAGAAGCTTGGTGATATCTTTTGAAAACTCCATATTAATGCCGCTCATCGTGACGTTAAAGCCAGTCATCACTGAGATAAAGCCATTTTTAAAGCTAAAATCTTGAACGATCACACCAAGAAGCACTGAAAATAGAGATGCGATGATCATTACAGGTATCGTTGGCCACTTTAGCACAGAGCCAGCCAAGACAAAAAGCACAGGCAAAAGTAAGATGATGTTCCAGTGAAAAATTTTATCAAGCTGACCTTGAAGCGCCAAAACCGACTCTGAAACATTTGCGCCACTACTTGCGGCTGCGCTACCAAAAAATAGATAAGCCGCTATCGCAACGATAGTTGCTGGGATAGTTGTATAAAACATATGTCTGATGTGCTCATAAAGCTCTGAGCCAGCTGCTATCGGAGCTAGGTTTGTCGTGTCTGAGAGCGGAGAGAGCTTATCGCCAAAATATGCTCCTGCAACTACCGCGCCAGCAGTTGCCGCTAAATTTACATCAAGACCTTGAGCTATGCCCATGATGGCGACACCGACTGTGCCAGCAGAACCCCAAGATGTGCCAGTTACGGTTGAGATGATAGCTGCGATGACAAAAGCAGTTAGGACTAGATACTGCGGACTTATAAGATCTACGCCGTAGTAGATAATCATAGGGATAGTGCCTGAAAATACCCACGAGCCAATAAGCAGACCGACTGCCCAAAGTATCATAAGTGCTGGCAATGAGCTTGAAATTTTCTCTATCACCCCTTCTTGAAGTTCGCTCCAACTATATCCTAGTCTCCAAGCGATGCCACCAGCCACGAGGGCAGCTATCAAAATGATCGGCTCAACCTTTAGCTTCATATAACCAACGCCAAGCGCAAGGCCTACGATCATAACCAAGATAGGCGTAAGGGCTAGCAGAAACGAAGGCTCTTTTTTTATAGAGTTCATCATGTGTCCTTTAGATTTGAGATATTTTTGAATTTAAAGGCTACAAACTTAAATTGTTATAAAAAAATAAAATAAAATTAAAATTTAAATAAAATGTGTGAAAATTTAGCACATCTGATATGTGCTAAATTTGGATCAGTCTTGCTTGATAGCGTATTTACCACTACCAGTCGAGATGATGCAAAGTGACATAGCGATATAAAGATATATAAGCTCTGCTTTAAAGCCATTTACATTAGTTAGCTCAAGTAAATTTGATAAACCAAAATATGAATACAAAATGACAAGACTAGAGCCAAAAACTAGGAGCGCGCCAAGCCTTGAGTAAAAACCAACAGCGATCATAATAGGGGCTAAAACCTCGCTAAGATAGGCAAAATACGCCAGAAAACTAGGTAGTCCAGCATCAACTAAAATACTCTTTACGCCGCCAACTCCGTGTAGAATTTTGCCAAAGCCGTGCATAAAAAGGCAAATTCCAAGGCCTAAGCGCAGAAATAAAAGTCCAAGATCGACATTTTTCATAATATCTCCGTTACATATTTTTAGTTATGGATTTTATTTAATATTGATTAACGGCTTGTAAATTTTGAAATTTTGTAAATTTAAGTGGGAAATTTATGAAAGGTTTAAGCCCCAAAAGCGGGGCTTAATATATTAGTTTTCTTTGATCTTTATCTTTTTGTCTTTGTAAAAACCAGTACCAACTGGGATCATACGTCCAAGGATGACATTCTCTTTTAGATCTTCAAGATAGTCAAATTTAGCAGCGATTGACGCTTCTGTTAAGACCTTAGTTGTCTCTTGGAATGACGCAGCAGAGATCACACTATCACTTCCAATAGCCGCTCTTGTGACACCAAGAAGGATCGGTTCAGCGATAGCTGGCTCGCCACCCATTTTCATGATGCGCTCGTTCTCTTCTTTAAATTTGTTTCTTGAAACCATGTCGCCAACGATGAAATTTGTATTTCCACTATCGACGATTTTTACTTGGCGAAGCATTTGAGATACGATGATCTCGATGTGCTTATCAGCGATCGCAACACCTTGGCGACGATAAACTTGCTGAATTTCACTGATCAAATAGTAGTGAAGTGCCTTTTCACCAAGAATTCTTAAGATATCGTGGCTTGAGATAAGTCCGTCTGTTAGTTTCTCACCAGCATGGACAAATTCGCCGTCTCTTACTTGGATCTGGCGGCTCTTCTCGATCAAATACTCAGCTGTCGTGCCATCTTCTGCTTGGATGATGATGCGCTCTTTTGAGCGAAGTGGCTTGTCAAATCTAACAACGCCGTCGATCTCAGCAACGATAGCTGTATTTTTAGGGCGTCTTGCCTCAAATAGCTCACTAACTCTTGGAAGACCACCGGTGATATCTTTTGACTTAGCAACAGCTTTTGGAGTCTTGGCCAAAATGTCAGCCTGAGCTACTTCATCGCCACTTGAAACAAAGATCGCAGTTTTTGGATCAAGTGGATACTTGATCAAATGTCCGCTCTTTGTAGTGATAATGATCGCTGGTTTTACGCCACTTGGCAAATACTCATTGATGACAAGACGTCTTTGACCAGTTGCCTCATCAGCTTGCTCAGTCGCACTATATCCTGGCTCGACATCTTCAAAGCTAACCACACCAGCTTCTTCTGCGATAGTTGGAGTTGAGTATGGATCCCACTCAGCGATTATTAGCTTGTCATCTTTTTCAGGTAGCGAGACCACTGTCGCTCTTTCTACCGCATCATTATCTGATACTTGGATGATAGAATTTCTTGGGATGTAGTGGCGAACTGCCTCACGTCCATCCTTGTCAGAAACGACAACAAAGAAGCCTTTTTCAGTTACTTTGTGACCTTTTTTGATATCTTTTAGTCTATCAAGGAAGTCACCTTTTAGTATGAAAAATTTAACCACACCATTTGCATCTGCGGTGATCTTTCTAGTTACTGGGTCGCCGTCTGAAATTTTAAGCTCACTTGCGTATGGGATACGATTTGGAACGTTCCAGCCCTCTTTTATGATCTCGACGATACTCTCATTCTCTTTTACTTTGTCGCCATTTGCATAAGGGATATACATCTTGCCTTCGATCTTACCGCTAACGCCAGCTAGTTCGTTTGGTTTAGCAAGGTCGTTTCTTCTGATAGTATATTTGATCTCTTCTTTTTTGCCTTTGATAACGATATTTACGTCTTCGTGAGCATATTCGATCTCAATTTTACCATCAATTGTTGATTTTATCTTCGGCTCAACAAGTAGCACAGCTGCACTTCTTCTGTTTGCAACGATCTTTTTGCCGTTGTTCTCGTATGTGCTAAGGTTGTAATATCTAATAAAGCCCTCTTTTTGAGCGATGACTTGGCGGTCTTGTTGCTCAGTAGAAGCCGTACCACCAATGTGAAATGTTCTTAGCGTTAGCTGAGTACCTGGCTCACCGATTGATTGAGCCGAGATGATACCGACAGCCTCGCCTGGTTTTACAAGTTTGCCCTCACCCAAATTTAAGCCGTAGCATTTTGCGCAAACGCCTTTTGGCGCCTTGCACGTGATAGGTGTTCTAATGCTTACTGATTTTATGCCAGCTTCTGTTATAGCCTTAGCTTTCTCTTCATCAAGCAATGTACCTTCGCTAAATAAAATTTCATTTGTTATAGGATCGATCACATCATCTGCTAAAACACGGCCTAATACTCTCTCTTCAAGGCTCTCTATTAGCTCGCCACTCTCTGTGATATCTGTGATCTCAACGCCCTCGTGCGTACCGCAGTCGTGCATAGTGACTTTAACGTTTTGAGCAACGTCGATTAGCTTTCTTGTTAGGTAACCAGCGTTGGCAGTTTTTAGCGCGGTATCTGCAAGACCCTTTCTAGCTCCGTGGGTTGAGTTGAAGTACTCCATTATGTTTAGACCTTCACGGAAGTTTGAAATGATCGGTGTTTCGATGATCGAGCCGTCCGGTTTTGCCATAAGACCACGCATACCAGCTAGCTGGCGAATTTGCGCAGCACTACCTCTCGCACCAGAGTCAGCCATCATATAAATTGAGTTAAATCCGCCTTTATCATTTTGAATAAGCTTCATCATCTCACTTGCGACGCTATTATTTGTATCTGTCCAGATATCGATGATCTTGTTGTATCTCTCACTATCTGTTAAAAGACCAGCGCCGTATTGTTTTTGAATTTCACGAACTTTTTTCTTAGCTTCGTCGATATATTTTTGCTTGCTATCTGGCACGATGATGTCTGCGATAGAGATAGAAATTCCCGCTTTTGTAGCATATCTAAAGCCTAAATTTTTAAGCTTATCAAGGAAGTCAGCCGTTACTTCAAGGCCGCCATTTCTATAAACATAATCAACCAAATTTGCAATGTCTTTTTTCTTCATGATCTTGTTCCACATATTTTCAGGGACAAAATCAGGAAGTATCGCTCTTAAAATCAAGCGACCAGCAGTTGTAAAGATGATCTTGTTATCAACCATTGTTTTGATCTTTGCGTGAAGGCCAAGTGTATTAGCCTCTTCAGCTATCATTACTTCATCGACGCTTGAGAAAATTTTATTTGCACCTTTTTCGTCATTTCTCTCTAAGCTTAGGTAATAAATTCCTAAAACCATATCTTGTGAAGGGACTGTGATAGCTTTACCACTTGCAGGAAGCAAGATGTTCATTGAACTAAGCATCAAAATTTTGCACTCAGCGATAGCCTCTTGAGATAGTGGCACGTGAACAGCCATTTGGTCGCCGTCGAAGTCAGCGTTGAACGCCGCACAAACTAGTGGGTGAAGCTGGATCGCCTTGCCCTCAACAAGCACTGGGTGAAAAGCCTGGATAGAGAGCTTGTGAAGTGTTGGAGCACGGTTTAGCATGACTGGATAGTCTTTAACAACCTCTTCTAAGCACTCCCAAACCTCATTTGTCTTATCTTCTATCATCTTTTTAGCTTGTTTAACGGTTGTCGCATAGCCTTTTTCTTCAAGACGAGCAAGCAAATGTGGCTTAAATAGCTCTAAAGCCATCTTCTTTGGAAGACCGCACTGATCCATTTTTAGCTTTGGACCAACGACGATAACAGAACGTCCAGAGAAATCAACACGCTTACCTAGCAAATTCTGACGAAAGCGGCCTTGCTTACCTTTGATGATCTCGCTTAGTGATTTTAGTGGGCGTTTATTTGCACCTTTTACCGCATTTGCTCTACGGCCATTGTCAAATAGCGCATCAACAGCCTCTTGAAGCATTCTCTTTTCGTTTCTGATAATGATCTCAGGTGCGTCAAGCTCAAGCAGACGTTTTAAACGGCTATTTCTATTTATTACACGGCGATACAGATCATTTACGTCTGAAACAGCAAATTTACCGCCATCAAGATTAACAAGTGGTCTAAGATCAGGTGGAAGAACTGGTAAATTTGTTATCATCATCCACTCTGGGCGGTTGCCTGAATTTAAAAAGCTCTCGATAACTTTTAGGCGTTTTACGATAGTCTTTTTCTTAGCCTCAGAATTTGTAGCCTCCATCTCTTCTTGTAGTTGATTTAAAATTTGAGTTAGATCAAGCTCAGCTAGCATATCATAGATGACCTCGCCACCCATTCTAGCACTAAAACCAGTCTCTTCATATCTTGAAGCTAG
Source organism: Campylobacter concisus (assembly GCF_050447485.1). Classification (GTDB taxonomy): domain Bacteria; phylum Campylobacterota; class Campylobacteria; order Campylobacterales; family Campylobacteraceae; genus Campylobacter_A; species Campylobacter_A concisus_BQ. The sequence goes on from NZ_JALMFY010000001.1 coordinate 666,991, forward strand.
GCTTTGATATTGCTCTTCGTTTAAAACGTCATATTTTTCAACTTTTTTAGAATTTTCATTGTCATAATAAGCCTCACCAGCGTTATCAACAATGTATGCCTCATAGTAAAGTACTCGTTCAAGGTCTTTCATCTTGATACCAAGAAGCGCACCTATACGGCTTGGCAAGAAATTTACATACCAGATATGAGCCACTGGAGTTACAAGCTCGATGTGACCCATGCGAGAACGACGAACTTTAGATGTTGTTACTTCAACGCCGCACTTTTCGCATTTGATACCTTTGTAGCGCATCTTTTTATATTTACCACAAAGACACTCATAATCACGGATCGGTCCGAAAATTTTGGCACAAAACAGACCGTCACGCTCAGGTTTTAGCGTGCGGTAGTTGATAGTTTCTGGTTTTTTAACCTCGCCATAACTCCAAGATTTTATCTTCTCAGGACTTGCTAAACGAAGTTGGAAAGCTTCAAAATCACGAGGTCTATGCTCTTCTTTTATCTCAACTGGTTTTAAATTAGTTAGTTTCATTTGTCTCATCCTCATCATATACTTCCACATCAAGAGCTAGTGATTTTAGCTCGTTTGTTAGAACAAAGAACGTCTCAGGGATACCAGTCTCAGGAACGTTTTCACCTCTTGTTAAAGCTTTGTAAGCCGAAAGTCTTCCCTCAACATCGTCTGATTTTACAGTTAGCATCTCTCTTAGTGTATGAGCAGCACCATAAGCCTCAAGTGCCCAAACCTCCATCTCACCAAACCTTTGACCCCCAAATAATGCCTTACCACCGACAGGTTGTTGTGTAACAAGGCTGTATGGTCCAGTGCTTCTTGCGTGAACTTTTTCATCAACCAAGTGGTGAAGTTTTAGCATATACATACAACCAACATTAACGCGTTCTCTTATCTTTGAGCCTGTGCGTCCGTCATATAGCTCGGTTTTACCGTCACTATCTATCTTAGCCATCTCAAATAGTTTTGCAAATTCGTCAGCTTTAACGCCTTCAAAAATCGGAGTTGCAAATCTTACGCCATTGCTCCAATCTTTTGCATATTCAAGAAGCTTCTCATCGCTCATCTTACCAAGAGCTTTTTTAGCGTCCATTAGCTTAGCAACGCTTGCGATCTCTATCATCTTAGCCCTTAGCTCTTTTATCCACTCGCCTTTTTTGGTCTCAAAAATTTCATTAATCTGCTCACCTAAGCGGTAACCAACAAGACCAAGGTGGCTCTCCAAAATTTGACCGATGTTCATACGGCTTGGAACGCCTAGTGGGTTTAGCACGATATCAACGATCTGACCGCTTGGAAGATACGGCATATCGACTTCTCTAACTATATTTGAAACGATACCTTTGTTACCGTGACGTCCAGCCATCTTATCGCCAACTTTTAGTTTGCGTTTTGTAGCTATATAAACTTTTACAAGTTTTACAACGCCACTTGGCAAAATATCATCTTTTTCTAAAATTTCTATCTTAGCGTCGTGCTCTTCTTTAAGCTTTTTCTTCTCATTTTGGAAGTAATTTTTTAGCTCGTCATATTTCTTTTGGATATCTTTTGAAAAGCTCTTTACGATAGCATTTAGAGTAAATCTATTGATATTCTCAAAGTCAGCTTTGTTGATCTTTGAGCCTTTTTTATACTCTTTTTTATTTACCTCTTGATCGCTCGCTAGTGGATTTTTAGAAAGAAGTGCTGTAACTTTTAGCATCTCTTCGCGGTCTAGCATAAGCAGTCTATCGTGATGCTCTTTTTCTAAAAGTGTCTTCTCTTCTTCGTAAGCCTTGTTTGTTCTGCTATCTTTTTCATAGCCTTTTTTGGTGAAAATTTTAACATCAACAACCACGCCTTCCATTGAAGCTGAAGCATAGAGCGATTTATTTACCACGTGACCAGCTTTTTCACCAAAGATCGCACGAAGTAATCTTTCTTCTGGAGTTGGCTTAACCTCGCCTTTTGGAGATACCTTGCCAACAAGGATCATGCCAGGCTTGATCTCTGTACCGATTTTAACTATACCGCTTTCATCAAGGTGCATAAGCTCCTCTTCTTTGACGTTTGGTATATCTTTTGTTATCTCTTCAACGCCGTCTTTTAGCTCACGAGCCTCGATCTCTTTTTCATAGATATGAACGCTTGTAAAGGCATCTTCACGTATCATTTTTTCACTAATAACGATCGCGTCCTCGTAGTTGTATCCGTTCCAAGGCATAAATGCGATTAGTGCGTTTTTACCGATAGCTAGCTCGCCTTTTTCCATACTTGGACCATCAGCTATGATTTGATTAGCAACGATCTCATCGCCTTTTTTAACGATCGGATGTTGTGAAAATGTCGTATTTTGGTTTGTTCTTAAATTTTTCTCCAAAGAGTAGTGATCGATATATGGACCAGCTTCATCTTCACCAAGGATAAAGATGTTTTTATTATCAACCTTTTCAACCACGCCGCCTCGTTTTGCTTTTACACTCTCCCAAGCATCTCTTGCGATAACACTCTCCATGCCTGTTCCAACGATAGGGGCAGTTGAGCGAAGTAGTGGCACTGCTTGACGCTGCATGTTTGAGCCCATAAGCGCACGGTTAGCGTCGTCGTGCTCTAGGAATGGAATAAGCGAAGCTGCAACACCAGCTATCATACCAGAGCAAAGGTCGATCAAGGTAACATCTTCTCTACGAGCAAGCATCATCTCGCCCTCTTTTCTAACCTCGATCAAATCCTCAACGATATGTCCATTTTCATCAAGCTTAGTTGATGCTGGAGCGATAACATTGCCCTCTTCTTGTGTCGCTGTTAGATAGACTATCTCGTCAGTCACTTTGCCATCGACGACCTTTTTATAAGGCGCCTCAACAAAGCCAAGGTCATTTACTTTTGCATAAGTTGAAAGAGTGTTTATAAGACCGATATTTTGACCTTCTGGGGTCTCAACTGGACAAATTCTGCCGTAGTGAGTTGGGTGAACGTCACGCACCTCAAATCCAGCACGCTCTTTTACCAAGCCACCCTCGCCAAGTGCAGATAGACGGCGCTTATGAGTAACCTCACTAAGTGGGTTTGTCTGATCCATAAACTGACTTAGCTGACCGCCTGTGAAAAATTCCATGATTGTCGCTGTGATCATTTTTGGATTGATAAGATCATAAGGCATGATCTCGTCAGTATTGTTGCTTAGACTTGTAAATTTATCACGGATAGCCTTTTGCATCTTAACAAAACCAAGATGAAGCTCACTAGCAAGTAGCTCGCCGATCGATCTTATACGGCGGTTACCAAGGTGGTCGCGGTCGTCAATGTGACCTTGTCCGTTTTTAACTTTTATAAGATATTTTGCAGTTTTGATGATATCTTCACTAGTTAGCAAGGTAACGTACTCTGGCACATCAAGTGAGAGCTTGTGGTTCATCTTCATACGACCAACTTTTGTTAGGTCATATCTTTCAGGGTTAAACAATATATCATTTACAAAGCTTTTTGCAGCCTCTTTAACTACCGGCTCGCCAGGTCTCATAACCTTGTAAATTCTAATCGCAGCAAGGTCATTTTCATCATCTACACCCTCAGTTTGTTTTAAAACCTTGAGCATATCGTTGTCAGCGATAAATGAATTTATTATAGCGTCGTCAACACCAGCTGCAGAGTTGTTTATAATATCGATGCTTTCATGCTCAGCTAAAATTTTTGCAAGTTTATTCTCATCAAGAGCAGATAGTGTGTCATATAAAATTTCGCCGCTTTCTGTGTTTATCACAGGGTTTGCCAAATATCTACCAATAAGTGCTTCGATAGGATACTCGACAAATTTAACGCCATCTTCAATTAATTTATCGGCTTTTTTCTTTGTTAGGCGCTTGCCAGCTTGGTGAAGAACCTCTCCATCTTCATTTTTTATATCATACTCAACTCTTCCTAGATAATCCTCTGGGTTGAAAAGAGTTAAAAATTTATTATTTTTAATAACTAAATTTTGTATCGGATAAAATAGCTTAATAATGTCTTGTTTTTTATATCCTAATGCCCTAAACAAGATAGTTACAGGCACTTTTCTGCGCTTATTTATCCTAACATATAAAATATCTTTTGTATCATATTCAAAGTGCAACCAAGATCCGCGATCTGGGATTATTTGAGCTGTATAGATAAGTTTATTTGCAACAGTCGCACTCTCTTCTTGTTTAAAGATAACGCCAGGGCTTCTATGAAGTTGATTTACAACAACACGCTCAACGCCATTTATAATAAATGAAATTCTATCTGTCATCAACGGAATTTCACGTATGAAAATTTCTTGCTCTTTTATATCTTTAACGCCGACTTTATCACCAGTCTTATCATCTTTTTCATGAACAATAAGGCGTATTTTCATTTTTAAATTTACAGAGTATGTAAGACCTCTTTCTATGCACTCTCTGATTGTATATTTTGGTTTTCCAATCTCTGAGCCAACATATTCTAAAGTTAAACGATTTTGCGGATCATGTATAGGGAAAATCGACTTAAAAACTTTTTCGATACCGCTTTCTGTCTGATTGTTATTTAGATTTAAAAAATTATCAAAGCTCTTTTTTTGTAATTGTAGTAGGTTCGGAACGTCTATCTCTTTAACGACATTAGAGAAGTCAACTCTAAGACGATTTCCTGAGTATAAGCTATTTAACATTGCATCTACCTCGTGGTAATTTTGAAAGAAAAGTATAGCCCTTTACAAGGCATCTAAAATTTAAAAAAGAGAGAGCCTCTGCCCTCTCTTGAAATATTAAGCCTAAATAATAAAAAATTATTTAAGTTCAACCTTAGCACCAGCCTCTTCAAGCTCTTTTTTAGCTGCTTCAGCTTCGTCTTTACTAACGCCTTCTTTAAGAACAGATGGAGTTCCTTCAACTGCGTCTTTAGCTTCTTTAAGACCAAGACCAGTAAGAGCTCTAACAACCTTAATAACATTGATTTTCTTATCACCAGAATCAACAAGAACGATGTTAAATTCTGTTTTTTCTTCAGCAGCAGCCGCGCCACCAGCAGCAACTGCACCACCAGCTACCATTACAGGAGCTGCGCTAACACCAAATTTCTCTTCAAACTCTTTTACAAGTTCGCTAAGTTCAAGTACAGAAAGATTAGATATAAACTCTAATACGTCTTCTTTTGTAATTGCCATTTTTTATCCTTATTATTTTTTTAATTTAATTAAGCTGATTGTTCTTTTTTCTCTTTAAGCGCATTCAAACCAATTGTGAAATTTTGAATTGGCGCATTCCAAACTTGCAAAAGCATCGCAATAAGCTCATCACGGCTAGGCATTTTAGATAGAGCTTTAACTTTATCAACGCTTGCAACTTCGCCATCAATATAAGCTGTTTTAATTTTGAAAAGATCAGAATTTGACTCTTCAAATTTTGCGGCTACTTTAGTTACTGCTAATTGATCTTCACTCCAAAGATAGATATTTGTATCTTTGAGTTCCATTCCGACTTTATCAGAATTTTTAAGAGCAATATTTGCAAGAGTATTTTTAATAACTTGAACTTTTACATTTTGTTCTTTTGCAGAATTTCTTAAAACTTCAAGTTTTTTAACTGAAAGACCACGATAGTCACAAACTACAATAGCTTCAGCAGTTTTAAATTCACTCTCTAATTTTGCAACAACTTCAGTTTTTTCGTTACGTGTCACTTTTTCTCCTTTCCGACCGGTAATTTCAAGCAGAGCGGGTCGAATCAATTAAGCCCAATGGCCTCGGCTATCTCCAATCTAAGATATAATTTTCTCTAAATTCTTATTTTAAATCCATAACTTCTTGAGTATCAAGAGTTACAGAAGGGCTCATTGTTAAAGACAATGAAGCATTTTTTACATATCTACCTTTTGCAGTCGCAGGTTTATGTTTATTAATAGCTTTAATAAATGTTGAAATATTTTCATTTAATTGCTCTTTAGTAAAATTGACCTTGCCAAGACCTGCATGTATATTTCCTTGCTTATCAACACGGAAATTTACTTGTCCACTTTTTGCATTATTAACAGCTTGTGCAACATCCATTGTAACTGTTCCAGTTTTTGGATTTGGCATTAAACCTTTAGGTCCTAAAATTCTACCAACTTTACCTACAAGACCCATTAAATTTGGAGTAGCTATAAGAACATCAAAGTTCATTATACCTTTTTGAATATCCTCAACTAGATCATCAGCACCAACTATGTCAGCACCAGCAGCTTTTGCCTCATCAGCTTTAGCATCTTTTGCTATAACAGCAACTCTTACAACTTTACCTGTGCCAGCTGGTAAAACAACTGAACCACGAACCATTTGATCAGCATGTCTTGGATCAACGTTTAATTTTAACGCAATCTCAACTGTCTCATTAAATTTAGCAGAAGCTAGAGTTTTAACTGTATCGATAGCCTCGCTAAGGTTATAAATTTTATCTTGCTCTACTTTTTTGAGCAATTCTTGAAATCTCTTACTAGTTTTTCCCATAAATTTCTCCGCATATAAATTGCTTCCGTCTTTTGAAAATCAACCTGACGGTAAAGGTTTTAGTCTACTACTTCGACACCCATTGAACGAGCTGAGCCAGCAATAATCTTAGCTGCTTGCTCTTTATCATTTGTATTTAAATCAACAAGTTTTTTCTCAACAATTTCTAAAACTTGAGCTTTTGTCAATTTACCTACCTTATTTTTTAAAGGATTATCTGTTCCTTTTGTTATACCCGCAGCCTTTTTAATAAGGTCTGTAGCAGGTGGTTGCTTTGTGATAAATGTAAAACTTTTATCAGCATAAACTGTTATAACAACTGGGATATTAAATCCAACCATATCTTTTGTTTTTTCATTAAAGGCTTTACAAAATTCCATAATATTAACGCCTTTTTGTCCTAATGCTGGACCAACTGGCGGGCTAGGATTTGCTTTTGTTGCGGCAATTTGTAATTTTATTTCACCTATAACTTTTTTAGCCATTTCTTGCTCCTTAAATTATCTTCTCAACTTGTGAATACAAAATATCAACAGGGGTACTTCTACCAAAAATAGAAACATTGAGTCTAAGCTTGCCATGTATCATGTCGTATTCTTCAACGATACCTGTGAAGTTAGCAAAAGGACCTTCTGTTATGCGAACGCTTTCACCATCCTCAAAAAATATTTTAGGTTTTGGTGCCGCTCTTTTTTGAACTTTCTCCAAGATAGTATTTATATCTTTTTCAGTCAATGGTGTAGGCTTTTTAGCCTCACCGATAAAACGTCCAACCTTTGGCAAAGACTGAATCTTATGCCAAAGAGCTGTATCAAGATCTAAACATGCAAAAGCATATCCAGGATAAAGAGTTCTTTCATTAATTTTTTGCTTACCGTTTTTTATCTCTATTACGTCTTCTGTAGGAACTATAACTTCTTTTAGTTGATCTTCGATACCGTGATCTCTAACTAAATTTTCAATTCCTCTTTTTACTGCCATTTCGCTACCAGCGTAAGTTTGTATAGCATACCATTTGTGTGACATTATTTTTTCCTCATTCTATATAACTTTAGAAAGAACAAAGGACATAATAACATCAACAAGAGCTAAAAAAAGTGAAACAACAGCGACCACGATAAAAACTGCAATAAAAGCATTTCTAATTTGTTCTTTAGTAGGAAAGATAACTTTCATTATTTCCAATTTAGATAGCTTTATATAATTTATAAATTTTTCCATAATCTTAACCTTAATTGTGGCAGGGCAAGAGGGATTCGAACCCCCAACCATTGGATTTGGAATCCAGCGCTCTACCGTTGGAGCTATTGCCCTAATAGCTACTTATTCTTAATTAGCTTTTTAACTTAACTTCTTTATGAACAGTATGTTTTTTTAATCTTGGGCAATATTTTTTGAGCTCAACCTTATCTGTAGTGGTTTTGCTGTTTTTTGTAGTAGTGTAATTGATATCACCACACTCAGAGCATTTTAAACCGATTTTAATTCTCATATATATTCCTTATAGAAAGCCAAAGGGTTTCCCCTTTGGCATAATTTTATAAATTAACCAAGTATTTTTGAAACAACACCTGAACCAACAGTTCTACCACCTTCACGGATAGCAAAACGAGTGCCTTCTTCAAGTGCAACTGGAGCTATAAGCTCAACAGAAATTCTTACGTTATCACCTGGCATAACCATTTCTGTTCCCTCTGGTAAAGTAATAGAACCAGTAACGTCAGTTGTTCTTACATAGAATTGTGGTCTATAGTTGTTAAAGAAAGGAGTATGGCGACCACCCTCTTCTTTAGTCAGAATATAAACCTCGCCCTCAAATTTTGTGTGAGGAGTAATTGACTTAGGTTTGCAAAGAACCATACCACGTTCAACGTCTTCTTTTTTAGTACCACGAAGAAGAACACCAACGTTATCGCCAGCTTCACCTTGATCCATCTCTTTTCTAAACATCTCAACACCAGTAACTGTTGTTGTTTGTGTAGGTTTGATACCAACGATTTCTATTGTGTCACCAACCTTAACAACACCTTTCTCAATTCTACCTGTTACAACTGTACCACGACCTGAAATTGAGAAAACATCTTCGATTGGCATAAGAAGATCTTTGTCCGTAGCACGAACTGGAGTTGGGATATAGCTATCAACCGCATCCATTAGTTCCATAATTTTTGCTGACCATTCGCCATCTTGTCCAGCTTTTGCCTCTTCAAGAGCTTTAAGTGCTGAACCAGAAACTATTGGAGTATCATCACCTGGGAAGTTATACTCGTTAAGTAGTTCGCGAATTTCCATTTCAACTAGTTCAAGTAACTCAGCGTCATCAACCATATCTGCTTTGTTCATGAAAACAACGATATAAGGAACACCAACTTGGCGAGATAGCAAGATGTGCTCTCTTGTTTGTGGCATTGGGCCGTCTGCTGCAGAAACAACTAGAATAGCACCGTCCATTTGGGCAGCACCAGTAATCATGTTTTTTACATAGTCGGCGTGGCCTGGGCAGTCAACGTGAGCATAGTGACGTTTTTCTGTCTCATACTCAATGTGTGAAGTAGCAATTGTAATACCACGCTCTTTCTCTTCTGGAGCATTATCAATATTATCATAATCTTTTAGCTCAGCAAGACCTTTGCGTGAAAGAACAGCAGATATTGCAGCTGTTAAAGTAGTTTTACCATGGTCAACGTGACCGATAGTGCCTATGTTTACGTGTGGCTTGTTGCGTGAAAATTTTTCTTTAGCCATCTTTTCCTCCGTTATGATATGTGTCTTTATCTAATTCAAATTCGTATAGTAATATAAAATCATATAAACCAGTGGAGCTCATAGCGGGACTTGAACCCGCGACCTCTTCCTTACCAAGGAAGTGCTCTACCTCTGAGCCATATGAGCGAAAAACGCTTGGCTGAGATGATTTTAATCAACATACAAACAACTAAAAATTCATGAAAATAAAGATGGAATAACTGTGTTTAGTAAAATCTAGATACAGCTCCCAGTTTACTTTCCCAAATTTTGGAGCGGGAAACGGGGCTCGAACCCGCGACCCTCAGCTTGGAAGGCTGATGCTCTAGCCAACTGAGCTACTCCCGCATAACAATGGTGGTGAGACGTGGATTCGAACCACGGAAGACATAGTCAGCAGATTTACAGTCTGCCCTCGTTGGCCGCTTGAGTATCTCACCTTAAACATTAATAAGTTATTTTGGTATTTTCTGGTCAAACACTGTTACAAAATGGAGCTGGTGAACGGACTTGAACCGCCGACCCACTGCTTACAAGGCAGTAGCTCTACCAACTGAGCTACACCAGCACCTGTTTTGTGAAGTGGAAATTATAGCCCAAAATAAAATAAAAGTCAAGGAGATTTTGAAAAATATTTTATCTATTTTTTTGCAATCAAAAATCTATAGAATTTATAAAAAATTTCAAAGACGCCCGCTAGACTGAGCCGCTTTTACAAAAAAACAAAGATAAATTTTACATATATAAAATTTCATATTTTCATAGTTTTATTTTTTTTAAAAGCTAAAATTTCTATAATTACGAAAAATTACAAAGGATTTAATATGCAATTTTTACCTTGGGCGGTAATTTTACTGCTAATTTATGTGATCTACTTCTTAATGATCCGCTATGAAAAAAAGATAGCGACACTAAGCAAAATGATCGAGCAAAACAGTGATGGTATCAAAGAAAATAGAGACCTTATAGGTCAAAACAGATCACTAATCGAGAAAAATAAACACAACATTGAGAAAAATACTAAAGATATTACAACAAATGTTGAAAAAATAGACATTGACTTGGAAGATTAATTCTTCCAAAATTTCTCTTCTTTTTCCTTTTTTATCAAATTTTCGTAAGTTTGCATTCTTATATTTACAGGCTCTAAATTTATGCCATCTTTTTTTATCTTAAAATATTTCCCGTCCATCAAGCAATACTCTGGCACTAAGTCGTAGCGCTTCGAAAGTGGCAAAACTCTAAAGCTAAGATTATCCAGTATCAAAGGCTCTTTGTGTAAATTTTCCCAAACAGCTAGCACCATATGATATTTTTTTGTATTTTTTTCCTGAACTACTAGAAGGCATTTTTGATTATCCACGCCAAGATCTTTTAGGCTATCGCGCTTTGATATCGCGTACTCTTCGCAGTCTCCGCCACCTCGCCTTAAAAACTCCCCCCTAGTGCTCCACACATCTACATTTGTATTGTAAAAATCATCATATCTTGGCATCAAAGAATTTAGATATGAATTTATGAGCTCTAGCTTCCTGATAAAGCTTTCGTGTTCTATTTTTTTCATAAAATTTGCATAGTGGTTTAGGATATTTTTGCAAATTTGATTTTTGCACTGAGATATATTTTTTGGAGAAATTTCAAAATTATTTGCAAAAAGAGAAGAGACAAAAAAGAAAAGAAGCAAAATTTTACGCATGCAGCTGCTTCATTAAAAGCACAAGACCTATTCTATCTTTCACATTTAGCTTGCTGTAAATCGACGTAGTGTGCGCCTTTACCGTCCTTAAAGTAATGCCTGTTTGCTCTGAAATTTCATTGTTTGTTAGACCTTGGTAGATTAAGTTTGCGATCTCTTTTTCGCGTGAGCTAAGCTCGCTTAGATCAGACTTTTTCTCTAAAGTTTCATTTTCATTATTTATATATGAGCCAGTTAGTTCTCCGATCATCGCTTGGATAAATTCTGGATAAAGCCAAACTTTGCCATTTAAAATCGTCTCAAAGGCATCTTCAAAGTGTGTCTTTCTCATGTGTGAGTTTGCATATCCTTTGACACCAAGAGCCAGCAGATGTTTGCCTTCGCTAAATTTTGGTTCGTTTGCAAGGATTAGACATTTTATATTTGGAAAACTTTCATGAATGGTTTTAATATTTTCATCAAGGCTATCTTTAAAAGCATTTGTATCGATACCGACGATATCGACCTCGTCGTTTAAATTTGCAAAAAAATCCTTTTTATTGTGAGTAAATTTCACATCGTCATCTGAAAAATACCCTCGCCAAAGATTATTAAGCGAACCATTTTGAGTAAAAAAAACCACATTCATAATCATATTTCCTTATATCACATATAGGTTTGCTCGTAAATTTTTGACTCATTTACGAAAACGATCAAGTAGCGTTCCTTGCCACTATTTGCCTCAAATTTATAACTAAAAGTTGATAAGAATTTCTCAACCACTTCTTTGTCTTCTTTTAAAAAGATACTCATCTCAAAACAACCATTTGATATGGCATATCTATATGGCACACTAAGAGATAGTAAATTTAGATCAAAGTCCAAGCTATCGCTACTTTCATCGTAGCCGCTAATAGATATCTTGATGCTCTTTATAAGCTCATCTTTAATTTCTACACCAGATAAATTTATACAATTTTCTCTTTTTAAATTTATCATCTCATCAAAGCTTTTTTCACAGTCTTTAAAGAGAAATTTAACGACCTCTCTTCCGATTAGATCGCATATTTTGCCATCATTTACAATGACAAATTCATCAGCCGACTTCGCTCTTGAAATTTGATATTCGCTAAAATTTCGCTCAAAGCTAGCTGATTTTTGCATTATCGCTCCGTTAAAGCGTTTTGTTTTGCTTTTAAGATAGGTTTTAGCAGATAGTCAAGTATCGTTTTTTTACCAGTGATGATATCAGCTGAAACTATCATACCAACCTTGATCCTAAGTGGTTTCTCCTCGCTACCAAGATAGTTTTTCTCAGTTTCTATCCTGACTAGATAGTAGCTCTCGCCTGTCTTTTCATTTGTCTCAGTATCGGCACTGATCTGCGTTACTTTACCTTTTAAGCCGCCATAAATACTAAAATCATACGCCGTAAATTTAACCATCGTATCAAGCCCAGGTCTTAAGAATGCAACGTCAGCTGGCTTAACCTTTACCTCAGCAATGAGTTTATCTTCTAGTGGGACGATCTCTGCGATATTTTCACCTGGCTTGATAACGCCTGAGACGGTATGCACCATCATCTTACTAACGATACCATTTACCGGAGATCTTACATAAGTTCTTTCAACCCTGTCGCTTAGGCTGATTTGCGACTCGTTTATCCTTGCGATCTCAGCAGAGACTTCGTTTAGCTCTTTTTTTGCATTATTTTTAAACGCCAGCTTTGCCTCTTCTATCTTATTTTTCGCCTCTTTTATGGTTGATTCGACCCTTGGCACGGCAAGCACAGATGCGTCAAGCTCGCCCTTTAGGTCATTTACACGTCTTTGAAGCTGGATATACTCGACCTCACTAACAAGACCTTTTTTAAAGATAGGCTCCATGATCGCTTTTTCTTTTAAAACAAGGTTGTAGCTATTTTGAGTTTGAGAAATTTTGTTTCTAAGTTCATTTAGCTCACTTTGGCGTTGATGGATCTGCTCTGTTAGAATTCCTATTTGCTCATTTAAGTGATCGATGTTTGAGTTATGCAAGCTTATCTCGTATCTTACGGCCTTGCTATTGTTCGCATCTCTTGTTTCGTTATAGTCAAATTCTTTATCATTTGCTTCAGCATCAAGCCTCATAAATTTGGCCTGAAGCTCATCAAGTCTTAGCTTTGACTCGCCGTAGCTACTTGTAAAGTTTTTATTATCAAGTCTGATTAAAATTTGATCTTTTTTAACCTCGTCGCCCTCTTTTACAAAAATTTGATCCACGATACCGCCCTCAAGGTTTTGTATCGCTTGGTTTTTGCCTGATGGGATGATCTTACCGCTACCCCTTGTTATCTCGTCTATCTGTGCCCACGAGGCCCACAAAAGCAGCCAAAATACAGTTATGCTAACTGCATAAAGTATCTTTTTTGAGGTTGATGGAGCTTTTGCCAAAACTGCTTCTGAGAGGCTTGACATAAATTTCAAGTCATAAGCATCGTAGTTTTTTGCTTGGATGTTTGACTTGATGCCATCTACGCTATTTAAAATTTGATCTCCAGCGCTCTCTTGATCTTTTATGTCGCTTTTTTGAACTGGCTTTTCGTCTGGCTTTAAATTTTCATTTTGTTGATTTTTTATATCTTCTTGCATAATCACTTCCCACTAAGTCTAGCTAAAACTTCGTCTCTTGGACCATCTAGTAAAATTTTGCCGTTATCCATCACTATGAGCCTATCAACAAGATCAAGCATCGATGTTCTGTGAGTTACTAAAATCATAGTTTTATTTACGGTATTTACCTTTAAATTTGCTTTTAGCTTGCTCTCAACTGTATTGTCTAGCGAATTTGTAGGCTCGTCAAGCAAGATAATAGGACTATCTAGCAAAAATGCTCTAGCCACTGCTATACTTTGACGCTGACCGCCGCTAATGCCATCACCTCTTTCAAATACTGGCATATCAAAACCAAGTGGGTGAGCATTGACATATTCATCGACGCCACTTACCTTAGCAGCTTTAATGATCTGCATATCATCGACATAAGGAGCTTTTTGAACGATATTTTCTCTAACTGTTCCTTTAAATAGCACAACATCTTGTGGCACGTAGCCGATATTTCTTCTAAGGTCAGCTGGGTCTATCTGGTTGATATCTATACCATCAATTAGCACTGAGCCTTCAGTCGGTGCATAAAGGCCTAGGATTATTTTTTGTAAGGTTGTCTTACCAGAGCCATTTCTACCGATGATGCCTACTTTCTCACCCGGCTGAATGACAAAATTTATCCTATCAAGTGAGCCTTTTGTAGTGTCTGGATATGTAAAGCTAACGTTTTTAAACTCTATCTTGCCCTCAAAAGAATTTCTTCTAACAAATTTCTTGCCCTCAGGTCTTTCAACTGGCATCTGCATGATCTTACTAAGGCTTTGATAAGCTGTTTTTGTCTGCTCAAAATTTGCAGCTAGCGAAGCTACTTGACCCATAGGAGCGATCGCACGAGAGCTAAGCATAACAGCAGCGATCAAACCACCCATTGTAAGGTGCGTATCTTGTATCATATAAACGCCAAGAACGATGATAGCGATAGTGTTTAACTGAACCAAAAATGAAGTCACAGTTGTGATTGAAGTAGTGATGATCTTTGACTTGATACTTCTGTTTGCTATCTCGCCAGTCGCCTCCTCCCAGTTCCACTGCACGTGACCACTAGCACCAAGAGTTTTAATGGTCTCTAAGCTACTAAGGCTCTCTATCAAAATTCCATTTTTCATAGCTGAAGCTTCAAATGTGCTTTTAATCGCGTTTTGAAGCGGATCTTTTATAAAAAATGTGTAGCACAAAATAGCTATCATGATAACAATAGGCACAAGCACAAGATAGCTTCCAATAAAATAAGTAACTATCAAGAAGATTAACGCAAATGGTAGATCCACAATGGCTGCAAGCGACGCAGATGAAAAGAAATTTCTAACTGTGTCAAATTCTTTCAAGTTGCTAGCAAACGAACCAACTGACTTTGGCTTATTGCTAAATTTCATATCCATTACGCGCTCAAACAAGATAGAGCTCATAATGATATCGCTCTTCTTGCCTGCGATCTCAAGAAAATACGAACGAACAAATTTTAAAAATAGATCGATGCCATAAACGACGCTCACGCCAAGCGCTAGAACCCAAAGTGTCTCAACTGCATTATTTGGCACAACGCGGTCATAGACGTTCATTGTAAAGAGCGGGCTTGCAAGGACAAATAAGTTTATGATAAAGCTTGCTATCACGACGTCAAAGTAAATTTTCTTAGAGCGCTTTAAAGTGCCCCAAAACCAGTGATCATTACCAGCGTCGATAAGCTTTGTCGAGCTTGTATCTTCTGGGACAAATTCACGTTTTAGGTAATAAGCATAGCCTAGATACTCATCTTTTAGCTTGCTTGTTTCTATAGTGCTAGTGCCAGTTGAAAGATCAGGCGTGATGATGTTTGCCATCTTTTTGTCTTCGCTGAAAGATTGCAAGATGCAAGCTTTTTTGCCTCTAAGCATCAAGATACAAGGCAAAACTAAAGGCGAAATTTGATCAAGGTCTTTTCTGACAAGAGTCGATGCAAAACCAGCACGTGAAGCTGCACGAGAAAATAAAGACTTCGAGCTCTTTAGTGAAAAAAGCTCAATTTCTTCGCCATCTTTTACAGGCAGACCGATAGTCAAAGCATCGGCACTATATGGGTTATTATGAAGCTTGGTAAAGATCACCAAACATTGAAGCAGTTCGTCTTTTATCTTATCGCTATGCATCTATCATCCAATATTTTTGATCTCATCTATGTAAATTCCTTGCATATTTTTAATGCCAAGCTCAATTAGCTTACTCTTTTGCTCTTCACTCTCAACACCAATCGCAATCAAAATGATATCTTTTGAGCTTAAAACAACATCTAGTGATTGTTTTGTATTTGCTCCTGATTTATCACTTAAAAAGTCGATTAAGACATTTGACTGGATCTTTACGTAGTCTGGATTAAATTCTTTTAACTTCTCAATGCCTTTTGCATTAAGATCAAAGTGGTCAAATCCAAAACCAAAGCCGAGTTCTTTTAATTTTTTAGTAAGTCTAACTATACTTTCTATACTAATATCGTCTTTGTTTGGAATTTCTATATAGTTTTTAAATTTTGAAATTTGAGCGATTTTCTTAAGTGTGGCTTCAAGTTTTGAGAAATTTTCATCCGAGCTTAATATCTCTTTTCCTAAATTTATCGCCAAGCTTCCTTGAGGCAAGATATTTTCAGGCAAAATTCTAGCGATCCTATTTAGTATGTGAAGGTCAAGCATTGCGCCTAAATTTAGCTCATTTACCATCGGCATAAAGTATGATGCCATACGCCATTTGCCTTCGCTATCAACAAGCCTTAGATAGAGCTCATACTGCTCAAAGCTTGAGTCAAAACCAACTACTTTTTGAGCTGCAAATTTAAATTTATCCTCTTTTATAGAGTCAAAGATAAGCTCCTTATATTTCTCTTTGCCGATGACTAGGGTGTTTTGATTTGCATTAAATTCCTTGCAAGTAAAGCAGCCAGCCAGTCTTGCACTAGCCAAAGTAACGTCAGCTGAAGTAAGTAGTGTCCTCATATCAGTGCTTGGTGAATACTCGACAATAGCAGTATTAACTGGGCATTCGCTATCATTTATAGAGAAATTTGCATAGAGTTTTTTAAACTCAGCCATGATCTTATCGTTTAGAGCTGAGAAATTTGATGAGTTTTTACCGTAAGAAAGCAAGATAAAGTCGTTGTCGTTTAACCTTGCGACGATCGCATTTTGGTCATTTTCGGCCGATTTTTCTTGTAAAATTTGAGCTATTTTTATGATGACACTTTGCCATTTTTCAAAGCCAAGAACGCCTTTTAATCCAGCTAGATCTTTAAAGCTAATAAGCGATGCAACACCGCTTGAATACTCTTCACTCGCTAGATACTCGCTAAATTTAGTTTGGAAAAACCTTCTATTATAAGTGCCACTCATAGAGTCTTTATATAAAAGCTCTTGATACTTGCTAAGTGTAGCAGCCTCTCTTTCAAAGATGTCTTGAACCTTGCTAACCATCGAGTTCATGGCGAGCACCATCTTTTTAAGGTCAGTTGTGAATGGAATTCTCTTTTGGATGATAAATTTATTATCAAGTATCGCTTCAGCTTGATCTTGAACCTTAACAAGTGGTCTAAATATCGCCTTAAGAGCAAAAAATGCCACGACAAGAGCGATGATGATCATTAAAGCTAGAAAGTTAAAAATATTTTTTGAGTTTGAGTAAAGCTCATTGTAAGCAAGTGCTGTACTACCTTGAACATAAAGCGTGCCAAATTTGGCCCAGCCAGTCATAATCTCGCTTGTTGCCACTGGTGCTTCAAATTTAGCGATCTTATAAAACCACTCAGGGATATCTTTAACGATAGTTTGTTGAGAATTTTCTATAAGCACCTTACCATCTACGTCTTCAAGTTTAATGAGCTTATATCTGCCGCTATCAAACATAGAATTTATCATCGTTTGTGCCAAAGACATATCCTCAGGATCAACAATCGGCTTTAAAGCAAGTCCAAGTGAGTTTGCTGTGTGCCTTGCGTTTTCACCGAGCTGGTCGTTGATGTATCCATTTAGGCTCTTAAAATTTAAGTAGCCAACAGCCATAAAAATCACGATGCCAAAAGCTATCACAGCGATCATAATCTGTTTAAATAGCGTCATAAATCCTCTTTTCCTATCCTATCTATTAGTTCCATCCACTTAGGATTTTGTTTTTTATTTCCACCTGGTATTGCCTGACCAAGACCTTCTTGTTTTGCCAAGTATAGCGAATCACCGTTGAAACTATAAACTGGCACAAGGTCTGTTCTTTGAGTTGCGATTTTTATTTTACCATTTATGTTGTCTAAAATTAATGGAATAGACTTTGGTGTATCATAATATGCCAAAACCATATGTGCTTGGTTATATCTTAAGGCTTTAACGTATGTGAAGTATAATTTTTGAGTTGGAATTCCAAGTTGCTTTAGGGTGAAATATTTTGCGATAACGTAGTCTTCGCAGTCACCAGCGCCTTTTCCTACAAATTCCATTCTGGTAGCCCAGTAATCTTTTTTATGCCAAAGTTGCATATCATCAACCCACCTAAAAGAGTTAAAAAAATCATTTACTTTTATTAATTTCTCTTGTTCGGTTGCATCTTGCAATGAAGTCATTAAAGAATTTAATGCCGATGCCCTTCTTCTTGCATCTTCTCCATAAATTTTAGCCACCTTTGCTATCGTTGTTTGTTTTATAAAATCCCCGACAGCATTTAATGCTAATAACGAAAAAAGGACGCTTAAAGTAAGCGTCCAAAATTTTGCTTTGACCCTCATGGTCATCACTTTTTAAATTTTTATCTTAAGTCGTTTTGAATACTGCAAGCGCCTTGAATATATCTCTTAGCAAAGCCTGGCTCAAAACTATCTGAAACCATACCCATGTTATCTAGCAATCTATATTTTGCATAAGATAGTGCAGTTTCAGTTGTAGCGATCTCTTTTAAAGCTGTGTTGTACTCGTTTTCTGCATCAAGTAGATTGATAAGGTCGCGGCGACCGATTCTAAACTCATCTTGGTAAGCATCAAGTGTAGCTTTTGCATATTCAACGTGTTGATTTAGATATCCCATTTTCTCTTGGTTAAGAACATAGTTTTGCCATGAGAATTCTAAAGACTCTTTAAGCTCTCTTACAAGATTGTCCATAGTTTGTTGCTCTTGTTGAACAGCAAGTTGGCTCTTCTCTTTATCTAGCTTATCGTTACCTTTGTTGTAAAGGTTATAGTTTAGTCTTAAAAGAGCGTCAAATGTTTGCTCTTCATAATCATCATATAAAACATTTGAGTGATCATAAGCACCTGACACAACAAGATCTAGTTTTGGTAAGAATGGTGCATTTTTCTCTTTTACAACAGACTCTGCCATAGCGATGTTTGATCTTTGAACTAGAAGTGTTGGGTTACAAAGAACAGCTTTGTCATAAACAGCCTCTTTAGTGCTTGGTAATGGCAGGTTAAACTCAGGCATTACTAGATTTTTAGCAGCAACTTTTCTTCCATATAGTTTTTCAAATGTAGAAAGCGCGTCTTCATAGTTATTTTTTGCAGCTATATAGTTTGATTGAGCCAAAGTATAACGTGATCCAGCTTGTCTCTCTTCAGAAGCTACGCCGTAACCTGATCTTGCTCTATCTTTGATTTGGCTATAAATTTCTTCATGGCTTTTTACATTTTCTTCTTCAATGTCAAGAATTCTCTTTGTTTGAAGAACTTGTAGGTAAGCATTTGCAGCGCTTAGTGTTAGTCTATCTGCAGCTTGAGCTACTGTGTAAGCAGCTGAGTCAAGTCTTGCACTTTGAGAGTTGATTCTGTTTTTATCAGCACCACCATTATAAAGGTTTTCAACTAAAGTTAAAGATGCGCCAGATACTCTGCCATCGCCTCTTCTTGTTGAGATGCCATCGTCAAGGCGTTTTCTCTCATATCCTACTCTAGCAGCTGCATCAAGTGTTGGATAGTAAGCATTTTTAGCTATTTTTAGATCTTTACCAACTTGTAAGTAGTTAAATTCTGTAGCTTTTAAGCTTGGGTTTTCATTTAAAATAGTTTTTACAACTTGATCCAAAGTCAATACACTATCATCAGCTTGTGCTGTAGCTGCTGCTTTAGGCTCTGCTGATATAGTTTGCTCTATATTAGATTTTTTAGCTGACTGAGCATTTGTTACAGGTGACTTAGCTCTCATTAAAGCATCTTTATAACCTGACTCATTTTGAACTTTTGCAAGTAACTCATTAGCTTCATTTTCAGAAACTGGAGCTGTATCAACATATAAAAACTTTCTTCCACCAACTTCATAAACGCCAGTAGTTAGTCTGCTATCTGATATTTTGCTGTTTACTTTGCTAACAGCACTATCGATTCTAGCAGCGCTATCATCTTGAGCGAATGAAGCTAGAAAAATCCTGTAAGGGACATCTTGAGCAGACAGCAACGTTGCTGCGGCCAAAGCACTAATTGCTAACATCTTTTTCATAACTAGATCCTTTTACCTTTTTATTGTCAAGCTTTGACTCGACTTTTAGTGCGAATTATACACCAAGAAATATTAAACGTATTTTAAATATCTTATGACAAAAAAATAATTTTTATATTGTCTTAGAAAATCGCCTTAAATTTTCAGGAATTTTCTTAAGATACTCATCAAAACACATTGCAATATTTCGTATTATCAGCGTTCCTGTCTCATTTACGCTGATTTTATCTGTCGTAACATCGACAAATTCACTTAAATTCTTTAGTTCTTCAAGCTCACTTTTGAAATGTTCAAAGAAATTTATATGAAATTCATCCTCGACTGCCTTGATATTAAGCCCAAAATTACTCATCAAACTCATGATCACACTTTTTCTAAGCAAGTCTTCATCGCTTAGATAAATTCCCTTTGCATATGGCAACTTTCCACTATCGATCGCTTTTTCATACTCATCCATATCTTTGTGATTTTGCGCGTAGTGTCTTTTGCACTCACCAATACTTGTCACGCCAATGCCAATAAGATCAGCGCCACCCTTTGTCGTATAGCCCTGGAAATTTCTATGCAAGGTGCCATTTGCCAAAGCGCCAAAAAGCTCATCATTTGGCTTTGCAAAGTGATCCATTCCTATCATTTTGTAGCCATTTTTAGTTAAAAACTCAGCTGTAAATTTTAAAATTTCAAGCTTCACTTCTGGATTTGGCAAGGTTGTCTCATCAAATTTACGCATCGACTTTTTTATCCACGGCACGTGAGCGTAGTTAAATACTGCAAGCCTATCTGGATCAAGTGTAAGAGCAAGCTCGAGCGTCTTTTTAAAGCTCTCCAGACTTTGGTACGGTAGGCCGTAGATCAAGTCCATATTTATTGATTTTATGCCCTTTTGCCTAGCCATTTTTACGGCATTTTGAGTGATCTCATATGGCTGAATTCTATGAATTTCTTTTTGCACTTTCTCATCAAAGTCCTGCACGCCGTAGCTTATGCGGTTAAAGCCGTGAGATATGAGCACATCAAGCTGCTCGTTTGTCAAAAATCTCGGGTCTATCTCGCAGCTTATCTCAGCCTCTTTTGAGAAATTTTTAAATTTAGCCTTGATAAGTTTGATGATCTCATCAAGTTGATCGGCGTTATAAAATGTCGGTGTGCCGCCGCCAAAGTGCATCTGCAAGACCTCAGTGCTTGTATCTAGATGGCGGGCTAAAATTTCGAGCTCTTTTTCTATATATCTTATATATCTCTCTTTGCGATCCTCTTTGCTCGTATAGATGACGTTACAGCCGCAAAAATAGCAAGCACTCCTGCAAAAAGGCAGGTGCAAATAAAGCGAAAGCGGCCTTTTTTTATCACGGTTTTCAAGTTCTTTTATATAAGCCTCATAGCTAAATTTATCACTAAACTCCGGCGCTGTCGGATAGCTCGTATATCTTGGCCCTGGCCTTGAATACTTCACATACGCACTAAAATCAATCATCTGCCCTGCTCCTTGCCATTTGAATCATCTCTTTTATATCTACAAATAAATTTGGATGCTCTTTTTTTATATTTTTTACCAGCTTATCAAGGTCGATGTTAAACTGCCTGCTCTTTTTATCGTGAGCGATCTTTTTGATCTCATCCATCGCAACCACCCAAACATCGCTAAAATCAACTGGGATATTTTGCCAGATCGTCTTTTCAAGTCTTAGGTCAAAATTCTCTTTTTGCGTCTCTTTTAGAGCCTCTATCAAAGCTGAGAGCGATTGTACAGAAATGACCGTGTGTAAATTTTGATTTTCATCAATGCCAAACCACGGCTCTTTCGAGTCCCAAGAACCACTTTTTAAATTTAAGATATGCTCGTTTGGATTTTTCGTTGAAACTATCTCAAAGACCGTTTTTTCAGGCTCGCTTAGCCCAAGATTATTACCGATCTCATCTATCTCATCATATATATTTTTCTCTTCACTCATCTTCTTCTCTCATCTAGCCAGACCATCACGCCTTTTTGGGCATGAAGTCTATTTTCCGCCTCGCTAAAAATTTCATCAGCGTGCCTCTCAAAGACCGCCTCGCTCACCTCGTAGCCTCTATAAGCTGGCAAGCAGTGCAAAAATATCGCATCTTTATTAGCTAAGCTCATCAAATTTTCATCCACGCAGTATCCAGCAAAGTCTTTTAACCTCTTTTCTTTCTCGGCCTCTTGCCCCATCGATACCCAAGTATCCGTAGTCACTACATCGGCACCATTTACCGCTTCTTTTATATCATTTGTGATAAAAATTTTAGCTCCTGAAATTTTTGCGTTTTCATTAGCCATTTTTAAAATTTCAGCGTCCACCTCGTAGCCTTTTGGCGTGGCGACTCTTAGCTCAAGTCCTAGCTTGCTAGCTAGCATGAGCCACGAGTGAGTCATGTTGTTGCCATCTCCTACGTACGCGACCTTCTCGCCTGCACTAAATTCTAGCATCGTAAGATAGTCTGCCATGAGCTGCACTGGGTGAAATTTATCACTTAAGCCGTTTATCACTGGCACGCTTGAAAATTTAGCAAATTCTTCTAGCGTCTCGTGTTTATCGACCCTTAGCATAGCCATGTCGCACATCCTGCTTATCACTCTAGCGGTGTCACGTATAGGCTCGCCGCGGCCTATTTGTATATCGTTTTTGCTTAAAAATAGCGCATAACCGCCAAGCTCATGCATGCCCACATCAAAGCTCACTCTAGTTCTGGTTGAGCTTTTTTCAAATATCATCGCAAGCTTTTGATCTTTAAGATATGGCTTAAATTCTCTAGCCTTCGCCTCTTTTTTGATCTTGCGGGCTAAATTTATCATCTGCTCGATTTCGTCTTTGCTAAAGTCATTCAGCGTCAAAAAGTGCCTCATCTTAGCCCCTTAAAATTTTAGCCGCTTCTTTTGCGTGATAGGTGATGATCAAATTTGCACCTGCTCTTTTAAAGCCGATCAAGGTCTCCATCATGACGCGCTCGTAATCGATGATGCCAGCTTTTGCGCCAGCTTTTAGCAGTGCATACTCGCCGCTTACGTTATAGACGCAAAGTGGTAGAAGTGTTAAATTTCTTAGCTCTCTAACGATGTCAAGATAGGCAAGCGCTGGCTTTACCATCAAGATATCAGCACCTTGCGCCTCGTCCTGCAAGCTCTCATTTATAGCCTCTAGGCGGTTTGCGCTGTCCATTTGGTAGCTCTTTCTATCGCCAAAGCTTGGAGCGCTTTGTGCCACATCGCGAAATGGTCCGTAGTATGCTGAGGCAAATTTAGTCGAGTACGCCATCACTGGTAAATTTTCATAGCCGTTGCTATCAAGCGCCTCTCTTAGCGTTGCGATGATGCCGTCCATCATACCGCTTGGTGCGATCATGTCGGCGCCATTTTGAGCGTGAATCAAGGCTTGTTTTGCTGAAATTTCAAGCGTTGCATCGTTGTCGATAGTGTTATGCACGTGGTCGATTATGCCGCAGTGGCCGTGGTCTGTGTATTCGCAAAAGCAAAGGTCTGTGATGACAAATAAATTTGGAAATTTATTTTTTATGGCTCGAAGCGTCGTTGCGATGATGCCGTCATTGCTTAGTGCGTCGCTGCCAACGCTATCTTTTAGGCTTGGTATGCCAAATAAAATGATCGATTTTATACCTAAATTTACTATCTCTTCGCACTCTTTTAAAATTTCATCGATACTCATTTGATAAACACCTGGCATCGAAGAGATCTCGTTTTTAACGCCCCTGCCCTCGACCACAAAGAGCGGATAGATGAAGTCATTTACGCTAAGGCTAGTCTCTCTTACCATCTCTCTTAAAGCTGGATTTATTCTCAATCTTCTAAAACGTTTAAACATATTTTTGCCTTTTCTTTGTTAAAATGCGTGATTTTTAGCTAGTTTAGCACAGTTGGAGTAAATTTAAAATGAAAATAGAAATTTCAAACGCCGCAAATCTACCCTCAAGATTTGGTACTTATAAGGTTCAAGCCTTCAAAGAAGGGGCAAAAGAGCACCTCGTGATCTACAAAGAGCCTTTGAGCGAAGTGGTAAATCTTAGAATTCACTCTGAGTGCCTAACTGGCGATGCGATCGGAAGCCTAAAGTGCGACTGCCGCGATCAGCTCGAAGCAAGCCTAAAATATATCGAAGAAAATGGCGGCATGGTCATCTACCTGCGTCAAGAGGGCAGAAATATCGGGCTTTTAAATAAGATAAACGCCTATAGCCTCCAAGACAAGGGCTTTGACACCATTGAGGCTAATCACCAGCTAGGTTTTAAGGCTGATGAGAGGACGTATGAAGTGGTTGATTTTATCCTAAATCACTACGGCATAAAAGAGGTAAATTTACTCACAAATAACCCTTTAAAACTTCACGGACTAAGCTCGGTAAAGATCGTAAAACGCGTGCCTATCGTCATAAAACCAAATAAATTTAACGAAGGCTACCTAAAGGTCAAAAAAGAGCAAATGGGACACATCTTGTGAAGAAAAATGAGCTCTGCTTGCCAGCTGAATTTAACGAAAAAGTAAAGGCTTACGCTCAAATTTTTGCTAAATTTAACAAGGTTCATAGCTTAAGCAATTATAAAGATATAAGCGAGCAGGTGCTTGATAGCATAAAGCCGCTTGAAATTTTTGACCTAAGTGCCAAAATGGCGATCGATGTTGGTAGTGGAGCTGGCTTTCCAGCGATATTTTTAGCGCTTGCGATGCCTCAAACGAAGTGGCACCTTTTTGAGCCGATAGCCAAAAAGTCATCATTTCTAAGCTACACTAAGATCGAGCTTGGTTTGCAAAATTTAGAAGTCCATAGCCAAAAGATCGAGCTTGCAGATAAATTTACAGCTGATCTCATCACCTCAAGGGCACTTAGCAAGACAAAAGAGCTTATAAAAATTTGCGATGGATTTTATGATGAGAGCACTAAATTTCTCATCTACAAGGGCTCTAGCGTCATGGATGAAATTTCAGGCATAGACGCGCAAATTTATAATGAAAAAAACAGAAACTACATATATTTTAATCTCAAAAACCGAGGGGAGATACGTTGAAATACTTGCTTTTTGTAGCGATTTTGGTTGCGATTTACATCATATTTTTTAAAAATAGAAAAAAAAGCGACAAGATAAGCACCAGTAACTTCGAGGAGTGCAGCAAATGCGGTGTCTTTAGCGACATCGACCAAATGGTGCTAAGGGACGGAAAATACATCTGTAAAGAGTGCATAAAGGGTGAGAGATGAAAATTTTGGGTGATGAGCTGATCAAATTTGAGCCATTATATCTTTGCAAAAGCGAAGATGAAATTTCAAGCGGCAGGCAAAATCTCTTTAAATTTGATAGAAATTTGATAAAAAGAGCGCTAGAGGCTGGAGCAAACTTTAGCATCATCGCAAATGACATCAACGAAGCTATCATCGCAAACGCCGCTGGAGCAAAATTTATTATTGCCGATATTACGCTAGCAAAAGATCTGGCAAAAGTTGCACAAAACTACCTATTTGACGCGCTTATCGCTGTTTTGATAGAAAGCGAAACAAGCCTTTGCGAGCTTGCGAAATTTGAGATCGACGCAGCGATCCTGCCAAATGCTATAAAAGAATAAGGACAAAAATGGAAATTTTCAAAACCGCTTTTTTAATGGTTGCTTTAATGCTAGTTTTTATCGCTGTTGGCGGCTACGTGGGCGGCGAGCAAGGCATGATGATCGCCTTTTTGATGGCAGCTGGCATGAACCTATTTTCTTACTTTTTCAGCGACAAGCTCGTGCTAAAAAGATATAACGCCATCCCAGTCGATGAGAGCAACGCTCACGGCCTTTACGAGATCGTCTCACGCCTCACACAAAAGGCGAATTTGCCGATGCCAAAAATTTACATCATCCCAGAAGAGGTACCAAATGCCTTTGCCACAGGCCGCAACCCAAGTCACGCAGCCGTCGCAGTGACAGAGGGTCTTTTAAAAATTTTAAATGAAAACGAGATCGAAGGCGTGCTAGCTCACGAGCTAAGTCACGTAAGGCACTACGACATCCTAACTGGCTCAGTCGCAGCCATACTAGCTGGGGCTATCGCAATGGTCGCAAATTTCGCCAAGATAGGCACCGTAGCAGGGCAAAATCAAAACTCACAAAGAAACTCCAATCCAGTAATTATGCTAATCATCGCCGTTGTGATGCCACTAGCTGCTACGATCATCCAAATGGCGATCTCAAGGGAGTGCGAGTATAAGGCAGACAAAGGCGCAGCCTATCTAACAGGGCACCCAGAGTGGCTAGCCAGCGCGCTAAGAAAGCTTGAAAACTACTCAAATTCTTACGTCATGCAAAATGCAAGCGAGCAAAGCGCTCATATGTTTATCGTAAATCCATTTGGCTCACTAACTAGCAAGCTTGGTGTGCTTTTTAGAACACATCCTAGCACTAGCGATAGGATCGCCGAGCTTCAAAGACTAGAGCAAGAGATAAAAAGAGGCATGTAGTTTTAGCCATTAGTAAATTTGGGCTAAATTTTTCGTTTTTTGGTTTAAATTTTAAATATAGTAGTCAAATTTTAAATTTTCATGGGCGAGTATTTTGCTCTAAAATTTGAGTTAAACGGTAAGCGAAGTTAAAATTTAGCAGTCACTCATGCAAGCGTGTGAGACTTTAACAAATTTTTAAAATTAGAGCGAGCATATCACGGCTCTAAATTTAGTGCTAAACATGGTGAAGCCTAGATTTAGTAGTCTGCTAAGGTGAGCGAGTAAAGTTTTAAAATTTGCAAAATAGCTTTATCAAATCAGATAAGTGTCAGCAAATTTTAAAATTTCATGAATGAGTAATTTCGGCTCTAAAATTTGAGCTAAGCTATAAGCGAAGCCAAATTTTAGTAGTCAATTCTTGCGAGTGAGTGAAAGTTTAAAATTTGCTTTGAGATATAAATTGATCAAAAGGGAGACAAGGGGACTTGAATTACGAAGCCGTCCCCTTATCTCCCTTTAGATCCCACAATCCCCTCGCACGTTAGAGGGGCATGCAATGGCGCTAGCGCACTGCATGCGGTTTCTGTTAAAGAAAATCAGGCAAATTTTAAAATTAGAGCTGGCATATCACGGCTCTAAATTTAATGCTAAACGCAGTGCAGCCTAAATTTAGTAGTCTGATAAGGCGAGTGAGTAAAGTTTTAAAATTTATAAAATTACTTTGTTAAACCAAGCGAGGTCAAGTAAATTTTAAAATTTCATGAGCGAGTAATTTCGGCTCTAAAATTTGAGCTAAGCTGTAAGCGAAGCCAAATTTTAGTAGTCAATTCTTGCGAGTGAATGGAATTTTAAAATTTGCAAAGCAACCTAATTAAATTTAAATGTTTATTTCTTTGTTAAGGGGGAAGAGGCTTGAATTACGAAGTCGCTCCCTTCCCCCTTAACAATCCCCCAACCCCGACAACATTAGAAGTGGCATGCAACAGTGCTGACGCACTGCATGCGGTTTTGTTAAAATTTACAAATACAGCTTGACTAAAAACTAAATTTAAAACCCACAAACTTAAATTTAACCCCAAATTTCACTGAAGTCTCTTGCAGTCTTCGTCCTTTATAGTGTATTCAAAGATTAGTTCGCCGTTTTCTGAGTAGAAAATTTCATCCAAACTAACGCCGATGCTTAGCATATTTAAAATTTCTTTATCCTTGCAAGCGGTTCTTAAATTCTCTTTTTTTATAGCCTCGATAAATTCCAAAAGCTCTTTTTCTTCAAGCCTTTTGATCTCTTGTTTTCTTGCGTGTTTAACGGCGTATCTGTAGATGAGCGTGTCGCCAACGTTTAAGATATCGTTAAGCGTTAGCGTCGGCGTGCAGATAAATGGGAGCTTTTTTTTGTAGTATGTTGCGTGATTTTTCGCTGCCATATCTGGCGTAAGAGCCAGAGCAAGCGAGCAAAAAACCAGAGCAAAAAGGGCTACTCGCAACTACTCTTATCCAGCTTCAAATCAAAAAGATGCCTGCCCTCAAAGCCGTAGCTACCACTTAGCGTGATACCGCGATTTAGCGCAGCTCTTGCCATGCCTGAGTTGCAAAGCGCCTCTTTTCCGTTTTGATAAAATTCATCTTTTAAAGCCGAAATTTGAGCCTTGTTATAGCCTTTTAGTTTCTTTGTCTTGGTCTCATTTAAGACAAACTCACCATGTATATTTAGCCCGTCACTGCTTACATCTTTTAGCGTGATCATCTCATCGACCCTGCTTGGTAAATTTGGCTTTGCGGTTTGGACGACAAAGGCTGGGATCTGCTTTGTATCAAGCTGATTTAGTATCTGCTCATAAACTTTAAACTCACTCTCTTGCACACCAAAAGCAAGGCTTGCAAGAGCTAATAAAACGATCTTTTTCACATATTACCTTTATATAAATTTTCTAGTGATATTTGGCGAGAGTTTGACCAAGATGTCGTAGTTTATCGTGCCAAAAAAGTTAGCCCAGACATTTGCGTCCTCAAAGACACAGACCCACTCGCCACTATCTTTGCAGCTAAAGCTATCCATCGAAATTTTACCAAGTATCAGCTCGCCGCTTGCAAGCCTTAGCTCACCAAGTCCATTGTATCTTAGCAGTCCGTCGCCATATCCAAGATCATAAGTAGCGACGTTTATATCATCTTTTGCTATAAATTTAGCCCCATATCCCACGCTTTGACCACTTTTTAAGACCCGCCTGCTAACGCGCTTTGCCCAAAGTGAAAGCACTGGCTTTAAATTTAAAGAGCCATTAAACTGGGCATATCCGTACTGAGCGATGCCTACGCGCACCATCTCATCTTTTATCTCGCTCGCTCTTTCAAGGGCGGCTGAGTTGTGAGAGTGAAAGATCGGTTTTTTTATACCAAACTCATCACAAAGAGCTAAAATTTTCGCTTTTGCGGCGCTAAAATTCTCTCTTTGCACGAAATAATCAGCATTTAGCTCATCACTTGCGCGAAAGTGCGTATAAGCGCCAAGAAGCTCTAAATTTCTTCTGGCTAAAATTTCAAATGCATAATCAAGCTCGCTTATATCAAGCCCATTTCTATGCATGCCAGTGTCGATGGCGAGGTTGATTTTTGTATTTTCTTTTATCTTTAAAAGTGCCTCTATGTCGTTTATGGCATAGGTAAATTTAGCGCTCTCATCGCCTGTTGGGATGTGCGAGAGGATCAAGATATTTTCAAAGATATCAGCGATCTTATTTGCTTCACACTCGCTCTTTACAGCGCAGTTTTTTATGCCAAATTTCTTAGCCTCGCTAGCTATCAGCCTTGCGCCGTGCCCATAAGCGTTATCTTTTAGCACGACGATAACATTTTCTTTTCCGCCAGCTTTGTCACAAATTTTAGTTAGATTGTGGATGTAAGCTGCTTTGTTTAGGCGTATCTCAGACATTGAAATTCACATCATAAGCTTTATAAACGTCAGGCAAGAGCTTTCTTACGTTGTAGTCAAATGCGTAAAATTTAGCGTAAATTTCTTTTAGATCAGCCTCTTTAACCTTACTAAAGTCAAAAACATCAGTGCCATTTTTCTTTGGCACTTGGCGGTCTAGCTCAGCAAAAAATGCAGACCTAGCCTCTAAAATTTTCTCTATCTTCTCTTTTACTTCTTTAGATTTTTCCACTTCTACTCCTCTATAAAAATTTTCATCTCATCGCCATAAAGCTTGACATAAAGGGTCTTTTGACCTGCAAATTTATGCGTATCAGCAGCGTAATCCTCATAAAAACTCACGCGAAAGAGCTTGTCGTTTTTAAGATTTGGATAAGGTGTGATGAGAAAATTTGAAAAAGCAATATGTTTTTTCTCTTTTTTAGAAAAGATAGCTCGTTTCATATTTTTAAAATTTTCTAAGCTCATGCCGTCATACCGCTCAAAATCTTTATCATAAAATTTCAAATAGCTATCAATGTCACTCTCGCTCCAAGTCTTTTTCCAGTTAAGAATTCCAGAGATGATCACCGCTATGTCGTTCACGCTTGCTTCTGGGCGCTTGTCTTCGTAGATAAATGCGAGCGTTTTTTTATGGTCTATAACTTCGTCAAATTTCATCAAGATGTCATTTTGCATAGCCACACAGCCCTTTGTCTTTAGCTCATCTGTCCTTTGACCATCAAGCGGATAGCCATGTATCCAGATGCCGCTGCCATTGCGTTTTGCAAGTTTATCAAGCAAATTTGGATATGAAAGAGAAAAGGCAAGAGGCCCCAAGTATCTATCATTTGGCGTAAATCTACGTGTGAGCTGATAGACGCCAACTGGCGTTTTTAGATCGCCCTCAAGCAGTTTGTCGCCGTTTTTGCCAACAATGACACTTGAGCTAAAAAGTTTTTTTGTAACGCCGTCTTTATAAGAGATGACTTCAAGCTCTTTGTCAGTCTTATCAACCACGCTTAGAAGTATCTCGTTGTCGTAATATCCGTATCTAACGTCCTTGTCTTTGAGCTTGTTCAGCCAGTAGTCCTTACTTAAAATGTTCTTTTCAATGGCTTCTATGACAGCAGATGGGCCATTTTTTAAGTAAATTTCTTCGTAATTTTGGGCAAAAAGACAAGGCGCTAACGCGATGAAGAAAAGTAGTATCTTTTTCAAATGAAGTGTCCCAAAAAGTAAAATTTAGTGCGTAATTATAACCTAAAAAATTTCAATTTTTAAATTTTAAAGGGAATTTTAGTTTCTTTATATGTATAATCTGAAAACCATTATTAATTTACCATAAAGGAAAAATATGAAAAAACTTGTTTTTGGTGCATTGTTTGCGGCTTCTACACTAATGGCAGCTGACATCAGCTTAGATCATGTCAGAGCAAGAGACACAAAGCCTGGCACAAACAACAGCGCTATTTTTATGGATATCAAAAACGCTTCAAATGCCGATGTAAAGCTAGTTGGCGTTCATTCAAGTGTTTGCAAAAGTACTGAAATTCACACTCACAAGATGGAAAATGGCATGATGGCTATGGTTCAGGTTGAGGACGCTGTTATCCCAAAAAATGGCGAGACAAAGCTAGCTCCTGGCGGTCTTCACATCATGCTTATGGATCTAAATAAGCCCCTAAAAGATGGCGATAAGGTTGATCTGGAGCTAAAATTTAGTAACGGCGAGAGCATCAAGCTTGATAATATCGGAGTAACTAAAAACTTTAAATAATGAAAAAAATTCTAATCATTTTTTCACTCATCTTTATAGTAGCAGGCGCTTTTTGGATGGGTCATAAATTTATGGTCAGCAAAGAGGATCCGCCTGAATTTGCTGATGTAAATACATCGCTTGATCCTCTAAAATGCGATCTAAACAAAGATGCTTGCGAGGTGAAATTTAATGGCGTTAAGCTAAAGATAGAGATCTCGCCAAGACCGATCTTTGCGATGAGGCCGTTTAGCTTTAAGATCATTAATGGCAAAAATTTAGGACTAAAAGATCCAAATCTTGTAATCGATGGCATAAATATGAACATGGGTTCTATAAAGGCAAGGCTTGATCAAAGGGGCGATAACCTAATAGCCCAAATCGTGCTAAGTGCTTGCGTGGTCGATCTTATGAGGTATAGATTTAAGCTGCTTGATGGCGAAAACGATACTGGATTTTTTGTCGATCTCGATCTAAAAATGTAAGGGCAAATGATGAAAAAGACACTTTGGGGCTTAATAATAATCTTAATATGTGCTGGTCTTGCGATGCTTTTTATAAAGCCAAACAAGTATGATTTTAAGGCGCTTTCAGAGCATGGCGAAGTGAGCCTTAAAAACTATAACGGCAAATATAAAGCGATATATTTTGGTTATCTTTACTGCCCCGATGTCTGCCCTACTACGCTCTCTCTTGTGGGCGATGAGCTAAATAAACTAAAAAGAGACGACTTTGAGCTACTCTTCATCACCCTTGATCCTGAGCGTGATACGCCTGAAAATTTAACCCTAATGGCAAAAAATTTCTACAAAGATGCAGATGGACTAAAGATGAACGATCTGCCAAAAGTAGCTAAAAACTATGGCGTAAAATACCAAAAAGTGCACCTTAAAAACTCTGCTATGGGCTACTCTGTCGCTCACAGCTCTGCTATCTATCTGCTAGATAAAGAGGGGAATTTCTACGGCGAAATTTCAAATTTAACTAGCGAAAACATCAAAGAAAATCTCTTAAATTTAATAAAAGATAGACCATAAATTTATCTTGTAGATCAAAATTTCTTATTTTTTTAAAAAAACTTCTTAAACAGCTATACAATTCTTTTTAAACTAGCCGATATTGCGACAATGTAAATCATATGTAAAGGAATTCGTGTGAAGTCAATCACCAATAAAATAGCACTAATGCTAATAGTTGCTCTATGTATATCGTTTGTGGCTATGTCAGCCGCTAGTTACTACACCGCCCAAAATAAAACCATCGAGCTAGTCATCCAATCTCAACGTCAAATTCTAAAAGATGTAAAAAACGCTATGAATACATTTTTTGACGAGAATACACATGCCGCAAATGGCATCGCCCAAAGGCTAGAAAAGTTAGAGGACAGAAGTCAGATAAATGAAATTTTAAGCACAGGCAAGCTTATCGTATCGCCTGAGATAGAGAGAATTTTTGTGGGATACGAGAGCGATGGTGCGATGTACCGCTCAAATGGCAAGAATGAGATGCCAAAAGACAATGGCTATGATCCAAGAACAAGAGACTGGTATAAGATCGCAAAAGGCGCAAAAGCAACTTTTTCTGATCCTTACAAATCATCAAGCTCAAATGCCATGATGATAGCGTTCTCAGCACCTATCGGCAATAAAGGTGTCGCTGCCATGAATGCTGATATTTCAAGCCTCAGTGAAGAGATCATGAGTATCAGCAAGACTGATTATAGTTATGCTTACGTGATAGATAAAGATGGCAAGATCATCATCCACCCCGACAAAGAACTAGTCGGTAAAGACAATCCAACCACAAGCAATCTGGTCGCTAGATATAAAAATAAAGAATTTAATGAAAATGGACTAATTGCTTATAAAAACACAAAAGGCGAGGATAGATATGCTGACTTTATAGAGCTAAACGATCGTGGCTGGATAGCTATCTCGGCTATGCAAAAAGATGTATTTACGTCAAATACTATCCCTCTCCTAAAGATCCAGCTAATCCTAGCAGTGCTATTTATCGTTATCCTTTCAGCATTTGTCTATTTCTTACTTAAAAAGTCTCTTAACCCTATAAAAATCATCCAGTCTAAGCTTGATGATGTATTTAAATTTGTAACTTACGAAGCAAAAGCACCAAGCAAGCTAGAGGTAAGATCAAATGATGAATTTGGTGAGATGAGCAAGGCGATAAATGAGAACATTGATAAAGTCGTAGCTGGTATCAAAAAAGATAGCACTATGATAGATGAGCTAAATAAGGTAGCAAATTTAATGATCAAAGGAAACCTTGGAGCAAAGATAGGCTCAACTCCAAACAACCCATCACTAAATGAATTAAAAGAGCTACTAAATAAATTCTTTACATCTATCTCGGCAAATTTAAAGGGCATAACAAATGTTCTTAGCTCATATACTAAAAATGACTTTACAGCAAAGGTTGAGATAAACGATGAGCTTGAAGCCGACCTAAAGGCTATGATACTTGGAGTATCAAACATGGGCGAGGTAGTTTGCTCTATGCTAAACTCAAATTTAAACCAAGCTCAAGTACTAGAAGAAAAAGCCAAACTTCTAGCTAGCTCAGTATCAAAAGTAGCAAGCTCAGCAAACACACAAGCAAATAGCTTACAAGAAAGTGCAGCTGCAGTTGAGCAAATGTCTAGCTCAATGAATGCCATCTCTCAAAAGACAGCTGATGTTATAAGACAAAGTGATGAAATTAAAAACATCATAACTATCATTAGAGATATAGCAGATCAAACAAACCTACTAGCTCTTAATGCTGCAATAGAAGCAGCAAGAGCTGGAGAGCATGGCAGAGGATTTGCTGTTGTTGCTGATGAAGTAAGAAAACTAGCTGAACGTACTCAAAAATCTCTAGGTGAGATAGAAGCAAATACAAATGTATTAGCTCAATCAATAAATGAGATGAGTGAATCTATAAAAGAGCAAAGTGAAGGAATTAACATGATAAATCAATCAGTTGCTCAAATAGATAATCTAACAAAAGAGAATGTGGTAATTGCCAACCAAGCAAACGAAGTAACATCAGAAGTAGATAACATGGCTAAGACTATAGTAAGTGAAGTAAGAAAGAATAAATTTTAATCAAACTACTTCATCAATCTTCATAAATTCCAACCTGGTTTAGACTGGGTTGGAGTTTTAATCTTTTAAATTTTGAACTTTAAATTTAATATTCAAGAATTATCTATCAAATTTTAAAATTTATGAACGAGCATATCACGCTTCTAAATTTAGTGGCGAATGGCTATGAGCCCTAAATTTAGTAAGTTGCTAAGGCGAGTGTAAAATTTGTAAATTTGCCTTGTGAAGTCAGATAAGCGTCAAGTAAATTTTAAAATTTCATGAACGAGTAATTTCGGCTCTAAAATTTGAGCTAAGCAATAAGCGAAGCCAAATTTTAGTAGTCAATTCTTGCGAGTGAATGAAAGTTTAAAATTTGCTTTTAGATATAAATTTGTCAAAAAGGGAGACAAGGGCTTAAATTTAATAAGTTGCTAGAGCGACCGAGTAAAATTTAAAAAACCTATCAACATATTGATTAAATTTCAAACCAAAACGGAGTTAAATTTACCTCACCCTATAATGCACGCTACCGCCATATGCGATATCTTCGGCTTTTACGTCATCACTTGTTAAGATTTCACTTATCTTGCCGTTTGCTTCAAGCCTTTCTCTATTTTCCTGAGCGTCTTCTTGGTAGCTATAAACCATCGCAACGCTCACCACGCCGCTAACGGCCTCTATCATCTTAAAAACTCTGATCTCATCTTCTATGCTCTCTGAGCTAACGACCACCACGATCCTATCTTCTGCATCAGTGATGATCTCGCACTCTTTTAACTTGCTTATCTCGTTTTTGACGCTCTCATTTTTATTATCCGTATAGACTATCAGGCTTGAAATATTCATCTAACTCTCCAAAATAAAATTTTCTTCTCATAAGCAGAGGTCACAACCTCGTTGTCGCTTATGAAAACTATGCTATTTATCGTGCTTTGTCCAGTTTTTAGCATCGCGATATTTTCTAGGCTTGTGCTATCAACCAAATTTACATCGCTCATCTCATCGCTCATATATGCAGCGATCTTGCCATCACTACTAAGCCCCACGCCATAAACCAAAAAGCCAGTGTTTATCTTTTTTAGCGTCCCAGCCGAGAATATGCCAACGATCCTGTCGGTGCCTCCACTGATCATGACGCCATTTTTATAAGCGATGTCGTAGATATTATCAGTGTGGATATCTAAAATTCTATCCATTTTTTTAGTGCGAACATTGTAAAAATAGACCTTACCACTCTCGCAAGCGATCGCTAGCGTGCCTCTATCCTCGCTTATCTCCATGTCTGAGAGCATTGCGATTGATATTTTAAAACTATCATAAATTTCGCCACTTTTTAGGTTTAAAAAGTAAATTTCATTGCTGATTGAGGCAAGTGCTATATGCTCATCATCTAAAAATAGAGCCTTTTTTATCGCTTGATTAGCCATTTTTATGCTTCTCATCTGCCCATTTTCTCTTATATAAAGCACCTTTGTAGCGTAGTCGCCCTCGCTTAGGATGAGCATCTTGCCATTTAGCTCATCGACATTTAAAATTTTTGGCCTCTCATGATCGCTAACGTAGGTTTTTATATCATCCATTTTGATGATCTCGTCAAATTTAGACTCTTTTGGATCATAAATTTCAACCGTGCCACCATCAGTTGCGATAAAAAGTTTACCATTTATCAGCGTAGTATTAAGCACATTTGCACTAGCTTCTATCTCTTTAATAGGTGTTGTGATCTCATTTGCAAAGATAAAATTTAACAAGCAAAAAAGAAAAAATAAAATTCTCATAAAGCCTCCATCTCAAGCGAATTTTTAAAACAAACATCAAAGCACTCGCCGCAGCTCACGCAGTTTTGATTGATTATAGGGCGAAAAACACCAAGAAACTCAACTGCTTTAAATTTACAAGCATCAAGGCAGTTGTAGCAAATCGTGTCATTCCACGCTAGGCAGCTAGCGACATTTATGCTAACTTTTGCGTTTATGCTCTTTTGCGAGTTTAAGCTTAATGCCAGGTGGCCGCTACTTTGACAAGCCTTCGCACACTCTTCGCAAAAGTCGCAGCCTAGCTTTTTAACTTTAAAAACAACTCTTTCATTTTCAAAGCTAAGAAGCTCCTTTTCACAGGCACTTACGCAGCCAGCCTCACAGCCAGCGCAGTCAAATTCACCGCTAAAAAATGGCGGATTTATAAATTTGGGAGCAGGTTTTGCCCCCAAAATTTTACTAATTAGCTCTCGCCTGCTTTGCATTACTTAACGCCGTCATTTAAAACGTCAAGTAAATTTGACTTGTGTGAGCCATTTTTATCTCTAAAGTCAGGCTTAAATTTATTGCCAACAAGCTGAGTTACGCCATTTTGTTGCTCGACGTGGCAAGTTGTGCAGTTATATCTCTCATCATCAAGCTTGCCCGCAAGATCTTTTTTGTTTCTGATGTCATAAAAGTGAGAAGCTGGGATAGGAGTGGCTCCGCTATCTTTTGCAAACTCAGGCATGTGGCAGGTTACGCACATATTTGAATCTTTTGTGATAGGCACCAAACCCTCAGTGTCGTGTGGGATAAACGGAGGTGCGTTTTCAAAAGATCTGTCAAATCTCTTTGCCATACCCGCTGGCTCTTTTGTATAGTTGATGTCTTTTAAAACAACGTCTTTATCATCTAACAAATCGACATTTCTAAGGCCGATTTGCGAATCACTAATGCTTGGATTATTCAATGCACATGCCGCTAAAAAGGCAGCGCATAGTGCTCCAAGCGCCATTATTTTCATTTTCATTTTTCTCTCCTTAAATTTCTAATACTAAAATTTAACGCCCCGTCGCCACAAACGTCGATACATCTACCGCAGCTTATGCACTCGCTTGAGCTAACCGCTCGGCTCTCTTTACCGATCATATCTAGCACTTGCACCTCTGGGCATATGAGCTTGCACTTCATGCACTTTGTGCAGGCATCTGCGTCGTGTTTTACTCTGATGAGTGCAAATTTTGATATCACCGCGTAAAATGCACCAAGTGGGCAGATGTGTGAGCAAATTCCGCGCTTTAGCACGAACATATCAAACGCCACTATGCCAAGGGCGATGCCAATGGCGCTAACTGAGCCATAGATGATGCCACGCTGGATGATACCAACAAAGCTAATGCTCTCAAAAGCTGGCAGCGAAAGAGCTAGGCTTAAGATAAGAGTGAGCGCTAGCAAGTAGTAGCGCAAATTTTTACTTACGTTTAAAATTTTCTCACCCTTAAAGCCAAATTTCTCTCTTAGCTTGTAAGCAATGTCCGTTAGTAAATTTACCGGGCAAACCCATGAGCAAAAAGCCCTAGAAGCGATAAGTGCGTAAAATGCAAAGACGATCATGGCACCTATTACCCCATTTATGCCTACGCTAAAGCCAGCCAGTAAAATTTGAAGCACCGCAAATGGATCGCTTAGTGGAATTTGTCCAAAAAGCGAAGATGAGCTTAAATTTCCGCTAAGTATCTTAAACCCATAAACATTTCCTAGGATAAATAACACTAGGATAGAAATTTGAGTTATTCGTCTTAAGATTAAAAATTTCATAGCTCACCGCCATTTAGATAGTCAGTCGCCTTTTTGATGTCGAGCTTTATCTTGCTGTCGGCATCGTCCACGCGCCTTTCATCTTCTTTTATCCAGCCTTTGACGTAGTTATCGCCAACTTTGCCAAGTACAACTTCGCGGTTTAGCACGGTAATGGCTGCTTTTTCGGTGATACAGGCTCGCTCGCACACGCCACAACCTGTGCAGATATCGCTATCAACTACTGGGAGCAAAAATGCGTGCTTTTGTGTCCTTTCGTTGCGGCGATACTCAAGATACAAGGCCTTATCTATGAGCGGACAGGCTCTGTAACAAGCGTCGCACTGTATGCCCCAGTATGCCACGCAGTTTTTCATATCGACAACTGCAACGCCCATTTTGGCTTTGTTGATATCGAGTTTGCCAGCTGTGCTAACTAAATTTGCGTCCAGTGCCCCAGTCGGACAGGCTGGCACGCAAGGGATATGCTCGCACATATGACAAGGAATTTTTCTAGGCTCAAAATAAGGCGTACCGACACTTATACCATCTTCAAGAGTAGCGAGTTTTAGCGTATCAAATGGACAGGCCTCTACACAAAGCCCACACCTAATACAGCTTTTCAAAAACTGCTTCTCCGCTTTCGCACCAGGCGGTCTAAGAAGTACAAGCGGTGAGGCTTTGGCACTAAGTGACCATATAAAGCCTCCGCCAAGAGCTAAGATCGCTGCCTTAGCTCCAAATTTCAAAGCTTCACGCCTACTTGAAAATTCCATATCAGCCACTTTTATGCTTTGTAAATTTTAACCGCGCACTTTTTATAGTCTGTCTCTTTTGAGATCGGGCAAGTAGCGTCAAGGCAGACTTTATTTATAAATACGTTTTCGTCAAAGAAAGGCACATAAACAAGACCTACTGGCGGCTTATTTCTACCTTTTAGATCTACCCTTGCTTTTACCTTTCCGCGGCGTGACTCGACCCAAACGATCTCGTTTTGAAGCACTCCAAGTTTTTTAGCATCATCT
Source organism: Campylobacter concisus (assembly GCF_050447485.1). Classification (GTDB taxonomy): domain Bacteria; phylum Campylobacterota; class Campylobacteria; order Campylobacterales; family Campylobacteraceae; genus Campylobacter_A; species Campylobacter_A concisus_BQ. Next base: position 705,733 of record NZ_JALMFY010000001.1, read on the forward strand.
TCGTGCATGTAGCAAAGTGCCTCTGGGACGGCTCTATAAAGCTCAGGAACACGCATAGTCATCGTACCTGTATGCCAGTGCTCTAGGACACGGCCAGTACATAGCCAGAATGGATAATCTTTGCTTGGCATCTCGCACGGATCCATGTAAGGGCGGAAGAAAATTTTTGCTTTGTTTGCAAGAGGAGTTTTCTCTTGATTTTTTACGCCTTTTAGATCGCCTGTTGGAAGAGCTGCGTTTTTGTTGCCGTAGAATGCAAATTTATCATTTGGAGCAGCTTTTTTAGCGTATGGGTCAAATTTAGTGTTAAATCTCCACTGAGTCTCTTTGCCATCAACGACTGGCCATCTTAGACCTCTTACTTTGTGGTAAGTGTCAAAGTCAGCTAGGTCGTGACCGTGTCCAACGCCAAATTTCCTATACTCTTCCCAAAGATATTTGTGGATGAAAAATCCATATCCTTTAAATTCTTTACCATCAGAGCCGATCACTTTTCTGCTGTCGCCAAAGACTTCTGTGTTGTCATAGTTTTCCATGATCGGATCGTTTGCGCTAAATTTCTTAGCATCTTCATTTGCAAAAAGCACGTCAAATAGCGTATCTTCTTCGCTATATCCCATAGCTTTTGCAGCTTCAAGCACGCTTGGAAGTGTCACTTTGTCATTTAGTTTTTTCTCGCCCCAAACGTCTTTTAGCTTAAAGCGCTTACTAAACTCAAGCATCTGCCAGATATCAGGCATCGCTTCGCCAACAGGGAGCACTTGCTGTCTCCAGTGCTGTGTCCTTCTCTCGGCGTTGCCGTATGCGCCCCATTTTTCGTAAATCATCGCAGTTGGTAAAATAAGGTCAGCTACTTTTGCAGAAATTCCTGGATAAGGGTCGCTTACGACGATGAAGTTGTCCATTTCGCGAGCTGCTTTGATCCAGTGGTTTGCATTTGCAGTGTTTTGCCATGGGTTATTTACTTGAACCCAGATAAATTTAACCTTGCCATCTTCAAGATCACGCATCATTTTTACGTAGTGTGAGCCTGGTACAGCATTTAGTGTGCCAGCAGGAAGTTTCCAAAGTTTTTCAGTGATCTCTCTGTGTTTTGGATTGGCGACAACCATATCAGCTGGTAAGCGGTGAACGAATGTTCCAACCTCTCTTGCAGTTCCGCACGCACTTGGTTGGCCAGTTAGAGAAAAGGCGCCTGAGCCTGGGAGTGCTTGCTTGCCGAGCAAGAAATGCACCATATAAGCTTGCTCATTTACCCATGTGCCGCGTTGGTGTTGGTTAAAGCCCATAGTCCAGAAGCTAACGACTTTGCGGTTTTTCTCGATGTAAAGATCAGCAAGTGCTTTTAGTTTTTTCTTAAATTCATTGATATCTTCGTTTGGATCGCCTTTTGCTACCTTAGCTGTAAAGTCAAGTGTGTAAGGCGCAAGAGCTTTTTTAAACTCTTCAAATGTTATTTGCCAGTGATCGCCAGCCTTTGCAGCGTTTTTATTTTCAAGTGTATCACCAGCTTTTAGACCAAGATAAGAAAGTGTAACGCCCTCAGCCTCACTTAGCACCTTTGACTTCTCAGTCGCAGCTGTGTCTAGCTCGCTTGGAGCATATTTTTTGTGATGGATGTCTGGGCGAAGACCATATCCGATATCAACTGGGCCAGCTGTGAAGACGCAGTGCTTTTTAACAAATTCTTCATCTATCATCTCAGGGTGGTTATAGACTATCTCACGAGCGATGTAGTTCCAGATAGCAAGGTCAGATGACGGAGCAAAAATGATCTCGATATCAGCTAAATTTGATGTTCTAGTTGAGTAAGTACTTAAATTTACGACCTTTACTCTATCAGGGTCGCTAAGCTTTCTATCACTGACGCGCGCCCAAAGGATCGGGTGCATCTCAGCCATATTTGCGCCCCAAGCTATGACAGTATCAGTTAGCTCGATGTCATCAAAGCAGCCTGATGGCTCATCGATACCAAAAACTTGCATAAAGCCAAGAACCGCACTTGCCATACAGTGTCTTGCATTTGGATCGATGCTGTTGCTTCTAAAGCCAGCTTTTAGCATCTTCACAGCGACGTAGCCCTCTGGGATAGTGTATTGACCAGAGCCAAGCACGCCAACGCCGTGAGGTCCAAGCTCGTCATAAGTCTTTCTAAACTGAGCTTCCATCACGTCAAATGCTTGTTTCCAGCTTACTTGCTTGAATTTACCTTTTTTGTCAAATTCGCCCTTTTCATTTACACGTAAAAGTGGATGAGTGATCCTATCTTCGCCGTACATGATCTTAGCGTTAAAGTAGCCTTTAATGCAGTTTAGACCGCGATTTACCGGTGCTTCTGGATCGCCTTTTACAGCTACTATCTTGCCCTCTTTTGTAGCAACCATGATGCCACATCCGGTTCCACAAAATCTACAGGCAGCCTTATCCCAACGCCAGCCTTTTTCAGCTTCGTTTGCCGCACTTAGCGAGCTTGGCACAGCGATACCGGCACTAGCACAAGCAGCACTAGCTGCAGCACTTTTGATGAAATCTCGTCGATTCATTTTTTCTCCTTAAAAGATTTAAACAATTTTAATAGATATTACTCTCATTAAACTTATTTACCACTGATTTACATAGATAAAAATTTTAATAAGCTTAAAATATAAAATTACATATTAGTTTAAGAAAATTTATATAAATAGCCCATTATAAAAGAAGCAAGATGATAACTTAAAGCATTTTTTTTACATATCTATAGGTATTTTACAAGTAAATCTTAAAAAAATAAATTATAAATTTATTTAAACAGTTGAGTAGAAAAGTAACACATAAATTGGGCTAAATTTATCTTTTATTTAATCAAATTTATGCACGAGGGAGCAAGAAATTTTAAAATTTATTAGCAAGCACATCAGGGCTCTAAATTTAGTAGTCTGCTAAGGCGAGTGAATGAGATTTTAAAATTTGTAAAGATTAAAACCCCAATCCAGCTTAAACCAGATTGGAGTTTATTAAATTCAGTAGTTTGCATTAAACAAATTTAAGTTTGTATATTAAGAAGCTAAAACCTCTTCTTCCTAACCTCTTCAACAATAGCTTTAGCCATCTCATCTACTTCAGATGTTACTTCATTTGCTTCATTAGCAATTACAACGTTTTCTTTTGTTAGGTGATCTATTTGAGCAACTGATTCATTTATCATATTTATGCCTTCGCTTTGCTCTCTTATAGATTCACTCATCTCATTTATTGATTGAGCTAATACATTTGTATTTGCTTCTATCTCACCTAGAGATTTTTGAGTACGTTCAGCTAGTTTTCTAACTTCATCAGCCACGACGGCAAATCCTCTGCCATGTTCTCCAGCTCTAGCTGCTTCTATTGCAGCATTAAGAGCTAGAAGGTTTGTTTGATCTGCTATATCTCTAATGATAGTTATGATGTTTTTAATTTCATCACTTTGTCTTATAACATCAGCTGTCTTTTGAGAGATGGCATTCATTGAGCTACTCATTTGCTCAACTGCTGCTGCGCTTTCTTGTAAGCTATTTGCTTGAGTATTTGCTGAGCTTGCTACTTTTGATACTGAGCTAGCTAGTAGTTTTGCTTTTTCTTCTAGGGTTTGGGCTTTAGCTAGGTTGTCACTTAACATTTTAGATATCTCAATACCTAGTGAGTTTATACCACTTGCTATCTTACCATCATCATCAAGTCTTTTTGTAAAGTCTTGGTTTTTATAGGTGTTTAGTAGATCAAGTACATCTTTGCCATTACTTGAGATTGCATTTTTAAGAGCAAGTTGTAGATCTTTAAATGTGCTTTTTAGTTGATTTAGAGCTGGGTTATTAGTGTCAGCTTCTAAGCTTGCTTCATAGTTGCCATCTTTTATCTCATTTACAAAGGTGTTGGCTTTTTGGATGAAGATACTTTGATCTTTCATGCCATCTTCAATGGCCTTTGTGTTTTTGTTTATTAACTCTGCCATTTGACCAAATTCATCTTTAGATGTTATCTCTATAGGCTGGGCTTTGTTTGTCTTGTGATTTAGTAGATCAAAGAAAGATAGCAAGCCTGTTTTTAGTTTGAGGATGATTTTTAGGAGGTAAGACGACATTAGAAGTGAAACTATCACAGAGATGATGATCGCTGCTAAGATAACGCCGATAGCTGAGTAGAATAGCGTATGCAAATCTTTTAAAAGCACATCCTCATCCATCTCGCCAAATAGGTACCAATCAAGGCTTGGGATATATTTTGAGCCAATTATCAAATTTCTCGTGCCGTTAAAGTGACGGATGACGCCGCCATTTTTATTCATCAAGACATCAAATTTCTCTTTGCCAAGGACATCTTTTACATTTACTTTGCCGACCCTGTCGCTCTTTTCTATCTTTACGATACCGCTTGAATCAACCATTAAAAATTTACTGCCCTCACCCATGGTTTTTGAGGTGACTAAATTTACGATGTCATCAAGGTTCATGCCTATCGCGCTGACGCCATAAAATTTGCCGTCTTTTTCAACCTTGCTATTTACATAAAGTGTTAGCGAGCCAGTAGCTTCTGAGACTTGGATGTTTAGAGAATTTACCTCTTTGCCATTTTTAACGTCAAAGTACCAGCTATCACGTGGATTATCCTTGCTAAGCTGTTTTAAAATTTTGTCGTTTGTGTAATAGTTTAGAGTTTTATCGGAGACAAACATCGCCGTTGAGAGGTTAAACGCCTTCATAAGGTCGGTGTTGTAGTTAAAAAGCGTTGCTAATCCGTCCTTTGGCTCGCCCTCGTCGATCCACTTGAGAAGATAGTCGTTTTTGGTCATCTGATAAGAGGTGTTGATGATCTTGTCTATGGCATAGCCGATCTCACCTGCAACGTTAGAGACAGCTAGTGGCAGCTCATCTTTCACAACTTTTTCTGTATATAGGTTGCGAGCTATGTTGTAACTAATGAGGCTAACGCCGATTAGTAGCAGCACGATCACAGCTGTCAAAATAACAGAAATTTTAATCCTTAAAGACTTCATAAATCACTCCTTGATCAATATTTGCGTAATTATTCAACTTTTTATATAAAAGTAAAATTAATTTAAATAAATATGAAATTTTGTTTTAACTATGTCACTTTGATGGGTTATAATGACACAAATTTAAATCACTCCCTGCCTTAAAGTGCTAAAAATTTCTAAGCAACTTTTCAAACTGCACACCATAGCTTGTGCGATTATCATCTTTTAGCGTGATCTTGATGCTTTCAAGCACAAAATTTGCTGCCTTTTTGATAGCATTTTGCATGCTTTCACCATTTATGAGCGAGCCAAAAAGCACTGAAGCGAAGATATCTCCAGTGCCGCTTGCGTGAAAGGGCAAATACTCGTGAAAATACTCCACTTTCTCTTTCGTATTTGCATCGTAAGCTATGATGCCACACTCATTTTGCCTAAACATAATGCCCTTTAAAACGATCTTTCGCGCGCCAAAACTAGCCAAGCCCTCAAGTAGCTCCAAAATGTAGTCCTCGCCGTATCCCTCGCTTAAAAATGGCTTTTCGCACATAAAACTTGCCTCAGTTATGTTTGGCGTGATGACGTGTGCCTTTGTGCAAAGCTCTCTCATCTTTGCCACAAATTTCTCATCAAAGCCGTGATAGAGCTTACCATTATCGCCCATACAAGGATCCACAAGCCTTAGCAAAGAGCCGCTATCAAACTCAGCAAAGACCTTTTCTATAAGCTCAAGCTGCCTAAAACTACCTAAAAATCCAGTGTAAATTCCATCAAAGCTGATGCCCTCTTTGTGCCAAACCTGCGTTATAGCGTCAAATTCATCAGTTAGATCACGAAAAGTGAAATTTTTAAAGCCAGTGTGAGTTGAGAGCAGTGCCGTTGGCAAGATGCATGCCTCGATGCCTTGGGCGCTGATTATGGGAAGTGCGACGGTGAGCGAGCATTTGCCCACGCACGAGATGTCTTGTATAGTTAAAATTCGCTTCATCTATCATCTTAATTTATAAAATTTAACGCCAGCAACGTCAGTTTGACAAACCACGCCGTCTTGCAAAAGGCTGTTTAAAATTTGCTTTGAGTGCTCTGAGAAATTTTCTTCGACATTTGCCATAGTTTGCGGACGGCGCTCTAGCATGGCTAAAATTTCACTCTTGCTAAATTCATACTTTTGCTCTATCTTGTGAGCCCTAGCTATGGTGACTGGCACGCCTTTTATCTTGCTTGCTAGCTCTTCAAGCCTACTAGCATCAACGCCTTTTACGTTGTAAGCTGGCGGGCGATCTATCGTACCCACATCCACTCGGTGCGGAGCTATCTCATTTATAGCCTCATTAAGCGCTATAAATTCCTCTTCTTTGTCGTTAAATCCAGCCACGACCAAAATTTCAAGCACAAGCTCGCCCTTAAATTTCTTGCGAAATTTAGCCATTGCCTTTATAAGCTCGCTAACTTCTATACCACTTTTATTGCGGTCTATCTTTTTAAATGTGCTTTGCACGGCGCTATCAAGGCTAAATTTCACTATATCAAGCCCTTGCAAGGCTTCACAAATTTTTTGATCTCTCGCGCCTGAGCCGTTGCTTAGGATTAGAGTTTTTGCCATGCCTTTTAGTTCATTTACTTTTGCTATCAGCTCTTTTAAGTGCGGATAAAGAGTTGGCTCGCCATTTGCTGTAAGCGTGATGACATCGATGTTTTGATGAGCTTTTAATGCTTCTTTCAAAGCGCTTATGATTTCATTAACGCTTGGTGGATTTTCTATCTCTTCAACCGGCTTTGCGCCCTTTAGCTCGCAATAAACACAGTCAAAATTGCATGATTTTTGCTTTGGGCTTAGATCGATGCCAAGGCTCATGCCAAAACGGCGCGAATTTATCGGCCCAAAGACCGGAGTGCTATCTTGCACTTTTTCTTTGAACCTCTTTTATGAAATATTTTGCGTTTTCAACTGGCACATCTGGCAAGATCCCATGACCAAGGTTGAAGATATGCGGTGCGCCTTTCATCGTGCTTAAAATTTTATCCACGCCCTCATCGATCGCCTTCTTGCTATATAGCCTTGTTGGCTCCATGTTGCCCTGAAGGACGTATCTTGGGCTAAGTTTTTCTTTCGCTAGTTCGATCGGCGTGCTCCAATCAACGCCAAAAACATCAAATTTACCTGAAATTTTATCCAGATATCCGCTGATACCTTTTGGAAAAACGATGACTGGGATATCTGGAAACTCAGCCTTGACGCTATCAACTATCTTGTTTATGTAGTTAAATCCAAACTCAAAATATGCCTGCTCTTCAAGCGCAGCCGCCCAGCTGTCAAAAATTTGCACCGCATTTACGCCAGCTTTTATCTGCTCTTTGACGTAAAGGATGAGCGCTTGCGTCACTTTTTCTAAAATTTGATGTAAAAATTCTGGATTTTCATAGAGCATCTTTTTGCAGACCGCATAGTTTTTGCTGCCTCCACCCTCTATCATATATGTAGCTATCGTCCATGGTGCGCCGCAAAAGCCAATTAGCGCCTTATCTTTGGCTAAATTTTCTCTTGTAAGTTTGATCGTGTCATAGACGTATGCTAAGCTTTTGACTGATCTTTCGATACTAAGTGCATCAAGTGCGGCCTCATCACGCAAAGGCTTTGTAAAAACTGGTCCCTCGCCCTTTTCAAAGCGCAGATCCATACCCATTTCAAGAGGCACGACAAGGATGTCGCTAAACAAAATAGCCGCATCAACGCCCAAGATATCAACTGGCTGAAGCGTGACCTCGCTAGCCTTTTTATAGTCTTTGCAAAGTGATAAAAAGTCCCCTGCTTTAGCTCTTACAGCCATATATTCTGGTAGATATCTACCAGCTTGGCGCATCATCCAAACAGGCGTGTATGGCGTAGGTTTTTTAAGGCAAGCGTCTATAAAAATCATCAAATTTCCTTTAAATTTTTAAATGGATATTATCCAAAAATAGCTAAAGAAAAGATGTAGGAGAAATTTTAAGCGTAAGAACGCTTAAAATTTTAGTGATCTCCCTTGTGAAGAAAGTAAAGTCCAAGACAAAGTGCAAGGATAGAAGCCGCAAGATAGGCCATCTCAAGCGGAGTTGTGAAATTTGCGTGAAGCACTCTTTGGAAGAAATTTACGATTAAAACCATGACGATCACTTTGCCAAGCTTGTCTTTTAGCTCATCAAGCGAATGCACTTCAAGCACCTTGCTCTGCTTTGACTGCTTTAGCTGTGTGATCTCTGAGATGAAAAGCTCGTAAATTCCGAAGCTAAATATATAAAGAACAAGCGCCATCAAGTATAGATCGATCGCTCCAACGATCTCGACAACGACTTCTGAGTGGAAATTTTCAACGTGAAAATCTGCAACAAAGAAATATTTATAAACCTCTAAAATCACCTTGCCGACATCATAACTTGCGATGATAAAAAGCACGATCACACCTAAAAGGCCAAAAACTACTGGAAAAAGCGTGAAACTGTTGCTTGTAAGCAAAATTCTCTCAAATATTTTACGCAATAAAAACCCTTTTTATGAAATTTAAAAAGGGGGTATTTTATAGTTTTTTCCTTAAATTTAGAGGCTTATGTTTAATTAATTTTAATTGAGCTTATCTGGCAAAAAGGAGCATCCCAGACAAAGCTGGGATGATATTAAAACAAGCTATTTACGCTTTCGTTGTGATAAACACGGCGTATCACTTCGCCAAAGAGTGAAGCTGTGCTTAGCACTTTTATACAAGGGAGTTCTTCTTTTAATGGGATCGTATCAGTCACCACTAGCTCATCTAAAAAGCCAAGTTTTAGCCTATCATAGGCTGGTCCGCTAAGCACTGGATGCGTGCAAAACGCCATTACGCTAGTTGCGCCGCGCTCTTTAAAAATTTCAGCTGCTTTTACGATAGTGCCAGCGGTGTCGATCATATCATCGACCAAGATCACATCTTTGCCCTTAACATCGCCAATCACGTTCATCACTTCGCTCTCATTTGCTTTCTCGCGGCGTTTATCAACGATGACCATATCTAGCAAATTTAGATTTTTCGCCAAGGCTCTAGCACGAGCCACGCCGCCTACATCTGGGCTTGCGACGACTGGATTTGGTAAATTTTTAGCTTTTACGTAGTCGTTAAAGATGATGCTTCCATAAAGGTTATCTACTGGGATATCGAAAAATCCTTGAATTTGTCCTGCGTGAAGGTCCATAGTAACGACCCTATCGATGCCTGCTGTTTGCATCATATTTGCCACAAGTTTTGCAGTGATCGGCACTCTAGGGGCTGCTTTTCTGTCTTGTCTAGCGTAGCCAAAATACGGCACGATCGCTGTTATAGAGCTTGCGCTGCTGCGTTTTAAAGCGTCAGTTAAGATAAGAAGCTCCATTAAATTTATATTTGCTGGGGCACATGTTGGCTGGATGACAAAGACATCTTTTCCACGCACGCTTTCGCCGATTTGCACGCTGATCTCACCATCGCTAAATCTTTTAATGCTAGCTTCACTGAGTGGAAGCGACAAATATTGCGAAATTTTCTTCGAAAGCTCGATATTTGCGGTGCCTGAGAAAATTTTATAGCCTCTCATAATAGTAACCTTTTTTAGTGATTTTTATGTTGGGATTTTATCAAAATGAGCTTTAAATTTAAATTTATTTACCAACTAATTTTAGCCAAATTTTATACTCCAAAAGGCAAAATTTACACCAAATTTTTAAACCGTTTTATATTTATAAATTTATGAGGACTAAGGTAACAAACATGTTTAAGATATGTAGAATTTACGACTTTATTAAAAGCGACGACGAGAGTTTTAAAGGTGTCTTTATCGATAGACTATATCCTAGAGGCGTGAAAAAAGAGATCTTTTCTAGCTTCATCTGGCTAAAATCAGTCACTCCATCAAACGAGCTAAGGTCATGGTTTCATGAGGATAAGGAGGCTAGGTTTGATGAATTTTGCAAAAGATTTAGGCAAGAGCTAAATGGCAAAGAGGAGCAAGAGGGGCTAAAAGAGCTTAAGAAGCTAGAAAAAGAGTATAAAAACGTGGCGCTTCTAACTGCTGTCAAAGAGCCAGAATTTAGCCACGTTAAGGTGATAAAAGAGGCGCTTAGCTCTTTATAAAGCCACTTGCGATGACGCGATCACCATCATACATCACGCAAAGCTGACCTTGCGCTACGCCAAGTGCGTTTTGATTTAGCGTTAGTTTTGCGGTTTTGTTAGCTTTATCAACCTCTACAAAAGCCTCAAGTTTAGGGCTTCTATATCTTATCTTGGTTTCGCACTCAAATTTATCTTCATCGATAAATAAATTTACATTTTCAAGCTCGACCACCTTTTGAGCAAGGTCGTCCTTGCTACCGACAACGATCTCGTTTTTATCGGCATTTATCTTGATGACAAAGTGTGGCTCATGAGCGCCAAAAACCTCAAAACCACGGCGTTTGCCGATAGTGTAGTGCATGTAGCCTTGGTGGCGGCCGATGATATTGCCGTCTTTATCTACCACGTTGCCTGGTAAATTTGTGTTGTAGTGCTTGTTTAAAACCTCGATGTAGGTATTTTCCACAAAGCAAATTTCACTGCTTTCTGCCTGAGTAGCAAACTCTTCAAGCACTTTTACGCCTCTTGCTAACTCTTTTATATCTTTTTTAAATTTATCCCCAAGCGGGAAAATGACATCTTTTAGCACCTCTTTTGGCACCTGAGCTAAAAAGTAGCTTTGATCCTTGCTAGGATCTTTGGCGCAGGTTATAAAACCATCAACCACCTGCACGTAATGCCCAGTAGCAAGCTTCTCGCAGCCATTTGCCTTTGCAAAGTCAAGTAGCGCACCAAGCTTTATAAATTTATTACACAAGGCGCAAGGATTTGGCGTTTTGCCCTCTTTGTATAGCCTCACAAATGGATCATAGACATATTCGTTAAATTTATCCTGCAGATCGAGGATATGCACTTTGATGCCAAGGTATTCGCCCACTTTTTTGACTTTTCTGATGTTTTCTTCGTGATATCCTGGCTTTTGATGAAGCATCATGTAGCAGCCTTGCACCTCATGTCCAGCCTCTTGCAGAAATTTAGCCGTCATCGTGCTATCTACGCCGCCGCTCATTGCAACCATTATTTTCATATTTTTACCTTTTTTAAATTTAAAGGCGATATTTTATATCTTATTTTTAAATAGCCAAAATTTCGTTTGCGATAAGCTCTAGATCGTCGGTGATCTTGTATAAATTTATATCCTCTTTGTTTATAGTCTTTTCACAAACTAGCGTCTCGCGTATAAATTTATCAAGACCTTGCCAAAACTCGCAGCCGTAAAGGAAAATTTTCACTTTTTTGCTGCCAACATGAGCTAGGACTAAAATTTCAAATAGCTCATCAAGCGTGCCAAATCCACCAGGAAAGACGACAAATGCGATAGAGCTATCAGTTAGGGCAAATTTTCTTGGGCTTAAATTTGAAAAGAGATATTTTGCAGTGACGTATGGATTTGTATTTTGCTCAAACGGCAGCCTCACGTTTAGTGCGACGCTAGGGGATTTTGCGCTATCAAACGCACCCTTGTTTGCCGCCCTCATTATGCCATCGCCTCCACCAGTTAAGATGGCAAAACCTAGCTCATTTAGCTTGTAAGCTAGCTCGTATGCCTTTTTGCAATAGAAATTTTCTTCATCAAATCTAGCCGAGCCAAAGAAGGTTACATTTTTATTTTTATACTTTAAAACGCTTGGAAATTTTAAGAGATCATTTACTAATTCATTCATTATTTTAACTGCTGAAGCCTCTCGCGTTTTGAGCCTATCTGTGTGATCTGGATGCCGAAGTTTCCGTCTATTATGACCACTTCGCCAAGGGCTATCACCTTATCTCCTATCAAAATTTCAAGCGGGTCGTTTGCTAGCTGATTTAGCTCGATGACTGAGCCTATATCCATAGTGAGCACATCTTTTAAGAGCATCCTTTTTGAGCCGATACGAACGCGCATTGGTAGCCTTACGTCCATGATAAGGCCGATGTTTCTCATCTCTTCTGCGCTAAATTCGCCCTTTAGTGCATGAGGAGCAGCTTGAGCCTTTGCGCCATCTGCTGGCTCACTTTTAGCAGGCTCAAAAAATCTCATAAGCGTGTGATCGCAGACAAAAGCCACGTGCTCATTTAGATCCTCGATCTTTATGTTAAACAAAAAAAGCTTTTCAAAAACGCTAAAATCAAGCGATGAGTTTTCATCTAAGAAATTTACATTTATCACCTCAAAGCTGATCTTTGGCATGCCCTTTTGCGCTCCAAGAGAGGTGCTAAAGGCGCTAAAGAGGTTTGAAAATATCTCTTTTGCAGCATCAAGCTCGTCGCTTCCGAGGTTTTCATTACGTGAAATTTCCTCCTCGCCCATCATCCACTCGCTAACCGCGCTTATGAGCACCGGCGTACAAGCGATCTCTGCTTTTGCATTGATGTCACCACTTAATGTCACACTAGCCATGACAACTGGCGGTTTTATGCCATTTTGCGCTGGCGCATCAAATTCATTTCTCTCGCCGATCTCTGGTGCTCTGCCAGTTAGCCCTTCGATGGTCGCTTTTAGTTCATTTGAAAAGATGTTAAAAAATTCATTCGTCATTATCTTCGCTCTCTTCTTCGTTGTTGTGTTCGTTGGCCTCGTCGTATGCCATTAGTTTTGCTTTTCGCTCTTCTTCGTATTTTTCTAGGATGTGTTTGATCTCGTCTTTGTCAGAGCGGATTAGCTGCTCGATCTTGATAGACTTTCTAAATCTATGAAGCCCAACTTCAGCCAAAAATACCTCTTTTTTATCGATGCAAACGATCGCCTTATCATCAGCGCCTCTATCAAGCCTTAAGATATCGCCCTCTTTTAAATTTAAAAATTCATTTACGCTAACGATTGATTTACCAAGGATCGCCTCATAAAGCACCTCAGCGCGGCCTATTAGCGTTTTTAGCTCTTTGTTTCTACTCTTTTTAGCGCTAGTTTCGCCAAGCATGATGTCCCTGTTTGCAAGGCGCGATAGGATCGGCTCTAGATAGATGACTGGATAGCATAAATTTATCATACCACTTGAGCCACCAACGATGATCTCCATGACGACCATGATGACGATCTCGTTTTGAGATACGATCTGCACGACATTTGGACTACTCTCTTTTGCCTCGACGTTTGGATACATATCAGTTATCATCGACCAGCTCTCTTTTAGGCGCTGCATGATCATCCTAAGCACCGCATCGAGTAAATTTACCTCAATGTCAGTTAGCTCTCTGTTTGCCTCGAAATTTTCGCCAGTTCCGCCAAGCAAACGATCTATCATAGGAAATGCTATGCTTGGATTTATCTCTAAGATGCAGTTTCCATCAAGTGGCTTGATAGAAAAGACGTTAAAGCTAGTTGGGCTTGGCAAACTCATCAAAAACTCGCCGTATGTCATCTGATCGACGCTATGAAGTCTAAGCTCGACGATACTTCTCATAACACTTGAGATTTGACTAGCTAGGTTTCTAGCAAGCTTGTCGTGGATACCTTTTATCGCACGAAGCTGCTCTTTACTGACGCGGTTTGGACGCTTGAAGTCATAGATAATGATCTGCTTTTGCTCGCCTTGTGGGCTCTCTTCTATCTCGATATTGCTCGTATCGCCGTCTTCATCGACGACTTCAAGTAGTGCATCTATCTCTTCTTGACTTAAAATATCAGCCATTAAACCCCCAAGCTGCGTCTGATGCGATCAAGCAAACGTTTATGAATTTGCGAAATTCTACTCTCGCTGATATTCATTATCTCGCTGATCTCTTTTAAATTTAGCTCTTCGTAGTAGTAAAGCTGAACTATCATCTGATCGCGTTCATCAAAGTCTTTTAGCGCGCTTTCGATCTTTAAGATAAGATCCTCTTTTTCTACGCTTTTTTCAACATCGCTTTGACCGATTAGCTCCATTTGTTCATCGATTGGCAAAATGGTTATGATGCCACTAACGCCCCTTGCCTCTCTTATCTTTTCGATATCTTCATTTAGCTTTTCAGCCAGATACTCGTCGCTTGGCTCTTCTTCGTGTGTGTTAAAGTAGTTATCTATCTCGGTATTTATGCTCTTTACTAGCTTTCTGTCGCTTCTACTAACAACATCAAGCGCTCTAAGGTAGTCAAGCATCGAGCCATAAATTCTTTTTTTGCCATATCCCCAGAATGAGTCGTTTTGCTCTTTGTCATACTTCCTGCTAAGCTTTATCATCTCTTCAACGCCAACGCTTATAAGATCATTTACGTCGATACTTGAAGGCAAGCGCTCCTTTAGTCTAAACGCCATTGCACGCAGAGCTGGCATGTATTTTAAGACGATCTCGTCTTGCTCTTTTTTAATGGTGCTTTTATAAGCGTTAAGCTGCTTTTGCTTTAGTTCGTACATTTTGCTTACCAGAGTCTAAATTTTCGGTGGTTACTTTTAGCATGATATTTTCCATCCGTTTTTCCCTAACGTTTAGCTCAGAGATGAGATAGTCCGCGATCTCCTCATGTCTTTGCTTGTCAAAAAATTTCTTCAAAGTCCTTTTTACATCGACATAGTTCATTATCACGATGTGAATTATAAGGTAAAAAAATAAAGTAATAACTAGCGTATAAACGAGCATTTCGATAGGCTCGCTCACCTTTAGCAAGGTAAAAACTATGCCTATGAAAAATCCACAAACCGTAAAAAATGCTATAAAATTTTCTGCACGCAAAGCTCAATCTCCATTAAAATTGTTCTATCAAACGCTTAAAGAAGCCCCCAAAGCTCCTGCTTTGCTCATCTTTAAGCACTTTTCGTTCCAACCTATAAAGCAAATTCGAAGCAATCTGTTTGATCTGCACGCTAGCAGAGCCGTAAGCTTCGTCATCTGTAAAGAGTGTCCTTTGCTTTATGCTCCTTGCCACGCTCTTATCAGAAGCCACGTAGCCAATTAGCTCTAAATTTAAGCTTGGTCCGATATTTGCATTTGCCACTCGTTTTACATTTTCATAAATTCTAGTGGCCTCAGCCTCGTTTTTTACCATATTTAAAAGCAGAAGCTCGTTATTTTTAAACCTTGAGACGATCTTTATGACAGCATACGCGTCAGTTATCGCCGCAGGGTCAGGCACAGTTACCACGACAACCTCGTCTGCTGCTTCCAAAAAGAGCTGCGTACTGCCACCTATGCCAGCTCCAGTGTCGATGATCAAAAAGTCAAGCCCATCAAGCTCGCTAGCCTCATCTAAAAATCTCTCAAATAAAAACTGATTGTTAAATTTCAAAATTTCATCGCCGCTCTCGCCAGGGATAAGGATCAAATTCTTATTTATAGGTATCAAGATATCTTTTAGACTGCACTCGCCTTTTAGCACGTGAAGCAGGTTTTTACCCATTTTAACATTTAAAATAACATCAAGGTTTGCAAGGCCAATATCAGCGTCAAAAAGCCCTACTTTATAGCCATTTTGCGACAAGATATTTGCCAAATTTGCACTTATCGTGCTCTTGCCAACGCCGCCCTTGCCGCTTGTAATCGCTATAAAATGCGTATTTTTAGCCTTATTTTGAGACTGGACTAAATTTTGTAGTTTTTGCGCTTGGTTATTCATCGCTAGCCTTTTGCTTTGTAAAGCCGTCAAACACGCACTCTACTAAAAATTCGCTCTTTGCCTCTACAAGATCATCAGGCACCTCTTGACCCACGCTAAAGTAGCTAACTGGCGTGTTTGTCTCATATATGAGCGAAAAGACGTTACCAAAAATTTTGGTCTCGTCAAATTTGGTAATTATTAAAGTGTCGATCTCTAAAAATGAAAATCCATTATAAATTTCTATTAGATCCTCGACCTTTGAGCCAGCTGAGAGGACTAAATTTACATCGATCTTTGCACCACTATGCTTTAAAAATTTATCAAGTCTTTCAAGCTTTTCTTTGTCGTACTGCGAATTTCCAGTAGTGTCGATTAGTATCACGTCGCAGTAGCTAAGCTGTTTTATGGCGTTTTGAAAGTCCTCGACCTCTATGACGTCAAGGATCGGTAGCTTCATCATCTTAGCGTACTGAAATAGCTGCTCAACCGCTCCGATACGGTACGTATCAAGCGTGATGATGCCCGTTTTATAGCGCTTTTCGTTGCCGTATGCAAAACGAGCCGCGAGCTTTGCAAGAGTCGTCGTCTTGCCAACTCCAGTTGGACCAACTAGCATCATTATGCGCTGTTTTTTGTCACCGAGCTCTTTTCTGCAAGGCAGCATATTTCGCAAAAGTGAGTAAAAGTACCTTTTTACCGCAGTTGGGTTGTTTTTCATAGAGACTGGCAAATTTTCAAGCGTCGTTTGCATGATCGCCTCTAGATGCTCCTCTTTCATGCCGCTTTGTTTTGCGAGCTTATAGATAGTAGCAAACTCTGGCGGGATCGAGAGATTGTTGCGATTTGGTGCTTTTTCGTCCCAGATCATGTCAGTTATCAGCCCTATTTTCTCGCTTAGCACGCTTACTTGCTTTGCCACGTCGTCTATTTTTTTATTCATGCCATTTGTATTTGGCTCTTTGATCTCGTTCATATCGACATTTGCGATCGCGCTTATCTCTTTTGCGACGTCTGAGATGTTTAAAAGCACGCTCTCATTTGGATCGTAAGGCTCAGGCGACGTCGTCTTTGCTTCAAATTTAGCAGGCTCCTCTTTTATCTCAAATTTTGGCTTTGGCGGCTCGTAGTTTTTACTAAATTTAGAGTAGGCATTTTCATAATTTATTGCTTTTACATTTGGCTTTGGCGGCTGCTTTACCTCGTCTTCTTCGACGCTTACTAAAATTTCATAAAGCGGCTTTTTGTTTATCGTTTTGGCTTGAATTTGCTTTGTGGTAACGAGTATGGCCTTCTCGCCGCACGCTTCTTGAGCCTTTTTCAAAGCCTCGATGGTGCTTTCGCCTGTAAAAGTATGAAATTTTGTAGCCATTTATATCCTTTAACCTCTCATAAGCCCTAGTGGCACGATCACGCTAAGCCTCTTACTAACCCCTGGGTGCGGGACGATAAGGCGCGGCGTCTTATAGACTTTTTTACTAAAATACAAAATATCCAGATCAAGCGTGCGTGGCGCATTTTTAAACATCCTCACGCGCTTAAATTTACTCTCATAATGCCCCAAAATTTTTAGCAAATTTCTAGGGCTCATAGATGTTTGTAAATTTATAACAGCGTTACTAAAATCAGCCTGCGCTTCGTAGCCAAACGCCGCATTTATAAGAATCGGCGAGACTTCAACTACATGAAACCTGCTATCACTTGTAATCGCTCTTATAAATTTATCAAACCTCTTTGCGCTATCGCCGATGTTGCCACCCATGCCAACTAGCGCCTCATACTTAAACTCTTCTCTTTTTTCAAAAAAACTAGGGCAAAAACGGCTTTTTACGATCTTTCTTGCTCCAGCTAGCCTCATAAAATTTCGCATCCACCTTCTCTTGCGACCACCACGTCCTCGATGCGCACGCCAAATTCATTTTCTAAATAAATTCCAGGCTCCACGCTAAAGACCATGCCCTCTTTTATGAGCGTTTCACTCCTTGCTGAGATGACTGGAAGCTCGTGTATATCGACTCCCACGCCATGTCCTGTCGAGTGAAAAAAGGCCTTTTCATATCCAGCCTTTGCTATCACATTTCTTGCCGCAAGGTCTATCTCGCATGCCCTAATGCCAGCTCTTGCGACCTTTATTGCAGCAGCCTGAGCCTCTTTTACGATCTCGTAAATTTCTTGCATCTTGGCGTTTTTAAATTTTTGCTCCTTTGAGAAGTTAAAATTTTCATCAAAGCAAGCAGTTCTGGTGCGATCAGAGCAGTAACGCTTAAATTTAACTCCAGCGTCAAGTAGCAGCAAATCGCCCTTTTTTAAAATTTTATCCCCAGGCAGCGCGTGCGCCTTTGCGGCATTTTCATTTATCGCCACGATCGGATCAAAGCTAAGACCTAGCTCGTTTTTTTGCCTAAATATGAGCGAGGCGTTAAAATGAAGCTCTTTTTCGCTCATTCCTTCGCCATTTTCACGCACAAATTTAGCAAATTCATCAAAGCATTTTGCTCCAAATTCGCTAGCTCTTTTTAAAATTTTTATCTCATCCTCGCTTTTGCAAATTCTCTTTAGCCTAGAGAAATTTGCCTTTGGCTTGAAATTTATCTTAAAACCCTTGCTAAGTGCGTTAAACTCACTCAAGCTTAGCTCATCAGGGTTAAAAACAAGGCTTTTTGGCTTCATCTTTCTTAAAAATGCCCGCACCTCGCTTATTAAATTTCTCTGCGCCAAAAGAACGACCACGCCTGCATTTACGCAGCTTTTTGCCTCAAAATAATACCTCGCATCCGTGAAAAAGTATTTCACGCCATCAAGGCATAGCAAAAACTCATTGTCGCAGCTGTAACCGCACTCGTAAAATACGGCGTTTTCGTCCTTTAAGATGAAATTCATTGTGCGTTTTGATTTGCTCTTACTGCTTTTATCTGCTCAAAAATTTGAAGCATGCCTATCATCGCCAAATGATAGCCAACTGGTCCAAAGCCCACGATCTGGCCTGCCGCAACTGGCGCGATAAGGCTTTTATGGCGGAACTCTTCTCTTCTATAAACGTTGCTGATATGCACCTCGATAACCGGCAGCGCAACCGCACTTAGCGCGTCACGGATAGCTATTGATGTGTGAGTATAGGCAGCTGGGTTTATGATGATGCCGTCAGCATCGCCCAAGCACTCTTGTATCTTATCAACTAGCTCGCCCTCAAGGTTGCTTTGAAAAAACTCGATCTCAACGTCATTTTGATCGGCGACGATCTTCATTTGAGAGTGGATATCCTCCATCTTCATAACGCCGTAAATTCCTGGCTCTCTAGCGCCAAGCATGTTGATATTTGGGCCTTGGATAACCATTATTTTTAGCTTCTTATCCATGTCACTCCTTTTTGATTAAATAGCCCAAATTATACATTTTCGTTCCTAAATTTTCGCTACAATAACAAAAATTTAAGGCTAGAAATGGAAATTTTAAAAGCAAAAAAGATCATCACTGGCGGAGAAAATCCAAAAATTTTAAGAAATGCTTGTGTTGTCATTAAGGACGATAAAATTTTAGAAATTTTAAGCGAAAAAGCAGCGATTGAGAAATTTAAAGAGGCGAAAATTTGCGACTTTGGTGAGAGCGTGATAGCCCCAGCATTCGTAAATACGCACGTTCATTTAGAGTTTAGCTCAAACGTTAGCACACTAAAATATGGTGAGTTTATAAAATGGCTTGGCTCTATCGTCGATAAAGGCGGCGAGCTAGCCAAGATGGACGCTAAAAAAGCGATGAATGAAGCTATAAATTCACTACTTAAAAGCGGAGTTTGTGCCATTGGTGAGATATCTAGCTTTGGCTTGGAGCTTGAAATTTTAGCTGATAGTCCGCTAAAAGTCGTGCTTTTTAGTGAAATTTTAGGTTCAAGCGAGCAGATGAGTGAGCAAAATTTACAAAATTTCTTAGCTAAATTTGAAAAAATAAAGGGCTATAAAAGCCAAAATTTCACCCCAGCTATCTCGCTGCACTCGCCCTACTCTGTGCACCCAAAGCTCGCAAAAGTCGCCCTTGAGATAGCTAAAAAAGATGATCTTCTTGTTAGCACGCACTTTTTAGAGAGCAAGGCTGAAAAGCAGTGGCTAGAGCACGGCAGCGGTGGCTTTAAAAAGCATCTTTTAAGATTTAGCCAAGATCCAAAGCCGATGTATGATGCGAAGAGCTACTTTGCGATGTTTCGTGAGATAAATACCCTTTTTACGCACTGCGTTTATGTGAGCGATTTTGCTAAATTTGAGCCTCATCACAGCGTGACGCACTGCGCCGTTTCAAACAGACTACTTGGCAAAAAGGCGCTAAATTTAAAAGAAATTTTCAAAAATAACGTCAGTCTAAATATCGGCACAGACGGCCTTAGCTCAAATATCAGCCTAAATTTTTGGCATGAACTAAGAGCCGCCCTTTTTACCCACGCTAGCCTTGATCTAAACGAGCTTGCCACTAGGCTTTTTGTCGCTGCAACGCATGGGGGCGCAAAAGCGCTTAGGACAAATAACGGCGAGATAAAAGCAGGACGCGCGGCTGATCTTGCGGTCTATAACGATCTAGAGTGCGATGACAGCGAGCTAATACTTCAGCTCATACTTCATACAAACGAGGCTAAAAAACTATATATCGGAGGCAAAATTTGCAAATTTTAAGGCTTATTTTTAGAGGAATTTTGGGAATTTTTAAATTTATAAATAGCTACTTTAAGGCGCTCATATTTTTGCTGATCTTATTTTTTATTTTCGCGCCAGATAGCAAGATAAAAGAGCCAAATTTAGCCCGTATCGACATCACCGGCACGATAGTGGATACTAGTGAAATTTTAGACGAGCTCGAAAAGGCAAGAGTTGATAGCAACATCAAAGGCGTGCTGCTCTACATCGACAGTCCAGGCGGCGCGCTAAGCCCTAGCGTGGAGCTAGCCATGGCGGTCAAGCGACTAAAAGAGAGCAAAAAAGTGCTCGCATACGCAGCTGGCAACATGGCAAGTGGCAGCTACTACGCTGGCGTAAATGCTGATACTATCGTCGCAAACCCAGGCGCTTTCATAGGCTCCATTGGCGTCATCATGCAAGGGGCAAACATCGAAAATTTAGCCAAAAATTTAGGCGTGAGCGAGCAGGTGGTGAAGGCCGGCGAGTTTAAAGAGGCTGGCACCTTTATGAGAAGCTGGAGCAAGCAAGAGCGTGAGAGCTTGCAGGGGCTCGTAAATGACGCTTACATGCTCTTTGTAAGCGACGTGGCGGAGGCTAGAAATTTAGACATCAAGAAAAAAGACGAGTGGGCAAATGCAAGGGTCTTTTTGGCGCACAATGCTCTAAAAATGGGGCTAATAGATAGCCTTGGCAGCTATATAGACGCTCAAGATGAGCTAGCTAAAATGAGCCTCGTAGATGAGCCAGTCTGGCAAGAAAAACCGCAGCTAGAAAAGATAATGGAGAAATTTACAAAGCAAGGCATAAACTCGCTTTTTGGCGCATTTTTTGAGACAAAGCTTAGATAAATAAACCAGCCAAGTTAAATTTAACTGGCTGGCAAAGCTTTTTATAGCTAGTTTATCTGAAATTCCCTTCGCTATCCACAAAAATATCTCGCTCTGCTATTTTTATCAAAAAAGTAGTTTTATTTATCCTTTGAAGCACTTTCTTACTGCCTGCCTATTTAAAATTTGCTCCGCCTGCTCGCTCTTTTGCTCGTCTTTATTTTCATTGCAAAATTTTATAGCTAGCTTTGCTCTATCTTGTATATGCTTTTGTATCGGCTCTAGCCACTCGTCACTTAAGTTAAATTTAGCGTGCTTTCTAAATTCAAATTTACTAAGCTTTTCTAGGCCCTCTAAGTGTCTATCACATACAAAACGCTTTAGTTGTTCGTTAAATCCATAATCAAAGCAAGAAATTTTATCGCTCAATGCAGTATCAATATCTTTTAATTCATCTTGAGTTAAGAAGTTAATCATCGATAAGCCATTATCAAATATCGGTGCTGCTCTTAATGGCATACCAGTGTCGTTATCTACAATCATACCAAAGTTACCCAAGTGCCTATCGGTATTATAAATAAGTGCGTCAAATACTAGCAAATCTCTTAGTTTATCCTCTCCATAAATCGCAGCAATTTTCATATTTCTATTCTCAACCGAAAGCTCGCCTCTTTTAAAAAAGTTACCCATAGGCACGTAACCCTCATTTTGGCTTGTAAAAATTTTGCACGAGCTTATCAGTTCATTGTGAAATTTTTGTAAGTCGTATTTTATACACTCAAAGCCCAAAGCTTGCGCTACTTGAGCCATATAAAATTCTGCGTAAGCCTCTTTACCATTATTTGCGTAAGCTTTACTAGAGCCTTTATATAGATAAATTCCGTCCCACTCTCTATACCAGCACTTCTTAAGCATTCCGTTAGTTGTATATTCAGGCGAAGATGTAAAGCCACTTACTTTATGGCTCATACCACTAAAGGCGACTAAAGACAAAGCCTCGTCAAATTTATTATCGTAAAGATTATAGTTTTTCCATTTATAGTCATCGCCAGCTGGAGTAACCCAAAACGTATCATTTAAACTAAGCCCAAATGATACGTCGATATAGTCCATAAGACTACGCTTTTTATCTGAACTATAAGAAGCAACAACCTTTTCTACAAAACGTCTATTATTCGGTATTCTTCTATTTTCAATCCATGATTTTAAAGAGTTATTTAAATCGTTTATATCAATAGTTTTAGGCAAATACGAAGCGTCTTTAATTGCAATATTTACAACTTCATATTTGAAATTTTTACCGCCTATATCGTTGTATTCTTTGGCATTAATACTAAATTCTAAAATAGTTTTGTCTTTATTTTTTAAATGATAAAACATTATTTTTTACTCTTCTACCTTTCTCATATCTGCCTTACCTTTTATCTCTTCTGCTGCCTCAAGATCAAGCTGCGCTTTTTTAAACGCCTTACGAGCTTTATCTAAGCGGTTAGAATTCTTAACGCTAGGGTCATCAGCATAAAATTTCTCTGCCTCTTCAAGCTCATATTTCTTTTTGCCGTAATTCATTTGAGCGTTTTCTAATCGCATAGTGGCATTATCTCCACCAGCTAACTTAGCTCTTGAAGTAACCTCTCCAGTAACTGGGTTACGTCCGATAGTTAAATCTAAGTCACGTTTAGCTGTTTCAGCATTGAGATTACGATAGCACTCTTTTTTTCCCCCCCTCAATACTCCACCTATGCTGCGAGGTCTATTTTTTGGGTCGGAGCAATCTACTGCTGCAAAGCTTATAGTTGAAAATAAACTAACTAATAAAATATAAAGTAATGCTTTATTTTTCATTGCTTATTCCTCCTTACTATTGTCTTGTTCTTTCGAGCTGTCTAATCCTTTTCTCTTACGCAATCTTCTAAACGCACTTGAGAAAGTAGCTAGGCTCATACCTAGCTACTTTCTCTTCTTTTTTTACCGCAGCGAAACCATCACTAAAATCACAAATGTATCCAAAACTATTTGCCATATAAGCCTCCTTTGTTTTTTAAATATTGTAATTTATATTTTTTAAAAATAAGTAAAATTTAAAATAATATTTAAATCGTAGAATAAAATGGAAATTTAAAGTAGATGGTGGAAGCGAGGGGGATCGAACCCCTGTCCAAAAACAAAATCCGTACAGCCTCTACACGCTTAGCAAAAGTGAAAATTTCATCTAAAAAGGCTCACTTTCCAAAACCAAAATTTAGACTAAGACTAAAATTTCAGCTAGCAAGCAGTCACTTTGCTGACCTACTCTAGCTAAATTACTCGCTTACATCCTAGCTAGAATGAGACAAAGCGAGGCTCAACTGAACTTACGCAGCTTTAGCGTAAGCAGGAGCGAAATTAACGTTGTTTGCGTTTAAATTTAATTTGAGCTTTTTACGCTTTGCTCAAAGCGACGTGCCACCGTACACACTCTGCTCCTGTCGAAGCCAAGTCGCTCCCATAAAAAATGAAATGGTTTAGTTGGATTGTTTAGTCAAGCTTTGCAGGTACGTCAATGATCTTTGGCTCAAGGACGCTAAAATACTCTAGGTCTTTCTCGACGTCGCCTTTGTATTTATGAAACTGATCGCTAATAAGCAGCAACCAATCTATAAATTTATCATTTGCTGGACCTTTTAAGCTTCTAGCCTCTTGAGTGACCTCTTCAGCTAAAGTCGTTAGTTTCAAGATCGGGTCAAGATGCATAAAACCTGCTGCTGATTTGATATTGTGAAAGATCCTAGAAAGCTCTAAAATACTCTCCTTATACTTATCAGCTCTTCCTAAATTTATTATCAAAGGCTCTAGTAAATCGCACATCAAAGTGTAGTGGGAGAGAAACTCCTCAACTATATCATAAGAATAATCGACTTCAAGCCTTTTTAATATACCCATTTTCATGTCCTTAAGAAATTGGCGTAATTGTAGCAAAATTTTGATAAAATTGTTAGCATTATCACAAATTTTACCGGACTTAGCCATGAAAGATGAAAAAATCGCAAAGAAAAAACTCACCATAAATGATATAAAAAATAAAAAAGGCATTGAACCAATCGTGATGATAACCGCCTATGATGCGCTATTTGCTAAGATTTTTGATGATTATGCTGATCTTATCCTTGTTGGCGATAGCTTAAATATGAGCTTTAATATGAAAGAGAGCACACTAAGTGCTGATATGAGTACTATGCTTTATCACACAAAGGCTGTTTGCGCCGGGGCTACAAAGACTTTTATCCTAGCTGATATGCCATTTGGCAGCTACACAAACGAAAAACAAGCGATCAAGAATGCGATGAAATTTTTTAAGCAGACAAATGCCGATGCGGTGAAGCTTGAAGTTGGCATGCATCAGGTAAATTTAGTAAAACGCCTCTGCGAAGAGGGCATAAACGTGATGGCTCACATCGGACTAAAACCGCAGTTTTTTAAATTTGAGGGCGGATATAAGATAAAAGGCAGAAGCGAGCTTGAGGCAAAAAGGCTGGTTGAGGAGGCTTTGGCATTTGAGCAAGCTGGTGCGTTTAGCATACTGCTTGAGGGCACGCTTAGCAATGTAGCAAGCGAGATAACAAGACAGGTTCGTGTGCCAGTTATCGGTATAGGTTCTGGGCCAGACGTTGATGGTCAGGTGCTTGTCTGGTCTGATATGCTGGGATTTTTCGAGGACTTTAAGCCAAAATTTGTTAAGCGCTATCTTGATGGAGCCACTCTTGTGCGAAAAGGCGTGCAAAGCTACGTTGGCGAAGTAAAAAACAAAATTTTCCCAAGCGAAGAGTTTTCATATAAGGGCTAAATTTATAGTCCAAGCTTATAAAGTAGCCCATAAAAACTCTGCAAAAAGCTTTAGCAACACTAAAGCACTAGAGCATACTTTTTGAATTTAAAAAAGCTCTTCTGATTCAAGATAATTTTGCGAGATGTTTCGCTCTTTTTCGTCGGTATTTACGTGAAGGACGTAGTAGCCTATCTGCGTGTTGCTAGCATCAAGTAGCGGCACAACGCAAAAATAGTGCGTCTTATATACGTAAAATTCATACTTTTTAAGGTCGATATCGCGCAAAATTCCAACTATATTTAAATTTGCACTGCTTAAATTTTCGATGTAATAATCACTTAAAATTTGATCACTTGGAGCGCTTTTATGTGCTGGCATCTTATCTTTTGATAGGAGCACAAAGAGGTCGATGCCTTGCGTTTTATAGAAATTTCCAAGTGAGTCGTAGTTTAGTAAAACCTCGATGCTACCGATGTTTTTGCCCTCATGCATCACATTTGAAACAGCCCTTATATGCACTCCAGCATACCACGCCTCGATGCCAACCATGGGCCTATCTTGACGCCTTGACTCTTGGACTAAAAACCTACCACTAGCGATCATGTCGCCATATCTGTTTAGATCCCAGCTTCTTACGTAGCTTTTTAGATCTTTGTCGTAAAGATGAAGCTTGATGTTGTTATACATCGACGCTGCACCAAGGGTTTTGGTCAAATTTTCGATATTTTTTACGCACTCGTCGCGGTTTTGACCTAGCAAGCACATCTGTATAGACTCATTTTGAGCAAGCAGGATCGAGATCGCCATTGATGAAAATTTCTCATCATCGATGCTTTTGTTTAGCTGTTTCACATGATAGTCAAAAAAGACACGCATATTGTTTTGCTTTTTTTCAGCCATGTATGAGCTATAAAGAAAGTAAAAAAGGCTACCAAGCAGCGCAAAAACGACTAAAACAATATAAATATTAAAATATTTTTTGTATTTACTCAAAACTAAGCCTTAGTTTTTTTTCTAAAAATTTAGCAAATTCGTCAAATTTAGGCAGTTCAAGCTCGCTTTTTCTCTTTGGGCTAGCCCAAACGCTATCTGGGAAAAATGCATCGTTTTCAAATCTCGCAATAACATGAATATGCACGTGTGGCACGTAGTTTCCAAAGCTTGCGATGTTTATCTTAGTTGGTTTATAAAACTCAAGCATAGCCTTTTCAGCCACCAGCATAGCCTCAAAAAGTCTAGCCCTACTCGCCTCATCGCAGTCACTTAGCTCCCTATATGGCTTTGCGCTAAAAATTTTCACCCACGGAAGCTCGTTCTTTTCGCGCTCAACTCTTATAAATTTATCTTCATATATCATTTTTGCCCCTATTTTATACGAAATTTCTCTCTCGCAAAAGCGTGTAAAGCTTGATCGTTGAGATAAAAAATGTCACGATCGCAGGTCCGAGGATCACGCCCCAGAAGCCAAACGTCGTGATACCAGCGATCATCGCAAAAAAGATGAGTAGCTCGTTTATCTTTGTTGGTATCTTGACTAATTTTGAGTTTATAAATTTAATAACAAGCGGCTTTAGCAAGGTATCTGCGGCAAACGAGATCACGATAATAGTGTAAAGTGCGATCGTGATAGCGGCTGATGTGTTGCCATTTGCAAACTCATAAATACTAATAGGCGCCCACGCCAAAAATCCGCCAACGACTGGGATGAGTGAAGCGAAGCTAAAAAAGATGCCAGTTAGCACGCCGTCATAGCCGTAAAAACTGGTGATAATGGCAAATAAAAAGCCCTGAATGATCATATTTGCGATGGTTGAGTAAAAAACGACGCCCATCACGTTGCCAACCTCGCTTAGTATCGACTCAGTGTCCTCTTTTTTAAGGGGAAGCGCCTCTTTTAGGTAGCTTATAAGCTCGTTGCCATAAAGGTTGCAAAAGAAGAAAAAGACCAGGATGATGATCATATCAACGCCAAATTTAAGGCTTAGTTTGCCTAAATTTGCAAGATTAGCAGCGACTTGCGAAAATAGCATCTTGATATCAAGCCCACCTATAAATTCCTTGATCTTTGGCTCTAAGAAATTTATCGACTCTGGCAGGCTAAAGTCGTAGTTTTTGATAAACTCGATCGTCTTTGTGACGTTGTTTATGTCAAAGCCGGCTGCGTATTTCGCGATCTCCACGACTGCGTAAAGAAGCGGCGCGATAAATAAACAAAGAAGCGCAAATGTCGTAAGACCTGACGAGAGCGTCTTGCGGTTTTTAGTAAGCGTTAAAAATGCGATCTGCACGTTTGCAACAGCCACCGCGAGCAGCGCTGCGATAAAAATGTCAAGTAAAAATGGTTTAAAAAGATAGACCACCAAAGCCAAAGCACAAAACGCAAAAATTCCAAAAAACAGCCTATTATTCATCTCGCTCCCTTAAAATGGGGTAATTATAGCAGATTTTATTTTACCTACTCGTTCAGTAAAAATTTTAACAATTTAGTATAACACTACATTTCTAATTCAAATGTTTTCATATTCATATACACTTTATAACTATCTTTTGCTATATCTATATTATCTCTCAAGACCTTTCCAGTATAAAAATACTCTTTATTATCGATAGTTGCACTTATAAATGCTTCATAAACAACACTTATCAATTTATTATCTTTACGATTTTGATATGTTGTACACTCACAGAAAAATTTACACTTACTGCTATCTTCAAATACATCATAAATTTTGTTTAAAATAAAAAAATTTTCAATCTTTTTTACAAGATTGTCATAATTATCTTTATGTTTCCGTATTGTTGTTTTTGAACGATTATTAATAATGGCTTTTCTATATTTTTCAAAATATTCATTCAGCTTTTTACTTTCTTGCTTAAACATTTCAATATCTTTTAAAAGCATATCTTTTAGCTTTTGTCTTATGATTTTTGGTTTGTCTTTAAAACAATCAACAATACCATCGGCATTAGAATATTTTAGTACTTTATTGCTAAACCCACCCAAATAGATATTACATTTACTTTCTAAAAAATCGCCAAAATTGTTATGTAAAAATATGCGAAAATCATCTATAAATTTATCTATATTTTCACCTTGATTTATTATTATACGCATTAAACCCCTTTTTTGTTTAAATTCTATAAATTTTCTCTTACGTACACTGGAAATTTGCTCCGACGATCTCGCACTCATCACAAATTTGCATATAGATAGTGCCCTCGCCGTCTATCAAGCCACCAAAAGGGATTTGCGCTAGATATTTCATCGCTTTACCGCATTTTGGGCAGTGCAAATACTCCGCGTCTTGCTGCCACTGCGGATATCCGCCAAGTAAAATTTCACCATCGATCATAGCCGCATAGTGCATACAGACCTCGTTTGCTAGCTCAAATTTTTGCCCATCAAGCACCGCCACAGCCTCTCTTACATAGTCCTCACTCTCGCCCTCGCCTACAACTTCTGTTTGCACGCTATTGCCGTCATTTTGGCAAAAGTACTGCACAAAGCCAATGCATGTCGGGCAAAATTTAAGCACAGCGTCATTTTTAAGCTCTAGTCCAAATCGCTTTAGGCTCTCCTTTTTGATGGTGAGTTCTAGCATCTTGCCGCTACAAAATTTACATTTTTCATCATTTGCAGCTTTAAATTTAACGCTTGCGTCTGCATTTTGACTTGGCTCGCAAACAAAACACTTATCAAAAACAAGGCTTCTTCTCTTGCCACTGCTATCAAAGCTCCAGCCAGCAGTCTGCGAGTATCCATCAGTGTCGGCATAAAGCTTCGTCTTCCAAGGCTTTGGCGCACCATAAAGCCTAAAAAATAGCTCCCTTACTACCTCATCGCCCTGCCACGCAAGTGCTGATAGGATGTGATTTAGCTTGACTATATTTTCTTCGCTTGAAAGCCTCTTTATAAGCTCATCTCTGATCTTTATTGAAGCCTTTTTGTAAATTTCAGGTGGGTAGTACTCGCCGTTTTTTGTAAGCTCATTAATGATCTGCTCATCGCAAATGCCATGCAGATAAAAAATATATGTGAGGTCGCTGTAAATTTCATCATATTTATATAGCTCGTCAATGCGAGCGAGGATATCTTTCTGCCTCTTTTTGATCTCGTCTTCGCTTAAGCCCTCGTAAAACTCCAGCTTCTCTTTTTGCCTGCACCAATAGCAGATCCCGTCAAAGTAAATCGTCCTTTGCTTGCACTTAGGACAAAGATGTGGCTCGCTCATTTTTGCTCCAAATTTAAATTTCGCTACTCAAAAAGCCCTTTTTCGATGTCGATCTTGACGTTAAAGGTCTCAAAACACTTCGCACTTGCGATCCTGCCCTTTGCGGTGCGCTCGATAAAGCCATTTGCAAGCAGATATGGCTCGATCACGTCCTCAACCGTGCCTTCGTCCTCGCTAAGTGCCGCAGCGATCGTGCTAAGCCCCATCGGACGGCGCCTTGCTTGCATTAAAATTTCTAAATACCTAATATCCATCTCATCAAATCCAAGCGAATTTACCCCAAGCGCATTAAGTCCCTCCTTTGCACGCTCGTGGCTGATAACTAGCTCGTCATTTACCTCGGCAAAGTCGCGGATACGCTTTAATAATCTAAGAGCGATCCTAGGCGTGGCGCGTGAGCGTTTGGCGATCTCAAGCGAGGCGTTTTTATCGCACTCTTTGCCAAGTTTGGCTGAGGCGATCTGCACGATACGGCTTAGCTCGCTACTTGTGTAAAACTGCAGCCTAAAATCCATCCCAAAGCGGTCTCTTAAAGGCGCTGAGATCATACCAGCACGTGTCGTTGCGCCAATAAGCGTAAATTTTGGCAGGTCTATCTTGATAGTCTGAGCTGCAGGCCCTGAGCCTATGATGATGTCTAGCCTAAAGTCCTCCATCGCAGGGTAAAGCACCTCTTCGATAGCTGGGCTTAAGCGGTGGATCTCGTCGATAAAAAGCACGTCGCCCTCTTGTAAATTTGTAAGGATCGCTGCTAGGTCGCCACTCTTTTCTATCATCGGCGCTGCGGTCATTTTGATACTTACGCCCATTTCGTTTGCGATGATGTGAGCAAGGGTGGTTTTACCAAGTCCTGGAGGGCCGTAAAATAGCACGTGATCTAGACACTCATTTCGCTTTTTGGCTGCCTTTATAAAGACGTCTAAATTTTGTTTTATCTTTTCTTGACCGATGTAGTCTTCAAATTTTGTCGGCCTAAGCGAGACTTCAAAGTCGTTTTCAAAGCTTACTTTTTCGATTTCAACGATTCTATCCAAAGTTTTTCCTTCTAAATTTAAGGCTTCATTTTACGCTTTTATGCTTAATCTAAGCTCGTTTAAATTTATAGTAAAAGGTGCTGCCCTCGCCATAAACGCTATCAACGCCGTATAAAATTTCATGTTTTTGGCAAATTTCACTGACGATATTTAGCCCAAGACCAAATCCGCCTTGAATTTCATCCTCTCTGACGTATCTTTTCCAGACCCTTTTGACGTCCTTTATCCCCTTGCCAAAGTCCTGCACGCTAAGCTTTATGCGCTCTGCTTCAAGCTCTAAATTTACTATTATCTCACTCTCTTTTGGGCTGTATTTTATGGCGTTTGTGATGGTGTTATCGATGATGCGCTGAGCTTCTACCTTGCTTAGCATAGTAAATGCCTCGCTTGCTAAATTTGTCTTTACTACGATGTGCTTGACATCAGCCACGCTTGAGAGAAATTTCACTCGCTCTTTAACATACTCACCTAAATTTAGCCTCTCAAGTGGGAATTTGATGTAGCCTCGCTTTATGAAGTACTCGACATCTTCGTAGGTTATTTGCATCTGTTTTAGGGCGTTTTTGATGCGGGTTATATACTTGTTTTCAAGCCCCAGCATCTCAAGGTTCATGCCAGCTACGCCAAGTGGCGTCTTTAGCTCGTGCATAGCGTCATTAAAGAAGTTGTTCATATACTTTTGAAACTCTTTATAAGGCTTAACGCTACTTAGATATAAAAAATAGACGATAAATAGCACTGCCACAAGGATGACAAGCAGCGTTATAGCTGTTAAAAAGAGGCTCTTTTTATTATCGAGCTCCTTTTCTACTACGATGTAGTAAGGGGTCTTGTCTTTTATAAAAAAGCTCTTGTAAAAAAGGTACCCGCCCTCTTCTAGAGTTACAAATTTAAAGCTGCTTGGCTCTTTGGTAAGGGTTGAGATGATGGGTTTAAAATTTACATCATAGATAGCAAATTTATATTTTAATGAGCTAACTATATTTTCGTTTTTTAGAAATGAATTTTTGATGATGGTTTCATGCTTCATAGCACCAAAAAGGGCTTTTGAGCTGCTGTTTTTCTGGCTTAAATTTAAGATCACAAAGCTTTGAAAGCAAAAAAGCGACATTATGACAAATGTCGCTATGATCTGGATCTTAAAGCTCTTGTGCATCTATCTTGTAGCCTATGCGCCTCTTTGAGATGATAAAGTCGTTTGTTGTCTTGTTTCTTATCTTTAAAACGTGCATCCTTATATCAGCGCCCTCTATATCTTTGTCATTCCAGACAAGATCTCTAAGCTCCTCCATGCTGACGTAAGAATTTAGATGTGAGACCAAACACTCGACCAAAGCGACCTCTTTTGCACTAAGATCAACAGCTTTGTCATTTTTATATAGCACACGCTTGTTTAGGTTGAAGCTAAACTCGTCATTTATCTTAACTATGTTTTTATCGTCAGTGCCATAGTATTTTCGCATAAGCTCAGCAACTCTAAATTTAAGCTCAGCAAGCTCAAATGGCTTTTTTAGATACTCATTACAGCCAAGTTCGTAGCCAATCGCCATATCGTCTATATCGACTAGAGATGTCGTTATCATGATAGGAGCGTTTGGATTTAGACTTCTTATATACTTGATGACTTCGTGACCATTTACTCCAGGCACTTTTATGTCAAGTATAAAAAGGTGATAGAAATTTTTCTCTATCAAGTCGCAAGCCTCTTGACCGTCGCTCACCGCTGTAACTTCATAACCAAGCGTCTGCAAAAACTCACAGACGCTCTCTTGAAACCCCAAATCATCTTCTAAAAGCAAAATCTTCAAAATGTTCTCCTAAAAAACAAACTTTAATAAGATTTTTATCTATTGTAATACTTAATAGGTAAATTTCAAATTAAAATTCTTTTTTAAGTATTAAATAAAAATTTGTCCTGCATAGACTATGTAATATCTTAGCAAAAAGACACCGCAAATGACTAAAATAGCGTTTAGCACGGCAAATTCGCGTTTGAAATCATGCACCTTTAAAACGCTTAAGTCCAAAATGATAGGCACAGCCATACCAAGACCTATGACACCGATATAAAACATCAGCCCAAGAGAATTTGCGCTAAGTGCGTTTGCTACGCTCTGCGCACCACTTGCACTTGCACCTTTTACAACCATAAAAAGAGCGACTATCAGCAAAAACTCGACTATTATCGCTAAAAAGTCAAATTTTAATAAAAAGTGTGCAGTTTGGTTTTGCGCTCTCTTTTCATCTTTTAGCACGCCAAGAAGCAGTGTAAAAGCACCAGCACAGCTTAAGCCAGAAACTAAGAATAATAGTGGCAAAACTGGCGTGTTCCAAAGTGCGATCTTGTGAGCTGCACTTAGTAAAAAGCCCGTATATGCGCCAACGCCGATGCCTAAGATGAAAAGCAAAACTCCAAGCAAACCTGAAAGCTTGCTAGCTAAATTTGCAAGCGCGTCAAAAAGAGAAATTTTAAGCGACGCGATCTCATTTTTAAACGCACCAATAGCGTATATAACGCTAAGAGGCGTATAAACTAGAAGCAATGCAACGCCTATTGACATAACTGAGTCAAAGTTGTAAAGCAAGAGTATCCAGTAAAAGCTAAGCGGCTTACCAAGATCAAGTACCAAAAGAGCAAGTCCAAGGACGATCGCCACTGGAGCGATAAGAGCGGCTGCTTTAAAGTAGTAGTTATCCTTGCCAAATTTATTTGAGATAAGCACAGCAACGATGCTAGCACCTGCACTAAGTCCTGCTAAAAATAGATAAAAAGCTATCGGCCAGCCCCAGTAAATTTCTGTGTATTGAGCTAGGCTTCCTGACATGTTATTCATGGTGTGCTCCTTTTGTATTTGCGATCATTGCAAGTGAAGGTTTTGTGTTTAACTCCGCTTTTGGCAAGTAGTATTTGCTCTCTTTTAGTTTCTTTGAAATTTTAGAGTTTTCATCATTTACGTCGCCAAAAGTTAGGGCATTTGTAGGGCAGACGCTAACACAAGCTGGCTCTTTGCCCTCTTCTAGCCTACTCTCATAGCAAAATGTGCATTTGCCTATCTCGCCATCTGGTAAGACGTAGCGAGCATCGTATGGACAGGCTAGGATGCAGTACTTGCAGCTAACGCAAATTCTGTGATCAAGCAGTGTCACGCCATCAGCCGTTTTAAAGCTAGCGCCAGTTGGGCAAACCTCAACACAAGGTGCATCTTCGCACATAACGCAGCTTTGACGTAAAAAGTCAGTCTTTAAATTTGGAAATGTCCCACTCATCTTTGCATGCACCTGAAAGCGGTAAAGTCCCCTTGGCACGTTGTTTGCACTTCTGCAAGCTACCGAGCAGCCTTGACAGCCGATGCATAAATTTTCATCATGTATCATCATATATTTTTTCATTTTCTATCCTTACGCTTTACTTATGCTAACGCCAACATTTGTAACCATAGTCGCAGCCACCGGACCCTCAGCTGGATCAAGAAGCACGCTTGTGTTAAGCCCTACGTGATCTATACTCTTAAGGCCTGGCGTGATGTGTCCAAAGCCGTGATAGATAAAGAGTGTATCTTCTCTAATGCCCTCAGTCACCATAAGCTTGCCCTTTTGCTCGCCAAATTTATTTTTGACTAAAACCGTGTCGCCGTCACGTAAATTTTGCTTTTTAGCGGTGTTTGGATTGATCCAGATAGGGCTATCGCTCATAAGGTCATTTAAAAATGGCACTGCCTGAGTGTGGCCGTTGGTATGGATAGGCGTTTTGCCGCAAGTTAAGCAAAGCTCGTGTCCGTCAAATGTGTCCATATCTTTGTCATTTAGCGCGCCATACCCTGCAAACTGTGCCTCGACATCAGGTAAAAATAGCTCTATCTTGCCGCTTTTTGTTTTAAGCTTAGCCATATCGTCCATCAAGCCATTTTCTCCTACAAATTTAGCAGCTGCTGGATATTTAGCGACAAATTTATCGATCATGCCTTTTTCTCTAAATAAAATTCCCGGCTCATCCCACGTGATAAAGCCATCTTTTTCTAGTGCGGCGAGTAAATTTACATCTCCACCAGCTTGTTGCATCCTAAACTCACGTATATCGTTCCAAGTGTAAAGCTCGTCTATCTTCATGCGGCGTGCTAGCTCTCTAAAGATAAACGCCCCGTCCTTCGTGTCGCCAACTGGATCAACGACTTTATTTCTTATCATATAAGCTGGTTTTAGACCTGACTTGTCCTCTATGCCCTCGTCGCGCTCAAGGTAGCTGCTCTCAGGCAAGATGACATCAGCAAAGGTCGCCATATCGTTTAGATAGACATCGCTAACTACGATGAGCTCAAGCCTCTTCATCGCCTCTATGCTCTTCATCGTCTCAGCCACGTTTATGAGGTGGTTAAAGCGGATGTTAAACCAGCCTTTTATGGCGTAAGGCTTCTCGTTTAAGATAGCGTTATCTATATCCATCAAAACGCCATGTTTTCTGTTTACAAATTTATGCGCTCCAGCCTCGCCAGCAAAGTCTAGTCTAGTGACTTTTGGCACTTTAAATTTATCATCTGGGTTTTTAAGAACTGGGAATTTATCCTCGCCAACTAGCTTGTTAAAGGTTTTTGCATTTTTGCCACCAAAAAGACCGCCCTTAACCTCCCAGTTGCCCATCATCGCATTTGCAACCATGATGGCTTTTGTCCTCATGTATTCAG
This sequence comes from Campylobacter concisus, assembly GCF_050447485.1. Classification (GTDB taxonomy): domain Bacteria; phylum Campylobacterota; class Campylobacteria; order Campylobacterales; family Campylobacteraceae; genus Campylobacter_A; species Campylobacter_A concisus_BQ. The sequence goes on from NZ_JALMFY010000001.1 coordinate 740,547, forward strand.
CTCTTGTGGTAGTTGTCTTATGCCCAAAATCAAAAATAACTCTTGGAGCAGCTTTATAAATTTCATCAGCGATGCGTCTAACATCACTTGCTTTTATGCCAGTGATTGTCTCTTGCCATTCAGGCGTTTTGCCCTCTACGCTTTTAACAATCTCATCAAAGCCAGTTGTAAATTTTTCTATAAATTCTTTATCGTAAGTACCATTTTGTATCCAAGTGTTGATAAGCGCTAGCACAAAGGCAAGGTCAGTGCCAGGTTTAACTGGTAACCACTCATCGGCCTTTGAAGCCACAACGCTAAATCTTGGCTCAAGCACAAGTAGCTTTGTATCCTTGCTAGCTGCAAATTTAGCAAGCTTTTTAGCATCAGCTATGACGATACCCTCAAAGAGGTTGTGGCCAAAATTTACAACGTATTTTGCATTTGCAAAGTCTCTTTTTAGCTTAGCTATGCCATACATCTGCTCGCAGACCATTTGATAGGTGATCGGACAGCATGAAAAGTGTGAAAAGCAGTTTGGCGAGCCATAAGCTGAGGCAAAATTTACCATTAGCTTGTGCGTTTGCGAGCTTTTACAGGTAAAGACAAAGCTTTCAGGGCCATACTTTTGCTTGATCTCAAGCATCTTTGAGGCGACATAGTCAAGCGCCTCGTCCCAGCTAACCTCACGCCATTTATTTTCGCCTCTCTCACCAGCTCTAATTAACGGCTTTTTGATCCTATTTTCATCATAGAGCTGGCTAAGTCCTGAGCCGCCTCTTGCGCAAAGAGAGGTTGCTGTGCCGCCAGCTTTTGGATTGCCACTTAAAAAGCGAACTTTGCCATCAACGACTTTTGCTTCGATAGGACACCTTGAAGAGCACATCTCACAAAAGCTATGAACGTGCTTTTCGCCTCCATTTGCAGCACCTTGCAAAGCACCACCTGATAGAGATGATGCAGCTGCGCTAACTCCTGCACTGAATTTTAAAAATTCTCTTCTATTTAAGCTCATCTTTCTCCCTTTAAAAGAAATTTTACTTTTGTTATTTTATTATTTAAAGTTGAAACTAAAATTAAATTTTATTTAATAATTTTTTTTAGTTTTTATTTTTTATGATATGTGAGATCAAATATCAAAATAGAGCAAATTTTAAAAATGATAAATTAAGATGGATTAAATTTTAGCGCGATTTTTGCGTGATTTATAAAAATGAAAAATTTAAATTTAAAAAGAGATACTATTTAAGAATTTGATATAAAAAATTGGAAATTTAAAGAAGAATAAAAAGCCGAGAGAGATCTCGGCTTAAGTTTTATATAAGAACTGGAGCTACTATAAATCCAAGGATAACTGATAATGCAACCATTATAGTTCCTGGGATGAAAAATGAGTGGTTAAATACAAATTTACCAACTCTTGTAGTTCCTGTATCGTCCATCGCTATCGCACCTAGTGTTGTAGGATATGTTGGCAATACAAATAGACCAGAAACTGCAGCAAATGAAGCTACAAGGATCCAAATTTGACCTGAATTTTCAGGGCTAGTCATACCAAGAGCAGCAGCAACAGCAGGCATCATAACCTTTGTTGTAGCAGCTTGTGAGTATAGCAAGCAGCTTAAGAAATAAAGCGCAACAGCTAGGATAAATGGATACTGAGTAACGAAGTCTTTTGCAACCTCTTTGATAGCGTCAAGGTGTCCATTAACAAATGTAGTACCAAGCCATGCGATACCAACAACGCAGATGCACGCATTCATACCACTTTGGAAAGTGCTAGTTGATAGAAGTTTGCCTGTCTCAACCTTGCAAGCTACTGCTATCGTAAAGCCGATAGTTAGCATGAAGCTAATGATAGCTGCATCTCTTGAAAGTATAGGTTTTTCTACAAGACCTAAGCTCTTTGAGATACATAGCGCATAACAAACAACGATCAAAACACCAACTGCAAAGATAGCAACTGATCTTTTTGCGTATGGTTTTGGCTCGTGATACTCGACATCCTTAACCTCTGCAACCAAACCTTTTGCAAGTCTATCTTGATAGATAGGATCTTTTGAAAGGTCAAGATCGTAAAATTTATTGATGATAAACGCAGTGATAATCATCGCTACAAATGTAGTTGATATACAAATAAATAACAACACTGGATAGCTAACACCTAGCTTCTCACATAGACCACTCATAGCAACAAAAGCAGCTGAGATAGGGCTCGCAGTGATCGCTACTTGAGAAGAGACAACTGAAAGCGCAAGTGGAGCTGAAGGTTTGATGTTTTGAGTTTTTGCAACCTCAACGATAACAGGGATCATAGAAAACGCAGTGTGTCCAGTTCCTGCAAGGATAGTTAAAAAGTAAGTAACTATCGGAGCAAGGAAGTTGATTTGTTTTGGATTCTTGCGTAAAATTTTTGTTGCTACTTGAACTAAATAGTCAAGTCCGCCAGCAACTTGCAAAGCTGTGATCGCTGAGATAACTGAAGCGATGATCAAGATAACATCCATAGGGATATCTTTCATATCGACTTTCATACCAAGTAAAGCAAGTATCACAACGCCTAGACCACCTGCGTAGCCAACGCCCATACCACCTAGTTTGACACCAAGATAGATGCCGCCAAATAGGACTATAATCTGTAAGATCAGCATTATATCCATCGAAAACTCCTTTATTAAATTTTATTACTAAAATCACCACTTAAGCGTGTCAGAATTTTGGCACGCTTTTAATAATACTTTGCTTAAAATTTTACTTAACCATGCTCGGATTTAGCATATTTTTAGGCTCTAAAATCTTATCGATCTCTTCTTTGCTTAGATAGCCTCTCTCTAGGCAGATATCGCCAACTGCTTTGCCTGTTTGAAGGGCTTCTTTAGCGATACTTGCTGATTTTTCGTAACCGATATATGGGTTAAATGCTGTTACGATACCAACTGAGCCAAGAACTGATTTTAGGCAAGCCTCAGGGTTTGCTGTAAGTTTTTTGATAGCTTTTTGGGCTAGTGTTTTCATAGCATTTTCAAGGATAAATATAGAGTTAAATAGTGCATAAGCGATGCCTGGCTCAAACGCATTTAGCTCAAATTCGCCTCTTTCAGAGCAAAGCATGATAGTTACATCGTTGCCGATTACTTCATAGCAAGCTTCACCTACAACCTCAGCGATAACTGGATTTACCTTACCTGGCATGATTGAGCTGCCTGGTTGCATTTGAGGTAAATTTATCTCGCCAAGACCACATCTTGGACCTGAGTTCATTAGTCTTAAGTCGTTTGCAATTTTTGAAAGTCTAACAGCTGCAGTTTTAAGCGCACCACTTACATGGACGAAGTCTGCAGTATCTTGCGTAGCAGCGATAAAATCATCAGCCTTTTTAAAATCAACTCCAGTGATCTCTTTTAGTTTTTTAACAACTACATTTTTATACTCTGGGTGGCAGTTGATACCTGTGCCTATCGCAGTTGCACCCATGTTTAGATGTGTCATTGACTCACGAGCTGCTGTGATCTTTTCGATGTCACTTTTGATGTAGCTTGCAAATGCGTTAAAAGTATTGCCAAGTGTTGTAGGGACGGCATCTTCAAGCTCTGTTCTACCCATTTTGATGATATCTTTAAATTCTTTTGCTTTTTTCTCAAGCTCATCTTTTAGTAAATTCATAGCAGCAAGCAAGTCAGTAAGTTTTGCATAAGTTGCTACTTTAATAGAGCTTGGATAAGTGTCATTTGTGCTTTGTCCAAGGTTTGTGTGATCATTTGGATGGATGTATTGATACTCGCCTTTTTTATGGCCAAGGCTCTCAAGTGCGATATTTGTGATAACCTCGTTTGAGTTCATATTTGTACTTGTTCCTGCTCCACCTTGAACCATATCAACGACAAATTGATCTAAAAACTCACCAGCTATTACTCTATCAGCAGCTTTTGCCAAAGCATCAGCTATCTTTGGATCTAAAACGCCAACCTCTTTATTTGCAAGCGCAGCAGCTTTTTTGATCTGTGCAAATGCCTTTACAAAGTATGGATACTCTTTTAATGTTCTACCACTCATGTGGAAGTTCTCAGTAGCCCTAAATGTTTGGATGCCATAGTAAAAATTGTCAGAAATTTCCAACTCGCCAATAAAATCATGTTCTCTTCTGGTTGCCATAACAGCTTCTCCTTAGTAAAAAATTGTTACCAAGTGAAATTATATAGGTATTTGAGATTTTAAATATTAATGACTACTTATTTTTTTTAAGTTTTAAGATTTTTGGTTGATAGGACGACATTTGAAGCAAAATTATATTTCATATTTAAGCTAATTTTTAGGAATTTACTTGTCTAAATTGTTATATTACTAATAATATTACTTTTTTATTATATAAAAAGGAGTAAATTATCTCAGATTTGTCCTACACTTTAAGTTTAAAAGCCATTTTTGAGAAAATTTAATATAAAATAAATATAAATTTACAAAATTTATAACAGCCAGGCTAAAATTTAATAGTTAAAAAATTTTTAAAATAATATTTTGTTTAGCAGTAAGTAAGGTAAAAAATTAAATTTTATTAAATTTGCTATCATCTTTTAAAACAGCTCCTAAAAAGGCAACCATAAGAATAATAATTGATTAAAAATTTATCATTTGTCCTTATTTATTTTAAATATAACTTAAGCTAAGTTTTTACTAAGCGTAAAAATCCTTATCTTATACATTAATATATTTTGCAAAAAATAAGTCAAAAAACCAAAACTATCTTAATGTAAATGCTATCGGAAAGCGAAGATAGCGGTCTTCTTTTGGTTTTGGAAACTCAGAGCTTGCTCTTTTGACATTTTCTAAAGCACCATTGTCAAGCGACTCAAAGCCTGAACTTTTAGTAACCTTTAGCTCGTCTATGCTGCCGTCTGTTTTAAGCAAAAATCTAACTTCAACAACGCCTTGATGCTTCATCCTTCTAGCGTTATTTGGGTAGTTTTTATGCTTTTTCACAGCCGCTATAACCTTGCTAAAGTCCTCATCGCTTTGTGCGTTTGATAAATTTAGCTCTTGCGCTACTTTTTGAGCTGGAGTTGCGGCGATAGACTTGTTATTTGCTGGTAAATTTGAATTTATAGCAGGTGTTGGGGTCGCGGCAGGAGATGGCGCAGTGATAGCAGGTGTTGGCTCCACCTTTGGCTCAATTTTTGGCTCAGGGCGAGGCTCAGGCTTTGGCAGTGGCTTTTTCTCCACTTTTTTAGGTTCAGTTTTAGGCTTTTCTACCTTTTTTGGCTCTGGTTTTGGCAGTGGCTTTGGCTCTATTTTTGGCTCCGGCTTAGGTTCTGGTTTTGGCGGCTCTGGCGGTGGAGCCGGAGGTGTTGGCTCTGGTATTAGCACTTGTTCGCTTATCTGCGGAGCTGAAGTTTGCGGCACTGGAGTGAATGAATTTAGAGCTATTTTTATAGGTTTTTGCTCGCCTATCTTTATCTCACTAAAGTTATGTGAAAGCAAAAAATAAGCTGCTGCTACATGCACTATCGCCGATACTGCTAAGCCACTATAGTTTGAAATTCTATTCAGAGACTGTTTGGATTGCAAAGTTTTCGTGTCCCTTTTCTTTTAATATATCTATGACCTTCACAAAGCTCTCAAATTTAGCGTTTTTGTCGCTTTTTAGCTGCACTAAAGTCTTAGTATCAATGGCATTTAGCTTATCTTTCAGCTCATCTTCCGAAATTTCCGCGTCATCTATAAAAAATTTATTATCTTTATCGATAACGACACTCACTTTTTTCTCTTCCTCTTTTATCTGCTCGGTGCTGTTAGCGCTTGGTAGATCGACTGCGATCTTGCCCTGAGCGATGAAGGTCGAGATGCTTAGCACGATGGCTAGCAAAACGAGCATGATATCGATAAATGGGACGATATTTAGCCCATCTTTTTTATTTAGACGCATTTTTGGCCTTGTATCTGTTTATCATGACATCGACTTTTCTAACAAAGCCGTTGTAGATCATAAGCGTTGGGATCGCCACAAGTAGGCCAAATGCGGTCGCTTTTAGCGCTAAAGATAGACCGATCATGATACTTTTTGTATCGATGCCGCCAGCCATACCCATGTCATAAAATGTGATCATGATGCCAGCAACTGTGCCAAGAAGTCCGATATATGGGGCATTTGAGTAGATGATATAAAGTGTGGTTAAATTTTTTGTCAGCGCCCCATCAAGCTCTTCGATGTTTTTGTAGCTATTTATATCTACGCGTGAGTAAAAAATGATACGCTCTATCGTATACCAAAGCACAAAAAAGCTCATAACGCCCAAAATACCGATGATTATATAGTCAATGTTGTGTTTTAAAAGTTCCATAATACCTCTTAGTTTTAAAATTTGAGCGTGATTATAACTATATTGATAGTTAATGTCAAATATATTGTAAAAATGTAATCTAAAAATATTTTATAAGAAGAGAAATTTAAAGAGAATAGATCTGAAAATTAGCGCAAATCTGCGTTATTAATTATATAAATACGATAGATAAGCGCTAAATTTTATAACTTGATAATTGTTTTTAATATAAATATATGGCTAAATTTCTAGCTCTTTTACTACACGTGCGTTTAGTGCCATTTGCATGTGATGTAAAAATACATTTTGATAAAAATCACCGCTATGCCCTGGTGCGTCGTAGGTTTGCACTAAATTTGCAGGCACGATGATCTCTCTTTTTAAATTTTGCTCATTTGCGCTAAGTCTTAGGTGAGAAACAAGCTGATAGATGCACATATCGGTGCAGTCGCCCATAATGACAAAGCTATCAAATTTGCCTATAAATTTATTAAACTCCTGCGAGTAAGCGATGCTAAGTGAGTTTTTATAAAAAGTCTTCATCTCATTAAAAAAGTCTAAATTTCTTAGCTCATCAACTGCCTGTGCTTCATTTTGCCCTTTTAAGGCATGAGCTGGAAAGCTCGCAAACTCAGCTGAATTTGGCTCATGAGCATCTTGGATGAGGATGAAATTTTTAAGGTCAAATTTATCCCTTGCTAGTTTAAAAGTATCTGCTATACCCTTTGAGAGCTCACCCACACGCTTGCTAGCTAGTGCGCCTTCACAACAAAAGCCATTTATCATATCAACGCTTATAAATGCCACTTTTTCGCTGCCATTTTTAAAAATTTCACTAAATTTAAGCGCCTTTAGGCCATTTTGCCACGCATTTAGCTCATCTAAAATTTCATTCATCACTTCTCCTTTATAGGTAAATTTATACAAAATGTCTTTGGCTCAAGGGTTATCTCTATGCTGCCTTTGTGCGCTTCTATTATCTGCAGACAAAGGTGCAGTCCTAGGCCATTGCCCTTTAGTTTGCTCGTCTTAAATGGCTCAAAGACGATGTTTTCATTTTTTATAGAAACTCCGCTGTCATAGACTATAAATTTATGTTCATTTGGCGTCTTTTCGTAGCTTAGTCTCACCACGCCTTCGTCGTTTTCGTCCTCTTCGATAGCATCGATCGCATTAAATAAAATGTTTTGAAAAACCATCGCTATGAGGTCAAAGTCGCCCTCATATGTGGCGTCAGGGAAATTTAGCTCAAAAGTTATATCTTTTGAATACTCATAAAATTTAAGCGCCTCTTCGCACTCACTTTTGATGTCTAAAAAGTTAAATTCCTTTGGCGTGATGCTAAGCCCTTTTGTAAAAAGAAGTGTGGCTTTGATGATGCGCTCAACTCGCCAAATTCCCTTTTGTATCTGCTCGACGATAGGCAAAATTTTTGGCTCAGCCCTTTTTAAAAGGGTGGAATTTAAAAGCGAGATAGAGCCTATGGGGTTTCTTATCTCGTGAGCTAGGTGTGCTGCTACTTGACCCATCGAGGCTAGGCGTTCGGTGCGTTTTTCCTGCGTTATGTCGGTAGCTGAGATGATCTTTTTATCATCTTTGACCACCTTTTTTACTAGATAAATTTGTGAGCCAAAATTTAGCTCGCCCTCATCTTTTGGAACGAAATTTAACGCCTTGCCGAGCTTTTGTGCCTCTGAGTTTTGCAAGAAAATTTCATCATTTTCATCAAGCACCCAAATGGCATTTGGCAAAATTTCCACGATATCTTTTATAAAACCTTGCAAGCTCATATAAGAAGCGGTCAAATTTTTATACTCACGCTCTATCAGATAGGTCTGCTCTATCAGGCTTTTTAGGCCATTTTGTATATCGATATCACTCACAGCAACTCCTCATAATCTTTTATCTCATAAAGCCTAAGCCGCTCATCTTTTAAGCCTAAAAGCTCGTTGCTAAAGCCACTTTTTGAAAAAAGCGCCACGATATCGGGCTTTATGCCAAGCCTTTCGCACTTGTGAAGCACTAAATTTAAGACATTTTTGCAAATTTTTCGCTCTTTGTACTTTGCTTCGCCGACTATTATCTTGCCATTTATGCTAAAAAGCATGTCTAGCTCTATATTTTTGCTCCAAAATGAGCTTAGTAAAATGCCGTTAAATCCAAGCTTTTTAGCCATTAGCTCGCCGCTTAAAAGCTCAAATCCAAGGCTCGCGTACTCATCAAATTCTCTTCTTATAAGCTCTAAAATTTCCTCACTCTTGCCCTCTTTTAAAAGGCTTAAATTTGGCTCGATAAATCTAAACCAAAACCTTGAAAAATGGCTATTAAAATGAATTTTATCCTCTATCTTATAAGCTCGCTCGCTCTTTTTTAAAATTTGACGCTTGTTTTTTACTCGTGGCTTTTCTTGGCTCTTTTCAAGCACTAAAAAATCCTTACTAAAAAGCTTTGCATAGACCATATTTGTCATGCTTTGGGTCAAAATTTTGTTTATACTAAATTTCTTTCTGTCGCTTCTAGCAAGCTTAATGAGAGCCATTTTGATGGCCTCGTCGCTATCCTCGTCAAAGTAAAACCTAGCCATCAAATTTTTATAATCATCTAAAATTTCAGCCCTGATCGCCTCAAAAACATCGTAGTATGAGCCCTTTAATAAAAAGTCATCAAAAACAAGATGAAATTTTATAACTTCAGCAATACCAAGGTGCTTCATCCGCTCAAATGTCGATTTTATGGCTAAAATTTCGTATCCTTTGTGTGGCGGATTGTAGCATATTTTTAGAAAATTTTAATTATAATCACGCAAAAACTAAAAGGCTAAAGTTGGTAAATTTAGAGCACATTAGAAGAGATATTATTTTAAAAAAAGGGATACATTATTTCGACTACACCGCCTCAGGACTTGCGTATAAGCCTATCGAGGACGAGGTCGCTGATATCTTAAAAACATACGCCAACACCCACTCGCTAACATCCTCAAACGCCTATAAAACGCAGCTTTTATATGATAACGCTAGAAGCGAACTAAAGCGTGCATTGGGGCTTGATGATAGATTTTATCTCATAGCCACTGGATACGGCGCCACTGGTGCGATCAAGAAATTTCAAGAGCTTTTGGGGCTTTACGTGCCTCCAGCTGCTAAAAGAAGGTTTGATCTAAAGCCAAACAACGACTCGCCGCTAGTCATACTTGGCCCTTACGAACACCACTCAAATGAGGTGAGCTTTAAAGAGGCTCTTTGCGAGGTTGAGCGTATAAGGCTCGCAAAAGATGGCAGCATCGATCTATCTCACTTGGAGCAAATTTTAAAGATAAACGCAGGGCGCGAGATCATCGCTAGCTTTAGCGCAGCCTCAAACGTCACAGGCGTCATAAGCGACTACAAGCAAATTTATACGCTTGTTAAGAAATTTGGCGGCATCGTGGCATTTGATGTGGCGAGCCTTAGTGCCTATGCAAATTTAGACTGCGACTACTTTGACGCGCTCTTTATCTCGCCGCATAAGCTTCTTGGCGGAGTTGGCAGTTGTGGGCTACTGGCAATCAAAAAAGTGCTAGCAAATGACGATGTACCAAGCTTTGCAGGCGGTGGCACGGTAAGCTATGTGAGCAAAAACTACCATATATTTTTAAAGGATCAAGAGGCACTTGAAGAGGCTGGCACACCGCCTATTTTGGGGCTTATACGGGCAAATTTGGCTTACAAGCTAAGAGAAGAGATAGGGCTTGCTACCATTTATGAAAACGAAAGCGAGCTTAGCGACTATCTTTGCCAAAGGCTAAGAGAAATCCCAGAGCTTATAAGCTACTGCCCACCAAATTTAAAGCGCCTTGCCATTTTTTCATTTAATGTAAAAAACGTAGCTCCATACGAGCTTTCAAAAATTTTAAGCAAAGAGTATGGCATACAAACACGCGCTGGCTGCTCGTGCGCAGGCTCATACGGACACGATCTTTTGGGACTAAAAGAGGATCCAAGCTTCACCCACAAGCCAGGCTGGGTGAGAGTTAGCCTGCACTATACGCATACCTTTGAGGATATTGATTATTTGGTGAGTGCGATCAAGAAAAGTATCGAGAAATACGCACTTTCGTGGCAGGTTAAAGACCCTTTTGACGTAAAAGAGATAAGTGGGTGTGTCGGTGAGTAAGAAAAATGTTTTGATAGTTGCGGGAAGCGACAGCGTCGGTGGTGCAGGAGTGCAGGCGGATATAAAAAGTTGCGAGACATTTGGTTGCTTTAGCGCAAGCGTCATCACAGCCGTGACCGCGCAAAATACAAATGGCGTTAGCAGCGTGCTTGCGATGCCTGCAAGCATGGTAAAAGCGCAGTTTGAGATGGTGCTAGCCGAGCTTGATATAGACGCTGTGAAGGTTGGCATGCTCTTTAATGAGGAGATAATAGCCGTTGTAAGCGCGTTTTTAAAGGAGTTAAGAGCTAAAAATGTGCCAGTTGTCATAGACCCAGTTTGTGTGGCAAAGTCAGGGGCAAAACTGCTTGAAGACGCAGCGATCGAAGCGCTAAAAGAGCTTTTAAACCTCGCAACTATCGCCACGCCAAATGTAGATGAGGCTAGGATTTTGGGTATTGACTTTGCAAATTTGCCTTGCGATATGGTGCTAAAGCGAACAAAGGTTGGTGAAATTTGCGAGGATACGCTCTATCTAAAAGGTGGCGAAGTGATGAAATTTAGCGAGGAGCTTTTTGAGCCTAGAGTGATGCACGGCGCTGGATGTAGCTTCTCAAGCTCGCTAGCGGCCATTTTAGCGCAACAAAACGATCTAATAAGCGCCATAAAAATGGCTAAAAAATTTGTGGCAAATGGGATAAAAAATGTTCATAAAAGTAAATTTGGCGCAAGACTTATAGATCATAAAGAGGGGCTTGATGGCTGAAATTTACGCTATCAGTGATGACTTGCTAATGCCTGAAAATTTGGCATTGGAGTACACAAGAGAAATTTTGGAGTGCGGGGTTAAATTTTTTCAGTTTAGGTCAAAAAAAGCGGTCAAAAATGAAAGGCTTGCAAGTGAAATTTTAAATTTATGTGAGAAATTTGGCACGAAATTTATCGTAAATGACGATGTCAAATTTGCTAAAAAGATAGGCGCAAAGGCCGTTCATCTAGGCAAAGAGGACGAGGGTATAAAAGAGGCATTTGATATTTTGGGCAAAGACGCATATGTTGGCGTTAGTTGCTATGGCGATATAAATTTAGCCATAAATGCCGCTAAAAACGGGGCTAACTACGTTGCTTTTGGCTCTGTTTTTGTAAGCCCCACAAAGCCAAATGCCCCAAAATGTGATCTCGAAGTGGTTAAAGAGGCAAAGCAAATTTTAAACCTACCTGTTTGCGTGATAGGTGGCATAAATGAGACAAATATCGGCTCACTCTCCTATGCAAATCCCGATCTCATCGCCGTTATCTCAGCGATCTACAAAGATGGTAACATCAAAGAAAATATAAAAAATTTACAAAAGATAATCAAGGCAAATTTCTAGGATAAAAGTGGCTTTTTGACTAAATTTGCTTAAAAATTATAAATTTAAATATTTTTATACGACTTTTACTCAAAATTTTAAAATCTTATTCACTCGCCTTAGCAGACTACAAAATTTAGAGCCGTGATATGCTCGCTCATAAATTTTAAAATTTGCTAGAAATTTCTTAAAAATAAACCGCATGCAGTGCTTTAGCACTGAAGCATGCACATCTAGCGTGCGAGGGGATTTTACTTCGACTTTGTCTCGTAACTGCAAGCAGACAGGGGATTTTAAAAGGGGAATAAGGGGACGGCCTCGTAACTCAAGCCCCCCTTGTCTCCATTTTGATAAAAACTTTAAATTTCTAAAAAACTATTTTTACAAATTTTAAAACTTTTACTGCTGGCAAGAATTGACCACTAGAATTATTCATTTATAAAATTTATTTTTTCTTAAATTTTCTAAAACTATTTTAATAAATTATATTTATGTAATTTATTTTAATAAAATCATAATAATTTAAACTTTAGTTTGGTACTATTTTGTCAGATTTACAAAAAGGTAAAATGATGAAAAAGGCTCTATTTCTAGGATGTAGCGCACTTTTATTATTAGTGGGCTGCAAGGAAAGCAATATAGGCATTGTTAAAAACTATATTTTAAAAGGTAATAAATCAATAACGATAGGCTCGGCGATAGATAGCTTTAAAGGTTGCTCAAGTACTCAGTGGCAAGACATTAGTAGCGATGGAAAGAAAGTGGTTAAAGTAAGCTGCGTAGTGGGGAAAAAAGTACTTGAAGATGAGTTTAAAAGAAAAAATAACGGCTACATAAAAGCTATAAATAATGCCAAGGCTGCTCAGCAAAAAAAAGTTGATAACAGCTTGGAGCTAGCACTTGATAGCGCAAATAGCATATTAAAGAACGGTAAAAGCATAGATAAAGAGACTATTTTATCCATCGCAAACAAGCACTGTAAATTTGATCCGACGAAAGAAAGCGCTAGCTATATAGCCTCTGTTAGCTGTGACCTTGAGTTTAAAAATGAGCTTGCTCAAATTTTAGATATGAAGCAAAAATGGGTCTTTGACAACGTCGTAGCCCAAAGCAAATACGCTGCCTACTACTCGCAAAAAGAGCCAGAATTGATCTATTTTGGTGAAAATACTAAAAAGATAAATGAGAGAGTTATTGAACTTACTTTCACGATAAATAGTGATAAAAGTGTTAATATCTCAAAGGTTACAAAGATAGATGACGGCGATACAAAAGATATAAACCGCGGTTTGGTGGCGATGTTTTACGCAAGATAAATTTTGATACTAAAATAAATATATTTAAGTTTAAAAGTATTACATTTTAAAAGCATACTCTTGCTCATTTTGATAAGAGCAAATTTATTATTTTGAGAAGTTAAAATTATATTTTACCATCTACTAAAGCTCGTAACTCTTCTTTGATAGCTTCATAAGTAAAAATTTAATAAAATCCCAAAATATCAACAAAAAGAGTCTTTATGGATGAGTTTTTAAAACAGGCTTGGCGTGCAAATAAAATTTATACAAATGCTGCTGCTAGCGTGCCATTTTATCCAGATCTGCTAGCTCTTCTTTTAGTTTGCGACGAGAAAAATTTAGATCAATTTATGGCGCTTGATGAGTTTAGAGCGGTGCTAAAAAGGCTTAAGGTTGAGCTAGATATATTTAGCATACAAAGTGCGCAGCTTGCGACTCTTAAGGCGCTAAACGAGGCTAAAATTTCAAGCGATGAGATATTAAAATACCTAGAAATATTGCGTGATGAAAAGATCATAGATAATGAGAAATTTGCCTTTTTAGAAAAGATCATAAGCAAAAACAAAGGGGCTAATGAGGCTAAAATTTCTCATGCCAAGCCAAAAGATCACTTTCATAAAAACCTAGACTTTTTAAATGAGATAAACGAAAAAGCAAGCTTACTTGATAGCGATAAAACATTTTTAGAGGCACTTATGGCTGCCAAAAAAAGATCAAACGAAACGCTTTTTAACATAGCTGCAAGTGGCGTTATAAACTCTGGCAAATCAACCCTTTTAAACGCCCTTTTAAACAAACCCGTTCTTGGCGCTTCAAACGTGCCAGAAACGATAAATTTAACCATTTTAAAATACTCCAAAGATAGCTTTGCAAGGGTAAATTTTTACACCTTAGATGAGCTTTTAGCACTTGGCGTACCAAGCGAAAATTTACCAAGCAAAAGCGTAGATATCGGCATAGACGAGATAAAAAACTACACCTCTTCAAGCTCAAAAACGGCAAATCTCGTAAAAAGCGTCGAGCTTTATGACGATTTGGAGCTTTTAAAGGACAACGTCTGCATCATAGACACGCCAGGCATCGATGATGCGGTGGTTTTAAGGGAGCAGATCACTACAAATTTTATGAAGAAGTGCGACCTTTTAGCCCACCTCATGAATGCCTCGCAAAGTGCCACGCAAAAAGACGCTCTATTTTTAAAAAAATGCCTTGAAAACTCGCACATCGTAAGGCTTGCTGTGGTGCTAACTCACGCTGATGAGCTAAGTGCTAAAGAGCTAAACGAGACGCTAAACTACACTAAAAAAGCGATTGCTGAGCAGATAAATGGCGTTGAGATTGATTATTTTGCGCTTAGTGCAAAAAGCTACTTAGAAGGTGCTGCAAATAGCGGTGTAGAGGAGTTTAAAGACTATCTTTACGAGGTGCTCTTTGGCAAAAATTCTAAAAAATCAGCCCTTATCTTAAGCTCCTATCAAAAGGAGCTAAAAAATATCCTAAATATCAAGCTTGAGGCCACTAAGGCTGAAATTTTGTCGCTCAAAGCTTATGAAGTAGGGCTTAAAAAGCTTCAAAATGAGCAGGCAAACGTCAAAAACGCACTTAGTGAAAATTTCTTTAAACTTGAAAGCCTAACTCAAAACGAGCTTGCAAAGCTTGAAAGCAGCAACACCAAAAACATCTATAAAATGGGGCTTGAGACGCTTTTACAAAACCTAAACGATAAGGTAAAAAGCGAGATAGCCTACTGCAAAAGCAAAAAGCAAAGCTTAAATTTTGAGCGCCTAGAGCAAATCGCAAAAACGACACTTCGAGACGGTGTGATGGCACTTATGAGAGAGGCTAGAAACGAAACTTTGGTGCAAACAAGATCGTGCGAGCAAAACATCGCTTTAAATTTTGATGATTACGCTATGAGCAAAGATGAGATTTTTAACATCAATAACTTTTTAGAGCAAATGGGCGTAAAGCTTGAATTTAAGGAGCTTTTAGCTGCATTTAGAGCGAAAATTTCAAGTGACGCAAGTGAAGCGCTTTTAAGCTTAAAAGAGGGTTTGCTAAAAGATAAAAATATCTCTCAATTTTGTGAAATTTTAACTGACCACGAAAAAAATCGCCTTTTAAATCTCATAAAAACCTATGAAAGCGCTCAAAAAGCCACGCTTGATAAGAGGCTAAAAGAGCTAGATCGTGAGCTAGAAAAGCTTAGCTCGCAAAATCAAAACTCACTATTAAAACTAAAAGAGCAAAACGCCTTGCAAGATGAAATTTGCTCGCTTTTAGGGGAGCTAGAAAATGTTTAATGAGTTTATAAATGCCTATAAGGCGAGATATTTTAAGGTTTTTACAAGCGACTTTAAAGGCGAGCTAGCAAGGCTGGTAAATGAGCTAAATGATCCAAGCCTGCACGCAAGCGATGAGATAAAAGAGAGCCTAAATTTACTAATCGACACTCTAAATGAGCCGCCTCTCATCGCTGTTATAGGGCAGTTTTCAAGTGGCAAATCAACATTTTTAAATGCTCTGCTTGGACAAAATATCTTGCCATCAGGTCTAACGCCTGTCACGGCAAAGGCTGTGCGGCTAAAATTTGCAAAGATGCCGCTTCTTAGCGTGAAATTTACAAATGGTAGCGAGAGTTTGCTAGCTAGCAGTGAGCTTGCAGAGCTAAACGCCATGAGCGAGCAGATAAAGAGCATGACACTTTATGCGCCAAGTGAAATTTTAAAAGAGGTAAATTTCATCGACACGCCCGGGCTAAACTCACTACGAGATGCCGACACGAAAGAGACTAAAAACACGCTCAAAAAAGTCTGTGGCGCGATCTGGCTAAGCCTCGCAAACAACGCTGCAAAGGCTAGCGAGCTTGAAAGCGTAGAAGAAATTTTAAGGACAAACGATCTAAAGGCGCTTTGCTTCATCAACCAAAAGGATAAGCTAAGCGAGGATGAGCTTGAAAGCTTGCTAAAGCACGCTAGGCAAACTTACGGCGAGCTTTTTGAAGATATCATCGCCATCTCGTCAAAGCAGGCGCTCAATGGCATCGCAAATGAAAACAAGAGCGAGCTAGAAAGCTCAAATTTTGCTAAAGCACTAAGTGCGGTAAAAGAGGCGTTTTTAAGTGCGAGCTTTAAAGAAAATTTCATAAAAGCAAGGGCGAAAAAGATAGTAAATTTTTTAATTAGCGAGCAAGAAAATCGCCTAAAAGTTTATAGCGCAGCTGATGAAATTTTGGATAAATTTAATGCCACACTTGAAGAAAAACTAGAGGCTATAAAAGAGGAGTTTAAACCTAGAATCGCTCTGCGATACAGCGATATGAGCGAAGCTATCAAGCTTGCAAGCGATGAAGTTTTTAAGCTGCTTAAGCCATTTTCTAGGACAAAATTTAACCCAGCAAAGACGCTTTTAAACAAAGAAATTTATAAGCGCGAGAATTTTGAAATGATAAGCCTTGACACGGACGAAGTCTTTTCAAAGCTCATCTACGAAGATATCGTCTTTTCTAAATTTTTTAAACGCTATAAAAGAGATCTAAAAGAGCTTGAAAATGAGATCATATCGGCTTTTGATGAGCTTTATAAAAGCTTAGAAGATGAGCTTTTCGTTTATAAATCTCGCTATGAGAGCTTTAATCCATTTGATGAGTTTGCCTCAAACTACGAGACAAAATCGATAAATACCTATGCTGGCAGGACCTATGAGAATTTCTTAAGAGAGTATGAAAATGCCAAATTTAAGGCGACGCAAAAGATATCGCTCTTTTTTGAAAAGCTTGACGTAAAGGTCGCATCAAACTACGAAAATGCGCTTAAGCTTGCGGTTTATTTTCTAAAGCAAAAGATCGAAAACTCGCTAAATTCGCACCTGCAAATGGGCACGCCACTCTACATCCCAAGCGCAAAAGAGGTTTATGAGCGCATGCTAAATGCCTTTAGCCTTTATGAATTTGACGATCTTATGTGCTCAAATAACTCTTTTTTAAATAAAACTTTGCTTGACATAAAGACCGAATTTGATGAAATTTACGCCCAAAAAATAGCGATGCTTGAGCGCCTAAAAGCAAAACCAATTGAGCAAATTTTAAAGCTAGAAAAGCTGCAAGAGAGTTCGGTGATGTTAAAGTGAAATTTGACTTTAAACTTGCACATGTGAGTGCCTTGTAAATTTTAAAATTTCATGAGTAAGCTGCATATCAAAGCCTAAATTTAGTAGTCTGCTAAGGCGAGTGAGTAAGATTTTAAAATTTATAAATTTGCTTTGTCATATCAGGTGATCGTCAGGCAAATTTTAAAATTTCATGAGCGAGTAATTTCGGCTCTAAAATTTAAGCTAAGCTGCAAGCGAAGCCAAATTTTAGTAGTCAATTCTTGCGAGCGAATGGAATTTTAAAATTTGTAAAAAAGCTTTATTGAATTTTAAAATTTGATTTTTTGCATAAAACCAAGCCAAACCACTACTCTATCCTGCCCCTTGCCAAAACTGGCACTTTCTCGCAGACCTCATCGCCGCTTACGAGATAGGCGTAATCATACAAATTTACCACCGGGCAGATGTGATTTGGATAGATACGCACGAGATCTCCCACACGCACGCTTTTTGCAAATTTCTCGCTTAAGATGATCGCATGCTCGTCAAATAGGCTATCTATCCACACCTCGTGCTCTGCGATAAGCCCCATGCCAGGCGTCGTGCAAAAGCCCTCACTGCGCCTCTCTTTGGTTAGCGCCTTTGCCCCAGCATCAAGGATCGTGCGGGTCGCAGTCGGCCTTGAGATCACGACGCTAAGCACGCTAGCGGCGTTCATATCAAAGCTACCATAAGCATTTGCCTGCGACGCATCCATAAATATATATGTGCCAGGGCGAAGCTCCGTAACGCCTTTTGGTATCTCAAAGTCGTTTATAAGTGATGGCGTCGAGCCGATGCTAACGGTGAAATTTTCATATCCAAACTCACGCGCGATATCAGCAAATTTTAGCGTCCTGTCGGTTGCCACCCTAAAAATTTGCTCGCACTCACGCTTATCTTTTGCCTTGTATGAGTGGCCATCATGCGAGAAAACGCCACAAAATTCCACGTTTTTACACTCTTTAAAAGTACTCATCAAAGCTCTAAAATCGCCCTCTTCTATGACGCCTGAGCGGTTTTCGCCAACTTCTATCTCGACAAGCAGCCTAGATATCTCGCCAGCCTCGCCAAATACCTCATCAATGAGCCTTAAAACGCCCACGCTATCGATGCCAAAGCTCACTTTAATGCCAGATCTTAAAAGAGCTATGATGCGAGCAAATTTCTGCCTTGTGACGATCTCATTTGCGATAAAAATGTCGCTTAGCCCCTCTTTTGCCATCACTTCAGCCTCGCCCACCTTAGCCACCGTGACGCCCTTTGCGCCGTGAGCCACTTGCATTTTCGCAAAGTATGGCATCTTGTGCGTTTTGGTATGTGGTCTTAAGCTTACGTTAAATTTATCAGCATATTTTTGCATTTTGTCTAAGTTTTTTAGCACTATCTCCCTGTCTATGAGCAGCGCTGGAGTGTCTATTTCAGCGATTTTCATTAGCTATCCTTTCTTTTTTCTTAGATTTTAACTCTAATTATTTAAAAAAGGATAGCTTTTAGCACTTTAAATTTTCAAAGTGTTACTTTTAGGCCTTTCTTGCGCCGATCTTTGGTGCGTCAAACGCCCTGACACGTTTTGGCGTACCCTTAAATTTCTCGACCTCGACAAGGCTCGTGTGGGCGGTGTTGCTCTGGCTCATCTTGCTTGATGGCACGTCTTTTGTGAGCACGTTTAAATTTCCGTGCAAGCAAAGGCTCTTCTCGCCTGGCACATCTGGGTCGTACCAAGCACCCTCGCTCACGATGACAACGTTTTGTGGCACGTCCTCGGTCACAAATGCACCGCACAAAATTTCGCCCCTGTCGTTGTAAATTTTCACCACGTCGCCCATTTTTATCCCTCTAGCTTCGGCTGTTTTTGGGTTTATGAGCACTGGCTCTCGCTCTGCGATCTCGTTAAAATGGCGAAGCACGGAGTTATTTAGCTGCGAGTGAAGTCTAAATTTAGAGTGTGCGCCACTGATGGCGATAGGGTATTTTTTATTTTTTGCACCCAGCCACTCAAATGGCTCAAGCCACGTCGCATGCGGTGGGCAGTCATCATAGCCAAAGCCAGCGACCGTTTCAGAGTAAATTTCTATCTTGCCAGATGGCGTTTTTAGCGGATTTGCCACTGGGTCGTCGCGGAATTTCTTATAGTTTGTAAAGTAGCGTTTTTTCTCATCGACCTTGTCAAATCTAAAATATCCCTTCTGCCAAAACTCATCAAAGCTTGGCATGCTCTCATATCCAAGCCCAGCAGCCTTTTTAACGGCATCTTCGTAAATTTCTTTGACCCACTCTAGCTCGCTTTTGCCCTCGCTAAATGCCTCTTCCCTGCCCCACTCTTTGGCGATCAGCCTTGCGATCTCGAAGTCGCTCTTGCTCTCGCCAAATGGCTTAACAAGCGGCTTAATGGCGAATAGATACTCACTAGTTGAGTTTGCCATCTCGATGTCCGTTCGCTCGCACTCAAGCGCAGCTGGCAGGACGATGTCGCTAAATTTGGCCGTGCTCGTCCAAAATGGCTCGCAAGTGATGATCGCACTAACTTTTTGCATAGCTTTTATCGCCCTGTTGGTCTCTGGGTGCCTTGTAAATGTCGAGCCGTTGGCGTTAAACATCACTCTGATCTTTGGTAGCTTGTAGCTCTTGCCATTTCTAGTTATCTCTTTGCCAGGGCTTAAAAGCGCGTCTATGAGCCTTGAGTTTGGCAGCTCATAGCCCTTAGTCTTTGGCACAAGGCCGCTATCAATAAATTTTTGTGGCACCTTCGTCTCAAAAGCCGCTAGTTTAGGCGCTATATAGCTTTCATCAGCGTTTTTGTGCATGCCGTCATTTGTGACAAAGCCACAACCCTCTTTGCCGATGTGTCCAAGCATCGCATTTAGAGTCACAAGCGCCCAGTAGGCCATCTCGCCATGATCTTGCCTTTGGATGGCATAGCCACTAACTATGACTGAGTCGTTTTTGGCTAGATCCTCGCTAAATTTCGCCAGCTCTTGCTCACTGACGCCACAAATTTTGCTTGCCCAAGCTAGGTTTTTATTGACTCCGTCTTTTGTGCCCAGCATATACTCTTTAAATTTATCAAAGCCAACAGTGTATTTTTCTATAAATTCTTTGCTGTAAAGTCCCTTTTCAAAAAGGTAGTTGCACATACCTATCATCATCGCTGTATCGGTGCAAGGCACGACTTCAAGGTACTTTGCGCCAAAATATCTTGCGCTTTCGTTGTGATAAACATCGACGCTATAAATTTTCATCTCGCCGCTTTCGCCTTTTTTTCTGATCTCATCGTAGTATTTATATGAGTTGTGAAGCGGCACGCCAATGGCGATCTTGTTTGAAACGACTGGGTTTGTGCCCCAAAATACGATCGTTTTGGCATTTTTTAAGATAGCCTCCCACTTTGTTGGCGCTAGTGTTGGGTCGATAAAGCCAGTGATATGCGGCATGATGACAGTCGCTGCGCCATATGAGTAGCCACCAAGCTCATTTACATAGCCGCCAAGCACGTTAAGTAGCCTCTTTGCGGTCTTTTGGCTGTGACCAACCTTGCCAAGGCTACCCCACTGATAAACCTGTCCGTAGATCGCTTCAGAGCCGTATTTATCAAAATTTTCTTTTAAAATTTTCGCACTTAGCTTTATCGCCTCGTCCCAGCTCACGCGCACAAACTCCTCTTTGCCACGAAGCTCTGGCTTTGGGTTGTTTGGATCAGCCAAAAAGCTCTTTCTAACAAATGGATATTTTACACGGCTTTCATTTTGGATATGATCAAGAAGTGCGTTGTTTAGCTCATTTGGGCACGCATCGCCCTCAAATGGCTCAGTCTCTACAACGCGCCCTGCGATAGTTCTTACATAAAATGGGCCAAATTTGTTTGCACTTAGGCCACTTTGCTTGTCAAAGAGCGCCTGAGCTGCTCCGTCAAGCTCCTTTGCTTGAAGGCTTGCTGCGCTTAAGGCACCAAGCTTTAAAAAGTCTCGTCTTTTCATTTTTTCTCCGATTTTGGTTAAATTTATTATTTTTGGTTGGTTTTATGAGTTATAAATTTAGTATTTTGTATCATCTTGTCATGAAAAGGCCTTGTAATGTGATACGCAAACTTGCGTCTAAATTGCGTTATTTTAGCCAAAAAATATTAAAGGATAGGCAAATGGTAGGATTTTATGTAAATGTAAAGTTAAAAGCTGGATGCGAGGCGAAATTTGAAGAAATTTTAAAAGAGATCGTGCCAGCTTCAAGAAAAGACAAAGGATGCATAAGCTACGAGTGTGGCGTGGTTGCAGGCACTAAAAGCGAATACTGCTTTATGGAGAGCTGGGAAAATTTAGAGAGCCAAAAAGAGCACATGAAGAGCGCTCACATGGTGAAAAATGCGGCTGTGCTGGAGGCTTGCAAAGAGAGCCAAGAGGTGAAAATAATAAATTTTGTAAGCGTAAAGGAATAATATTTGCTTAAAAAGGGGCAAAATTTAGAAAAATGAGCGAAGAAAAGATGCTTGAGATGATAAACGCGACTGCCGATATTATGTTTATGGCTATACTTAGAGGGCGTGTGAGCCTTGAAGCCTGCAAAAAGGACAAGGAATTTATAGACGCCCTAAGAGAAGAGCTGCTTAGCAAAAACCCAAACAAGCTCAAAGTCGCGCAAGACTCGCACCAGATGATCGCCATTTTCGAAAAATACCGCAATAAAAAATAATCCAACTTAAAATTTAAATTTATTTGCCGATATAGTGTTAAAGGATTTGACATGATAAACACGCTAAATGGACTTAATCAAAGCTTTAACTATCAAGACGCTTTTAATAAGCAGCCAACGACTATCGCAAATTTAGGCAAAGTAAAAATTTCTCCTCAGACCATGGATATCAAGCACCTATCGCTTTCTGGCTACTCGTCAAATGATAAAATTTCTATCTGGGGCAAGATGAACGGGCTTGATAGCAAGATGGGTAAAGATGAAGTTGCTAGCCTTAAAAATTTCGTTGATAGCACGAAGCTTTGGCGAGCAAGCTCCATCCTAACTAGCGAGAAAAACGGCTTTAGCGTAGATGAGTTTAACAAAGCTTACAATATATCCGCTAGTGCCACCGACGCTCTTCGCATCATGATCAATTACAATAATGGCGCACTTCATCTAAGCCGTGAAGCTAGAAATTTGCTAGATTCTGATCTAAGCATAGATGAATTTAAAGACAAATGGCTGGAATTTACCGCCGAAAGGATACTTGGCGAGCATGCAAATGTGAAAATTTCTTTTAAAGACGGGGCTTTGCAATACGAGCAAACATCGGCTAAGAAGCGCATAGATATCTTAGGTCAAGCGATGCTACAGCGTGTAAGCTACGCTGATAAAAACAGCAAAGATGAGTTTTTGAAATTTCTAAAAACAAGCTATGAAAAGGGCGAAAATATCGCTGATGTGCTGCAAAATATCGCTCTTGTGCCAGTTAGGGAAGATGGCGATGAGGATATAGAAGAAGAGAAATTTAAGCCTATGCAAGTTACCAAAAAGAGCGTGACCTACACGGACAAAGATATAAAACGTGAGTTTTTTGAGGAATTTATCAGGCGTGAGGTCGAAAATGGCGCAAGCTTTGATGATCTAGTGCAAAAGCTAAACGAGCTAAAGCCAAAGGATATACTGGCTTAGCTTTAGAGTTTAAATTTTGGGGCTGGCTTGGCGTGCTAAATTTATTTTGCTTAAATTTTTGAGGCTGGCTTAGTTCTCTAAATTTCTATTTAAATTTGAATTAAAGAGCTAGCTTAACTCCAAATTTTCTATTCAAGTTTAAATTTAAAAAGCTAGCTTGACCTCTCAATTTTCTACTTAGTCTTAAATTTAAAGAGCCAGCCAGCTGCCCTCAAAATTCTACTTCGGATTATTTATGCTTATCACCATATTTTTCTCATCAAGATATAGCCTAGCAGCCTCTTTGATATCGTCATTTGTGACCGCTTTGACCGCATCTATATACTCATCAGCCGTGTAAAGTGGCGTATTAAAAATTTTATTTGAGATGATGAGATTTTGCCAAAACTCAGGCTTTTCGTAGTCTTTTTTTATAGAAATTTCACTCTGCGCCTTAAAATCCTCCAAATGTTTTGGCAAGAGCGCGCCACTGCGCTTGATGTTAGCTATTATCTCCTTTATCTCGGCGATGATCTTGTCCGTGTTGGCAGGGTCGCAAGTAAAGCCGATCACCGCCTTTGAGTGCTCATACGGATAGCGAGCGAGCCTAGCGTTTAGGCTAAAGCCGTAAGTTTGGCCTTTGTCCTCTCTGATCTTTTCACGAAGCGCCGTTTTTAAGACTGAGCTTAGCGCTCTTAGCTTAACCACCTCTTTGAAGCTGTATTTTGTATCTAAATTTATTATATCCACGCTCACATCGCTTCTTTTTGTGCTTTGATACTCTCTTTTAAATGTGTGCTCTCCCTTGATACTTCGCACGCCGTCATCTTTAAAATTTTCAGCCTCGCCAAGCTTTGGCAAGGTGGCGATATACTTTTTAACAAGTGGCAAAAGCCTCTCCTCGTCGGTGTCGCCGATGATGACAAAGATATACGAGGCGGCATTTGTAAATTTATCATGCACGATCTTTGTAAGCTCTTTTAAATTTAAAGCGTCGATCTGAGCCATCTCAATGGGCGCTACACGCTTGTTGTTTTCGTAAAAAAACTTGCTAAATTCGGTGCTAAATTTATATTCAGGCAAATTTTGCTCTTTAGATAACTCATCTTTTGCTCTTTGTTTTATCCTCTCAAGCACGTTTGCATCGGCTCTTGGAGAGCTAAACTCTAAATTTATAACAGCTAGCAGTGAGCCAAGATCACCACTGCTTGAAGAGCCGTAAATGCCCTGTGTAAGCGCCTCTATGCTCTTTTCGTAGCTTACTATCTTGTCGTTTAGCACCTTTGAAAGCTCGTAGTTGTTAAATTTGCCAACGCCACTTTCATTTGTAAGCGCAACCGCAAAGCCGCCAAGCTTAGGATCAGCTAGATCTGAAGTGCCGCCCTTGCTAATGGCTGCAAACAAGATGCTATCTTTTTTGGTGGCTAGTGGCTTAAAAATGACTTGCGAGCCATTTGGCAGCTTATAAGTGTAGATGCCATGCTTTTGGTCAAATTCTTTAGAAAGGATATCTTTTGGCTCTAAATTTTCATTGCCAAGGCTCTTATTTAGGCTCTGGTTAGCTAAATTTGTATCGTAAGGTTCTGCCTCATCTTTTAGCTTCAAAAAGGCATCTTTGCTAAGCTTAAAGCCATCTTTACTAAAGACCCTCACGCGCTCATCAGGTATGGCTAAAATTTGCCTAAATCTCGCATTTACATCCTCTAGCGTGATCTCGTTTAAGAGCTTTAGGCTAAGGTTTTTGCTATCTTCATCGCTTAGCACAAAGCCTCCATTTTCGATCATATTTAAAATTTCACTTGCATAAACGCTTGATTTTTTAGTTTTTGAGCGTTTAAATTTAGCCTCTACATTTGCCACAAACGCCTTTTTAACATCGGCAAAATCGCCTTTATTAAAGCCAAATTTCTCAATGCCCTTTAAAACACTTAACATATCTTTAAGACTAGCGTTAAAATCATCTCCGATCACATTTGCCTCAAAGCTATAAATTTTTTGCTTTGCTTGAAGCGTTTGCGCCATAAAATCAACACTTAAATTTGATGAATTATTTGCATTTTTTTGCTCATAAAGCATATTTATAAGGCTTGCTATTAGCGCATCTTTTAAATTTCGCTTCACGTCAGCCTCACTTGAAACCGGCTTAAATTTATCAAAAAAGCTAAGTCTTACAAACTGAGCTGCCGTCTCGTTTGCGTCGTAGTTAAAGAGATTTAGCCCATCTTTAAAAGCGATGCTTTTGTCTGGATGAACGTATGAGTTGCTGTTTTTTGCTGCGCTAAAGTTTTTTTCTATCAGAGCTTTTATCTCGTTTTTATCAAAGTCGCCAACTGCCACAAAGCTCATAAATCTTGGCTGATAAAGCCTCTCGTAAAACTCTTGCATGTGCTTAGCATCCACTCTTTTTATCACGTTCATGTCGCCTATAGGCACTCTTTTTTGATAGATGCTACCTGCAAAGATGTCCTTGCTTTGGGCAAGATAGAGCCTATAAGCTGGCGTATTTCGCTGGCGCTCCTCCTCCATGACGACGCCACGCTCCTTATCAAGCTCGCCTGCATCGATCTTTACGCCATCGATCCAGTTTGAAAAGACCTTAAAAACATCCTTTAAATTTTTCTCATTTACATTTATGCTTAGCGTGTAGCTCGTCTGATCGTAGCTGGTTTGCGCGTTTAGATCAGCGCCAAATTTAACCCCAAGGCTCTCAAGCTGTTTAATGAGCTCATTTTTGCTAAAGTCACGGCTGCCATTAAACGCCATGTGCTCCAAAAAGTGCGCAAGCCCCTGCTCGCCGTCTCTCTCATCAGTCGAGCCTGAGTTTACGACTAGGTAAAAGATGGCTGTATTTTGCGGGAGTTTATTCTCTTTTATATAGTATTTTAGCCCGTTTTTTAGCTCGCCACTTAGCATATCTTTGTCATTTTGCAAGGCAAAGAGGCTAAGCGCTAGGCACAAAAGTAGCAGAATTTTTCTCATAATCCGTCCTTTAAATTTCTATGTAAAAGCGGATTTTAGTATAAATTTTAAAATGCAAGATAAAGCTAGCCTGCTAAATTTGCAGGCTAGTTGGGAGGTGTTATTTTAGTTCGTATTTTTTAAGCAGTGCGTCGTAGCTGCCGTCTTTTTTCATCTCATCTAAAATTTGATTTATCTTAGCGATAAGCTCGCTCTCTTTATTTTTGTCAAAAGCTATTGAAAAGCCCTCGCTACCATCAACCTCTTTGAAAAATGCCTCTATTTCAGGGTTTTTCTTGATAAAGCCATAGCCGATCGAGCTATCAAGGATGACTGCGTCAAATTTGCCAACTTTTAGCCCCATGATGAGTGGCACAGTATCTTCTGAAGGTACTACCTTTGCGCCATTTATCGCATTTGCAGCTAGCTCTTGGATGGTGCCTTGTTGCACGCCTACTTTTTTGCCTGCTAGCTCTTCTTTAGCCTTTAGTGCGTCGTTGCCTTTTTTCTTTAGGTAGATGTTTTCAGTTAGGTAGTATGGCTTTGTAAAGTCAATCGACTTTAGTCTATCAGGAGTCGCGCTCATCGCACTTATGATGCCATTTATCTTGCCAGCTTTAAGCGCTGGGATGAGGCCATCAAAGCTCATATTTATGATCTTGTATGAAAAGCCAGCACGCTTTGAAATTTCATCTATAAGATCGATGTCAAAGCCTGTTATTTTGTTGTTTTCATCGATATATTCAAATGGTGGGTAGTTTGCCGCTGTGCCAAATTTTAGCTCGTTTGCACAAAGAGCAACAAAAGCTGTCAGTAAAAGAGCAAAGATCTTTTTCATGTCTATCCTTTAAGGTGATTTAATGCCCTAATTATCGGCATTTATCTATTAAAATTTGTTTAAATTTAGCGTAATAACAGAAATTTATATAAGCTTGTAAAGCGTATAGACAAGTGCGCTAAAAGAGGTCAGGCAAATTTTAAAACGAGTAATTTCGGCTCTAAAATTGTAAGCGAAGCCAAATTTTAGTAGTCAATTCTTGTGAGTGAATGAGATTTTAAAATTTGTAAAGATTAAAACCCCAATCCAGCTTAAACCAGATTGGAGTTTATTAAATTCAGTAGTTTGCATTAAACAAATTTAAGTTTGTATATTAAGAAGCTAAAACCTCTTCTTCCTAACCTCTTCAACAATAGCTTTAGCCATCTCATCTACTTCAGATGTTACTTCATTTGCTTCATTAGCAATTACAACGTTTTCTTTTGTTAGGTGATCTATTTGAGCAACTGATTCATTTATCATATTTATGCCTTCGCTTTGCTCTCTTATAGATTCACTCATCTCATTTATTGATTGAGCTAATACATTTGTATTTGCTTCTATCTCACCTAGAGATTTTTGAGTACGTTCAGCTAGTTTTCTAACTTCATCAGCCACGACGGCAAATCCTCTGCCATGTTCTCCAGCTCTAGCTGCTTCTATTGCAGCATTAAGAGCTAGAAGGTTTGTTTGATCTGCTATATCTCTAATGATAGTTATGATGTTTTTAATTTCATCACTTTGTCTTATAACATCAGCTGTCTTTTGAGAGATGGCATTCATTGAGCTACTCATTTGCTCAACTGCTGCTGCGCTTTCTTGTAAGCTATTTGCTTGAGTATTTGCTGAGCTTGCTACTTTTGATACTGAGCTAGCTAGTAGTTTTGCTTTTTCTTCTAGGGTTTGGGCTTTAGCTAGGTTGTCACTTAACATTTTAGATATCTCAATACCTAGTGAGTTTATACCACTTGCTATCTTACCATCATCATCAAGTCTTTTTGTAAAGTCTTGGTTTTTATAGGTGTTTAGTAGATCAAGTACATCTTTGCCATTACTTGAGATTGCATTTTTAAGAGCAAGTTGTAGATCTTTAAATGTGCTTTTTAGTTGATTTAGAGCTGGGTTATTAGTGTCAGCTTCTAAGCTTGCTTCATAGTTGCCATCTTTTATCTCATTTACAAAGGTGTTGGCTTTTTGGATGAAGATACTTTGATCTTTCATGCCATCTTCAATGGCCTTTGTGTTTTTGTTTATTAACTCTGCCATTTGACCAAATTCATCTTTAGATGTTATCTCTATAGGCTGGGCTTTGTTTGTCTTGTGATTTAGTAGATCAAAGAAAGATAGCAAGCCTGTTTTTAGTTTGAGGATGATTTTTAGGAGGTAAGAAGATAGGTAAAGTGAGAGCAATAGTCCTAAAATAAGCACTACCACAAGCACTCCGACAGATGCATAAGCAAGTGAGTTTAGATCCTCTAAAAGCTCATCTTTGTCAAGTTCGCCGATAAGATACCAGCCCATACTTTTGATATATTTTGAGCCGATCAATAAATTTCTGCCATCTTTATCTAGCGATATGTAGCTGCCATTTTCGTTGATTAGCTTTTTAAGGTTTGCATCGCCTACTATATCTTTTAGATTGCCGCTTACGTCTTTGCCGATCTTGATGTCGCCTTTTTCATCGACTAGTAGAAATTTACCGCCACGACCTATCTTTTGTGATTGGACAAAATTTACTATCTCGCTTAAATTTACGCCAGTCGCTGCGATACCATAAAATTTATCATCTTTTTGAACTTTGTAGTTTATATACATCATTATCTTGCCGCTGCCGTCTTCAGCCTTGTTGATGTCGATTAGGCTTAGGCTGCTGCCATCTTTTAAGGCGTAGTACCATTTGTCATTTTCCGGGTTAATGACCTTTAAAATTTTATCTTCGACGTAGTAGTTTAGGGTTCTATCTGAGCCAAACATTATCGTATCTAGCTTTAAATTTTTAGCAAGAGTTTGAAAATAGTCAAACAAGACCTTTCTGCCGTGCTCGTCCTCGCCATTTTTGACCCAGTCTATTAAAAAGCTATTTTGAGTTATTTGATAAGAAGCGTCGATTATCTTATCGATGTAAGATTCTATTTTATAACCAACTTCATTGACAGCAAGTGGGAATTCTTTACTTTCGACCCTGTCGGTATATAAATTTTTAGCCATGTTATAGGTCACAAGACCAACCACACTAACACAAACCAAAAGCATGACACTTAGCACAAGTGCCGTTCTCATCCTGAGTGATTTCATTACATTCTCCTTAAATCAAATTGACAATTTTATTACAATATATTTAAATAATATTAAATTTTATAAATTAGAAATTTGTGAGATTTTTTGCAAGAAGCATCTTGCCTCTTGCAAATTTATATTAGGATTTATTTTTTAAGGTCGTATTTAGCGAGCATTTTGTCAAATTCGCCAGATTTTTGTAGCTCTTCGATCGCAGCATCTATCTTTTTGATAAGATCAGTATGTTTACCCTTATCAAATGCCATCGCAAAGCCCTCTGTGCCGTCAGGAAGTCTTAAAAACTCCTCTAAGTCTGGATTTTGTTTCAAAAACTCAACACCTATCGGGCTATCAGTAAGCACAACATCGATCTTACCGGCATTTAGTGACATTATAGCTGCCGCTACATTTTCTGCTGGGATTGACTGAGTTGTGATATTTTTAGCTGCCTCTTCTTGAAGCGTGCCAACTTGAGCTGAAATTTTCTTATCTTTAAGATTGTCTTTATTTACGTCTGAGCCTTTTCTGCGGATAAATAAATTCTCTGAAAAATAATATGGCTTAGTAAAATCAATAGACTTTCTTCTCTCGTCAGTCGCGCTCATACCGCTTATCGCGATATCTATCTTGCCAGTTTTTAAAGCTGGTATTAGCCCATCAAAACTCATATTTGCAACGTCAAATTTGATCCCAGTTTTTTTAGTGATCTCATTTAGAAGATCGATCTCAAAACCAACGATTTGATTTTTATCATCAAGATACTCAAACGGAGGGTAATCAGCGCTTGAACCTACCTTATAAACTACCTCTTTGCTAGCTTCTGGCGCATTTGCAGTGGCTTTTTTGCCACTATCGTCACCACAACCTATAAAAAACATAACTAACCCTAACGCTAGAACTTTTAATAAATTTTTCATTTTTCTCCTTATTAGTGATTTAAAATTTTACCTAAAAACTCTCGCAGACGCTCGTGCTGCGGATTTGTGAAGACATTTTTTGGTGTGTCATCAACTGCTATCTTGCCTTTGTCCATAAAGAAAATTCTATTTGCCACATTTCTTGCAAAGCCCATCTCATGAGTCACCACAAGCATCGTTATGCCCTTGGCTGCGACATCTTTCATGATATCAAGCACCTCGCCGATCATCTCAGGATCTAGCGCGCTTGTTGGCTCGTCAAATAGTATCACCTCTGGATCCATAGCTAAGCTTCTAGCGATTGCTATACGCTGCTTTTGACCGCCTGAGAGCTTGTGCGGATAGGCAAATTTCTTATCGCTTAGCCCAACGCTCTTTAGCAGCTCATCTGCCCTCCTCTCGGCACTCTCTTTGTCTAAGATCCCAGCTTTTATCGGAGCTAGGGTCAAATTTTGCAAGACATTTTTATTTGCAAAAAGGTTAAAGTGCTGAAAAACCATACTCACTTTTTGGCGAATTTTATTTATGTCTGATTTTTTATTGAGGATATCTTCGCCGTTTATCTTGATATGTCCACTATCTGGCTCTTCAAGGCGGTTTATGCAACGCAAAAATGTACTTTTTCCACCGCCACTTGGACCAATTATCGCTATGACTTCACCTTTTTTGATATCCACGCTGATGTCATTTAAAACACGCAAATCGCCATAGCTTTTGTTTAAATTTTTAATCTCAATCATGGCGATTTAGTCTCCTCTCAAGTAGTTTCACCAAAAGGGTGAAAAATTTAACGCTCACGTAATATACAATGCCCGTAAAAATAACTGGCTCTGGGCTGTAAAAGACCGCTTGAAGGCTCTTACTTTGCATCGTGATATCAACGACGCTTATGTAGCCAACAACCGAGGTCTCTTTAAAAAGTGAGATAAATTCATTAGCAAGCGCTGGCAAGATATTTTTAGTAGCTTGTGGGAAGACTATCTCACGCATCGAAACGTAGTAGTTTAGCCCCATCGCCCTAGCTGCCTCCATCTGACCTTTATCGACGCTGTTTATGCCGCTTCTTACGATCTCAGCGACGTAAGCCGAGCTATTTAGTCCAAGTGCGATCACGGCGACATAGAAGTTGTCACTCCAAGTGGCAAAAATCACCACAGAAAATATTAGAAGTTGAAGTATTACAGGCGTTCCACGCAAGATGTCGATATACTCATCTATGACGAAATTTAAGACCTTGATATCTAAAAATTTAATAAAAGCTAAAATAAATCCAAGTGTGATGCCTATAGCGATACCACCTATCGTAAGGCCAAGTGTTACTCCGTAACTTTTGATATATGCGATCTCTTGCGCCTCACTAAGATCTCTTGGATAGAAAAAGTATGTTCCAAGTGAGACGATTATTATAAAAAATAGAAATTTGGCTAAATTTTGAGCGTTCAACTTCGTCCTTTCTTTAAAATGTAGCCTTAAATGATACGAAAAAAAATATATCATTTTGCTTAAAATTTTTTAAGGAATAAGCCAGCTCATTGAAATTTAAATGAATTTATAATAACATAAGCGTTTTATTTTATTTGAAAGGAATTTTATGAGCTTTGGGTCTTATTTAGCCATCGCCATCTATTTTGGTTTCTTGCTCTTTATCGGACGATATTTCTACGATAAAAACGCAAGTATGAACGAGTATCTACTGGATAACCGCCAAATGGGTCCAGTCGTCACCGCACTTAGTGCTGGCGCTTCTGATATGAGTGGTTGGATGCTACTTGGCGTGCCCGGGGCCTTATACGCAACTGGCGTTGCAAATGTCTGGATGATAGCTGGTCTTATCGTGGGAGCTTACTGCAACTACTTATTTCTAGCAAAAAGACTTAGGGTCTATACTGAGGTTGCAAGCGACAGCATCACGATACCTGATTTTTTAGAAAACCGCTTTAAAGATAGGACGAAAATTTTAAGGATCATCTCAGGTCTTATCATCTTGATATTTTTCACACTTTATGTAAGTAGTGGCATCATCGCTGGTGGCAAGACTTTTGAGAGCTTTTTTGGCTTAAAATTTGCATACGGAGCGGTCTTTACGCTCATAATCGTAGTCTTTTACACATTTTTTGGCGGATTTAAGGCTGTTAGCATAACTGACGCATTTCAGGGGCTTTTGATGTTTTGCGTCCTAGTTTCGATCCCAGTCGTGGCATATCTAAATTTAGACCTGCCAAGCGATACAAATTTGATAAAAGAGATAAGCAGGCTTGATGCAAATCACCTAAATCCATTTAGAGACCAGACTTTTTGGGGCATTTTGGGCCTTCTAGCTTGGGGCTTTGGTTACTTTGGACAGCCACATATCATCGTTAGATTTATGGCGATACGCGACTCAAAAGAGCTTGCAAAGGCAAGAAGGATCGGCATCGGCTGGATGACGATCGGCCTATTTGGTGCTATCATGAGCGGACTTATCGGCTTTGTCTATTTTAGCCAAAGAGGCGGACTAAGCGATCCTGAGACAGTGTTTTTAAAACTTGGTGAGCTACTTTTCCCACCATTTTTTATAGGCATTATCATCTCAGCCGTGCTTTCAGCGATCATGAGTACCATCTCAAGTCAGCTCTTAGTCACTTCAAGCTCGGTCACAAAGGACTTTATCTTTGCCTTTTATAAAAAAGAGGTGAGCCAAAGCACACAAACAGCGATCAGCCGCTACGCGGTCGTGGTCGTAGCGCTAATTGCCACAGTGCTTGCCTTTATCTCGACAGATAACGTTCTAAACGTCGTTGGCAACGCTTGGGCTGGATTTGGCGCGAGCTTTGGTCCGGTGCTGCTTTTTAGCCTTTACTGGAAACGTATGAGCGCACTTGGAGCGCTTGCTGGCATGATAGCTGGCGGTGCGACCGTAATATTTTGGATAACATCAGGACTAAATGCCTATGTTTATGAAATTTTACCTGGCATTTTAACCTCAAGCCTAGCCATCATCATGGTCAGTATCTGGGGCGACGCGATAAATAAAATGACTAGCGAGCCACACGAGCAAGTGATAAAAGATGAATTTGAAAAGATGAAGACAAGGCTTTAAATTTAAGCAAGGTGGCTAGCTTTAGCCACCATCAAATTAATTTTAAATTTCAAACTTCTTAAAACTAACCCTTGGATTTATAGTTAGCTTATCATGCGAGATAAACTCTTTTTTTAGGTATTTTTCTCGACCAGCTCTTGCTATCATCAGCGCGTTATCAGAGCAAAACGCAAGTGGGGCTAGCAAAAGTTCACACTCATTTTTTTGGCAAAGAGTTTCAAGCCTTTTGCGTAAATTTAAATTTGCACTAGCTCCGCCAACCACGCCAAATCGCTTGAAATTTCTTAGTTTAAAAACCTTTTCAAGCTTATTTAAGATGTGTTCGCAGGCTGTGTTTTCAAAGGCATAGCAGATGTCGGCGATATCTTTTTGCGTGATGGTTTCAAGCTTTGAAATTTCAACTCTGACTTGGTTTTTAAGCCCTGAAAAGCTGTACTCAAGGCGTTTATCGTGAAGAAGTGGGACGGTAAATTTAAACCTCTCTTTATCCTCGCATAAAAGTGCGTTTTGCTGCACCACAGCACCCCCTGGATAGCCAAGATCAAGCATCTTTGCCACCTTGTCAAAGCTCTCGCCAAAGCTATCATCGCTTGTGCTTGCAAGCTCTAAAATTTCGCCATTTTCGTCAATCTCAAGAATCATCGTATGTCCACCACTAACTAGCAAAACGCCAAGCGGAAATGTGGCTTCGCGATCTAAAAATAGCGAGTAGATGTGGCCAACTAGGTGATTTACAGCAATTAGCGGTATATTTAGGGCGATGCTTAGCGCTTTTGCCATGCTCACACCACCTATTAGGCTCACGCTTAGCCCTGGCTCGTTTGTCACAGCGATCGCTTTTATATCTTTTAAATTTGGCAATATATCATTTAAAAGTGCTGGTAGCGCCTTTGTGTGAAGCCTAGCTGCAAGCTCTGGGACCACGCCACCAAAGATAGCATGCTCCTCTTCTTGCGATATCTTTTTATAATAAATTTGCTCTAGCGTGCCTTCATTTATGAGCGCAACAGAGCTGTCATCGCAGCTGCTTTCTATGCCAAGTATCATCTAAACTCCGCTAGTATCATGCCAGCAAATTTCTCTTTGCCATTTTCGCTTTTGTAAAACTCAACTCGGTAAATTTTGCCATCTTTATCTATGCTATAGCTTTTGTTTAGGCTGTTTTTATCGACCTCTTGCTCGCTCTCATCAACGCTTTTAGTGCCATATCCTATAACATTTACGCGCACGTTTTTGAGCGCTTTTATCTTAAAGCTCTTCTTGACGCTAAATTTGTCGCCACTTTTTAGCACCTGCTCGTTTCCATCGCTCAAAAGAGAAATTTTATCAAGCGGCTTTGCAAACTCGAAGTATTGCGGTTTTAACCTTGTAACAGAGCGGTTGCCATACTGCACTTTGTAAGTGTCATTCTCTTTTATGACGGCGATTAGCGGATTTGGCGAGTGGTAGTTTAGCTCGCCCTTTTTAAATGGCACGAAGCTTATCACTGGTTTTAAATTTTTAAGGCTAAGAGCGTAGCTGTCAAATAGCTCAAGTCTGATCTCCTTTTCGATCGCCTTTTTCACGCTTTTGACATCGAGATTAAATGGTCTAGTAAAGCTAATGCCAGCCTTTTTCATATACTCCTCGATCGCTACAAGGTGATAATATGTCCTTTGCTCGGCATTTAAATTTTTACTAGCTTCGTTTGCAAAGGCAGACTTGTTTTGCGTGATAGCGTAGTAGGTGAGGCTTTTTAACATCTCTTTATCGCCCATCGCGGTGTGCGTATTTTTGACGTGATACTGATGTTTTGGGTCTATGAGGTGCTTATTTAGCACGTCTTTTACGCTTGATGCGATGCTTTCAAGCTCTGGGTACTTTGAGCCTGGCAGCGTGCTTTGGTCGATTATGCAAGTGTTGCCCCATTTGTCTGGATTTTCGTCCTTGCTTATAAATTTATCTCTATAATATCCGCTGCCATCGTGTAAATTTAAGATGAGAGTGACGTTTTTGTCGGTGATGACGTCTTTTATCTTCATTACTGAGTTGTAGTCTGGATCGTCCTTTTCGACGTGGGCGAATTTTCTATTCATATCGCCCTTTGTGCCGCGACTTCGCTCGATGATACTTGGGAAATTTAAATTTGGCACGACCCAAAGCGAGCCTTTTGTGATGTTGTAGTCAGTCGCCACGATAGAGGCCGCCAAAAAACCGCCTGGCTCGTCGCCTTGTATGCCACCGATTAAGAGCATAGTATTGCTACTTGGCTCACCTTTTTTGATAAGTGCATAGTCCAGTGCGCTTGCATTTGCAAGGCTTGCAGCCGCAAGAGCTGCTAAAAAAAGTCTAAATTTACGCATTAATATCCTTCGTAATGCTTTGTTTTTGGTAAAAGCAAATTTAAAACTATACCAGTAACCGCGCCAAGTCCGATACCTGAAAATTTAACCGCACCAAGATCAAGCACCATGCCGCCGATGGCAAAGATGAAGATGAGGGCTACGATTATCATATTTCTAGGATCGGCAAGATCGACTCTGTTTTTTATAAGTGTCTCCATGCCAACGCTTGCGATGATGCCAAAAAGTAGCAGCATGATACCGCCGATGACTGGAGCTGGGATGGTCGAGAGCACCGCGCCAAGCTTGCCAACGAAGGCTAGCACGATAGCAGTGATCGCCGCAAAGGTCATGATCGCTGGATTATACGCTTTTGTAAGGCTAACTGCGCCTGTGACCTCTGAGTAGGTGGTGTTTGGCGGACCACCAAAGGCAGCAGCTAGCGAGGTGGCTAGGCCGTCACCTAAAAGGGTATTTTTAAGCCCTGGATTTTTCAAAAAATCCTCTTTTGTGACGTTTGAGATAGCGAGCATATCGCCGATGTGCTCGATCGCTGGGGCGATGGCGATAGGTATCATGTAGATGATCGCTTCGAGTTCAAATTTTGGTGCGCTAAAGCTTGGCACTCTAAACCAAGGGGCGCTTGCAATGGCGCTAAAATCAACCATGCCAAAGCAGTAAGCCACGATGTAGCCGGTGATGATGCCAAGTAAGATCGGTATGAGCCTAAACATCCCCCGTCCTAGCATCATAACAACGATAGTGGCTATAAGCGATGTGGCTGCTACGATCATCGCTACGTTTTGAGTGTAAGTCTCAGTAGCTGAAGTAGCCATTTTGACGGCATTTGGAGCTAGTATCAGACCTATGGTCATGATGACAGGACCAACGACAACTGGAGGCAAAATTTTATGCAAAATTTTCTCTCCGCCAAAGCGAACCACAAGACTTAGCGCGACGTAGAAAAATCCAGCAAATATAACGCCGCCCATAGTCACTGGTATGCCCCATTTTTCGATGCCATACTGAAGCGGAGCGATGAAGGCAAACGAGCTTGCTAGAAAGATCGGTGGGACGTTTTTTCTAGTTATTAGCTGAAAAAGTAACGTGCCAAGGCCAGCCGTAAAGAGCGCGACGTTTGCATCAAGCCCCGTAAGGATAGGCACGAGCACGAGCGCGCCAAAGGCGACAAATAAAAACTGCACACCAATCAAGCTTTGCCTAAGATCAAATTTATACCCCTCATACCTTTGCATTTAGCATCCTTTTTGCGTATTCTCTAACCTCTTTATCAACTTCATAAATTTCATATACGCTTGAAATTTTAAGACTCTTAAATTTTTTAACTGAGCCTAAAATGAGCCTTGATATATCCAAAAATGAGCACTTTTTCTCTAAAAAGCTAAACACTCCAACCTCGTTTGCAGCGTTTATGACGACACCTAGATCAGGACTAGCTAAGACTTCGTCTTTTAGTGAAAAGACTGGATATTTTTTATGGCTGATCTTGTGAAATTTGATATTTTTAAGATCAAGTAAATTTGCGTGAGAGACGATATTTTGCTCAACTTTTTCAAAGATAGCATGCGCGATAGCTAGCTTCATATCTGTGCGCGAGAGATGCATCGTGCTTGAGCCATCGATAAACTCTACTACGGCGTGGATGGCTGAGGTTGGCTCTATCACGGCCTCGATATCTTTTATGCCATAAAGCCAGTAGGCCTCCATCACCTCAAAAAGCTTGTTTGTCATAGTCGCGCTATCAATGGTGATCTTTGCGCCCATATCCCAGTTTGGATGTTTTAGAGCGTCGCTTGGCGTGGCATCTTTTAGAAATTTAATCGGCTTTTTATAAAATGCCCCGCCGCTTGCTGTGATGATGAGCTTTTTGGCTGGAGTTTTGTTTTCTAGTAGAAATTTAAGCCCAAAATGCTCGCTGTCTATTGGCAAAATTTCTCTTGTTGTTAAAAACTTGCCACCAACTACAAGGCTCTCCTTGTTTGCAAGTGCCAGCCTTTTGCCAAGCGCTTGTGTCTTTAGACTAGGAGCAAGCCCAGCAAAGCCCACAAGGGCATTTATCACCTTTTTTGAGCTTGAAATTTCAAGCATTTCTAGCAGTCCAGCCTCTCCAAAAAAGATCTTTTTGGCCTCAATATTTTTTACATTTTTAGCTAGCTTTTTATCGCCCACACAGACAAATTTTGGCTTAAATTTTAAAATTTGCTCGTTTAGAAGATCAACATTTTTAGCGCAGCTTAGCGCCTCGACGCTAATGTCAAATTTCTCGCAGAGCGCTAGAGTATTTTTGCCGATCGAGCCAGTTGAGCCAAGTATTACCACGATAGCGACCAAAGTAGCGCAACAACGCCAAATAAATAGCCATCTATCCTATCAAGCATACCGCCGTGTCCTGGAAACAGCGAGCCACTGTCTTTGACGCCACAAAGTCTCTTTAGATAGCTCTCAAAGAGATCTCCCCAGACCGCAAAGACGCAGACTAAAAAGCTTGAAAATAGAATTTGAAAAAAACCATCTGTTACGAAATTTCCAACTACGCAGCCAACTATGGTGCCTACTACCACGCCGCCAACTGCGCCCTCGATAGTCTTGTTTGGTGAGCTTGGGCTAAATGGATGCTTGCCAAACATCTTACCAACGAAAAATGCGCCACTATCGCTCGCAACTACGCTTAAGATAAGCCACGCAAGATAGCCCATGCCATACTCCGAGTAGAGCATCCACATCATAAAGATAGGAGTTGTCGGATAGACAAAAGGGGCGACTCGCTTTAAATTTTCGCTTTTTATGTGCGCAAGGATAGATGCCACTAGCATGATCGCAAGGATCGCGATGAAGATCGGATTTGTAAAATATGTAAGCACGTAAAATGCGAGCGCTGCATAAACTAGCTGTTTGTGATCGATGCCATAAAGCTTGAGCGACTCATTAAAGGCAAAGTAAAGCACAGCGCCAAGCAAAATAAAATTTAAAATATAATTATCTATAAAAAAAACTACCAAAATAGCAACAAACATCAAAACGCCAGTGATAATGCGTGAAGACATACACTCTCCTTAAAATCGTTATTTTGCCGTAATTATAACACTTAAAATTTAGACGGCGTTTATAAGAGTGAAATTTGGTTTAAAATGTGTTTTGAGTTGGTAAAATTTGGGTTTATTTGTGTTGTGCACAGTAAAATTTATATGATAAAAAGCAAAAGATTGCTTATTTGGTAGCTAAAAATTATTTTCATCAAAAAAATCGGTGTCAATCTTGCAAATTTCATATATCTGGCTTATTTGAACGCCTACTTTATATTTTATCATTAGCTCAGCTAGTCTATCGCCATCTATCAAGACCACGCTAAAATTTTGATTATTTTTGGTAAATTCCTCGGCATTTTTTGTAAATTTAGCCGTTGTGATAAAGACTCCTTTTTTGGTGTTTTTATTTGAGATAGCGCCGATGAACTGCTGAATTTCTTGGCTACCGAATATCTCTTTGCTTGGATGTAAATTTGAAAAAGTCCAAGTTCGTCCTTGTATATGATGCCATCTAATCCCTTGCTTGTAAGACTACCAGTGCTATTCAAAAATCCTCGGTTTTTTCTAAAATACTAGATAAAATTTCATCAATTTTTGTAGTTTTAAAATATATAATCACCGCATGAAATATACAAGTTTGACAGATTTTCTTTTTGAAAATATCAACCCTTTTGTAAATGTGATCGCCTTACTATTCGCGATATTTTTTGCTTTAGTGCTGGGTTTGGTCTTTTATTTTTCATTACATTACCTCTTGGGTATTTAATGGGCGTAGTCTTAGCGGTTCCGCTTTTAGTATTTTTATTTTTCTTATTTGCAGCGCTAGATATTTTTATCTGTATCTTGACGTCTATTTGTAGTATTAAAATTTGATAGTAAATTTAGGGGCTTTTTACAGCCCCTTTCTTACTTTATTGCAGCCATTTTCCTGCGCATATAAGCTATGCGGCTTTGAAGTGGTAAGTGTTTTGGGCAGTTGTCTTCGCAACCAAGCAAAGTCATACAACCAAATACGCCATCATCATCGCCTATTAGCTCGTAAAAGTCCTCATCAGTTCTCTTATCAAGTGCGTCTATCTTAAATCTAGCAACCCTGTTTAGACCAACAGCGCCGATGAAATCAGGTCTCATGATAGCTGTTCCACAAGATGCAACACAAATTCCGCACTCTATACAGCGATCAAGCTCGAAAACTTCTTGAGCGACTTCTGGCTCAACTTTCTCTTCAAGCTTAGAGATATCAGTCTCGTGATCTGTGTGTATCCAGCTCTCGACGCGCTTACTCATAGCGTTCATCCAGTTACCAGTATCTACGCTTAGATCTTTTAGTAGTTTAAAGACAGGTAGTGGCATAAGCTCGATGACACCGCTTTCAAAGTCTTTTGTTAGGGTTCTGCAAGCTAGGCTTGGTTTGCCATTTACTAGCATGCCACAACTTCCGCAAATTCCCGCACGACAAACAAAGTCAAAGCTGAGATCTGGATCAAATTTCTCACGAATTTGATTTAACGCGATAAATAGCGTCATACCATCAGTCTCTTCAAGCTCATAAGTCGCAAAATGAGGCTTTGAAACTTTGCTTAAAGGATTGTATTTAAAAGCTTTTATGGTTATTTTTCTACTCATTTCCTATACCTGCTCTTTCATTTGGTGCTTTATATTTTGGTTGAAGGTCATAGTGCATCAAAGCCTCTTGAATTTCTTGTCTGCTCTTGCCTTCTGCTTGCATTTTTTCGCGAATTTCATCGACCTCTTTTTGGCGGATAGCGCTGTTTGGATGCTCGATGATATTTCCTTTTGCACCATAACCTCTAAATGCTGGCGGCATCTCCATCTTCATGATATCAAGTGGCTCATAAGTGATAGTTGGCATAGTGTCGCCTTCTTTCCAGCTTGTAAGCGTTCTGTTTAGCCAGTTAAGGTCATCTCTTTTTGGATAGTCTTCACGGCAGTGAGCACCACGGCTCTCTGTTCTATCAAGCGCACCTTTTGCGATACAAAGCGCTAGTTTTAGCATCTTTGGCACGCGGTAAGCCTCTTCAAGCTCTGGGTTGCCAAATAGTGCTTTGTTGCTTACTTTTACATCAAGTGACTCTTTATAAAGTGCTTCAAGCTCTTTAACAGCAAGCTCTAGACCTTTACCTGTTCTAAATATCGCAACGTGCTCCCACATTACCTCTTTCATCTTGTTTTTGATATCAAAGACGTTAAATTTACCCTCTTTTGTGACGAGGCTATTTAGATAGTCTTCTTGTTTTTTAACAAATTTCTCGATATCAGCTGTGTTTATCTCGATCTCGTGGCTAGCGCAGTAATCTGCAAAATAATCACCAACGATCATACCAGCGACAACTGTCTCAGAAACTGAGTTACCACCAAGGCGGTTAAAGCCGTGCATATCCCAGCAAGCAGCCTCACCAGCGCTAAATAGACCAGCTAGTGTTGGGCTCTCGCCAGTTGGTTTTGTCTTGATGCCGCCCATTGAGTAGTGCTGCATAGGTAGGATCGGTGCCCAGCCTTTGCCACGCTGATGTCCTGTCTCATCGGTATATACTTCAGTGTCAGCAGGATCGATGCCGTTAAAAATTTCGCAAATTTCTTGAACGTCACGTAAATTTTTCTCGATGTGTTCGCGTCCAAGGATAGAGATATCAAGCCAAACGTGATAGCCATAAGGGCTAGGTACGCCTTTGCCTGCACGGATGTGCTCCATGATACGGCGGCTAACGACGTCGCGGCTAGCTAGCTCTTTTTTCTCTGGCTCATAATCAGGCATAAAGCGGTATCCATCAACGTCACGTAAAATTCCACCATCACCGCGGCAACCTTCTGTTAAAAGAATGCCAGATGGGACGATCGGAGTTGGGTGAAACTGAACAGCTTCCATATTGCCAAGCTGAGCTACGCCAGTCTCAAGTGCGATCGCAGCGCCGATACCTTCGCAAACAACAGCGTTTGTAGTGTGTTTATAAACTCTACCATAACCGCCAGTTGCTATAAGTGTGCCTTTTGAAACATAGGCTGTGATCTCGCCATTTACTAGGTCACGAACGATCGCGCCGTAACAGCGGTTATTTTGGTGTATCAAAGCGATCGCCTCTTTGCGGTCGTGAATTTCTACATTGTGCTTAAGCGCTTCGTTTGCAACAGCAAAAAGCATGGTGTGACCAGTTGCATCAGCTGTGTAGCAAGTTCTCCATTTTTTTGTACCACCAAAGTCACGTGAGTGGATAAGGCCATGAACCTCTTCTTTTTCAACGATAGTTGTCTTTTGAG
This sequence comes from Campylobacter concisus, assembly GCF_050447485.1. Classification (GTDB taxonomy): domain Bacteria; phylum Campylobacterota; class Campylobacteria; order Campylobacterales; family Campylobacteraceae; genus Campylobacter_A; species Campylobacter_A concisus_BQ. The sequence continues at coordinate 782,060 of NZ_JALMFY010000001.1, forward strand.
CGTTTATAATAGCGCTTCTTTCTCCTTTTGTGATCCTAGTCCAAGGCACACCCCAAGCTGCAAGCTCACGAATCGCTTTTGGAGCAGTTTGACAAAACATACGTGCAACTTGTTGATCGCAACCCCAGTCGCTACCTTTTACTGTGTCAGCAAAGTGTACATCTTCGTTATCGCCTTCACTCATTTTAGAGTTACCAAGGCTTGCTTGCATGCCGCCTTGTGCAGCAGCAGAGTGAGAGCGTTTTACAGGGATTAAGCTCAAAACTACGGTGCTTAAGCCTTTTTCTCCAGCAGCCACAGCAGCTCTAAGACCAGCTAGACCACCACCAATTACCAATGCGTCATAATATTTTACATTCATCTTCTAGCTCCTTTTTAATGGCTGATCCACACGAAATCGGCGATTAGCGCAATCACAGCAAGTATGCCATAAATGACAAATACAACTGTCTTTGCCTTATTTCTTTTGGCAAGCATTTCGTGTTTATTTGCGCCATCGATGCTTACCCACTTGACATACAAGCGGTACATGCCAACGCCAGCGTGAACGACCATGAAAACAAGTAGTGCGAAGTAGAAAATTTCTAGTTTGTGAAACGCAGCAGCTGATTTGTCAGCTGTGATGTGACCACCAAAGATGATGTCGATTATGTGGGCGCTTGCTGCAAAAAATAGAGCAAAGCCTGTTAAAAACTGGAACCACCAAAGTGTGGTATCAAGGTGCTTCATGCGGTCTTTGTGGCCTCTAAACATTAAATATTGTCTGTAATTTGCAGGAAATTTTCTCATGGCCAAGAAGGCGTGAGTTACAAAAACTACAAAGATAACAGCAGCTATAACATTTGTGATCCACCAAGTAGCCTCACCAAATAAAAATTTAGCCTCTGCAAATCCTACGACAGCATTAAATGCGTCTTTGCCAAGTAGTATAGTAGAAGTAAAAACCATATGGCACAATATGAAACAGGCTAGAATAAATCCTGTAATACTTTGCCATCTATCCCAAGCGGCTGGAGTGCGGCTTTTTTTGCCGTCCGACCGTTTCCCCAAAAAACCTTCTATAAGCCCGGTCATGAGCCCTCCTAAGAAATTTGAAATAAGTTATCATTTCTTAATACTAATTTAAATATTAGCATTAATTGATAAAGCTAATGTTATCAGAACTTTACTTTAATAAATTTTAAATATTGACATTAAATTTTCGTAAATCTCTTATAAAGTTTAATATAGACAAAAATTCCGAACCCACACATAATAAGTGATAAAATTTGCCCCATTGATAGACCAAAAATAATAAATCCAAGTCCAGAATCAGGCTCTCTGTAAAATTCACAAATAAATCTTGCAAATGTGTATAAAATGGCGTAAAGTGCTATGAGTTCGCCATTAAATTTCTTATATTTTCTATATAAAAATAAAATGACAAAAATAACTAAACCTTCTAAGAATGCTTCATAAAGCTGGCTTGGATGTCTTGGCTGACCAAAGACATTTATCGCCCAAGGCACGTCTGTGACGCGTCCAAAAAGCTCTTGATTTAAGAAATTTCCTATCCTGCCAAAGGTGTAGCCAAAAGGTATGCAGATGGCGCAAAGATCAAGCAACTGCCAAGCGTTTTGCTTATATCTTTTGCAAAATAAAATTGTCGCTAGCAAAAAGCCAACCACAGCACCGTGATAGCTCATGCCGCGAATTCCTATAAACTCGCCGTTGTGGATTGGATTAAAAATTTGCCAAGGCTGCGTTAGATAGTATCCCGCTTCGCCAGAATAAACTAAAACCCAGCCAAGTCTAGCGCCTAAAATAACGCCTATTTCTACCCAAAAAAAGTAGTTATCTAAAAGTTGGCTTGAGATAGGGATATTATCTTTTTTAACGAGATACTTTGCCATGGCGAGCGCCAAAACAAGGGCTAAAATATACATAAGCCCATACCAGTGCACGCTAAAGCCAAAGAGGCTAAAGGCGACTGGGTTAAAGTGGTTATAAATGTCGTTCCAAATTTCCATTTTTTACTTTCTTTATTAAATTTGTGCGATTTTACAATTAATAAATAAACAGCGCTTTGCTGCCAAGTGGCAAGGCTAGAAATTTAAACTCGCTTGCTTCAAATTCTTTACAAAATTTAAATAGCTCAGCAAACTCGGCTTCGTTTAAATTTACGCTCCAGATCGCTCCAAGGTCATTAAATTCTCTTTCAAACTCGCTTAAATTTTTAGTGGCGAAGTAGTGTTCAAAGCGGCTCATCAGTGAAAATGGCGTAAAAAATTTAACTTCATCTTTTATCTCAAATTTTATCACGCCACCATCTTTTATGGCTTCATTTATCGCTTCATTCACAGCCCCTGAGTAGGCTCTAACAAGCCCTCCAGTGCCAAGCTTTATCCCGCCAAAGTAGCGAACTATCAAGACCCCAACGTTTATAAGCCCCGCCCCTCTTAGTGCATTTAGGCTTGGCTGGCCGCTAGTGCCCTTTGGCTCGCCGTCATCACTTTGATTTTCAACGATTTGGCCATATTTGTTTAGCTCCCTTGTCGCCCAAACTACGTGAACAGCCTTAAAATGCTCCTCTTTTAGGTGTTCGTGCAAGCTTTTAAACGAGCTTATCGGGCACAAAAATGCTAAGAAATTTGACTTTTTTATATCAAGCTGGGCTCTAAATATCCTATCAATCGTCTGCAAATTTGCTCTTTTTTAAAAATTTTAAAAATCTTATCAATTTGCTAATTAAAGCCTTGTAAATTCAGACAAATTTATATTATTAAGGAAAAGATAGTAGAATTTTGCAATTTTTCACGAAGGACTAAAATGATACAAACTTGCCTATTTCCAGCGGCTGGATATGGAACGAGGTTTTTACCAGCTACAAAATCGCTCCCAAAAGAGATGCTACCGATCCTTACAAAACCACTCATTCACTACGGCGTTGATGAGGCACTTGAGGCTGGCATGGACAATATGGCCTTTGTCACAGGACGCGGAAAAAGGGCGCTTGAGGACTATTTTGACATCAGCTACGAGCTAGAAAAAGAGATCGCAGGCAGCTCAAAAGAGTCACTACTAAGCGAAGTTAGAAATTTAATGAGCTCATGCACATTTTCATTTACTAGGCAAAATGCCATGAAAGGGCTTGGACACGCCATTTATACGGGCAAAACTCTAGTTCGAGATGAAGCTTTTGGGGTCATTTTGGCAGATGATCTATGTATAAATGAAAACGGCGAGGGCGTGCTTTCGCAAATGGTTAAAATTTATGAAAAGTATCGCTGCAGCGTAGTAGCTGTGATGGAGGTGCCAAAAGAGCAGACCAAATCTTATGGCGTCGTAAGTGGTAGATTTATAGAAGATGATCTTATAATGGTCGATGATATGGTTGAAAAGCCTGATCCTGCCGAGGCTCCGACAAATTTAGCGATAATCGGACGCTACATCCTAACGCCAGATATTTTTAACATCTTAGAGCGAACAAAGCCAGGTAAAAACGGCGAAATTCAGATCACAGACGCGCTAAAAACGCAGGCAAAAGATGGTATGGTGCTAGCTTATAAATTTAAGGGCAAGAGGTTTGACTGTGGTAGTATAGATGGCTTTGTAGAGGCTACAAATTTCTTTTACGAGCGAAATAAATGATCGAGACTTCATTTAAATTTAACTTTACAAGTAGCGAAGTCATCGACTCATACGCCAAACGCATAAACGACGAGTACGAAAGCGGCGAGATAGGCTACTACCACCTGCCAGCTCTTGGGCAAAATTTACTTGGTGAGATCGAGGAGTATGAAAAGGGGCTAGCTCATATCAAAAATGTAGTACTTGTTGGCATTGGTGGCAGCAGCCTTGGCGTAAAGGCGCTAAAATCAATGCTCGATGGCACAAAGGGGATAAAAAGAGAGCTTTTATTTTTAGATAACGTCGATCCTTGTAGTTACAAAAGCACGCTTGATGGGGTTAAATTTGACGAGACACTTTTTATAATAAGCTCAAAATCAGGCAACACGATCGAGACGATCACTATTTTTAAGTGCTTGCTTGATGACTTTAAGCCTCAAAATTTAGGCAAAAATTTCCTCATCATAACTGATCCAGGCACAAATTTAGAAAATTTCGCCAAAGAAAATGGCATTAAATTTTTTAATATCCCAAAAAACGTTGGTGGGAGATTTAGCGTGCTAAGTGCGATCGGCCTTGTGCCTCTTGGTATCTGTGGCTACGATATAAAGGCACTTTTAGAGGGCGCGCTTGCTTGCAAGAAGCAATACATCGAGCAAAAAGATAGCTCCATAGTCGCAAAAGCCTACCACTACGCTACTAGCAGAAACGCCAGCATAAATGTCATTTTTAGCTATTGTGATAGATTTTTTGAATTTAACGACTGGTACGTACAGCTTTGGGCGGAGAGCCTTGGTAAAAAAAGAGGCTATAAAAGGGTCGGCCTTACACCAGTTGGACTTGTTGGTAGCCGTGATCAACACAGCTTTTTACAGCTTATCATGGACGGCGTAAAAGATAAGAGTGTGACATTTATAAAGATAAAAGATCACGCAAGCGACAAGACTATCCCAAATTTGAGCCTAAAAGGGCTTGAAGAGTGCGATTTTGTGGCGGGTCTAAGCCTAAATGAGCTTATAAATTTACAGTGCGACGCGACGGCTATGGCGCTGGTGCAAGAGGGCATAAGTGTCGATACGATCACGCTTGAGAGGCTTGATGAGTTTCATGCTGGCTGGCTCATTTTTTACTACGAGCTACTAACCTCGGCCACTGGTATCATGCTAGGCATCAACACATACGATCAGCCAGGCGTTGAGATAGGAAAACGTATCTTAAAAACCATGCTTTTAAAGTAGAAAATGAAGAAATTTCTACTTTTTGCTCTTTTTGCCACGCAAATTTTTGCCTTTTCGGCGAATAAATTTGTAAATGACGCTAGGTCGCAGATCGGCGTGACGATAAGTTACGATCCAAGCTACGAGCGGCTCGCCTATCCTATGGGCGACGTGGATATCAAAAAGGGCGTTTGCACCGACGTTGTGGTAAGGGCGCTACGTCATCAGGATATGGATCTGCAAAGGCTCATTTTTGAAGATATGAGTAGAAATTTTGCAAGCTATCCTAAAAAATGGGGACTTAAAAAGGCTGATAAAAACATCGATCACAGGCGTGTTTTTAACATCGCTACCTATCTAAAAAGAAAAGGTTTTGAGGTAAGCGATAATAAATTTTTACCAGGCGATATCGTCACTTGGATGCTACCAGGAAATTTACCTCACATCGGCGTGATCTCAGATAAATTTGAAGGCCAAACACCGCTTGTCATCCACAATATCGGCTCTGGCGTGCAAGAAGAAAACATACTTTATAGCTACAAGATCACTGGGCATTTTAGGCTAAAGTAGCAAATGGCTTTTTAATCAAATTTTAGGCAAAATCGCAAAAAATAAATTCAAGGAAAAATAATGTTAGAAGTTAGGGGACTTACTCAAAGATTTGCAAGCAGTTTGCTATTTGAGGATGTAAATTTAAAGCTAAATCGTCACAACAGATATGGACTAATCGGTGCAAATGGCGCTGGTAAATCGACATTTTTAAAAATTTTAAGCGGAGCCATCGAGCCAACTAGCGGCGAGATCATTATAGAAAATGGACTAAAGGTTGGCGTGCTCGGGCAAGATCAGTTTGCGTTTGAAAATTTCACACTAAAAGATGCGGTGCTTTATGGTAACAAACGCCTATACGACGCTGTAAAAGAGAAAGAGAAGCTCTATATGAGCGAGGAATTTACAGATGAGATAAATGAGCGCTTAAGCGAGCTTGAGATGATAAGCGCTGAGGAAGACCCAAGCTACGAGTACGAGACTAGGATAGAAAAAATTTTAAGCTCGCTTGGGCTAAATGAATTTGATAAGCTGATGAGCGAGGTCGAAAACTCAGATAAAGTTAAGGTTTTACTAGCTCAGGTGCTATTTCCAAAGCCAGACATCTTGTTTTTAGACGAGCCAACAAACAACCTTGATATAGACGCGATCGCGTGGCTAGAAAACGAGCTAAATCGCCACGAGGGCACACTTGTGGTTATCAGCCACGATAGACACTTTTTAAATAGAGTTTGCACAAACATTTTGGATGTGGATTTTAAGAAAATTCGCGAGTTTTCAGGCAATTACGATGATTGGTATATGGCTGCAAATTTGATCGCAAAGCAGCATGAGATGGAGCGTGACAAGAAGCTAAAAGAGAAAGAGGAGTTGGAGAAATTTATAGCTAGATTTTCAGCAAATGCTAGCAAGGCAAAGCAGGCGACCTCACGTGCAAAGCAGCTTGAAAAATTAGATATCGCCGAGATCGCAGTCTCAAATAGGCGTGATCCAAGCATACTTTTTCGTGCAAACCGCGAGATAGGCAATGAGCTAATAGAGCTTAAAAATGTAAGTAAGAAATTTGATGATAAAGTGATATTTGAAAACTTTAACTTTAAGCTCGAAAAGGGCGACAAGCTAGCCATCATTGGCCACAACGGCGTTGGTAAAAGCACACTTTGTAAGATCATAATGGGCGAGCTAAAGCCTGACGCGGGCGAAGTGCATATAGGTGCGACCATCGAGCTAGGATATTTTGCGCAAGATACGGTAAATAAGATAGATGGCGAGCTAAAGCTTTATGAATACTTGCAAGATGCCAAAAACAAGGACATCGACGAGATCAGAAAGTGCCTTGGCAGGATGCTCTTTAGTGGCGCTGAGCAAGAAAAGGCAGTCGGAGCGCTAAGCGGTGGCGAAAAACACCGAGTAAGACTAGCTCAGCTCATGCTTCACAGGCCAAATTTACTCGTCATGGACGAGCCAAACAACCACCTCGACCTCGAGGCTATCATCGCACTTGGAGAGGCGTTTTACAACTTCAATGGCTCAGTCATCTGCGTGAGCCACGACAGGGAGCTGATAGACGCCTTTGCAAATAGAATTTTACACCTAAAAGGTAATGGCGAAGTCGTTGATTTTAAAGGCACATACGAAGAATACAGAGCAAATTTAGGACTTGAGAGTTAGTTTTTCTACCGTTTAAACCGTGCTAAGCTAGTTAAATTTGCTTAATGTTTATTGCTACATATACGAGCATTTGAGCAACTTGTAGAAGGTAAGATAGAAAATGTAAAAAGACTTTCCAAAGCCAAAAGAAGCTCGATATCTTTGCGTTCCTGTAGCATTTACATTAAGATAAATTTTAAGCTCATTTGAGCTTAAAATTTCTTAGATCAAGTGTTTAGATCAGGATAGTCCCAGCAGTTAAACTCAGTGCTCAAGTCGTCATTTTCCTGCCCTTTGCAGCATAGCCACTCAAGCCCTGCTCGCCTCTCCATAACGACCTCTTCGTCAAGTCCGGCTTCCTTTTTGCCATTTACTCTTGCATTTACGCAGGCCCAGTGGTAGCGATAAACTATATCAAGCTTGCTTAAAATTTCATCCATGCTGCGAAGCTTTGAACGGCTTTTTAGCCCGCCATCTCTAAAGACATTCATCACAAACTCGCAGTCACAAATTTTATCCATCTGACCGATATCTTCGGCTATGCCAAGCGCCCAAAGCAAGATCCAAAGCGACTCATATTTCCAGCCCATATTCACAGCCGTGTCCATATCAGCTCTGTCCTCAATGACCTCTTTTTCTTTTACGCTAAGTCCCTCGTAGGCATCACCTAAAAAGCTCTTTGCCCACGCCATATTTTCTTCGCCCAAAGAGCCTTCATCACGGATCGTACAAGCACACATTATCGCTGTAAATGAACAAACTGCGCGCCTTACTATCTCGTCCACGTCTCTTGGCGTAACCTCACTATTTTCATAGCGAAGCGGCAAGCTCTCAAGCACCGCCACGCCCTCTTTCTTTAAAATTTTTATGTTCTCATCTTTTCTTTGTTGCGCTGTTTTCACGACAAGCCTCCTTCTGTTTTATCGTTTTGTCTATTTTTTCTTTCAAAATAGGCAAATAATCCCTAATCGCTATCTCTATAAGTTCTAAATTTAGCCTTTCGTATTCATGCGATGCGATATTTCTTGTTGTGCTAATCGCCCTTATCTCTTCTTTGGTAAAAATAGCCAAAGCCTCAAGGTCATTGCTCTCTTGTATGCCTTTTAAAAGCGCATCGATATTAACAAACTGCATCATTATGGCAGGTTGTAGCACATCCTCATCATGAAGTGCCTCGTATATACCACCGCTACATTTATTTAAGATAGAGCCTATTTTTTGAGATATTTTTTTAAGACGCTCCATACTTGCTTTTTCAAACATAAATAGCTCCTTTTACAAGCTCTTCTTTAGTTTGCGCCGACATAGACGTGGTGTCACATATATCAACCAAAATGCCAAATTTATCGGACACGCTTTTTCTAAAATCATCTAAAAATGTAACTACCAAAAAAGGGCTACCAAGGTTTTTTACCATCTTTTTAGCATCTGTTTCTATCACTATATCTATATCAGAAAATACATCCGCCCTATCTTTTGCGTAACTTCCAAAAAGGCCTAGCTTGGTAACTCCAAGCAAAAACAACCTCTCTTTTTGCGATAATAAAAAATTTAAAATTTCACTTTTTGTTGTCATTTTCTACCCAAAAAACTCGGCGTTAAATTTCTCTTCGTCGAAATTTTTGCCCAAGAATTTGCAAATTTCCTCCATATCAGCCCTAGCCGTTTCAAAACAGCTAGTAGCCCCTGGGCTTGGCGTCATATTAAAGCTTATGCCCTCGCCTGTGCTGATCTTACCCTCGCCAAGCTCTAGCCTTTTTTTGTTACGGTCGATCACCTGTGGTCTTACGCCGCCAAAATTTACAGCGTAGCTTAGATCGTTTTCGCTTAGACTTGGCACGATCTTTCTGGCGTCTTTGACAAATTCTTTTTTGTTGATAAATGGCACTTCAAACAAGAAATTTCTTAGGATATACGACCTGATGTCATCGTCTTTTAGCAGGTTTGTAAAGACGTCAAGGACGTTCTTGTCAAATTTTAAGCACTTTAAGAAGTCAAAAAAGCTAGAACTTCCGTGAAATCTCTCAAGCTTTGGTATGACAAGGGCTGTTGGTCCAAAACGAGTGTTGCCATTAGCTAGGATGTCTGGGTCGCCGTGAAGTGCGGCAAATGGTAGCTTGTCGTTTTGCACCATATAGACTTTGCCGTTTAGTAGGCGCTTGTTCGCGAAATAAAAGCTTCCAGCAACTGGCAGCGTGCTAAGATGAAGGCCGTAACCCATCTTGTGAGCTAAAAATAGCGAGTGCGCTCCAGCATCGACCACGACGTAGTTTGCAGTGATCACTTCGCCGTCATTTATCTTGATGTGAAATGTATCGCCCACCTTTTTTATATCAGTCACTTCTGAACTTAGGCTGATCTCATAGCCCTCGCCGCCTAAATTTAACGCATTTTGCACGAGCGAATTTGCCACGCCACCAAAGTCCATCGTCGTATACTGTCCATTTTGCGCACCAATGGCGATGATGTTTTCTGGGCGCTCATTGCCATTTGCGTCAAAAACGACATTTGGCTCGATCTGCTTTAACTTCTCTTTGTCATAAATTTCAAGATAAGGAAATAGCTCCTTAAAGCTCTCATATCGCTCCTTGATGCGCTCTACTTCGGCATCTCCGATGGCTAGCGTCATCTTTTGATGAGCGAACATATATTTACCATCTAAGTTGTATTTTAGAGCGTATTTTACTGGCATATTTGCCACTTGTGAGACCTTTTTTGCCTTTTCTAGCGTGTAGTTTGTCTCGATATCGCCGCAGTGGATGGTCTGCGAGTTGCCCTTGCCGCTCGAATTTAGCGTCGCTACGCCGTCATATTTTTCTAAAAGCGCGACCTTTTTTATATCGCTAAATGCGGCTAACTCATAAAAGAGTGCCGTCCCGCTAATGCCCGCTCCAACAATTGCCACTTCAAAGTGCTTTTGCCTCATTTTCTCCCCTGAAAGTTTAGTCGCACAAATGATACTATATTAAATTTAAATCAAACAGCAAAAAGCAGAGCGTAAAAAATAGGCTGTGTAAAAGTGAAATTTGGCAAGAGTTTCCCCTTGCCATGAAGTTAAAATTTATAAGATACGTTCACCTTGAAATTTCTGCCCGGCTCCCAGTCTATTGTATTTTGGTTGCCTGTGTAGTCAGCCATCCTTTGTGACTGCGAAGCGTATGCTTTGTTAAAGAGGTTGTAAATTCCAGCATTTATCTCTAGCCCTTTAAATTTACTGCTGCTTGGCGCATAGGTAGCGTAGATGTCGCTAACTGCGTAGCTTGGTATCTTGACATTTTTATCGTCGCCAGCTGAGACGGTATTTTTTGAAGCAAAGTAGATTAGGTTGTAGCCTATTAGCGTATCGATCCTTGAAAATGCATACTCTGCGTTAAATGTGTATTTATCGCCCTGATCGCGGTAGCCGATGATGTTTGAGGTGTAGTAGCTACCATTTGGTTTTACAACTCTATCTTTATATTTTACATTTTGATGAGTGTAGCTAGCAGCTAGGCTAAGTGCATCTAAATTTAGCCTTGCAAGTAGCTCAACGCCACTTATATCAGCACCACCAGCGTTTATCCTAACTAAAGTTTGATTTACACCTCCACCTGCTGCGTTGTTATCAACTATTAAATTTTTATATTTTGTCATGAAATATTTTGCAGATAGGCTATATGAGCTGGCTTCGTTTATGTCGCCATGGTATTTAAGCCCAGTCTCATAGCTATTGCCAGTTGTAGCTTTTAGATCTTTATTTGCCGCCCAGTTTAAAGCTCCGCTTCTGCCTCTTCCACTTGCCATCATCGACTCCATGACATCAGGTCCTCTAAAGACCCTTGCGTAGCTTGCAAATGCGTGTAGCCCTTTAATAATCTCATAGTCAAGCGCAAGCGCTGGGGTAAATTCGTTAAATTTATATGTGTAGCTCTTTACATTTCCAGCTCTGCCGTCGTAGCTTTTTAGCTCGTGATGGGTGTATCTGATGCCAGGAGTAACGGTTAGCGAGCTAAAATTTAGCGCATCTTCTGCGTAGATCGAGTAGTTATTTACCTTTTCTGGGTAGTGATTGTCTGGTTTGTTGAAATTTTTACTTTGATAAAACTCAGCTCCATATCTAAAAGTTTGCGTCAAAGCGCCGCTCTCAACTACGCTTTTAGCCTTTGCATTTATGCCGTTTGTCTTTACGCCTAAAATTTTTAAGACTGGGTCATCTTTTTTGTGCTCGGTGTTATATGCTGTTACCTCTAAATTTAAAAGATCGCTAGGCTTATACTCATACTTTAGCGTTGTCGTATCGCGCTCATATTTGCGGTTATCAACAGCATTTGAGTCACTATACCAGCTGCCAAACTCGGCCCTCATAGGATAAAGACCCTTAAATTCATTATGCTCTCTTGAGATAGAAATTCTATGCGCGTCAAGGAAGTTATAACCAAGCTTTAGAAGATAGCTAAGGTCGTTTCCGTCGCCGCCTATCTTTCTTTTGTTGCCACTTTTACCGTAGTCGTAGCCTTTGTGATTAATAGCTACTATAAAGTCAAGCCCTTCAACTGGGGCGGTAAAGAGCATAAGGCCTTGAGAAAATTCGCTGTTATTTGAGGCATACCCGGTCTTTATCTTTGCGCCGATCTTCTCACCGCTTTCAAGCAAGTCTTTTGCATCCACTGTTTTAAAAGCGACCGAGCCACCAAGTGCGCCAGAGCCATTTACGACCGATCTTGAGCCAACCTCGACGTCTATTGCCTTTATGAGATCAGGATCGATCAACAAGTCGGCGTTGTGGTGAAAGGTGTTTCCATTTTGTTTTGCGCCATCTATCGTGATATTTAGGCCACGATCACTTACACCTCTCATGTAAATTTTTTGGTTCATGCCGTTTGTGCCACCCACGTAAACGCCATGGATGTCCCTCATTACGTCTTTTGCCAGACCAGCGTTTCTAGTTGAAATTTTGATATCATCAACGCCGTATCCGCCACTGCTACTTGTCACCTCAACACCGCTGAGCACGCTCTAGCCTGCCCCGTTTGCGCAAACTGCCACGCTTGCTGCAAGAGAAAGCTTAAATAAGCCCTTAAATCCCATCTCTCCTCCTAATTTGATTATTAAAATTACTATTTTAGTTTATAATCTAATTTTGATATTGAATATTATAATTTTAAATATAAATTTTAGGTAAGAACTTAAAATAAATGCGATTTTATAGCTATAAATATAGAAATTTCTATTTGTTATGTAGAAAAAATAGCAAGTAAATTTTGGATATTTTGTTTAAGAAAAGTGAAATTTGGCAAGGCTCTCACCTTGCCATAAAATCTTAGTACGCCCTTTTATAGGCGTTTTCTATTTTGTCATTTTCGCCAAATTCTTTCATGGCGTTAAAAGCAAAATACGGGTTGCGCAGTAGCTCTCTGCCAAGCGCCACACCGTCGCAGACATCGCCAAGTAGCAGTGCCTCGCACTCGCTTGCCTTTGTGATGAGACCGACTGCAAAGACTGGAATTTTAACTGCACTTTTCACAGCTTTTGCGTAGCTAGCCTGATAAAGAGGTGTAAATTTTGGCGCGCTATCAACTTTTGCATAGACACCGCCAGCTGAGACGTGGATAAAATCAGCCCCATTTTTCTCTAGCTCACGTGCTAGCTTTACACTCTCATCCTCGTCCCAGTCACCCTTAAGCCAGCTACTTGCACTTATCCTAACACCAACAGTGATATTAACACCAGCCTTGATCTCTCTTAAAATTTCAAGCAACAGCCTTATGCGGTTTTCAAAAGTGCCGCCGTATTCGTCACTTCGCTTATTTGTGCCAGCACATAAAAATTGATTTATCAAATATCCATGCGCTGCGTGTATCTCCACAGCCTCGTATCCTGCGCTCTTTGCACGCACTGCCGCCTCCACAAAGCTTTGTTTGACGATTGTGATATCCCCTGCGCTCATCTCTTTTGGCGTGGCGTAGTCATCGCTAAATTTAACCATACTTGGTGCGATGATGCTCTCACAAATGCCCTTTCTGCCAGCGTGAGCAAGCTGGACGGCCATTTTTGAGCCGTATTTACTACAGCCTTTTACCAGCTCTGCATGAGCCTCGATCTGCTCGTCACTCCAAAGCCCAAGGTCTTTTTTGGTGATCCTGCCGCGCGCCTCAACAGCTGTCGCCTCAACGATGATCATGCCGACACCGCCGATCGCCCTTGTAGCGTAGTGGAGCTTATGAAAGCACCTTGGACAGCCGTCCTCTTTTTTGACCTCATACATGCACATCGGAGCCATGATAATGCGGTTTTTGATCTCGATACCGCCTATCTTAAGCGGCGTAAAAAGCTTACTTTGCATGAAATTTCCTTTAAATTTTTTGGTTATTTTAGGATATTTGTTTAAATTCTTGGATTTATAAAGATTTGCGTTTTATGATCTTAAAAGTGTTTAGTAAATTTTAAAAATTGCAAATTTGTTTTGTCAAATCAAATGAGCGTCAAGTAAATTTTAAAATTTCATGAACGAGTAATTTCGGCTCTAAAATTTGGGCTAAGCTGCAAGCGAAGCCAAATTTTAGTAGTCAATTCTTGCGAGTGAATGAAAGTTTAAAATTTGCAAAAATAGCTTGATTAAATTTTAAAATTGGTAAAGATTTAGAAATTAAAAAGCCAATAAATTTAAACCTTTATTCAAAGAGAGTTAAATTTAAATTAGCCAGCTGCAAATTCAGCAGCCAGCCAAAAATTTTAGTTTTTATGTATGCGGAGGTAGCTATTTAGTGCGCCAACATAGGCCTTAGCGCTTGCCATCATCGTATCGATATCAAGTCCGTGACCCATTACGGCTGTTTTGCCCTCAAACTCGACTTTTACATCGACCTTTGCAAGAGCGTCTTTGCCTTGAGAAACAGCTGTGACCTTGTAGTCTTTTAGCGTGCCACTAATGCCACTAATGCGATCAACTACCTTAAATATCGCATCTGCTGTGCCATTGCCAAGGGCTGAGTCGCTAACGATCTCGTCGTTGTGCCTGATGCTCATAGAAGCACTTGCTAAGCTGCCACCGCTACTTTGAAGCAAGTCTGTGATCTCGTAAGCCTGCGGTATTTTCGTGATCTCTTCTGCCACAAGCGCCCTGATATCATCGTCAAATATCTCTTTTTTCTTATCTGCCAAGTCTTTAAATTTCTCAAATGCCTTATTAAGCGCATCGCTATCAAGGTCAAATCCAAGGCTAGCAAGCTTATCTTTAAACGCATGGCGGCCGCTGTGTTTGCCAAGGACGAGTGAGTTTTTCTCTAAACCGATGCTCTCAGCACTGATGATCTCGTAGGTCTCTTTGTGTTTTAGCACGCCATCTTGGTGGATGCCACTCTCGTGCGCGAAGGCGTTTTTGCCAACGATTGCTTTGTTTGGCTGCGGCTCGATGCCTGTGATGCTAGCGATCAGCCTTGAAGTTGGATAAATTTCTTTTGAGATGATGCCTGTGTAAAGTGGTGCAAAGACGTCCTGGCGAGTTTTTATAGCCATCACGATCTCTTCAAGCGCAGCATTTCCAGCGCGCTCACCTATGCCATTTATCGTGCCCTCAACCTGCCTTGCACCAGCTTTTATGGCGGCTAGCGAATTTGCCGTAGCCATGCCTAGATCGTTGTGGTTATGCACCGAAACTACCGCTCTATCGCCTATAAATTTTACTATTTCGCTAATGCGAGCTGTGATCTCTTCTGGATACAAGTAGCCAACAGTATCTGGGATGTTTATGGTTTTTGCCCCTGCATTTATCGCTGCGTCGCAAATTTCTTTTAAAAAGCTCATCTCGCTTCTGCATGCATCCTCGCAGCTAAATTCAACGTCATCACAAAATGTTTTTGAGTATTGTACCGCCTCAACCGCACGTCTAATCACCTCATCTGGGCTCATTTTTAACTTATACTCCATGTGTATCGGGCTTGTTGCTATGAAGGTGTGAATTCTTTTGTTTTTTGCTGAAGCTAGTGCCTCGCCAGCTGCCTTAATATCACGCTCAACTGCACGTGCAAGCGAGCAGACAGTGATGTTTGAAGCTTGCTTTGCGATCTGATTTACCGCGTCAAAATCCCCTGGGCTAGCCGCTGCAAATCCAGCCTCCATCACATCAACACCAAGCCTTTCAAGCTGAAGTGCGATCTGTAGCTTTTCAGCTGTGTTCATAGAAGCTCCTGGGCTTTGCTCGCCATCTCTTAAAGTCGTATCAAAGATTATAATTTTATTTTTATCCATTTTTTGTCCTTTTATTATTTTTATATATTTAAATTTAATGAGTTAAGTAAAGAAGAATTTGCTACCTAAGTAGCAGCAGTAGAGAGTTTTTGATTTCGATTTTTGGTAAAAATTTACGCGATTTTATTATGCCATTTTCGCTCATTCGCTCTCCTTTTTTTTGTGATTTTTGCTAAACATTATAGCCGCTCTAATAATACCATAAAGCATATAAACACTCATCAAAAATGTCGCACTCTCGTAAGGATATAGATAAAGCATAGAAAATACAACCACGAGCGCTACTAAAATTCTTATAACATGAGTTTGTTTTAAGTTCATCTTTTTAAAGCTTGGGTAGCGGATGTTGCTAACCATCAAGATAGCTAAAACCGCTTCAAGTAGTATCAAGCACCACTCAAAGCCATATAAAAAATCATGCTTTAGATAAATACCAACCCAAAGCACTCCGATGATAGCTGCTGATGGTATAGGAAGTCCGATAAAAACATTTGGCTCGTATGTGCCGGTGGTGACGTTAAAACGAGCAAGTCTAATAGCTCCAAAGACTACAAACATCGCTGCTATTAGTGCGCCAAATCTGCCAAATTTTGCACCAACTGTTAGATAAAACAAGATCGCCGGAGCCACACCAAATGCTACAAGGTCCGCAAGGCTATCAAACTCTACTCCAAATTTGCTTGTAGTCTTTGTAAGTCTTGCTACGCGTCCATCAAGTCCGTCTAAAATCAGTGAAAGAATGATGTAAATAATAGCTTTAAAATAGTTCCCTTGAATAGATGAAATAATGCTTATAACGCCCAAAAAAGCGCTTGCTGCGGTAAATAAATTTGGCAAGATATACATTAACTGCATTTTTTGTAAGCTATTCATTTTATTTTTCCTCTTCAAAGTATCCAAGAAGTGAAGCAGCTTTAACGCTCTCGCCAACACTTACACAAATTTTAGTATCTCTTGGCAAGTATAAAATCACTTCTCCGCTTCCTAAAAAGCCAAATTTTCTAGAGGCTTTTAGGCTGGTAATGTTATAAATTTCCAAACTTCTACTAAAAACTCCAGCTATGATCTTCATAGCAAATTTGATATTTCCTTTTTCAAAACGAATTATCGCTCTTTCATTTAGCATCTCTGAAATTTTCATCGCCTGACACAAAAATAGTCCGTGCCTTCTTTTGATATCAACGACCTTAGCGTCACTAACTGCCCTTAGCGTGCCAACGCCAAAAAAGAGCTTTGAGATAACTATCTTAGCCACCTCTTTATCATCAAAATTTGAAACGCTGATCTCTTTTATCTTGCCATCTATAGGTGAAAGTAAGGCTAGTTTATCGTCAGTAAATGGCTCTCTTTCAGGATCTCTAAAAAAATAAAGAGTTAAAAGAAGTAACGCTATAAAAAATAGCGGCGCAATACCAAGTAAAACAGATATAACAAATAAAATCAAAAAGAATAATATAAATTTATACCCTGCTTTAGCGATGTAACCACTCATTTTATTCCTCTTTTTTGCCTTTTTCCTCTTCTTCAAGCTCTACAAGCCTGCTTTCAAGACCATTTTCTTCTTCGTAGTTTTTGATGATCTCTCTAACTCTTTTTCCCTCAATGGTCTCCTCTTCATAAAGCGCTGAGACCATGTTTTCAATGGCTCCTTTATAAATTTCAAGAAGACCAAGCACAGCTGTATATCTCTCATGAAGAAGTGCTTTTACAAACTCATCGACCTTTTCAGCCATCTTGTCGCTATAATCTTTTATGCTTTGTCCGCCATTTAAAAATGTCGCGCGTTGCTTCTCAAGCACCATAAGACCGGCAACATCACTCATGCCATACATACTAACCATAGCTTTTATGATATCAGTTGCACGCTCTAGGTCATTACTAGCTCCAGTTGATATCTCTTTTATAAAGACCTCTTCAGCAGCCCTACCAGCCAAAAGAACATCCACTTCTGCAAGCAACTCATGCTTTTGCATCATAAATTTATTCTCTTCAGGCGTATTTAGCGTATAGCCAAGCGCTGCAAGACCACGTGGCACGACTGAGACTTTTGTCACTCTTTTTGCACCTTTTGTTAGCTCAGCTACCAAGGCATGGCCGCTTTCATGGTAAGTGACTATCTTCTTCTCTTTTGGATTTACGCGGCGTGATTTTTTCTCTAAACCAGCTATCGATCTCTCGACAGCCTCCACTAGATCAGCCTGCTCAACAAAAGTCTTTGACTTACGTCCTGCAAGAAGAGCTGCCTCATTTATGATATTTTCAAGATCAGCCCCTGCTAAACCTGTAGTAAGCCTTGCTATATCTTCGATATTAACGTCTTTGCCGATCTTTACATCTTTCATATGAACTTTTAAGATGTCGCAACGTCCCTTAAAATCAGGCTTATCAACAAGCACTTGCCTATCAAATCTACCTGGTCTTAAAAGCGCAGCGTCCAAAACTTCAGGTCTGTTTGTAGCAGCTATAACGATGACTGGCGACTTATCTGCGTCAAATCCGTCCATCTCAGAAAGAAGCTGATTTAGCGTCTGCTCTCTCTCATCATTTCCACCCATCGGACCAGAATTTCTGCTCTTACCGATCGCATCGATCTCATCTATAAATACAATCGCTGGGGCCTCTTTTTTGGCATTTTCAAAAAGGTCTCTAACTCTACTTGCACCAACGCCAACAAACATCTCAATGAAGCTTGATGCCGACATAGAGAAAAATGGCACACTAGCCTCGCCCGCAACTGCTCTTGCAAGAAGCGTTTTACCAGTGCCTGGAGGGCCAACTAGCAAAATACCTTTTGGAATTTTAGCTCCAAGTCTTAGGTATTTATCTGGGCTCTTTAGATAATCAACTATCTCCTGAACCTCTTCTTTTGCCTCTTCAACGCCTGCGACGTCATCAAATTTAACTTTTGGCTTTTCAGAATTTATAAGCTTTTTCGCACTTCCTATGCCAAGTATGCCACCTCCGATATTCTTTTGCATACGACTAGCGATAAACATCCAAATAGCAAAAAATATAAATACCGGTATGATCCATGAAAATATAAGATCTCCAAACCAGTTATTTTCGCTATAAATACTGTAAGTTATGCCGTTTTGCTCAAGTATGCCAATGAGTGTTGGATCGTTTATGCGCTTTGCGAGGTAGATGGTTTTGTCATTACCAACGCCTTTTATCGTGGTTTCAGATATCGCAACTTCATTTAATTGCTTATTCTTTAGCATATCCTTAAATTCAGAATAAGCTATCATTTTGCTTTGAGCGTTGCTACCAAGCCCAAAAGTACCACCTAGTCCGTCGCCGCTAAAGCTTCTAAAAGCTAGAACTATAACTATCGCAAAAATAGCAAAGATAAAGATTGGATTTTTGTTGAAAAACCCGTTATTATCGCCGTTGTTTTGGTTATTATTTTGATTATTCATCCATTTCCTTATAAACAAAGCTAACCCAATCATTAGCCTGTTTTATCTCAACTAGCTCCAAATCCTTAAACGTATCTTTGATCCTATCCTCGTATTTGTTCAAAATTCCAGACAATACTAAATAGCCGCCTTTTTTAAGCGATTTTTTCAAGTCATTTGAGAGCATAAAAATGACATCAGCAATGATATTTGCTACGACGATATCATATTTTTGCTCTAAATTTGCAACAGATCCTGTCCAAATTTTATTAAATTTAACCTCATTTAGCTGGGCATTGCTAAGCGAGCTTTGCGTGGCCTGCTCGTCTGTATCGCAGGCATCGACCTTGCAGCCAAGCTTTGCTAAAGCTATGCTTAATATCCCACTTCCACATCCCACATCTAAAGCACTATCGCCACTTTTTGCATATTTTTGTAAAAGTTGCAAGCAAGAATTTGTGCTTTCATGATGCCCTGAGCCAAAGGCTAGCGCTGGGTCGATTATGATATTTGTTACGCCATTAAGTGGCTCTTCCCAGCTAGGTCTAATATAAATTTTATCAACCAAAATAGGCTTAACTGCCTTTTTATATTCGCCTAGCCAGTCTTTATTTTCTTTTAAATTAAGAGAAATTTTTAAATCATTTGGAATTTTACGAACGATAGAGAGCCCTTTTGCATACTCTTCTATGCCCCAAACTATATCTTTTAGATCATACTCTTCCCTGATGATGATCTCATGATCTAGCTCTTCTACACAGGTGACCCCAAAAGAGAAAACTAACTCTAAAATTTCATCATAAAAATTTGATGTTTTGATGCTTAATTCGTAAAATTTATCTTTCATTAACCAAGAACGTCTTCAAGCTTCTCTTTTAAAACTTGTGGCGTAAAAGGTTTAACGATGTAGTTATTAACACCTGCTTTTAAAGCTGTTATAACCTCGGCTTTTCCGCCCTCTGTTGTTACCATTATGATAGGCATATCAACATATTTTTGCTCAGCTCTTACTTTTTTAACAAGCTCAAGACCATTCATCTCAGGCATGTTCCAGTCAGTAATAAGAACCTCAATACCCTCGTTTTGTGTCAAGATATTCCAAGCTTCAAGCCCGTGCTCAGCCTCGAGAATTTCTTGATGTCCTAACCTTTGCAAAGTATTTTTTATGATCCTTCTCATTGTTGAGCTGTCATCTACAACCAAAATCTTCACATAATATCCTTTTAGTAAAAATTGCCCTATTCTAGCTAATTAAAATTTATAAAAGCTTTAACGCTAGCCAACTTGTTTGAAAGCATCTTTTAAATCAAGTCGTCCCTCATAGTAAGCTTTACCAACGATCACACCAGCTATCTCATTTGTCTCTTTAAGTGCTAAAATGTCGTTTATATCGCTCACACCGCCACTTGCTATGGTTTCAAGTTTGCTGCTTCTAGCTATTTGCAAGCTAAATTCAACATTAACTCCGCCAAGCATTCCATCTTTGTTAATATCGGTGCAAATCACAGCTTCTACACCCACATCTGCAATTTTTTTTGCAAGATCGACTGCTTTTATACTTGAAACCTCACCCCAGCCTTGCACTGCCACATAGCCATCTTTGGCATCAATGCCAACTACAACCCTGTAAATTCCAGCCATTTTTGCTGTAAATTCTGGATCTTTTAGGGCAACCGAGCCAAGGATCACTCTGCTAACTCCAAGGTCCAAATAACGCTTTATTCGCTCTTCATCTCTTATGCCACCGCCCACTTGCACCTTTAAATTTGTAGCTTTTACTATCTTTTCGATCGTCTTAAAATTTATAGCTTCCCCTGCAAATGCTCCGTCAAGATCGACCACATGCAGCCATTTTGCACCGTAATCTTCAAATCTCTTAGCAAGTTCACTTGGCTCGTTGCTGTAAATTTTAGCGCTTTGCATGAGCCCTTTACTAAGCCTAACTGCTTGCCCCTCTTTTAGATCTATCGCTGGGAAAATTTCCATCACAACCTCGCAAAATTTTCTAAAATTTTAAGCCCAACCTCATGACTTTTTTCTGGATGAGGCTGAAAACCAAAGAGATTTTCATGTTGCACCGCGCTTGTAAATTCATATCCATAAGTTGTCTTTGCAAGCACAAATTTATCATCGCAGATCACATGGTAGCTATGCACAAAATATAAATACTCAAGCTCTTTAAGCCCTAAATTTAAAGGGCCATTTTGTTTAAAGCTAAGCGTATTCCAACCAACGTGTGGGATCTTTAGTGGCTTATCAAATTTGGCTTCATCAAATTTAACGACCTCTCCTGGCAAAAGAGAAAGCCCCTCATGCTCACCAAATTCAAAGCTCTTTTCAAACAAAAGCTGCATGCCAAGGCAAATTCCTATAAAGGCTTTTCCACTTTTTACAGCCTCTTTTATCGCTTCATCCATGCCGTTCATCTTTAGCTTTTTCATCGCCTCACCAAAAGCTCCAACGCCTGGCAAAACGATGTGGGAGTGCTCTTTTAAACTTTCAGGCTCACTTACTAAAACGCACTCACGCCCAAGAAATTTAAAAGCATTTATCACGCTTTTGATGTTGCCCGCGCCATAATCAATAATAGCAATCATCTGTTCTCTTGTCTTTTTACACTAAAGAGATAAAAGCTAAGTGCCGCCATTAGCATAGCCACGCCGCCTATTAGATAGATAGCGTTTATGATATTTTCAGGTGCAGTGATAGCGAATTTAAAGACTAGCATAAGCGCCTCGATCGCAAGTGCGATGATGATAGAGCCGATAAATCTAACCATCGTCTTATATATCACACTATTTTCTTCGTGATTTTTGCCTAACACCTCTTCTTCAAATATCGTCTTAACAAGGTCAAAAATGGCAAGAGCTAGCGTTAAAATAATGGTTGATTCAAAAATTTCTTCGACATTTATATGCTCGATACTCTTTGAGATAAAGCTCTTTACGCCGTGCCAAAACAAAAACGCACAGATCATAAAAAGCGATGCACAAAAGAGCGCATATACTGTCTTTAAAAATCTACCAAAATGCTCCTCGACAAAGCCGCTATCGACCATATTTAGGATATTTTCTAGGCTTATGTCGATGCAAGCGATAAATTTAAGCTCATTTTTTTCATTATAGATAGGCACGCTTGCTGTGACACACAAACCTCCATTTAGACTTGATGGATATGGATCACTTAAAACGCACCTTTTCTCGCGCACAGCGGTGTAGTAGTAGGCTTTGTTTGCGCGGTTTTCACCTTTTGGAATTTTATACTTTTCATTTAGACTTATCGAGTCTTCGATCTGTATGCCATTTTCGTCTAAAATGTATAGTGCGTCAAAATTTTCTATTTCGTGGCTGATCTTATCAAAGCCAGCTTTTATGTTTTCTAAGCACACTCCAGGCAGTCTGTTTGGCAAATTTCTACTAAATAAATAGCAGATATACGCCCTTGCCTTGTATCTCGTGTCACTAAACCTCTTAATATCTTTTATAACCAAAACTAGCCTTTTAAATTTAATGCATGGTTAAACTCTGGCACGATCACCTTAAGAGCAGGTGCTACCTCGTTATCTTCAAGCTGCAAAAGCCCACTTATCTGCGAATTTAAAAGGGTCAGATCATAAGGCTGTGAGTGTGTCACAAAGATCGACTCATACTTAGTTTGAACGTCATCTTTGTTGATAAGCAGCTCCTCATAAAGCTTCTCGCCAGGTCTAAGC
Organism: Campylobacter concisus; assembly: GCF_050447485.1. Taxonomy (GTDB): domain Bacteria; phylum Campylobacterota; class Campylobacteria; order Campylobacterales; family Campylobacteraceae; genus Campylobacter_A; species Campylobacter_A concisus_BQ. The sequence continues at coordinate 804,421 of NZ_JALMFY010000001.1, forward strand.
CCTACAAATTCGATACCTAAATGCTCTTTATTTGAAAGCAGAAGCATCTTTTTAGCAAGATCGACGATCTTAACAGGCTCGCCCATATCAAGCACGAAAAGCTCTCCACCTTTTGCTATAGAGGCTGCTTGAAGGACTAGCTGGCACGCTTCAGATGTAAGCATAAAGTATCTTGTGATCTCTGGGTGAGTGACGCTTAAAGGCTTATTTGCAGCGATCTGCGCTTTAAATTTAGGTATGACTGAGCCACTTGAGCCAAGGACATTACCAAAGCGCACGCAAACTATCTCGCAGACACCTGCTTCGTTTGAATTTAGTGCGTAAAGCTCGCAAACACGCTTAGTTGTACCCATTATGTTTGTTGGGCGCACAGCCTTGTCTGAAGAGATCATGACAAATTTCTTAGCACCATATTTTTTAGAAAGATCGACTGCATTTTTTGTGCCAAGGATGTTGTTTTCAACTGCTGAGCGAGGATTTAGCTCGCAAAGTGGCACGTGTTTGTAGGCTGCAGCGTGGATGACGATCTCTGGTCTAAATTCTTCAAAAACCTCTTCAAAGTCTTTTAAATTTGTGATATTTACAAGCTTGCTAACAGTTCTTTTATCTCTTGTATCTTCGCCTATTTTATAAAGGTTAAACTCGCTGTGCTCGACCATTATAAGCTCGCTTACGCCATATTTCAAGCACTGCTTACAAATTTCGCTTCCTATACTACCGCCAGCTCCAGTGACAAGCACTTTTTTATCTTTTAAGAAATTTGAAATGGCCTCTGGATTAAGGTCTTTTGGCTTTCTAGCGAGCAAATCTTCGATCGAGATATCTTTGATCGGCTCATTTTCGATAAGCGAAAAGAGCTTCATATCTCTTATGCCATATCCAGTTAGCTCATCAACTAAAGCTTGAAGCTCGTCTTGATCGAGCGCAAGCGCGATTATAGCAGTCTTTGCGTCGTAGTCTTTTATAAGGCTTGGTATATCTTTTTTATCTTGAACTAAAAATCCATCACAATATGTGCCAACAAGGTCGCTTCTGCCATCTACCACGCCAACTGCGTAGTAGTCAAGATAGCCCTGTTTTAAGCCGCGTAAGACGTGAAGTGCCTTTGAGGTCGCGCCTATAACGATACAAGGCTCGCCTTTGTGAGGTCTGTTTGAAAAGTCAAGCACCATACGCTTTGAAATTCTCAAAAGCCCGATAAGTAGGCATGAGATGAGAAGGTCGATAAAGATAACGCTTCTTGGATAAGGATTTAAAAAATCTTGTATGATGAAAAATACGATCGTAAATAAGATCGCCGCGCAAACGTGAGCTAGGAAAATTTTACGAGCTTCATTTAAGCCAAAAAATCTCCACGGCACCTTGTAAATTTTAAACATCCACATGAAAAAGAGCTTAAATACGATCAAAAATCCCGCCGTTACAAAAAGTCCTTGCACGTAGATATCTGGGATGTCGGCGTTAAATCTTAAAAGATAAGCTGCATATATCGAAAAAACAAATATAAAAACATCGCCAAGAAGGAAAAATACGAGCCTTTTTAACTTCGTTGCATGAAACATTTACGCATTTTCCTTGACTATTTTTATCACTCTTTCTTGTGTCTGCTCGCTCATATCGCTGCCACTTGGCAAGCAAATTCCTCTTGAAAATAGATCTTCGCTATATCCATCAACAAAACTTAGCGCGCCTTTAAATACTGGCTGCAAGTGCATAGGCTTCCAAAGTGGGCGGCTCTCGATGTTTGCATCAGCTAGTGCTTTTATAACTTTTAAATGTGCATCTTTTTTAGCAAAAACGCCAGTTGTGAGCCATCTGTTGCCACGAGAATTTGACAGCTCTGGCATAAATTCTAAAATATCGCCAAGCTCTTTTTCATAAATTTCAAAGACTTTTCTCTTTTGTTCGACTCTCTTTTCTAAAACTTCCATCTGAGCCACGCCAATAGCACCTAGAACGTTGCTTAAGCGGTAGTTGTAGCCGTAGTCTTTATGCTCGTAGTGAAGCAGCGGCTCTCTTGCTTGTGTGCTGTAAAATCTAGCTTTTTCTACAAATTCACTATCTCCAACTAGCATGCCGCCGCCTGAAGTGGTGATGATCTTGTTGCCATTAAAGCTATATCCGCCCATCACGCCAAATGTGCCAAGCGCCTTGCCACCGTAAAATCCACCAAGCGCTTCAGCTGCGTCCTCGACTAGAGCGATGCCTTCGTTTTGGCAAATTTCGCAAATTTCTTTCATCTTTGAAGCTTGTCCGTAAAGATGGGTGACGACTAGCGCTTTTGGTTTTTTAGGCAAATTTGATATCGCTTTTTTAAGTAGCTCTGGGCTTAAATTCCAGCTCTCGTCGCTATCTATGAAGACTGGAGTTGCTTTTTCGTAAAGTATAGGCGAGACCGAAGCCATGAAAGTAAAGCTAGAAGCTAGCACAAGATCACCCTCTTTCACGCCAAGGACGCGAAGCGCTAGGTGAAGTGCCGCAGTTCCAGCGCATAGTGCAAGCGCATCTTTGGCGCCAGTATAAGCCTTTATGCTATCTTCAAATTTATTGACATATTCGCCAAGTGGCGCTATGTAGTTGCTTTCAAAAACCTTTTTTATATATTCCTGCTCTTTTCCACTCATATTTGGTGGAGATAAAAAAACCCTATCCATTTTCATACCTTTCGTGATTTTTGGCGATTTTAGCACTTATTTTTAAATTTATATCTTAGCGCGCTCGCATGCAGGCACGCCATACGCCTTTATGCCATCTTTTATATCTCTAACGACCACGCTTCCAGCACCAATAATGCAGTTTTTACCGATGCTTATGCCTTGAATGACACTTGAGCCAATGCCAATATGCGCAAATTCTCCCACGCTAACGTTTCCAGCAAGGGCTGCATTTGGGCTAATGTGAGCAAATTTACCTATCACACACTCATGCTCTATCACCGCGCCAGAGTTTATGATAGCACCCTCTTTTATGCAAGCTTTTGCGTTTATCACGGCATTTGGCATGACGACCACACCTTTTTCTATCACAGCACTCTCGCTCACAACCGCACTTTTATGGATCAAATTTACTATCTCAAAGCCAACATCCTCTACCTTTTGGCTGATCTTTTGCCTAGTTTTATTATCACCTATGGCTATTATGATGTCAGCTTTTTCAAGCTCTGGGCTAAATTTACGCTCGCTAGCATCATCTAAAAAAACTATCTCATCATAGCCGTTATTTCTAGCGATGTCAGCGATCACAAGCCCATGCCCACTCGCCCCGTAGATGTAAATTTTCTTAGTTTTTGCCATTAAATTTCTCCGTCGTCGCCTGCCCCTCTTTGCTGACACCACTTCGTTTTAGCACCTTTTCGATGGTCTGCAAGGCGATCTTTACGTCAAGCATAAAGCTTAAATTTTGAGCGTAATATACGTCGTATTCAAATTTTTTCTCCCAGCTTATGGCGTTTCTGCCATTTACCTGCGCTAGGCCCGTGATGCCAGGGCGCACGTCGTGGCGATGCTTTTGTGTTTCGTTATAGATGGGCAGATACTCAACCAAAAGTGGCCTTGGTCCAATGAAGCTCATATCGCCTTTTAGCACGTTAAATAGCTGTGGTAGCTCATCAAGGCTAAGTGAGCGGATCAGTTTGCCAAATTTACCAAGACGCTGTTCATCTGGCAAAAGCTCGCCATTTGCGTCACGCTCGTCGCTCATTGTCTTAAATTTATAAATTTTAAAAATTTTCTCATTTAGCCCTGGCCTTGCCTGCGTGAAAATGACGTCACGGCTAACCTTAAAATAGATAAAGATCGCTGTTGTTATGATGATAGGCGATGTTAAAATGAGCAAAAACAAAGCTCCCAAAATATCAATCACCCTTTTTAAAAAATTTCTATACATCTATAAATTTCCTATAAATTTCTATATATCTTTTTGCGATTTGCTTCTCGTCAAACTCGCTAACCGCCCAGTTTCTGCCATTTGCTCCAAGTCTAGCGCAAAGCTCCTCATCATCAAGCAAAGTTTTTATCTTACTTGCTAGATCACTTGCGTCTTTTACCTTGCATAAAAGTCCGTTATAGCCCTCTTTTACAGCTTCATTGCAGCCTGTCACGTCACTTGCAACGACTGCTTTAGCCATACTCATCGCCTCTAAAACCGTTCTTGGAAAGCCCTCTTTGTAGCTTGGCAAAGCTAGCAGGTAAGAAGCCTTTAAAAGCTGCGGGATATCGTTTCTAGCTCCTAAATAACGTACTTTTCCACCTTTTAAAAAGCTCTCATCTGCGGTTGATTTATTGCCACTAAAGCCTTCGCCAACAAAGACAAATTCACAGTTTTTATAGCCATTTAAAATTTCTGCCGCCTCGTAAAATTCACGAACGCCCTTGTGCCACATGGCTCTTGCGATCATTAAAATGACCTTTTTTTCACCCAAGTCCGCCGCCTGCGTGATAGCTGGATCAAATTTAGCAGTATCCACGCCGACACTTTTTATGCGGTACACCTTGCTTTTATCTATCAAATTTCTTGAGATCAGATAGTCTGGATCTGCGTCATTTACGAAGATACAAGCATCAGCCTTTGCAAAAGAGAGCTTATAAAGGCTCTCCATGACAAAACGCACGGCCTTTGTCTTGATATCATCATCGATATAAAAGCTACCAAGCCCTTCGACCAAATTTATCACGTGCTTTATACCAGCGTTTTTAGCGGCAAATGTGCCAAAGACATTTGACTTGTGAGCGCCAGTTTGCAGCAAGTCTAAATTTAGCTCACCTAAAATTTGAGATAGTTTTTTTGAGTTATTTATCACGGTTAGCGGATTTAGGCTAGCCTTGTCAAGCTCGTAGGTGACGGCGTGAAAGCTCTTTGCAAGCTCATCTGTAAAGTCGCCCTTTGGAGCAATAGCAAAAACCTCATGCCCCATATCTTTTAAGGCCTGCATAATAGGGCGTCTAAAAAAGTGTATGCTCATATCAGCGTGGCTTAAAAATCCTATCCTTGCCATCTCTACCTCTTTAGCTTGTAAACTTTTGCCGCCCCGTCAAGTATGACTGGCTCAAAGACCTTTGGATCGTATCTTTCAAGCACGAAAAGCTGGATGTAGGCGCTATTTAAAATGCTCTCATCAAGAATGATGAATCTGCCATAATCCCTCATATAAATGACAGAAATATTTGACATTTCGTTATTTTTATACTCTTTTACATTTAGCTTGCCAGCCTCGTTGTAGTCGGTCTCTATGAAAGATCTTAGCGGTAAGACATTGCCATCATAGATCAAACTTGTGACATCGCTTGTTAGTGTAAATCCGCCACTTAGCCTAATGCCCTTTTCGCTTTGCGAGATCGCTCTTGTGGTGACAAAAAGTCCGTTGTTTAAATTTTTACCGCTTTTTAGATCGATCTTGCTAAACTGCAAAATGGTCGGAAAGATGCTAAGCATCCTATCTGGCAGGTAATAATATATCTCTCTGCTCTTTGCTGGCAGGCTAAAATTTGCCTCTTTTATCTCGCTAAAAAACTGATCAACGCTTAAATTTCTATCTTTTAAAATTTGAGCCAAGTTGCCATTAAAGTGCTCTTTGAAATTTCGCTCAGTGTATTCTACATCAAGCCTTGCCATATTTGCCGAGCTCATCTCGTCGCTTCCAAGCGCAAAACTCACGGCAAAATTTTCACGCCCAAGGTGCTTTCCGCCGTCAATTAGCGTCTTAACATCGCTGTAATATCTAATCGGATATCCATAGTCCCACCACGCAACTACGTAGTCCTCGCGTCCTGCGATGCTTTTTAGCTTGTTTAAAATTTCAACCTCTTTATTTACAAAGACTGGCTCAGCCTTATAACCATAGATGTGAATGAGCGCTGGAGCAAGCACTAGAGCTGCTATGAAGGCTCTTATGAGATTTAGCACGGCTCCTTTTAGCTTTAAATTTGCAAGCACGAACTCCACTAAATAGCCAAAGCCAAGCGCCATGATAGGCACGGCGTAAATGGTAAATCTAAGGCCGCTTTTAAAGGCTAAAAAGCCAAGTGCGAGCATGCCAAGTGATACGGCAAATGAGCGGTGTTTGTAGCAAAATAGCGCAACGCCAGCAAGCGAGATCAAAAATGTGATGACATTTGCGCTGATCCTCTCGCAAAATAGCGTAAAATCAACGACGCTTGACTCTTGGATAGTTTGATTGACATTAAAAAAGTGAAAGCTCATGCCGCCAACTTCAGGCGCATCTCTAAAGACGTAAAATTTAAGCTGAAAGATTATCGGATTTAGCCCGCCACGGATGACAAAGACGATAAATATAACCGCCAAAACGCCAAGAGCAATTTTTAAATTTATCACCTCTTTTTTAAATAGGCAAAGTGCGTAAATAACGATGACAACGATAAATTTAAGAGTTAGATCAAGGTTTGAGATAGCGAGTAAAAGCAGTGAAATTTCAAGGTAAAAAAGTGGATTTTTCCTATCAAAAACGAGCGTGTAAAGCAAAAATAGCCCAGTTAAAATGCTAATAAGCGAAAAGGCGCTCATATACCACCACATATAGATAAGCACGCTTAAAGGTGCTATTATCAGGCTCTTTGCGTCCTTTTTTTCAAGCACTCTAACAAGCCCCCAAACGACAAAGACGCTAAGAGTGATGATGAGCATGTCGGTGTCGTAGTAGCCTGCCATCGTGCGGTTGTAGTAGCTATTTGCGATCACTGCAAGAAGTGCAGCGATAAAGCCAGCCATTTTTAGTTTGTATTCATTTGCGATCAAGATAACAGGCACAGCCACAAGCGACGAGAAAAATACACTCATATAAATCATCGCCGTCTCGAGCCTCACGCCTAGAAATTTCACGATCCAGTAAGTAAGTGTCGAGAGTGGATAGCCGTAGTAGCTAAGGTCGTTTTCCTGATGAAAGCCAGCCAGCATATCCCTTGCGCCCTCGGCAAATGCGTAGCCGTCGTTTGTGCTGATCATCAGCTCGTTGTTCCAGAAAAATACCGGATACTCGCTCGCCCAAAAGACCCAGTAAAGCCTGCAAACCATGCCAAAGATGACTGCGACAAATACCATAAGGTATAAAGAGTAATTTTTAAAAAACAAATTTCTATTCATTAGGATTTTCCAAAAAATTTATAAGCTCGCTCGCTATATTTTCACTATCAAAAAATTTAGCCCGATTATACGCAACATTTTCAAAATTTTGCCTTATTTCTGGCTCGTTAAGCACCTTTATCATCGCCTCTTTCATCGCATTTTCGTCATCAATAGGCACTAAGATGCCAAACTCGCTCTCACCCAAAAGCTCCTTTGCACCGCTTTTGTGCTCGGTTGAAATGATAGTTTTTTCGCATGCTAGCGCTTCAAGCAAGACGTTTGAAAAGCCCTCAAAACGCGAGGCACAAAGCAAGCAAGAGGCATTTTTTATGTGCCTAAAAGGGTTTTTATCAGTGCCAAGAAGCTTTACTCGCTCGCCCACGCCAAATTTATCTATCAAATTTTGCAGCTCATCTTTTAAAGGCCCTTTGCCAAGGATGCCAAGCGTGGCGCGAGGGTCGTTAATCGAAGCTATTATTTTTATTAGCATGGCTTGATTTTTACCGTTATCAAGGCGACCTATGTTTATGAAAAATGGCTTAAAGTCGCTCTCAAGTGGCTCATCTTTTAGTAAATTTATAGTTTTTAGATCAAGGGCGTTGTAAAGCACCTTTGTTTTTGCCTCGCTCATGCCAAAATTTCGCACCAGATCCTCTTTGTTGCCAGCTGCATTTGCGAGGATTAGATCAGCCTTTTTATAAAGATGAGTGAGTAAAAATTTATTAACCCTGCCGCTTAGATCGTTTTTATATAGGATCGACGGACAGCTTCGCTCGCTGATAACTAGCCTCTTTTTAAAGCCTAAAATCCTAGCAACCCCAGCGATATAACATGGGCGGTTCATCAGCACAAACTGCGTGTCGATGTTTAAGCTTTGACAAAGCTTTTTATATTTAAAGGCAAGCATTGGCATCGCTAAAAAGAGCCTTGCAAGCTTCTTTAGCCCGCTCTCGTAAGGATCGCTATTTTCTATAAAGTGGATCTGCACCTCGCTTGGGATCTCATAGGCGATGACCTTGCTCATTAAAATGAGATGAACTTCATAACGTTTGACCAAAAATGGCAGTAAATTTGCCACATTTCGCTCAGCCCCGCCAGGCCCCATCGAGTATAAAAAAACGGCTAATTTTTTCACTTGCTAACAACCTTTTTTATAAATTCTCGCCACTGCTTGATGATATTTTCTTTGCTAAATAAATTTGCACTTTCGCTGGCGTTTTTTGCTAGTTTTTGCCTTAAATTTTCATCTTTTAAAAGCATCTCAAGCTTCTCTTTTAGATCATTTGCGTCGCCATTTTTAAAGATAAGCCCGTCAATGCCGTCATTTATAAGCTCCCTTGCACCCACGGTGTCGCTACTTAGCCTAGCACAGTTAAAGGCACCTGACTCGATTAGCACGTTTGAAAGCCCCTCGCTTCGTGAGCTAAGAGTGAAAATTTTTGCCTCGCTATAAAGCTTACTAACATCGCCCATGTGGCCTAAAAATTTGATGTTAAGCCCTAAATTTAGAGCCATTTGCTTTAGCTCACTCTCTTGCCTACCGCTGCCTGCGATCTTTATCTCCCAGCCATCAAGCAAGCTCTTATCTACCTTGCTAAGCGCCTCAAAATAGATATCATAGCCCTTTACCGCCTCCAGCCTTGCCACGCTTAAGATGACGTTTTGCTTCTCGCAAATTTCAAGCACGTCGATAAAAAGCGGGTTGTGGATGACCTCGCAGTTTTTGGCAAATTTATAGTAGTCGTAGTCGCTTTTACTTAGCACGCTTAAACCATCTACAAATTTATACGAAAAGTCACGCATAGCGCTTGCGATTTTGCTTTTTAAATAGCTATGCTCGTGGTGCTCGGTTGCTATTAGTTTGCTCTTTAGCCCAGCATTTGCCAGCACACAAGCGACGTTTGTCCAGTCGATAAAGCTAATTATCAGATCAGCCCTTTGCTCCTTAAAAAGCGCTCTAAGGGCTAAAATTTTCTTAAATTTTAAAGCAACACCTGAGCCAGTGACACTAAGGTTTATGATATTTATTTTTTCATTAAATTTATAAAGTCCAAGATCCTCTTCAAGCAAGACGATAGTGATCTCATTGTCCTTGCAAAGCTCATTTGCAAGCACGTTTAGCACGCGCTCAGCCCCACCATTTCTAAGTGCGGCGATGACAAAAAGAATTTTCACTTCACACCTCCAAGCCTTAAAAGCTCCAGCCATTTTTTATAAATTTGCTCCACGCTAAACTCATTAAGTCTAGCCCTTGCGTTTTTGACAAATTCGCCCATCTTTGCCTCATCTTGCACCAAATTTGCAAGCTTTTTACTCATATCATCAACATCATTTATCTCACAAAGCAAGCCATCAAAACCATCTTTTATAAGCTCTTTTGCCCCACTAGTTCTTGTCGCAACCCGCACGCAGTCATAGTTTATCGCCTCTATCAATGTGTTTCCAAGACCCTCGAAATTTGAGCAAGATAGCAGCACCTTTGCCCTTTTATAAAGAGAGGCGATGTCGCTAACGTTGCCTAAAAACTCCACATCATCGCCCAAGCTTTTGGCTAAATTTTCTAAATTTAGCCTCTCGCCGCCATCTCCAGCCACGGCAAATTTATAGCCACTTTGCTTTAAGCTTGCAGCCACTCTTACAAACATTTCGCAGTTTTTTATCTTATTTAGCCTGCCAACAAAGATGACTAAATTTTCTTTATCAAAGCTCTCACTGCGTATCTCTTCAAAGAGCGGGTTGTAAATTTTCATCACATTTTTGCAAAATTTCGAGTAGTAGCCAAGATCCTCGTCGCTTAAGACGCTAAGTGCGTTTGCAAATGGATAGCTAAGGCGTCTTAGCACCTTAAAGATCGCCCTTTTTGGCGCAAGGTAGTTTGTGTGCTCGCTTATGATTATAGGCGTTTTTAGCCCTGCTGAGCTAAAGAGCACCAAGGTATTTACGGCGTCTAAAAATGATATCACAGCGTCAAATTTGCCCTCTCTTATGAGCGCTCTTAAAGCAAGCACCTTTGAAACTCTCTTTTTTAAATTTCCAACCAAGCCAAGCTCATCAGCCCCAACGCCTAAATTTATGAGCTTTACTCCACTTGCTAGCTCGTAAAATGGCTCGTCCTTGTCAAATTTAACAAGGCTTACCTCGTGATCCATGCTAAATCTTGATGCGATCACCGCGCAAACTCGCTCCGCACCGCCACTTCTAAGCGTTGATGTGACAAATAAAACCTTCATACGCCAAACCTTTGTTTTATCTTCACTCTAAGCTTTGAAAGTGCTGGTAAAAAGCCACTTGGTAGCGGACTAAGCAGCAAAAATATAAACGCCTCTTTGCTAAATTTAATGCTTAAACTTTTAAAAATACACCTTAACATCAGCCCATATTCACCCGCTATTTTGGCGTAGTAAGCGGCGTTTTTATACTGCATAGCTAGAAATTTTGGCTCGTTTTTAATAGCGATGTCGTAATGTAAATTTGCTGTTTTGATGTAAGCGTTTGCCACGTTTAGCGCATGTTTGCCGGCATTTAGCGTAGCACTATCGCCTCTTGCGATGCGGTAGATGTAAAGTGGCTTTTTAAGATAGAAGACATTTTTTTCAAAAAAGCGGATATAAAGCTCATTCTCGCCGCCAAAACTGCTCTCATCAAACCTAAAGCCGTCTATAAATTCACGTGAAAAAAGCTTAAAATACTCGCCATTTATCCGCCCACAGTGATAATCAACCTTGCTCATCGCCCCACTCTTGCTATATGGGCTTCTACCAGCTATCATCTCGGTCATCACGCCATCTTTCTCGCAGATCGCATCTGCAAAAACGCACGAATACTCGCCACTTTTTAAAATTTCATAGCACTGGGCAATCGCCTCTGGCAAAAGCTCATCGTCATCGTCAAGCAAGCAGACAAACTCGCCTGTTGCGTTGTCAAAGCCGTTATTTTTATTACCATTTGGGCTCTTTTTGTGAGCGGTGTTTTTTACAAATTTGATCCTTGCGTCGTTAAAACTTTTGCAAATTTCACTCGCACTCTCGTCATCGCCGTCGTCCGTTACTATGATCTCTAAGTTTTTATAGCTTTGAGCTAGAGCGCTTTTTATGGCCTTTTTTAAAAGCTCTGGACGCTTGTAAGTCGCGGTTACGATGCTGATTAATGGCTCGCTCATTTAGCCCCTTTTAAAAATTCTCTCATAGCCTTGAAGCTTTTCAAGCCGTGAGAAAAGTATAAATTTAATTGTCTTTATATAGGCCTTTAAATTTGCGCTGTATCCCCTCTCAAGGCGCTCACCCTCGATATTTGAGCCACTAAGATCAGTTGGATGCGCAAAAAGATCGCAAAAATACATCTGCATATCATTAACGCCTAGCAAATAGTCCCAAACATCGGTCGTGCAAAGCGCCCGCTTATGAATTTCAAGCAAATTTTTAGCGCTTTTTTTAGTTAGTACATAAGCCCCTGCTCTATAAATGCTCGAAAATGAGTGCTTTGAGACCTGCCAAAGCGGCTTACTTAGGCTGGCATCCACCTTTTTGCCAAAGGCGCTAAACCTGCCCTCCAGCCCATCTTGCATGCCGCATATCAGCACGCTGTTTTCAGGCATCTTGCTAGCTGCCAAAAAGGCCTCTTTTATAGCCTGATCATCTCCTATCACGTCGTCTTCAAATATGAGGGCAAATTTTGCCTCGCTTGCCAAAAACGCCTCATAAGCTTTTACGTGCGAGAGCGAACAGCCAACCTCTGCCGGGCTTAAAACCTTGCCGTAAGCTTTAAATGACGGCGAAATGATCTTATAGTACTCCCTCGCGTTTAGCTCCCTGCCGTCTATTGCGTCTATTAGTTTAAAGCTATCGTAAGAGCCAAATTTCTGCTGCAAAAGTTCGCGCCTTTTGGTGTCTTTGGCCAAAGAGATCAGATAAATTTCATTCATTTAAGACCTTTTAAATTTTTTTAAAATTTTACACCAGACTATGCCTCGCTCGAAGGCATTAAAAAACAAAAAATATCCCAAAACATAAGCTGCGCCAGCGTATATCGCAGCAAAGATAGCAAATTTTAGCCAGTTATCTAGGCTCACAAAGTCCTTGCAGACAAACATCGCAAGCACGCATAGCGCAAAAACGGCTAAATTTTTAAAATAAACCCCGTAAAATGTGGTGAGTTTCACCTCTAAATTTAAAGCGGCATTTATGAGGTCAAAACCAAGAATTCTTATGCTATAAAAAATGGCTGCGACGATGACGATACCATAAACGCCGTAGTCACTAAATTTAAGCAGTGCGATCTGCGCTATGATCGTGCTAACGCCAAGGATAGTGTTGGCAATGGCTGGTCGGCGAAGCTTGTTTGTCGCGCTATCAAGGTTAAAGAGCGAAAAAACAAAGCTGATAAATACGATCGGCACTAGCGTTATCATCGAGACGTTGTAGATAAATTTAACCTCATCTGCGCTTTTAAAAGGTAGCCAAAGCGTGTAAAAATCAAGCCCAAAAACGACGAAAAATGCGGCCGGAGCGCTCATCACAAAGGCGATCACCTTCATTGAAAATTTAGCCTCTTTTATGAGGTCCGTGATCAAATTTTTAGAGTAAAGCTCGACAAATTTTGGCGCAAAGATACCACTAAGCTGCGCTACGAAGCTCTCGAGTATGATAGGGGCGGCCTTGGCGACTGAAAGAAGGCCAGTGGCGTTTGCACTTACGAAAATGTTGCAGATAAAGAGGTCCATACCTGTTAAAAGTATGCGGTTTAGCGCATTAAAGCTGTTCCAAATGCCAGAGCTTAGAAGCTCTTTGATCTTAGAAAAGTCAAATTTACTAAGGCTAAATTTTAGCTCCGGCGTGATGCGAGCTGACATAAAAATGGTGCTAAAAAAGACAAAAAGGCTAGCAACTAGCGCTGAAATGGCGATGTATGAGATAAATGGCTTAAAAAAGAAAAAGAGCGCCACGATGAGAGCTGCTAGGATCGCGCTTGAGATGGCGTTTCTGATGGAGAGTAAGTAGAGCTTGTTTGTCACAAAAGCACAAACCGTCAAAACGCCGTTAAATAGCCCAACGCAGAAATTTATAAAGTAAAAAACAAGGGTCATTCTCACGTCAAAGAGTAAATTTTCAGGGACATTTAAAAAGCTTTGCAAATTTAGTATAAAAACAGAGCTAAGCACTACGACTACGGCGCAAAAGAAGATATTTACAACAAGCACTGATGAGTAGTAGGTGTTTGCAAGGTTTAGGTCTTTTTTGTGCCACGCATGAGCGACAAAGCGCCCGCTCACTGAGTTTATCGCCACGCTCACGACTGCTGCGTAGCTAACGATGGCGTTACTAAGTCCCACAAAACCAAATGCCTCGTTGCCAAGACTTTTTAAGATAAATGGCGTAAGAAAGAAATTTATGCCCATTGATACGACAAAAACGACGATCGAGCTTATTAGATTGATTAGCATTAGACTTTTAACCTGTAAATTTTTACGCCACTTGAGATGACAAATGGCTCAAAGTATCGCTCATCAGCTCGCTCAAATATAAAAAGCTGCACAAGGGCTGAATTTAAGGCATTTTCATCAACTAAAACCACGCGCGCATAGTCCTCTAAAAATAAAACAGAGATTTTTGCCTTTTCGTCAATAGTCTTCTCGTCTATTTGTAGCTCTTTGCCAGAGCCTTTTATCTTATAAAAAGACTTTACCGCCACTTTTTCACCGTTTTGTGTGATAAATTTTGGCTCTTTTAGTGGCAAGATATAGCCATTTCCAAGGTCTATGCCAGCCTCGCTAACGCTATTTATAGGGCTAATGTAGTAAAAAAACTCCTCTTTTGGCCGCTCACCGCTCATAACGTCGATGTAGCTATACCTAAAGATGTTTGGAGCGATATCTATCATGTCTGGCACAAGATAGTAAAAAACCTCTTTTTTTGCCACTGGTAGAGTAAAATTTATGCTTTCAAGCTGGTTTAAAAAGAGGTTTAGATCGCTTGTATTGTGATCTTTTAAAATCTCTTCAGCAAGTCTAGTATTTTTATCAAGCGAGATATCGCTATACTCGCTCATTACCCTGGCTAGTTTAGCTGAGATTGCCTCATCTTTTCTTAATGCAAGGCTAACAAAGTAGTTATTCTCGCCACCTTGCCTGCCAGGATCATTTAGTGTCTTAACATCAGCAAAGTACCTTACTGCATATCCATAATCCCACCACGAAAGCACGTAGTCATCGCGCTTAGCAGTCTTTTTTAACTGATCAAGTGCTGTTGCCTCATCGTGCGTGATCAAAGTATGAGGTCTATAAGAGTAGGCGATATCTAAATTTGGAGCAAGCGCAGCAGTCGCAAAGATAAAAAAGGATAAATTCTTAAGAGAATTTCTAAGATCAAATAAATTTAAAAAAAAGTGTAAAAAATACCCAAAACCAAGCGCAACAAGCGGCGTTATATACATAGCAAATCTAACTCCGCCAAATAGCGATAAAGCGCCAAGTCCAAGCAGTGGCAAGCTAAGTAAAAATGGGCGAAATTTAAAGCAAAGCGCCAAATATCCAACCGCTGCAGCTAGCAAAATAAGGATATTTCCAGCCATGAAATAGACAAAATATAAAGGACTAGCACTTTTTACCTCATCAATTAGCGTGTATTCGCTTATAAAGTGAAATTTATTTGCAACCTCTGAGCTGCTTTTTAAAACGTAACTGCCAATCTTTGAGATGATAAAGTCAAAACCACCAAAATAGATAAAAATAGCTAGCATAATAGCTAGAAAAATGCTTAAATTTTTAGGCGAAAGCAGTTTTTTATATTTGCAAAAAATGACGTAAAATGAAGCAATAACCGCTAAATTTAAAATCAAAATTTTATTTGCGATGAGTGGATCTTTTGAAAAAATATTAAAACTAACGATGCTTATAAACATAAAAAATATCGCTTGGTAGTTTTCTATCTTGTTTCGCACAAAAGCAAGCGTGTAGAGAAAAAAGATAAAAATGATGCTTAAAATAAGAGCATAAGAGCTTTGATACCACCAAAGATAAAGCGATACAAAAAGGCTGGGCAAAACGATAAATTTTTGTTCATTTGCATTTAAAAGCCTGATCAAAAGATAGATGATAAAAAGTGCAAATGTGACATTTAGCATATCGCTATCAAAGTAACCAAGCGACGTTCTTACAAGATAGCCTGGCAAGATAACGCTCATAAATGCCGCCACAGCCCCAGCTTTTAGAGCTTTAAACTCATTTGATATCAAGATAACTGGAAGTGCGATAAGGGGTGCTAAAAGCGCACTCATATAAAACATCACGCTTTCGATCTTGAAAGGTAAAATTTTGCAAATATAAAAAACTATTGTTGAGATTGGGTGATTAAAGGGGCTAAAGTCATTTTGCTGATGAAAGCCAGCAAGCATATCTCTAGCGCCCTCTGCGTAATAGTATGCGTCATTTGTTGTAAGCATAAATTCGCCATTAAAGTAAAACTCTGGCATATCCTTTGCCCACAATACCCAAAGCATCCTAGCTGCAAATCCAAACAGATAAGCAGCTAGAAAGATAAGTAAAATTTTACAATTTACGCTTACTTTGTGCACTAAATTCCTTACAGCCTAGCGTCAGCCTCTGGGTAGATATTTTTTATATCATAAACCAAGTGGCCTTTTAGGTTGAGCTTTTTAAATTCATTATGAGCTACGGCGATCACGATGCAGTCGTAGTCGTCTAGGTTATACTCTTTTACTAGATCAAAGCCGTACTCGTGTTTTACCTCAGCGCTATCAGCCCAAGGATCAGTCACATCGACCTTGCAGCCAAAGTCTTTTAGCTCATCAACCACGTCTATAACGCGAGAATTTCTTATATCTGGGCAGTTTTCTTTAAATGTCATACCAAGAACAAGCACGCGCGCTTTGTTGATAAGCACACCCTTTCTTATCATTAGTTTTATCACTTGATCGGCTGCGTATCTGCCCATATCATCGTTGATGCGGCGACCTGCTAGGATCATTTCAGGATTGTAGCCTACCTCTTGAGCTTTGTGAGTTAGGTAGTATGGATCTACGCCGATGCAGTGACCGCCAACTAGACCTGGGCGGAAATTTAAGAAATTCCACTTAGTACCTGCGGCCTCAAGCACGTCTATAGTGTTGATGTGAAGCTTTTCAAAGAGCATCGCGAGCTCGTTTATAAAGGCGATGTTGATGTCACGCTGAGTGTTTTCGATGACCTTTGCAGCCTCTGCTACTTTGATGCTTGAAGCTTTGTGAGTGCCAGCTGTGATGATAGAGCGATAAATTTCATCGACCTTGTCAGCGATCTCTGGGGTTGAGCCACTTGTGATCTTTTTGATCTTTGTAACAGTGTGCTCTTTATCGCCTGGATTTATGCGCTCTGGAGAGTAGCCGCAGAAGAAGTCTTTGTTAAATTTAAGCCCACTCTTTTCAAGAAGTGGCACGCAAATTTCTTCTGTAACGCCTGGATAAACGGTGCTTTCATAGACAACGATGTCGCCTTTTTTAAGCACTTTTGCCACGCTCTCAGTCGCTTTTACCACTGGGGTTAGATCAGGGCGTTTGTTCTTATCTATCGGAGTTGGGACGGTTACGATGAAGAAGTTGCAACTTCTGATGTCATCTAAATTTATGCTAAATTTCATGCCATTATCGATCGCTTTTTTCATCTGCTCGTTGCTAAGCTCAAGCGTTCTATCATAGCCACTTTTAAGCTCTTCTATACGTTTTGCATTTACGTCAAAGCCGACTACTTCGTACTTTTCACTAAAAGCTGCTGCTAGTGGAAGTCCCACATATCCAAGTCCTACTACTGCTATTTTCATTTCTCTTTCCTTTTTAAAATTTTTGGTTTTATCGTTTTTAAACGTTCATAAATTCTTATCTCTGCGCCCACGCCTTGCGGAGTTACGATCTTAATGGGGCTAATGCCGGGCAAAATTTGAGTAAATTCATAATAAATTTGCCTCTTTTTATTTTTGCCATTGCAAGGCTTAAGCGGCTCATCATCCGCGCTAAATTCATAATAAACCCCGCTTTTATCCTCTTTTTTATCTAAGCCTCCGCCCTCTAGCATAGCAAATTCACAGTTCGTTTGCACCTCTTTAAAAAATGCAACTTCATATTTAAAATAATCATTCGGCATCTTTGAGACGGGCAGCTCAAAAACCTGCTCTTGCGTCTTTGCTCCGCTTTTGTCTGCCTCGCTAGCTAAGAGCGTAAAAGGTAGCAAGCAAGCTATGAGAGATAAAATTTGCTTCACGCTTTGACGCCTATCTGAAAATACTTAAAGCCGTGTTCAGCTAAAATTTTAGCATTATACTGGTTGCGTCCGTCAAATATGACAGCGTTTTTTAGCCTTTGTTTGATCTCCATAAAATCAGGCGATCTAAACTCACTCCACTCTGTCACAAGAACCATAGCATCGGCGTTATCAAGAGCGTCATATTTATTTTTAGCATATTTCACATCTAAATTTGGCATATATTTTTTAGCTTCTTCGCTCGCTTTTGGATCGTAAGCGACCACTTTTGCGCCAGCCTCGTCTAAAAGCTTTATCAAAGTTAGCGAACTAGCCTCTCTCATATCATCGGTATTTGGCTTAAACGCAAGCCCCCAAAGTGCGATCGTCTTGCCCTTTAGATCGCCGCCAAAGAAGTTATAAATTTTATCAAATAGAACTCTTTTTTGAGCCTTATTTCTTGACTCGACCGCGTTTAAAAGCTCTGGCTCAAAGCCATTTTGTCTAGCGGTGTAGATGAGCGCCTCGACGTCTTTTGGAAAGCAGCTACCGCCATATCCGCAGCCTGGATAGATGAAGCTATATCCGATCCTTGAGTCGCTGCCGATACCTTTTCTAACTAAATTTACATCAGCGCCCACACGTTCGCAGATATTTGCTATCTCGTTTATAAAGCTTATTTTGGTTGCCAGCATCGAATTTGCAGCGTATTTTGTCATCTCGGCTGACTTTACGTCCATACAAATGAGCCTGTCGTGATTTTTCATAAATGGCTCATAAAGCTCTCTCATCACGTTAAAGCCCCACTCGCTGCTAGCTCCGATAACTACGCGATCTGGCTTTAAAAAATCTTCAACCGCCGCGCCCTCTTTTAAAAACTCTGGGTTTGAGACTACTTCAAATTTAACATCTACATTTCTCTTTTTAAGCTCAGCCTCGATCACCTCGTGCACCTTAGCTCCAGTGCCTACTGGAACGGTTGATTTATCGACTACGATTAGCGGTTTGCTTAAATTTTCTCCGATAGATTTTGCAACTGAGAGGACATATTTCAAATCCGCCTGCCCATCAGCGCCCATAGGTGTGCCAACTGCGATAAATAGCACATCTGCATGCTCTAGCGCCTCAGTTATCTGCGTGCTAAATTTAAGCGAGCCATTTTTGTAGCACTCGCTCACGATATCAGCAAGCCCTGGCTCATATATAGGCACGACGCCATTTTTTAGCGCCTCGATTTTTTTGTTATCGACATCGACGCAGATCACGCTGTTGCCCATCTTAGCAAAGCATGCGCCACTTACTAGTCCAACATATCCGGTTCCAATCACTGCTATTTTCATGCTTATCCTTAAATTCTCTTTTCCCACTCAAGGGCAGTTTTTATGATGAGCGCTAGATCGTCTCTTTTTGGCCTCCAACTTGTTAGCGAGCGCAGTTTGCTTGCGTTTGAGATGAGGATAGCTGGGTCGCCGTCCCTTCTTGGCGCATTTAGCACTTTAAAATTCACTCCACTTACTTTTTTTGCGGTCTCGATGACCTCTTTTACGCTAAATCCCCTGCCATATCCCACGTTAAAAGTTTCGCTGCCATTTTGGCTGATGTATTCAAGCGCGCTTATGTGGGCATCTGCTAGGTCGCTAACGTGGATGTAGTCTCTAACACATGTGCCATCTTTTGTCGCGTAGTCATCGCCAAAGATACCCATGCTCTCGCGCTTGCCAAGTGCTGTTTGCACAGCTACTTTGATAAGGTGCGTAGCGTTTGGATAGTTTTGACCGATAAGCCCCTCTTCGTCTGCGCCTGCTACGTTAAAGTAGCGCAAAATCGCAAATTTGAAATTTTCATTTGAAGCGGCGTAGTCTTTGATAATCTGCTCGCTCATAAGCTTGCTTCTGCCGTATGGATTTATCGGGTTTGTAGGTGTTGTCTCGCTTACCTCCGCCACGTCTGGCTCGCCATAAACTGCGGCAGTCGAGCTAAATATAAATTTATTTACATTGTAAGTTTTTGCGTATCTTAGCACCCTTGCGACGTTTGCGGTGTTGTTTAGATAGTATTTTAGCGGTTCGCTCATACTCTCAAAGACCTCGATAAATGCTGCAAAATGGATGATCGCATCAAATTTGCCATTTGCAAAAATTTCGCTCAAATCATCTTCTAAATTTGCATTTATAAATTTAAAATTTCCTATCTTTTGGAGTGCCTCAAGTGCTTTTTGTGAGCCCTTGCAGAGATTGTCGATGATGGTTATCTCATCTTTGCCTTGCTTTAAAAGTGCTTTTACTACGTGGCTGCCGATATATCCAGCTCCACCTGTTACTAAAATCTTCAAGTTTAAGCCTTTCATAAAAAAGTGGTTAATTTTATCAAAAATAGAGTAAAGCAAAAGTAAAGCAAGGATTGCTTGTAGAATTTTTAAATAAATGTCATATGTAATATCTTCTAATCAAAATGCCTACAAACTAGATAAATATTATTTGTGCACTTTATTTGCGAATAGCCCCATAAAAAGCCTCATGTTGATTAAAAACAAAACTAAAAGTTGTAATAAATTCATCTTGTAACCATGTTTTTATAATAGTTTTGTCCTTACCATCCATTATACTCAAATGATAAACTGTAGCAAAAGTTGTAAGCTGATTTACACACGTAAAAAGTGTTGATGCATTATGTGCTAGATAAGCAGGTACGCCAGAATCACCTAAAATATATTTATTATATATCATATGACCATAAACATTATCAATATCAAATGACTTGGGAATTTCTGGCGAAGTAAAGATTTCATACATTATGTATGCAGTTGAAAAAGTTCTATTAATTGCCAAACCTAGATTGTCTTTACCAAAAAACGAAGTAATGGCATCAGTAAAAAAATCATTATCATCAACAATTTCCATATTTACGCGCCATCTCTTGAAAAAATTATATACATCAATTGTTGTTTTAAATTGTTTTCTATCTCCTTTCATAAGTATGGATGCTGCAAATATCGAAACTTCTTTCCTGCTAAGTGAAAGGTTATAAAATTTATTAAGATATTCCCCAAAAACTTCTAGTGCTACTGGCATTCTTATGTCCTGAATATTTGTTTTATCCTTAAAAACTTCAGATATCATGCTTATCCTTTATTTAATTAATTTCTAATAATCTCTATAGAGATATTATTTACAGATAATTGTAAAAGTATTTTAATGCAATTAAACTTATAGGAAACTTTTCTATAGGAAATAAAAATGCTAAATTTGCCACAAATTGTTTCAAAAGAAGAAGAGGAAGAATTTCTAAAAAATGTGGCAAATAATGTAAAAAGAATAAGACAAGAAAAAGGCTTTAGCCAGCTTGAAACCGCTCTTAGTATAGGGCAAGCCTCAAATGGTTTTTATGCAAATATGGAAAATTTTACAGATAATAAGCGCTTTAATATACTTCATCTTTTTAAGCTCTCAAAACTATTTAATTGTGATATTGCTGATTTTTTTAAGCAAATGTAAATTACTCTTTAAAATATACTTACAATTTATTTTAAATTTAATCTTTATAATCCTTTATCTACAAAAAAAGGATAAAAATGAATGTTTCAATATTAAATTTACTACCGATAAAACAAGGCGGTGATGCAAAAGATGCGATAAATGCGGCCGTCAGACTGGCTAAATTTGCCGAGGATATCGGAATAAATCGCTACTGGGTCGCAGAGCATCACAATATGCAAAATTTAGCTAGCTCAGCCACGCAGCTCATCATCGCACACATCTTAGAGCATACCAAAAGCCTTCGCGTGGGCTCTGGTGGCGTGATGCTACCAAACCACAGCCCCTACTCTATCGCCGAGCAGTACGCCACTCTTGAGACGCTATTTCCAAACCGCGTCGATCTTGGGCTAGGCAGAGCTCCAGGGACTGATCAAGATACGGCTGCAGTGCTTAGACGCGGTGCCAGAGAGATAGAATTTGATATGCAAATAAACGAATTAATGGACTATTTTAACGCTAAAAGGGCCGTAAAAGCCTATCCAAAAGTAGACAAAATTCCGCCTATTTACATACTTGGCTCAAGCATATATAGCGCATACGTGGCGGCTGAGTTTGGTCTGCCTTACGCATTTGCGTCGCACTTTGCACCACGTGCACTAGAAAAAGCGGTAGAAATTTATCGTCAAAATTTCAAACCAGCGCCCTTTTTAAAAGCGCCCTATATCATCGCAGGCGCAAATGTGATAATAGCCCAAAGTGACGAGCTAGCAAGGAGTTTAGCCACTACACAAACGCAGTTTTTCTTAAACGTAGTAACTGGCGAAAAAGAGTATTTGCAGCCGCCAAAAAAAGATAACAACGAAGTATTTGCTGCGTCTTACAAAACAGGTGCCAAAGCTCCGCATTTTGGGCCGATCGACTTTAGGCAAATAGAGCTAAAAAATAGAGAAAGAAGCGTCACGGAAGAGATGATGGCGTGCTCTTTTATAGGCTCGAAGCAAAGCGTTAAAGAGCAAATTTTAGAGTTTCAAAACAGACTTGAAGTCAATGAGATCATGGCTCAAAGCTTCATTTTTGATGAGGATGCGCAGCTTGACTCTTTTAGGGCGTTAAAAGAGATCGCGGACGAAATTTAATCCTCTCTAATCCTTAAAAATATAGGAAATCTTGGCTTGCCATTAGAGGTTAAATTTTGAAATTTATATGTGATGATAGAGCCTATCTTTGGGGGCTCTTGACGATTTTCATCGCTTAGCCCCGAGCCTATTTTAAAGATAGTGCCCTCTTTTGGCTCGCCAGCTTTTTCTTTATCATCTTTGCTTTCAAGCGCTTTACAAGTGAGCGAGCCAGCAAGATTTGCGTATTTGCCACTGCCTTTGTTTATGGAGACCACCTCGCATTCAGCATCTTTAAATTTCTTAAATTTAAGTGCATTTTTGCTTCTTTTTCGCTCGTAGGGCACATTTGGCTCACGCACGACTGCTCCCTCGCCGCCTCTTGCGATAATGTCCTTTGTAAATTTTAAAAACTGGGCGTTATCGCGCATCTTTATCTGTTTTATGATGATTAAATTGTCATTTGGCTCATTTTTTAGAAATTTGGCCAAAACTTCAAGCCTATCAAGCAAGCCGCCACTTGCCTCCGGCACGTCAAAAACGTGAAATTTAAGCCTGCTCCACGCCTTTTCATCTGGCTGCTTATCCATCACGCTCGCTTGAATTTCTTCAAATTTAAGCTCCTTTGCATAAAGCTCGCCATCGAGAGCAAATTTTGGGAAATTTTTAGTAAAACTTTGCGGTGCATTTAGCTTTTTGCCCTGCCTTGAGAGTAAATCCTCTCCGTCCCAGTAGGCACGCACGCCATCAAGCTTCTCGCTAGCTAGCCAGCCTGAGACATTTTGCTCTTTAAATTCGCTAAGGCGCAGCAGTTCAAGAGAAAATGCAAAATTTAAAAGCACCAAAAGTGCAAAAATTATTCTAATCAAGCCTTGCACTTACAAAAACAATAGTCCATATGATCATCCACCACGCCCACGCTTTGCAAAAAGGCATAGGTGCTAACAGAGCCTAGAAACTTAAACCCTCGCTTTTTTAGCTCCTTTGCCACAAAGTCAGACATCGGCGTGGTTGCTGGCACTTGCTTGATATTTTGATAGTGATTGATGATCTGTTTGCCGTCAAATTTTGGGTCAAATTTCTTTAGCAAATGTCCCCACAAATAGTCATAAAAGCTGCCAAATTCTTGCGTTACGGATAAAAATGCAAGGGCGTTTTTGGCAAGAGAATTTAGTTTTAGTCTATTGCGTATTAGCCCTTCGTTTTGCATAAATTTAGCTATCTCAGCCTCGCCATAGAGCTTGATCTTTTCAGGGTCAAAGCCATCAAACGCCACTCTCATAGCCTCTCTTTTTTGAAGCACTCCATGCCACGAAAGACCCGCTTGAAAGCCCTCTAAAACTATCATCTCAAAAAATTTTCTATCATCTTTTATGATTTTGCCCCACTCATTATCGTGGTAGGCTATGTCAAGCTTGCCCTTGGCCCACTCGCAACGTCTCATTTATATCTTGATCCCGTAAAACTCGCTATACCACTCGACAAATTTAGCCACGCCGTCATTTACTTTTGTATTTGGCTTGTAGTCAAAGTCAGCCACCAAATCGCTCACGTCTGCAAATGTCGCTGGCACGTCGCCTGCTTGAAGTGGGAGAAAATTTTTCTTGATCTCACGGCCGATCTTTATCTCAACTGCCTTGATGTAGTCCATGAGCTCAACTGGACTGTTGTTGCCGATATTATAGACCTTAAACGGCGCTTTTGAGGTGGCAGGGTCTGGGTGCTTTGCGTCCCAAACTGGGTTTGGCTTAGCTGGGTTGTCGATGCACTTGATGATGCCCTTTACGATGTCGTCCACGTATGTAAAGTCGCGCTTCATCTTGCCGTAGTTAAAGACGTCGATGGTTTTATCTTTAAGCGCGGCATCAACGAACAAAAATAGCGCCATATCAGGGCGTCCCCATGGTCCATAAACCGTAAAAAAGCGAAGTCCGGTCGTTGGCACGTTAAATAGATGGCTATAAGTGTGCGCCATCATCTCGTTGCTCTTTTTGGTCGCTGCGTAGAGGCTTATAGGGTGATTGACCCCCTCGTGCGTAGAAAATGGCATGTTCTCATTTAAGCCATAAACCGAGCTAGAGCTTGCATAGACTAGATTTTTGATCTCGTTGTGGCGGCAGCACTCTAGGATATTCATAAAGCCTGTGATGTTGCTGTCGATGTAGGCTTTTGGGTTTATGAGCGAGTAGCGAACGCCAGCTTGTGCGGCTAAATTTACCACAACGTCAAATTTCTCTTTAGCAAAAAGCTCTTTCATCGTCTTTTCATCAGCAAGGTCTGCTTTTATAAATTTTAAATTTGCATGCGTTTTTGAGACGATAAGTTTGCCATACTCTATCTCGCTCACGTCAAAACCAGCCGTTTTTAGGCGTGCAAGCTTTAAATTTACGTCGTAATAATCATTTATCACGTCATATCCAACGACCTCATCCCCGCGCGCCACAAGGGCATTTGCAAGGTGAAATCCTACAAATCCAGCTGTTCCAGTTACTAAAATTTTCATATTTTTCCTTTCATTTTGGCTTATTCGTCGTCTAAATTTATCTCAGGCACTTTCTCTTCAAAAAGTGTCTTGCTCTTTGGCTCTTTTGGCTTTAGATCGCTTGCTTTTTTAAGCAGACCGCCCAGCATATCGCGGTTTAGCTCCTCTTTGCTAATGGGCCTTACATCATCAAATTCGCTAAATTCCAAAGCCTCTTTATCTACCTTTATCTCGTAGTCTAGCTTGCCAGAAATTCTTTCTAGCTCGTCACTTATCGCAGAGCAAAAGACCTCAGTGTATCCCCTGTGAGCGCAGTTTTTGGCTAGAAATTCACTCATCACGTTTAGGTGATTTATGTAGTCATCTTGCAAGATATTTGCCTGCAAAAGCTCAAATTTCAAAAATAGCCAGTAGGTGTTAAGCACGTCGCTTTCGCAGTATTCGTTGATCTTATCAAGCTCGCCTGCGTAGTAGAGCTCAAGCACCTGATCGCCGTGCACGTCGTATTTTCCGGGTAAATTTAAGCTAGCACAAAGCGTATCAAGCTTTAGTCCCCTAACGCTCCCAAAATCGCTTATAAAATCAAGCAGATCAAGGTGAAATTTAGGCGAATATCTGGCTCTATAATTTTCCCATTTATTTTTGTTTAGCTCTTTGTTTTCGCTCTCATAATATGCCGCCGCGTTTAGGTTGTATCGCATCGCACGCACCATAAGCATAGGCAGGTCAAAGCCACGGCCATTAAAGCTAACAAGCCTTGGGTTATAATCATTTATAAATTTTAAAAATTTAGCGATGATCTCGCGCTCGTCCTTGCCCTCCATCGTGCTAACTTTTAAAAATTTGCCGTACTCATCGGCCATCACCGCAGAGATAGCCACAACTCTATGAAACATCACAGGCAAAAAGTCGCTCCCGCTGGCCTCTTTTTGCAAGGCCATCGCCTGCACGCTCACATCTTCGTCGCTTCCGTCAATGCCGTAAATTTTTCTTATCAAATTTGCATCAGGTATCGTCTCGCAGTCAAAGACGCAGATGTAACTTTTCGCCATTTTAGCCCTTTTTTAAGCATTTTTTTTTAAAATCATACCAAAAATTTATATTTAAAGTAGCCAATGCAAGATAAAAATCAGCTAAAAATAGCCATCGTCAAGCTCTCCGCTCTTGGGGACATCGTGCACGCAGCCATTGTGCTTCAGTTTATCAAAAAGCACTGCCCAAATGCTCACATCACATGGCTCGTTGATGCCCGTTTTGCAAGCCTTTTAAAAGATCATCCGCTTATAGACGAGCTAGTCGTTTTGCCGCTTAAAGAGAGCTTTAAAAAGAGCTACAAGATCATAAAAACACTTGGCAAATTTGACAAAATCATCGATCTGCAAGGGCTTTTCAAATCAGCCGTCGTCGCAAAACTAC
Organism: Campylobacter concisus; assembly: GCF_050447485.1. GTDB lineage: Bacteria > Campylobacterota > Campylobacteria > Campylobacterales > Campylobacteraceae > Campylobacter_A > Campylobacter_A concisus_BQ. Next base: position 830,212 of record NZ_JALMFY010000001.1, read on the forward strand.
TTGGCAAAGAAATTTACGGCTTTAGCAGAGAAAGCGTCAAAGAAAAGATCACAGCCAGGCTTTATAGACATAAATTTAAGATCGACTACAATGAAAATATCATAGTTAGAAACCTAAGCCTCGTTGGATACGCATTAAATTTTAGCTTTGAAAAAAGTGAAATTTTAAAAAAATCGCCCTGCTTTGAAATTTGCAAAAAATTTAAAAATGAAAGCGACAAAAAACGCGTATTAATCGCTGCTTTTGCAAGTGAAGAGAGCAAAATTTATGACAAATTTAAAGATGTGATCAGACTTCTTGATGATTGTGAAATTTACCTTTGCTACGGGAGTGAGAGCGAAAAAACAAGGGCTGAGGCGATCATTTCGGGCACATCTGCAAAACTGCTTGAAAAACTAAGCATAAAAGATATGATAGATTACATAGCAAGCTGTGATCTGGTAATTGGCAACGATAGTGGCCTAACGCACCTTGCATGGGCTGTAAATAGGCCTTCTATCACGCTTTTTGGCAACCGACCAAGCCACCGAAACGCCTACGTCACAAACAAAAATCTTGTTGTTGATATGGGCAAGCAAATAGATGCTAGAAGTATCGATAAAAACGACTTTTGCATAAGAGAAATTTACCCTGAAACGGTTGCAAATTTCGCAAAAAGGCTGCTAAATGGATAGGCTCTATCTAGCTGGCTTTTACACCCTAAAATTTCTCATATTTATAATGCCTTGCTCGCTTCAAAACATGCTTGCTAAATTTTTAGCATTTGCGTTTATGAAGCTTAAAAAAAAGAGATTTCACGTAGTGATGACAAATTTAGACCTTGCTTTTGGCGAGACAAAAACTAAAGAAGAGAAGCTAGAAATCGCCAAAAAATGCTACTACAACTTTGCAAAATACCTCGGTATAAATTTCATCCTCAACCAAAACACAACAAAACAAAAGATACTTGAAAAGGTCGTCTTTAAAAATGAGCACTTTTTACTTGACGCGATAAAGTCTGGCAGGCCCATCATAGTTACAACTGCGCATTTTGGGCAGTGGGAGATATTTCCTCTAGCTGTCGCGGCTCGTTTTGGAGCTTCTTCGGCGCTTGGCAGAAGGCTTGATAGCAGCGTCATGGATAAAATTTTAAAGGCAAATAGAGCGCAGTTTGACGTGGAGCTAATAGACAAAGATGGCGGTGCAAAGGATATCTTAAAAGCACTAAAAGCTAGACGCTTGGTTGGAATTTTGGTCGATCAAAACACCGCACCAAAAGAGGGTATAAAGGTGAAATTTTTTGGTAAAGATGTGCTTCATACGCCAGCTGCAAGCGTGCTAGCTCAAAAGACAAATGCTTTAATTATAAACGCATTTATCTACCAAAAAGATGAAAATTTAAGCGAAATTTGCTTTGAAGAGCCCATCGATATAAGTACATTTGACAAAGAAGATGCCGTGCAAAAAGCAACGCAAATGCAGTGCAGCGCATGCGAAGAGATGGTTAGAGCAAGGCCTGAGGAGTACTTTTGGTTTCACCAAAGGTTTAAGAGATTTTACGAAAATGAGTACAAATGCTAAGCGTTGTCATTTTGACTTTTAACAGCGAAAAGTACCTAAAAGAGGTGTTAGAGAGTGCTAAATTTGCTGATGAGATCATCGTGGTCGATAGCGGCTCAAAAGATAGCACAAGGCAAATTTGTGATGACTTTAGCAACGTGAAATTTCACGAGCAAGCTTGGCTTGGATTTGGCGCGCAAAAGCAAAAGGGCGTGGATCTAGCCAAAAACGAGTGGGTCTTTGTGCTTGATAGCGATGAAGTGATCACGGATGAACTTAAAAATGAGATCGTTAGCGTGCTAAAAGAGCCTAAATTTATGGCTTACAATGTTGCTAGGCTAAATTTCTTTTTTGGCAAAGCGATAAAAAATATGGGACTATACCCAGACTACACGGTAAGGCTTTTTAATAAAAATTTTGCCAAATTTGATGGTAGAGCTGTGCATGAAAAGGTCGTTTTAAATGACGGCTCACAAAGGCTTGGCACGCTTAAAAACCACTTCTTGCACTATGCGTATGAGAGCATCGAGCAGTTTATAGCTAAGCAAAATCGCTACTCAAGCATGGGCGCGAAAAGAAATTTGCTAAAGGCACTTACAAGCCCTGCTTGGACATTTTTTAAGCTTTATGTGCTAAAAGGCGGCTTTAAAGAGGGCTTTGCTGGCTACATCATTGCTAGACTTTACGCCCAGTACACATTTTGGAAATATATAAAATGAAAATACTTGTAATTAAATTTAGACACATCGGCGACGTGCTTTTAACAACACCACTCATCGAAAATTTACACCACTACTACCCAGAGGCAACCATCGACTTTGCCCTAAATAAAGGGACAGAAGCGATGATAGAAGGCAATCCTTACATAAATAAAATCCACATTTATGATAGGCAAAGTGCAAATTCTGGCTTTTTTAAAAAGCTAATTACCGAGCTAAAATTTATAAGAACGATCAAAAAAGAGAAATACGATATGGCGGTGCAAACGACCACTGGAGACCGCGGCGTCATCATCTCAAAATACGCTAAGATCAAAAAGATAGTCGGTTTTTTAGGCAAAAGTAAAGCTATAAATAAACTTTTAAACATAAAGGCAAAATACTACGAAAATTTCTCTCACACGGTTGATCTAAATTTAAACGCGCTAAGGGCTTTGGGCTTTGAGCCAGTGAGTAAAAAAGTGAGCGTTTTTTCAGACGAGAGCGTGGAGTATCTAAATTTACCAAAGCGCTTTGTGCATGTGCATCTAACAAGCCGCTGGATGTTTAAATGCGCAAACGACGCGAGCATGGCAGAGCTCATCGACTACTGCGAAAATGAGCTTGGTGCAAAGGTTGTGCTAACAAGCGACAACAAAGAAAATGAGCTAAATAAGCTTGCAAGCGTGCTAAAAATTTGCAAAAGTGAGCCCATAAATTTAGGTGGCAAGCTAAGTCTAAAACAAACGATCGCCCTCTCAAAGCGCTCAAGTCTCTTTATCGGCGTCGATACTGCTATCATGCACATAGCCGCGGCAAACGACGTGCCAGTGATCGCCTTTTTTGGCCCAAGCGGAGCTTTTGAGTGGGGACCTTGGGATAATAGCTTGATGCAAAATGGCTACACAGCGCAAAATGGCATCCAAGGCATGGGTAAGCACATCGTCTATCAAAAGGACTGGGACTTTGTGCCTTGCGACAAAGAGGGCATAAAAGAGCACGGTGTTGAGAATACTTTAATGGATTTTAGCGATGAAATGCTAGAGATAAAAGAGAGGATAGAACAAATCTTAAAAGGAGAAATATGAAATCACTAATTACCCCCCCCCCATTTTATCACTAGAGACTACTCTCACATAAAACTTAGTTATGTTACGCATTTTTATTGCGATCAAGACGATATAAACTCTGTTCTAAATTTATTAAATGCTTATGCTAAATATGATCCAGAATTGCTGGATATTATGGAATTTGTCATAATAGATGACGGCTCGCCATTAAAATATGAAATACCAGATTTCAATCTAAATTTACGCTGGATAAAAATCAATGAAGATATAAAATGGAACCAAAGTGGAGCAAGAAATTTAGGAGTTCTAAGTGCAAAAAGTGATAAATTAATAATCACAGACTTAGACCATATCTTTTATGAAGACACATTAAAATTTATAGCGAACTACGCCTTTAAGAAGCATGAAATTTATAAATTTAGACGAACACATATCGATAGAAATAACTTTATATCAGGTAACTATCCATCTCATGGAAACGTTTTTGCAATGAGCCGAGGCGATTTTTTAAAATATTTTGGCTATGATGAAGAATTTGCTGGAAACTACGGCTATGAAGATAACTTTTGTGCTGAATATTTTGATGCACTTGGTTTTAAGAGAAAATATATTACAAAGAGAAAATATTTTTACAGGGAAAGAGATGATAACGATGTTAATCGTAAAAGTTCATATCACTCATTAAACAGGGATGATTCACAAAATAAAATAATTTATGAAAAGAAAAAAGAAAAAATGAAGAACTATGGTGCAATGGTAGCACATTCAAGAATATTTCTAAATTTTACTTGGCAAGTTTTAAGCGAACAGTTTAGAAAAAACACCCCAGAAAACACTATAAAAAGAAAATTTTGGCTTTTGAATTGGAGATGATAAAATTACGATAAGATTCACTGATATTTTAAATAATAAAAAAAGAATCGCTATATTTTGAGATCAAAAAAGTTCTTTATCTTTTTTGATCTCACTAATTAATTGAAAAATTTAATAATGTTTTATTGGTTTTAACTCCTAAGAAAAGCATAAATAGATCCCAAAAAGTCATTTTGATAGATAAGCATGGTCTTTTTAAGCCATTTTTCATCACGCTTTGTCACTATGCGTTTTATCTCCTCTAAATTGCCATCAGCCTTGTTTATGCCGCGCTTTGTCGTGAAAAATGCCTTGTAGCCATGCTTTTTAGCAGTACTTAGGTATTCATCATTATATTTACCCCTTGGCCAGCAAAGTGCTTCATCCTCAAAACCAAAGTTTTTCTTCATAAACTCACGGCAAAGACCAAATTCCTCATCCAAGCTAAGCTGCCCAAAATATCCATCAAAATGCCCATGTGTATGCGAGTGAAAGCTAAAGCAATCACTCATCTTCTCGATCTGTTCTAAATTTAAGATCACGTCTTGCGGTCTGCTCGGAGCTACATTTTTACACTCACTATGGCTGCCATTTAAGAAGGTTCCATGACTTATCTCATGGGCTTTTTGTGCTGCCTCTATCCAGCCAGTGACTATAAACATATTTGCTTTTAGTCCAAATTCTTTCACGATAGGATAGGCATAGATGTAGTTGTCCATCCAGCCATCATCAAATGTTATACAAACGCTCTTTTTAGGCACTTCAAGCTCGCCTTTTTTGTATGCGATAAATTCATTTATGTTTAGCGTTTTATAGCCATTTTCGGCTAAGAATTTCATGTGCGATCTAAACTCATCCACGCTACTAGCGATAAAACCGCTCTTTTCAAGCACGTGGTGATACATCAAAACTGGTACGCTCATTTTTGCCTTTTACAAAATTTCTTTTTTTATTTTCGTATTCTAACAACCTATTTATTAAAAACTATGTAAAATATGCCTTAAATCAAACTAAAGGAATTTGTTTTGTTTTACCTTTTACAATACATACTTTTTTATCCCATATTTAAATTTATAAGTTTTTTTAGAAAACCATCTGATAAAATTTTAATCATACAAACTGCCAAGATCGGCGACTATGCAAATTCGACTGTTATTTTTGAGCCTTTGGCTAAATTTGATATATTGCTTGATGAAGTAAATGTTGCTTTTGCTAAACATGACAATAGGATAGATAAAATTTTTATAATAAATGATATAAAAAAGAAAAAAACTTCCAAGCTAAGACTAGCATTTACACTTTTTAAACAAAACTATAAAGATGCTTATGTTCTTATGCCAAATAGTCTAAATCTTTTCTTGGCACATTGCACTCTAGCCAAAAATATAGTAACTATCAAACATTATGCTACTTCTAGTAGCTTTATACTGCTAGCTTTTGGTATGAAAAAAATTTCACATACATTAAATGACTTAACACTATCAACATATCTAAAAATGATAAACGTTAATGGATTAAAATTTGAAAAACAACTACAAAAACCACTGTTTGTGCCATCAGAAAATATTATCAAAAGCGATAAATTTAAGGTAGGTATAAGTCTTAGTGCTGGCAATAAAATGAAAACGCCTCCTAATCAAACTTGGGAGAAGATCTTAAAAATTTTCTCTAAATTTGACTGTGAAATTTATGTTTTTGGCGTTGGAGATGAGAATAGACTACTAGAAAAATTGATTTTAGAATGTGAAAAAAGAAATAGTTTTGATGGATTAAAATTTATATCGATGATAGATAAGATCAAACTTGAAGAACTTCCATTTTATCTATCGCAAATGCAGTTATACATAAGCTCTGATACTGGAAACTACTATGTGGCTGACAGTGTGCACACTACAACGATATGTTTAATGGGTCCTTGTTTTGCAAGTGAGCAAAGGGGAGTGTTTGATTCGCTTATTATAAATTCTGCTTTAGCTCCGATTAGCTCTGTATTTAAGACGGTTAGAAATATAGATGCAAGCTCTTTTTTTGAGCTTAGCAAAGATGATTTAGAAAAGATTGAGCGATTTGTCAAAAATCACTATATATCGCATCAACGCTGCGAATATAATTATCCAAACTAAAAGTATCAATGACTGCACTATCTGGCGCTTTTGAGCTTGGTTTAGCTAAATTTTCAAGACATTTTAAAAGCGATCTTGGGTCTCTTTGGACTATAAAAAAATCTTCTTTTTTTGATGATATATTGTAAATTTCTCTTATAACTGGTATATTTGAGTAAATAACGCCAAGACCACAACTAAGTCCTTCTATGACAACCCTTGGCAATCCTTCATCGCTTGAAAAGCCTAGTACGTAGTCACAATTTTTATAAATTTCTCCCATTTGTTGCACAAATCCCAAATATTGTGCTTTACTAGATTTTATTAGCATATCAAATTTCTCTTTTGCACCAGCTGTCAGCTCTCCACTGCCTGCAAAGTAAACCTTAATATCATCTCTTTTTAAAAGAGTTAGCGCATCAAAGACCAGCTCATGTCCTTTGAGTGTTAGAAAATTTGCAGGCATTATTATGTTGATCTTATTTTGGTTAAACGCTATACCTTTAATGCTCGATAGCTCATTGCTAACTATTATTGGATTGTAGATTATATTTTTTTGCATTTCTATCTGCTTGGCATAAAAATTATAGGTCGAATTTGAAACACAAATAGGTATAAATTTTTGTTTATTTAAAATTTTAAGCTTAAATGGTTCTATGGGAGAGTTCTTTCTTAAATGCTGTATAACTTTAATGCCTAAAACATTTGCAGCTTCGATGTAGGCAAGATTTGTTGAAAAGTGATTATTTAGATGAATTATGTCTGGTTTTTCATTTGAAAGCATAGCGATGGCATATTTGTAATCTTTTTGGTAAAGGTATTTAGCTAAAGTTTCTTTGTTAAATATACGCAGTAGCTCTTTTATTATTTTTGTTGGCTGCCTCTTTGGTATAAATTTTATAAATTTCACGCCAAGATTATTGATTATTTCAGATATATTTTGCTCACCAACCTTATAGTCATTTTCAAAAAAAACGCTAAATTGATATTTCTTGTATTTTTCTAGACCTTCTAAGAGATATATAAAGCTCTTTGTTCCGCCACCATATTCATGTCCAGTATCCACAAATAAAATTTTTTTCAAATCATTTCCTTGAGCATATCATAAACCTCTTTTTCATCAATTTGCAACATACATTTTTGAAATTTACACTTTTTGCCTACGCATGGAGAGCAAGTGCGTGGTTTTTTAATAAATTTATGAATATCTATATCAAAATCTGGATTTGAATTTATAGGTGATGCCACCGCAAAAAGACCAATAGTTGGAGTTTTTAGGGCTGCTGCGACATGCAAAGGACCAGTATCTGGCGTGATTAGTATATTTAGTCTTGAAATTAGTGCGGCTGCTTCTCTAATGTTAAATATACCAGCAAGGTTTAAAAGACGAAGATCATTTATCCTTTCTTCTAGCTGCTTAGTCATGGCACGCTCAGCAGGACTTCCTGTTAAGACTATGATAGCATCTCTATCTTGCAAAACAAGCCTTGCAAGTTTTTCCCATTTATCTATAAACCACTGCCTAGAAATAGTGCTAGCGCCCATTTGAAAACCGACAATTTTACGGCTCTCATAGCCTTTTAGTACCTCATCAACATTAGTAAAATCACTTGCCTCAAGGTATAAATTTAGACGCGTATCACGACTTTGAATACCTATAAATTTAAGCTGCTCTAGACGGTTTAATACCACATATCTATCATCTCCGTATGGCTCTGGAGCATTTGAGTGAAATGGGCTAAATTTATTATTTAAATTTGGCAGTTTAAATAGATATTTTGCCCCACTAAGAACAGCTAGTGGAGTAGCTTGCGGTTCATTTGAGTGCAAAATAAAAACTATATCTAGTGATAGTTTTTTTAATTTTTTTAAAATGTCCAAAAACCCACTTTTTTTACCATCATATAATAAAATTTCATCAATGTTTGGATCGGTTTTAAAAAGTAACGCAGTAGATGGATTTAGCAGTGCAACTACTTTTACATGCGGAAAATTTTGCTTAAACACACGAAAAACTGGCGTGTTAAAAATGGTATCGCCCAGTGCTGTATTACTAAAAAAACAAACGGTTTGAAAAGACTCGGTTACAAGCTGCGTCTTTTGTATTTTTTTAAAATTTAAAATCAGACGCATAAAGTTTTCAAAGAGTTTCATACATTTTTTCCGTTTGTCTCACCATTGTTTGGATTGAGAAATTCTCTACTATAAAATCTCTAGCATTTGCACTAAATTTAGCACGAAGATTAGCATCTTCTATAAGAGTTTTTAAAACATTTTTTAAAGAATCTTTGTTGTCATTCTCAAATAAAAGTCCAGTTTCATTATCTTTTATCGCCTCGCCAATACCTCCTACGTCGCTGCCTATGCAAGGCACCGCACAAGACTGAGCCTCAAGCAGTGCTGTGCCAAGGGCTTCCATTTTTGATGGCAAAACAAATAGATCAAAGCTGCCTAAAAAATCGCTCACATCTACTCTATTGCCAACCATTAAAATGTTTGATGTTGTTATATTTTGTAAATTCTCATATTGTGGACCATCACCTACTACGACCAAAAAAGTATTTGGCAAATTTAGCTCATTAAATGCTTCAAATAAAATTTTATGATTTTTAGCAGCTCTTAACACTGCCACAATGCCCACTATAATGGAATTTGTTGGCAAGCCTAGTTGATCTCTTATATCTTTTTTAAAATGCGGAGTAAATTTTTCAGTATCAATTCCAGTGTAGATAGTCTCTATTAGGCGTTCTTGCACGCCTTGGGCTATAAGCTGAGTCTTGACAGCGTTTGAAACAGCGACTATCTTATCATTTATGTTATAACTAAATGGCGATCTAATTGGCGTTTGCAAATGTCTAGTGCGAACTACCTTTGCACCGGTTATTTTACTAACTATAGCACCTATAATTCCATCTTTACCCGAGTGAGTTGAGATGATTTTTATCTTATTTTGTTTTACAAATTTGCAAATTTTTAAAATTTCTAAGATATTAAAAGATTTTTTAATGTTAAACTCGACAAATTCACACTCTATCTGCTTTTCAAAGCTCTTTGACCCAGGATTTAACCCATAAAAAACCTTAAATTTACTCTTATCTAGCCCATTTATAACACGCTGTGTGCGGTGCTCCTGCCCACCAAATCCTAGAGAGCTTTCAAGCTCTAGTATATTGATCATCGTTTTTAGAGCCTTCTTTATAGTATATGCCAAGTGCCACACCTAGCGTAAGGTAGAAAAGTTTTGCTTCGCTACTTCCAAAAAAACTACCAAATAGCAAGCTTGCAATAAAACCAAGCCCACCAAAGAAAATCGTGTATCCAAATACCCCTAAAAGCGTATCATTATTTTTACTTACCTGAATGCTAGTTTTTAAATAACTTATCCAAATTCCAATAAATGCAAGAAGTCCAAATATACCAAGCGAAAAAAACATCCCTAAAAATTCATTATGAACTTGAGAATAATCAGAAAAAGGCACATCTTGCTCGCTATTTAATTTCCTGATAGTTTTTCCATATAAAAATCTACCATATCCAGTCGGCACAAATGGCTCATGCAGCCTATAAATAAGGACTGATTTCCACGAGGCTATTCTAGACGGAACTGACTCAGTTAGCCCCATTTCGGAGTATGCTCCCATCTCTTTTGGAGATTTTTTCATAAGCTCAATATATTTTGGTATTAGTGTCAAATTATATCTATCTGGAGATATGTGATGAGAAATCTCATAAAAGCCAAAGATAAATATAGCAACTAATGCACAAGACAATATTCTGATTTTATTTGATTGTATAAAAATAAAAAAAGCAGCTACTAGCACAAATATAACACCTATATAAGTAGCTCTTGTATTGTTTGAAATGATGCTAACTAGTGATATTGCTAAAAAAAGAACCGCGAATGCTTTATTTTTTTTAAATGCAAAGAGAGAAATGGCACATCCAAAAGCATACACTGCCCAAATTCCAAACCTCTCACCACCACCATTATAAATATATCCATCTAGCAATCCGCCAGTTCTATAACGAAAATCAAAGCCAACATTAGCCCATGTTATTATATTTATGACAGAATGCAGTAAAAGTGAAGAGAAAAATATATAAATATAAATTTTAATTTTGTCATATCCTAAATTCATAAAATAATAGAACAAAACGATCATAAATGCGACATTTTTTATAACACCCTTATTAACCTCTTTTAACGTTTCATTTATATCTATGGTAAAAAAAAGTGATATATACGCTAATAAAGCTATGATAAAAAGTAGAGCTAGTGGGGCTTTTATTTTTAGTAAATCTTTCAAGCTCCATTTTTTATACCCTGTTGCAACGACTAAAAGAGTAAATAATGACATAGATATAGACTGTATAGAAGCTACTTTTGCCACTGGCAAAGAAAAGAGATAAATGGTAAAAAATATATATTTTAAATTTTCAAGCAAAGTGTAATATTTTGTTAAAAATTTCATCATTTTTGATTTCCTCTGCTATTTTGTTTGGGCTTTGCAAGACTATGCACTCACCACTGCCGTAGATTGGCGCCCATCTTAAAGGATTTGTTTTTCCAAACAAAACGATCGTCTTTACACCAAGAGCTGGGGCTAAATGCGCTACACCTCCATCAAGAGTAAGAACAAATTTGGCTGCCCAGATATAACTCGCTAGCTCATCTAAACTTTTTGTTCTAGCAAAAACAACATCTGCCTTATGTGCTATGTCATTACCAAAGTTAGCCTCTTCTGCACTAATGACAATATTTTTAAATCGTTGCTTTAGAAATTCTAAAATTTCTAATATTTTACCTTCGCTTAGGCAGTTTTGTTCTATTCGTGATGAGATATGAAAAAAGATAAAGTCCTTAAATTTTTCATTTTTTTCACTTGGTACGTAAAGTGTTTTTTCATCTTTAAAATTTACCCCAAGTGGTGTCAAGCATTGACAACATAGCATGGCTTCATGTAAGGACTGATCAAAATTTAACCTATCTGTTATGAGATGTCTATCTTCGTTTTGTTTGACTGCTCCTATTATCTTTTTAGCACGAGCCACTCTTGCAAAGATAGCGGCGGATGGCGAATAAGAGCTTCTAAAAATAACAACTACATCATAATTCTCACGCCAAATTTGAAATAAAATTTTACACTTTCCAAAAAAAGCTTTAACTTTTGCGGCAATGGATCTCACATGCTTTGGCTTTGTATATGTATATATTTTGTTTAAAAAAGGGTTGTTTTTAACAACACAAGCATTTAGACTATTTGCTACGATATCTATCTGAGCCTTGGTGTAGGCTTTGCGTAATGCTTCAATGGCTGGCGTAGTACAAATCAAATCACCTATGTTGTCATTTCTTATAAGTAAAATTTTCAAAATGTTCCTTCATTAAAATGGCAAATTATATCTAAGATTATTTTAAAACAAGCCAATTTTTAGGTTAAGGCATTTTTTTGTATTATTAAACGATTTAATATTATTTAAAAATGTTTTTGGCGGAGTTATAGATGAAAAAAATAGTATTTTTAAGAACTAATCCAAACGCAGTTGGAGGTGCTGAAAGATACTTAAGAAGGCTTGTTAAGGCCATAAATGAGCTTGATATCCAAACTGAGATTCGCTCATATCTTGGTGACACCGGCGTCTCCTCTTGGAAAAAAGCTCTAAATTTTAACCGCCAAGTAAAACGCCAAAAAAGAGAGGATGAGTTTTACTTTAGCCTAGAGCGCGTAAGCTGTGCTGACATCTACAGGGCAGGAGACGGCGTGCACAAGGTTTATAGGGCGACAAAAAGCTTTTGGTGGCTAAACCCCCTAAATTTCGTCTATCCATACTTAGAGAAAAAGTGTTTTAAAAACTCCCAAAAGATCATCACAAACTCAAATTTCATAAAAGAGCAGATCATCGCGACTTACGGCATAGAACCAGAGAAGATCACGACCATTTATAACGGCGTAAATTTACCCCAAAGGGTGCAAAAAGCCGAGGCAAAGCTCGCACTTTGTGAGGAATTTGGACTTAAATTTGAGCTTGCAACCCTGCTTTTTGTGGGAAATGGCTTTAAAAGAAAGGGGCTAAAAGAGTTTTTGCTCCTTGCCTCAAAGCTAAAAACGCCTGTAAATACGCTAATCGTTGGCAAAGACAAAAACATCTCAAGCTACAAACGCCTAACTAAAAAACTTGGGCTAAACGCCTACTTTGTCGGCGAGCAAAAGAGCACGGCTAAATTTTATGAAGCGAGTGATATTTTTATATTTCCAACGCACTATGAACCATTTTCAAATGTCGTGCTAGAGGCACTTAGCTTTAAAAACATTGTCTTTACGACGGCTCAAAATGGTGCTAGCGAGATACTTGAAGATAAATTTGTGCTTCAAAATCCAAACGACGAGAGCGCGCTGGAGTTTATAGATGAAATTCTCACAAACCACGAGCTTTTAGCAAGTCTGCAAGAGAAGGCTTACGAGCTATCTTTGAATTTTAGCATCGAAAAAAACGCCGCTCTTACGCTTGAAGTGATAAAAGACGCCTTAAAATGAGAGTTTTTATCGAGCTTCCAACCTGGCTAGGTGATAGCGTGATGGCAAGCGCTGCGATAGAAAATTTGGTGCAAAATGAGAAGAATTTACAAATCGTTTTTTTTGGCTCATTTATAGCCTGCGAGCTTTATAAAAGCCATCCAAACTGCGAAAAAGTTGTCGTTGATGAGAGTAAAAAAGCTAAATTTAGGTTTTTATCTCTTGCAAAAAGCGCAAAAAGTCTTGGCAAATTTGATCTAGCGCTTAGCTTTAGAAGCTCATTTGCTAGCAAATTTTTGCTATTTTTTATAAATGCTAAGAAAAAAGCCATATTTAAAAAGAGTAAAACCGTCCTTCATCAGGTGCTAAAATATGCAAATTTTGTAAAAAATGCCCTTGACTTGGGCGAAATTTCCACTCAGCTAAAGTTATATTTCACACCTCAAATTTCAGCCAAAAAAACGCTAGCTCTAAATCCGGGTGCAAGTTATGGAAGTGCGAAAAGATGGTACCCAGAGTATTTTGCGCAGGTGGCTTTAAATTTTAAAGATGAGTTTGAGATCGTCATCTTTGGTGGCAAAGGCGAGCAAGAAATTTGCGAAAAAATAGAGCAAATTTTAAAAGAAAACGGCGTAGCTTGCCAAAATTTAGCTGGCAAAACAAGCGTCAAGGAGCTTTGCGAGCGCATAGCTAGGCTTAGTAAAAATGGCATTTTCGTCACAAACGATAGTGGCCCTATGCACATAGCTGCCGCCTTTCATGTGCCAACAATCGCTCTTTTTGGACCGACAAAATTTAGCGAAACCTCGCCTTGGGGCAATAAATTTGCAAAGATAGTGCATCTAAATTTAGAGTGCATGCCCTGTATGAAGCGAGTTTGCCCGATAAAAACGCATGCTTGCATGAAAGAGCTAAAGCCACAAATGGTGATAGACGAGATAAATTTACTAAGAAAAGAGAGTGGAATTTAGGCAAAAAATAAAACGAGGCAGTTGCCTGCCCCGCTAGTTAGCATTAAGCCGACTTTTCTTTGAGATATTTGTTTATAAGAGTTGTGATCTCTTCGCCGTGCGGGAACCTTGACTCATCGTTTCCGATGCGATCCTTTTTAGAAAAGATAACGTTTTCATCAACCTCGACGATGAAATTTCCACCATCTCCTACAACCAACTCGACTCTTGCATCACTAAAGTTCGTTTTTATTTCATCTTCTACACGAGAAGCTACCGGACGATAGTTTCAAGAGTTGCAGTAAATAATTTTTACTTGCATGCTCTGTCCTTTCTTGTGAAATAAGCTTTGATTATATAAAATTTAACCTAACAAATGGATAATACAAGAAAGGAGAGAGTTATGAAAAAGGTAGCTGTGATCTTAGCTGATGGATTTGAGGAGATCGAGGCGCTAACCTCCGTCGACGTTTTGCGTAGAGCAGGTGCGATAGCATCTATCGCTAGCTTAAAGGACGCGCAGATCAGAGGTGCTCACAACATAAGTGTAAAAGCTGATGTCACACTTCGTGAGGTGGAGGAGCTAGGTTATGATGCGATCGTGCTTCCAGGAGGTCTGCCTGGTGCAGAAAATCTTGCAAATGACGCCAAACTAAGAGAAATTTTGCAAGAATTTGACAAAAAAGATAAGCTAATTTGTGCCATTTGTGCCGCTCCTATGGTGCTTGAGCGAGCTCGTGTGCTAAAAGAGCATTTTGTCTGCTATCCTGGCTTTGAAGAAAATGTAAGAAGCGATAAAAAAGGCTACGTAAGCGATAAAAACGTACTAAAAGATCAAAACATCATCACTGGCAAGGGACCAGCTTTTTCTATGGAATTTGCACTTTTTATAGTGAAAAATCTACTTGGCGAAGAGGCTTACCATAAAGTAAAAAATGATTTACTTTATAAATAGTTTATAAAAAAATTGTAATTTTTTATTTAATTATTCTACTTAAACTTAAGGATAATTTTTGTTTAGTGATAGATATTATAACACCTTGCTGTTGCGATTTGTTGCATTTAAGGATATTTTTTAAAAATTTATAATATTTTTCTTGATTTTTACATCTTTTTGACGGAAATAAGCTATTATTTCTCTAATCGATCAGATCGATAATTTTTTTAAGGAATAATCCTGTGAATATTTATGTAGGAAATTTGTCGTATAGAACGACAGAGGCAGAGTTGAAGGAAGCTTTTGCACAATTTGGTGAAGTAAAGCGCGCAAAGATCGTAAAAGATAGAGAGACAGACCGCTCAAAGGGCTTTGGCTTTGTTGAGATGGACGATGCGAACGAGGGCCAAAAGGCGATCGACGCACTAAATGAAAAAGAACTTGGCGGACGCACTTTAAGAGTAAATGAGGCTAGACCAAGAGATTAATGACTATTTGCCACCATCTGGTGGCATAGTCTCTCGCATAGCTCCGACGCCAAGCGGCTATCTACACGCTGGTAACGCCTATAACTTCATCCTGACTTATCTTCTGACGCGCTCATTGGGCGGCGTTTTGCACTTAAGGATCGATGATTATGACCTTGGCAGATACCGGCGCGAATTTGTTCAAAATATCTTTGATGTGTTAGAATTTCTGGGGCTTTGCTACGACAAAGGCGCTACAAGTGTTAGCGACTTTGAGCGTAATTTTAGCTTCAAAACAAGAGCCAAAAGATATGAAAACGCGCTTGAAAAGCTAGATGAAATTTACATTTGTGAGTGCACAAGAACCACGAAAGATGCCTATAAAAACGGCATTTACACTAAAATTTGCAAAGATAAAAAGCTAAAATTTATAAAAGATAAAACCGCTATTAGACTAAGCGTGGATGAAAACGACGAACTTGGCAGGATCGTGGCAGCGCAGATGGGCGATTTTGTCATTTATAAAAAGGATTTTACCCCAGCTTACAACTTTGCAAGCGTCATAGACGATGAAGATATGGGGGTAAATTTGGTCGTTAGAGGTGAGGACTTGCTGCCTTGCACGCTAGCTCAAAGATACCTTGCAAAAAGGCTAAATTTTAGCTTTTTAAATGCTAAATTTATCCACCACAAGTTACTTTTAGATGGAGGCAAAAAGCTTTCTAAAAGCTCCAAGTCACCACCTATTGATCTAAGCCAAAATCCTCAAATTTATTACAAAATGCTAGCAAATGATCTTGGGCTAAATTTAAGCTCAGCAGATAAAATTTCAAACCTTTTATATGAATTTAGGCTCAAAAATATGGCCGAATTATTGCTAAATCACACCTGAAATATTTACGAGCCTATTAAGATCATCAAATTTGAAGCTAAGTTCATCTTTAAACTTAGCTACTATCTCATCCTTGTTTTCGCTAAATTTTATCTCGCTGCCCAGCAAAAGTCCTTTTATAAAAAGCTTGTGATCAAGCTCATAGGCACTTATACACTCATTTACTACGCTTATTACTTCATTTGCTAAAACTGGCTCTTTAAAGATAGCCTCCGCCCTAAATGCAACGTATGCCGCGCCTCCGTCGTAATCTATCCTATAGTAGCTTAGCTCCTCGCCAAGCGCCACGCAAGCAACCAAGCTAATCGTGTGACCATTTATCTCTTCATCTAGCTCAAACTGCGCCGTACTAAACACATCAAGGCCAAATTTCTCGCCGAACTCACGCGCCCTGTTTGCAAGCCCAAGCAACCGCTCGTCAAAGCAATTTACATTTTCATATCCCCAAAGCCAAGTGTTTGACGAAAAGCTCTCAGAGCCGATAAACTGTATATCAAACTCCTGCTTGTCAAAGTAAATTTTGCCACTTTCAAAGTCAGCTTGCCACTTGCTGACCTCAACAACTTGTTTAAAAAGCCGTTTTTGAAGTAGCATCGCTCTACCAAGGCAAGCGTTAAAAAGCTCACTCCAGTTAGACTTATCCACACAAAGCTCGTCTAAAAAATGGCCCTTTTTTCTAAAAATATCAAACATCTCTCGTCCTTAAATTTACGCTGAAGCGGCTAGCTTTTCTATCTCTTCGCCTACATCATCACTTACGATAAACTCAGTCTTATAGATGAAAATTTGCCCAGTTGCTTCATTTTTTATCTTCAAAATTAGCCGTTTTTGATTATTTGGAGCATTTTTGCTAAAAACTAGCGAGTAAATTTGCTCTAGCTTTTGCCTGCTAAGCTCGCTAAGGCTTAAAAGCACCTCTAGTTCGGCATACTCTCTTGCTTTTTGAGGAGCGCTCGCCTCTTCGTTTTTGCTAAATTTAGAGTTTTGCTTTAGCTTTCTAGTCTTAAAGTCTAAATTTTGCGCATCTTCTAGGCTATAAACCTCGTTTAAATTTGTCCTTACAAACTGATCGTCGCGCGAGATATTTATCCTAAAGGCATAAGGCAGATCGCGCTTTGCCTCGTCTTTTACGATATCTTCGATGTTGCCAAGCTCCCTTTCAAAGACGGCGATCTCGATGTTGCCGTGAAAGTCAAGCACATTTATAGTACCCATTTTTTTGCCACTTTTTGTGATCCTCGTAGCAAAGTCCTCGATCTTACCAACCACTAAGATTTCAGCACTCTGCGGCAAGCTCTCAAACTCCGAACTAAGCGTGTATTTGATCTTATTTATCTCGTCTTTATAGTCATCAAGCGGGTGACCTGAGAGGTAGATGCCAACGCTCTCTTGTTCAAATTTCAAGATCTGTTTGATGTCAAATTCATCATCTATAGTGACGAAATTTATCTTCACATCATTCATACTATCATCTTCGCCAAAGAGGCTCTCAGCCGCGTTTTTACGTATCTGGGCTGCATTTTTGCAAGCTTCTACGATATTTTCTACATTTTGTAAAAGCATCTTACGGCTAAAGCCAAACTCATCGAAGCAACCAGCTTTTATAAGGCTTTCAAAGACCTTTTTATTAACCTTAAATGGATCGATCCTTGAGACAAAGTCATCCATGCTCTTAAACTCGCCCTTTGCGTCGCGCTCAGCGATGATGTTCTCAATTGCCGCTCCACCAACGCCTTTAATCGCCCCAAGACCAAAAATAATACCATCGTGACCCTCATTTTTAACGACGCTAAATTCTTTGGTTGATTTGTTGATAGATGGCGGCAAAGTATCGATGTTTATGCGTTTTATCTCATCGATGTAGCGAACGATCTTATCGACGTTACTCTCCTCGCTTGTTAAAAGTGCCGCCATAAATTCAGCCGGATAGTAAGCCTTCAGATAGGCCGTCTGAAACGTAACGTAGGCGTAGGCTGCCGAGTGAGACTTGTTAAAGCCATATCCTGCAAATTTAACGATCAGCTCGAAAAGATCATCCGCCTTTTGTCCGTTTAGCCCCTTTGCCTCAGCACCTTTTACAAACTCGCCCTTTAGCCTGTCCATCTCCTCTTTGATCTTTTTACCCATCGCACGGCGCACAAGGTCCGCACCGCCTAAGCTAAAGCCGCCTATGGCTTGCACGATCTGCATGACCTGTTCTTGATAGACTATGACGCCGTATGTTGGCGCAAGGATCGGTTCAAGCTCCTTAAATGCGTATGTGATCGCCGCCTCACCATGTTTTCTTTTGACGAAGTCATCAAGCATGCCACTCTCCATCGGCCCTGGGCGATAAAGTGCTAGCATCGCGACGATATCCTCAAAGCAGTCTGGGCGCAGGCTAGTTCCTAGCTTTCTCATGCCCTCGCCCTCTATCTGAAAGATGCCGATGGCTTGGCCACTTTGTATCATCTTATAAACGCCAGAGTCGTTTTTATCGACCTGCTCCCAGATGATGTCCTTGCCGGTGCGCTGTTTAACGAGCTTTATCGCATTGTCGATAACCGTTAGCGTCTTAAGGCCAAGAAAGTCAAATTTTATTAAATCAACGTCTTCAAGGTATTTGAGGCTATACTGAGTGACAAAGCGATCTTCTGGGCTGTTTGGTTGGCGAAATAGCGGGGTTTTGTTCCAAAGCTCTTCGTTTGAGATGACAACACCCGCTGCGTGCTGACCGGCGTTTCTGTTTAGCCCCTCAAGATCAAGGGCAAATTTCCAAATTTTAGCCGCTTTTGCGTTTTGGCTGATGAGCTCAGCTATCTTTGGCTCTTTTTCATAGGCATCTTTTAGCGTGATATTTAGCTCATCAGGGATAAGTTTTGCCATCGCATCAGCCTCCGCATAAGGCATGTCGCAAACTCTAGCGACGTCTCTGATGACACCTTTTGCGAGCAACTTACCAAATGTAATAACGCCAGCGACGTTAAATTTGCCGTATTTTTGCGTGACATAGTCGATGATCTCGCCACGTCTGCTTTGGCAAAAATCCACGTCGATATCTGGCATGCTAACGCGCTCTGGGTTTAGAAATCTCTCAAAAAGCAGGTTGTATGGGATAGGATCAAGGTCAGTTATCTTTAGCGAGTAAGCGACCAAGCTACCAGCCGCAGAGCCACGTCCTGGGCCAACTGGCACGCCTCTTCGCTTGGCTTCGTTGATGAAGTCCCAAACGATCATCATATATCCTGGGAAATTCATCTTATTGATGATGCCGATCTCTATCTCAAGGCGCTTTCTATACTCTTCGTGTAAATTTTCAGGGACAAATTTCAGCCTCTCTTCAAGGCCCTTTCTGCACTCATGCTCGAAAAATACAGCGTCATTTTTGAAGCTATATCTGTTTTCTGGCTCTGGGAGGGTCAAATTTCTCTCCTTGGCGCACTCAAGAGTAAATTTAAAATTTGGCGGAGTTGGGTTGCCAAGCTTGATCTCAAGGTTGCACTTATCCACGATCTCTTGGGTATTTTCTATCACTTCAGGGATATCTAAAAATAGCTCATTCATCTGCTCTTTGCTTTTGACAAAAAACTCATGGACGCTGTGGCGAAGTCGGTTTGGGTCGTCTAAGGTTTTGTTCATCGCGATGCACATGAAAACCTCGTGTGCGGCGGCTCTTTCTTTAAAAGTGTAGTGGGTATCGTTTGTGGCGATGACCTTGATGCCAGTCTCTTTTGCGATACGCAAAATGTCATCGTCTATGCGCCTTTGATCGCCGATGCCGTGGCGCATGATCTCAAGGTAAAAGTCATCGCCAAAAATTTCTTTATACTCAAGCGCGACCTCTTTTGCCCGCTCGTAGCCTTTAGCGCCAAATTTAACGTTACGCTCGCTTAAATTTAGATGCCAGCTCACCTCGCCCTGCAAGCAAGCAGAGCTGCAAACTAGGCCCTCGCTGTGCTCTTTTAAGATTTTTTTATTGATACGAGGATAGTAGTAAAAGCCCTCGATATAGCTCATGGAGCTAAGATACATCAAATTTTTGTAGCCAGTCTCGTTTTTGGCGATTAGGATGAGGTGAAAGCGCTGTTTGGTGCTCTTGTCGTCAAGCTGCTCGCCATTATGCACGTAAGCCTCGATGCCAATTAGCGGTTTTATACCATTTTTTTTCATCTTTTTGTAAAAATCAATCGCGCCAAACATGTTGCCGTGATCCGTGATCGCTGCTGCCGTGTCGCCTCTGTCATGGAGCGTATGAGCTAGCTCTTCTATCTTGTTTGCTCCGTCTAGTAGGGAGTATTCGGTGTGTAAATGTAGGTGTGTAAAGCCAGAATTTTCACTCATTTTTTATCCTTTTTAATGAGCGGATTTTACAAAATTTTGGCTAATAAGGCGCTTGATGAAAGCTTAATGGGAGCTTTAAAAATTTAGATATTTTTCAGTATGTAGTAAGAGCAAAGCGCGCGATTATGCTACCGCGCTGCGCTATTTAGCGTCTGACAAATTTTAAAATTTGATCGAGTTTCTAATCGCATGCAGTGCGCCAGCACCTTTGCATGCCCTTCTAACGTGCGAGGGGTTTAGGGGATTTAAAAAGGGGGATAAGGGGACGGCTTCGTAATTTAAGTCCCCTTGTCTCCCTTTTGATAAAAACTTTAAATTTCTAAAAAAACTATTTTTTACAAATTTTAAAATTTCATGAACGAGTAATTTTAGTAGCCAACTCTTGCGAGTGAATGGAATTTTAAAATTTGTAAAAAGATTTTTAGAAATTTAAAGTTTTATTTCTTTATTAAGGGGGAATAGGCTTGAATTACGAAGTCGCTCCCTTCCCCCTTAACAATCCACTAACCCCGACGACGTTAGAGGTAGCATGCTTTAGTGCTTTGCACTGCATGCAATTTATTTTTAAGAAATTTCTAGCAAATTTTAAAATTTCATGAACGAGTAATTTCGGCTCTAAAATTTGAGCTAAGCTGCAAGCGAAGTCAAATTTTAGTAGTCAATTCTTGAGGATGAATGAAAGTTTAAATTTTGTAAAACAAAAAATATTTTAAAAAATTAGATCGCGGGCTAAGCCGCAATCCATTATAGATAAACTGGGATATTTGTATGTTCTAAGAAAAATCTTGATGTTCCGCCAAGAACCATCTCCATTAGTCCGTTCTCACCGTATCTGCTAGCTACGATAAGGTCCGCATTTCTATCATTTGCAGCTTTTAAAAGTGCCTCGCCAGGTATCGTTGTAGTTGCTATAACTTCAAAACTAGCACTGATATTATGAACCTTAAAATACTCTTCAAGTTTTTTAAGATTTAGCTCGGCATTATCACCAAGGCTTGCTTTTGAAGTGATACATTGAACTTTTTTAGCGCTCTTTAAAAGATCGATCGCACCAGTTAGAGCTCTTGAGCTTTGAGTTGTTCCTGTCCAGCTTACAAGGATGTTATCAGTTTTAAAATCACGCATCTTTCTAGGGATAACGATCGCATTTTTACCACTTTTTAAAACAGCTGACTCAAATGTGCCAGTGATCTTGCCATCAAGTGGCACTGCAGCTACGACTAGATCGCAAAATTTACTCTCTTGCTCAACTATGGCGCTTCTTTTTCCATTATGGATCGTGAAATTTGCAGTGCAGACATCTTCGATGACCTCGTCGCTCACCTTTATGCCTAGCTCTGCGCAAATTTTATTAAAAAGCTTTTCGTTCTCTTCGTGCTCAACCGCAAGCTCTGACTTGGCTGATTTTAAGAATTCCTCAAAAAGCACTCCACCACGAAGCGTCATTTTCATATTATAAACCACGCTTGGATCTAGTTGGCAAGTGAGGATCTCCATGTGAGCTTTAAACCATTGTGCGACCTTTAAAGCACCGTAAATTCTTGGCTCGATATCGTCCCCTGCTCCTATTGGAAAAAGCAACTTTTTGTATTTCATCATCTATCCTTTAAAAATTTATTCAACCAAAGAGAGCGAAATTTTGTTTCCTTTTTGCTCGCTCACACACACTTTTACCTGATCGCCTACGTTTAATGGGCTCTTTATCTTCGAGATGTGAAGCAGACCATCAACACCGTCTTTTAGCTCGATAAATACTCCAAAATCAACCACGCTTTTTACGCTTCCAACAAACTCATCTCCGATATTAAATGTCGGTTTTACACGGTCCTTGTCGTGTTTAAATGGCTTTTTGCCAAATGAGCGAGAGTTCTCTTTTGAAGTGATAGAGATGATGTAGTCTTTTGCCGCATCGACGTTTTTCTTGGCGCCACCTGCTATTTTGACCTCGCCTTTTTCTCTATCAAGGTCGATTGAAACTTCAAATTTCTCGATGATCTCTTTTATCGTCTTGCCAGCTTGACCGATGATATCTACTATCTTGCTTGGATCAACGCTAAATAGCTCAAGTTTTGGAAGCACGTCTTCGTTTATCTCTATATTTTTATCAGCCTGTGTCATTAGAGCAAGGATATGCTCTCTGCCGCGTTTTGCTTGATAAAGTGCCTCTTTTAGCACCTCTAGGCTGATGCCTCCAAGCTTGATGTCCATCTGAAGCGCTGTGATGCCATCACTTGTGCCAGCAACCTTAAAGTCCATATCGCCGTCGTGGTCTTCAAGTCCCATGATATCAGTTAAAACTGCGTGCTTATCGCCTTCAAATATAAGACCCATCGCAACACCTGCAACTAGTTTTTGGGTATTGACCCCAGCAGCTCTAAGTGCGAGCGAACCACCGCAAACACTAGCCATAGAGCTTGAACCGTTGCTCTCTAAAATTTCTGAAACGACCCTTATCGTATATGGAGAAGCTAGATCGATGCTTGGTGCAAGGGCACGTTTGGCTAAATTTCCATGTCCAAGCTCACGCCTGCCTGGAGCTTTAAGCGGGCTTGCTTCGCCTACGCTAAAGCCTGGGAAATTGTAGTTAAACATAAATTTCTCAACCAAAGGAGCTTTTTCGGTAAGGATGTCATACATCTGAGCATCGCTATCTGTGCCAAGTGTAGCGACAACTAGCGCTTGAGTTTGCCCTCTTGTAAAGAGGCATGAGCCGTGAGCGTTTGGAAGGACATTTGTCTCGATGCTAATAGGCCTAACCTCTTCAAGTCCGCGTCCATCGGCTCTAACGCCCTCGTTTATGATCTGCTCTCTTACTATTTTCTTTTTATATTTACCAAGGACATTCGAGATAACAGCCTCGTCCCAGCCCTCTTTTTGAGCTACCTCATCGCTTGAAATTTGTTTAGCGATCTTGCCAAGCTCGCTAGCACGCTCACTCTTTGCCATTTGGTTGATCGCGTTTTTAACCTCTGCTTTATAAAATTTATCGATGTAAATAGCGATATTTTCATTTTCTATCTCAGGTTTTAGCTCAAGCGCTGCATCCTCTTTTTTATGCTCTTTAAACGCCTCTTCATAAGCGTTGCTAGCTCTTAGTATGGCCTTGCCAGCAAAGTCGATCGCTTCAACCATCTTGTCTTCGCTAAATTCATTCATCACTTGCTTTTGTGCCATGCTATCGCTTAGGCTTGGATCTATCATCGGCTCTATCGCTACCATCGGTATGAGCTGCGTAGTTTGCTGAGGCAAGCTTCTCATCTCGATCATCAAAAGCTCATCTTTTGTGCCAGCAACATAAAGATCGATCGCACTTTGTTTTAGCTCAGAGTTGCTTGGGTTTATGACAAATTTATCATCTATATATCCAACTCTCACGCCACAAACTGGGCGATTTACTGGGATATCGCTAAGGTAAAGTGCAACTGAAGCCGCATTTAGGCTCACAACTTGCAAATCAACCTCAGGATCAGCTGAAAGCACCATGACAACGATCTGCGTTGGGTATGCGTAGCCTTTTGGGAAAAGTGGGCGAAGTGATCTATCTATGATGCGAGCTGTTAGCGTCTCAAAGTCGCCTGGCTTGGTCTCACGCTTGACGTAACCGCCTGGGATTTTACCAGCAGCGTAAGCTTTTTCGATGTATTGCACCGTTAGAGGCAAAAAGTCCTCTTCAACTTGCACATCTTCTCTTGCCACAGTTGCTAAAACTACGGTGTTTTTCACTCTTAAAAGCACTGCCCCGCTAGCTTGTTTAGCTACTTTATTAAGGTCAAAAATTTCGACCTGATTATTGACTTCTATACTATATTGCATTATTTTTATCTCCTTGTTGTTTTTGTAACGGTAAATAGTGAGGGCTCTCTTCTAATATCGACATGATGCGCTCGCTCGTAGCCTCGATCTTTTTCTCGTAATACGAATCCACATCGATAAAATCAACGATCTTGTTTATCGTGTAAATTTCATCGACCATATCATTTAAATTTGCAAAGACATCAGTTGCTATCATCGGCGTTGCGTATGAGATGGATTTTACCTTCACATCAAGCAGCGTCTTTATGCAGATGAGTGCCGTCATGCCAGTCTCACACCCCTCATCGATCAGTAAAATATTCTTGCCCTTTAGCTCTCCTATCAAATTTCCTTTTCTATATTTATATACATTTTTTAAAATTTTCTCTTCATATTTTCTATGCGCCTCGCCATAGATGTAGTCATAGCTTATGTTAAAAGCTTTTATGAGAGGGTCGTTTAGCACGATATCCTCAGTTTCGCTAACTATCGCTACGTCACATTCACTGTTGTTTGGCGCAGGTATTGGCTCGCTAAAGAGCATCTCATAGCTTAAATTTAGCCCTCTGCAGACCACATCAGTCAGGATAACTGACTCAAGCGACATGCAAAGAACTATCGTCTTAGCGTCATTTAGCTCTTTTTTTGGCAAGATCTCGATGAGCTTATTGGCTGCATCTAGTTGATCTTTAAATTTAACGCTTGCCATTATCTAGCCATCTTATTTACTACTTGATGAAGTGGTGCTGCTTTGTGAAAAGTCATAGTGCAAGCCGCCCATCGGATAGAAATTTATAGTAAAGTAGATACCACTTTTCTTAGTTGAGGCTGAGCCATTTGTCGTTGTTGTCGGCTCGACATCGTGTTGATAAATTAGCCCGTAGTTCCAGCACTTTCTTTGATGAAGCACACCAACTCTCCAGCTCTTTGTGTAGCTTCTCTCAACGTCGTATTGCCAGCCGCCAATTAGGCTATATTGATGAGGGAGCTTCACGCCTGCACTGCTTGTAAAGTAGCTATCTTTTGTTGCGCTGTTTTTAGCAAGGCTATCGCTCTTTTTCATCGTATGGAGCATATTTATCCAAAATAGATCGTGCGTATAGTAAAGTCCGTTTTGCACCTTTTTAAGCTCTCTGTCTTTGTGTGAATACTCTAGCTTGTTATAAAGGCTAAAATTCTCAAACGGATATAGGTAGATGGCATTTTTTAAATTTGAATACTCATCATCTTTTGTGTAGTAACCTTGTGAGATGCTGTGTTTTACGACTTTTCTGCCACTGCCGTTAAAGAAATACTGCGTCAAATAGCCAGAAACTTCCTCTTTGCTCTGATCTTGAGCTAAGAAATTTTCATACTCATTTAGATCTTTATCGTAGATAAACTCGTCGTCTAAATTTCCTTTTCTATAGCCCGGCAGCAAGTACTCAGCACCAAAATTTAAAGTGTGATAAAAGCTCTCATACGCCTTTGCAAGGTCTGTGTGAAGAGCAAATTTATGGTAGTTATTTACAAAATTTGCGTGTTTATCTTCTCTTTTGTCATCAAATGAATTTATCTTGTTTTCGTAGTTTATCCTTGAAGCGTAAAGATACTCGTAAAATGAAAATGTTAAGCTATCATCAAACAGTGGCACATGCACTGAAGCTGGGAGTGTAAATTCATACTGAGTCGCTCTAACGCCTATCTTTCTATCATATCTGTGCGATTGAAGATCGATTGAATATAAGATGTTTGGCAAGACTATGTCGTCTGTAAATTTATGATACTGAAGCGATGGAAGCTCTTGAAGCGTATCTTTGTTTTCGTTCTTTGAGCCGATCTTTTCGGTATCTATGTAGTATTTCGCATAGGCGCCAAAGTAGTGATCGTCATTTGCTATGAAGTAGTTAAATTTAGAGGTCACAAGTGAGTCGTAGTCGTCGTCCCTGCCCTTTAAATTTAGATAGTCTATGTCATTTAGCTTGGTTGCATCTATCCACATACCCTCTTGCAGATCAGCCTCACTAAGGTATTTTATGAGCTTATCTCTTTCATATTTTAGACCGACACCTTTATGGGTTTTGTTTTTTAGCTCAGCTCTGTTTGAAGTCTCGCCTTTTTGCTTGGCTCGGTAGCTATTTTTATCAGTAAATGAACCAAAGCTGATCTCACCTCTTGAATCAGGCGAATCAGTAAATCTAAAAGCGCCGTAAATTCCAGCGCCTCTGTTTGTTCTTATCTGCGGATCAAACTCCAAATCCCACTCATTATAAGGCGCAAAATATACTGGCTGCTTATAGTAAAAACCCTCTGACTTGCCGTATCCAAGCTCTGGTGGCAAAAGACCTGTCCTTCTTGTGGTATCAGTTGAGAAGCCAAAATATGGCAAGTAAAAGACTGGCACATTTGCTATGCGAAAGACTGGGTTAAAAAGGTGCAAAAATTTACTCTGTTTGTTTAGCATTGCTGAGCTTGAAGTGATGCTCCAGTCAGGATCTTGGACATTACAGCTTGAAACCATAGCCTTTCTTACTCTGTAGTACTCGCTATCAGAGCTGCTCTCGTCACTTCTCATCCACACTTCCATGTCTTTGTTCATCATAAAGAGTGACTCAAAGGCAGCGTTGTTGTTTTTTAAATTTAGCTTGGCGTAGTTTGAGCGAGAGACCTCGTCTTTACCTTTCATCATATTGACATTGCCAAAGAGCTCGATGACGGAGTTATTTTGATCATAGACAGCGCAATCAGCTGTCACAAGATACTCTTGCGAATATACAACGACGTTTTTATTTGCCGTTACGATGCCCTTATCTTGCTTCACGTCATCAGCTAATAGCTGCACATCTTGCACTGCTGCACTTAAACTAAAAACACAAACCGGAATTAAAAATAAAATTTTACGCATTTATCACCACTGTTTTTGCTATTTTGTCTTGCCACGTCTGCCTTGCAGGGTTTGAAAGTGCCCATGCAAAGCCAAGATAAAAACAAGCTTCACTAACTATCCTAAAGATTGCCCTAACAAGACTTTGAGTTAAATTTGGCTTATCTAAAATTTCTACATTTATACACATCGTCTTTGTTATCATCTGCCCAGGGCTTGCACCATAATACCAAACAAAAAATGTGTGATAGATGACTTTTAAAGCGACCACTTGCCAAAATAAATTTAATACTAAATTTCTAGCATCATCATAGTTAGTGCTAGTAGAAAGTGACTCCCAATAGATGATCATAAAAAGACACGAAACTATGATCTCATCGATAGAAAACGCCATGATCCTTTTAGCAAAAGGGGCAAGTGAAATTTCTTCGTTTTGAAGCTTCTCTTCTATCTGCATACTCATTTTAGAGCCTGCCACGCGATATCTTTTCTATAGTGTGCTCCGTCAAATTTGACATTTTCGCAAAGCTCATAGGCCTTATCACGTGCCTCTTTTATGCTCTTTGCAGTCGCCACGCAGACTAGCACTCTGCCGCCATCTGCGTAAATTTCATCACCCTCTTTGCTAACACCTGCATAAGCTATATGGGCGTCTTTTATCTCATTTAAAACTGAAATTTTAGCCCTTGGGCTGCTTTTATAAGGATAGTTTTTGCTAGACATTACGATACCAACAGCAAATTCATCTTTTAAGCTGATAGGCTTTAGCTCGCCTTTTGCAGCATTTAGTAAAATTTCACTCAAATTTCCGTCGATCAATGGCATCAAGACCTCGCACTCAGGATCGCCAAATCTCACGTTAAACTCAAGCACATAAGGCTCATTTTTCACGATCATCAGCCCCACAAAAAGCACTCCACAAAACGGACTGCCCTCGTTTTTCATCCCTTTTAACGTAGGTTTTACCACCTCTTCTTCGACCCTTTTTATAAGCTCTTTTGAAGCAAGCGGACTTGGAGCATAAGCGCCCATGCCGCCAGTATTTGGACCCTCGTCGTTATCAAGTAGGCGTTTATGATCTTGCGCCACTGGCAAGCTTACAAAATTTTCGCCGTCACAAATGGCAAAAAAGCTTAACTCAAAGCCGTCTAAGAACTCTTCAACCACCACAAATTTGCCAGCATCACCAAAGCTAGCCCCGCTTAGCATGTCGCTAACTGCCTCTTTGGCTTCTTCTTTAGAATTTGCGATGATCACGCCTTTTCCAGCGCAAAGCCCATCAGCCTTTACGACCATCGGAGCGCTTAGGGTATCAATAAATTTAAATGCTTTTTCTTTATCATCTGTGTTTAAATATTTTGCAGTTTTTATATTATTTCTAGCTAAAAAGTCCTTCATATAGGCCTTGCTAGCTTCAAGTCTGGCTGCTGCTTTGCTTGGTCCAAAGATGAGCAAACCCTCTTTTTTAAATATATCCACTACGCCTTCGCTAAGTGGCGCTTCAGGTCCCACGATAGTTAGCTCGATATTATTTTTTTTAGCGAATTCAGCTAGTTCATGAAAGTCTTTTATGTTTAAATTCTCACCAAGGCGTGAGGTCGCACCATTTCCGGGCGCAAAGTATAAATTTATATTTTTTTCGCTTTTTAGTTTTAGAGCAATGGCGTATTCGCGGCCGCCACTTCCTATTATGAGAATGTTCATATTATCTCCGTAAATTTAAAAACCCAAGTGGGCGTCGCATAGAAGAGTGGCCCATAAACAAAGCCAATCTTGCAAATAGATGGATACCAAAAGGTTGCAACTTCTCGCTGTTTAAGGCTCAAACGAAGCCACATCGCAAGGCACCCATACCTTTTCGCTAACAAAAAAGTGTTGGACCCCGTAAAATGCTGACTCGCTTCACTCAGGCAATAAAATTATATAAATTCTTTGCTTAAAGTAACGTTTTGGCAAGTGCGATACAAGCGTTTATATCTTGACTTTGACTAACAAGTGGCGTGCTAAATTTTAGCTCTTTTGCAGTGACCTTTCCGATGCTTATCGTCTGATAGCTCTCGTCCCAGCCAAAATTAGTTAGAAAATTTCTCACATTTATCGGAGACGCAAATATCAAAATGCTATCTTTTGGCGGTTTTAGCTCCATTTTGCAAGGGTTTAAGACATTTTCATAAGCAATGACTGCTTTTATATTTACGCCGCCATCTTGCAAAATTTCTAAGAAATTTGAAGCGCTATCTTTGCCCTTTAGATAAAGCACCTTTTTGCCTTTTAAAAGTGGTAAAATTTCTCTTGCAAAGTCATCTCCATGAGCATTTTGCCCAGTGTAAATTTCACTAAAACCAAACTCTCTTGCAGCCGCTGCGCAACTATTTGCGATAGCAAAAACTGGCAAATTTATAGGCGAAATGCCATTAAATTTTAAAGCTTTAAAGGCATTTTTAGAGGTTGCTAAAAGCGCGTCATATTCGCTTAAATTTATTTCAAATTTCAAAAACTCGATCTTACTAACGCTTAAATTTATAACGCTCTCATCAGCCGTTTTTGTGTTTGAGACAAGATAAATTTTACGCAACTCTTTTTAGCCCTAAAAATGAGATAAAAGCAAGTACGCTGCAAGTTAAAATGGCTATTGACGTCGAGTAAAAAATGTCACCAAGACCAACTAGCGGAGAGATGACGCCGCCTAAGAAAAATGGGCAAAATCCAAGCACTGCCGAGGCTGAGCCAGCATACTCCCTGCCCTCGTTCATCGCAAGTGATGAGGCCGTTGGTAAGATAAAGCCAGTAAAGAGCAAAAGCAAGAAAAATGCGATGATAACGCCGATCACTTCAAATTTAGTGCAAAGCATGAGTGCAACAAAAATGCTAGCAAACAAGGTGCCAAAAAGCCCAGTTTTTAGCGCTTTGCGTTCATTTATTAGGCTTGCAAGCCTAGCACCTATGACGATGCCTAGACCATTTGCCGCAAAACAAAAGCTGTAGCTTACTGGGCTTAGCAAGTAAAAATCCTGAAATATAAAAGAAGATGCCGCGATATAGGCAAACATCGCGCCCATAGTAAATGTCTGGATCGCGATAAAGAGCATAAATTTCTTTTTTCTTAAAATTTTGCCAAAGACGCCGTAAGTCTGAAGCAAAGGAACTTTTAGGCGATCTCTCTGGTTTAGGCTCTCTTTGAAGTAAAAATTTGCGATAAATAGCACAATGCCAATGATAGTTAGTGCCATAAAGATGCCGCGCCAGTCGGTAAATTTAAGCAACAAGCTGCCACCTATTGGCGAAAGTATCGGAGCAAGGCCATTTACAACCATCATAAGGCTAAAGAATTTTGTCATCTCGTGACCCTTATAAAGGTCGCTCACGACGGCTCTTGAGATGACAAGACTGCCCGCACTTGCAAGCCCTTGAATTACACGCATAAAGATAAAAAACTGGATATTTTGCGCAAAAAATATAAAAATCGTGCTTACCGTATAGACGATGAGCGAGATGGTAAGTGGCGTTTTTCGGCCAAATTTATCGCTGATTGGGCCAATTATTAGCTGACCGATCGCAAGGCCTGCCATCGATGTGGTGATAGTTAGCTGCGTGGCTGAAACGCTTGTGCTAAACCACTCAGTTATGGCTGGAAGTGCTGGCAAGTAAAGGTCTGTGACAAATGGTCCAAAGGCTGAGAGCACGCCTAAAAATATCAGTAAAAATAGTTTGGAATTTTCTTTTCTCATCGCTCTTCTTTTTTAAAAACGATTATATTATGACTTTGCTTTTTGGGTTATTAAGGGTAAATTTAATGTGATTTATAAAAGAGAAAAGCCCTAAAATAGGGCTTATTTTACATTTTGTCTTTTGTGACGATAAGTAGCATTTTGAATTTATCTTTCACTTTTAGTCCGTGTGGGATCTTGCCTGGAAGCACGATGCTATCGCCCTTTACTAGATGAAAGCTCTCATCAGCTATTTTCAAATCAAGCTCGCCATCAAGTGCGATAAGTAGCGCGTCGCCTGGTGCTGCGTGGGTCGAGAGCTCTTGGTCTTTGTCAAAACTAAGCAGCGACATCGAGCCATTTTCGTTTTTGACAAGCGTCTTGCTAACTATCTTGCCACTCTCGTAGCTAACGGCACCTGCGAGGCTAAAAACGCTCGCTTTGTCTAAATGATCTATCATAACATTCTCCTTAAAATCTATTAGTAAATATTTTGTTTTCTTTGTAAATTTGAGCTTTCGCCAGGTTTTTGCCTCGATAAGGCAGGCTTCGTCGTGTCCAAGCTTCATTTGCTTTTTGCCGTATTCAAGCTGCGCTTCGCCGTCAATGACGAATGCAAGGCTGTCTATAAAAAGCATCTCGTGATCGAGCTCCTCGCCCTCGTCAAATGCGTATATATCGATGCTTGCGTTTTTGTTTTGAAAGAGCCTTTTGCTAACGACGCTTTTTTCAACTATCTTTGTGTCTTTATCGAGATTATAAATTTGACTCATTTTTTATCCTTTTTTGCGAAGGATTATAATGCAAGTTTTGATAACAGTTCTTAACATATGTTAAGGAATTTGACTATTTTAGTCCTTTTTTTAACTTTCTTATCAAAAACCTAGCAGGATGAAGCTCAAAAAATAGCGATCTTTCTATGCAAAGTGGGCGTGCAAGCACAAGATCCATTATCAAATTTGCTCCAAGTATCGCTGTGCCAAGGCCACGTGATCCGTGAGCAAAATTTACAAAGACATTTTTTTCGTAGCTTGCTTTTGGATTGTTATCTTTATTTTTACTCCAAAATAGCCCTTTGTAGTTTTGCTTGTAAAACTCCTCGTCATGCAAGGCGCCGATTATTGGAAATCTATCTCCGCTATAACTTCTATATCCCACACGTGAGCCGATGATGGTGGCTTTTGTGGCATCAAAAAACTCACTCACATCGCTTAAATTTTTAGCATTATCCTCATCTTTAGGCGTGTCGCAAATTTCATTTCTAGCGTAGGTTGCGCCGATGACTTGCACCCCTTTGACGGCTGGGCAGATGTAGCCTTTTGCGCTTAGTGGCAGAGTGTTTTTTAGCACTGGTTTTAGGTGCGTGACTTGACCTCTGACGCTGCTTATTTGCATGTCATAGTCTTTAAAAATTTCACTACTTTTACTGCCTGTGCAAAAAACCAAGATATCAGCCTCCAAGCTTTTTTTATTTTTAAATTTAACACTTATCTTGCCATTTTTCAGGTGCGTCCTACTCTCGTACTCGTGGTTAAATAAAATTTCAAAGTTACTTGATAGAAATTTACAAATTTCTCTTGGTCTAGCATAAGCCGCATTTTTTATAAATATCCCAGGATATGGCTTTAAGCTCTCATCAAATTTAAAAACATCCTCCGCATTTTGATCCTGCCACGATGCGTATCTTTTAACAAGCTCATCATCAAATACATAGTCGATGCAGCCATTAAATTTGATGAGACTTTTTGGCAAATTTGCCTTGTAAAATCTCACTGCTTGCAAAAACGCATTTATGTGCATGCGGCCTAAATTTACCCCGGGCTTCGTAACTAGTGGCATCAAGGCGCCGCAGTGATTACCTGAGCCATTTGTCGCGACCTCACTCTTTGCCTCGGCGATCACCACTTTAAAGCCATTTTTGGCTAGCTCTCCAGCGGTGGCAAGTCCAGCCACTCCTGCTCCTATAACAAGCGCTGTTTTGCCTTTTACGCTGGCAACTGGCTCGCACCTAGCAAACCAAGCGTCCTTTAAATTTTCATCCTTTTTCTCTAGCACGGCGCTGCTCATCTGGCGTTTTCTAGCGTAGCCCTCTTTTAGGCTCAGTAAAAAGCCAGCATTTTTTAGCCCATCTTTTACCATTTTTGCGCACGAGTAGGTTCTAACTATGGTGCCAACCCTGCTTAGCCTTGCGATCTGTTTAAAGACATCCTCGCTCCAGATCGAGCCATTTTTACTTGGGGCAAAGCCGTCTAAAAACCAGATATCAGCGCTAAAATCAAGCTCAGGCAAAATTTGATCTGCCTCGCCGTAGCAAAGATCAAGGGTGATATTTGGCGCGAAATTTATGCGGTGTATGCCAGAAATTAGCGGCGGATAGAGCGAAACTAGCTTTTTAGCATAGGCTTTAAAAATGCCTAAATTTTCATAAATTTTTAAAAGATCTTCTTTTTTAATAGGGCTTTTTTCAATACTAACGAAGTGAAGTTTTTTGGAGCTATTTTTAAATTTCTTGCAAAGTGTGAAGAAATTTAGCCCAGCGCCAAAGCCAGTCTCGGCGACTTTAAAGCTATCTTTGCTCTGCCAAATTTCATCAAGTGCGCTCGCAAAGACAAATTCGCTCTCAAGCCAGGGCTTGTCGGTGTTAAAGTAGATATCACCAAACTCTTCGTTAAATGGAATTTGCCCTTTAAAGCTTAAATTTGCATTTTTCATCTATTTTTTGCAAAATATCCATCTATGCCGTTTGCGATGCCGTTTGCAAGGGCTTTTTGATAGGCCTCGTCAAAGAGTTTTTCGCCCTCGACTGGATGCGTGATGTAGCCGATCTCGACTAGAACTGCTGGCATAAGAGCGCCCACAAGCACCCAAAATGGCGCCTCTCTCACGCTGCCGTCGCTGGCTGCATAGACCTTTCTAGCGCTTGCTAAAATGTCCTTTTGGATGTCGATACCAAGCTTGTTTGAAGCGATGATCTTCTCGCGGTTTAGCACGTTTAAAAACGTCTGTTGCGAAAAGTAGTTCATCTCTTCGATGTCTGATTTATTTTCAAGTGCGGCTGCGTTTTTACTGCGCTCGCTTCTTGCAGGCGATAAGAAAAATGTCTCGATGCCGTGCATACTCTTTGCTTTTGTAGCGTTTGGAGCGGCGTTTGCGTGGATGGAGACAAAGAGGTCAGCCATCTTGTCGTTTGCAAATTTTGTTCTTGATCTTAAATTTATAAAAACGTCAGTTGATCTGGTGAAATAGACCTTGTAACCACGAGATTTTAGTATCTCACCAAGCTTTTTGGCTACACCTAAAACGGCTGTTTTTTCTTGCAGTTTGCCATCTACCGCGCCTGGGTCTGTGCCGCCATGCCCTGGGTCGATGACGATCGTTTTGTTGCGTGAAAATTTACCCGCCGCAACTGGAGGCAAAGGCTCTTCTACTGGCTCGCTTTGTGCTGGCTCAGACTTTAAATTTGGCTCTACTGCGCTTTGTGCTGGCTTTTCATTTTTATTTTTAAGCTTATGAAGTGGCGCTCTTACGTTTTCGTTTGAGATGAAATTTTGAGCGCTTATTATTAGCAAGTCCCCAGTTGCATTTGCCTTTATCGTCTTTTGCACCTTGTCAGAAAAAATGATCCTAACGGTGTTTTTATCATACTGCGAGATGTGGATGTAGTCTGAGATGAAATTTTTATAAGTTAGTGGGTTGCCATTTAGCCTGCCATCAATATCCATGATGTTTTTGTAGGCGTTTTGCTGTTTGGCAAATGATGTTTTTAGCCTTGCGGTATCTAGCTTTGTGTTAAATTTAAGCACCAAGGTGTCATTTACCTTTGTCGCACTTAGTAGCGTTAAAGCTGGCGAAACCGCTGGCATGCTAGCACCTTTTACGCCATTTATCGAATTTAGATCTCTTATATATGCGCTTGAGTCAAAGCCAAGCGCCTTTGAGCTTGTTATTAGCCTTGATAGCGCTTGTTTTTTCGTGTTTTTATCGTTTTTAATGATCGCATCGACATAGATATTTTTTATATCGTTGTGAAGCTTGATCTTCGCGCTTCTGTTTAGAGCCATAAAATTTCTATCGAAATTGGCAAAAGTCTGCGAATTTGTCGTCGCAAAAAGAAAACTAAATGCTAAAAAAAGAGATATTAAAACCCGTTTCATTCACCATGTACCAGCTTATGCATTAGCTCTTTTACGCTTATTAGCTCTTTTAGTTTGTAGCCATTTGCCCCTGTGAAAAATAGCCCACTCTCTTTTTTGCCGCTATATGCGTCAAATAGCCTATCTGCGATGCAATATCCTACCTGCTTTGCCTCTTTGCCTCTTTGGCAAGGGCTCACGCAGTTGCTTATGCACTGGATCTTTGGACCCATTCTTTTATCGACTAAATTTATCAAATTTGTTCTTATTCCGCGAGCTGGATAGCCAACTGGGCTCTTTATAAGCTCGATGTCTTTCTCTTCAGCTGCAAGCAAGACCTCTTTAAAGCCGATGTCTGCGTCACACTCGTGAGTGCCGATGAAGCGTGTGCCCATCTGAACGCCGTCTGCACCTAGTGATATCGCCTTTTCGATATCGTTTTTATCCCAAATTCCACCAGCTGCGATGAGCGGAAAGTCGCCCCACTCTTTGATCTCAGCTTTTACTTGCGGGATGAGGTTAAATAGCGAAAACTCAGGGTCTAAGCACTGCTCGTATGTAAAGCCTTGATGTCCGCCACTTAGCGGTCCTTCAAGCACGACAGCATCAGGCAAGCGCTCATATCTTTGTAGCCAGCGCTTACAGATGATCTTTAGTGCTTTTGCGCTCGAGACGATCGGCACAAGTGCTATCTCTTTAAAATTTTGTGTAAATTCTGGTAAATTTGTAGGCAAACCTGCACCAGAGACTATGATGTTTATACCAGCCTCGCAGGCGTCTTTAACCACCCTTGCGTAGTCGTTTGCAGCATACATGATATTTACGCCAAGTGGCAAGTCACCACAAATTTTACGTGCATTTTCTATGACAGCTCGAAGGCCTCTTGTAGAGTAGAAATTTTCACTTCCAAAAGGCTTTGCATTCAGCTCTTTATCTATAAATTTGCGGTTTTCATAGTAGCCTGTGCCAACTGAGCTAATTATGCCAAGACCGCCTTCTAAGCTAACATTGCCAGCTAGTTTGTCCCAGCTGATGCCAAGCCCCATACCGCCTTGAAATATCGGGTATTTTATCTCGTATTTACCTATTTTTAATGGCTTTAACTCCATTTATTCAACCTTTATCTTTGCAAATTTACGCTTTCCAACCTGCAAGATATACTCGCCTGCTCCTAATTTTAACTGCTCATCACTAATTTTTTCTTGATTGATGCTAACTGCGTTTGCTTTTATATCTCGCCTTGCTTGAGAATTTGACTCACTTAACCCGCACTGAGATAAGGCTTCAACTATCCAAATCGGTGCCTTTAAGCTAAATTCTTTCATATCTGTTGGGAGCTGATTTTGAGAGTGCACGCTGTTAAATTCAGCCATAGCAGCCTTTGCCGCCTCCTCGCCGTGATACCTCGCTGTTATCTCATAAGCAAGATCCTCTTTTGCCTTTTTTGGATGATATTTGCCACTATTTACGTCATTCATCAGCTCTTCTATCTCGCCAAGATTTTTTGTACTTAGTAGCTCATACCAGCGCCACATAAGCTCGTCGCTTATACTAAGCGTTTTTGCAAACATATCATTTGCATTTTCAGTAACGCCTATGTAGTTGCCAAGGCTCTTGCTCATCTTATTTACGCCATCAAGCCCCTCAAGAAGTGGCATCATGATGACGGCTTGCTCTTTGCCGATATTATATGTTCGCTGCAAAGT
Organism: Campylobacter concisus; assembly: GCF_050447485.1. Classification (GTDB taxonomy): domain Bacteria; phylum Campylobacterota; class Campylobacteria; order Campylobacterales; family Campylobacteraceae; genus Campylobacter_A; species Campylobacter_A concisus_BQ. The sequence goes on from NZ_JALMFY010000001.1 coordinate 866,755, forward strand.
TCTGCCCATTAGAAGGTTAAATTTCTGATCCGTACCGCCCATTTCGATGTCGCACTTCATAGCAACGCTATCATATCCTTGAAGAAGCGGATACATAAACTCAGAGATTGATATAGGATTGCCCGCTTTTATCCTCTTTTCAAAGTCATCTCGCTCTAGCATCCTAGCTACTGAAAATGTGCTAGTTAGCTCAATTATCCCAGCAGCTCCTAGCTCATTTGACCATTTTGAGTTAAACATTATCACAGTTTTTTTAGGATCTAAAATTTTAAAAACTTGCTCTTCATAGGTTTTGGCATTTTTTAAAACGGTCTCTTGATCTAGCTTTTTTCTAGTGGCTGACTTGCCTGTTGGATCGCCTATTTGAGCGGTAAAATCGCCTATCAAAAACTGCACGATCGCGCCATGTTTTTGAAGCAAAGCCATCTTGTTTAAAACGACTGTGTGACCTAGATGAAGGTCTGGAGCTGTTGGGTCAAAGCCTGCTTTTACGTAGAAATTTTCGCCTTTTTCATAATAATTTTTAACTAAATTTTCAACTCTCTCAGCATCGATCATCTCAGCAACGCCGCGGTTTATCTCTTGTAAAATATCATCTATATCTTGAACCATTTTTCTCTCCTAATTATGATATGGGTCGCTTTGCGAAACAAAATCAATAATCTTATATCTATCTTTGATCTTCTCTTTGATCTCGTTTGCATCGATGTTTTCTGCTATTTCGACGCTTATTTCAAACGTATCTCCGCTAAGATCATTTGCTTCGTTTAGCGAGATTGTAGCTAAATTTATATCAAGTCTAGCAAGATATGTTAAAAATTCAGCCAACGCACCTTTTCTGTTTTCTAAATTTAATAAAATTTTATACCTATGTGGGGCATTTCTCGTCCATTTGACAAAGATGATCTCATCGCCTTTATCCATGAGCTTGCCAGCGCGCTCGCAAAGCTTGTGATGCACTGTCACGGTGTGGCCATTTTTAAAGCCGACTATGCTATCGCCCCTTTTTGGATTGCAGCAATAATCAAACTCGACATTTGAAATTTTGTGGTTTGAGTAGATCACTATGTTTTCAAATTTTTGCTTTTTGATCTGGTACTTGTCGCCCAAAGAGATCATAAATGGGCGCTCTTTTCTGATGTATTTTTTAAGCATATTTGCCACTTCTTGCAGATACTCGCTATCAGTTGCCGCACGAAAGACCTTTTTGCCTAAATTTTCACTCTCTATCCACTCTAAAATTCTATCTTTTGAGACGTTAAATACTGATTTTAAGATATCTATCGCCATTTTGTAGTTTATATCTCTTATCTTTTGCTTACAAAATAACCTTATCGTCGCCTTTGCCTTGCCTGTTCGCACGCTATTTATCCACGAACAGCGAAATTTAGCCTCTTCGCCAGTTACTATCCTAACGATGTCGCCATTTTTTAGCTCCGTTAGAAGCGGCATCCTAACGCGGTTTATATAAGCTTCTTTTGCGTAAAGTCCGATCTCTGAGTGAATCTCATAAGCATAATCAAGCGCCGTAGCACCACGTGGCAATGTAAAGACCTCTCCCTTTGGAGAATAAACTGCGATATCTTCGATATAAAGGCTATCTTTTGCGTATTCATAGAGCTCTTCAACGTTGCCCTCGTTCTCGCTATTTTGCATGCTTATGTCATTTAGCCAGTCAAGCTTTGGATTTAAGAGGCTGCCCTCGCCGTTTTTATATTTCCAGTGGGCAGCGACGCCGTATTCAGCGGTTTTATGCATATCATAAGTGCGAACTTGCGCCTCAAATATGCTTTTGTTATCAAAAATGGTTGTGTGTATCGTTTGATAGCCATTTTGCTTTGGAAGCGCGATATAGTCTTTAAATCTTGAGATGAGAGGGTTAAAATTTATATGCAAATTTCCAAGTGCAAGGTAGCAATCAAGCGGCTTTTGCACGATGATCCTAATGGCAAGCAAGTCAAGCACCTCTTCGATAGAAATGCCCTTTCTTTGCATCTTTAGATAGATCGAGTAGTAGTGTTTTATGCGTTTTTGTATCTCAAAAGTGCCCTCGATAAAGCCATTTTCAAGCAAAATTTGACTTACCTTTTCGTGAAAAGCATTTAGCTTTAGGCTAAGCTGCTGCTTGTTTTTGTTTAGGTAGCTATCGATCTTTGCGTATTCTTCTGGCATCGCGTATTTAAAGCTTAGATCTTCAAGCATGTTTTTAATCGATGAAATTCCCAGCCTATGAGCGATCGGAGCATAGACCATAAGCGTCTCTTCAGCTATACGTTTTTGCTTTTCAGGCCTTAGCGCTTCAAGCGTTAGCATGTTGTGAAGTCTGTCGCAAAGCTTTACGACAAGAACTCTGACGTCTTCTATGGAGATTAAGAGCATCTTTCTAAAAGTTAGCGCCGAGCTTGCTAGTTTTTCGTTGCTATCTGAGCTTGCAAGCTTATTTTCTCTAATGGCAACTATCTTTGTAAGCCCTTCAACTAGCTTTGCCACCTCATCGCCAAATTCAGCCTGAAGCTCACCTAACGTTACGTCAGTATCTTCGACCACGTCATGAAGGAGTGCAGCTATGACCATGCTCTCATCGCCGCCCATATTTGCTACGATAGAGGCTACTAAGATGGGATGGATTGCGTATGGTTCGCCACTTTTGCGGTATTGTCCAGCGTGAGATGTGACGCAGCTGTCGATAGCTTTGTCTAAAATTTCACTTCTTTCACAAAGAGAAAAGAGCAGTTTTATCGCTTCTGAAACGTTTTTACAAGCTAAAATTTGCTCGATTAACTGCTCTAAAAAAAGACTATTTTCCTTCAACTATTGCCTCTAAGCCTATTTTGCCCTCAGCCACTTCAAGTAGTGCGATGTCAGCAAATTTCATCTTTGAAGTATCAGCATTAACTAAAGCTATCGCGCCATTTGCTAGCGCTTCTGCACGCTTTGCAACGATAAGTGAAAGCTTATATCTGTCATCTCCTACTTGTTTTAGCGCTCTTGCTGTGATTTGTTCTGTTCTCATTTTTATCCTTTTTGAAATTTATTTTACAACTGAGTATAGGGCTGCTTCTTCTTCATTTATTATTTTTAATAAATTTCCAGCCTTAAACATATTACAAACTAAGATCGGCAGTGCGTTGTCCTTTGCTAAAGCTATGGCAGTGTCGTCCATAACCTTGATGTCATCGCTCATCGCCTTTTCGTAGTTTAGTGATTTTAGAAGTTTTGCATCTTTGAATTTTTTAGGATCTTTGTCATAAACGCCATCAACTTTTGTCGCTTTTATGATCATATCTGAGCCGATCTCGATAGCTCTTAGCGTGGCTGCTGTATCTGTTGTGAAAAATGGATTGCCCGTGCCTGCAGCAAAGATAACAACTCTGCCCTTTTCCAAATGGCGCTGCGCACGTCCCACGATGAAAGTCTCGCAGATCGCCTCCATCTTGATCGCGCTTTGCACTCTTACTTCAAGTCCGCTTCTCTCCAAAGCTTCACGCATCGCGATCGAGTTGATAACAGTTGCTAGCATGCCCATGTGATCGCCACTTGTTCGCTTGATGATACCATCTTTTGCAGCGCTCACACCACGCACTATGTTACCACCACCTATGACGATGCCAACTTCGATCTCATTGTCGATGAGTTCTTTTATCTCGCTTGCTATAAATTTAAGCACAGCTGTGTCTATACCAAAACCATTTTCTCCAGCCAAGGCCTCGCCTGAAAATTTGACCAATACGCGTTTTCTCTTACTCATTGTCATGCTCCTTGAAATTCACGCATTTTAGCCAAAAAGGCTTTAAATTTAGCTAATAACGCTTACAAAGTGACTATTTTGAGATCATTTCAAGCGGGTCGATATGGTAGTTTCTTTGCGTTACTTCAAAGGTTAGATCGTTTCTAACTCGGCCTATGACGTAGCCTTTTTGCACGACTGAGCCGACCTTTACAGTTGGCGCGATCTGGCTTAGGTGAGCGTAGATCGTGTGGATGCCGTTTTCGTTTTCTATGATGACGACATTTTCAAGCATAGGTGTCGCTTTAGCAAAGACCACCTTGCCATTTAGCACGCTTTTTACCTTCGCATCTGGGGTGCTTGAGCGAAGCACGACTGACTCGTTAAAAATTTTGATGTTATATATCGGATCTACGTAATTGCCAAATTTTTGCTTTACAGAGTAGCTATCAAGTGGAGCGATCGTCCTTGCGCCTGAATATCTCTTAACTGAGCTTGTTTGATAGCCTCCACCCATTGGCTGGCTCTTTGACCCTTTTTTGTCACCTTTGCTAGCCGCTCTTTCTTGCTTTTCTCTGGCTGCACGTGCGGCTTCATCCTCTTGCTTTTGCATGATAGCAAGCTGTTCTAGTGTCTTTCTTAGCTCATCTTGTTGGGCTTGAAGCTTGGCTAACTTTTTGCTGTAAATTTCTTTATCACGCTTTAGTCCGCTTATTGTATTTTTCTGCGTGCTCTCTAGGCTTTGTAGATCACTTTGCTTACGTCTATAGTTTTTTATGCTTGAGTTTATCTCATTTATCTTGCTTGATTTGTTTTTTATCTTTTCTATCGTATCTTCGTAGTTCTGGCTAAGCCTTTTAAAGTCCTCTTTTGCTATGGCGTTTAGCTTGGTTAAAATTTGCGACGAGATGATGCTCTCTTCGCTTTGTTTGCCATCGCTTGCTGACATCATAAGATCAAATGATAAATCTTCTGCGATGATCCTTATCATATTTTGCTCTAGCTCTTTTTGGGTGCGCTCTAGCTCTTTGTTTTGCTTTGTTAGATCATCAAGCTCAAGAAGCGCTTTTGAAGCATTTGTCTCAAGAACTGAAATTTGACCCTTTAAATTTGTGATATCGCCACTTATGCCACGAAGTTTTTTCTCGCCAGTTACGATATCACCAGCCAAGTCATCAAGCTTTTTACTAAGCTGCTCACTCATCACCTGGCTCGATCTTAGCGAGTTTTTAGAGTCTTTTATCTTCTCTTTAGTATTTGATGCAAAAGCTAGACTAAAAGCTAGCAAAAATGTAAAAATTCCTTTTTTCATATCGTGCTTTTTCTAGCCTTACTCATCACTAAACTAACAGCAAAAATGCTTAAAACCACAGCCACGCCAAAAAGGATAAATATATCTCTTGAAAGATCAAGGCTAGGCAAGACTACATCGATGCTTGCGGCATTTTCTCTAAAAATTTCAAAATTTGGCAAGAAAAAGAAAAAAGCACCAACAACAATGGTCGCAACTATGCTATCAACCATGGCTGATTTATATAGCATGGCTGATTTTAACCAAAATGGTGCGCCAAAAAGCGTCATGATCTCGATGCGCTCTCTATGTTCAAATAGCCAAATTTTAGTCTGTTTAAGCATAAGCATAAGCCCTACAACACAAAGTATCGCCATAAATGCATACGATATACTTTTGGCTAAATTTAACATCTTAAAGACCTTATCATGGGTCTTTGAAAATGTCTCAACCTTGCTTATACCATCAAATTTCAAAAGCTTTTGCTTTATCTCCTCCATATACTCTGGCGATGGAAATTCACTTAGTCTTAGCGAGTAAAATTTAGGCAAGGCATTTTGCAGGATGGATAAATTTTTAGCCGAGATATCGTTTGATAGGCGATCTATTATCTTTTGCGGGCTTAGTGGCTCTACACTTGCTAGCGTGCTAATCACTGGCTTTAGCACTGGCTCGCTTAGCTCTTTGTTTGAGACCACCACGATGTTGTAGTCATTTCCCATAAGTCTCTCATACTCTCTTACGATCTTGTCCGCTGTAAGGCTAAACTGCACTGAAAATAAAAGCGCGATTAGCGGCAGGATAAATCCAAGGTGGTTTTTAAGCGATCTCATGCACGCCTCCATTTTCTATGACGAAGTGGCGGTATGGGATGCGAAGCGTTGATGGGATGTGATGCGTCACCACGACTACGCTTGTGCCTAGAAATTCTCTGGCTGATTTTAGAAGCGACCAGATGACGTCGCTTGAGTATTCGTCTAAATTTCCCGTTGGCTCGTCGCATAAGAGCAAATTTGGATTGTGCGCGAGCGCTCTTGCCATGGCGACTCTTTGCTGCTCGCCGCCGCTTAGCTCGCGAGGATATTTATCGGCCTTGTGAAGCATATTTACGTGCTTTAAAAGTTTAGCCACCTGCTTTTTGCTCACATTTTGATTGACGCCTTTGATGATGAGTGGTAGCATGACGTTTTTTTCGACATTCCACTCATTTATCAAGCGGTAGTTTTGAAATATAATGCCAACTCGCTGCCTAAGCTCGCAAAGTCTTTTGTCATCGATATCGTCCATTTGCGTCATGCAGACATTTAGCTCACCTGCAAGTGGTGAAATTTCTCCGTAAAATGACTTTAAAAGCGTGCTTTTTCCGCTTCCGCTCTTGCCTGTGATAAAGACAAAGTCATTTGCGTAGATGTCTAAATTTACGCTATTGATCACAACCTCGTTGCGCTCATAAGCTAGGCTTAAATTTCTTGCACTAATTATCTCTTGCATCAGCCAAATACTCCTTCAAAAGCTCGTGTGCTGCTAAATTTTCACGAATTAAGATCGGTTTTTTTATAAAATATTCGCTTTTCTCATCGCTTATTTTGATAAAACACTGCTCTGGTTTGTTAAACGCTCCAAAGGCGACTTTTAGCAAAATTTCACCCTCATTTATGGTGTAAATTTCCTCAAAATGTAAAAAATGATCCCCTTTTTTTATGATGAAATTTTTAAAATTTTTAATGATATTTTTTACACTTGTCTTTTCTTTAAAGCTAAAATCCCCAGCCAAAACGCTCTCGTTACTTTTAACCTCACAAGTATAAATGACGTCGTAGATATCCTTATCTTGGCGTCTCCAGCGGTCTTCATACTTGCTAGTTACCTCTAAATTTCTATTTTTAAAAGCTTCGATTTTTGAGTTTGTGGGCTCTAAAAATTTACTCAAACTAAAGTCGCAATACTCCTTGCTATCAGTCCGTAGCTCAAATTTACCACCCACTTTTAGTATCCTCTCACACTCAAGTGCAAACGCCGATGAGACCACGCGTCTATGCTCAGCCTTATCCCACGGCACTGGAAAGTGTAAAAACACTCTATCAACTAAATTTGATCCGACAAGCGAGAGTAATAGCCTTGCGTCGGTGTTTATCAGACGCACGTTTTCTATGGCACTTGCCCTAGCTAGCTTTGCTACTTGCTCGATGCTTGGTTTATAGACCTCTATGCCGATAACTAGGGCATTTGGGTTGTTTTTAGCCTGATAGAGCAAGTGCCTGCCAGAGCCAAAGCCTATCTCGATAAATATCTCTTCAAATTTATCCTTTAGCTCGCAAAATGCTGGCACAAACTCTTCAAGACTTAAAATTTCACTCACTTTTTTGGTTAAATTTGTATTTTTCACGGCAAATGCTTGGCTGATGATGCCGTTGCAATTTTGCTCTTTAAAAAGCTCCAGGGCTTCTTGCAAAAGGCCAACTTTAGCTGGCTTTGTAAGCTTTTCTCCCTTTACGACGACGCCATTTTTGCCAGGCTTTACAACTAGAAAAAAGCTCTCTTCTTCATTTTTTGTGTAGATGAGCCTCTCGTTTCGGCCATTTGCTTGCCAAAGAAATTTGATCTTATCGTTACCAAATGGAAACGAGAGCTCTTTTAAGGACGAAGCGATGAAATTTGGCATTATTTTATGCTAACTTCTGCTTTTGATGACTTATCAGAGGCGATGCCGTACTCATCAACTGCTACGACGCTGTAAGAGTAGCTAGCTCCTTTTTGGACGCTGTCATCTCTAAGCCCAGTATCACTTATACCGCTAAAGACTTTCTCGCTAGCACCACTTCGATAAACTGTGTATGAGCTAGCTCTATCAACTGCGTTCCAGCTTACATTTACGCCGCTGCCATCGTAGCTAGCGCTTATGCTTGGAGTTTTTGGTGCGCCAAGTGTGCTACCAACGATCGGCTCTTCTTGCTTCAAGCTCTCAAGACCGTCTTTATCGACCGCTGTCACTCTATAGTACCTTGTCGCTGCGTTTGTATTTATGAGGTCCTCATAGGTGTTGCTAGTCGTTTTTGCTAGATATGTGTAAGGCAAAAATTTACTAGTCGTTCTATAAACCTTAAAGTACGAAAAGTCCTCAGCTGGCGCATAATCCCACGTTAAAATGATCTTTTTTGGTGCATTTTTGGTCGCTTGGACGTTTGTTACTGATTTAGGGTAACTCCTTTGTTGTGGCGCTTATGTTTTGGCTTGGTTTTGAGATGACGCCAGAAGAAGTTTTAACTAATATCCTATACTCATAAGACCTGCCAGGTTTTACCTCAGTATCGATGTACTCGGCGTTTAGTCTGCCATTTACCTCTGCGATCTGGCTAAATTTATTAGCTCCTGCATCGCTTCTTTGGATGATATAGCTAGCTACTGTGCTATCAGGATGTGGTCTCCAGATCACTTTTACACGGCCTGGAAGCCCTGTGATAGCTTGCGCAAATGGCACAGAGTCAAGCAGTGGCTTAGTTGTCGCAGTTGCGATCGCACCTGGTTGAGAGATGGCGTTGCTTGAGTAGGTTCTCATTTGGTATGAGTAAGTTGTCTCTGGAGCTAGGTCGCGATCCACATAGTGCGTAGCAAAGCGGTCTTTTATGTTTGCAACTAGTTGCATTTTTGAGTTTGCATCGTTTGGATTTGAGCGGTAAAGGTAGTAGCCAACGACGCTCTCGTCGCTCACTGGGTTCCACTCAAAGCCAACTTCTGTCATATCTGAAATGGTTTTTAAGCTTGTAATAGTTGGTAGTGACGTGCTTTGCTGAGTCGGTACGCTAGAGCCGCATCCCGCTAAGAAAGCTACTAAAAATGGTGTCAATATGCGTAGGGCAAATTTTTTCATCAAAAATCTCCTTGGGAATTTTTTTGTAAATTATTTGGTTAAAGTCATCATACGTTTTTGCGGTAAATTCTACCCTTTTGCCAGTTCGCGGATGGATAAAATAGAGCATATAAGCGTGAAGCATAACCCTGCTTATTTTATCGCCTTGGCTCTTAAATCCGTATAAATCATCGCCTAAAATGTGGCGATTTATGCTAGCAAGATGCACTCTTATCTGGTGCGTCCTACCTGTAAAAAGCTTTGCCGCTATCAAATTTACTCCGCCTTCGCTTAGCAAATTTACAAAGGCACTTTTTGCAAATTTAGCGTCCGCGACGATCGCTTTTTTTAGGCGGTTGTTTGGATTTCTGCCGATTGGCTTGTCGATGATGATGTCCTCTTTTAGGGGCAAGTCGGTGAGCGCTAGATAGATCCTCCCCATGCTCTTATCGCTTAGCTGTTCGCTAAGTTTGGCGTGGGCGAAGTTATTTTTAGCAACAACGATAGCGCCGCTCGTGCCCTTATCTAGGCGGTGGACGATGCCAGCTCTTACGTCGCCGTTTAAATTTGAGAGCATAAAGCCCTTTTTGTTTAGCCACTCAACTAACGTCGCCTCTTTGACGCTTGGGGCTTGGTGGACGACGATTTGTGGGGGTTTATTAAGCACTATGAGATCGTCGTCTTCGTAGATGATAGGGATCTCAAAATTTACTTCGTACTCGTTTTGCACCTCTTTTTTTGGGGCAAAATTTACGCAAATTTCATCGTTTTCATTTAACAAAAAGCTTGGTTTCGAGACTGGTTTTAAATTTACGCTTACAAGAGAGTCTTTTATCAAATTTAAAGCTTGATTGCGTGAAATTTGAAGCTCTTTGGCCACTGCAACGTCGAGTCTAGAGCTATTTGAAACATTAAATTTAACCAAAATCAAAGCCTTGTTTGTGATATAATCTAGCCCAAAAATTAAGGTTTGCTTCTTGATAAAACTAGATCGGCGTATTTTAACACATTTTGATTTTATTCAGCCGTTTTTAATCATCCCAATCATAGCCATCTCATACATCCTAGTCTCCGAAGCAAACGACATTTTGGCAAACAAACAACTTGTATATTTTGGCATCGGATTTGTCTCATTTTGCATCGCATTTTTACTGCCTATTAGACGCATTGACTGGATCATTCCGATGTTTTACTGGGTTTGCATCGTGCTACTTCTAAGCGTTGATATCTTTGGTGTTAGCAAGCTTGGAGCAAGACGCTGGCTGGAAATTCCCTTCGTTCACTTCACACTTCAGCCCTCAGAGCTCATGAAGCCAGCCTTTTTGCTGATGCTAGCCTATCTAGTTAAGCAGCGCCCTCCAGAGGCCGATGGATACGGGCTAAAAGACTTTTTAAGGCTTAGTTTTTACATACTTTTGCCTTTTGCTCTTATAATGAAAGAGCCTGATCTTGGCACCGCGCTCATACTTTTGATAGTTGGCTACACCATCCTTTTTGTAATCGGCGTAAATAAGAAAATTTGGATATGTATCATCCTTGCCATAGGCTTTTTGGCGCCAGTTTTGTATGAAAATTTGCATGATTATCAAAAAAAGAGGATCCACGACTTCATCGCCGAAGAGCCAAGCTATCACGTAAAGCAAAGCATCATCGCCATAGGTAGCGGCGGGCTAAAAGGCAAGCCAAAGGACGAGGCTACGCAGACGCACTTTAAATTTTTGCCAATCGCCACAAGCGACTTCATCTTTGCTTATAATATCGAGCGTTTTGGATTTTATGGCGCGCTACTTTTGCTGGGGCTTTATGGAGCGCTTATAACGCATCTTCTTAGCCTAAACTACGGGCTTAAGAATGATTATTTCACGCAGGTGACCGCCACTGGCATAGCCGCACTCATCTTTGTTTATGTGGGGGTAAATGTCTCGATGACGATCGGTTTTGCGCCGGTTGTGGGCGTGCCGCTGCCGTTTTTTAGCTACGGCGGAAGCAGCTTTGTCACCTTCATGGTACTTTTTGGGATACTGCAAAATCTGCTAACGTTTAGGTTTGATCAGACCTACCGCTTGGTGAAATTTAAATTTTAAGCTCATGCGTTTTTAATTAACAACAATCGCAGCAAATTTTAAAATTTCATGAACGAGTAATTTTGGCTCTAAAATTTGAGCTAAGCTGTAAGCGAAGCCAAATTTTAGTAGTCAATTCCTAGGGGTGAATGAAATTTTAAAATGTGTGAAAATATAAAAAATTCATTTGTGATACTTTGTATTCAAAGGGAGACAAGGGGGCTTGAATTACGCTCTGCTTGCAATTGCTAGCCTGAGAAGCAAAGAAGCTCCTCCCCCCCCCCTTTTTTTTTTTAACAATTCCCTGTCTGCTTTGCAGTTACGAGACAAAGTCGAAGTAAAGCCCGACAACGTTAGAGGTGCATGCTTCAGTGCTAAAGCACTACATGCGTTTGCATATCGGTGAGCGTTAGACAAATTTTAAAATTTCATGAACGAGTAATTTCGGCTCTAAAATTTGAGCTAAACGGTAAGTGAAGCCAAATTTTAGTAGTCAATTCTTGCGAGTGAATGAGGTTTTAAATTTGTAAAGCAATCTAATTAAATTTAAATGTTTGCTTCTTTGTTAAGGGGGAAGAGGCTTAAATTACGACGTCGCTCCCTTCCCCCTTAACAATCCCCTAACCCCGACAACGTTAGAGGGGCATACAATCGTGCTGACGCACTGCATGCGTTTGTGTATCGGCAAGCGCCAGACAAATTTTAAAAATTTCATGAACGAGTAATTTCGGATCTAAAATTTGAGATAAGCTGTAAGCGAAGCCAAATTTTAATAGTCAACTCTTGTGAGTGAATGAGGTTTTAAATTTTGTCAAAACTACTAAAATTTATCTATTTCTCTCCCTTAAACAAAGAATCAAAATACTCATCAATATTAACGCCATCTTTTTTCATATCTTTTAGCCTTGCCCTTACGTCGGCGTCTTGCCAAAGAAGTGGTGGTAGCGCAAACATAACCTTATCAAGGCTAAATTTATTCACATCTTCGCGCCAGCCATCCCAGCGGTAAAGCTCGTAAAATTTGGATATATCCCCGCTTAGCGCCCAGTATAAAAACTGTGAGTAGCCAAGCTGCGTATCCTCCCATTTGCCGCTATCTGGTGCGTAGTAAAAGACGTTGCCAGCTTTACCTCCAAAGGCGCCGCCATTTACCGCGAAAAATCCGCCCAAAACATCGTCCGCTACAAGCAAATAGCTAGGCATCTGCCCTGCTTCGCTAAAGCTTTTGCCAAGGTTGAAGCTGTAAATTCCGCGCTTCATCTGCTCGCACCCTGAGCCAAGCACACGCAGCCAGCCGCCATCTATCGCTATGCCGCCGCACCCATAAACAAGCGCTCCCATCGGCGATCGAGTGGTGACCTGAAGCCCTAAAAGCTCGCTTTGCGCCCTACTCTCATCGCGAGGTAAAATTTCATAGTCGTTTTTAGCCTCTTTTAGCCACTCTTCGATCAGCGCCCAGCCTGGCTCATTTGTATCTATAAGCTCGTCTAAAGCTCTCATTTTCTGTCCTTTCGATAAATTTGGTGAAATTTAAAAGAAGAATTTGGCGAGTCGCCCCGCCAAAATTTATATCAGTAGATTATTTTGCGTCCCAAGCTAGGATCGTGTTGCCCTCGGCATCGGTAGCCACGTCGCCCATGCCCATGATGTTATAGCCACAATCTACGTAGTGAACCTCGCCTGTTACGCCGCTAGCTAGGTCGCTAAGCAGATACATAGCGCTGTTGCCGACGTCTTCAGTGGTGACGTTGCGTTTTAGCGGGCTATTTACTTCGTTGTAGCGTAAAATCATCCTAAAGTCGCCTATACCGCTTGCGGCAAGCGTTTTGATAGGGCCTGCACTGATCGCATTTACGCGGATGTTTCTCGCGCCAAGGTCGTGCGCCAGGTAGCGAACTGAGCTTTCAAGTGCCGCTTTGGCAACACCCATTACGTTGTAGTGTGGCACAAATTTTGGCCCGCCAAGATATGTAAGAGTAAGCACCGAGCCGCCCTCTTTTAGCACTGGAAGGACCGCGCGAGTAAGGCTTAGTAGCGAGTAAACGCTAGTGCCCATCGCTATATCAAATGCTTCTTTTGTGGTGTTTACAAACTCACCCTCAAGCGCTTCTTTTGGTGCGTAAGCCACAGCGTGCACGACAAAATCGATCTCGCCAATGTCTTTTTTGATCCTATCAGCAAGACCGTCTAGGTGAGCTTGGTTATTTACGTCAAGCTCGTAGACAAATTGGCTACCAAACTCCTCAGCGATCGGCTCTACGCGCTTTTGAAGAGCGTCATTTAGATATGTAAACGCCATCTGCGCACCTTGATCGTGACAAGCTTTTGCGATGCCGTAAGCTATTGATTTAGCATTAGCAACGCCTACGATCAGACCTTTTTTACCTTTTAGTATCATCATTTCTCCTTTTTATTTTGTTTGACTTTTAAGTGATTTTTAAATTTTAAACCAAATTTAATAGCGGCAGTATCGTGAGATGAATTTTAATGTTGTGTAGAAATTTTAGGTCAAGACTAGGCAAATAGCCTGTCGCAGACTTAAAATTTCGAACTCATTAAAAAGCACTCACGAGACAACGCGTATCAAATTTAAAAAATTATTCGCATCCCAGCTGGCTGTGCCTACTAAAACCCCATCACAGCTTTTTATACCTGCGATATCAGCGATATTTGCTGCATTGACGCTTCCGCCGTAAAGTAGTGGCACGTTTGCCTTTGTCTTTAAAAAACTTAGCACCTCATCTATCTGCTCTATGCTAGCGCTTTTGCCCGTTCCTATCGCCCAGATCGGCTCGTAGGCGATGACTAAATTTTTATAATCTAGATCGATATTTTCAAGCTGGCGGCTTAGAAATTCTTTGGTCGCTCCGCTTTCATTTGTGCTTAAATTTTCGCCGATGCAGTAGATGATATTCCAGCCATTTTTTGCGGCAAAGTCAAATTTCGCTCGCAAAAACTCCTCGCTTTCGTTTAAAATTTCACGCCTCTCAGAGTGGCCGATCAGCACATCTTTGATCTCAAATTCATCAAGCATCGCCTTGCCGATCTCGCCAGTAAATGCCCCACTCTCGCATGGGTAGAAATTCTGCGCTCCAAGCCTAAAAAGATGCCTTTTTTCATCAAAGGCACTAGCCGGAGCAAAGACGCTCACGTCGTCGTTTGCGCTTAAATTTTCGTCTAAAATTTTCGCGTACTCTCTAAAGCTCTCTCTTGTGTGGTTGCACTTTAAATTCGCTAGAAATTTCAAGACCTACTCCTCTTTTCTAAGCGGCTTTATGCCAGGCAACTCTTTGCCTTCTATTAGCTCCAAGCTCGCACCGCCACCAGTTGAGATAAATGTCATCTCGTCGGCATCCCCAGCGCGCTCGACCACGTCAGCCGTATCGCCACCGCCAACGACGGTTGTCGCGTGAGTGTCGATGATAGCGTGGCTCATTTTGATGCTACCTTTGCTAAATTTATCCATCTCAAAAACGCCCATAGGTCCGTTCCACCAGATAGTTTGAGCATCTGCGATGACCTCTTTAAATAGCCTAATCGACGCTGGTCCGATGTCAAGCCCCATCCAGCCATTTGGGATCTCTTGTGCGGGGACGTATTTTACAGCACTTTCAGCTGAAAATGTCTGAGCAGCGACGACATCCACTGGTAGGTAGATTTTCACTCCTAGCTCTTTGCCTTTTTGTAAAATTTGCCTTGCATCTTCGATGAGTTCTTCTTCAAGGAGCGAATTTCCGATGTTTTCGCCAAGTGATTTTAAAAATGTAAATGCCATACCGCCGCCAATTATGAGCTTATCGACGCGTGGCAGAAGGTTATGTAGGGCTTGAAGTTTGCCGCTTACCTTTGAGCCACCCACGACAGCGACAAATGGACGAGACGGATGTTTTATCAAATTTTGAGCGAAGTTTATCTCTTTTTGTAGTAAAAATCCCGCTGCCTTATGCTTTTCATCGTAAAATTTAGTGATCGCTTCGACCGAGCTATGCGCCCTGTGGCAAACGCCAAATGCGTCATTTATGTAAAATTCGCCAAAACCTGAAAGCTCTTTTGCCAAAGCTTCGTCATTTTTGGTCTCGCCCTTTTCAAAGCGTAAATTTTCTATCATCAAAATTTCGCCTGGCTTTAGAGCCGCAGCCTTTGTTTTAGCGTCATTTCCGATCACATCTTCAGCAAATATCACCTCTCTATCAAGCAGTCTTGATAGCCTCTTAGCCACACCTTGAAGTGAAAATTTCTCTTCATAGCCGTTTTTTGGACGCCCTAAGTGACTGGCCAAAACCACGCTGCAGCCATTATCTAAGCAGTAGCGGATAGTTGGTATCGCTGAGCGGATCCTGCGGTCATCAGTGATGTTTAAAAACTCGTCCATAGGCACGTTAAAATCGCACCTTATAAAGACTTTTGCACCATTAAGCTCAAGGTCGTTGATCGATAAAATATCACTCATTTTTCACCCTTTAAATTTACTTTGTAGCCACGATCTTAGCAAGATCAACAAGCCTTGTTGAGTAGCCCCACTCGTTGTCATACCACGCAAAGACCTTCACCATATCATCAGCGATAACCTGCGTAGTGTCGCTCGCTACGATGCTGCTAAAGGTGCTTGTGCAAAAGTCGCTACTAACTCTGTAGTCGTCATCGACGAATAAAATTCCTTTTAAATTTGACTCCGCAGCCGCTCTAAATGCCTCGTTTATCTCATCTTTACTAGCTGGTCTTTTTAAAACCGCCGTTAGATCGACCATAGAGACGTTAGCGACCGGCACGCGCACTGCTTGGCCGTGCAGCTTGCCGCTTAGCTCGGGGAGCACTTTAGCGATCGCTTTTGCAGCTCCGGTGGTTGTAGGTCCGATATTTAGCGCTGCTGCGCGTGAGCGGCGGAAATCTTTAGCCTTTACATCAACTAGGCTTTGGCCATTTGTATATGCGTGGATCGTGGTCATTAGCCCCTTGACGATGCCAAATTTATCGTTTAGCACCTTTGCCACTGGAGCTAGGCCGTTTGTGGTGCAGCTTGCGTTTGAGACGATCGCTTCGCCTGCGTATTTATCGTCATTTACGCCAACTACAAATGTGGCAGTGTCGTCTTTTGCTGGAGCGCTCATGACGACTTTTTTGACGCCGCGAGCAAGATATGGCTCACATTTTTCGGTGGTTAAAAACTTGCCAGTGCACTCTAAAACCACGTCTACGCCGTAGTCTGCGTAGCTAAGCTCGTTTAGATCTCTTGTAGAAAAAACTCTTATCTTTTTGCCATTTACCTCTATAAAATCGTCGCTTATCACCTTAACGTCTTGCTTAAATTCGCCATGCACGCTGTCGTATTTAAGCAAATACCTCGTCATATCCCTTGTTGCGGTGTCGTTAATAGCGACAAGCTCAACATCATCACGCTCTAAAATAATACGAGCAGCACACCTACCGATACGCCCAAAGCCGTTTATTGCTACTTTAACTGACATCTTAGCTCCTTTTGATATAATTACGCCTAATTCTACAAAAAAGAATTTTAAAACAAATATAAACAAGGCACTTTAATAGATGAAGTTAGCACTTTTTGGCGGGAGCTTTGATCCGGTTCATTTAGGACACGATAGCATTGTGAAAATGGCACTAAGCGGTCTTGACATCGACAAGCTCATCATCATGCCAACTTTTATAAGTCCCTTTAAGAGCGAATTTTCAGCTCCGCCAGAGCTTCGCCTAAAGTGGATAAGAGAAATTTGGGGCGGCCTAGAGAAGGTCGAGATCTCAGACTATGAGATAAATTTAGCTCGCCCAGTGCCTACCATAGAGACGGTTAAGTATTTGTATGAGAAATTCAAGATAGAGAAATTTTATCTCATAATAGGCGCTGACCACCTAGCTACGCTTGATAAGTGGCATGGATATGAGGAGCTAAAAAATTTAGTGCAGTTTGTGATCGCCAAGCGCAATCACATAGAAATTCCACAAAATTTACAAAAAATGGACGTGCACGTGGATGTTAGCTCGTCGCAAATCAGGCACCAAAAGGGGCTTGATGAGCTGCCTAGCGAGATAAAAGATGAGATTATAAATTTTTACCAAGGATTAAAGATGCAAGAGAGATCGATGCAAGAGCGCACCGAAAGTATAGTTAAGGTTTTAGACGCAAAAAAGGCTGAAGAGATACAAGTGTTTGATATGAGCGGGGATGATTATTTCGTAAAGGCCGTAGTTATCGCTACTACGCTTGGCGAGAGGCACACTTACTCGCTGGCTGAGGATCTAAAAGAGGAGCTTAAGCCTCTTGGGGAGAAATTTATAGGCACGGAGAGCTCGCCTGATTGGATCGTGATGGACCTTGGCGACATTTTGATACACCTTTTAAGCCCAGCTTACAGAGCAAAATACAATATCGAAGAGTTTTTGCAAAAACTAAAAACTAGCAAAGAGTCTTAACAAAGACGAGCGATGAGCAAATAAGCCATAAAAATATAAAAAATGCTAGCAAAAATGGCTTTTTGCCCGTCGCTTTAAAAATGCTTCTATCTATCCCAAATCCCAAAGCACACATCGCAACGCAAAGGCAAATGCTAGCGGCTAGCTTTAAAACTTGCACCAAATTTTCAGGGAAAAATGGCAAAGATCTAACGCAGATCGCCACTAGGAAAAATAGCGCAAACCAAGGTATGCTCTTTAGCTTTGAGCCACCGCTATTTTGGCTTAAATTTAAGAAATTTAACAAAAACAAAAATGGCACAAGCATGATGACGCGAAGCATTTTTATGATGACAGCGGTGCTGCTAGCTGCGCTATCAAATGCCGCTGAGGCTGCCACTACATGGGCTACTTCATGAAGTGAGCCGCCGATAAAAAAGCCAGTTTGGTGCGGTGTGAGAGCTAGAAATTTAGCGATAAATGGATAGATAAACATACCAATCGTCCCAAAGAGCACCACCGTGCAAATGGCGATAGCAAGCTTGTTTGCGTCTGCTTTTATCTCATTTTGTGTAGCCATAACAGCAGCTGCGCCGCATATACTAGCCCCTGAGCCAATGAGCACAGCACTATCCCTGCTAAGCCCCAAGGCTTTGGCTACAAAAAGCGCAAAGCAAAAGGTCGCAAATACCATAAATGCTGCGTATATCACGCCAATGGTGCCGACACTTGCGATCTCGCTAAGGCTTATGTTAAAGCCAAAAAGTATGATGCCTAGCCTTAAAATTTGCTTCCCAGCGATCGCTACGACGCCACTACTTTTTAAAATTTGAGTTTGTTTGGCAAAAAGATTTGCAAAAATGGCGCCTAGAATGATAGAGATGATGAGTGGGCTGGTGTGAAATTTAGCCAAAAGTGTGTTTGAGAGCGCAAAAGAAATGGCGCATATGAGCGCTAAAACAAGCACTGCGAGAATTTTGTGAGACATATTTTAACCTTAACTCTTTTTTTAAAAATGCAATTAGCACGTTTGGGTATAATTAGACGAATTTTATAATGCAAATTTAAAATAAAGATAAAGGGATAGGCCTATGATCATCCTTGGCGAAAAATATACTTTCACCAAACTCGAGCTAGAGAAGCTTAGGAAGAAATTTGGCCAGGTGAATTTTTTATCCCCTGAAAATAGCGACGCAAAAGCCCTACGAAGCGCACTAGAAAATCTCATAAAATCAGGCGATCAGAGGCTAATAGTGCTAAATACCCAAAAGCCCGTTGATGGCAAACTGGTGAGATTTCTCACGCTTTTGCAGTTTAAGACGAAGTATAAAAAGATCAAATTTCTAAATGTGGAGAGCTTTTTAGAAATTTACTTGCAAAAGTGCTACATCCCAGAAAATGGCGAAAATTTAAACTTTTTAAACGACATAAAGCCTTATAATGCCCTTGAATACGCCTTAAAACGCGTGATCGACTATGCAAGCTGCTCGCTGCTTCTTGTGATACTTTTTGTACTTAAATTTTACGTAAAGAAAAAGATAGACGAGCAGTCCCCTGGCAGCCTTTACTTCTTGCAAAATAGGGTCGGGCTGGATACTAAAATATTTAAGTGCTACAAATTTAGAACGATGCATGAAAACTCAGAACACAACCCATACACGCAAAAAAATGACACAAGAGTATTTAAATTTGGCGAATTTATGCGCAAGACTAGAATGGATGAAATACCTCAATGCATCAATGTATTTCGCGGCGATATGCATCTAATAGGACCACGTACAGAATGGGATATATTAGTTCATGACTACGAAAAAAAAATCCCTTACTACAATGAACGCCACATCGTCCGCCCTGGCATCACAGGCTGGGCACAAGTAAACTACCCTTACGGCGCAAATGCACTTGATGCCAAGCAGAAACTCATGTATGATCTTTACTACATAAAGCACTGGTCACTTTGGCTGGAGATAAAGATCATAGCAAAAACTATTGCAATTATATTTGAAAAAAGGGGTATTTAGTCAAAAACCGCATATCTCTTTTTGACTAAATTTGTCTGGTGGATATAAAGCTACATCCTATCTTTAGCTGTGATTCCCATTATACTAAATGCTGTTTTTATCGAGATAGCAACGACTGCAAAAACTTTTAGCAAACTATCTTCATTTTCATTTCCAACTACGCGGTTTTCATTGTAAAATTTATGAAAGCTAGCAGCTAGTGACTTTAGATAGTCTGGTATCTTTTGAAGCTGCCTTGAGACAAAAGCATCCTCTAAAATTTCAGGCAAGATTAGCGCTTCAAAAAGTAAATTTTTAGCATTTTCATCTAGGCACTCAAAGTCCGCGTTTATCACGTCACTAACGCTTTTTCCAGCCTTTGCAAAGACCTGATTTATCCTAGCGTGAGCGTAATTTATATAAAAAATAGGGTTTGAGCTATCCTCTTTTTTAAGCTCATCCACGTCAAATTCCAAACTACTCGTATTTGCTTTGCTTATAAAGATAAATCTAAGTGCCTCAGCACCGATCTCGCTCGCAATATCACTCATCAGCACAGCATTGCCAGCGCGCTTGCTCATTTTATATGGCTTGCCCTCTTTTAGCAAACTAACCATTTGCATAAGTATCACTTCAAGCCTGTTTTCATCGTAACCAAGGAAATTTATCGCAGCCTTTAATCTTGCGATATACCCGTGGTGATCCGCGCCCCAAATGTTTATATAGTGGTCAAAATTTCTTTCAAATTTAGCGTTATGATAGATGATGTCTCCAGCTAGATACGTCGGTCTGCCGTCATTTCTAACCACAACCCTATCGTTATCGTCGCCAAGTGTGGTAGAAGCGATATAAGTAGCGCCCTCTTTTTCATACATTTGATTTGAGCGTTTTAGCTTTTCTATAGTTGGCACAAGATGGTCATAAAGAGCTTTTTCGCTAGCCCAGCTCTCTATAAAAATCCCAACATCAGCTAAGTCTTTTTTGATGATCTCAAGCACAATATCCTTGCCAAACTCAGCAAGCTCAAGGTTTCTGCTCTCGTCATAAAAAATTTCCTTGCCAAATTTCTCATTTGCAAGCTTAGCAATATCTAAAATATAATCCCCGCGGTAATATTTCTCTGGATAGACGACACTTTCGTTAAAAAGCTGCTCTTTAGCCGCAAGTGATATCGATGTGCCAAGCAGATCTATTTGATTACCCGCATCGTTTATATAGTATTCTGTTGAGATGGCGTAGCCAAGTCTTTTGCCAAGTCTAGCCAAAGTATCGCCATAAACTGCACCTCTAACGTGTCCGATGTGAAGCGGCCCAGTTGGATTTGCGCTGATGTATTCTATTAAATAGCTGTCTTTTTTCGCATATTCTTTTGCAAAATTTTCGCTATCTAGCAAAATTTGCTTTGAAATTTCATCTAAAAATTCGCTCTTAAGCTTGAAATTTAAGTAGCCATTTACCGCACTAGCTTCCACTATCTTGCTATCACTAAATTTATCAGCAAATTCGCTAGCTATCATAGCTGGCGACTTTCTTAGCTCCTTTGCAAGGCTAAAAAGCGGTGTCGCATAGTGGGCTAAATTTTTATCCTTTGGCTTTTCAAGCACAAATTCTCGCTCTAAAACCTTTGAAATTTCTGCTTTTACTTTATCTTTCAACTCTAAAACCTATGCGTTTTTAGTTGTTTCTTCTATCTTTTGACTAGTAGCACTCTCTTCTTTATGCTCGACTTTTTCGCTCTTTTCAGGGGTTGTGTCCTCCATCTCAGCTTTAAAAGTCTTTATGCCTTTGCCTAGTCCTTTCGCAAGCTCTGGGATCTTCTTTGCTCCAAAAAGTAATACAATGATCGCTAAAACGATCAACCAGTGGCCAATACTAAAAGAACCCATCTTTTCTCCTTATCAAATTTTCTCAAAATATTATCATAAATTTCTGAATTTCTAACAATCTATCCACTCGTCGATGACGTTTCTTAAGTTTATCTTAGCACTTTTTAACCTCATCGCTCGAAGGATTGATTTTAGCCCTTTATAGCTCTTTTCTATATCATCATTTACTAAAAAATAATCATACTCTAAAATATGCTCCATCTCACCAACTGCGTTCATTAAGCGGTTTTCTATCGTCTCGTCACTATCTGTTCCGCGGTTTTTCAAGCGCCTTTTTAGCTCTTTTTTATTCGCAGTTGTTATAAAAACTGAAGTGATGTAGCTTTTAAATTTCTCAAGTGCGATGTGAAAGCCCTGCACATCGATGTCAAATATCACTATCTTTCCAGCCTCAAGTGCTTCTAAAACTGGCTTTAGGCTCGTGCCATAGTAGTTTTTATGCACCTGCGCCCACTCTAAAAACTCACCTTTTTCTATGCCACTTTTAAATTCATCTTCTTTTATAAAATAATAATCCACCCCATCAACTTCGCCTTCTCTTTTGGCTCTTGTTGTGCTTGAGATAGAAAAATATAGGTCTTTCTCTTCCTTTAAAAGACGGCTCAAAAGCGTGCTTTTACCGCTTCCACTAGGTCCTGAAACTACTAAAATTTGTCCTTGCAACTACTTTTCCTCGAAACTTATATTTATCTTAATGTTCATATCTTTTAGCACATCTCTTAGCGAGCTCTCATTTAGTGACTCATGGACGTGTTTTGTGATCTTTTTAGTTAGCTCTTCTTTATAGTCTTCTTTTGCATCATTTTTTGAGCTTATTTGAGGCATATCCTTTAGTCCAAATGCCGCCAACATCGTGTTTTCATCTATATCATCTATCGATGCCGCGTCAAAATTTAACTCACTTGGTGCCGCGTCTTTGCTCTCTTTTTGCGCATTTTCTTCTTGGATATTTTCTTCTTCAAAAGTTTCATCTATTAGACCTAGATCCTCTTTTGCTTCTGGCTCACTCACATCTTCTAGCTCTTCTACTGACATCTCATTAGAAGCATTTTCACTCTCGCTAGACTCTAAATTTTCTAGCTCCTCGCTTGAAATTTCATCCAAAGCCTCTTCTTCTACTTTTTCATCATCTACTTGAATTTGCTCTTCATCAGCCTCAGAGATCTCATCTAAATTCTCCTCATCTTTAGGCTCATCTTCTAAATTTATCTCATTTTCAAGGCTATCTTCATCATCAAATTTAGCTAGCTCGTCTATATTTAGCTCTTCTTGCTCTAAATTTTGAACATCTAGCTCAGTATCGTCTAAATTTTTATTTTCCTCGTCAGACTCTTCACTATTTAGCTCTTCATCAAGCGAATCAATCTCACTAAGCTCAAATTTACTCTGATCTATCTCATCAAACTCGCTACCAGTGTTCTCTTCATCAACCAAGCCTGCAATGTCATTTTGGCTAATAATATCATCTAAATTTTTATTTAGCTCTTCATCTACTTCAGACTCTTCTGGCATATTTTCTATCTCATCGACAAGCGCGCTAAGCTCTGCTAGATCGCCATCTTTACCCTCTTCACTCTCATGCACATCACTTATCGCTTCGCTAGTCTCTTCATCCACGCTCTCATCAGCAAGATCTTCGCTGGCAAGCTCTTGTAGGTCTTCAAGCTCTTCTAAAGACTCCATATTACTAGCTTCATTTTCCTCTTGTAAGTCGCTCTGGCTAATCTCCTCGCTTGGGCTATCTATGCCACTTTCTAAAAGCTCTTTGTCAAGATCTGCAAAATTTTCTAAATTTGTATCGATATCAGGCAGTTTAAACCCTGACATCTCGTCAAAATTTATAGCCTCGTCGCTAAAGTCGCCAAAGTCGCTTTCGTCCTGCTCACTAGCATTTTGCTGGGCAACTGGCTCATCTTTTGGGATATTTTGCTCAAAAACACTTATAAATTCAGTCGGTAAAAATGGTTTTTCAAGCATCAAAGTAGCAAATTCTGGCTTGCTCTCGCCACGACTTGCTAGATACATTACCTTTTTATCTGTAGCTAGCTCGCTACTATCCACGTCACTGTCGATTATGATAAAGTCAAACTGAGCATCGTCAAATCCATTTAGATCCTCAAATTCGCTATATTCGGTACCGATTTTATTCAGACTTAAAGTTATCAGACGTGAAACTGCTGGATTTTTATTTATAAGAGCAACTTTCATCATCCCTCCTTGTAATAGTAAAAGCCTATTCTATGATAAATTTCATTGCTATTTTCTTAAAAAAACAGAGCCGGCAGATCATTTATCACTTTTAAAAGTAGGTCGCTCATGATCTTCATAATGCCTGCTAAAATGGCTATCAAAACGGAAAATCCGATCGTTACTTTGATAGGATAGCCGATGACTAGTAGGTTAAACTGCGGCATTGTCTTCATAAGCATGCCAAAAATGGAGTCCGAGAGCAAAGAAAGCGCGATGATAGGAAATGACATGATAAAGCCAAACATAAACAAATTTGTAAATAAATTTATCGCATAGCTCATTATGCCAGGGCGCGGATAAAAATCTCCTAGAGGCACCACAGCAAGAGAGCTAGCGTAAAATTTAAGAAGCAAATGATGCCCATCAAATGCCAAAAATGTTAGCAGTGCGATGAAATTTATAAGGTTTGCTATGACTGGGGAGTTTGTGCCAGTTTGCGGATCAAGTACCGACGCCATCGAAAAGCCCATGACCATCGAGATTTGCTCGCCTGCCATTTGAAGCGTGGCAAAGATGATGGTTAGCATAAGTCCTGCACTAAGACCCAGCATCACCTCGCCAAGTATCTCACCGATTAAAAAATTTATAGAGTTTTCATGAGCTTTTGAGAGAGGAAAAAGCACGACGCATAGGACAAAAGCTAAAAGCGTTTTTACGGTAAGCGGGACTTGGTTGTGCGAGTAAAATGGAAAAAAAACGATGAGACCGCTTAAGCGTGCAAATAAAAGCATAAAAACTATGGTCTTATCGGCTCCAAAAAATTCTACTAGTTCCATTTTGCTCTTTTTAAATTTTTGCTAATTTTACAAAATTTTACTTTGTTTTTTAAATTTAAGCGGTAGTTTTTAGAAATTTGAAGCTAAATTTTAAGAAATTTGCACAAGCTCTTTGTTCTCAAGCTTGTATGAGTTATCGCATTTTGCGGCTAGGTCATTGTCGTGAGTGACTAGAACAAGGGCAGCGTTATTTTCATTTATGTAGTCAAATAAAACTTGCATCACTTCATTTGCCGTTTGCTTATCAAGGTTGCCCGTTGGCTCGTCTGCAAAGATGATCTTTGGCTTTTTAGTAAGCACTCTAGCGATACTGACGCGCTGCTGCTGGCCGCCGCTTAGCTCGCCAACTTTTTGATTTATCACACTTGAAATTTTAAGCGCTTCAAGATCATTTTTTTCTATATTTTCGCCAGATAAGATGCTTGCAAGCTCGATATTTTCATAAGCGCTAAAACCTTTAAAAAGATAGTGCGACTGAAAAATAATGCCAAAATGAAGCCTTCTAATGGCCAAAAGCTCATTTTGCGAAAGCTCATAGATCGATCTATCTTGATAGATGACCTCGCCAAAATTTGGTTTTAAAAGTGTTGAAAGTATGTGTAAAAGCGTTGATTTGCCACAACCGCTAACGCCAGTTATCGCGATGCTTTGTTTTTGATTGAGAGTTAAATTTATATTGTTAAAGAGCGTATAATCATACGCAAAGCCTAGATTAGACGCTCTTAAAATTTCCATTAGCCTATTTGAGCAGCAACTTCTGCAGCAAAGTCATCTACTTTTTTCTCTAAGCCTTCGCCAAGCTCGAAACGAACGTATTTTACGATCTCGATCTTGCCGCCAAGCTCTTTGCTCTTCTCTTCGATAACTTGTTCGATAGTCTTTTTATCGTCCATTACATAAAACTGGCCTAAAAGTGTAAGGCGTTGGTCAAGCACTGTGTTATCAGCGTAAAATCTCTCGATCTTACCAGGGATGATCTTATCCCAAATTTTCTCAGGCTTGCCCTCAGCTTTTAGCTCTTCTTCGATCGCTTTTGTAGCTTTTGCAAGCTCAGCCTCACCTATCTGGCAGCGGCTAGCATACTCAGGGATGTGGTGAAGTGGCTTGCCTAGGCGTTTTAGCTCTTCATTATCTTTTTCAAGTTCAGCGCGAAGTGCGATAAATTCTTTCTCAACAAAATCTTTATCAAGATCTTTGTAGCTTATAACACTTGGCTTCATAGCAGCTGCGTGCATACATAAATTTCTTATAAATTCAGCTGCTTTGTTTGCAACTTCAGCACTTTCGCAAGCTGCACCGATAAGCACGCCAACACGGCCATTTGAGTGAACATAGCCATTTACCACGCCCTTATCATCAGCGCTGATTGTCTCAAAGCGGCGAACTACAAGGTTTTCGCCGATAGTTGCGATCTGAGTTTTGAAATAATCTTCAAATTTAACGCCATTTAAAGTGCTCGCATTTAGCTCTTCAACTGTTTTTATGCCACTTGTTTGGATGTGAGCTGTTGTGTCTTTTGCAAGCGCTTGAAACTGTGGGTTTCTAGCAACGAAGTCAGTCTCAGAGTTGATCTCGCTGATAGTTGCTTTTTTGCATTTTGAGCAAACTTCAACGCTTACTAAGCCCTCGCTTGCAAGACGGTCAGCCTTTTTAGCAGCTTGACCTAGGCCCTTTTCACGAAGGATATCAACAGCTTTTTCCATGTCGCCATTTGCTTCGCCAAGTGCCTTTTTGCAGTCCATCATGCCAGCTCCGGTTGATTCACGGAGCTCTTTTACCATTTGTGCAGTTATTTCCATTACTCTTCGTCCTCGCCAAAATCTTCTTCACTCATAGCCTCAGCTACAACTGCATCTTTCTCATCTTGGCTTACTTCTTCGCCAGCAGCTTGCTCGCCGCCATCTTGCTCAAGAAGTGATTTGCCCTCGTTGATCGCCTCAGCCATCTCTTGGCAGAAAAGCTGAACAGAACGGATCGCGTCATCGTTTCCTGGGATAGGATAATCAACAACGTCAGGATCGCAGTTTGTATCTATAGGTGCTACAACTGGGATTTTTAAGCGATTTGCCTCTTGAACAGCGATCTTTTCTTTAACTGTATCAACAACAAATATCATATCAGGTAGGCTTTTCATATTGCGGATACCGCCAAGAGTTGCGATAAGTTTATCTTTTTTGCGGCGAAGCATCAAAGCCTCTTTTTTAGTTAGTAAATTTATCGAGCCATCTTCTTCCATAGTCTCGATAACTTCTAGTTTGCGGATAGACTGGCGGATAGTACCGAAGTTTGTCATCATACCACCTAACCAGCGGTGATTTACATAAGGCATTCCACATTTTTCAGCGTACTCTTTTATAGCGTCGATAGCTTGTTTTTTAGTACCGACAAATAGCACTGACTTGCCTTCGGCAGCTGCGTCACGAACGATGTTGTAAGTGTAGCGGAAGTAGCGGATAGTCTTTTGTAGATCTATGATATAGATACCTTTTCTCTCGCCAAAGATAAATTTTTTCATCTTTGGGTTCCAGCGGCGTGTTTGGTGACCAAAATGTACGCCACACTCTAATAAATCTCTCATAGTTACCATGAGTTTCTCCTTGTTTTAGGCATTTTGCCTTGAATTTAGTTTTATCCTCCACGACCATTAATGCTTTCGCACAACCAAATTTAGGATTGTCGTGTGTGAAATAAAGCTTGGATTATATTGAAACTTGGCTTTATTGAAGCTAAATTTAAAGATTTCTTTAGCTACAAATAAAGCGCAAATTTCTTTAAATTTACTCGAAAAAGCCTTTTTTAACGACCTTTTCGTCTTTAACGCAAAACTCGCCTTTTGCGATCACGTCATATAAATTTAGCTCCTCGTCAAAGACGCAAAGATCAGCGTCGTTGCCAACTTTCACTTCGCCTTTTTGGCTTAAATTTAGATATCTCGCCACGTTTTTACTCATCAAAGCCAAGCCATCTTCTATCTTTAAAATTTTATTTCTTACCAAAGCTTGCAATACCTCTAAATTTGACGCACATGAAGCACAGCCATATCCCACTAGCTCGCCATTTTCGTTAAATTTAGGCACGCTACCGTTGCCATCAGAGCTCATCGTTAGTCGCTCTAAATTTAGCCCATTTTCAAGGCCATAAGCCACCACCTCATGAAGCGGGGCAAATTTACTTCCGCCGCTTGTGATATCGATGTTTCCGCCCATTTTTTGAAATTTCAAAGCCTCGTTAAACAAGTCTTTCGTTCTAGCGCAGTGCGTCGGAGAAAAGTAATGAACTGGGAATTCGTAGTCTTTTATCACCTTAAAGACGTTGTCAAATTTCTCGCTTAGTCCGCCCATGTGCATGTGAAGCACGCCGCCTTTTTTAGAGACCATGCCGCCTATGCGTATCTTGCTTAGAATTTTGATGAGCTCCTCTTTTGAGACGTAGCTACCGCGGTTGTCGGTCAGCGCGATCTTTACACCGATCACTTTGTCGATTAGTATGAGATCCTTTGCGATGTCGCCGGTAAATGTCACACAGGGGCTTGCATATGAGCCGGTGTGGATAAAGGTCGAGATGCCCTCAAACTCGAGCGCTTTTGCTTTGGAGTAGAGATTTTCCAAGCTTCTAGTGACACCATCTGTCCCCAAAACGCCAACAAGCGTCGTAGTGCCGTATTTTACGATCTGGCTAAGGGTGATCTCAGGCGTTCTTGAGTGATATCCAGCCTCGCCGCCGCCACCCGTGATATGCACGTGCTGATCAATGAGACCTGGAGCTAAAACCTTGCCCTTTAGGTCGTAAACGCTAAGCCCTTCTACGCTAAAGCTTAGCCCCTCGCCGATGGCTAAAATTTTACCGCCACCTACTAAAACATCGCGCTTGCCAAGAAATTTTGGCGTGTATAGATTAGCATTTTTAAGCAAAAGCATATTTTCTCCTTTATTTGCTAAGTTGAACTTTTTCTTCTATCTCCATCAGTTTTATAAAAATTTGCTCGATATTTTCCCTATCCACGGCGCTTAGCTCCATCTTTTTTGAGCTAAGTAGCATCTGCACAAACTCTTCATTCATAAGCTGCTCAAAGCTCAAATTTCTAGCGTTTTGAGCTATTTTTGCCGCTAGTGGATTTTTAAAGCTCTCATATCCCATTTTTATCCTTAAATTTCACTGCAAATCCGCAAAATCTACCGCACACGCCGTCTCTTCGGTACGAAAAATATCTCTCGTCGCAGTGCGTGCAGACCTCGCTAAAGTTTAAATTTCTAACCCCAAGTGCGCCAAATTCATCCCTCAAAGCCGCGTTCATATCAAAATTTCTACCTATCTTATATGCGTTAAATTCCCCAAGGTCAAGCTCGCCCACCTCGTAGCAGCCGCCTTTTATATTTGCTCCGACAAAGACGCTCATCTCGCCCGCTCTTGAGCCAAATTTCTCGCCCATAAGCTTAACTGCTTTTGTGCAAATTTTTAGCATCACACCGGCTCTGCCTGCATGAGCCACGCAGATGGCGCCCTGCCTCTCATCTATCATCACAACTGGCGAGCAGTCAGCCACCAAGACACAGATACCCACATCACTTAAATTTGTGATCACAGCGTCGCACTCTGGTAGCTCATCCTCCTCGTTTTCAAGGACAAAAACCTTGTCCGAGTGGATCTGCTTCATAAATTTAAGCTGCCTAACGCCTAAATTGCTAGCCAAAATTTCTCTATTTTTGATGACGTCTGCTAGGTTGTCACCCACGTGGTCACCTAAATTTAGCGAGCTAAATTTACCCTTGCTCACGCCGCCAAGCCTGTTTGTAAAGCCAGCAGTGATGCCATTTTTATCAAAAACGATCTCTAAATTTTCACGCATCTTCGCTCGCTTAGTAGAGGCTTGAAATTCTCTCGACATCGTCCCAGCTAAGGCCGCCATTTTGCTTAGCTTCAAGCATCCTAGCCACGTAGCGAGCCAGCAGGTCACTCTCGATATTTACGCGTCTGCCGACCTTGAAAGTGCCAAAAAGGCTATCTCTAAATGTGATGGGAATGATCGTGAGCCTTATGCCCTTTGGCAAAATTTCATTTATCGTAAGGCTCACGCCCTCAACGCCCACCGAGCCCTTATTTGCCATCAGAGCCATCGCCTCCTTTGGCAAGTCGATATAAAAATCAACGCCGTTTTCATGCTTTTTTATAGCCGAGATCACGCCAATAAAGTCGATGTGTCCCTGCATCAAATGCCCATCCACTCGCTCTCCAAGCTTCATCGCAGGCTCGATATGCACCAAGCCACTTAAATTTTCAACTGCGACATTTGCCCTGCTCTCTGCGCTTAGCTCCACGCTAAAGCCGTCCTCATATAGTTTGGTCACGCTTAAGCAAGCGCCATTTACTGCGATGCTGTCGCCTAAATTTGGGCGAAATTTAGCCTTTAGCCGTAAAACATTTTGCGAGTAGCTAATGACCTCGGCAAGCTCCCTGATTAAGCCATTAAACATATTTTGCCTTTAAATTTTTGAAGATTTTACTAAAATTTGCCTAAATTTGGGCATTGATAAGCTTGGTATTTTATAAAAAGAAAAGATAAATTTAAAGCCTTGATGGGCAAAAATGCTAGTAAAATTTAGCTTCAAGCTACTCATTTAAAGTGGCTTGTTTTATAAAATTAGATCAAATCCGCAATCTCAATGAGCCAGTTTGCCAGCCCTTTTGGCTGTGAGATCATCAAAAGATGCCCACTTTTGTCTTTGCATTTATCTGCTTTGCAAAACGCTGATGCAAGAGAAGTTAGCGGATTTTGCACAGCAACGGTGTTAATGCCAGCTTCTTGCAAGTGGCGGATCAACTCAGCGTAGCAAGAACCATCAACAAATGTGCCATGAACTAAAACGATATTTTTAATCATCTTTTTTAAATTTGTTTGGCTTCGACCTTTTGTGGGCGATATGTAAGCAAAAGTAGGCAAAATGGCACTTACTGCAAGCAAAGCAATCGTAGCAAGAAAGTGCCTACGTGATGAAATTTTAGGTATAAATCCCTTTAAAAGGATTGTTAATGATATAAAAGAACAAGCGATCTTAATAAATTTTCATAATTAGCTTGTCTGCAAAACTAGCCACGTCTTGCTAAAGTCGCGCGTCGCCAGGTCGTCCCTCTTTATCCACAGATAAACTCTGCCCTCTCCGTCCCAGTCCATGTCGCTATCCCAGTCGCTATCTATCTGCAAAAGCAGCTGCCACTGGGCGGCATTTTTCTCAAACTCAGCGATATTTGGGTGGTGATAAGCGCTGCCATCGCCGCAGTCAAGGCCATTTGCCACGAGCTCGCACTCTAGCTCCATGCCGTCTTGGATGTTGTCAGAGTGACCAAGTAGCTTGTTTTCTTTGGCCTGCCAGCTTGGCTCGATGATCTCGTGATAAGCCTCCCACTGCTCCTCGCTAAATTTGCCAAATGGCACGAGCGAGCTTTGCAAACTTGGCAAATTTAGCTCGTTTTTAAAGCTAAGAGAGCGTGCGCCAAATGTGAAATTTCCGCCATCCATGTTTTGGCGAGCAAGCTGGTCTTGGGCTGCCTCGGAAAAGATCACGGCAAAGCCCTTTTTATCAGCAGGGTCGTAACCCCAAATGCGTAAATTTATATCATAAAAAAGATAGAGCATGCCACTTTTTGGTAGTAACCCATCGGTGTCAAATTTGCTAACCTCAGCAAAATTTATCTGCGCCACAAAGCTAAGCGCGCCGTTTTCATTTGACGGCCAAGGCACGCTAGCTGGCAGATCTGGCTGTCCGCCAAATTTAGACGCTCCAATGGCAATATCACCGTCATCTTTAGCCTGCGCATCTATCTTTATAGCATTTTTAGCCATTGGCTTTAAAAAGTCAAAAAGCCCCTCCAGACCGCGCTCTTTGCAGCCTTTATAAATTTCATTTAGATCCATATTTTACCTTTCTAGCAAGCATCAATGTAGATATGATACTTTTTGCAGTGCAAGCAACGAAACAAATATCCAGCAAAGTTGCCACCCGCTACGAGCACCTCGTGCGCCATTTTGACGTCATACTCGTCTCTTTTTGCGTAGTCATCAAAAACCTCGTCTGCGATGCCGAGCTCCTCAAGCTCCTTCGTGCCCACATCGCCCAAAAATGCGCAATAATCATCACAGCACACCACCCAGTGCTCGCCCTGCCAGCTCTCATAGCCAGGCGTTCTTCTAAAAAGCTCCTCATCTTTTTTGGCATCATCCGTGGCAAGCTGGTCGGCGTCTTGCACAAAAGTAGCGTCAAATTTCTTAGCAGCTGCGCCGTTTGCGATGCAAGCTGGGCAAAGATAGGTGACGTCTTGCTCGCTATAGATGCCGTTATTATAGTAAATTTCTGTCTTTTCGCCGCAGCACTCACAAGTAACACTCATATCATCTTTAAATGCGCCAGTTTTTAGTGGCTCTGGGTGATAGCGAAATTTTGGCAAGGTGGCGGCCTTTGCCTTTTGGGCTAAAATTTGCTCTTTACTCTTTGGTCTTGGCACCGCCCATTTGTCGCCCTCATCCATAAACTGCGAAAGGTAACCAAGCGTTTTTAGCTGCTTTTTGTCGTTTCTATCGTGTATCTTTAAAAGTAGCTCATAAGCGCTCTTTTGCATAGACAAAAGCTGATAAATATCTACTAAAACGTGTTTTGCCTGCGCGTCCTTGCTTGCTTCAAGCTCTTCTTTAAACTGATACAAAGCCTCCACACTCGCTGCATTACCGTTATTTTTGTAGTAATCTTTTGAAAGTTTTATATATTTTTCTTGAAATTTATCCACAAATGACCTTTGTTTAAATTTGCTAAGAATTTTAGCCTTAAACACTTAAAAGTCGCATAGATGAGTTATTAAAATTTAGAAGATTGCGATAAAAATATAAAAATATTTCATTTTTTAGAATTAAAAAAGCGTATTAAATTTAATGCAAAGGAGAGTCACAAGCAAATTTACTTAAATTTCAACTCACTTGTGACTATAAATTTTACTCTTCGTAAGCTCCGATAGAGAGAATTTTATCTATTCTTTTTGCGACAAGCTCGTTTATATCAAGCTTCTCAAGCTCAGCTAGCTCTGAGATGAAGTAGTTTGCAAGTGCTTTTGCAGCACCGTCTTTATCTCTATGAGCTCCATTTATCGGCTCGTTTATCACATCATCTATAAGCGATAAATTTTTTAAGTCATCAGCCGTTATCTTCATAGATTTTGTAGCTTGCTCTTGTTTAGCTGGGTCGTTCCAAAGTATCGCAGCACAACCCTCTGGCGAGATAACTGAAAAGACAGAGTTTTTCATCATGGCAAGTCTATCAGCCACGCCAATAGCTAAAGCACCACCGCTTCCGCCTTCGCCGATAACGACAGCTATTATTGGAGTTTTTAAATTTGCAAATTCAAATAAATTTCTAGCTATGGCCTCGCTTTGACCTCGCTCTTCAGCGCCAACGCCAGGATATGCACCTGGAGTGTCTATCAAAAATAAGATAGGTAGGTTAAATTTTTCAGCCAATTTTGCTACGCGTAAAGCCTTTCGGTAGCCCTCCGGATGAGGCATACCAAAATTTCTTTTTAGTTTATTTTTAGTGCCACGACCTTTTTGCTCGCCTATAACGACAGTCTTTTTACCTCCGATATAGCCGACATAGCAGACTATTGCTGGGTCGTCGCGAAAAGCCCTGTCGCCATGGATCTCATAGCCATCAACTAAAAATGAATTTATATAGTCAATAGCGTATGGTCTATCTGGGTGACGAGCAAGTTGCAAACGTTGATATTCGTTTAAATTTTTATATACTTTTGATATTTCTTTAGATAGGTTCTTATTTAAAATTTCAACAGCATGTTCATCGCCTCTGATCTTAGCATTTGCTATATCTTCATCAATCTGCTTTATGCTCTTTTCAAAATCTAAATAATTTGACATCTTAATCCAACTTTTTAAATATCACGACGCCGTTTGTTCCACCAAAGCCAAATGAGTTGCTCATAACAGCTTTTATATCAGCTTTTCTGGCTTTATTTGGAACGTAGTCTAGATCGCAATCTGGATCTGGCGTTTCGTAGTTTATTGTTGGAGGGATGATGCCATCTCTCATTGCCATTATAGATATGACAGCTTCGATCGCACCAGCACCGCCTAAACAGTGTCCAGTCTGACCTTTAGTTGAACTAACTGGTGGGCACTTATCGCCAAAAACAGCCTTTAACGCAGCTGTTTCATTTTTATCATTTACTGGCGTTGAAGTACCGTGTGCATTGACATAGTCTATCTTTACACCTTTTGCCATATCAAGTGCTTGTTTCATCGCGCTTAATGGACCTTCAAGTGTTGGTGATGTGATGTGGTGTGCATCTCCGCTCTCACCAAATCCAACTACTTCAGCGTAAATTTTAGCACCTCTTGCGACAGCCGACTCGTACTCTTCAAGCACAAGTGCGCCAGCGCCCTCACCCATTACAAAGCCGTCGCGGTTTGCATCAAATGGCCTTGATGCCTTACTTGGCTCATCATTTCTAGTTGAGAGTGCTTTCATCGCTGCAAAACCACCTATGCCAACGCCACAGATAGTAGACTCAGCACCGATAACTAGCATATTTGTTGCTTGACCGATCATTATGCATTTTGCAGCTTGTGATATCGCATGAGTGCTTGCCGCACAAGCTGTTACGCTTGATAAATTTGGACCTTTTAGTCCGTGGTTTATTGAAACTATGCCACCTAGCATATTTACAAGTGCAGATGGGATGAAAAATGGCGAAATTCTCTTTACGCCTTTTTCAAAATATGTGATTGAGTTTTTCTCAATATTTGGCAAACCGCCTATGCCAGCCGCTGAACTAACGCCAAATTTATGAGCATCAAACTCCTTGAAATTTGCATCAGCCATAGCTTCGTTAGATGCTTTTATGCCAAGCTGTATGAAACGATCTACTTTTTTCACCTCTTTGCCGTCTAAAATGCTATTTGGATCAAAATCAGTTATCTCGGCAGCAATTTTAACAGGGAATTCGCTTACATCAAA
Source organism: Campylobacter concisus (assembly GCF_050447485.1). GTDB lineage: Bacteria > Campylobacterota > Campylobacteria > Campylobacterales > Campylobacteraceae > Campylobacter_A > Campylobacter_A concisus_BQ. The sequence goes on from NZ_JALMFY010000001.1 coordinate 901,013, forward strand.
GCTCGTGATCTCTTTCACACCTGTTTTACCCTCGCAAATAGCCTTAAAAGAGCTCTCTTTATCAAGACCAAGTGCGTTTATCATGCCAATACCAGTTACAACGACTCGTTTCAATACATCTCCTTAAATCAAACTATGCAAATTTAAATTATTTGCCTAGTTTTTCTATATAATTTACAACGTCTTGAATGCTTACTAATTTCTCTGCTTCGCTATCAGGAATTTCTACTTCAAATTTCTCTTCTAAAGCCATAACTAGCTCTACAACGTCAAGTGAATCAGCGCCTAAATCTTCGATGATTTTAGACTCTAGTTTTACCGCTTGTGGATCTACGCTTAGTTGCTCTACAACTACGTCTCTTACGTCTTCAAATACTGCCATTTAAGGTCTCCTTATAAAAAATGTCTGTTATCTTATAATATTTACGCTTTTATTTATTTTAAATTTCAAAACTTGTTGAAATTTCATTACATATAAAGTCCGCCGTTTATTTTTAGCGTCTCGCCAGTCACGTAGCTAGCGTGATCACTTAGTAAAAATGCCACAGCCTCGGCCACCTCGCTAGCACTGCCAAAGCGTTTTAGTGGGATATTGTCGCTATAAGTTTTTTTCACCTCGTCACTTAGTCCATGCGTCATATCAGTCTCGATAAAGCCCGGAGTTACGCTGTTAAAGCGGATATTTCTACTTGCGCCCTCTTTTGCAAAGCTCTTACTCATAGCGATTAGTCCGCCCTTGCTGGCTGAATAATTCACCTGTCCTGCATTTCCCATCTCGCCAACGATAGATGCGACATTTACGACCGCTCCGAAGCGCTTTTTACTCATCACTTTCAAAGCCTCTCTACATCCTATGAAAGCTGAAGTTAAATTTGCATTTATCACATCTGTAAATTCGCTAGTTTTCATGCGAAGCGCTAGCTTGTCATTTGTGATGCCAGCGTTATTTACGAGGTAGCTTAGCTCGCCGTCGCTATCGACTATCAAATTTATACCTTTTATAAACTCATCTTCGTCTGTCGCGTCAAATTTTATCACTGCAGCCTTGCCGCCATTTTGTTCGATCTCAGCCTGCAAAGCGTCTGCTATCTCAGGCTTTGAGCGGTAGTTTATCCACACTTTTAAGCCCATATTTGCAAGCGTCTTTGCGATCTGTGCGCCAATACCTCTGCTTGCACCTGTTATTAGCACGTTTTTTCCGCTAAATTTCATAGATTCTCCTTATAAATTTTGCTTATATTATCAAATTTAAAATAACGCCTCGTCCATTTCAGCCGGGATCTCAAGCCCCATGAGCTTTAAAACACTAGGCGCGATGTTGTTTAGTCCGCCATTTTTTAGCTCTTTAACACCATCAGCCATCACAAAGCAAAAGACGTCGTAGGTTGTGTGATTTGTCAGTAGCTCGCCGCTGCTATCACGCATCTCTTCGCAGTTTCCGTGATCGCTCGTGATGATCATAGCGTAGTTTTTCTCTTTTGCCTTGGCGTAAATTTCTCCAAGAGCCATATCCACTGCTTCAACCGCCTTTATAGCAGCCTCGTAGTTGCCAGTGTGTCCCACCATATCGCCATTTGCGAAATTTACCACGATAAAGTCTTGCTCGTCATCCATGCCCTTTAGCACGGCTTTGCAAACCTCCGCAGCGCTCATCTCTGGCTTTTCGTCGTAGGTTTTGACCTTTGGACTAGGGATGAGCACCCTAGTTTCGTTGCTGGCTAGCTCCTCGACGCCGCCATTAAAGAAAAATGTTACATGCGCGTATTTTTCAGTCTCAGCCGTGTGAAGCTGCCTTAGACCAGCGGCTGCTATGACCTCGCTTAGAGTGTTTTTTATCTTTTCATTTTTAAAGAGCACTTCAAATTTAAAATTTGCGTCGTATTCGGTCATGGTGATTAGATTTTTGATAGCAAAAGGGCGCTTAAACTCGCTAAATTTCTCCTCGCCCAAAGCCTCGCAAATCTCTCTTGCTCTATCATTTCTAAAATTTATAAAGATCACGCCGTCATCTTTACCTATGCCCTTAAAGCCATTAAAACTAGCTGGCTTTACAAACTCGTCAGTCACGCCCTCGTCGTAGCTTTTTTGTAGATACTCGCTTGGCGTTAAACTGCTTAAATTTGCCCCCTCCACCAAGCTATCATAGGCCTCTTTGACACGCTCCCAGCGTTTATCTCTATCCATCGCGTAAAATCTCCCGCAAACGGTCGCTACCTTAAATTTAGCCTCCAAGCTTTTTATGAAATTTAGACCGCTATTTGGGCTAACATCGCGTCCGTCGGTGATAGCGTGAGCAAAAACTTCACAGCCATTTTTGCTAGCAAGCTCGCACATGCCATCAAAATGCTCCATATGGGAGTGCACGCCACCGTCGCTATATAGCCCCATGACGTGAATTTTTTTGCACTTTTTAAAAAGGGCTTTTAGCGCTTCATTTTCTGCTATTGAGCCGTCACTAAAGCTGCGTGAAATTTTGACCAAATTTTGATACAAAACTCGACCGCTTCCTATGCACATGTGCCCTACTTCGCTATTTCCCATCTGCCCCTCAGGTAGCCCTACAGCGTTTCCAGAAGTTTTTATGAGTGAGTTTGGAATTTCTTTAAAAAATTTATCGTAGTTTGGCTTTTTGGCCGCCTCAAATGCGTTAAATTTGCCATTTTTATTTGATCCAATGCCATCAGTTATTATAAGTATAGTTTTTTGAGCCATTTTTAAATTTTATCCTTAAATTTAGATAATTTTTAAGGCCATTATACTAAAATTGCTTTTTTTTAAAATAAAGGCCCCTATGTTTTACTATATCTATGAAATTTTAAATTTTAATATCTTTCAGTATATCACCGTTCGCGCTGGCATCGCGTTTTTCATAGCATTTATCTTGACAGCTTATCTGATGCCTAAATTTATCGCTTGGGCAAAGGCAAAAAACGCCGCCCAGCCTATCTACGAGCTAGCCCCACAAACTCACCAAAAAAAGGCAAAAACGCCAACCATGGGCGGACTTGTCTTTGTCTTTACAGCCGTGATCGCCACGATCATCTGCGCAAGGCTTGATAACGCCTTTGTGTTAGCATCGCTCTTTTGCCTAGTTTGCTTTACTCTGCTTGGTTACAAGGATGACTACAGCAAAATTTTAGGTGCGAAAAACCACGCCGGCTTAAGCCCAAAGGCAAAGCTCTTTTTTCAGTTTCTCATCGCCTTTTTGCTCGCAGCATTTCTCTACTTTAGCAAGGAGCTAAACACCGAGTTTTACCTGCCATTTTACAAGCAGCCGATCTTTGACATGAAAATTTTTGCCATTTTCTTTTGGACACTAGTCATCGTCGCAGCCTCAAATGCGGTAAATTTAACAGACGGACTTGACGGACTTGCCGCCGTGCCATCGATATTTTCGCTTCTAACACTTAGCGTTTTTGCCTACATCTGCGGCCACGCTGTCTTTAGCTCGTACCTACTTTTACCAAAGATCGCAGGCGTTGGCGAGAGCGTCGTCGTGGCCTCTGCGCTAATTGGCTCGCTCATGGGCTTTTTGTGGTTTAACTGCCATCCAGCCGAGGTCTTTATGGGTGACAGCGGCAGCCTAAGCGTTGGCGCATATATCGGCTTTATGGGCGTTGCGACCAAAAATGAAATTTTACTCATCATCATCGGCCTCATCTTTGTCGTTGAAACGCTAAGCGTCATCTTGCAGGTGGGCAGCTTTAAAATTTTTAAACGCAGAATTTTCTTAATGGCGCCTATACATCACCATTTTGAGATAAAAGGCTGGGCGGAAAATAAGATCATCGTGCGCTTTTGGATCATCGCGCTTTTGGCAAATTTGATCGCACTGACCGCGCTAAAGATCAGGTAGATCATGCGAGCGCAGATAGAGCCTGACTTTGAGAGTGCTAGAAAAAAATATGATGAAATTTTGGAGCAAATTTTAGCCTACACCGACTATTGCGACGAAAATGACGATGAGGACGGCGGAGAGTACCGCAAGGTAGAGCAGCGTCTAGCCAAGATCAGCGGCAAAGATATGAGTAAATTTAGCCTGCATGAGTGGTGGGAGGCCGAGGGCGCTGAAAATCTCGCCTTTGACATCGCTTTGCCAGAGCCAAAAGTGGTGCCTGATATAACAAAAGACGAGCTTAGCGAGATCGTGGAGCGCATGTTGGCACCTGTGCCTGAATTTGATGATGATTTTTTAGAGGCATTTTACGCAAGAGTGACATTTGCTTGCAAAGGCGCTTATTTTGCAGAGTTTTTGAAGCTAAATTTTGCCAAAACATTTAGCTTTGAGCTCTTTGATCGCCGCAAGATAGAGGGCGTGATGCGTGAGCTAAGTGCTAACGAGATAGTAGAAATTTTATGGGGCGAAAGAGGATAAAAGCATGAGAAAATCACTATTTGGCTATGGTGGCACGACAAAGGCTATCGCTAAAAACTTCGTAAATGACGGACTTTGGGATATATATGATGATAAATTTAGCGAAATTTCTAAGGATGAGTTTGGCAACGCTCTTTTGCCAGTTGGCGAATTTGACCCAGCAAAAAGCGGCCTAGAGATACCAAGCCCAGGCATCCCGCCTCACCACGAGCTTGTCAAAAAAGCTAAGAATTTGATCAGCGAATATGACTATTTTTACGAAATTTACAAGGCGCATCTGCCATTTAACATCTGGATAAGCGGCACAAACGGCAAGACGACGACCACAAAGATGATGCAGCACCTGCTAGAGAGCAAAGGCTCAGTCATGGGCGGAAACGTCGGCATCGCACTAGCAAATTTAGACCCGCATGCTAAAATTTGGATACTTGAGACTAGCTCATTTACCCTGCACTATACAAAGCGCGCCACACCAGGAATTTACGTGCTTTTGCCGATCACTCCAGACCATCTAAGCTGGCATGGCAACATGAGCGAGTACGAAAAGGCAAAGCTTAAGCCGCTTTCTAGCATGAGCGAAACAAGCGTAGCTATCGTGCCTGAAATTTACGCTAAAACGCCTACAAAGGCCAAAGTGATCGCCTATAAAGATGAGAGCGACTTGGCTCAATTTTGCGCTGTAAATTTGGATGATATAGCCTTTAAAACGCCATTTTTGCTTGACGCGCTACTGGCACTTGCGGTGGAGAAAATTTTATTTGACCGCTGCGATGTGGGGCTTTTAAACACATTTGTCATCGAGGCAAACAAGCTCGAAGAATTTACTGATAAGATGGGTCGAACCTGGGTAAATGACACAAAAGCGACCAACATAGATGCGAGCATTCAAGCCGTGAAACGCTACAAAGATCACTTCATGCACCTGATCTTAGGCGGCGATGACAAGGGCGTTAGCATGGATGAGCTCTTTGAAAATTTAAAGGGTCTTAAGGTCAAAATTTATGCCATCGGCTCAAATAGCGACAAGCTTATGAATTTAGCTGCCAAATTTAGCGTGCCTGCCCTAAAATGCGACTTTTTACAAAACGCCGTAAATGAGATAAGCAAAGAGCTTAAAAGTGGCGAGATAGCGCTTCTAAGCCCAGCAGCTGCGAGCCTTGATCAGTTTAAGAGCTATGCCGAGCGAGGAGATAAATTTAAAGAGTTTATAAGGGCTCTTTAAGTCGCAATTTCCTCTTAAATTTAACCTGCTATTTCATAAATTTACAGGTATTACTTTGACGTAAAACAATGATAATATCTGGCTCATCTTGCTACAATCCCCTAAAAAAATAAGACCTTAGCTATATATGTTTTTTAAATTTATCCGATATGGCTTAGACTAAAACAAGGAAAGATATGAAAGAAAAAAAGCTGATCATAAAAGACATTCAGGGTGAAATTTACATCATAAGCCAAGACGGAAGCATAAAAATGCTAAAAGATGGCGATGAAATTTACGCTGGAGAGAAAATTTTTACTAAAAATTTAGATGCCAAGATCACTTTAGAAAATGGCGAGCAGGTAAATTTAAGCGCTCATCAAAGCGTAAATTTAGATGAAATTTTAAAAATTTCAACAAAACCAGCAGAAGAAAAGGGCGAGAGCGAGCACGGATACGGATCATCGGCGAGCGAGGGCATATCTCTAAGTGCTGCTAGCTTTGTCACAAGCGGACATAGCGCAAATATCCATCAAATTTACAACCAACACAGATCTTTAGAGCCAAACGTAAATAGCACCCAGCCAAGCGAGCTAAAAAGCGCCTCAGGCGCTTCAAGCCTAGCCTCTAGCACGCTGGTAGAAAAAAGCGGCGGCGCTGCAGAGCCAAAAGAAGAGCCATTTATAGATACCATAAATGTGTTAAATGTCACAAACAGAGGACTAGACGCAGATATATGGCTTTATGACTCAGTTAGAAACCATGGGCGAGGGCTTGATTATTATGATATAGAGCATAATAGCAAAAGCATACTAAAAGAGTGGAGTGCAAGCCATCACGTAAGTGCGACAAGTACTTTTAATGACCTATATTACTATAGTGGGCAACAGGCTGATCCTGGATATTTCGACACATCAGATCCAGCTAAAGCTAGCAGACTACGCGACCGTACTCCGACAGCTATGGAGCTCGCTAGGATAGGCAGAGCTTCAAATGCAGACTATGCCAATGATAGACTAAGCGAAAATATGACCAGCCCCTTCAAGCCACACAATTTAAACGGACACTATAAACTATATGAGTCCAAGATAACAGCAGATGGAGTAATGGTCAGTATGGATGGCTGGATATTTATAAAAAATCGTAGTGATATTAACAAGTTTTATTATGATTCAAAGCATGAAAGGCAAAGTATTAAGTTTGAATTTGATGGTAGAGAAATTTCATGGCAGCCATTTGGATCGGCAAGTAAAAATGGCGGCAGGGATGAAGGCAATGCCATACAAAGCGAAAGCACAAGTAGCCTAAATTTAACAGAAGACTACGGCTTTTATAAAGTACATATAGAAGTATCTGATGAGAGATATAGTTATATTTTTGTAGCATTCTCTGGTATCAGCCCTAATAAAATTATTTCAGATGACCCTAACATAAAACTAGTCAGCAACGCCTACATGGAGGCTCTTGAACACAATCATCTTGTGACAAAAGAGAGCGATACATTTTATAAAGCAGCCAAAAAGCCTGATGGCACTATATTTGGTAGCAATGCAAGCGACTTTAATGAGCCTTATAGCCTAAAATTTGAAGGCACTAAAGACGTTGGTAGTAATGATGATGATAAATTTATCTTTAACTCACACGATATCGACGCAAAAGGTGGTAAAGACACGCTACTTTTTACCCAAAACGTGGATCTAACAAAGATAGAGGAGCTAGATAAGCGCCTTGAGAGCTTTGAGCGCATCGAGCTTGATCACACAAAGGCTGTGAAGCTAAAGCTAAACGGGCAAAACATAAGCGACATGATAGACTCCAACCCTACCAAAGGACCTGATGGCTTAGAGAGCCTAAACACCATCCTCAAAATTTCAGGCGATAGTGACGACGTGGTGCAGCTAGTTGGAAATTTCGTAAAGGCCACAAATGGCGAAGTAGCCGCGCTAAATGCAAAAAATAGCGTCATCGGAGCTGATGATAACAAGCTCAATGAGGTTGGTGGCGAAGCGGTCAATCAAGTCTATAAAGGCGAAAATAACGCTGGACAGACATTTTTCGTAGAGATAGATAAAAATGTGCATGTCGAGGTGATGTAGTACAAACTATATCAATTTTAAGAGTTTTTCCGATACTACAATACACACATTTTACAGGGATGAAAAAATGCCAAATTTTGACGCCATAAGGATCGGCGTTATCAAAAAGATCAAGGGTGAAGCCATCGCCATAAGCAGGGACGGCACTATGAGGGTGCTGCACAAAGGCGATGAAATTTACCTTGGTGACGATATAAAAACGAGCGAAAACTCGAACCTTACCATTGTTTTTGATGACGGCGAAAAGGCTTATGTCGGCTTTAGCTCGGTATTTCACACGGTAAATGTCTTTGCTGAGCACAAAGGCGAGCTAGTCATCCCAAAAAACGCAAACATCCTTGAAAATCACAAAGAACACGCAAATGACGATGATCAAATCTCCCATCAAGAGCTATCTTCTCACGGCTCATCACCACATAACTTCGCCTCAGCAAGCAGTAGTGGCATCAAATTTGAACTAGGTGGTCACTACTCAAATATCTACGACTTTTACACAGGTTTGCGCGCTCTTGAAGCTAGGCATGACGAGGTCAAATGGCCAGTTGGCGAGGCTAAGATCGGCGGGGTCTCTTACGCTGGATTTGGCGCCCAAAACCTAAATTTCACACCGCCAGAGCCAAACATCGTGCTAAATTTTAACCTCACAAGCGATACTGGCGAGAAAAAAGGCTTTTTAGGAGGAGCGCAGCTAAACTCACTACCAAAAACTCCTGATGGCAAGAAAATCATCACAAGCATAGACGCCCATATCCCAGACGTTGCTAAAAATGGCGACATCATCACGATAAAGACAAACATGAAAGGTGGTGGCAAAACTAGTAGCTACAAAGTAAATACGATAACAAACGAGCTAATCCCAGTTGATAGCACCGGCACACCTACTGGAGCGCCTCCTATACCTATCGTAAATGGCAAAGCAGAGATCACTGGGGTTGAAATTTTAAACCATGGCAAAACGACCGTGACAAGCTCATACACCACTGGTGGCAGGACATTTACCGCGCCGCCAACTGCTTATGAGCTAAACGACACGCCAGCCATCTCAAAAGTGACAGCCACGCTTGATCTTGACAAAAATGGCGACGGCGTGATAGATGCGACCGAGCTAGGATATGGCAGTGGCACGCAAACTAGCGGTATGAAATTTGTAGTGCCTGATGAGCTTAGCACTGGAGATAAGATCACGTTTAAGCTAAATGAACCAGGCAAACCACCAGTTGAGAAGAAATTTACGCTAGATAAAGAAAATGGCACGGCAACTGATGAGGACGGCAACACCTATACATTTACGACCGATGAAAATGGCACAGTCAGCTTTAGCGTGCCAAACATCGCAAACATCACAGCAGGAAGCAGCATAGAAACTGGCGTAGTCGATAAATTTGGCAACGTCTCAGCCACAAGCACTACGCCAAGCAGCAGTGTAAGTGACACTGTAAAAGTGACGCTAACAGCTGATAAAAACGGCGATGGTCTGATAAGTAGCGACGAGATAGGAGATGGCACTTCAAAGGTTGAGATAAATTTACCTCGCACTATAAAACCAAAAGAGAGCGTCACTATAAACATAGGTGGCTCGCCAAAAGAATTTGTCGTAAGCGATGATGGCACAAGCGTTTATGATAAAAACAGCCCAAACGTAGTAGTGCCAATAGTTAATGGTAAATTTGAAGTGCCAGGCGTAAGCGTGCCAGTGGCACCTGGCTCAAGTGTATCTATAAGCACAACGGTTAATGACGAGCATGGCACGCCAAAACCAAATGGCACAAGCAGCCAAACCACCCCAAGCGTCGTAGTAGCTCCTCCTGTAAAATCAGCCAAGATAAGCTTTGATAGTGACTTGGGCTCTAGCAATAGAACACCAGATGGCAAGATAGATACCTCAGAAAACAGATACAATGACGGCGATCCAACAAAAACTGAGGCATCTATAAAAATCCCAAGCGTGATAAAAGAAGGCGATAAGATAGCCATAGATGTCACAAATCCAGACGGCAGCAAAACGCACAAGGTCTACACATACACTAATGGCAAGATAATCGCCCCTGATCACAATGAAGTGCCACTAAATGATAGTAAATTTAAGATCACAGTGCCAATAGAGCATGGCAAAACCACAAGCATAACGACGACCATGATGGACAAGGCTGGCAACAAAGGCGAGAGCGACACAAATGAGATAAAATTTAGCGACAGCCCAGTGGCTAAATTTGTCAAAGACGCTGACGGAGATGGGCTCATAGATGACACCACTGGAGCTATAACGACCTCTGATGTAAAGGTCTATCTCCCAAGTAGCGCAGTGCCAAAAGATGAGCTAAAGATAAGCATCCTAAACCCACTTACTAACAAACAATCAACCGTGAGCTACATCCTAGACGATGATGGCGTGCATATGATAAATAAAAAAGATCCAAGCGATATCAAGGTGATAAGTGACGGCGCTATCACCATACCAGACGTGACGGTAAGTAGCAAGCGACCTACCCTAGTCGATGCGACCCTTATAAAAGATGATGGAAGTGCAATATCAGGCACTTCAAGTGGCAGGTTATTTGCCTTTGGTGTGCTTGACTATATAGACGATGTAAAGCTTGTTACAAAGATAGATAATGCCGATATCCACTCTGCAAAATACCTAAACGAAGAGAACTACGAGCATATCATCTCGACAAGCCAGTATGAGTCAAATTCGACCCAAAAGATAAACTACAACATCGCTCTTACAAATGACGAACAGCCATACATTAAATTTGGTATAAATAAGCCCGATACCACAAGTGACGGCAAAGGCTACGTGCTAATCGAGATAAAAGATGAAAACGGAAATATAAGTGATAGCTTTATAGCCAAGATCGAGAATAACACCGTCGTAGCAGACTTTGAAAAGGTTGGCAAAAAGCTAGATAGAACGCACCATATCATAGACGCCACCTATGTGGGGACTGACGGCGTACCTCAAAGAGATGATAACCTAACTATCACAGTCGATCTTGACTCAAAGCCTGACAAGCTAATAGAATCTGACTTTGATAATATAAAAAATAGCTCTGGTAGCTACGCTATAAATTTTAGCGGCAAAGGCGAAGCTGCAAACAATCCACACGATGAAAAATCAAAAGAGGTAGAGGTCATAGACGCTGAGACATCTGATAAGACGACACTGACACTTGATAGAAATTTAAGCTACTCTGGAAGCTTTAACGTAGCGCAAAACACTGGCAGCAAAAACTACATAATAGAAAGACTAGATGATGCAGGAAATTTAGCTGTTCAAACCGTAACTATGGTGGCAAACAAAGGGCTTGATGTTGATATGTGGTTTTATGATTGTACAAATAAAGAATTTATAAATAAATTTATGTATCCTGGACCATTTTTGCCAACAGATAGTGCAAATTTATTTTATGTAAAACATCACTATAAAGAGTGGATGGAGTGGGCAGGTGCTAGCGCTACTACTACATTTGATGAAGTCTCTTTTAGAGGAGGCAAAGACTATAAATTAAGCTGGACTAGACCATCAGCAGGAGAGTTAAACACAAATGATATGGCAAGAGTAGGACACTCCCCTATGGCAAGCGATACAGACCACACTGGCACTCACTACAATGTAAATCACTCAGGCAACTACACCTTGCTAGAAGCTGAGACGGTAGGAACAGACCTTATCATGCATATGAGTGGATGGATATACATACAAGAAGATGGCGAGTATCACGTACGAGCAGACCACTTTCAAGATCATGTATATATGGAGCTTGGTGACTATAAAATAGTTGCGTCATATTGGAACGCTGATCAACAGCCAACTTCAGCAAATCCAAACACTTGGTCTACAAGAGAGGTTAATGGAGTGGGCGATAGTTTTTTAGGATACCCAAACGTAATAAAATTAAAAAAAGGCTTTTACAAACTAAATATAGAATATATAGATCAAAGAACGGATGTGGATCTTGATATACAGATAAGAAAACATAAAAATCCTATATATACAGATGCTGACTTTAAAAATATTGGCTCGCAAGGTAGTGGTACACATCTTTTTAGTAATAGCTATATAAAAGCTTTGGAAGATAAAGGATACGTTAGTAGTGCTGACGCAAATGGCTATAGAAAAGCACTAAATGGTTATGGAAATGACCCAGATGATTTTAATAGAGTAATGCACTTAAAACACAATACAAATACTCTTGAAGGAAGTAATCTAAATGATGTCTTTATCTATAATGGCAAGAGTATAGATGCAAAAGGTGGTGTAGATAAGCTGATATTTGTTGAAGATACAAAACTAGAAAAAGTAAGTAATTTAAATGATACTTTAAAAAGTTTTGAACGTTTGCAACTAGGTACTGAAACCCAAGCTGTCTCAATATCACTAAATACTAAAAACGTTCTTGATATCATAGACTCAAAAGAGACCACCATAACCATTGGTTCAGGAAGTGGTAGAAAAAAGATACAAGATACGCAAAATATGAATACTGTCTTAAAAATCTCAGGCGATGATGAAGATGGCGTTAAGCTAATAAGTGATGGAAATAATAAATTTGAACTAGCTACTGATAAAGAAGTGACTATGCTTAACTGGAAACATAGTCAAGCCATTGGAGATGAATTTAATAAAGTAGCGATTGATGGTAGTGGACATGCACTAAATCACGTCTATAAGGGCACATACACTGATGGAGCTAACACAAAAACATTTTTCGTTGAGATAGATAAAAATATCAAGATCACTCACGAGGGAGATGATCAAAATAATACCTTTACCTACGAAGGCAAAAAGATAGACGCAAAAGGCGGCGTAGATACACTCATCTTTACTGAAAACATCGATCTTAGCAGAGTGGATGATCTAAATGATAAACTAAAGAGCTTTGAAATTTTACAGCTTGGCAGCAAGAGCACTCAGGCGGTCTCGATAGGACTGGATGCCAAAAGCGTGCTTGATATCATAGACTCACAAGTAACAGATGGTGGCTTAAAAAGCGTAAATACCGTGCTAAAGATCAAAGGCGACAATAACGACAAAGTGGCGCTGGAGGGTAAAGGCACTATCTTCACGCAAGCTACAGACAGCGAAGTGGCAGCACTAAATTTAAAGCATAGCACTTTAGGTGATACGCACAACCAAGTGGCGATTGATGGTAGCGGACATGCACTAAATCAAGTCTATAAAGGCGTATATGGTAGCGGAGCTGGCGCACAAACATTTTTTATCGAGATAGACAAAGATGTAAGTGTAGTAAATTTGGTGCATTAAATTTAACTCTGTCAGGCTAAAATTTATAGTTTTGTATTTAAATTTCTTAAAAACAAAAGCTTCTTGTATATTTTTAAACTTAGTTTAAATATTTAAAATGTATAATCCAATTTCTTTTATCAACGTGGTTGGATAGCTCAGTCGGTAGAGCAGCAGACTGAAAATCTGCGTGTCGGCAGTTCGATTCTGCCTCTAACCACCATTTCTTTTTCATAAACTTTTTTCATGGACACGGACAGATGGGTGAGCGGCTGAAACCACACCCCTGCTAAGGGTGCAGCTCTTAATCGGGGCTCGAGGGTTCAAATCCCTCTCTGTCCGCCACAAACCCCAAAAATACGGCATTTAACAACAAATTTATAAAATAAAAAAATCCCTATGCCGACCCAAATTAATAAATTGAAATATCTCGTTTAAAGTCTTTTAAGTTTTAATTAAGATAATTTACATAGACATCGTAAATCATTTTAGGAGTGGAATGGCCCAAGAGCTTTGATAACTCTACTGGAGTAACATAATTACCATAAAGCATAGAAGTAGCATAAGTATGTCGCATATTATAAAGTCGCCTATATGGCAAATTTAATTCATATAATATAGGCTTCCAAAAATCAGAAGTAAAAACGCCAGTATCTCTATAAGGTTCATTATATTGTGTTTGTAAAAGATAAATATTGTCTTGATAGCTCTCAATATATTTTTTAAGCTTATTATACAAATTATCCAAGATAGGTATAGTTCTAATTGAATAAATTGTTTTAGGTGTATTCTCGCCAAATCTGGACCTGGTAGAATTAATATTTATAACCCTATTTTCTAAATCAATATCTTTTAATTTTAAAGATAATATCTCGCCAGTTCGCATGCCTGTAAAAAAGCCAATATATAAAAAAATTTGGAATCTATCATTATATCTAGTAGATAATCTTAGAATATCATTTACTTGCTGGCTAGTAAAAGGCTCTATTCTTGGTGTCTTATGGACTATGCTTTTAATATGTATAATGGGATTTTTATCAATTATTTCATCTTCTAGGGCAAGCTTTAAGATCATAGATAAAGAATTTAAATAATGTTTTTTACTTTTATTAGAAACGTCTTGTATAGAATTAAGCCATAAACGAATAACGCTAGGCTTTATTTCGTAAATATCTAAATCAAAGAAAACATTTAGCCTATTTTTTACAATGCCTTTATTCTTACAATACGTAGATAATTTCCATTCAGACTTACCGAGCTTAAGATATAAATCAGCATAGTATTTAAATTTAACGTTTTGCATAGTTAAAATTCATTGCAAATCAAAAATCTATCTACAAAACTATCAATATCAGGAGCATTAAGATCGTGCCTTTCATGATAATGCGTAAAATTATCTAAGTTACGATCAAGCATTAAATTTTCAACATAGGCTAAATGCTGGGCATTTACATCACCGCCCAAGCTTTGATAATAATTGACTAACTCGTAATCTTTCATTCTGCTTACTGGTTTAGGCTTTTCATCGCTTTTAAAAAGCTCATCGCAAAGCTTTAAAATTTGTCTTTGTTTTAAATTAGTGCCAAAGCTCTTTATTTCATCGCTTGCATCTTCGTATCGTTTTATAGTATTGCTATCTTTAATTATTCTAGTCTTTTGCCAAAGTTCGCCAAATTCATCAAATATTTTTAAAGGCTTCCTGGTATCAGGATCAACGACAACAGTAACCAAGCCTTTATTATAATTTTTAGTAAGAGATATTAGGTCAATACTGCCGTTTAGTTTTCTATAAATTTCAAGACTAATAAACGTTTGCGACATAGTAAAACGCCTAATTTTATGCTTTAAATACCAGTAGCTTATATCGGTCAAGTTATCCAAATCAGGGTTTTGGCGTAAATCATCAAGAGTTTTAAAAATATACTTCATAACATACGAAGTAGCGTTTTTAATATCGGTTTCAACCCTGCTATGAGTATCTAAAAAATTATCTTTAATAACTCGAACACAATCATTAAATTTTTCTTTTTGAACAAAAACAAGAAAATTTAAATGGCAAGTCCCATCTAAATGCGGCTCTTTTGTAGTTATGTAGCATCTTTTATCTGAAGCAATACCCCTAAAACATCGAGAACCAATAATTTTTCTAACTAAAGTTTGAAGCCTGCTAGCTCCTGCGCTAACGCTATGATCTTCATCATCGATATACTTTTTATTATAAACAAGCTTTTTTCTACCACTCTTAAGGGTTATAAGCTTTTGTTTATGATACTCACTAGGCAAGGTAAAAACTGCAAAGATAGGACAAAGCCCTTGACTTTGAGCATAATCATTAAGACTAGCTACTCGGTTATTAAGCTCCGCAATGTATCTGTTCGAGTTATGCCAGCTAGAAAAATAAAAGTTAGAGTAAGGGACATACTCGCCATTTATCATAAAGAAATTGCTGTCTAGAAATTTCTTTTGATTTTCTAACTTAGTTTTTAAAAAGATTTTATCAGTTTCACTAATACCATACATTTTACACCTTTGTACACAGTTATATTATATATAGCCAAGAGCGCACGCTCATTCCCCACTACGTGGGGCCCCTTTTGCGTTGCGCGCTGCGCTCGTCAAATAGCGTTCTAAAGCAATGTGTTTATCTGCTGGATCATAATAAAACTCTGAAAAAATATCTTTCTCAGATGGTAACATAGTGATAAATATACTAAAACTATAATCGCTAGTCTTTTCGCTTTTATATGTTGTTATATCACCAAGAATAGGAATGTTTTCAATAAATGGAATAGTCTTTGTTGATTTAATTGTTTCTTTGCTATTAATACCGCCAATAAGAAATGAATTTGTATCAGTAAGATAAACATTTGTTTTTAGATGCCTACTTGAAATTCTAGGAGTTAATGTATCATCAAGCAAATTTTCAATATATAGATCCAAAGTAAAACTAACACTATCATTAGTAATCAAGACACTTGAAATATAAAGCTTTAAACCAACATCTTGATATTCAACTTGGTTGGTAGTAATGCTTTGACTATTTTGAATATCGATTGATGATTTTTGAATAGGGGTTTTTATAACGCTCTCAATTACGCTATCTTTATTATCAATAACAGTAACTCTAGGATTATAGATCAGATCAGAAACGCCCTTTTCTTTAAGTAAATTTATAAGACTGGTGACAGAATCTTTATTAACTTTGGTGCTATCGACTGTAAGAACGTTGGTAATAATTTTAAAGTAGAAATGATCTAAAGGACTTAAGATAGATTCTATACGTGGTCCAATCTCTTTAAGCTTTGTGTTATCTGTGCTAATAATAGTAAAGCTAAGCTGTCGTAATTGATAGCTAGTATCAAGCCCATTAATAAGATTATCAATAATCTTATACTGGCTTTCAGTGGTAATAAGCAATATCCTATCACTATAAACAGTGTATTTTATATTTTCACTAAACAAAGATAAGGCAGATACAACATCTTCTTTTGATATGTGCTTAAATTTTATTATATAGTCTTTCAAAACTGGCTTATCTTCAACTTTTGGATTATATATCAACAAAACGCTATCTTGAATCAAATAATCAAGACCATTCACGTTTAAAATATCTTTAAGCAACTTAGAAAAAGTATCAGTATTGCTTAAATCAAGCGTAGGTAAAAACACGTCAAAGTTAGTATCAACATTGCCACTAATGACAATATTTTTACCAGTTATAGAACTAATCTCGCCTAAGAAATCGTTAAAGGCAATATTACGATATTCTAAGGCAGATAAACTACTTGAGAGTAGGAAGCATAGGACTAGAATCAGTTTTTGGAGATTTTTCATTTGCAAACCCTTGTGATGAATTTTCTAAGCTTTTTAAAACCCTTTCAAAATCTGCATGGCAAGAAACAAAGTAATCAATGTAGTTGCCTGACTTCTTATCTTGTAAGAATATATGGCAGTTTGAGAAAGAAAGGAGTTCTAAGAAGCTATCTAAAGATAAATCAATGGCGTAATTTCTAAATTTACAACCGCTTGGAAAGCAAGTTACCCTTAGATAGATTCTATTATTATTAAAAATAGTGGTGTTTATATCTGAATTATCTACACTATTTGAAATTGTTTTAGGCTCTTTAGAATCAGAAGTATTTAAATCAACAAACCTAGTATCTTGAATAGTTGATTGAGCTGGCTCATGTTTAGGCTCTAAGAATTTATATATAGCGTAAGAAGCTACAATAAAAATTATTAAAAATAAAATCTTTTTAGTTGCATAGCTTTTATAAATTTCTTTTGAACCACTACTATATAAATCTGAAACTTTTTGATTAAATTTTAGATTTTCAGAACGAATAAGATTGTAATTAAAATTAGATGAAGTGCTATAGACTTTATATTTAAAAAGACTACTAAAGAGCCTTTTTCCGCTAGGCTGAGCCATATACATGAGCTCGGTATGAACTAAATATTCTCTATTTGTCTGACGTTTAGACTGGAAAAGAAAGATAATATCTATCCCAAAGTGTCCATGATAGCTTAGAAATCTACCCAAGCTCTCATTAAAGTTTTTAGTAAAGGTGTTGTAAGCTTCATCAAGAACTATCAAGCAATGATGATAATTTTCGTAAATTCCATTTTTCAAGGCATATTCATCATAATTATCTACATTCTCTAAAAAGCCATTTTCATATTGAGAACTAAGGGTATATTCTTGACTAACGGCAGTAAGAAAATCATTTTTATCATATTGCTTTACAAAGCCGTTAAAATGATCAAATTTTAAGCCATTGATATTAGTATAAATAAACCTATACTTTGATTCGCCTTTTAAGTGCAATTCATACTCATCATTTATTAAATGAACCGCTTTATAAGTTTTTCCAGAACGTGGCGGACCAATAATTAAACTAAGCATGCTATCTACTCATTAAAGTTAATAGATCAGTTATGATCTTTGTCATATTAGCCCTAACATACAAGATAACCCTATAAAGCTGGAGAGCAAAGAACAAGCTAAGAATAGATATAAACAAGGTCATTGCAGTTGAAAAAGCAGAAGCTAAACCGCTTTGATGTAAAAACTCCATAGCAGAATTTAAAACAGTCTGATTAGGCAAACCGCCAAAAGAACCACTAACGCTAGAGCCATAATCAAACATTTTAGGGATATACTCCCTAAGTAAATTCCAAATTTTCATAATAAATAAAATGGCATAGCCAGCAAAAGCAATAAGAAAAGCCACAAAAGAAGCATAAATAGGCACAACAAAGGCTAAAATAGTATTTCTTATGCCAATTTTCTTTACTAGAAATTCAATAAAATTAACTATAAAACCACCAACCGCACCGATTAACCATTTCATGATTCACCACCCACCCTAAAGAGATATTTCAAAGAAAACATAATGATCTCGAAGCTAAACCAAATCGTGAAAAACAAAGTAAGAATAGACCTATAAGGAGTAACAAAACGACAAGGATCGATATTAAATAAATTATTTTTACCGCTACCAGGAGTTGGACCACTAATAGTAAAAGGACAAGTTCCTTTTGGAATATCAGGAGCATCAATACCTTTATTAAAAACGTCAAGCGACTCGTTAAAGTTATTCATTAAGTTGTCAATATCGCTCTTAAAGTTGTTCAAAAAATTAAAAGCATCATTAACGGACACATCAAATTTAGCAAGCTCGCTTTGCAGTGCAGAAAAAGAAGTAGCAGTATTAACATTAGGCTCATAATTCCATTGTTCTAACTGTTGATTTTTGATAGAAGTTAAAGTATCGTTTATAGTATCAAGCTTGGCACTATTTCTATTTAAAGCCTGCTCTAAAGAGCTTAAATCAATAGACTGGGTAGGCTGGCTAGGAGTAGTTGTTGATGATGAACCGCCACTACCTGAATTAGATGAGCTACCAGATGAATTTGTTGATGTGCTATCTTTTGGAATAGAATTAGTAACTTTATTATCAGAAGTAATAGTATTAACGTAACCAGTAGAAAACTTATTACTACCGCTTGGGGTCTTATAAATATAAGAATAAGTTACATCTTGAACCTTAGAGCCAGTAGATGTAGTAGTTTCAACAACTTCAACATCAATAACACTTTTATCAGGGGTAACAATATTACCTTTGTAAGTTGCTTTATTGCCTGCATTGCTAGTTTGCTTAATTGTCATGGGCAAATTTGGAGTAGGTTTATCAGAAGCTTTAAACATAGTATTTAAATCATAATCAAGGTTTATGTTTTTAACTTCATTAGGAACAGTTATATCTTTTGTGGGGATAGGTTTAGACATATCCTTAAGCTTTGCAGTAACAATTGTATTGTTTTCAATTTTAGAAACTGAAGCATCTTTTGGCAAATCAAATTTTCTTAAATTTGGAGAAACATCGGCAGTTGCTTGGGGTGACTTAACTATATTTGATGAAGCTGAAGCAGTGGAATCAAGCTTGCCAGTTTCTTTAAAAACGCTGTTAAAAACAATTGCATTATCATCAACTGGATTAAGGTTAAAAACTGGCTCAGGACCAGCCTTAGTAGCTTTAATATCAACTATTTGGGGGCGATATTCTAATAAATTTAAATTAGCAGGCTTAGAACCACTAGAAAAAAGACCCTTAAAAAAAGACCCTAAAGAGCTAAGACCATTTTTTAAAGCATTAATGGGCAATGGGATCATAAAACCACCCATAATAAAAAGATCATTTTCAAGCTTTATTTCTGAGTTAATTCTATAAATAGTTTCAGGCGCCAAACAACCTTCAGGAAATCGCATACAAGTAGCCATTTCAGCACCACTAAGATTATCAAAACAACCATCATGAAATTTCCAACCCATTTTTTCACAAGTAGGTTTATCTATTTTAGGATCAGGCAGACACTCTTCAACAATTTTATCCCTTAATAGAAGCTCTACCTTTCTTTCATTGTAGATCATAGGTTTAGGACACCAATCAGGGCGTTTTAAATCAGGCTCACATTTTCCAGTTTCTTGACTAAAAGAATGATCTTTTGGACAAGATTCGCACTGTTTAGTTTCAGAATTAAAAACTTGATTAGCAGAACACTCAACATAAGAACTATTTATACGAAATTCAGTTATGTTTGTATAGGTGAATAATTCACCGTTATGGGCATCACTCTCTTCATACAAATAAGATGAATATTTATTTTTATAAACAAAATAACCACTAAACCGAACATTATCAACAAAGTAAAGATAATCTCCAGCAGTATAAAAACCGCTTGATTTAGTCGGATTAAAATAAAGACGATCTTCAACAGAATAAGTAGTAAAAATTCTATATCCCCCAGTTTCAGGAACAGAACATTTTACAAATTTTTTACCAGATAAAAATTCGCAATCTCCAAAAGGATAAAGATTTCCTAAATTTACATCAGTATCAACCCAAACTTCTTTTGAGAATGAAAAAGAGCTTAACAAGCTAAGCAGACAAAAAAGCTTTAAAAGAAATTTAACCATAATATTGAGCTCCTATTCATTACTGACGCGCTTCGCTTGTCACTTCTTTTTTATCCAGCGGAAAAAAAGAAGTTTAAAGCTTCGCAAGGAAAAATTTATATCTAAAAAACTATTTCACAAAAGAGAGAGCTATAACGTATATAAAAATAGGCACAAAAAAGAGAGAGAAAACATTTAAAAAATAATTAAATACATCATTGTTAAATACTTCAATCATCGTGTAGCTCCGACTATAATTAACCCAATAAGAAAAGAAAATGCTATAAGTATCGCAGAAAAACCCATGAGAAAGTTAAATTGATATTCATATATACCTAAATTTGGAAGTAAATCATTTTTTTGAATGTAGCAAATATTAGTTTCAGTGTTAAAAAGATAGTTTGTTTGAAAATTAGAAAATGAATAATCAGAAGTAGAAACGCTATCATCAAAATTTACAAAAAATACTTTTTTATCTTTTATGTAGAAATCTTTAACACAGATATTTAGATTAGGAACGTATATAGCATTTTCTTTCATTATTTTAACCTTACAAGGGAGCAAAAAGCCCCCTATAAAAAACTACTTTATGAAAGACTTGACTCTGCCAGCAATCATAAAGATAAAAGCGACAGCAATAACGCCAGCAAACACGTAATCGAACAAAGCATAATCAGCTTTTAATGGCGTAGCCGGAACAGTTGGAGCATCTGCCGCAAAAAGAGCTGGAGCAGTTAGCAACATAGAGCTAGCAACAGCAACTTTACCCTTAGTAGATTTTAGAAAATTTTTAGTTTTTTCCATATCTAACTCCTTTTTAAAATTTTAGAGATCAATCTCTACAAAATTTAAAAAATAAACTTTGTAGAAATTGATATGAGCGGGAGAGTGGTTTGCTACTCACATTAAGGCATAGCCCCCGCTTTTAACTATTTAGATGATTTAGTTTCTTTCAAAAAAGGATTTTCATTGAAAACTTGGAAACTTAAAGTTTCATCAGGGAACATATATGCACCATTGCGAGTATTTAAAAAGCGATATGGAACAGCGATATATTTGCCTTTTACAGAATCAAATTTTGGCTTAAGAGAAAAGTCATAATTGATAGTTTCAGTTGATTTAACAAGATAGCCGTGTTGATCGCGACTTTCAAAAGTGATAGTTACGTCGATAGACGATGAAACTTCGCCAGTTTTCTTGTCGATGCGAGAAATCGGACGAACTTCGTCACAAAGGCCTAAAAGATAAGTGTACATGTGTAGCTCCTTAAAAAATATTTGTTTTGTAGCTAAGTATTTTAGGGGCAGAGCTACACCACCCCCAACAGTTTTACAACGTATTAAGGTTGTAACAAACAAGCCCCTAAACATCTCTACTCTGTTGCGGGCAGTTCATTAGGTTCAAAATAGTTTAAAGCCATATTAAGGGCAAAATTTACATACCTTCGATAAAATCGGAAATATGAAATCATTTCATACGAACAATGAAATTATTTCATAATGTAACTTAAATAAAAATTAAAAATGAAAGAATTTCAAAGAATATGGAAAAAAAAGAGATAGCAAATTTACTAGACATAGAACTAAGAACACTCTATAACTGGGAAAAATCAAGACCAAAACTATATAATTTCATTATAGAAAATATTAAAGATAAACAAGAAAATAATTCAAAAACGGATGAATTAAAAAAATATTTTGAAAAATTATCAGAGATAGAACAAGAATATTTTTTATCTAGCTTAAAAGTAAAAGTATTAGAAAAAGAAATAAAACAAACAGAAACATACAAATGACAAATGCAGAAATCGCAAAAAAGCTAAAAATAGCTGAAAAAACAATATATAACTGGCGTAAAAATAGAAAAGAGCTTTTTGAAGTTATAGAAAATGGACTAAATTTAAAAGAAAACAAAGAAAGCCTATATGTAAATGATGCATATAAAAAATTAATACAGCTCTTTGAAAAACTATCAGAACAAGAAATTCAATACTATATCCTAGATATAAAAACAAGAATTTTAAAAAAAGAAATAGATAAATGAACAAAAGAGAAGTAGCCAAATTTATCGGAAAAGATATAAGCACTATCTATAACTGGAAAAAAAATAACCCAAACTTATACAAAATACTAGAATTTTATTTTCAAAAAGAAAGTGAAATAAATCCAACGCATAAAGAGCTAATAGAGCTATTTGATAAGTTAAGTGAAATGGAACAACAATTTTATTTATCAGACATAAAAGCAAGAATACTTAAAAAAGAGATAGATAAATGAAAAAATCTAATAAAATACAAAATAATTTGTCAAAAAGTATAAAAAATGACTAGACAAGAATTAGCAGAAAAATTAAATATTACAAGAAATACACTAACAAACTGGGAAAAAGAAAAACCAGAATTAATCAGATTAATAAACCAAGGTCTAGCACTAGACGATCAAATTTCGGAAACTCAAAAATTCTTAGAAAAATTAGAAAAAATAAAAGAAAAAGCAAACAATGGAAAACTAAATATAAAAGAAAAAAAATAGGTAGAGATAGATAAATGAATAAAAGAGAAGTAGCCAAATTCATCGGAAAAGATATAAAAACTATCTATAACTGGGAAAAAAATAACCCAAACTTATACAAAATACTAGAATTTTATTTTCAAAAAGAAAGTGAAATAAATCCAACGCATAAAGAGCTAATAGAGCTATTTGATAAGTTAAGTGAAATGGAACAACAATTTTATTTATCAGACATAAGAGCAAGAATACTAAAAAAAGAAATAGGTTAATAGAGTGAGAATACTAAAAACTTTATTATTGCTTTGCATTTTTTTAATTGCTGATCCAATAGAAATACACGTAGAGAAAAACAAAAACCAAAACAAATACATAAAAGATTTAAATTTAGTAGGCGACTGGAACATACAAACGGAGAGATACTTTATAGATTTTATACTAACAGCAGGCAGTAGCTGGGATATAAGTTTTAAAAAAAATCACGAAATTTTACTTGATAATCAACCAAGAGAAATGTTTTGGAAATACGACAACGAAAAAGGGGAAATAAGCATATACAACAAAAAAGAAATAACCATATACGGCGGAGATGAAATAATTTTAAAAGAATACATAGGAAATAAATGCTTTAAAGCAGAACTAAACAAAAACCACCAAATAAAAATGTGTAAAACAAAAGGAACAATAGTAAATAACGTAAAAGAATTAATAAAAATAGATATGAAATAAAATGTATAGTATTCAAATCCCTCTCTGTCCGCCACTAGTTATAAACAATCACAAATTTTTATCAACTTTTGCAAACATTGAGCCACGGTTTTAACGTTATTTTAAAACCTTTATTCAAAAAATTACAAACAATAGCAAACTATTATTATCATAACTTTTTAGCTGGCTGTTTGGCTGACTAGCTCAAAAAATAGCCAAAATATTCTGTCTTAATCAGTCAAAAAATACAAATGCCTAAACCCTCACGCCAACCGTGATCACACAATTTAAAAATTAAAGCCGATAAAGTCTTGTTAAAAAGATAGCCATGACGCATACAAGCTCTAAAAGCATAAAAGTCTTAATAAATTTAAAAGAGAAAACTATATGGATAGCACTTCATAGTAATTTTAAAAAATAGCCCTTTCTTACTATGAAATTTCATCTAAAACAATAGAAAATTTTAGTTAATAAAAGTTGATTTGCTATGAAAATTTGAATTAAAAATTCAAGGGCATTGCGCCCTTGAAATTATGATCTAACAGGTGAAAGATAAGGTTTTTCAGAGTGCATAGACATCTCGTTTTGTTGTCTAAAAGCTATATACTCTTCTTCGCTTAATTTTTTTATGTTAGCTATAGTGATCTTAAGAGGTGTGATACCTGAGAGTGGGTCGTGGTCTTGTGCGTTTGCGAGCTCATTGCCATCAGCCTCACTATAGTGGAAAGTCGTAAATATCGTACTCTCCCTAAGGTCAGGATTTACACGAAGTTTAGCTGCGATCCTGCCGCGTTTATTCTCTACCATTGCGTAGCAGCCATCTTCTAGCTCTCTTTCTCTTGCGATATCAGGGCTTACTTCGATTAGCGGACCTTCGATGCCAGCACCATACTCTAGCGGTGGGCACTCTCTAGTCATCGTACCAGTATGGTAGTGATAAACTTTTCTACCTGTTGTAAATAGGCAAGGATAGACCTCATCAGGCACTTCGCTCATCGCACCTGAGCCTACTGGATAGCCATCAGGTATATGCATTTTGGCTTTAAATTCAGCCTCCATGCTTGCACGCTTATCTTTATCGTCAGCGTAAAGTACTGGAGCTAGGCGGAATTTACCATCAGGTAGCATTGATTTGTGATCAGTATAAAGATCAGGTGTGCCTGGATGATCTTCATCGGGGCATGGCCAGCTGATGCCGCCTAGTTTTTCAAGTCTATAGTAGCTGATACCGCCAAAGAATTTAGGCATTAGTTTTCTAAGCTCGTCCCAAACCTCTTCTGCGCTTAAGAAGTCAAATCCCTCAAGTCCCATAGCTTTTGCGATGTTACAAACTACTTTCCAGTCAGGTTCTACACCACCTACTGGCTCACTTGCTTTTCTGGTTCTTTGAACGCGGCGAGATGTGTTGATAAATGTTCCATCTTTCTCACCCCAACCAGCTGCAGGTAAGACGACATCAGCCTTTTGAGCACTTTCAGTAAAGAATAGATCTTGTACGATAAAGCAGTCTAGGTGATGCGTAGCATGCACAAAGTGCTCTGTCCAAGGGTCGCTCATAACAGGGTTTTCGCCGTAAACATAAAGCACTTTTAGCTCGCCACTATCCATCTTATCAGGTGCGTATGTTAGTTTAAAGCCAGGCACTGGATTAAGCTCGAAGTGCCAAACTTTGCGAGCTTGCTCTTGTGCGTAAGCGCTATTTACTGCACCTGCTGGGATGACATTAGGTAGTGCGCCCATATCGCATGAGCCTTGAACGTTGTTTTGGCCACGAAGTGGATTTACTCCAGCGCCTTTTTTACCTAAATTTCCTGTTAGGATCGCTAAATTTGAAAGCGAGAAGACATTTGATGTGCCATCGCTAAACTGAGTGATACCCATAGTGTAGCAAATAGCAGCACTGCCAGCTTTTGCATACATCCTAGCAGCCTCAATGATGAGCTCTTTTTTGACGCCAGTCTCACGCTCAAATCTCTCAGGAGTGAAGTCTTTTACCGCTTCTTTTAGGTACTCAAAACCCTCTGCATATTTTTCGATAAATTCTGTATCTTGTAAATTTTCAGAGATGATGACGTTCATCATTGTGTTTAGTGTTTTGATGTTTGAGCCAACTGGAATTTGCAAGAAAATATCGGCTTTTTTAGCCATATCGGTGCGTTTTGGATCCACAACGATCATTTTTGCACCACGCTCTAAGCCTCTTTGCATCTGCATAGCGATGATAGGGTGGCATTCGCTTGTGTTTGTGCCTATTAGTAAAAATACATCTGTATCAGTCGCAAATTCAACAAGATCATTTGTCATCGTTCCGTTTCCAAGGGTGCTGGCAAGACCTGCCACTGTTGGAGCGTGTCAAAGACGAGCGCAGTGATCTACGTTGTTACTTCCTAAAGCACGAAAGAATTTTTGAAATACATAGTTATCTTCGTTGTTTGAACGAGCTGAACTAAAGCCCATGATAGAGCTTGGACCATATTTTTCTACGCTATTTTTAAAAGTCTTTCCTAAAAATTCATAAACCTCTTCAAAGCTAACCTCTTCGAGTTTGCCCTCTTTGTTAAACTCTCCGTTTAGTTTTCTCATCATTGGTTTAGTTAAACGTTTTGGAGAATTTACAAATTCCCAACCAAACATACCTTTTAAGCACAACTCGCCATCATTTACATGGTGGTTATCAGTCGGCTTTGCATCGACTATCCTACCGTTTTCTACGATAAGGTCTATGCCGCAACCAGTTCCGCAATACGGACAGGTTGTTTGAACAATCTTTTGCATAGATTTCCTTTCAAGTAATATTTCTAATAGTTCGGTTATTATATACCTTATAAAATAAAAGTAGTTTTAAAATTAATTATTTTACTTAAAAAAATTTTAAGTAATATGCAAAATTTGCATATTACTTTGACGCTGAATTTACGGAGTTTTTTACCATTTTTTGTCTTATTTTAAATTTGGTTTTTAGCTTAAGTGATTAAAAATAAATTTAAAGATTATGAAAAATTTATAAAAGATGGGCGATTGCTCGCCCGTTGTATTAGTTCTTGCGTGTGTTTGCGTCTGGAGTAAAAAGTGGCTTATCAAGAAGTTTGAAGTCGCCTATAAATTTCTGACCCTCTTCGCTTGTCGCCCATTTTATAAATTTCTCTGCATTCTCGATGTCAGTTTTAGGGCAGTGTTTTGGATTTACTGCGATTAGAGAGTAGAAGTTTTTAAGGTCGTTGTCGCCCTCGTTGATGATGACCATCTCAGGATGACCTTTTTGGTTTGCTTCATATTTAATGTAAGTACCGCGGTCAGTAAATGTAACGCCTTTTTGCTCAGCAGCAGCATTTATCGTAGCTAGCATGCCTTGACCTGTTTGCATATACCAGCTATCTTTTTCAGGGACTTCGCCAGCGATCTTTTTCCAGATGCCTTTTTCTTTATTGTCTGTGCCTGATTTGTCGCCACGTGAGAAGAATTTGATACCATCTTTTTTGATAAGTTCAAAGCTTTGTTTGATATCTTTACCTTTAAATTTATCAGCGATAGATTTATCAGCGATAACGACGAAATCATTGTACATTACGGCATTTCTTTTTAAGCCAAAGCCTTTTTCTACAAATTCTTTCTCAACTTTTGGTGAGTGAACGAAAAGTATGTCAGCGTTGCAGTCTTCGCCAAGCTTTAGAGCTGCGCCTGTACCAACAGCTGTCCATTTTATATCAACACCTGTTTTTGCCTTATAAACTGGGTAGATCGCATCAAGCAAGCCAGTGTTGTCTGTACTTGTTGTAGTCGCCATGATTAGTTCATTGTCAGCACCAAACGCCAAAACTGCGGCTGCTAGTGAGCCTAAAATAATCTTTTTCATTTTTCTCCTTTTTAGAAAATGTGGTATTATAGCATATTAAAATAATATGAATAAAAAAATAGGAATAATATTTGGATTTTTTACTTAATGGCTTTGCAGAAGCTTTTAATCTACTTTTAAACGGCGATCTTGAAACGTATTCAGCCATCAAGGCTACCCTTTACACATCAAGTGTGTCGATACTTTTTGCTGTTATTGTAGGCTTTCCACTTGGTTTTATACTTGGCTTTTATGACTTTAAAGGTCGCAAAATTTTACGCCTTCTAAGTGACACAGCTCTAGCCATGCCAACGGTTGCCATTGGTCTTATTTTATACGCATTCATCACTAGAAACGGTCCGCTTGGCAGCTTAAATTTACTCTTTACGCTAAAAGCGGTCATGCTAGGTCAGTTTGTGCTAGCCCTTCCTATCATCATCTCGCTTACTGCAAGCGTCGTTGAAAATATGGAGAAAAAGCACTATCTAACTATCCTAAATTTACGCCTCGCGCCAGCAAAGCTAGTTTTTTGCGTGCTTTACGAGCTACGCTACGCCCTCATGGTCGTTATCGCCACTGCTTACGGCAGGATCGTGGCTGAAGTGGGCGTTGCGATGATGATAGGCGGCAACATCAAGTATTTTACCAGAACGATCACCACAGCCGTTTCGCTTGAAACAAACAAGGGCGAATTTGCCATGGGTATAGCACTCGCGATGGTTTTGATATTTATCGCATTTTTAGTAAATTTAGCGATCTTTGCGCTAAGAAAACTCGACAAATAGGAGCAAATTTTGATAAAGATAAGAAATTTACACCTAAACTACGGCAAAAGCGAGATCCTAAATATCCCAAGCCTTGATATAAATACTAAAAAAATAACTGCTCTAATGGGTAGCAACGGCAGCGGCAAAAGCACGCTCATACGTGTGCTCTCACGCCTGCAAAGCCCAAATAGCGGCGAAATTTCACTCTGGGGAGAGAGCAAACCAAGCCTTGAAATGCTGCGTAAAATTTCAGTTTTATTGCCTGAGCCAGCCCTTTTAAAAAGAAGTGTGAGAGAAAATTTCAAAGCCATCTTAAAAAGTAGAAATTTACTAAGCGAATTTGATGAGCGAACTAGCGAAGCTCTGGCACTTGTAGGACTTGATGAGAAATTTTTAGATAAGCGCCACTTTGAGTTAAGCTCGGGGCAGACGCAGCGCATCGCATTTGCTTTGGCACTTTCTTTAAGAGCGCCATTTTATCTGCTTGATGAGCCGACAAATAGCGTTGATATCGCTACTTCAAAGCTCTTTAGCAAGGCTATAAATTTGATGCACGAGAAATATGGCTGCGGCTTTGTCATCGCAAGTCACGACGAGAAGTGGCTTAGCATGCTAGCAAACGAGTGCGTGTTTTTGCACAAAGGCAGAGTCTGCGAGTTTGAATACAAAAATATCTTTGAGATAGAGGATGGCGTGCTAAGCTTTGGCGATGATGCGAAGCTAAATTTAGCTTCAAATTTTAAAGGTAAAAGCAAGATCACGATCAATCCAAGCAAGATAAAAATTTCTAAAACAGGTGGTGAAGGTCAAATTTCAGGGATTTTGCACTCAGCTTCACTCTACATGGGCAATGAAAAGCTTTTGAAGGTCAAAGTTGGCGACTTTTTGATCAAAATTTTTAGCCACGATGATGAAATTACAAAGATTGGCGAGCGAGTATTTTTAAAATTTGAAGATGGCTCGATGCTAGCTTTAGAGTAAAATTTACTCCCACTCTTTAAATTTAGTCCAAAAATAAAAATGGATATCAAAAAATAGCTAAATTTTAATAATCATGCTAAAAAATCATATCTTATATAACTCCCTAAAAATGGCTTTTTTAAATATGCAATTAAGGCATATTTAAGCTTTTTTTAACTTTTCTAATTTATTTTATTTTAAGCCACATTAATAAGGCAATTAATTGTATAGTTTCAGTGTCGTTAAAAAACTATTTAAGGAAAAAGGTGAGCACAAAAGAGGAATTTGCAGCTGGCAGAAAACTTTACTATGCTACTTTCTCTAAATTCTTCGTATTTAGTGAAGATGAAAAGAGATTTGATGGCCTTAGTAAAATGCTTGATCTCATCGAAGAATATAGCCTAAACGATGAAGTCTCGCAAGCTGCTACTAATATAAAAAGTAAATTTAATGAAAAAAATCCAGAGAATTTGATCACCGAATTTGATGACATTTTTCACACTCCGCCAAGTCCGCTTCGAAACTCGCTCTCTTTTTATGATGAGGGATATGAAGTGGGTCATGCTTGCGCTAATGTGCGTAAAATTTTAGCCAAGACAAACATCAGAAGAGATGAAAGTAAATTTAAAGAGAATGAAGATAACGTGGGCTTTGTCTTTACGCTTATGAACGAGTTTATCGGCAAATTTGACGAGTGCGAAGATGAGCTTTTTAAAAATATTATAAATCCAAACATTGATGAGTTTATAGAGAATTTATATGAGCATAAAAATAGTGAAATTTACAAGGATGTGGCCGTTTTGCTAAACGAATTTATCGCGTTTGAGCGCGTGGCACTAAACTCACCAAAACCAGTCAAGATAGACCACAAAAAGAGCGATGGTCTTTCAAGATCTGAAAGCATAAGAAGAGAAAAAAACAGGATAAGAAAACTAAGAACGGAGGGTACATATGCAAAATAGACGCGAATTTCTAAAAAAAGTCGGTCTAGTTGGCGCTGTAGCAGCAAGTGGTGCTGTAGCAGCAAATGCTGATGAAAATTTAAAATCAGGAAAGAGTAAAAAGACCGAAGTGCTTTACAAAAGAAGCAAAAACTGGGAACTTTACTACAAACAAGCAAAATAAAATTTGATAGAAATTTAAGAAAGGATGAAAATGTCTGAAGCTATATTAAACGCTACGCCAAACAACATCGGCCGTAGATCGTTTTTAAAAATGGCTGCATTAGCAGGTGCTAGTGGAGCGGCCGGCTTTGCAGCAAGCAATGTCACAAGAGAAGCAACAGCTCAAGAGATGGCAAACCCATTTCCAGACTCAAAAATAGTAAAAACTGTTTGTTCAGTTTGCTCTGTAGGATGTGGAGTGTTAGCTGAGGTAGAAAATGGAGTTTGGGTGCGTCAAGAAGTAGCACAAGATCACCCAGTAAGTGCTGGTGGTCACTGCTGTAAAGGAGCAGACGTTATCGATATGGTGCGCTCACACTGCCGTGTAAAATATCCGATGAAAAAAGTTGGTGGCAAGTGGCAACGCATCTCTATGACGCAAGCACTTGACGAGATCGGTGCAAAACTAAAAGCTTACCGCGAGAAAAATCCAGAGCAAGTAATGTTTTTAGGATCAGCAAAAGACTGCAACGAGCAAAGCTATTATATAAGCAAATTCGTTGCGATGTTTGGGACGAACAACCTAGATCACCAAGCGCGTCTTTGACACAGCTCTACAGTCGCCGGTGTGGCGAATACTTGGGGTTATGGAGCTATGACAAATCACCTTGGAGATATCCAAAACGCAAAGTCTATTTTTATAATCGGATCAAACCCAGCGGTAAATCACCCAGTTGGTTTTAGACACTTTTTAAAAGCAAAAGAAAAGGGTGCTAAGCTAATAGTAATCGATCCAAGATATACAAGAACGGCGGCAAAGGCTGATTATTTCGCACAAATTCGCCCAGGAACGGATATACCTTTTGTATATGGCATGATGAATCTCATCTTCGAAAATGGCTGGGAGGATAAGAAATTTATTGATGACCGTGTTTATGGTATGGATCTGATTCGTGAAGAGGCTGCAAAATGGACACCTGAAGTCGTTGAAGATGTGACTGGAGTCCCAGCTGCAACTCTTAAAGAGATCACAGAAGTCTATGCCAAAAACCGCCCTGGCTCAGTCGTTTGGGCGATGGGTCTAACTCAGCACACAATAGGTAGCTCAAACACTCGTATAGCTCCGATCTTGCAACTAGTGCTTGGCAACATGGGCGTAAGTGGCGGCGGATGTAACATCCTAAGAGGCCACGATAACGTTCAAGGTGCAACTGATATGGCAAATTTACCAGATAACCTACCTGGTTATTACCCTAAAAATGAAGGAAGCTGGAAATATTTTGCAAAAATGTGGAAGGTTGATTTCGAGTGGTTGCAAAAGAATTTTATCAAGCCTGAGTGGATGTTTAAGCCAGGATTTTCACTTGCACGCTGGTGGGCTGGTACGCTTAATGGTAAAGATGGCAATGATGCAATCGATAATGCAGGAGATAGCCTAAAAGCTCTTGTAGTTATAGGTAACGGCATAACATCTACTGCACAACAAGCAAAGGTTCAAGAGGGTCTTGATGCACTTGAGTTACTTGTTTGTGTAGATCCGTTTGTAAATGACGCTGCCGTTATAACAAATAAAAAAGATGATGTATATATCATACCTGCTTCAACTCAGTATGAAACTAGCGGCACAGTCGTAGCTACAAACAGAAGTGGTCAATGGAGAAGCCAAGTATGCAAACCACTTTATGAGAGCATACCTGATCATGAATTGTTATTTGAACTAGCTAAACGCATAGGCTTTTATGACGAGCTAACTCGCACTATAAGAGGCGCTGACGGCAAGATAGAGTGGCCAGAAGCTGCTACTCACGAGATAGCAAATATTATAAAAACTATCGGTATGACTGGCTGGACACCTGAGCGCTTAAAACGCCACCAGGAGAACTGGGATAAATTTGATGAAGTAACATCTCTTGGCAAGCCAGGCACT
The DNA here is from genome assembly GCF_050447485.1 of Campylobacter concisus. Classification (GTDB taxonomy): domain Bacteria; phylum Campylobacterota; class Campylobacteria; order Campylobacterales; family Campylobacteraceae; genus Campylobacter_A; species Campylobacter_A concisus_BQ. Next base: position 933,193 of record NZ_JALMFY010000001.1, read on the forward strand.
CCTGTTGAAGGCGAATACTACGGACTTCCATGGCCATGCTGGACAGAAAATCACCCAGGTAGCCCAATACTTTATGATACACACAAATCAGTTCGCGAAGGCGGAATGGGCTTTAGAAACCGCTTTGGTTTAGAGCATAACGGTGTTAGCCAGCTAGCAGCTGAAGGCTCAGCGCCAGTTGGTTCATCTATAAATGGCGGATATCCTGAGATCAAAAAAGACAATATCGAGAAAATTTTAGGCATCACACTAACTGATGATGAAAAAGCAAGGATCGGAGCTAGCTGGTCAACTGATGATAGTAATATCATAGCAACAAAATGTTTGGAGAAAAACATCGCTCCATATGGCAATGCACGTGCTAGAACTATCGTTTGGACATTTGCTGATCAGATCCCTCAACACAGAGAGCCGATCCACTCACCAAGACCAGATCTAGCCAAGAAGTATCCAAGCTTTAAAGATAAAGCAAAACAATACCGCGTTGATACTAAATTTGAAAGCTTGCAACAAAGTAAGGACTTCTCAAAAGAATTCCCTATCAACCTTATTACAGCTCGTCTCGTAAATTTCAGTGGTGCTGGTATGGAGACGCGTGCTAGTAAGTATCTATCACGCATTACGCCTGAGATGTTTGCTGACATCCACCCAGAGCTAGCGGCTAAACATGGCATTAAAAATTGGGATTTTGTTTGGGTTCATTCACCTGAGGGTACTAAGATCAAGGTTCGCGCAAGGATCGTGCCATCAGTCAAGCCTAATATGATCTTCTTACCATTCCACTGGGCTGGATATATGCAAGGTGTTGATATGACTGGAAATTTCCCTGAGGGAACAAGACCTTTTGCAGTTGGCGAGAGCGCAAATACCGTAACAAACTACGGATATGACATAGTCACTCAAATTCCAGAAACAAAAGGCGGTCTTTGCCGCATAGAAAGGGCATAATATGAGCGCATTTAACGATAACAATAGACTTAAATTTTACTGCGACACAGATAGATGCATTGATTGCAACGGCTGCGCAGTAGCATGTGATGAAGCTCATGAGTTGCCTATCGGCGTTAGAAGACGCCGCGTCGTCACACTAAATGAAGGTATGCCTGGCAAAGAAATTTCAACATCAATCGCATGTATGCACTGCGAAGATGCACCTTGTTCGCTTGTTTGCCCAGTTGATTGTTTCTACATCAGAGCTGATGGCATCGTGCTTCACGATAAAGATATCTGCATAGGCTGTGGATACTGCTTATATGCTTGCCCATTTGGCGCACCGCAATTCCCTAAAGATGGTGCGTTTGGCGCAAGAGGCGTAATGGATAAATGCACCATGTGTGCAGGCGGTCCGCTACCAACTAATAGTGAAGAAGAACGCGAAGTATATGGACAAGATAGAATTTCTGAGGGCAAAGTGCCAGTTTGTGCTGCGATGTGCTCTACAAAGGCTTTGTTAGTTGGCGAGTCAGATATGATAGAAAAAATCTACAATGACAGAGTTACTGCAAGAGGTTATGGCGAAAAAGACCTAAAACAAACTACTGTTTGGAAGATCGCTTACTACGCTGGCGACAGACTAAAACTAAAAGCGTAAATTTATAGGTGCTTTTTGCACCTATAAAATTTGTTATTTTCTCTAATTTTATACTTTAAGAAATATGCCTATCTTGCATATCAAATTTTAATCACAATAACGTTTATTTCGTATCAAAATGCGTTTAAGCTTTTTGCTTTGTTTAAGCAAGTTTTTACTACAATCCAAAATTAAATTTAGCTTTTTGGGCTATCATTTGTGAAAACTTCAAGGAGCAAGATGGAACCGATTTATAAAACGCAGATCATCAAATATAAAGGCGAGCAAAAAGCACATGTTGATGATATTTTGGTGCGTGAGATCAAGCTTGAAATTTACATAAATGACAAAAAATTTGGTGCCGTTATGGCAACGCCTACCGATCAAAAGGCGCTTGCTGTGGGCTATTTGATCAGCGAAAACGTCATCACAAAGCCAGAGGACATAACAGAAGTTAGGCTCTCAACCGACGAGCTAAGCGTCTATGTAAGCGCCAAAGTGAATGAAAAACGCTTAGAGCAGTTTGACGAAGAGAAGGTCATAATAAGTGGCTGTGGCAGAAGCTCAACGGCAAATATCGACCCACAGGCGATGGCGGCAAGAGCCGTAAAAAGCGGGGCTAAATTTAACAAAGATATGATCCTTAATCAAATGAAGGAGTTTTACACGCAGTGCGAGCTTTATGAGATGACTGGCTGCGTGCATACGGCAAAGCTCTTTGTGAGCGAAGATAAATTTTACATAGGCGAGGATATCGCTCAGCACAACACGATAGACAAAGCCGTTGGCAAGGCTGTTTTAGATGGAGCTAACTTAGCAAATTCATTTTTGATGGTGAGTGGCAGACTTAGCTCAGAGATGGTCGCAAAGGCCGTTATGCACGGCATCCCAGCGCTTATCTCAAGGACAGCGCCAACTAGCCTTGGCGTGGTGATCGCTCGTAAATTTGAGCTGACGCTTTGTGGCTTTGCAAGGGGCGAAAATATCAACGTTTATAGCGGTGAAGAGAGAATTTATGAGTAAAAATTTAGAAGAGCTGATAAAACAAACGCTAAATAAAAGCGGCAAACTTGACTGTGGTACGGCTTTTAAGATCGCAAACAAGCTTGGCATAGAAGTCGGCGAGGTAAGCGACGAGGCAACCAGACTTGGCATCAAGATAGACAACTGCGAGCTTGGGCAGTTTGGCGCCCTAGATAAAGACCGCGGTAAATTTACATTGTCACTAAAACTAAAAGAAGTGAGCGACGAAAAGGGCAGAGTTTTTTGCAAAGATGCAAGAGAGATGGCGGCGGCTAACGGCGGGCTAAAGACCATGCGCTCGACGCTTAGAGACTACGGCTTTGACGTGAAGTACTGTCAGCTAGGCTGTTTTAAGGAAAAGAAAGGCAAAAAGATGAGAGTAAAGACGAAGACTTGGATAGAAAACGACGAGGGCGAGCTTATATTTGGCAAGGGCAAAACCGAGGTTTTAGACGTTATAGCCGAGGTTGGCTCGATATCAAAGGCAGCTGAAATTTTAGGTATGAACTATAAAAAATGCTGGTCGCATCTGCAAATTTTGCAAAAGAATTTAAAAGAAGATCTCTTTACGACCAAGCAAGGTGGCGGAGATAGCGCTGGCACTACGCTAAATGATAGGGCACACGAGCTCATAAACGCCTATAAACAGCTTCAAAATGACATCGAAGACTATGCAAATAAGCGCTTTAAAGAGCTATTTTTAAAACAAGACGAGAAGAAAAACGATAAAAAATAAACCAAATTTTTAAAAGGAGAAAAACATGTATGTAAAACTAAATGACAGGACTTATCTAAACAAAGATAAGATCACTAGAATCAAGATTGATAGCGTTCAAGACGGCATTCGTATCCGTTTTTACGAGGGTGCAAACCAAGTTGCTAAGAGCCAAAGATTTGAGAGTGAAGCAAAAGCTAACGAGTGGTTAGAGAAAAACTTCTTAAACAAATAAACAGACGCGAGTGGGCGCCCTGCCCGCTTGTAACCTCACTTTATACAAAATTTCATTATAATCGCGCTTTTAACCAAAGGGAAAATCGTGCCAACTATAGATGAAGTAAGAAAAAATATCATTTTAAAAGATGGAATTTACTATTTTGACTACACGGCCTCAGGACTTGCCTATGCGCCTATCGAAGATGAAATTTCAAAATTTCTAAAAACCTACGCAAACACTCACTCAGACAGCAGCTCAAGCGCCGTGCTAACGCAAAAACGCTACGAAAACGCAAGAGCCGAGCTAAAGGAGCTTTTGGGGCTTGATGATAGCTTTTATCTAATAGCAACAGGTCAAGGCGCAACGGCTGCGATAAAGAAATTTCAGGAGATAATGGGAATTTATCTGCCGCCAGCAACAAGAGCCTTGATCGGCGAAGCAAATTTAAGAAGCATAAATTTACCACTCGTGCTTGTGGGGCCCTATGAGCACCACTCAAATGAGATCAGCTTTCGCGAGGGACTTTGCGACTGCGAGCGCATCGGACTTGATGAAAACGGCGAGATAGACTACGTGATGCTTGAGAGGACGCTAAAACTAAACGCAAAAAGAAAGATCATCGCCTGCTTTAGCGCCGCCTCAAACGTCACAGGCGTGAAAACCGACTACAAGAGAATTTACTCGCTCGTTAAGAAATTTGGCGGAGTGGTGGCATTTGACTGCGCAGCGACCAGCTCGCATGAAATTTTAGACGCTGCGTACTTTGACGCAGCCTTTTTCTCGCCTCACAAACTACTTGGCGGAGTTGGTAGTTGTGGACTTTTAGCGATCAAAAAAGAGCTTTATACAAGCGATATACCAAGCTTTGCAGGTGGCGGCACCATCGCACTTGCGACGCCTTCAAAACACCTTTTTATAAAAAATGCCGAGCAGCTTGAGGAGGCTGGCACGCCATCTATCTTGGGGCTGGTGCGAGCAAGCCTAGCTTATAGCCTGCAAGCAAGTGTCGGGGTGGAAAACATCAAAGCTTGCGAAAATGAACTGGCAAATTTCTTTGAAAAAGAGCTTAGCAGCATCGAAGATATCACCATTTATGGCTCTAAAAATGCAGAAAAACTGCCTATTTTTTCATTTAATGTCCGTGATATTTCGCCTTATGACTTTGCCGCAACACTTAGCAACAACTACGGCATACAAAGCCGCGCTGGCGTGATGTGCGCTGGACCTTACGCTTTTGATCTGCTGGGACTTAAAGAAAATAAGATCTTAGAGAAAAAGCCAGGTTTTGTAAGAGTGAGCATGCACTACACGCACACAAAAGAGGATGTGCTCTATCTCATAAACGCTATCAAATCATCTATCAAAAAGCACCGTGAGCTTTGGGGCGAGGAAAAGGCGATGTATGAGATGTTTGGCAGGAAAATTTAGGCTAAATTTTTTTAGTTAAATTTAATATGTTTTGGAGATTAAGCGATTTATTTTTAAATACCAGCACAGATACAACTAGCTAATATCATAATCACATTGAAATTTTAAACGCTTTGCTTTCAAATAGCTTCTGTAGAATTAGCTATGTTTTTTAAATTTAAGCAGGCTTTATGTATATCAAATTTAGTCGGTCTGAAATAAAAATTTAAAATTTATCATAGCAACCCAGAAACCTAACCGCAAAGCAAAGCATATCTGCTTCCCCTTTTAAATTTAACTTATAAATTTAGCTGTGGATACAACTTTTGATTTGCCTAAATTTTAATAGCAAAGTCTTTTAAAAATAGATTTAAAATTTAAGCATTTTGTTTTTTGAACAGCCTCTGTAAAGCTAGCTCTGTTTTTCAAATTTAAACTGGCTCTACCTATATCAAATTTGGTTTTGAAATAAAATTGATCATGCCAGCTCATAAACCTAACCGAAAAACATATTTGCACCCAACAAAATACATTCAAATTTAACTTTTAAATTTAGTGGCGGCTACGGCTTTTACCCTATCTTACTTAGCTTAAATTTTAGTGGCAAAGCTTTTAAAATTTGGATAAAGCTAGTGGCATAAATTTAATAATTTTTAAATTTAAAAGCCGAAATTTCAAATTTTACTTTGAAATTTCATCTTTTATCTTTTGATAAAGCTCCAAAATTTCATCTTTTTTGATGATAAAGCTATTTTTATTTGCGATCAGATAGGCTGAGCTTTGCATAATATCACCAGCCACTTTTAGCCCATTTTGCTTCATGGTTGAGCCAGTCTCTACCACATCGACGATCGCGTCACTTAGCCCAACAAGCGGTGCTAGCTCGATCGAGCCATAAAGCTTGATGATCTTCACGCCAACAGCAAGCTTGGCAAAATAGTTTCTCGTGATATTTGGCATTTTTGTAGCGATCTTTAGCTCAGACCTTGAAAAATCAAGCTCCTCTTCGTTTTTTATGCCTATACAGACCTTGCACTTACCTATTTGCAGATCAAGTAGCCTCACCACATTTGGCTTATGCTCTTCAAGCACATCAAGGCCGACCACGCCGATATCTGCAGCGCCTTCTGTGACGTATGTTGGTATGTCTTGGTTACGAACCATTAAAAATCTAAAATTTCCCTCTTCAAGGATAAGCTTTCTATCCTCAAACATAAAGCTAGAGCCAAAAATTTTTCTAAAAATTTCAAGTGTATCTTCTGCGATCCTGCCCTTTGGCAAGGCTACTGTTATCATTTTAAAATTTCCTTTTTCTCATCGATTATTTTTTGCATGGCGCGAAAGATCAGCATCTTGTCGCAAATGGCATTTTTAAAAAATTTAGATAAAAAGTCACCATCTCCGCCAGTAAAATAGACTTTTTTGCTGCCTGCTAGCTTTGAAATAAGCGTGATAATGGGCTTTATGATGCCATAACTCACAGCGTCGCTCGTCTTTTGAGGTAATGCATCGATGTCAATTTGCGAATTTAGCGTCACATCAAGGCGTGGTGAGATGCTTTTATAGGCACTTAGCATAGTTGCTATGCCAGGCAAAATGTAACCGCCAAGATGAAGTGAGTTTGCCATTATATCAACGGTGATAGCACTTCCAGCATCTACTATAACGCCATCATTTATCATATAACAACCTGCTTTTCTATCTACTCCAAGCCCCTGATAGATCGTGTCTATCTCAAAGTAAGACTCTAAATTTACAAACATTTCGTCCTTATCTATCATGCGTAAAATTTCTTCATTTACACAGATAAAATAGACCTTTTCATCTGGCTTGTAGTTTTTAAATTCGCTAACTTTTATGTGTGTGATCTTGCCATTTTGCAAAAAAGAGGCGTTGGTATTACCTATATCACACAAAATCATAACAGCTCCAGCCTTGCTCTTTGAAGTAGTTTAGGGACTTTGAGCAAATTTGAGAGTTGTAAAAGATCACACGTTTTTTGATCTTGGTTTGAAATTTCTCCTCAAATTTAGTGCAAATTTCATTTATCTCGCCGGCTTCTTTAAGTAAAAGCCTGCTCTTTGCATTTCTTAAAAAAACGATCTCGTAGAAATTTTTTGTATCGACACCAAAAAACGCCTCAAGCGAGCGTTTCTTGGTAAATTCGCTAAGATCAAGCCTTTTTAGATCCCTTAGCAAGATCTTTTTAGCTTCGAAAAGCTCCCAAATTTTTTGGTTCATTGCCCTAGATTAACATACTCGTTATCGTAGTAAAATGCGCCATTTCCCATGAAGCTTTTATCTTTTATCTCGTCGCTAAACTCGTAAATTTCAGCTCCGCTAAGGTCTAAATTTGTCTTTATAACATAACCTGTTTTTTCGATGACATAGAGCTTATTGTTGATGATAGTGGCCGCTGAGAAGATAGCAAATTTGAAATTTACCTTATTTTGCTCTTTTAGCATGAGGTCTGTTCTTACTATCGTGCCATCTTTTTTAAAGATGTAAATTTCATCGTTATGAACTAGCACATCTTTGATCTCGCCGTCATAATAGACTGTCTGACTTGGGTTGATGACGATTAGTTTTTTAGCTGTTGCTGCGATTAGGTTATCGCCCTCAACGCCTAAAAATATGATGTTATTAAAGAAATTTTCAGAGCTTACGACAACGTCGCGTAAAATTCTACCAGTATCTTTTTGCACGATGTAAATTTTGCCATCTAGTGCTGGATAGACGATGAGTGAGCTCATGAAGTAAGGTGCTACAACTCTTGAATCAACCGCAGCGATGTCAGATGAGCTATACTCCATTAGTGTCGTAGCTGTGTTGATGTCGATTAGATAGATGTGGTTTGATGCGCTGATGGCCGCAAGTTGGTTTTGATCAAGTGAGGCTGCTACGATCGCAGTTGGAAATTTACCGCTATAAACGCTGTGACCGCTAGGATCAGTAACGTTTAGATCGCCATTTATGCTAGCTGAGATAACAAAGCCGTTGTTTTCATTTAAGAAGTTGAAATTTTCAGGCAAGATAACGCTTTTATTTAGCCCATTTTTAGTGATGATGTTGCCATTATCTAGCGTTGCGCCGTTTGCATTTGCTGATTTGATGTAAGAAGGAAGATCTTTTGACAAAGATATCTCACCAGAAGTTTGCGCAGGCTCAAAATATTGTCTTTTTGTGCCGCATCCGCTTAGAACTAAAGCCAAGGCAAATGCCAAGAATAGTGTAAGTTTTTTCATTATTTTATTCCCTGATAGTGTTTTAGATTTTTAACTAAAGTTTGTAGTTGTGAGTCAAGTGCGATCTTGTCAAATTCCACATTTGCCTCTTTGATTTTATTTTGTTTTAAAAGCTCAAAACCTTTTAAAAGTGCGTTGTATTCGCTTAAAATTTGAGTATTTGCATCGCCAGTTTGTGAAAGAATGATATCTTTTACGATCGGATTTACTTTTAAATTTGCAAGCTCACTAATGCCTTTTGTATCGTTTTTATCGAGCATTTGACCAAGTGAGAAAAGCGCATACATGCTTGGCTCTTTCTCCTTTAAAACATTTAAAGCGTTTGCGTCATTTGGATTTAAAATAAGCTTTGAATAGGCTAAATTTGCCTCTTCGACTCTGTTGTCGTTTAAAACCTTACTAGCGTAAAATCCAATGAGTGCGACGATAGCTGCCACGCATAGCACGATCAGCAAAGTTTTGTATTTCCTAAAAAAACGCTCTCCCTTAATCATACTCTCAAGAAACTGCTCTTGGGCGTCGATCTCTTTTTTTATCTCGGTTAAGTCTTCTTTTATAGCCAACGTTTTTCCTTGCTTTTAAAAAATTTTAATTCGCAGATTTTAGCATAATTAAATTAAAAGTAGCCCAAAATTAAAGCTTGAATGTGATATAATGCCTCAAAATCAATTAAAAGGTTGCTTAATAATGCAAATAGACGACACTCTCTTAAATAAATTAGAAAAACTCTCAGCATTACAAATTAATGATGAAAAAAGAGAAGAGATCAAGAAGCAATTAAGTGAAATCGTATCTTTTGTCGATGTTTTAAACGAGCTTGATCTAAGCAGCGATGAGGCCGTAGTTAGCTCTATAAAAGGCGGCACTCCATTAAGAGAAGATGAACCACATTTAAGTGACGTTGTCGATGAAATTTTAAAGCACGCCCCTTCACGCGAAGGACACTTTTTTGCCGTGCCAAAGATCATAGAGTAAAATATGGATCTAATAGAACAACTAAGAGCGCAAAGCTCGGACGCTCAAGCCAAAGCATCAGAGAGCAATCTCTCTGGTGACATCCAAACGCTTCTAAAAACCGTTGTTTTTAATAAAGCCAGTGACCTCCACCTAGTCTCAAGGTCTGAGCCTCAAATAAGGATAGATGGTACTTTAAGGCCACTTGAATTTGGCGTACTAAGCGGCAAAGATATAGAAAATTTATGCTACGCGCTTATCACAGACGCCCAAAAAAGCGAGCTTGAAAACAATAAAGAGCTAGACTTTGCCATAGAGCTTCCAAATATCGGCCGCTTTCGTGGCAACTACTACTACACGATGAATGGCGATCTAGCCGCAGCTTTTCGTATCATACCTATCGATATACCTTCGCTTGATGATCTAAATGCACCACAAATTTTTAAATATATCATCAAACGTGAAAAGGGCCTTATCCTAGTTACTGGACCAACGGGTAGTGGTAAATCAACAACGCTTGCTGCAATGCTTAATGAGATAAATTTAAATTATAGAAAGCACATCATTACCGTTGAGGACCCAGTTGAGTTTGTGCATAACAACAAAAAAGCCCTATTTTCACATAGAAACATAGGCACCGACACGCACTCTTACTCAAAAGCGCTAAAATTTGCACTTCGCGAGGACCCTGATATCATACTTGTGGGCGAGATGAGGGATAGAGAGACGATCTCTACGGCTATTACAGCGGCTGAGACTGGACACCTAGTCTTTGGCACTCTTCACACAAACTCGGCCATACAAACTATAAATAGGATCGTTGATAGCTTCGATGGAAGTGAGCAGCTTCAAGTAAGAAACATGCTTAGCGTTTCGCTAACTGCCGTCATCTCACAAAGTCTGATACCAAAAATAGGCGGCGGAAGGTGCGCTGTACATGAAATTTTGATAAACAACATGGCGATATCAAACTTGATACGCGAAAACAAAGTGCATCAAATTTACTCTCAAATGCAGCTAAATCAGCAACAAACCGGCATGAGCACGCAGACTCAAGCCCTGATGAAAGCGCTAAAAGAGGGCATGATTACAAAAGAAAACGCGCTAGCATACTCAACTAGCCAGCAAGAACTTCAAAATTTAATAGGAACTGTATGATGGATTTAGTAACTTGGTTTGACATTATCATTATCGCCCTTGTTTTGATGCTGGGCGTAAAGGGCATAATAAATGGCCTCATAAAAGAGACTTTTGGGCTCATCGGACTTATCGGAGGTTTAGTTGTTGCTAGCAGGTTTTCAGATGTGGCTGAGGGTTTTATAAGTAAAAATATATATAAATTTGAAAATCCTTCATTTTTACAATTTGTCGCATTTATCGGACTTTGGCTAGTTTTTTGGCTGGTTTGTCTGCTGGTTGGTAAATTTTTATCAAAGATTGTTTTAGTAAGCGGACTTGGCTTTTTAGACAGACTTGGTGGATTTGTTATGGGAAGTGGCAAAATTTTCCTCACATTTTCAGCAGTCGTTGCCGTGATGTCAGGCACTTCGCTAAACAAAATGATCGAGCCATACTTTACAAATAGCAAGGTCTATCCGCTCCTACTTGAAACTGGCAGGTGGATAACAAACGTCGATATGAAAAATATCAAAAATGAACTAGATGAAATGGTAACAAGACCAAAGGATACAAACAAAACTGATGCATTTATATCAATGGATGCAAATGCGAGCACAAACACCGACACAAACGTCACCAAAGGGGAGTGAGATGATAGAAAATTTAGAATACGATGCGTTACTTGAGAAATTTAAAAGGGTACTTCGCGACAACGGCTTAAAGTACACAAAACAACGTGAAATTTTACTAAAAACGCTTTACAACAACGACGAGCACTTTACGCCAGAGAGGCTATATCTTTTTATAAAAGAGACTTACCCTGAGCTAAATATCGGCATCGCAACCGTTTATAGAACACTAAATTTACTAGAAGAATCAGAGATGGTAACATCTATCAGCTTTGGTTCGCAAGGCAAGAAATTTGAGCTTGCCACAAAGCCACACCACGACCACATGATATGCAGAAAATGCGGTCTTATCATAGAATTTGAAGATCCTATGATAGAAAAAAGGCAAATAAGCATTGCAAAAGAGCATGGCTTTAAACTAACTGGCCACATGATGCAGCTTTATGGAATTTGCGAAAAATGTTCAAAAAATAATATAAAGGGAAAGTAAGGTGATATTTGACAACCAACATGAAATTCAAAGATTAGAAAGCATAGATGAGCTTAGAAATTTAGGCATAAATCCATATCCACATTTTCTTAGAAGAGATATGAATATCTCTAAATTTAGACTTAAATTTAACTATATAAAAGATACAGAAGAGAAAAAAGCAGAGGGGCAGCTAGTAGGCCTTGCAGGCAGGATAAAGCTGATCCGTGACGCTGGTAAAGCGGTCTTTGCAAACATCGAAGACGAAAATGGAAATTTACAAATTTATTTTAGCAACAAGACGCTTGATCCAGAGTGGTTTAAAATCGTTAAAAAATATGTAGAAATAGGCGACATCGTCTATGTTAGAGGCTACGCTTTTATAACAAGAACTGGCGAATTTTCAATGCACGTAAATGAGCTTAGCTTAGCTACAAAATCAATTAGTCCGCTTCCAGAGAAGTACCATGGGCTAGTTGATGTTGAGACAAGATATCGCCAAAGATACCTTGATATGATAATGAACCCTGAAGTTAGGGCTGATTTTAAAAAGCGCTCGGTGATTATAAGCACGATTAGAAGATTTTTTGAAGAAAAGGGCTTTTTAGAGGTTGAAACTCCGATGCTTCACCCAATAGCTGGCGGCGCAAATGCTAAGCCATTTGTGACATTTCACAACGCTCTTGGAGTTGAGAGATACCTAAGGATCGCTCCTGAGCTATATCTAAAACGCCTTGTAGTTGGTGGTTTTGAAGCTGTTTATGAGATGAATAGAAACTTCAGAAACGAGGGTATGGATCTAACCCATAACCCTGAATTTACAAGTATAGAGTTTTACTGGGCATATCACAACTACCACGATCTAATGGGCATCACAGAGGATCTATTTAATGTCATTTTAGAAAAACTTGGCATGGAGAAAGTGATAAATTTTGATGGCATGGAGATTGATTTTAGCAAGCCATTTAAACGCATAAGCTATAAAAAAGCCTTAGTTGAGATCGGCGGACTTGCTGAAGATATCGTAAGCGATAAGGCAAAAATTTTAGCAAAACTAAGAGCTGATGGCTTTGAAGCAAACGAGAAGCTTGACCTTGGCCACTTGCAGGCTGAACTCTTTGACAACTACGTAGAGAGCAAGCTCATCCACCCAACTTTTGTCATCGACTATCCGATATCAATTAGCCCACTTTCAAGAAGAAGCGACACAAATCCTGATGTGGCAGAGAGATTTGAGCTATTTATCGCTGGTCGCGAGCTAGCAAATGGCTTTAACGAGCTAAATGATCCAATCGATCAATACAACCGCTTTAAAGCGCAGATCGACGCTAAAAACGCAGGCGATGACGAGGCACATGAGATGGATGAAGACTATGTAAAAGCCCTAGGATACGGCATGCCACCAGTTGCAGGCGAAGGCATAGGCATAGATAGACTTGTGATGCTTCTAACAGATAAAAAATCAATTCGCGACGTTGTTCTCTTCCCAGCGATGAGACCACTAAAAACTGAGATAAAGGAGAATGAAAAATGAGTTTGCAAAGCTACGATAAAGAAATTTTTGACCTAGTAAATTTAGAGCTAAAACGCCAGTGCGACCATCTAGAAATGATCGCTAGTGAAAATTTCACTTATCCAGATGTTATGGAGGTGATGGGCTCAATCCTAACAAACAAATACGCTGAAGGCTACCCTGGCAAGAGATACTATGGTGGTTGTGAATTTGTCGATGAGATCGAGCAAATCGCGATCGATAGATGTAAAGAGCTCTTTGGATGTGAATTTGCAAACGTTCAACCAAACTCAGGCTCTCAGGCAAACCAAGGCGTTTATGGTGCTTTGCTTAATCCAGGCGATAAAATTTTAGGCATGGATCTAAGTCACGGCGGACACCTAACTCACGGCGCAAAGGTAAGCAGCTCTGGCAAGATGTATGAGAGCTTTTTCTACGGCGTCGAGCTTGATGGTCGCATAAACTACGATAGAGTTATGGATATCGCAAAGATAGTAAAACCAAAAATGATCGTTTGTGGCGCTAGCGCATACACAAGAGAGATTGAATTTAAGAAATTTAGAGAGATAGCTGACGCTGTTGGCGCGATACTCTTTGCAGACGTAGCGCACATCGCTGGCCTAGTCGTAGCTGGCGAGCATCAAAATCCTTTCCCATACTGCGACGTCGTAAGCTCAACTACGCATAAAACTCTAAGAGGCCCAAGAGGCGGCATCATCATGACAAACAACGAAGAGTATGCTAAAAAGATAAACTCTTCTATATTCCCAGGCATCCAAGGCGGTCCACTAGTTCATGTCATCGCCGCAAAGGCAGTTGGCTTTAAGCACAACCTTAGCCCTGAGTGGAAAATTTACGCTAAACAAGTAAAAGCAAATGCTAAAAAACTTGGCGAAGTGCTAATAGGCAGAGGCTTTGATCTAGTAAGTGGCGGCACTGATAACCACCTAATCCTAATGAGCTTTCTAAACCGCGAATTTAGCGGAAAAGACGCAGACATCGCTCTTGGAAATGCTGGCATAACTGTAAATAAAAACACAGTCCCAGGTGAGACAAGAAGTCCGTTTATCACAAGCGGCATACGTGTAGGCAGCCCAGCCCTTACAGCTCGTGGTATGAAAGAGGCTGAGTTTGAGCTAATAGCAAACAAGATCGCTGACGTGCTAAGCGACATCAACAATGCATCTTTACAAGAGAAGACAAAAGCTGAACTAGTTGAGCTTGCTCATAAATTTATAATCTACGATAAAGCGACATTTTGATGCAAAGTATTGATACATCTCTTATAAAGATAATAACGACCCACTACTACATCAAACGTGACACGATCGTCAATAAGATAGAGTACAAGGGTAAAATTTTCTTTGATAAATTTGAAAAGATCAACGAACCACTAACTTATAGTGTCATGAAAGAGCATGAGGAGGGCAAAGCTATAATCGCCCACTCGCTAATCAATGCAAGTGATAAGGTCGAAAATATAGTCTTTGACTACAACGGCAGAACTCCAGATAGGTTTTGGCATAGAGCTCAGCTTCTTTTAAGAGAAGAAGGCTTTATAAATTTCACAGCCTACGAGACCAAGACGCCGGGACATTTGCACCTTTATGTGCATAAAGGTCACACTACGCTAAATGAAGCTTGCACACTTGCAAATATGCTAAGTGCAAAGCTCTCACAAAAGTTAGCCAAAGAGTGGAGAATGTTTCCTAATCAAGATATGCCAAAAGAATTTAACATCCTAACTTTGCCATATAACCTCTATCAAAAAGAGCGTGGGGCAAGTTGGTCAAAATATATGTAAGGAGAAATAATGGAAAACGAAGAGTTAAAAGATATACTTTTAGAAAAAGATGATGAGGCAAAGGGTGCAAAACTAAAGAAACTTCTTATGTTTATAGCAGCTCTTGTTATACTTTTTTTAATCATCATCGTGGCCATGAAGCTTATAAACTCAAGCGACTCGACACAAGCACAAAATGAAGCCGACTCAAGGCTAGTTCTGCCTCCAGTGCCAGCAGAGCAGCCAGTCGATACACAGGTGCCTGCGCAAGATACAAATTCAGATGTTAAAAAAGGCGATACTCAGCTTTTCGAGCAAGTACCTATCGTGCCTGAAAACAAGCAACAAGATGATTTTGAAGATATGATCAAAAAGCTAAAAGATAAAGAAGGTGCAAAATCAGCTCCTAAAACTGAAGAGCCAAAAGAGGTGGTAAAAGCTGTCGAGCATCCAGCTGAAGCGCCTAAAAAAGCTGAGACAAAGGTAGAGGCTCCAGCTAAAAAAGCTGAAACAAAAAGCGAAGCTAAAGTAGAGAAAAAGGCTGAAACAAAGCCAGCCAAAACTGAGGCAAAAGCAGAGAAGAAAGCTGAAACTAAACCTGAGAAAAAACCTGAAACAAAGGTAGAGAAAAAGGCTGAAACTCCTGCAAAAGCAGAAAAAGCTGAGAAAAAAGCTGAAGCTCCAGCAAAGGCTGAGAGCGTCGCAAAAGGCTCTTATGTTCAAGTATTTGCAACTAGCAAATTTAACCCAAATGCCGACTATATGAAAAAAATAGCAGCTAAAGGATATAGCTACAAGACTATAAAAGCTGGCGAGCTAACTAAAATTTTAGTTGGTCCATTTGATGAAAAAGGGCTACAAAAAGCTGTAAATGACATAAGAAAAGATGTCAATAAAGACGCTTTTGTCTTTAGAGCAAAATG
The DNA here is from genome assembly GCF_050447485.1 of Campylobacter concisus. Classification (GTDB taxonomy): domain Bacteria; phylum Campylobacterota; class Campylobacteria; order Campylobacterales; family Campylobacteraceae; genus Campylobacter_A; species Campylobacter_A concisus_BQ. The sequence continues at coordinate 948,763 of NZ_JALMFY010000001.1, forward strand.
AAAACCTTCGCAGTTTTTGGAGATCCGATAGCTCACTCGGTATCTCCAAGACTACACAACAAAGCCATTGCCGATCTAGCTCTTGATGCCCTATATACTAGGGTTTTGCTAAAAGATGGCAATGAGCTAATCAATAAATTTAAATCCTTAAAACTAAACGGCGCAAATGTCACACTCCCGCATAAAGAATTTGCTCTAAATTTAGCCGATGACGCCTCAGAAGTAGCACGTAAAATAGGCTCTGCAAACACCTTGGTGCTAAAAAATGAGAAAATTTATGCCTACAACACTGACGCACCTGGCTTTTTAAAAGCGATATCAAATTTCAAAGAGGCAAAAAGCGCCATCATCCTTGGAGCTGGAGGCACTGCAAACGCCCTAGCCTACGCACTTAGATCACAAAACATAGATGTTTGCATACTAAATAGAAGCAAGGCAAGACTTGATAAATTTAAAGATCAATACGAGTGCTTTAGCTGGGATGACTATAAAGAACACAAATTTGATCTAGTGGTAAATTCGACCTCAGCAGGGCTAAAAGATGATCTTTTGCCAGCACCAAAAGAGATTTTAGATGGCATTTTAAAAAGCGCTAAATTTGCATTTGATGTTATTTACGGCAAGCAAACGCCATTTTTAAAAGAGGCAAAAAGGCAAAATTTAGCATGCAAAGACGGAGCTGATATGCTCTTGTATCAAGCGGTTTTAGCGTTAAATTTATTTTACAATGGCAGCCTTGATGAGAAAAAGATAGAAATTTCTATGCGAGAGGCTTTGAGTTTATAAGGCTTGCAAGACTACATCGTTTAAAATCAATGGAAAAATCATCAAACTTGATAAATAAGGCTCTAAAGCTTAGCGATATAAATTTTAACTCCTTTAGCCATTCTAAAGCGCCTTAAACTACGATGATACTAACTTGAGCGATGAAACGCTTGAAGTAAAAACTTTGCACGATAAATTTAAAAAGCTAGGCATCTTACAAGAGCCAAATGAGCACTTTGACCTTGGTTTAGATGGTGAGATTTTGCTACCTGCCATCTGCCTTAGGATAGATGCTTTGAAATTTGATGAGATCAAAGATCTAGCTAAACTACTCATGCTCTATACATACTCCTTAAACGAGTGGTGCTTTTTCATCTTTCCAAGCCTAAATTTAGCGCTTTATCCGCATGATGAGAGAGGTTTTGGATGTATCGGACTAAATGACGATACAAAAAATGAGAGAGAATTTCTGGGATTTTGTAAAAAAGAGAAAAATGCAAAGGTTGTTTTAAAAGAGCAAAATAGCAAATAAATTTTAAAATCACACAAAACTAAAAGCCCTCCCTTGCCGAAGCAAAGGAGGAAAATTTTTACTTTTCAAACGCTTTTTGCAAGCTAAATGGAAATGCCTGATAGCCCATAGCATTTGTCATCTTTATCTCGATGCTAGGCTCTTTTGCACCCCACTCAAACTCATCGATGTGCGGGCTAGGAAGTCCTACTGGGCGACCTTTTGCGATGTCAAACTGCATGCCAGCAACAGCTGAATAGACCATCACGCTATCAAGGTCATCTTGATACTGCGTAAGGCTAGTAACCGAGCTATACCACTCTTTGCCGCGCTCTTTGCCGTACTCCCAAATTTGCTCGATAGTCTTTTTATTCTCATCGATCTTATAAACGACCGCACGAGAGTACTTCATGCCAGCGATGGCTGGTTGCTCCATACCCCTTGTGTCGCCGTTGTCAAAGACACTTAGATAAATTTCGCCTTTTTTAGACTTGCTATCTATCCTAAATGCTGTGTGCTGCGTCCATTGCCAGTCAAAGCCACCTTTGTCGCTCTCGTATCCTGGGCATTTTGAGTACTCATCTTCGCAGACGATCTTATTGCCTTTGCTATCAACTGGCTGAAGGAGTTTATCTTTAAATTTATCGCTCCAGCCCTTGTGAGCGCCCATGATCCATTTTACTTGTTTGTCACGGCCGATCTTTATAACTGCGTCTTGGTGGCGGCTTGAGATGATGATGCTATCATCGCTTGGGTCATAATCCACGCTATTTACGTGCGCCCAGTTGCGTCCTGGACCTGCTCCTACGATATCGCCCCATTTATCGTGCGTATCCATAGACTGAAGCTCATCAGAGCTTGCTGTGTGGCCTGCTTTTTTAGCGTCTATGTTTAAGCAAACTGCGCCTTGATCAAGTGTTTTTAGCACGATATCGCGGTAAGGATCGAGGATTTCATATAGTCTAAAGTCATCAACCACGTTGCCGTCGCGGTCAAGCTCGACGATCACGTCACGCACTGTTCTTACGTTTTTGCCATCAGCCCTTTTGTAGTCGGCATTTGCCACGCGCAAGAAGTAGTGTCCGTTTTGTGCTACGTCCATTGAGTGAGAGAAGTCGTTGTAGCTAGCTGGTAGCTCGCGGTTGAAAATTTCTCTACCCATGATGTCGTATTTTGCGTATCTTTGGCCGTATCCCCAAGTCATAGCACCATCGTCATTTTGTTTAAAGCCCATCATTACGCCAGCGTGAAATGGCTGTTTTAGGTCGTAAATTTTGCTTGGCTCAAGGTACCATCTAACCTCGCCTTTTGTATCAAGGATGAAGTTATTTGGGCTGTAGTTCCACTCGATCGCACCGCCAGCTGGGTTGTTCCAAACGACTTTTGTGCCCTTGCCTGTTTTATTTACAAAGTTATTTACATAGTAGAGACGGTTTGCAAATTTAGCACTTGCTGGCTTAGTAACCTCGATCTTATCAAATAGCGCGCCCTTTTGATTTGGCGTGCCAGCACTCTCTAGGTAGATAGCTGGGGCGTAAATTTTATAGCTCTCTTTTATATGCTCAGTCTTGCCCTTGTAGCTCTTGTCGTACTCGACCTCAACGGTGTTTTGATAGTCAGGATACATGCCAAAAACTGGGATGCCGCCATGTGTGCGAAGATGCTTGTCAGCCACTTTGTAGCTTATCACCTGACCGCCTTGCTTTGGCACGATAGTGACCTTAGCGTTGCTTAGTGTGTAGCCGCCATTTTTGATGACTGCTGTAAGTGGTGCTGTGTCATAAGGATTTACCACTACTTCGCCGATAGCTCCGGTAATAGCGTAGTCAAGCTTAGCTCCGCTTGGACCGCCTATCGCAAAAGCGCTCGAGCAAAGCACAGAGGCTAGTGCAACACAACTCAAAGTCTTTTTCATAACATCTCCTTTAGATAAATTTTATAAACTCTACTCATAAAGCTTATAAAATTTAGAAAAAGCCTTGGCAAAAACCAAGGCTTAAATCAGTAAAAGGAATAACAAAAATGATTTGCTTTGTGTGTAATTGTAGTAAATCTTTATAACATAAATTTCACGCTAAAGTTAATACTAGCTTAAAATTTAAAAATATATTTAAAATTTATTAAATAGCGTATTCAACCTCGTTATCTTCGCCATTTATAATGTCAAATATAATAAAAAATGATGCTAGCAAATTTACCTAGTCTTATTACTACTTTACCTCTCTTAAAAACCTATGTTCTTTAAAAAATTTTCGGAGTGATTTTTGCTCTTTTGGGCCTATTTTGTAGCTTATAAATTTAAGATACCACTTGATATCTTGCTCGCTTATATCGCGACTTTTGGCGTAGCTAGCCAAGATATAGTTTGGGATTTTGACATTTTTTTGCAAAAATTTTGCGACTAGTCTTTTGTAAAACGAGCCATTTTTTACGTAAGAAAATCTACCAAAAACAAATGGCAAATTTGTCTTTTCATGCCAAATTTGACCAAGGTCGTAAAAGCACTCTTTACCCTCGCTTAAATATGCCTTTAGCGCGCGATCGCCTATGATCACCTCGCCTTTTAAATGAAGTATATTTGCTAGGGCGTTTGAGCTAGCTGAAGCTGGGTCAAATTTCATAGCGGAGTTTTTTCGAACAAGCACGCTTTTTACATCTTTTTTGGCGACTATGCCAAAATTTAGTTTCTTTAAATTTGCCTTTTTGCCAGCTATGCTTGAAATGACCGCAGCGTCGATCTTTCTGGCGTTTAGGGCTCTATTTAGCTTACTCGGCACGCCCTTTTTAAACTCGATCGCCTTTTTGATCTGAGTTTTGAGCGGAGCTGCCTTTAAAAATACGTGAAATGGGAGTAAATTTAGATAATCAATCTTTCCAAATATCATCTTTTATCTTTTACTAGCTCAAATTTAACCAGTTCATTTTCTGCGCAAACGTCCAAAAATAGCGCTACCAAGCTCTCTTTTGTACTCTTATCCAAAGCATTTTCATTTTTTAGCTTTATAAGAGTTGGCTCGTTTATCTCACAAAGGCAGTCAAAAAGCGCGTCTAAATTTCTGCCGTAGTGCTCTGGTAGGTCAAATTTCTTCGCCAGATAGTCGTGCATATTCTCTTTTTCGACCATCTTTTTGGCGTCTAAGCTCACATTTTTCATTGCATCCTCTTCTCATAAAGCAGGTAAAAATGCTCGTAGTGATCTGGCGTGTAGTATATGAGGCCGTCGTTTGAGTACACTATCCGCTCAGCGCCGCGTCTGCCGCCTTTATAGTTCACGTCGCACTCAAACCACTTCCTGCCGTCAGCCTCAGGCAGCCTCTTTTCTCTATTTGAAAATCTATCCCCACCTATGCTTTTACCACCGCTTATCTGCCATAAATTTCCGCTTTTTGCGTCCCAGCCCAGAGCCATCGCATCTTTTTTGGTTATGAAATTCTTTGGCAGCTTGTTAAATTTATAGATATAAAGTGCGACCTCGTCTTTTGAGGTATATGAGCCCTCAGCCTCTAGTTTTAGGCTCTTTTGCCCCTCTTTATTAAGCTGCTCAAGTAAAATTTGAGCGTTTTTATTCGCCTCGCCGCCCTCTTTTGAAAAAAAGAAAGTGCCAACTATGATAGCCAGCACAAAAGCAACTAAGGCTGGCAAAAGTCTTTTGTTCAAATTTAGCCCTTAAAGCGTGTTAAAAACTCTATCGCCAGCGTCACCAAGACCTGGAACTATATAGTTTTTCTCATCTAGTTTCTCATCTATCGAGGCTGTATAGACCTCAACGTCTGGGTAAATTTCACTAAATCTTTTTAGCCCCTCAGGTGCAGCGATGATGGAGATAAATTTGATCTCTTTAACGCCCTTTTCACGCAAGAATTTGACCGCGTCTATCGCCGTGCCACCTGTTGCAAACATAGGGTCGATGATGATAGCCATGCGCTCTTTTGCGTCCTTTGGAAGCTTTGCGTAGAAAAACTCAGCCTGCGCTGTCTCTTCATTACGCTGAAAGCCCAAAAATCCCACGCTCGCATCTGGAATGATGGTAAATACGCTATCAAGCATACCAAGAGCTGCTCTTAAAATAGGGCAGATCATCACCTTTGTAGTGAGCCTTTTTGCGTCTGCCACCGCAACTGGTGTTTGGACTTTGACATCTTTTACCTTTAAATTTCTAGTCGCCTCAAAGATCATAAGGTAGCTGATCTCATCAACTAGCATGCGAAACTGAAAAGGCTGGGTGTTTTTATCACGTAAAATGGTTAATTTATGCTCGATCAATGGGTGTGAGATGAGCTTCACGTTTTGCATTTTTTGTCCTTAAATTTACTGTTTTTACAAGGTTTGTCTTTTACAAAATGCCAAGAGAAGAATTTAGCCCAAATTTGGGCTAAATTTGATTAAAAACCTTTTGCAAGTTTGGCTCTGTAAGCCTCAACGTCAAAATCTTTTACTCTTGCTACGCCGTCATCAACTGCAGCTTTTGCAACCGCTGGAGCGACCGCTGTTAGCACGCGCTTGTCAAATGGTTTTGGGATGATGTACTCTTTGCCAAATTTTAGCTCGCTAACGCCACTTGCCTTTAAAACTTCAGCTGGCACTGGCTCTTTTGCAAGCTGCGCAAGCGCTTTAGCTGCAGCCATTTTCATATTTTCAGTGATCTTTTTAGCCCTAACATCAAGCGCTCCTCTAAAGATAAAAGGAAAGCCCAAAACGTTATTTACTTGGTTAGGATAGTCGCTTCTGCCTGTGCCCATCATAACGTCATCTCTTACAGCTACAACGTCCTCTGGGAAGATTTCAGGCACTGGGTTTGCCAAAGCAAAGATGATAGGCTCTTTGTTCATCGACGCAACCATCTCTTTTGTCACAACGCCAGGCTTAGAAAGACCTAAAAACATATCAGCGCCTTTCATCGCATCAGCTAAAGTCCTATCCTCGGTCTCAAGCGCAAATTCAACCTTTTCTGGAGTTAGGTCTGTTCTTTTTGAGTGGATGACGCCTTTGCTGTCTATCATCACGATGTGTTTTGCGCCAAGTGCTTTATACATCTTTGCGCACGCGATGCCAGCTGCACCAGCGCCGCTAACTACGATCTTTATCTTAGATATATCTTTACCAGAAATTTCCATCGCATTTATAATGCCAGCGCTTGTTATCATCGCTGTGCCGTGCTGATCGTCGTGCATTACAGGGATATCAACTGCTTCTTGAAGCTTTCTTTCGATCTCAAAGCACTTTGGAGCGCGGATATCTTCTAAATTTATACCGCCAAATGTCGGAGTAAGAGCCTTGCAAATTTCAACGATCTTATCAGGATCATGCTCGTCTAGCTCGATGTCAAAGGCATCAACGTTTGCAAATTTCTTAAATAGCACCGCCTTGCCCTCCATAACTGGCTTACCAGCGATAGCGCCGATGTCACCAAGTCCAAGAACAGCCGTGCCATCAGTGATGACAGCTACTAAATTTGCCTTATTTGTATATTTATAAGCTAGTTCAGTGTCAGCCTCTATCTCTTTACAAGGCTCAGCAACGCCTGGTGTATAGGCCATTGAAAGGTCTCTTGAAGTCTCGCAAGGTGTCTTTACCTTGATCTCGATCTTACCGCCTATGTGGTAGTTTAGTGCCTCTTCTTTAGTTACATGTGTCATTTCTCTTCCTTTAATAAATTTTGTATTCTGTTTTTGATCTCGTTGCTACCTACTACTTCAAGCACTTCAAAGATACTTGGGCTCACGCTTGAGCCAGTTAGCGCTATCCTTAGAGCCTGAGCTAGGTCTTTTAGTTTTAAGCCATTTTGCTCTAAAAATTGATTAGTTAGCTCCTCGTAGCCCTTTGCGTCAAGGTCGCGGTCTAAAATTTGAGCAAATTTCGCCAAAATTTCTTTGCTATCTTCATTTATAAATTTAGCCCAAGCTTTCTCGTCATAGCTTTTTGGAGCGTTGATTATCGCATTTGCGCTATTTGCCATTTCGATTAAGGTTTTTGACCTCTCACGGAGTGAATTTAGTAGTAGCTCGCCCTTTACCAAAGCCTTAAAATCCACGCCAAACTCGAGCATATCGTGCGCTAATCTCTCGTAAGGCAAGGTCTTGATGTAGTGAGAATTTAGCCAATCAAGCTTTTGGGCGTTGTAGGTGCTTGAGCTTTTGTTGATATCGTTTGGATTAAAGTATTTAAGCATATCTTCGATAGTAAAAATCTCATCATCGCCGTGACTCCAGCCAAGACGAACGAGAAAATTTAAGAGCGCTTCAGGCAAGTAGCCCATCTTTTTATACTCCATAACGTCAGTTGCGCCGTGCCTTTTGCTAAGCTTTTTGCCGTCCTCGCCATTTATCATCGCGACGTGGTAAAATTTAGGCGTTTTAAAGCCAAGCGCCTCGTAAAGAACGATCTGTTTTGGGGTATTTGAGAGGTGATCGTCGCCACGAATAACGTCTGTTACGCCCATTAGCGCGTCATCTATCACGACCGTGAAGTTGTATGTTGGCGTGCCGTCGCTTCTAGCGATGATGAAGTCGTCTAAGATATCTTCAACCTTAAATTTAACCTCGCCCTTTATGCCGTCATGTATGACGATCTCGCCGCTAAGTGGGGCTTTTATACGGATAACTGGCTCGATGCCAGCTGGAGGCGTGCCTTTAAAATCTCTATATCTATTATCATATTTTGGGCGCTCTTTTCTAGCCTCTTGGCTGGCTCTAAGCTCCTCAAGCTCCTCTTTGCTCATGTAGCATTTGTAGGCTTTGCCCTCATCAAGTAGCTTTTTAACATACTCTTTGTAAAGATCAAACCTCTTTGACTGATAGGTCACTTCGCCGTCGTGATCTAGCTTACACCAAGCAAATGCCTCTTTTATGGCTTGTGTGGCTTCTTCTGAGTTTCGTTTTAAGTCAGTATCTTCGATGCGAAGTAGAAATTTTCCATTATTAGCTCTTGCGTATAAATAATTATAAAGAGCTGTCCTAAGTCCGCCTATGTGTAGGTATCCAGTAGGCGACGGAGCAAATCTAGTAACTATCATTTTGTGCCTTATTTTTATGTTATAATTGCCCAAAATTATATTTATTAAATACTTAAATAAAGGTTTCATTATGAAAAAATTGCTCTTTTTGGCTGCTGGCGTGTTAAGTGCCTTAAATTTATATTCAGCTCAGATGATAAATGGCATCGCAGCTATCGTGGAGAACGAGCCTATCACGCTTTACGAGGTTTATAGCTTGAAAGAACAGCTAAAAACAACAGAGCAGGACGCTTTAAATTTGCTTATCAGAGATAGACTTGAAGATGCACAGATAAAAAACTTAAATTTAAGCGTGACACCTTTTGAGCTAAACGACAGGATCGAAGCGATCGCAAAGCAAAATGGCATGACAAATTCGCAGTTTAGAAGCTCTATCCAAGCTCAAGGCATGGACTTTTTGGACTTTAAAAACAACCTAGAGCACAAGATGCTTCAAGAAAAGCTTTACAAAAGCATAGCTGCTGAGGCTGGCAAAAATATAAATGAGCAAAAAGCAAAGGCGTATTTTGACGCTAATCCTGATAAATTTAAGGTCTTTAGCACCGCTAGAGTCGTAGTTTATAGAGCAAAAGACCCAGATCTGCTTGAAGCTCAAAAGACAAGTCCGAAACTGCTAGATGGCGTGCAAACACAAGAGGTCAGTTTGGACTACCAAAGCATAGATCCAAGGCTTGCTGCGATCATCTCAAGCACAAATAACGGCGACTACACACAGCCTTTGCAAGGACCTGACAGCTTTGATATGTTTTTGGTAAAAGAGAAGATCGGCTCATATACACCAAGCTTTGCTGATATAAAAGATAACGTTATAAACGAGCTTTACCAAGGCGAGCAAGAGAAATTAATGAGTGATTACTTCGAAAAACTCCGCGCAAAAGCAAAAATTCAAATCCTAAGATAACTTCAAATTTAGCCACTTTGGTGGCTAAATTTTCTACCTCATCTTCAAACAAAAATTATTTTAGATCTCGCTTTGTAAAATTTCGGTAAATTTTTTGTTAAAAATTTATTATTCTTTAATCTCATATTTATATAATTTCATAAAATAATAATGATTATTAAAATAGGAGTATATTATGAGATATAAGTTATCCATTGCACTTGCGCTAACTTTTGGTATAAATACGTTCTGCGCAGCAAATAGCACCGATCTAAACAAGACAAATAATGCAACTGTCATTAAAAATAGTACTAATTCAAATGACCAAAATTTAGCAAATGACACCAACCTTTCAGAGGTGCAAGTAGTAGGCGATCTTTCAAAGACTGAAGGCACTGGCTCATATACAGCCGATAGGATGAACACCGCAACCGGACTAGGTCTAAGCATAAAAGAGACACCACAATCAGTCTCTGTCATCTCAAATCAGCTCATAAAAGATCTAAATTTAAAAGATGTAAATTCGGCTTTGCAATACGCCCCAGGAATTGCTGTTAGAAACGATACAGGACGCATTAGGATAAATTCACGTGGTTTTGACGTAGATAACATACAAGAAGATGGCATCGCATCATCAGTCTCTTCATCAGTTCAAGGACCACTTGGCTATTCTAAAGAATTTACAGATCTTGAGTTTTACGATAGAGTCGAAGTTTTAAGAGGTGCAGCAGGTCTTACACAAAGTAACGGCGAGCCAGGCGGCACTGTAAATTTAGTTCGCAAACGCCCAACTAGCGAATTTGCTTTTAATACAAGCCTAAATTTAGGCAGCTGGGATAATTACCGAGGTACGTTTGATGTTAGCAATGCGCTAAACGAATCTGGCTCAGTGCGAGGAAGATTGATTGGAGTTTTAAGTAAAAATGGCACATACAAGCACTACCGTAACGGCTGGCGTGGAGCACTGGGCGGGATATTTGAGTTTGATTTAACTGATAAAACACTGCTTACTGCTGGGCTTATATGGCAAAAGACAAGCGAAGTGTATGATATATACGGCGTACCAGCGCTTGATAAAGATGGCAATAATTTGAATTTGGATAGAAAGAGCTATTTTGGAGCAAACTGGAACAATAGCATCTATGAAAAATATAATGCCTTTACAGAAATTTCTCATCAGTTTAATGATGACTACAAAGCTTACGCAAAGCTAAACTATACAAAAAGCGATGGCATAATAAAATTTGGCTCAATGGGCGGAACAAATCCATATGACCCAGTAGCACCTTCTCATGATATACGCTTACAAAAATACGAAAATGGCTCAAAAGAGGTCAATCTAAAGCTTGGAGTAGATGGAAAGTATGAGCTTTTTGGACAAAAGCATGATATCTTCGTAAATGGCTCACTTAGTAAGGAGAAATTTGTAGAGCATGATATCAGAATGCTAAGTATGTCTTTAGCATCGCTTGGGCTTGGCATATATAACTGGAGCTCTTCAGCCATAGCCGAGCCAAACTGGGGTGGGGCAAATTCAACTTTAAATAAAACTTTTACAAATACAATTTACCAGCAAGCTCTAACAGCTGGCACTAGATATAACTTTAATGATGATTGGCATTTGATCCTTGGCGGAAGATTTGCTAGGGTAAAATATGACAGCTTTAATGAAAATCACAAAACTGGTGTAAGATCTGAAAACACCTATATCACAAAGTCCAAATTTTCACCTTATGCAGGCTTAACGTGGGATTTTTTAAAAGATCATAGCTGGTACGTAAGCTACGCTGAAATTTTTAAGCCCCAAAGTGCAACTGATGCAAACAAAAATGTCCTTGAGCCAGTCGTAGGATACAACATAGAAACAGGCGTGAAGTCTGAGTTTTTAGGAGGTGCGCTAAATACAGCCGTAGCACTCTTTCAAATAATCCAAGAAAATAGAGCCATAACAGATCCAAATAATTCAAACTACTCTATCGCAGAGGGAAAGGTACGAAGCAGAGGTATAGACGCTGAAATTTCAGGCTCGATAACTGAGAGGTGGAGCGTGATGGCTGGATATACATTTAATAAAAGCGAATATCTAAAAAGTGAAAGAAAAACATCATCAAATGTCGATTACAGCAAAGGAGCTGACGCTAAAAAATATATCCCAAGACATATGTTTAAGCTCTATACAAGCTATGAAATACCGCTTGTTGGCACTCAAAAACTAAGCATCGGCACGGGAGTTAGATACCAAAGCAAAACAAGTGGTATCTATATGAAAGATAATATGAGTTCAGGCTCAGCCATAAGCTACTACGTACCAGAACAAAAAGGATACGCACTTTGGGATGCAAATATCAACTACTTGATAAACGACAACTTTAGTGTAGGTCTGATCGTTAAAAACATAACCGATAAGAAGTATTTTTACAATACACACAATAGAACCGCTGGTATGAATAATTTCTACGGCGAGCCTAGAAGCTTTATGCTAAATTTTAACTACAAATACTAAATTTAGTCCCAAGGCTTTTTGGCTTTGGGGTCTTAAAATTTAAAGGAAAAATTTGAGAATTTTAAGGCAGTTTTTTGAAATTTCAGCTTGGTTTTGGTTAGATAAAAAAGCTTTAAAAGCATGGATAATCCTTTCTTTGATGATATTTGCAAGCCTTGGCGTGACAAAGATAGCAGTCTTGATGAATGAGTGGGAAAAACGCTTTTATGACGCACTAAGCGCATTTAACAAGAGCCTGATCTTGCCACTTATGGGAGAATTTTTACTCTACACGCTATTTATCGTAGTTTTCATAGTTTGTGGCAGCTACTTAAAGAAATTTCTCATCATTTCGTGGCGAGAAAGCCTAAGCTCAAAGCTAGAAGATCTTTGGCTTAAAAATTCTAACTTTTACAAGGCTACTCTTGTAGATGCAAATTTTGACAACCCTGATCAAAGGATCGCTGAAGACAGTCTATTATTTGTTCAAAGTAGCGTAAATTTGGTCAAGTCCTTCGTCTATAACATCGCAAATTTAATAGCTTTTGTCTTTATACTTTGGCAAGCTTCTAAAATTTTAATGGTTGATTTTGGTGAAATGCATTTAGAGATAAGTGGCTTTTTAGTCTATATCGCCATCATCTACACGCTCATTTGCTCGCTCATCACTCATCTCATCGGCAAAAAACTAAAACCGTTAAATTTTGACAAACAGCACCTTGAAGCAAACTATAGAGCAAACCTACTAATCCTTAGGGAAAATGCCGAAGCAGCTGCCTTTTTGGGCGGAGCAAAGAGAGAAAAAGGAAGATTTAGGGAGAGCTTTTTAAAAATTGTAAAAAACTACAAAGATATCATCAACACCGAATTTAGACTAGAGTGCTTTAGTGCCAGCTACCTAAAGGTGACAAATCTAATACCAATCTTTGCCTCCTTGCCGCTTTATCTAGCTAAAGCTATGAGCTTTGGCGATATGATGCAGGCAAGAACGGCATTTTATAAAGTTCAAGACGGTCTTGCATGGTTTATGGACTACTACAAACAGATCATGGAATTTGCTGCTAGCGTAGAGCGTATATATACTTTTGTGAATGCACTTAACAACACAAAAGAAAGCAATGTTTTTGACAAAAACGACGATGCCATAACTTGTAAAAATTTAACGATAAAAACTCCAAATGATGAAGTTTTATTTAAAAATTTAAGCTTTAGTTTAAGCCCTGGAAGATGGCTAGTACTAAATGCAAAGAGCGGAACTGGAAAAAGTACGGCTTTTAGATACTTAGCAAATCTTTGGCAATACGGCGATGGCGAGGTAAAGATGCCAAAAGATGGTGTGATGTTTGTGCCTCAAAAAAGTTATTTGACAAAATCAAACCTCAAAGAGCTTATCTCGTACCCAAATGAAAACGCTTTAGCTGATAGTGAAATTTACAAAATTTTAGACAGAGTTGGTTTAGGCAAATTTAAAAATTTAAACGAAGTGTTAGACTACGCAAAGATAATGAGTGGTGGTGAAAAAGAGAGACTAAATTTTGCTAGAGTTTATCTTTTAAAGCCAAAATTTTTATTTTTAGACGAAGCAACATCAGCGCTTGACATTGCTTCAGCGACTAAAATTTTGACAAATTTAAGAAGTGATTTTAAAGAGCTTAGCGTGATGATGATCACACACCAAAGTGAGCTTTTTGACCTTTTTGATGAGGTGATAAAAATCAAGAGTGAGTAAATTTGACTGCAAAGGCAGCCAAATTTATTTAAGCTTTTTTGGTGAAAAATCCAACGTAAATAGCGTAGATAAAGCCGATCACTACGGCATACGGGGCAAAATTTGTGATGCTTGCAAAAAGGACGATAGAGATGACACCATAAAACATCGAAAAGTCACGCTCAAAAATTTTGCTGATAGCTCCCACTGAGCAAAATTTACTTCTTTGCATAAATGCACCATTTTGCCAAGTTTTAGGTCAAAGATAAGTGCTATCAAAAATAAAATAGCAATGATAGTTGGCAAAAGCCCTATCGCCTTTGCAGTGGTTTCATTTTCAGGCAAAACGTAGCCGTTTTTTGAAAATTTATTCTAAAAAACGCTAGAAGTGGCAACTAAATTTAACTATTTAATGAAAAAAGAGATTAGCGGAAATTTTCTATGAGATCTTTAAAAACTTCATAAAGTTTATTTACTTCGCTGATGCTGACACGTTCGTTTTTGGCGTGTATGCGGTCATTTATGACGCCAAATTCTATCGCATCTACGCCAAATTCAGCAAAATGCCTTGCATCGCTCGTGCCGCCCTTTGTATTTAAAAGTGGCGTAACGCCGGTGATCTTTGTGACAGATGCTATTAAATTTCTTACGATCTTGCTATCTTTGTTGGTTAAAAATCTCTTCGAGCTTTGTTTTACACTAAGCTCGTAACTAAGCCCATCTAAAACGCTTCTAAGATAGCTCTCAACGTCATTTGCGTCAGTTAAATTTGAGTTTCTAACGTTAAACATTATGCTAAGCTCACTTGGCGTGACATTGCAAACCTGCATACCACCGCGAATGTCCGTCACCACGATCTTGCTTGGGCTAAAAAACTCGCTCCCCCCGTCCATATCATGGTCAGCTATCTTACTTAAAAGTGGAGCTATTAAATTTACTGGATTTAGGCACTTTTCAGGGTATGCTACGTGTCCTTGAATGCCCTTTATCACGATCTTGCCATTTATCGAGCCACGTCTGCCGACCTTTATGCTATCGCCAAATTTCTTATCACAAGTTGGCTCAGCCACGACGCAAAATTTGGGCATATCCCCTATCTCACGCAGATATTCAAGTGCCAAAGGCGTGCCATAAGTGCCATCGCCCTCTTCGTCACTTGTTAAGATAAGGCTTAGTTTGCCATCAAATTTAGTCTCTTTGCACGCACAAACAAAGGCAGCCACGCCGCTTTTCATATCCTGCGCGCCCCTTGCGTAGATGTAGCCATCTTTTTCTAGTGGTGTAAATGGCTCGCTCTCCCAGCCATCGCCTGGTGGCACGACATCGACATGCCCTGCAAAGGCTAGATGCTCGCCGTCTCCATAAATTTTAGAAAGTATGAGATTTTTTGTGCCATTTTTTTCTATAAATTTAGCTTCAAAATCAGGCAAAAATTTAGCGATAAACTCTAAGCTACCTGCATCATCTGGCGTGATAGAACGAAAGCTTAAAAGCTCTTTTAAAAAGCTAACTACCACTAAAACGCCTTTTTAGAAGGAATTCCCAAGTAAAATCCCTGAAATTCGTCGATGCCTATCTCCTTACAGACGTTAAAGATTTCTTTAGAATGAACATACTCTGCGATCGTTTTTATGCCAAGATCCTTTGCAAATGCCACGATCGCGCTTGCGATGGCGTATGAGTCTTTATTGATATCGATATCTTTGATGATAGAGCCATCGATCTTCACGTAGTCTGGCTTGATCTTTATGATATAAGAGAAATTTGAGTAGCCAGAGCCAAAGTCGTCTATTGCGATCATAGCGCCCATGCTCTTTGCACGCTCAACAAAGACTGAGACGCGCTCAGCACTCTTTAGCTCCTCGTCTTCGACTATCTCAAAGACTATCCTGCCAGCGACATTGTGCTTGTTTAGTAAATTTAAAACCAGCGCAGAGACGTCACCATCTATCATATCTCGGCTGCTTAAATTTATAGAAAGAACCAAATTTGGATCTTCAGTGAGGTGCTCAAAGCACTTTTTGATGAGCTGTTTTTCAAGGTCTGCATAACGCTTGATACGCTTTGAGATATCTAAAAATACACTTGGCGAGATAACGTCGTCGCGGTCTAAAATTCTTATCAAACATTCATATTTTATAGGGATCTTTTTCTCGTCAAATATCGGCTGAAAATACGGCACAATATTATCATTTATCGTAGCGTTTTGGATCAGCTTTGAGCGCTCGATCTGATTTGCGTATTCATCTTTTTGACTTAGTCCTTTAAAGTAGCAAACATAGTCTTTATCAAGCGTTTTGGCTGATTTTAGCGCGATGGTTGCCTTTCTTAAGGTCTGGTCGCTATCAAGCGCAAAGCCTATGGTGTTGTGAATTTCTATATCATCGACCTCTACGCCATTTTCATCTTTTATGCTAAGCATCCTGCCTTTAAAGATATCTAGTAAATTTTCAGCAAGCTCTTCGTATCTGTCGATAAAGTCGTTGTTATCTTCAACCAAAGCAAACCTGTCCGCCTCGATACAATAAGCCTTCATATTCTCATTTTTTGCAAATTCTTTGATGAGATTTGCCATCTGTTTTAGTATCTGGTCACACACGTATTTGCCGTAGTAGTCGTTCATCTTGCCAAAATCATCGATATCCATAAGTATCACTTTTGGATATTTATACTCGCTCACATCTTTTAAAAGCGCAGCCTTGTTAAAAAGTCCAGTCATCGGATCGATGTATAGCCTCTCTTTTAGTTCAGCGATCTTAATAGTGCTCTCTTCTTTTACTTTTAGATAGTCAAATTTGATGTTTAGATACTTAAATACAAACCAAAGACAGACCGCAAGTCCTAAAAATAGACCGATCGAGCTTAAGATCAAAGTAAGAGCCATATTTTTCATCAGCCACTGAAAATAAAATTCATCGCTAGTGCCAGTTATCCTTTGATCGATATGCGCTTTAAAGCCTAAAATATAGTCGTTCACGGCAACAAACATACATACTTTGGCGCTGTTTTCTGGCAAAATTTCAGCCCAAAAATAATCCTTTTGAAAATCATGCGAGTAGATGTCGCCACAGCTCTTGTCTTCGTAGTCTTTATTTACGAGGCTTTTGTCTGACGATGCCTCTATCTTAAAGCCATTTTTGCCATTTTCTTTTAGTAAAAAGACATCACCAAAGGCGGCATTGCTTATGTAATTTTGAAAATCTAAGACACTAAATTTACTTATATTTTTAAGGTAATTTACATATTGAGATGTTAGATACTCGGTCTTTTTTTTAAGGTCAAAGTTGTTTGTAGAGAGCGCATTATTGTATTTATACGAGTAGATCGTTAAATTTTCAGTTACAAAGAAAGCAAGAAGCAAAACCACGACCAAAGTGACGGTTTTAACCATACTAAAGTGCTTTTTTTGCGATTCGTCGCCTGGCATAAAGTTTAAACTTCCTTTCTTAAATTTAAATTTTTCTACTGGATTATATCCAAGCTAAATAAAAATTTTCTTTCATTTTTTAATTAAAAATTTAGCTCAAAGCTTAACGATCTTTGCACCATATCCGCCTTGATTTGCCGGTGCATCATGAAATTCTTTCACGCTTGGATGTTCTTTTAAGAAATTTTTAACAGCAAAAGCGAGCTTGCCAGTGCCGATGCCGTGAAATACGCTAACCTCATCAAATCCCATAACAAGACTATCTGAGATAAATTTATCAAGCTTTGCTATCGCCTCGTCAGCTCTCATGCCGTGCAGATCAAGCGAGAGTGAGGCAGTTTTTGGCTTATCAACATTTAGGCTAACGCCGCCTTTTTTAGGCAAGACTACTTCGTTGCCATTTTTTCTTAAAAGCTCGAGTGGCACGCGCAAATTTATGCCATTTGACTCGATCATCGCGTCATTTTTAGAGATGCTTAAAACCGTGCCTTTTATATTTTCATATTTCACTCTATCGCCTACTTTTAGGCTCTCTCGCTCAGTTTTTTTAGGCTTAACGATGGCAGCTTTTTTCTCATTTGCCACATTTAGCGCCCTTTGCTTGTCTTTAATGTCTTTGAAATTTATAACAGCTTTTGCCGCATTTATCGCGTCAAAATACTCTTTTTCAAGGCGCGAAATAGTCGCATTTAGCTTGATCTCATTTCTCTCTTTTAGCTCCTTTTGCTCCTCAAGCAAGCGCTCTAGCCGCTCCTCTTTTGCCGTGACCTCTTTTATCCCCTCATCAAGCTTGGTTTGTAAATTTAGCGTCTTTGTGATGATCTCGTTTAAATTCTCTTTATCCTCGCCGTAAATTTTCTTTGCCTGCGCCACTAAATTTTGAGATATGCCGTATCTTGCCGCCGTTTCAAAGGCGTAAGACTTGCCGATCGTGCCCTTTAAAAACTCAAATTTAGGCCTTTGAGCCGCCTCATCGTAAAGTGCCGCCACCAGCTCAACCTCTGGATTTTTAGCTAGCAACATCGCAAGGCGCTTGTGGTGGGTCGTGATGATCATTTTGATATCTTGAGTGATGAGGCGCTCTATCATGACGCCATACAAGCTTGCAGCCTCCTCAAAATCGGTGCCAAGCTCGATCTCGTCGATACCGATGATGATCGATTTTTTAGTAAAAAGCCTTGCAAAATGCACCATCCTGCCAGCAAAGGTCGAGATGTCGTTTTTCACACTTTGCGGATCTTCTATGATCGCGTCAAATTCTTTAAAAGAGCCGATGCTTGAGCGGTTTGCGTCGATACGCATAGGCAGCAGATACTTTGCAAGCAGCGTGGCTGAGATGATCGATTTTAAAAGCATCGACTTACCGCCAGCATTTACGCCAGTTATTAAAAGCACTTTTTTGCTAAAATCCACGCTCACACTCTTTGGATTTTTAAGCGCTGGGTGGGCAAATTTCTCAAGCTTTATAACGTGCGAGCTGTTTGGCAAAACAAACTCATAGTCACGTGACCTTGCCAAATTTACGCGCGCTTGATAGGCGTCAAACTGATCAAAAGCGTTATTTATAAATTTCAAAAAAAGTAGGCTCTTACTCATCTGCAAGCTAAATTTCTTGCAGTGCTCAAAAATGATCTCCTCTTTTCTATCAAGCAGCTCACTTTGCTCCTTTTTTAGGCGCTCGGTGCTTGCAGGTGCGACGTAGAAGTAGCCGCCCGAGCTTCTAGCGATCACGGTGCCTTTTAGGGCGTGATTAAAGCCGCCACGCACCAAAAGTGCCTCTTGCGAGTTGATGTAGTGCGTCTGGGTATCAACTAGATAGGGCGTGATGTGCTTTGAGTAGATGAGCTTTTTAAGCTCGGCGTCTATCTGGCGCTTTTTCTCGCTAAATGCCTGCTTTATCGCGTAAAATCGCTCATCCACGCTGTCGCTAAACTCGCCGTTTTCATCAAAGCTGTTTGCCATCTGGCTCATCGCTTCAGGGATTTCAACTTTAGCGATCCACTCGCCAAGCCTGCCTTCAAATTTTTGCTTTTTTAGATATGAAAAATACTTAATGATCTTTGCAAACTCGTAAATTTCGCTGATGTGAAGCACTGCTTGCTTGCTAAGTCTCATAAGCGCGTCATCAAGCTCTTTTATCTCGTCAGGTGCCTTAAAATCATACTTTGAAAGCTCGCTAATGTTTTCAAAGTGGATTTTGCTGTCGCCTTGTAAAAATAGCGGTTTTTGCCTTGCTAAAAAGGAGTTAAATTTATCCAGATACTCGCCCAGATCGAGCTTTAAAAATATCTCTTCAGTCATTGCTCGCAACTTTTTATAGGCACTATCACGCCTGAGAGATCACTAAATTCTCGTTTTGGCAAAAATGACGCCGTGCCAAATTCGTAGTTAAATTTCTCAGCGCTCACGTTGTATTCGCCACATTTTAGTGTTTTGCCTTGTTTAAAATCGCTAACTAGCTTTGAGATGGCGTCCTCATTTTTTGATAAATTTTGCTCGTAAAAATAGACGCAAACAAGGATCACAACAAGCACCGCGCTAACAAGCGCCTTAACGCCTTTGCTGATCTTTTCATCTTTTATCGCCCAGATCGCTCCAAAAAGTAGCATCACGCCGGCGATTATTATCAAATTTCTTACCATTTTACGCCTTTATACTTTGCGATTAGCTCTTTGTAAAGCTCAGCATGAGGCTTGATCTTTTCTAAAATTTCAGCCCTAACCTCGCTGATATCTTGCTTTTCAACCAGCAAACAAACGGCTAGATAGGGGGCATTTGGCAGCATCTCTTTTATCTGGACGCTATTTAGCTTTTGTGACCTTGCAAGCGCGATCAAGATATCTTTTTTACCTAAATTTATAAGGCTTGAAATTTCTTCTTCGCTAAGCTCTTTTTCTTTTATCTCTTTTAAAATTTCATTTTCATCTTGAGGCTTGAAACTACTTAGATCCATTAATATCCGCCTCTTAGCTGCACGCTGATATCGCCCGCTCCAAAGCCAACTACTATGCCGTCACTTAGGCGGTTTTTCACGCCAAATTCATCTGTAAATTCTATCCCCTCTTCAACCCTCTCGACCTTGTCTGTAAAGATCGGGTTATACTCGCTAAATTCACTCTTCATATCAACTTCGATCGGATTTTCTCCAGCTGCATAAACTGGCAAGATGACAAGCTCATCAACACCCTTAAAGCACTCTTTAAAGCCAGGTAAATTTGTGCTAAGTCTTGTGTAGCGGTGTGGCTGAAATATCGCTGTGACGCTCTTTATACCTAAAATTTTGGCGTATTCAAAGACTGATTTTAGTGTCGCTTTTATCTCGGTTGGGTGGTGCGCGTAGTCGTCAATAAGGACAAAATTTTTGTTTGCACAAAGTATGTCAAAACGCTTTTTGATCCCTTTAAAATTTAATAAATTTTCTCTTATATCTTTAAGCGGCGTCTCGTGCATAGCAGCAAGGATAGCCAAAGATGCGTCTATGGCGATGTGCTCACCCATGCCAAAGGCTTCAAATTTGCCTAAATTTTTAAGATTAAAGCTCGTATATGGCTGATAGTCTCTTACAACCATCGTAAGCTCGGTGATATCACTGCTTGGATAGAGCCTGATCGCATCAAGCTTAAGCGTGCTTAAAAACTCATCCTCAGCGTTTATCACTCTAACCTTTGCGCGCTCTAAAAAGCCCTTGTAGGCTGCGTAAAATTTAGCTAGATCGTAGTCGTAGTGCTCCATGTGCTCTGGCTCTGCGTTGGTGACGATGGCTAGATATGGATTTGAGTTTAGAAAGCTTGAGTCGCTCTCGTCGGCCTCAAATACGACGTTGTCGCTTTTGGCGTAGCGCATATTTGAGCCAAACTGCTTTGAGATGGCGCCGATGATGACTGAGCCTTCTATCAGGCTTGCTAGCATCGCTGAAGTCGTACTTTTGCCATGCGCGCCAGCTACTGCAAAAACGCACTTATCTTCAAGCACGTAAGGCAAAATTTCTTTTCTAGAAAAGCACTTGATGCCCTTGTTTCTGGCCTCCACTAGCTCGATGTTGTCCTCTTTTATCGCAGCTGAATAGACCACAAAGTCTTGGTCTTTTATCGCCTCTTTGCAGTGCGGCGTGATGACCTCGATGCCCTCGCTTTGCAGCTCAAGCGTCGTCTTGCTCTCTTTGATGTCGCTGCCGCTTATCTTGTGGCCTTTTTCGTGTAAAAATCTAGCGATGGCTGAGATGCCGATGCCGCCGATGCCTATGAAATGGACTTTTTTGATCTCATTGTTTAGCTCTTGCAAATTTTATCCTTAAGTTTTTCGTGATTTTAACAAAAACTACTAAATTTAAGGCTGAAAAATGGCTTTTATTTGCTTAGCTCAAAGCTTTCATCTATCAGGTCAAAAACAGTTTTTTGTGAGATTTTGGAGTTTAAATTTACACTTATCCAGTGCTTTTTATTCATGTGATATGCTTTAAAAATTTGCCTCTCATCAACTAGCACCATCGCTAGATCTGGGCTACATTTTAGGTTTAAAACTTCTATCATCTCATCACTTTCAAGCCCTAGCTTGCTAGCATTTAGCTGCATAAGTAGCGCAAACCACTTCTCATTTTTCTTGTGACGAAAGGCACGAAAATTTGGATTTTTTGGGAAAATTTGCTCGCCCAAAACATCAAATTTCTCTTTTATATATTTTTCAACGTCGCTTCGTTTCATTAAATTTTACCTTTACAAAAGCACTCATTTTCGTGATCGTCTATGACGCCAACGCCTTGTAAAAACGAGTATATGATCACAGCACCTACAAATTTAAAGCCACGCTTTTTCATATCTTTTGAGATGCTCTCTGAGAGCTCACTGCTTGCTGGCATGTCCTTGGCGCTTTTTATGTCATTTATGACGCACTTGCCATTTGTAAATTTATAGATGTAGTTATAAAACGAGCCAAACTCAGCACAAAGCTCTAAAAAGTCTTGGCATTTTTTGGCAGAGAGTAAATTTTAAGGCGGTTTTTGATCGCTCTATCATCACTTAAAAGACTTTGAAGCTTTGCCTCGTCGTAGCTAGCGATCTTTTTTGCGTCAAAGCCGTCTAAAATTTGAGCAAGTCCAGCTCTTTTTCGTAGCACATAGTCCCAGCTAAGACCTGCTTAAAATCCCTCTAAAATGAGCATTTCAAAGAATTTCTTATCATCTTTGACCGCCCTGCCCCGCTCGCAGCCCTGATAGCTCCTACTAAATTCGCTCTTTTCAGCCCAGACGCAACGCTTCATCTTTTAAATTTCGCCTCTATCTGCATAAAACCCCAAGTGCTTCTAGCCTCACCAAGCTCCTTTTTGCTAAGCTCATCGATCATCATCTCTTCATTTTTGCCAAGCCTGTTTTTCACCTCGCCAAATGGGCTAATAAGCATCGAATCACCATAAAAACTCCACTGCTCATCCTCACTCTTATGGCTTCCCACGCGATTTACGCGGAGCACATAAATGTTGTTTGTAAAGGCTCTAACCTTTAAAAGCTCCTCCCAGCGCGCCTGCGAGAAAAAAGTGCAAGCCGTTGGCACAAGCACGATATCGACCTTTTTAGCACTCATATATGCCCAACACACATCAAAGTGCGCCTCGAAGCCAAACATAACTCCAACCTTAAATTTATCGTATGTAAAGATAGGTAAATTTAGCTCCTCGCTTGCGTTGCTAAAAAACTTCGCCTCGTTCCAGTGCGCGTAAGGCATGAGGATCTGCTGATCGTATAGCTTTACTTGCGTTTGGCTAAATTTAGCTAGGCTCTTAAATATCTCCTTGCCTTTTAAATTTATGATAGGTGCGATGATGTTTAGATCATACTTTTTTGCCATCGCAAATAGCGCCTCTTTTTTGCGCTCGCTCTGCTCTTTTATGAGGCTTTTTGGCATGCTAGCAAGCTCTTTAAAGAAGCTATTTAGCACGTATTCGCCAAGCACAACCAGCCTTGCGTTTTCGTCCGCGCAAATTTTAAGGTAATAATCAAGCCTCGCCTCGCTTAAAGGCTGCGTTGGTAGCTGAAGGGCGCAAATTTTACTCATCATCCACCTGCTTTATGCTAAGTTTTGCGTTTTCTAAAATTTCTCTTGCCTCATTTAAGAGCTTTTTGCCCTGCTCGTGCAGCTTTATGCTGTTTTCTAAGCTCACATCATCTTTATTTAGATCGTTTAAAATTTTATCGGCTAGGGCTAATTTTTCTTCAAAGCTTTGCTCTTTTTGCTCCATTTTCTATCCTTTTAATATATTTTTTATATATCCATCAAATTTTTCTATCTCGACCAAAAAGGCGTCGTGGCCGTAGTTGCTATCTATCTCTACAAAATTTGTCTTTGCCTCCCGCCCCATCTCGCAAAGTGCGTCATAAATTTCTCTCATGCAGCTTGGCGGAAAGAGTAGATCACCTTTGAAAGCGATTAGATGCAGATTTGCTTTGATCGGCGCAAGGGCGTCTTTTAGGCTATCGTAGTGCCTTGTGCAGTCAAAGATATTCATCATCTTTACGATATATAGGTAGCTTAGTGGGTCAAACCTCTTTGGGAAGTTGTAGCCGTTATACTCCATGTAGCGATCTACCTGAAAATGCCCAAAAAGGTCGTAAAGGCCGTCAGTTTCGACGTAATTGCGTCCAAATTTCTTATCCATGCTATCAGGGCTTAAAAAGCTGATGTGCCCTGCCATCCTGCCGTAAGCCATGCCTTTTAGCCCATTTTTTCTTATAAATTCCACGTCGTATTCGCCGTTTTTGAAATTTTCATCGTTTAAAATGGCTTCGATGGCGATTTTATTAAACGCTATCGCCCAAGGCTTAGTCTGATAGGTGCTTGCAAGCATTATGATATCTTGCGCAAATTCTGGAAACTCGATAGCGTAGCAAAGTGCCTGCATACCGCCAAGACTGCCACCTATCACAGCTCTTGCCCTTGTGATGCCAAGCTCGCCAAATAGCCTCATCTGCGCCTTTACCACGTCACTTATAGCAAGGACTGGGAAATTTAGCCTATACTCTTTGCCGCTACTTCGATCAACGCTTAACGGCGAGGTCGAGCCAAAGCACGAGCCTAAAATATTTACGCAAATAACGTAAAATTTATCCGTATCAACCGCCTTTTTGCTGCCTATTAGCCCGTCCCACCAGCCAGCTTTCTCATCTCCTGCGTATGTGCCAGCAGCGTGGTGCGAGCCAGTTAGGGCGTGGCAGATCACGATAACGTTGCTTTTATCAGCATTTAGCGTGCCGTAAGTCTCGTAAATAAGCTTGAAATTTGATAGCATACGGCCACTCTCAAGATAGAGTGGCTCATTAAATTTAATAGTTCTAGTTTGCAGGTCTAACACTAATTAACTTTGTAGTTTGGTGCCTCGTGAGTGATAACTACGTCGTGGACGTGACTCTCTTTTAGTCCAGCGCTTGTTATCTCGACAAATTCAGCTCTTTCTTGAAGAGTTGGGATATCTTTTGCGCCAACATAACCCATAGCGCTTCTTAGGCCGCCTATTAGCTGATGTATCACATCTTTTATGCTGCCAGCAAATGGCACACGGCCTTCGATGCCTTCAGGTACAAGCTTGTCTTGAGCGGTGCCCTCTTGAAAGTAGCGGTCAGAGCTGCCCTTTGTCATAGCGCCGATCGATCCCATACCGCGATATACTTTGTACTGGCGACCTTGGAATGTTATAAGCTCACCTGGACTCTCTTCGCAACCTGCAAGCAAGCTACCTGCCATAACGCAAGCTGCACCTGCAGCAAGGGCTTTTGCCACGTCGCCTGAGTATTTTAGACCGCCGTCAGCGATAACTGGGATGCCATATTTTGCTGCTTCGCTTGCGCAGTCGTCAATAGCTGAAATTTGAGGCACGCCAACGCCAGCAACGATCCTTGTAGTACAAATAGACCCTGGTCCGATGCCTACTTTTATGCCGTCAGCTCCTGCTTCTGCTAGGTCTTTTACGGCTGCTGGGTTTGCGATATTGCCAGCTACGACATCGACTTTAAAATTTGCTTTTACCTCTTTTAAAGTGTCGATGATGCCCTTTGAGTGGCCGTGAGCTGAGTCGATGACGATGACATCTACACCAGCATCAACTAGCGCTTTGGCACGGTCTATCTGACCCACGCCAATAGCCGCAGCCACGCGAAGTCTGCCATAGCTGTCTTTGTTTGCGTTTGGATACTCTTTGCGTTTTTTTAGATCTTTTATGGTGATAAGACCGTCAAGTCTGCCGTCTTTATCGACGATAGGAAGCTTCTCAACTCTGTTTTGAGAGAAAATTTTCTCCGCATCATCAAGCGTGCAGCCCTTTGGTGCGGTTATAAGCGGTGCTTTTGTCATGCGGTCTTTTACCAAAACACTCATATTTGTCTCAAATCTCAAATCGCGGTTTGTTAAAATTCCTATTAGTTTGCGGTCTTTGTCGATAACTGGAACGCCTGAAATATGAAGATCTGACATAAGGCTTAGAGCTTCAGCCACGGTTGCTTCTGGATTTATAAAGATAGGATCGATGATGACGCCACTTTCGCTTTTTTTAACGCGCTTGACCTCTTTTGCTTGGCTTTCGACGTCCATATTTTTGTGTATTACGCCGATACCGCCGAGCCTAGCCATCATGATAGCAGTTCTATGCTCGGTCACCGTATCCATCGCAGCAGAGACGATCGGGATATTTAACGTGACATTTTTGCTGATCCTGGTTTTGACATCAACTTGCTTTGGCAAAATTTCAGAGTATTGCGGCACAAGAAGCACATCCTCAAATGTTAAAGCTCTCTTTACTATCTTCATATTTTTATCCTTTTATTAAATTTTCTAGGCTCTTAGCACCATTTATCAAGGTCTGTTCGTCCCACGCTTTTGCGATGAGCTGGGCGCTCACGTTCAAATTTTGATCATCTTTGCCAACTGGCACAGAGATAGCTGGTAGGCCTGCTAAATTTACGCTGATCGTATAGATATCGCTTAGATAGGCTTGAAGCGGATCGCTGTGTGCTCCAAATTTATAAGCTGTGCTTGGAGCAACTGGCATGAAGATAAGGTCATTTTCTTCTAAAATTTTCTCATATTGAGCTTTTATATGCGCTCTTGCTTTTTGAGCTTTGATGTAGTAAGCGTCGTAGTATCCGCTACTTAGCACAAATGTACCAAGCAAAATTCTTCTTTTTACCTCTTCGCCAAAGCCCTCTGAGCGCGAATTTACATATAGTTCTTTTAAATTTCTAGCATCTGCGCGTCTGCCATATCTCACGCCATCGTAGCGGCTTAAATTTGCACTTGCCTCTGCGGTTGCGATGATGTAGTAGGCAGCAACGTCATATTTTGAGTCTTCAAAATTTGTATAAGTTACGCTGTGGCCGTGTGATTTTAGCTTTTCAATAGCTAAATTTAAAGCGACTTTTGTCTGCTCGCTTGCGTTTTCGACGTAGTTTTTGATGACGCAAATTTTTAGTTTTTTGTTGCCATCTATCTTGTCGCTAATGCTCACAAATGGCACATCTGCGCTCGTGCTATCTTTTGGGTCGTGTCCAGCGATAGCGTCATATAAAATGGCAGCGTCTTCTACGTTTTGAGCGATAGGTCCTATCTGATCAAGGCTGCTTGAGTATGCGCCAAGGCCGTATCTGCTCACTCTGCCGTAGGTTGGCTTAAAGCCCACACATCCGCAAAATGCCGCTGGCTGGCGGATCGAGCCACCAGTATCGCTACCAAGTGCTGCGACTGCAAGACCAGCTGCGACTGCTGCTGCTGAGCCGCCGCTACTGCCACCTGGAACGTGAGCGTGATTTAGTGGGTTTAGTGTTTTGCCGTAAAATGAGCTCTCAGTCGTGCTTCCCATCGCAAATTCGTCCATATTTGTACGACCAAATGGAGCTAAATTTTTACCAAGTAGCTTTTCGATGACAGTTGCGTTATAAGGTGCTACGTAGCCTTGTAAAATTTTTGAGGCACTTGTTACATTCCAGCCTTTTACTTGGATGTTGTCTTTTATAGCGATAGGCACGCCCTCGCCTAGTTTTGCGATCTCTAAATTTGCTAGCTGCTCGACATAAGCGCCAAGCTCTTTTTCTTTTATGATCTTTGCCTCAAGCTCGGCTCTTAAATTTTTTATCTCTTCAGCTGAAAATTTCAAAGCTTCTTTTAAAGTTACCACTATTTTTATCCTTTAAATTTATTAACCAAAAATATGCCAAACAAGCTAACAACGACCACCGCAGCGATCGTTGCGACTATGATAGTTGCGCTTACTGGCTCACTTAGCACTTATGACCTCTTCACATCTTGGGCATAGCGCATCTTCTTTGCTAGCGTTAAATTTCCAGCATCTTGGGCATTTGTGAAGGTTGCTTGCTATGATCTTAAATTTATCACCCTCTAGCTCAAACTCAGCTAATGGCTCGCTATCATCATAAGCTCTAACTGAACTTACCATGTAAAGATCAGCCACTTCGCGCTCGTCGTAGCCTGTGATGTTGTGGTTTGTGGTCTCTAGGCTTAGCTCTAGGGTTGATTTTATCTTTTTGTCCTTCTTAAGAACATCCACGATCTCGTTAAATTTCTCTCTGCTGGCAAAAAGCAGCTCATCTTCAAAGCTAAGGTCAAATTTAATTGGCTCATAGACTAGATCAAACGCGTCTTTTGCCTCGCCTTTGATGATATTTGGAGCATAGTCCATCACCTCATCAACGGTGTAAGTAAGCGTTGGAGCGATGAGTGGTAAAAGTGCCTTTGTGATGATCGCCATCGCACTTTGAGCTGATCTTCTTCTTGGGGCGTCTTTTGCGTCGCAGTAAAGCCTATCTTTACAAACGTCAAGATATACGCCGCTAAGATCGGCTGAAAGGAAATTTAAAAGGATGTTAAAGCCCTTTGAAAAGTCGTAGTTTTTAAAGCAAGCGCTCGCATCGTCAAAGACCTTTTTAGCGCGCGCTAATATCCATTTATCAAGGATGTTAAACTCTGTATTTAGGCTCTCAAGATCATTTACGTTTGCTAGTAAAAAGCGTATAGTGTTGCGGATTTTGCGGTATTGCTCGCTGATTTGTTTTAATATATCTTCGCTTATTTTTAGATCACTTGAATAATCACTCATACCAACCCAAAGGCGTAAAATTTCCACGCCGTGGGTCTTAGCTACGTCTTGTGGAGCGATGACGTTGCCCTTACTTTTACTCATCTTCTCGCCCTTGGCATCGACAGTAAAGCCGTGAGTTAGTATGCTCCCATAAGGTGCGTTAGAATTTACAGCTGTGCTTACTAAAAGCGAGCTTTGAAACCAGCCGCGGTGCTGGTCTGAGCCCTCTAAATACATGCTTGCAGGGTATTTGCCAGCGTCGTAGTTGTCGCTTTGCAAGACCGCATGCCACGTCGAGCCACTATCAAACCATACGTCAAGGATATCCATCACTTTTTCTAAATTTTCAGCTTTGTATTTTGAGCCTTTTGGTAAAAGCTCATCAACACTTAGCGCCCACCACGCATCAGCGCCTTTTTCTTTAAAGATGCCTGCGATGTGGTCTAAAATTTCACTATCAAATATAACTTCTTTTGTCGCTTTGTCCCTGAAAAACGCGATCGGCACGCCCCAGTCACGCTGACGAGAGATACACCAGTCTGGGCGATTTTCTATCATAGAGCCTATTCTTTTTATGCCAACGCTTGGGTAGAATTTAACCTTTTCAAGCTCTTTTAGCGCTGTTTGCCTAAGCGTTTTGCCACCTAGTTTTGCCTCGTCCATAGCTATAAACCACTGCTTTGTAGCTCTATAGATAACAGGCTTGTGCGTTCTCCAGCAGAAAGGATAAGAGTGTCTAAATTTAGAGACGCTAAGTAAATTTTTGCCAAGTAGCTCTAAAATTTTCTCATTTGCTTTAAAGATGTGCATACCGACAAACTCATCTACCACGTCACTTCTAAACAGTCCGTGATGTTTTATGCTCTCATCGTAGCAGCCACCATCATCAACTGGCATCAAAATTTCACTAAAGCCATACTTCAAACATACGTAGTAGTCGTCTTCGCCGTGACCTGGAGCTGTATGAACAAGTCCAGTACCCCCATCCATCATGACGTGGTCGCCTAGTAAAAATTGAGACTTTCTGCCATTTAGCGGATTTAGTGCGTGAGTGTTTTCAAGTAGGCTTGCCTTAAACTCTTTTTTGACTTCGCCCTTGCTTAGACCGCTCTCTACGATACTCTCAAGCAGAGGCTTTGCAAAGATCAAATTTTCAGCTGTTAGGACGTAAATTTCCTCTGGATTTAGGCTTATAGCTTGATTTGCCGGAAGTGTCCAAGGCGTAGTCGTCCAGATGACAGCGCTTGCCTCTTTTTCGCCAAGCTTTTCTAGCGCGTCGCTATCAAGCTCAAAGGCTACATAAATAGAATAGTCCTCTTTTTCCTCGTACTCGACCTCAGCTTCAGCTAGCGCTGATCTAGCCGCCCAGCTCCAATAAACTGGCTTGCTTCTCTCTACTAAAAGCCCCTTTTTAGCGATATCGCAAAGCGCTTTGTAGATGTCAGCCTCAAACTCAAATTTCATCGTCATGTATGGATTTTCAAAGTCGCCGATGATGCCAAGGCTTTTAAATTCATTTCTTTGAATGTCTATAAATTCTCTCGCGTGCTGTCTGCAAAACTCCCTGATCTCGACCTTACTAAGTTCTTTTTTCTTGTCACCAAGCTTAACTTCGACTTGCTGCTCGATAGGCAAGCCGTGGCAGTCCCAGCCTGGCACGTAGCGGACGTTTTCGCCGTAAAAATAGTGCGTTTTTGTAATGATATCTTTTAAAATTTTATTTAACGCGTGGCCGATGTGTAGGTGTCCGTTTGCATACGGAGGGCCGTCGTGGATATTGAAGTTTTTAACCGCATTTTGGCGGTTTTTCTTCATTTTTTCATAAACCTTGCGCTCTTCGTACCATGATTTTAGTCTTTGTGGTTCATTTTGTGGGAGATTTCCGCGCATCGGGAAATTTGTCTCTGGGAGTAAAAGTGTCTCTTTGTAGTCCATTTTTTACCTTGATTTTAAAATTTGCTAATTTTACACCTGTGCTGGTTAAATCACACTGAAAAATAGTATAATGAGGCAAAAAAAGGAGCTTAAAAATGAGACAAAGTATCTTGATAATAGGCGAAGATCTTGAGATAAATAGAGAATTTCTAAACTACATTTTTCAAAGTTACGAGGATCATTTTGGCGAGCTTGGAGTTGTCAGTTTTGCTCCAAAAAATAGCAAAGAGCTACCTTTTATCATCGAAAATTTATCAAAAGATTACGACTTTGTAAGTATTTTTGGCTCGGATGAAAATTTTGCCATCGCCGCAAAGATCGTGGCGACGCTAACAGGAGGCTCGCTTGAGCTAAAAGATAGCACGACACTTGCACTTAAAGATAGCTTAGACTACTCAAAAAATAGCTTTTTAGCTAGCCTAAATAACGCTCAGATAAATCTCATAAAAGCTAATCCAAATGAAGAGCTAGGAGAGTTTCTAACTGAGTATGAGCCTGATTTTAGCTACTTTCATCTAATAGACATCGACGCAGATAGCGCTAAGATCCTTATGCTGCCACTTGCTAAAACTTATGAGGTCGATATCACCCTTGCGCAGATCCTGCCAAATTTGATACTAGTAAGAGCAAAAAGTAATAAATTTGGCCAGATCGAGAGCTTTTTACAAGGTGTAAAAACGCTATTTTCACAAAAATTTATCCCGCAAAAAGATGTGATCAAATTTGTAGCAAATAGACTCATGCGAAAGGGGCTTAAAATTTCATTTGCCGAGTCTTGCACGGCTGGGCTTGCGGCGGCGAAATTTGCAAGATATGGAGGCGTCTCGGCTAGCTTTGATGGCTCATTAGTAACCTACGCAAATCACATAAAGCACGAGTGGCTGGGCGTTGAGGATGAAATTTTAGATACTTACGGAGCTGTGAGCGAGCCTTGCGTAAAAGCTATGGTAAAAGGCACTCTAAGCACTACAAATGCAAACTTTGCGCTTGCCATTAGCGGTATCGCAGGACCTGGCGGGGGCACAGCTAGCAAGCCAGTTGGTACGGTATATGTCGCAGCTGGCGATAGAAATGGCAACATCGAGGTCGAGAGACTTCTTTTAAAAGGGGAGCGTAACTACGTTAGAGAGCAAAGCGTGCTAAGTGCCTATCTATGCTTACTTCGCCTAAAAAGTGAGATATTTTTCGCTTAAATTTTATCTTTTTAAATTGCACTAAATTTAACGACGACATTCGCAGTAAAATATTAAAAATAAAAAGCCAAATTTAAGAGGCTAAAGATATTTAAAAAGATATTGTTACTCGCCATTAGTGCGTTATTTGCATGTTGTGCGACGTCAGCTGAGATAAAAGCTTTGAGTGCAGAGCCAAATTTTGGTAGATACAACAGCAAGCAAGTCGCCCAGAACTTGATAAATACGCCAAAATGGGTAGCTACATTATCCACACAGATGACTTCATATACCTTAGCGAAGGCAAGATCCCGCAAAATGGCAATAGCGATGGGCTGGATAAATTTATAAGTGAGATTAGCGGTGGCGAGTTTGACACTTATACCAAATTTATGCAGGCTTACGGCGCTTCGTGCCGTGCATTTTTAGATGGTTCGCAAGATCCAAAGCTAGCAGCGCTTCGCAAAAATTTAGCCAACGAATGGAAAAGCTCATCGTAGTGCCGGTAGCTAGCAATACCAAGGTAATCGGCCTAGGCGAAAACTCAGGCATAAAAGGTGGCTCACTTTTGCTAAAAAATGTCCAAAATATCGCGATCCGCAACATGAATATCCTAGATGCTTTTGATCCATTTCCAGATGTACAAAAAAATGATGGCTTTAATGCGCAATATGACGGCGTTAGCATAGAGTCAAGCAAAAACATCTGGGTAGATCACTGCCATTTTAAGGACACAGTGGAGCTTAGTCATGTGAATTTAGCAGGCGGGGAGCTTACAAAATGGCAAACCTACGACGGACTATGCGACATCAAGGGGGATAGCGCGGCTATAACGATCTCGCACAACATCTTTGAAAACCACGACAAAACGATACTAATAGACTCAAGAGACTATGACGGCAGCAGCGAAACTAGGACTATAACTGTCGCTCACAACATTTTTGACAACTGCGCGCAACGCCTACCTATGGCACGTAATGCAAAGGTGCACGTTTATAACAACTTTTACGACTCAAAAGATGGCTTTTATGACCAAAAATACGCCATTGGCGTGCGCTTTGGCTCGCTAATATACGCTCAAAATAACTACTTTACAAATGGCGTCAAGATAAGCTACAAATGTAACAAAGGCACCATTTTTGAAAGCGGTAACATAGACCTTTCTAAAAAAGGCAGCGTTTGCGAAAAGCTAACCAAGCCGCCATTTGAGCCTCCATATAAATTTGAGCTCCTCGAAGCTTTAAGCGTCCAAAACGAGGTAAATCAAAACGCTGGCACAGGCAAACTAGCCGTCATAAAATAATATCACCAAAGCCCCGAGCTAGCCAAAACGCTTGGGGCGTGAAAACAAAGCTAAATTTTTATATTTTTACAAGATAAGACGCTAGCACATAGCCCATATATCAGCACACAAAGGCTAACACTTAGTCCAAAGACGCTAAGAGCGGCGGTCTGACTAAAAGAGAGGGTAAAAAACGAGATAAAACTCGTGATAAATGCGCAAAATATCCCATAAATTCGCTCTTTTTCGCTAAGGCTCTCATTTAGCGCAAATATCATGTAATCAATCCCAACAGCGCTTGCAAGGATGAGCCCAAAGACACCAAAAATGCTTAAATTTACGCCAAAAATGGCAAATATAAAGAGCGTAAGAAGCACGCCAAAGATGATGATGCCCATGACAAGCGCCGAGATAAGCGCACTAAAATAAAACCACAGCAGTAAAAACGCGACCACAAGCGCTGCTATTTTTAGCTTTAGTGCAAGCTCTTTTGCCTGCGTCAGACTCTCATTTAGCGAGCTAGCGAAATTTAGACTAAAAGCGTTGTGGCGCTCTAGCACCTCATCACTTGCCGCCCCTTTTACAAAGCCGCTCACGTAAGCCACACTTGCATTTTCATCAAGCATAAATTTCTTAAAATCCTTCATCGATTTTAGAGCTAAAATTTCATTCGCGCTAAGCTCTTTTTTGCTCAAAACCTTTAAAATTTCACTTCGCACTTCATCTTTGCTAAAGCCAAATTTCTCATAAATCGCGTAAATTTGCTCATCATCAAGCGCCTTTTTAAAGGCCTCTTTTAGCTCATTCTGCTCGCTTTTACTTAAAAACATATCGCTAAGCGAGCTCTCATCTTTTATCAAATTTCTCTTTTTTAGCTCATCTAAAAGGCTCTTTTCACCTCCCAAAATGTCACCTCTTGATCTTGTCACGATCATCGTGTTTTGGTTGTTGCCAGTTAGGCTTAAGATATAAGAAGAGTCCGCTAGCAGGCTCTTTGGCATATTTGAGTAGTCTTTTACGTTTTCGCTTTTTGATAAATTTTTAAGATCAAAACCAAGAAAAATAGCTAGCAAAATAAGTGAGATAGCTAGAAATTTAAGCCCCAAATGCCTTGCAGCCATGTCTGAGAGCTTGCAAAATTTAGTTAAAAACGCATCAAAAACCTTTGATCTATAAAATTTCACCCCTTCAAAGACCAAAGGCATGAAAAAGTAGCTAGCTAAAAACGCAGCAACTAGCGCAAATGCCGAAAAGAGCGCCACCTCTTTAAGTAGCCTAAGATCAGAAAAAGTAAAAGCCAGATAGCCACTAAGCGTGATAAATAGGCCTAGTAAGAAAATTTTTAGCATATTTTTTATGCTGCTAGCCCTGATCGCTTCACCCTCGTTTTTGCTAAGCCAGTGCAAGACGTAGTCAAACATGAGGCCAATGAGGCTCGTGCTTATTAAAATAGTAAGGATATTTAGCTCATTTAGGCAGAGCAAAGTGCCTGCAAATGCCACGCTAAAGCCAAATGCAGCGATAAATATCACATAAAAAATTCGCAAATTTCTAAAAGCAAGCATCAAAAATATAGCGGTCAAACTAAGTGAGACCACGCTCATATAAAGGCTCTCGCTCTCGTTTTTTTGCTTTGAAAATGCCTGATAAAGCGCACTTGAATGCACAAAAAGCTCATTTTGCCCAACTTTTAGCGCATTTAGCTCGTTATAAAAATTTATTAGCCCCTCGCTCGAAGCTCCCTTTTTTAGCTCGCCTTTTAGCAAGAAAAAGCTCTTTTTGCCGTCCTTTACCTCAAGCATGAGATCTGCTAAATTTAAGCTTACATTGCCATTTTTTGCGCTAAAGCCACTACTTAGCGAGAAAAAATCATCATTTACATTTAAAAGCCTAAAGCTAAAGCTGTTAAAAATTTCTTCTGCGCGCTTTTTGAAAAAGGCGTTTTTATCGTTTTTTAAAAGCTCTAAATCACCCCTACTTAAAAGCGCGATCTTTGAGCGGTTGATGTCACTTTTGATATCGTTTAAATTTACGTCGATGTTCGCCTCAAAGCTCTTAAAAAGCGAGCTTTTAAGCGCCAAGCTTTGCACGTTTTTGGCTAGCTCTTTGGAATTTACAAGTACCAAAAAATTTGACGCCATCTCATCTTGCACCTCTTTTAGCACCTTTGCCTCTTTGGCGTCTTTGAAATTTATCAGCGAAAAGATGTCAGTTTGGACGTTTTTTAGGCTCGCAAGCGAATATCCAAGCGAGGCTAAAAAAACAAAGATAAAAGCCAAGATCGTGGCTAGTTTTTTCATTTTATACTAAACTCATTTATCGTTTTATCGCCGCTTACCTCGTCAAGCTCGATCTTTTTTACCGCCTTGTCGCCACTTATCTTTATGGATTTAAAAATTTGTTTAAAGAGTAAATTTTTAGGGCTTAGCTCTATGCTCCACTCTTTTAGGCTGCCGCTTGTCTTTATGTCAAATTCTTTCCTAAGCTCACTCTCATCAAGGCTGATGATAGCAAGAAAGAGCTTTTCATCAAAATTTGCGCTCGTCTTTTCAAGCTTGCCATTTTCGTTTTTAAAAATGCCATCTTTATTTATAAAAACCTTTGAGACGACTGGCTCTAGCGTATCCCAGTAAAGACCGCCCTTTTCTAGCTTAAACTCGCCAGAGCTTTTTATGCTTTTGTTAAAGCCAGCCAGACTCTTTGTCTGCGTGAAATTTCCGCTTACTCCATCTGTTTTTACTATATTTTTAAGCTCACCCAGCTCGTAGCCAAAGCAAGATATAAAAATGGCTAAAAAAAGAGCTATTTTTCTCATCTTTTCTCCTTTTCATTGTAGGCTTTAAGCGCCTTTTTTAGGGCTTCTGGCATCTCAAAGCAAGTTTGCAAGCTCTTCATCTCGATGACAGCTTGGGCGGTATTTGCCTCACTTAGTTTTTCGCCCTTTTCATTTTCTATAAGGTAGTGAAATTTTAAAAACGTTTCGCACTCGCTAAGCGTCGTCGTGACCTTTATAATGTCGTTAAAAAAGGCTGGACGCACGTACTTTACGTCAAGCTTTACGATAGGAAAGGCGTAACCATCTTTTTTCATAGCGATGTAGTTGTATCCTAGCTTATCAAGCAGCTCGCAACGCGCCATTTCTAGGTACTTGACGTAGTTGCCATGCCACATCACCTCCATGCTATCAACGTCAAAAAACGCCACTTTAAATGTGCTAACGTGTGAAATTTCCACTCTCATCTCCAAAAATCAAAAAAGTTAAACCACTGCGATGGGTTCTTGCACGCTTTTTCTTCAAGCTGCCTTACATAGCTTTGCACGTATGGCAGGACGCTTGCCTTGCGGTCTCTGCTAAGCTTTATCTCATCAGCGATATCACTTAGCTCTATGTCAAATTTATCGCCCTTTTTTATGCACCAAAGCGCACTCATCTTTACCCCCAAAATGCCAGCTAGCAGGTATGGGCCGTAGTTAAATTTAGCCTCCTTGCCAAGAAAGCTAAGCCTTATAAATTTATCTCCATTAAGCGGCGTCCTATCGCCCATTATGCCGATATTTACGCCATCTTCAACCGCCTCTTTTAGCTGCATCATCGCGGCTGCATCAAGCTTTTCAACGCTTATTAGCCTGATCTGTCCCTTGCTGATCTGCTCTAAAATTTTATAAAAATTCTCACTACCCTTGCTATAAACCAAGATGATCATGCGAAAATTTGGCGATCTAAGCGAGAGTGCCTTGCAAATTTCTACATTTCCAAGATGGCTTGTAAGCACGATCCTACCACGCTTTGAAGCTTCAAACTCATCTTTGATGCTGTTAAATTTACTAAGCTCTAGCTCGCTTTCAAGCACACCATTTTGCCAAATGCGAAATTTATCACATATTGCTATGCCAAAGTCATAAAAGTTGCTAAAAACGCCAGTAGTCGGCTTTTTACCGCTAAATTTCTCTACATTTAAAAGAAATTCTCTTATATTTTCTCTCTCAACTTTTGAAAAGAGATAGTAAAAGCAAACGACGATGATAACGATAGGTTTTATGAGAAATATAGGCAAATTTCTAGTTAAAAATAGACTAACTCTAAGAAAAAATTCGTTCGATCTCTCGCCCTTTTGCCACCATGCATATTTTTGTCCTTTAAAGGCTTTGCCAAGCAAAAATGGCACTAAAGTAAAAAAATATCTTGCATGCATGAGGCTTATTAGCGCGTTATCTTTTAGCATTTTAAAGTGCGAAACGCCGCCAACTTCGTAGCTCACTTTTAGCGCTATCCACTTGATCTCTACGCCAGATCTTATGGCATTTACCAAGATCTCCATGTCAAATTCCATCCTATTTGAGCTACTTTTAGAGGTCACACTCTCAAGCTCTTTTAGAGGATAAATTCTAAAGCCACACATCGCGTCTTTGATGTCAAAATTTAAAGTGTTGATCTTGACCCAAAAATTTGTGATCTTTCTGCCATAAAACCTCGACTTTGGCGCGTCTTCGCCGTATATTGGATCAGCCATGATTAGATCATTTGGATATCTTTTGCTAAGTTCTAAA
Source organism: Campylobacter concisus (assembly GCF_050447485.1). Classification (GTDB taxonomy): domain Bacteria; phylum Campylobacterota; class Campylobacteria; order Campylobacterales; family Campylobacteraceae; genus Campylobacter_A; species Campylobacter_A concisus_BQ. The sequence continues at coordinate 985,558 of NZ_JALMFY010000001.1, forward strand.
AACTCCGATACCTCGCTTATGTCGTGCTGAAAGTCAGCGTCGATCTGAAATGCATGCGTGTAGCCATTTTGCAAAGCGTGCCTAAAGCCATCTTTTAGCGCAGCTCCCTTGCCGCCATTTTGCGCTCTAGTTAAAATTTCTACACCAAATTCGCTCAAATTTTGCAAAGCTTTTTTTGAAGCTTCATCTGAGCCATCATCGACTATTAAAATAGGCAGATTATATCTCGCAAGCGCCTCACAAAGGGCTTTTATCTTTTCTGGATGGTTGTAAAATGGTATGAGAAAGAGCGTCTTCATAAGCCCAGCTTTATCCTGCCAACAGCACTTCTAGCGCCGTTACAAAATATCTCAAAATATACCTTTTCATCTCTTTGCGAAATTTCTATACAAAGCTCGTCATTTGGCCTTACAAATTTTAAAAATTTCAAATTCTCCACCACGCATTGATCGCCTATTTCTGCGCCAAGCTCCCTTGCAAATTTAAATACAAAATCAAGCTGCACGAAGCCAGGCAAAAGCGGTAAATTTGGAAAATGCTCCATAAAAATGCCAAGTGCTGGGCTAAGCTTTGTCTTAAATTTATAAATGCCCTCTTCGCTACTTTTATCCCAAGAAAGCTCCTCGTTTTTTTCTAAAAGCAGCTTAAAATTTGCCTTTAAAAACTTGCCCTGAGCGTTTTTACAAAGCGAGCTAACGATCTTAAAATATCTCACGCTATTTTTAAACTCAGGCCTTAAAAGCTCATTTAGCCTTGCTACAACGCCCTTTTTACCGCTATCTCTAAAGAGCCTAACTCCCTCGTCGCTAAGCTCCAAAAGTGCAGCTAGACGCTTAAATTTAGGATGCGTGTCGCAGTAGCAGTCTTTTATAAGCCCGCTTTCAAACATTTTATTTTCGATACTTATTAGATTGACCCTTTTGTCATTTAGCTTAACGATCCTATCGATCCTGCCTTTTAGCGTGAGCCTGCTGCCATCTATCTGCGCCCAGTCACTAGTTTGAAAAAACTCGCACCAAGGCGAGCTCACATTTAACGCCTCGTCCTCGTTTAAAGCGGCCTTTACCTTGCTAAAAAGCAAAAGCTCATCGCCTAAATTTCTAGCAACTATGCCAGTTTCGGTGCTGCCATAAATTTCAATTATCCTAGCGCTGCTTAAGCTTTCTATCTTTGCTCTTAGCTCGCTCTTTAGTGCCGAGCCTGCACAGATGATATTTTTTAGCCCTGAAATTTCAGCTGCTCTTGGGCTAGAAACTAGCGTTTGAAGCAGGACTGGGCTTGTCACAAAGCTTAAATTTGTAAGGTCTAGCTCAAAGATCGCTTCTGGGTAGTTTAGCTCCTTGCTAACGGCTTTTGCGCCAGAGATGAGAGGTAAAAAGACTTTAAATGTAAGGCCAAACATATGCTGGTGCGAGACGCTAGCAAAAAATTTATCACCCTCGCCAAATCCAAGCTCATCTTTTAAAAATAACCCCTCATCTATCATCGCGCCAAGGCTTTTTTGGATATTTTTACTAGCTCCACTCGAGCCTGAGGTCTGAAGGAAAAATGTAGAATTTTGATCAAATTTTAGCTCCATGCTCTTACTAAAGTCTAAAAAATCACCAAAATTTTCATCATTAATGACAAATTTATCCCCGCTATATATCGGCTTTGCAAGCAAGATAGGTTTTACACCAACCCCAAGTGCTCCAAAAAAAGCGGCGCAAAAGTCAAAGCTCTGGCTTAAATAAATTTCTATCTCGCTTAAATTTTTCTCTTTTAAATTTGCCCCAAAAGTAGTCGCATACTCGTAAAGATCCTTGCTAATGTCCACAAATTTAAATGCCTTTAGGCTCTTTTTAAAATCCATTTTCCCTCTTTAAAATAAAAATTTTACGATATAAAATTTCGCCAAAAAACAAAACTCCCATCAAGATATAAGATACAAATGAGCAGTAAATGCTCCAGTAAATTTTATCCTCACACTGCGCCAAAACAAAGGCGAGAACTGCGTTAAAAACGAAAAACCAGCACCAAATTTTAGTTAGTCCTCTTGTGTAGCTAACGACCTTTTTATCTATGTTTTTCTCTTTTAGCCTAGCAAGCCTTGTTATGACTGCCTCGCCCTTTAAGCTGTAAAAAAATACCGCCAAAAAGCCAAGACTTACGATACTTGGGTATAAAAGCGCCAAATTTACACTTCTAAAAATAGCGCAAACCGCAAAAAATAGCCCAGCCGCTAAGCAAACCTGCCTTGTTTTACCGCTTTCAAAATAAGCCCTAGCCAGCCAAAGAGCGCATAGCACGCAAAATATAAGAGGTGCACCCTTTTGCCAAAAAAATAGCACCAAAGGGTAGGCGATACTTGCTAAAACTAGCGCTATTTTTACTATCTTATGCTTCAAATTTCTTTGCTACGGCTTTTACGATATCATCAAGCGTTTTTACGTTTTTAAAGTCCTCTGGCATCAGTCTATAACCAGTTTGGCGCTTGATGTAATCAATCATATCAATAGCATCTATGCTATCTATCTGCAAGTCCTCATATATCCTAGTTTCAGGCTTTATCTTGCTCTCATCTATCTCAAAAAGCTCAATCAAAGCCTTTTTTAAAATTTCAAAAATTTCTACTTCGCTCATTGTTATTTCCTATTTTCGTAAATGTATTTTGCAAGAGAAGATACGCTAAAGAATATCTCTTTTAAATTTGCTGTCTTTGAGTCAAGCACGAGGCCATATTTTTTCTGCACAGCTAGCCCAAGCTCTAGTGCATCGACGCTGTCAAGCCCGAGCCCCTCGCTAAAAAGTGGTGCGTTTTCGTCGATATCGCTTGGCTTCATATCCTCTAAATTTAAGCTTGTGATGATCAGCTCTTTTATCTCATTAACTAGTTCTTTCACTAAATTCCTCCTTATAAATTTTACTTATCTCTTCGTGTAGCGCCCTCGCCCTTACGGGGCTTGGCCTATCTTTTAAAAACTCACCAACTTCAAATTTCTTTAGCTCTTTAAAGACGTACTTTATCTTTTCATCTGGCGTTTTGTACCATGGCTCATTTTTTCTAAGGCTTCTTGGAGCCATATTTATACCAACGCAAACCACGTTAGACGCGCCTTTTATACCCATGTATGCGGCCGCTTTATGAAAGATGATCTCATCTTTCGTGCGCGTGCCCTCTGGGAAAATGAGCAAATTTTCGCCGCTTTTTAAAACATCTACGCTTTTTTGTAAAAATTCCTCGTTATTTGTGTTTGGTATGTAGTTGCACGCCCTAATAGCCGCAAATAAAAATATATTTTTGCCAAGCTCGCCCTTTACGATGCAGTTTATCCTTTTAAATTTTGAGACCAAAAAGACCACATCAAGCAGCGAAGGGTGGTTTGCGATGACTAAATTTGAGCCGCCATTTAGCTTTGTAAGCTCAAATTTATAGTCCAGATACCCACAAATTTTAGTAACTTTTATAAAAAATCCCCAAGAAACTCTAACTAGATCTCGGCATAAATTTTGCATAAATTTAAATTTATTTAGCCCCAAAAGCACGACTGGCACCAGCAAAAGATCGCCGCTTATGCAAATTAGCGCAAAAAAGAAAAATAAAAATCCAGCTCTTAAAATTTTAAGGCTCATAGCTAAAATTCCAAGACACGAAATGACTGCTACTTTGCCACGTTTTTGCCAAATTTGGGTCAAAATTTACGATGAAGCTTTGTAGTAAATTTTCTGAAATTTCTTCTTCTTTTTCCACTCTTTTTAGAGTTAAAACTCTCTTGTCTTTTGCCTTTGAGACGACAAGCGCTAGCATAAATGATGGCTTTTTCTCATCAAAATAGCTCTGCGATATCGACTCATGATAGGCAAGTATGAGCACCTTTTCATATCCGTCATTTAGCCTTAAAAACGCAGCTTGCAATGCGTCTTCGACTGGGCTAAATGATGAGATGGCTAGAATTTCATTGTGATTTTTAGCTTCGATGCTAAGAAGCGACGAGATAGCGTTATGCACAGAGAGCGAAAACGACGTTGGCGATACTGGCTCAGCCTTTGCAAGTGTAGTTTCTAGCTCAAAACAGCGATTTATCTCGCCCTCATAAGAGCTAAAAATGACTGGCATATCGATGCTCTCAAAACTACTAAGCAGGCTAAAAGCGCACTTTGCGGCACTACTTAGCCTTCTTCTTTGCATGGGCGGGATCTTTGCTAGATCAAATTCTTTTTTGTATCTAGCTAGATCCTCGCTGATCTCACCATAAGCTATAGCGTCATAAAAATCAACTTGAAATTTCATTATTTCGCGATGTCGCCTCTTAGTGTGACACCAGACATCAAAGAACCGCTGCCGCACTGAAACTGAGTTTTAGAGTTAAATGGCTGTTTTTTGTAATATCCAGTCAAATTTACAACCTTCGTGCCGCCCTCTTTCACCGCTCTTTCTTGAAATGACTTTAGAGCAGAGAGAAGCGCGATCTGGCAAGCCTCTTCGTCACTTTTGTTAAAGCCATTTGTCTTTTTGTTTGACGTTAGGTCTTTAACGATTATGTTGCCTGTGTAGCCTGTGCCAAAGCTAACGCTAACGTTTGGTAGCAAAAATTCTTTAGCCTTTGGGCCTTTTAGGAAGTCCAGCGAGTGGTACTTCACGTCGTCTCTTGCGCTAAGGCTTGAGGCAAATGCCAAAACGGCAACTAATGAAACTAATCTTTTCATTTTCTATCCTTTTTAAAATTTGTTATCTACTCTTTTAAATATCAAAGATGTATTTACACCGCCAAATGCAAAGTTGTTACTCATCACAAAGTCCGTCTTTATCGGCGTTGGCTCCTTTAAGTAGTTTAGCTTTGCACACTCAGGATCAGTTACTTTTAAATTTATAGTTGGGAAAAATAGCTCTTCTCTCATCATCATGATAGTTGCGATCGCCTCCAGCCCGCCACAAGCGCCAAGCGTGTGACCAAGATAGCTCTTAAGCGAGCTAATGGCGATGCCCTCTCCGAAAAGCTCGTTTGTAGCGATACTTTCAGCTATATCGCCATGTTTTGTCGCGGTGGCGTGGGCATTTACGTAGCCTATGCTCTTTGGCTCTAGTTTTGCCGCGCGGAGTGCTAGGCTCATCGCTGCTTTCATCGTAGCACTTTGTGGTCTAGTGATGTGCGTGCCGTCACACGTTGAGCCAAAGCCAACGACCTCAGCGTAAATTTTAGCTCCTCTTTTTAAGGCGCTCTCTTCGCTTTCAAGCACTAAAAATCCAGCTCCCTCGCCAAGCACCAAGCCATCTCTATCTTTTTCAAACGGCGTTGGTGTCAAATTTGGCGCGTGGTTTTTGACACTAGTCGCGTAGAGCTTATCAAAGACGTACGCCTCGCTCACACAAAGCTCCTCAGCCCCACCAGCTAGCATCATATCTATGCTGCCACTTTTTATGCTCTCGTACGCATAGCCAATGGCGTGTGAGCCGCTCGTACATGCCGAAGATGTAGGGATGATACGCCCTTTTAGTGAGTAAAATAGCGCGATATTTGCCGCTGTGGTGTGAGGCATCATTTTTATGTAGGTATTTGCGTTAAAGCCGCTATCCATGTCCAAAACTAGCTTTGCCATGTCAAGTATAGAGTCCGTGCTACCAGTGCTTGAGCCACTCGCCACGCCCATCCTGCCATCTTGCACGCTTGGGTCTAAATTTGCAGCCTGCAAGCCTTCGCCATTTAGCAAGCCAGCGTCTTTTAAAGCAAGTCCAGCCGCGTGTACGCTATAAGTTGAGACCTTACCAAGGCTTCTTAGCTGCTTTCTGTCCCACTCCTGTGGGTGTTTGTAGTCTATGATAGGAGCTGCTAGGCGTGTGTTTAGCTCTTTATAGCTCTCCCACTCGCTCATATATCTCACGGCATTTTTGCCTGCAAGAAATTTAGCCCTCATCTCATCCCAGCTGTTGCCAAAAGCACTGACTGCACCGATACCTGTGACAAATACACGCATTAGCAAAGTCCTCCATTTACGCCGATAACCTGCCTTGTGATGTAGCTAGCCTCGCCACTTAGTAAAAATTTAACAAGTCCTGCCACCTCATCTGCCTCGCCAGCTCTTTTTGCAGGTATGGCCTTTAGCACCTCATCTAAAAAATCGCTATTTAAAATTTCTTCACTCATATCTGTCTTTATAAGCCCAGGTGCCACGCAGTTTACTGTTATGCCCCTACTGGCAAGCTCGACTGCAAGGGCTTTGCTAGCTCCTATGATGCCTGCCTTGCTAGCTGAGTAATTCACCTGACCTCTGTTGCCAATGACCCCTGAAACAGAGCTTAGCGTCACTATCCTAGCTGGCTTTCTAGCCCTTATCATAGGCATTAGCGCTGGCCTTAGGACGTTATAAAAGCCATTTAAATTTACATCTATCACGTCAAACCACTCTTCATCACTTAGCCCTACAAAGGTGTTGTCTCTTGTTATGCCAGCGTTTAAAATAACGCCGTAATAGACGCCATTTGCCTCCATATCAGCCTCTATGGCCTCTTTAGCCGCAGCAGTGTCAGCCACGTCAAATGTCATAAATTTAGCCCCAAGCTCACTAGCCATCTTTAAAAGCTCATCGCTCTTACTTCTTGCATGAAGCACCACTTCGTACTCGTCAGCAAGGCGCCTAGCGATGCTAGCTCCTATGCCTCTACTTGATCCAGTTATCAATACTCTCTTACTCACTAAGTGCCTTTTTTACAAATTCTTCATCAGGGCTCATCACGTTTAAAACCGCCCTTGCGCTAAGCTCGCCATTTACAAAAAGCTCGCTGTCATAAACGCCAAATCCACTCTCATCTTGGATCGAGCACTTTGAAATGATCACTATCTCATCGCCCACATTAAAATATGGCCTAAAAATTTCAAATTTTCTACTGCCAAGCAAAAAGCCAAATATCGCCTTCTCACCCCTTAGCTCACGCATCTTTGAGTCGTAAATCCCAAGACTTTGAGCCATCATCTCTATCGCCTTTTGCGTCATAAATTTACCATCTTCTAAAAAGGGGTTTTGCTCATTTATCACGCTTCTTACCTTTATGCTCTCGCAAGGGATAAATTCTAAAATTTCATCGATCAGGGTTATGGCGCTGCTGTGCGGCAAATAATCACTTATCATCATCTCACTCTTTTAAATATTATCGCGGCGTTATCTCCGCCAAAGGCAAAAGATAGCGACATCGCTGTTTTTACGTCAAATTTCGTGCCGCTTTTTACTAAATTTATAGCCTCCAAGCTCTCATCATACTCGCCGTCATAGACGTGTGGTGGCAAGGTGCTATTTTCCTCCATGCAAAGCATAACGCAAATGGCGCTTTCTATTGCTCCAGCAGCCCCAAGAGTGTGACCGATCTGCGGCTTTAGCGTGCTTGCAAAGGTGGCACCAAGCGTTAAATTTACAGCTTTTGCCTCCATTTTGTCATTTGCCTGCGTGCCGGTGCCATGTAAATTTACATAGTCCACGCAGCTCATGCTGGCTCTTTTTAGCGCACCCTCTATGCACTTTACCGCCATTTTTGCGCTAAAATCAGGCTGCGTCATGTGAAAAGCGTCGCAGTTTGAGGCTGAGCTAGCGACTACGACGTTTGAAATTTCATCACGGCTTAGCAAAAATAGCCCAGCACCCTCGCCGATATTTATCCCCTCTCTGTTTTTAGAAAAGGCCTGACTTGGCGCGCTACTTAGGATACTAAGTGAGTTAAAGCCATTTATCGTAAGCGTATTTAGGCTATCGACGCCGCCACAGATGACCACATCACAAAGCTCACTTTCAATTAGCCTTTTTGCTTCTATGATTGCTTTAACGCCTGAAGTACACGCAGTCGATACGCAGTAGCTTGGGCCGCTAAGCTCGTAAAAGTCACTCACAAACTCGGCCACATTTGCAAGGCAGTTTCTGTTTATGCCAAACCTGCTTTTATCAAAAAATCCAGTCGCGATATAGCCTTTAAATGGCTCGAAATTCTCCTCAACGCCGCTTGTTGTAGTGCCAAGAACTACTCCCACACGGCTTTTGCCATATTTTTTGATCGCTCTTTTTATCTCCTCATCAATCTCAAGCATCGTGCTAAGAAGTAAGGCGTTGGTGCGAGTTTTGAAGTGCTCTTTTGTGCTGCTAGCAAACTCTGGCAACTCACCACTAAATTTACCCACCAAAAACTCATTTTGTGGGTGAAATTCACAGCTTTTAGCTAAAAATCTCTTGCCACTTAAAAGCGAGCTTAAATTCTCATCACTACTACTGCCTGCGGCGCTGATAATGGCTGGTTTGCTAACGTATATCAACGCTTTTTACCTCATAAATTTGATCATCTATCATAAATTTTTGCTCATTTTTTTCATCTTTTATCATCTCAAGCACCTTGATAAAAAGCTCATTGTAGGCGCTATTTGGCGGCAGGAAGCCCAAATTTGCAAACGTGCCGTCCTTTAAAACTCGCCTAGCTTCTGGTGCTCCAAGTGCATTTACAAGGCTAAATTTATACTCATTTTCGCTATTTTGCACATAGAGCATTAGCGGCCCTTTTGATGAACTAACCTCAAATGCCTTTAAGCTAAAATCCGCCAGCTTTGGCGCATCAAATTTCTTAGCACAGCCAAGAGCTAGAAGCGTTACCGCAAGGATCATAGCTATCTTTTTTACAAGCACTTTTTACCTTTTTAGTGTTCTAAAATCATAAAAATTTAACAATTATATCTTTGCAATGCTTAAATGCAAGGCAAATGATAAATAGATTATTAATAATCAAGTATCTTCTATCCATTTCATCAAATTTAGCGCTAGTAAGGTCGCTAAAGGCTAAATTTTTGGCTTTTATAACAGCCTCTTTTGCGGTGTAAATTTCATAAAATTTTTGTATTTTGTCTTTGGCATTTGCGTAAATTTCGCTCTCTTTTTTGTTAAAGCAAAATTTGATCACTCCGTCAAAATTTCGCTCTTTTAGCTCCTCCACATCAACGCCAACTTTTTCTTTTGAGATAGCCAAAACGGCGATATTTTCTTTGTGAGAGAGGCAAATTTTACCCCGTTTTTTTGCTTTAAATTTTAAATAGCGAGAAAGTTTAAATGAGTTTGAATTTGCTAAATTTGGATATCTTTTTAGTCTCCTGCACTCTTTTCTAGAAAGCATCTTGGAGCTAAATTTCTCAGCCTCAAAACCGACAAAAAGATAAATTTCACCCCTTTTTATAGGCATTTTCCACTCTTTTTTTATACTCTTTTGCGCTTTTAAGCGCCTCTTTAAACTCGCCACTAACCGCCCTTAAAGCATCATTTTTAAGCTCGATCTCATCTTTAAACGATCTAATCCTTGGCATAAAAGCGACCTCATCATCTCTAAAATCAGCCTCTTTTAGATCAAAGTTTAAATTTTTAACTTTTGCATTTAAAATGAAAAGGGCGCATTTTCTTGGTCCAAAGATGAAATTTCGCTCTTTTAACGGCTTTAAACTTCTTACCAAGATGCCGCCATAAAGCGCTGGCTCACTCTTAAAAGAGATGTCAAAACCAAAGTTGTGAAAGTAAATTTCACCAGCCTCGCACGATCTTTTGTAGGTGTTTGCATCAAAGCAGGTGTAAATTTCAAGCTCGCTAAATTTATACTCCGCGCCACTTACAACGAGGATCTTGCTTTGCATCAGCTCACGCAAAAAGCCCTGAAATTTTGCATCAAGATACGCCTTAAAACCTGCTATTTCAAGAAGCTCCTCTCTTTGGCTCTTATCTAAGCTTTTAAAGCCATCTCGCCTGAGTGCTTTCAATTTTTCTTTGTCAAAATGACTTTGCTCCAAAAACCCACTAAGCATTTCCACTAGATCAAATTTAGCAAAATGGCTTTTAAGTAGCTCGCCTGATAGCATTTTTGCTCCTAATTTTTTGGCATATTTTAAGAAATTTAGCTTTTATATGCAAATGCTGGGTCTAAAATATATGAAATAACTTCTTGGTTTATAAATTTTTTATCCAAAAAGGGAGACAAGGGGGCTCGAGTTACGGTCTGCTTGCAGTTGCGAGCTTGCGAAGCAAAGCCGTCCCCTTATCCCCCTTTTAAAATCCCTCAATCCCCTCGCACGTTAGAAGTGCATGCGATAGCACTATCGTGCCACATGCGGTTTGTCATCAGATAAATTTTCAGCAAATTTTAAAATTTATGAGCGAGCATATCACGCTTCTAAATTTAGTGGCGAATAGTTATAAGCCCTAAATTTAGTAAGTTACTAAGGCAAGCGAGTAAAGTTTTAAAATTTGCAAAGCAATCTAATCAAATTTAAATGTTTGTTTTCTTTGTTAAGGGGGAAGAGGCTTGAATTACGAAGTCGCTCTCTTCCCCCTTAACGATCCCCTAACTCCGACGACGTTAGAGGTGCATGCTTCAGTGCTTCGCACTGCATGCGGTTTATTTTTAAGAAATTTCTAGCAAATTTTAAAATTTCATGAGCGAGTAATTTCGGCTCTAAAATTTGAGCTAAGCTGTAAGCGAAGCCAAATTTTAGTAGTCAATTCTTGCGAGTGAATGGAATTTTAAAATTTGAAAAATAATAAATTTCTATTTTTAAAAATACAGACCTTAAATTTAAAAACTCTTTTATTCGAAAAGGAGACAAGGGGACTTGAATTACGCTCTGCTTGCAGTTGCGAGCTTGCGAAGCAAAAGAGCTCCCTTCCCCCTTAACAATCCCCTAACCCCGACAACGTTAGAGGTGGCATACGATAGCGCTTTGCGCCGCATGCAGTCTAAAACTCTAGCAAATTTTAAAATTTGCAAAATAATAAATTTACTTCTAAGGCAGGCAAATTTTACCAGCTGCCGCTGGCTCCGCCGCCGCCAAAACCACCGCCGCCGCCACTAAAGCCGCCTCCTCTGCCATTTGAGCGACCGCCACCTCCATTTGAGCCTGAATTATCGCGTCTAAAGCCCATTGGCAAAGAGCCACCTTGGCTATTTCTCTTAAAAACATCTTTTAAAATAAAGAAAAATACCGCAAAGATAAAGGCAAAAGCGCCAAAGATGATAAAATAGTTTTGCACGCCAAATCCCTGCTCAAGTGCGGTTGATACAAGTCCAGCAAAGCACGTGCTAAAGCCAGTTCGCATAAAAAATTTGCCAAAGATCACAGAGGCAAAACAAGAGAGCATGCCAGCAAAAAAGGCAAACACGCCAAAAGGCAAGTCGCTAAGGCCGGATTTACTACTAAATTCCTCGCCACTAGCCACTTTTATGATCGCTAAAATGCCCTCTTTCACGCCTTCGCTCATCTTGCCATTTTTAAACTCAGGTATCATCACGCTATTTATGATCTCGCTTGCCACGGCGTCAGTTAGCACACCTTCAAGTCCGTATCCAACCTCGATGCGGACCTTTTTCTCGTTTGGAGCGACCACCAAAAGCACGCCGTTGCTATCTTCTTTTTGACCTAGTTTGTAGCCTCTAGCAATCTCAAGAGACAGCTCTTCAATGCTCCTGCTTTCAAGCGAATTTAAAGTCACTATGGCGATTTGCGTGGTGCTATTTTGCTCGAAATTTTGCACTAAATTTAGAAGCTCATCTCTTTCATTTTGTGAAAAAATATGAGCCTCATCGTTGATCTGCTCATTGAAATTTAGAGCAAAACAAAAGCAAAATGCAAAGAGCAAAAGAGCAAGAGCTTTTTTCATCACTTCTCAAACGAAACTTTTGGGTTTTTCATATCTTCGCTGCTAACCTCGATGCCTTGCTTTGGCTTCATCTCTGGGTAGAAAATGCCTACTATAAATTTACCAGGAAAGCTTCTAAGAGCTACGTTGTACTCTTTTACAGCCTCGATGTAGTCGCGTCTTGCTACGCTTATGCGGTTTTCTGTGCCTTCAAGCTGGCTTTGGAGTGAGAGGAAATTTTGATTTGCTTTTAGCTCTGGGTAGCTCTCGCTAACTGCCATTAGCCTGCCAAGTGCGGAGCCTAGCTGACCTTGAGCTGCCATAAATTCTTTAACCTTTGCCTCGTCACTAAGGCTGCTAGCGTCGATGCTTACTTGCATGCTCTTGCTTCTTGCATTTGCCACGTCTTCAAAGACCTTTTGCTCGTGGGCTGCGTAGCCTTTTACGGTTTCAACTAAATTTGGCACGAGATCGGCTCTTCTTTTGTATTGATTTAGCACCTGAGACCACTTCTCGTTGGTGTTTTCATCAAGCACGACAAATGAATTTGCGTATTTGAAAGCGCCAAAAACAAGTGCTGCTATGACCACAACTATGGCTATTAAATTTTTCATATTTTCTCCTTTAAAAGGGGTGATATTAGTAAAATAAGGCTTAAAAAATGATGTGAATTGAGGTTAGGTAAGTGAAGTGAGTGCTTAAAGCGCACTCACTTTTGGGGGATTATAGGTCTGTTTGGATCTTATCTTCGATCTGGATGTGAAGAGTTTGGCCGTTAACTGTATCGTTGCTTGTGTAGCCTTTATAGCCAGCGTCAGCGTGTACTGAAGTGTCTTCATGCCACTTGCCGTTGATATCGACCTTGTTTGTCGCATCACCCTTGATCTTAAGAACTGTGCTGATATCATCAGTGATCGCAAAGATGTCTTTAGCGTCAAATTTGATCTCAGAGTTGCCTTTTAGCTGGATATTTTCAAAGCTATCGACCTTTTTATTTAGGTCAGCTATGCTGCCAAAGTCAACAACTGCAGTGTTGTTAAAGACAAGTGTATCGTTGCCTGCGCCGCCGTACATTCTCTCTGAGTTTGCATTAAATGCAACTGTATCATTTTCAGCTTCATGCTCGATACTAAGCGTTGTAGTAGTAGCTTTGCCTTTAACGCCACCTGGTGTCACGAGGTTGATAGTAGCTGTTACATTGTGCGTTGGTACACTTGTATCGATATCAACTGTCATGCCATCTTTTATCTCGCCTCTGTTGATATCATCAGCTGTTAAAATGGCTGTTTTTGTCACATTTGCACCTGGGTTGAAAGGATCTGTATATGTTAGCTCTACAGTGTCGCCCTCTTTAGCGTCATCATCAAGATATACTCTTAGTTTGGTCGTACCTCTGTTGCCATCTATAGAGTTTTCATATTTAGTTAAGTTGCCATCTCTATTTTCATCTTCTCTAAACCAAACACCTCTTATACCATTTGTGCTAATTTGTGCTTCATCAGATACTTCTACGCGCTCTCCTGTTTGATCGCTAAGCTCTGCAGTTACCCTTGATGGTGTGCCAGCTGCGATCGCTACGTTATCAAGCACTAGCGTACTGCCATCAAGCACAGTTTGAGCGTGAGTTACTGTATCTGTTAGAGTTACTACGCCAGTTATGCTCTTTTCGATACTATAGGTTTTCACATCTTGTGTACCATCTAGATTATCAATAGTCACTTTTAGGCTATCACTTGTTATGACGCTACCTGGAAGCGTAACGGCAACTTTTGTTGTTTGACTATCAGCTTCGCTTCTATCGATCTTACCGTCATCATTTGTATCAGAAAGATAAGATACGTTTAGACCTGCCGCGCTTAGCTTAGCTAGCTTTAACTGACCACTATCTTCTGCAACTTCGCCATCTTTACTTGTAAGTGTAGCTTTTGCCTCAGTCGTGCCGCCTGGTGACATAGGTACGTTTTTAACCTTAATAGTATTGTTTTCAGCCTCAGCAATTACACCATTTTCGTCTGTTGCAAATATTCTACCGCTAGCATCTTTACTGATAACATAAGTTTTTTCTATCTTATTTCCGGTTACTGTATCAGTTGCAACTACTGCTACCTTATCTCCATCAATAACATTGTAAGGGATCTTAACACTCATTGTTGTTTGTTTTAGGGCCAAATCTGAAACGGCCTCATTTCTGCTTAGACCGCCATCTCTACTAGCGTTATCTTCGTCAAAAGATACTTTTACTTCGTTGCCTTTTATAGCTTCTAGCTCAGCCTCTGCTGCTTTTGAACCGCTGTTAGCAGATGTAAATTCTACCTTAGCTGGGTTGCCAACACTTATTGGGATATTAGGAATTTTTAGTACGTTTCCTGGTTGTAGAGTCACGCTATTTCCACTTGCATCTTCTATAGTTAAAACGCTACCAGTTTTAGTTGAGACTTTATATGTAGTTGGTGTGCCATTTACTGTTATTACAAAATTTTCACCAGCGTTTAGGCTGCTTGGTAGAGTTACAGTTGCTGAAGTTACATTGATATTGCCGTCAGAATTTGCCTCATCTCTACTTAGCTTGCCGTTTCTGTCTTTATCCTCATCGATTAGCACTCTTAGCGCAGTACCAGCTCCGCCGCCTTGTGCGTCAAGTAAGATGTCACTTACTGTGCCAACTTTATCAACACCAGTTTTGTCTGAAACTGTCGCTTTTATAGTTGTAGTATGATCTTCTGTAAGATTTAGTGGATACTCAACAGCTTTATTACCAACAACAGTTAGTCCGTTTATTGTGATGTTGCCACTAGTGTCTTTATTGATAGTATACGCTACCTCAGGTTGGCCATCTACGCTAACTTTTAGTATGTCACCATCAACAACGTTGCTTGGTAGTTTGATAGTAGCTTTTGTAGAATTTACATCTCCGTCACTTATTGCTTCGCCGTGATTTAAAATTCCATCAAAATTTATATCTTCTGCAAATGTGATACTCATATCATCATGAAGTGCCTCAAGTGTAGCCTCGTTTACTACCTCATTGTTTGCAAAGCCCTTGCTATCTGTAAATGTAGCTTTTGCGTCTGCTTGCTTATCTTCTTTGATCTCTACACCAGGGATTGTTACTTTATTGCTAGCATCAGCAACAATAGTTTCGCCATTAGCACCTGTTAGAGTTATGGTTGCAATATTGGTGTTAGGATCTATATCTTTCGTGATAGTAAATTCTTTAGTTGTAGTCACGCCATCACTTGTAACCTCTAGTGTCATCTTATCGCCAGTTACAACATTGTTTGGCACTTTTATAACAAGTGAAGTTTGGCGTAGTTCGCCATCTTTTGAGCTCTCATCTCTTGTGATAGATGTATTTAAGTCTGCGTCTTCACCAAAGTAAATTCCAGCATCATCTATGCCAGCTACTGTTACGCTATTTTCACCGCTAGCACTTTGGATGCCGTCTGTATCGATGATAGTAGCTGTAACTACGGTTTTTGCACTAGTTAAAGTACCAACACCACTGATCTTAAATCCATTATCCGATACTGGTACATTGTTGCCATTTTCATCAGTCACTGTAAATGTTGAGCCATTTTTATGGATATCAAATTTAACTGTTCTATCTTTTGTTGTGCCGTCAAGTTGTGGTTCAGTGATCTTAACCTCTATCTTATCGCCATCAACTGCGTTTTTAGGGATTTTGATAGTTACTGTTGTGTTGTATTCGTCATTATCACTTAGTGATTTTTCTCTACTCATAGATTTTGAGCCCTTTGCCTCATCAAAGCTAACAACAGGTGCTTTTACGTGCTCCAAGCTAGCATTTGCCTCAGCGTCCCACTGACGAGCATGTCTTGTATGATTTTCAACATGAGCATGTATCTTAGTATTTTCTCCATGTCTTAGCTCAAAGCCAGGCACGTCGATAGTAAATGTGTGGAAGCTAGTTGCAGTAACTGGGAATTCTTTACCGCCGTCTGTATCCTCTGTCACCTTTGTAACCATACCTTTTTCATCCATATGTATAGTGAAAATTCTCTTATATTGAGGTTTAGAGTGCTCATTTACTGTAAGCTCAAGCTTATCACCATCATCGATCTTATTTGGTAGAGTGATCCTAGCAGTAGTCACGTTTACCTTGTGTTCGCCCATACTCTCATTTCTTGTGATTTCAATTGTAGATTTTTGCTCTATAAGCTCGATAGATACGTTTCTTGGTACAACCCATATCTTATCCTCGTATGACTCTGGGCTCTTTTGAACGCCAGCCGGAGTCTCAACGTGTGCAGTTGCTTTTACGTTTACATCTGGGAATATCGGAAGGTTTGTTTTTACTTTAAGGTTATCTACCATATCTTGATCAAGGATCACCTCTTTTGTAAGTTTTGCATTAGAATCGTCAAAAATTCTTACCGGATCAGTATATGTGATAACTACTTTATCGCCAACAGCTACATCTTTTGGAAGAGTTATCTCCACTGTTGTGCTTCTGTTGTTGCCATCTTGTTTGTTTTCGCTCTCGCCAAGACCAGTGTCATTGTTTAGATCTTCTGTGAAGATTAGTACTGGTCTTGTATCTGGAGTCGTAGTATCGCTTGCTGTTTGGCTATTTTGTCCGTGCTGATCAGTTATGAAAGCCTCTACTTTTGAAGTTTTTGGAGTCTCATTTGGTACATTTGGTATAACATCGCCATTTGCATTTGTATAGTTTGTCGTACCATCTGTACTTCCAACTGGTACATCTGGTATTGTGTAGCCATTGTCTATTATATTTTGATCGATTGGTATAGGTCTAGTTTCAGTTGTACCATCTGGCTTTGTGATAGTGACATTTAATGTATCGCCTACTTTTGCGTCACTTGGTACAGTGATCAAAACTGGTGTTACATTTTGTTTTGTGTCGTTATTATTTTCTGTATAAGTTAAAAGCCCGTCGTCGCCCGCGATATCTTCTGTAAATTTAACAGTTGGAGCCTCTGGAACTTCTATAGGAGTTACGTGATTTGTTCCAGTTGTGCTCTCATCGCCGTGCTTATCAACGATCTTAGCATCAACCGTTGTCTCCTTATCTCTTTCAACAGGAACTTCGATAGGATGACCATCTCTAATGATCTCTGGAGTGATAACAACTGGTGGAAGTGGAGTTTTTGAGCCATCTGGATTTGTCACTTCGATAACTAGTTTATCACCTGGGTTTGCGTCGTTTGGTACTTTTATAACTACTTTTGTCTTGCTTGGATCAGGGTCGTTTGCATGCTCTGATCTATTTAAAGTGTGGTTGCCATCACCGTCATTTGTAAATTCAACAGTCGGTGGGTTGATAACCTCAGGTATTACCTCAACAGAGTCTTCTCCTTTTTCGCTCTCATTTCCTTGGAAATTTGTAATAGTTGCTTCTACTTTTGAAGTCTTGTTTTTCTCAACTGGAGCGTCAAGCGGGTAGCCATTAGCTATGATATTTGGAGTTATAACGATATTAGTTGTTGTTTGAACGCCATTTGGATCAGTCACAGTGACATTTAGGATATCGCCAGCTCTTACCGTGCCGTCATTTGGAACAGTTATCACTACTTTAGATGTATTAGCGTTATTATCCGCCAAGTGCTCTACCCTGCCTAATGTGCCATCATTATCTGTATCGCTTATAAATGTTACAGTTGGAGCGCCTGGGATTATCACTGGCTCAGCACCTGTGCCATCATCAGCGTATCCGCCTATTGAACCATTGTATGATTCAAAAGCTCTATTTGTTTCAGCTAAATTTCTATATGTTTCATTGATGTTTGCATAGTGTCCGCCCTCGGCAAAGCTAGCCGCACCAAGGCTCACGCCATCTCCACCACCAGCAGCAGCATTACCGCCAGCAGCAGTCTCTTCAAGTTTTGTTAGATCACCGCCATTTAAAATAGCATTTTGCAAAGCGCTTATATCAGCTAAGCCCTCAGCACCTATCGTATTTGGATTTAAAGAAAGCGTGTCACTACCTAGTACAGTTAGCTCTTTGCCATTATTTGCAACAATAGTTACCTTGTCGGCTGCATCGCTAGTTTTGACACTCTCACCCATATAAACGATGTCGCCAACTTTTAGCTCTCTCTCGTTTCCGTTTTGATCAACTGCGACCGCCTTGCCACTTAGCGATTTTACTACACCCGCTTCTTTAGCCATAAAACTCTCCTTATATAATTTTTTTGGCGATTATATAATAAGAGTGAGGCTGGGGATATTAAGTAAAATTTGGGTAAATTTAAGTTTATTTTTAGTTATTTAATACTCTTTTATCACACTTTAATATTTTTAAAATTACCCCTAAAAAAGGCATTTTGTGTAACTTTTGTGTAAAAAATTTTAAAAAAAATTTTTATATGGTACATGTACCTTTCGTTTCATAAAAGCGTTATTCTGAACGCCTTAAGAAAGAGCATCTTTTAAGCTAACACGAAAATATTATGCGATTTTTAGCTACTTTTGCCAAAAAATTTTCTTGCCAAAACCTAGAGTGTTGCTCGTAAATTTAACCTTTTCAAGGTTTATGGACCAAATTTTTGGATCCATCGCTTTTGCGTAAAAAAATCTTTTAAAGTAAATTTCTCGCTCACTTGCGCTAGCCTCACTCATCGCTCCTTGAAACTGCACACCCTCTATCTTGCCAACGATCTTTGTATCAAGAGCGACCGTGCCAGCAACGAGCTTTGAGTTTTTTAAAAATTTAACATGAGAGCTCTCATCGGAGCTAGCTAGCAAAAGGCAAAAATTTACCTCATCAAAGGCGTAAAACGCGCTAAAAGCGTAAGGCTGCCCATCATCATCAATGGTGCAGACACTTGCAAGATGCATCTTTTTTAAAAATTTAACTATCCTCTCATCCATCTAAATTCCCCTAAAAATGTCAAGAATGGTTTGAAATTTAAAGATGACTACGGCGATTATCAGCACCCAAAGCGTAAAAATAATGAGCTCTATTAGAGTAAATTTATCTTTTGCAACCTTTTTAAAAGCAAGCATTGTTAAAAATGCCCCAAAAAAGCCACCAATTAGCGAAAAATAGTGGATCGCATTTACCTTTACAAAGCTTGGCAAAAGCCCTTTAAAAAATAGTGAAAACATCAAAATGGCAAGCAAATTTGCAAGTATCAAGTAGTAGCCAACGACTGGCAAAACAGGGCAAAGCTTAGCAAAAACGAAGCTTAAAACAGTGATAAGCATCAGCAAAAAGATCCTAGTCCCAAAACAACACATCGCCCGTCCTTTTTTGACGCATTTTACAAAATTTTGCTTTATGAAATTAAAAATTTGCCGATTTAGCTTCAAAAGGATTTAAAAATGCAAACAAATTTTTACTCTCAAGGAAGCTACAACAATATGAGCTTTTCGATGAAGACTAGCTCAGGCGATGAGATAAGCTTTTCTATGTATGACAACAAAAACTTAGAGTTTTCTAGCCAGAAAAATGGCACTTCAAGCCAAAAAAGTCTAACCCTTACGCACGAATACGGCTATGAGTTTGCCTATAAAGGCAACGGTATAGACGAGCAAGATATGAAAGAGATCGAAGAGGCGATGAAGCAAATTCGCCCACAGGTTGATGAGTTTATGAAAAATGTCAAAGAGGGCGACAAGATCGCAGGTAGCAGCCAAAGCATAAGCGAGCTTTCAAACAAGATCAAGCAGATGTTGCCTGACGCAAAAGATCTGGATCACAAAAATTTCATAAATGATAATATGCTAAAGATGTTTGACGAACTTTTAGCTAAAAATGATGCTAATAAAAACCTACTAAGTGCGACAAAAAGGCTATTTGATACCTTGCTTGATGAGAGCAAAAAAGTATCTTACTACGCTTAAATTTAGAGCTTTTTAGCTCTAAATTTTAACTAGCGCCTCTCTTTGATAAAAGAGGTGCGACAAGACTATCACAAAATAAAGCTGAAAAAATAATCCCACAAGCGGTACAAGCGAGATAACGTAAAACAAAAGTGTAAAAACTATAAATTTAACCCCGCCACCTTCAAGCAGTGCTAGCTCAAATTTATCGCTATCAAGCGTATTTGAGCCAACGTCTATTAGTAAAAGTTTGTAGTAGATGTAAAAAAACGGCACGTTGATGATGAAGAAATTTAAAACTGGCACAAACAAAAGTGGCAGGCAAACGAGCAAGATCCCAAGAAATTTCATGATCTCAACCATCATCACCTTTAGCACTCTAGCCGTGCTAGCCTCGCTTTTAAGCACGTAGTTGTAGTGCCTTTTGTTTATCTCTTTAGCCACGACTGGCGTTAAAAAGCCAGCTACGATTAGGGCGATCACGATGCTAATGATGATCGTTAAAAAGGTGCTTAGAACGTAAAAAAGTATGCTAACTATCCACTTTGTAGCGCTAAAGCTTAGAATTTTAATAGCTATAAAAGATAGCGTTGAGTTTGTCTCCAAAAAGGCGAAATTCTCGTTTTTAGCGCCATCGCTTAAAAGGTCAAATATCTCGCCGCCTCCCCAGATCGTAAGCCACGCAAGGCTTGCTATGCTAAGAAAAAGCGGCAATATGGATAGCGTTATAAATTTGGCTGTGAAAAAGTCTTTAAAGCCAAGGCGAAGAAGATTTATCATTTTACCTTTTTGTACTCACGCTCAAGTGCGGCGTAAATTTCATCTATCTTACTAACGCCATTTGATAAAATTTCGCTCATCACTTCGTTATCTTCTCGTCCGTTCCAAATTTTCTTATAACTTCCCTCTTTGTAGCCGTTATTTTGGCGGAAGCGATTTAGCACGTTTTTAGCGATGTAGCACTCATAAAGCGAGTATAAATTTACGCCACATTTTAAAGACATTGAGAAATAAATTTTAAAGATATCAAAGATATCATAGTCAAAGCCGCTGCACTCATGTATAAGCATCTCAACGTCGTTCATGATCTCATAAATGCTCTCATCTTCAACCTTTAATGGCTCTTTACAATAGTCACTAAAGCCGCTTGACTGGCAGATATCCTCAGCCAAAGTTTCAACATCGCCAAGCTGTTTTGCCTTATAAATTTGTAGTGCTAGGCTCATTATAAAGTGCCAGATATCGACAACCTCGATACGTAAATTTTGCTCATCAGTCTTAGCATCTATGCTCTTCCAGTGCTTCCAAGCAAAGCTGTCAATGAGCTCAGCGCACTCCATATATATGCAACGCCTCCAGCTTATGAGTTTATTTTTATTTGTATAGCCATTTTCCCAACCAAGCCCGTTTGTCTCGTCATTTAGGCTTTGTTGCATCTTTAACATCTCTAAAACAATAGTTCTTTCATCCATTTTTAAACCTTTTAAATTTTAAATGATTATAACAAAAAACAATTAATGCTCAAGCGACAAGCTTGACCCAAATCATCTTAATGCAAGCTTACAAGATGTAAAATCACCCAAAATTTCAAAGGAGAAAAGATGAGAGAGAAAGATCTAGTAGTTTGCAACGTTTGCGGACTAAAAAGCAGCGATGATAAAAATGCAGTTTTCATCCACGCTCACAAAAACGGCGAAGAGGTCGATATCTGCACAAGCTGCATCCCAAGCGTGATACATGGCTCAGGCATGGTCGTAAAATCAAACGAAGAGATAAAGGCTGAAATTTAAATATCAGCCACCATGTGAGAATTCTGCCTTAAAGAATTCTCAAACTCCTCCGCACTCATCGGACGAGATAAGAAATATCCTTGCATTTCATTACAATTAAGCTCTTTTAAAAGCTCTTTTATCTCGTGGCTTTCCACGCCTTTTGCTGTCACTTTTAGCTTCATTGATTTTGCTATATTTATGATAGCAGCGACTACTTGCATATCTTTTTTATTGATCACTGACTGAGCAACAAAGTCATTTGCTATCTTTATGCGATCGATCTTATACTTTCTGATATAGACAAATGACGTATATCCAGATCCAAAGTCATCTATACAAACATCTATGCTATTTTTCTCCAAAAGTGAGAAAATTTTATCAAGTGTCTCTTGGTCGTTTTTCCATATATCTTCGCTAAATTCAAGCTCAAACTGCTTTGGATTTAGGTGGTGCGAGTTTAAAGTTAGCATAAATTCATTTACAAATTTTTCAGATGTGCTTTGAATTTGCGCTACGTTTATGCTTATTTTTGGCACTTTTAGCTTTTTGTTTTGCCATCTTACGGCTTGTTCTACTGTTTTTGAGACAGAAAGCGTGCAGATGTCATTTAAGATGTCGCTATTTAAGCTAGCTATATCCATAAACTCTCCAGCTTCTTTTTGTCCATACTCTTTTGACTGCCATCTAAGTAGCGCTTCTACGCAGATGATCTTTAAATTTTTAATGTCATAAATCGGCTGAAAATATACCTCAAAATCCTCTTGTAAATTTGCTTTTTTAAGAGCTATCTCTATGTTTGAGCTTTGTTGTATCTCGCTATCTATCTCATTATTATAAACCATCGGGTTTTTGGCTGGATTTTGCTTAGCGTAGTACATCGCCATATCAGCTTTTTTGATGATATTTCTAGGATCGCTGATGTTATCTCTTGTGACAACGTGGATACCAACGACACTCTTGATCGCAAAGTGATACTTATCTATTTGCAAAGGTTTTTCTATCGTATCTCTTAGCTCCATACCAAGTTTCATGCGTTTAGTGTGGCTATTTTCTTCCATTTTGGAAAGCACGATGAACTCATCAGCGCCGATCCTTGCGGTAACCTCTTGTCTGTTGCACGCTTCACGTATGCGCTTTGCTATCGCTTTTAAAATTTTATCGCCAACCTCATGTCCATAAGATGTATTTATATTTTTAAAGCGACTTATATTTATATAATAAACTGCGATCTCTTGCTTCTCGCCCAAAACGCTACACATACCTTTTAGCTCATTTAGCAAAGAGTCTCTATTGCCAAGAGATGTTAGATAGTCTTTTTCAGATACGCCCTCTAAGCTTAAATTTATCATCTCAAGTTCGTTTGTCTTTAGGTGTTTCTCTTTGTTTTTAGCATCATGTAAATTTTGCTCTGCGTTATATATCTCTTCGCTTTGATCAAGCACTTTCATAAAATAGCTAATAACCGCTCCAGCTACAACAACAAAAATTATAAGCAGATCAACATAAGATGATAGGTCAGTTTTTATTAGTATTAGTGCAGCTGAGATAATAGGCACGAGCTTAGATGTTGTTTTTATGCCAACATCTGCTGCGCTTATACGCTTGTTATCACCCCTTAAGTAAAAAGCCCCGACCATTAAGAGAAAAAATGGCACAAGGTAGATAGAGTGCAGAGTAAAATCATGCCCTTTGTTTATAAGCTCATTATAAAAAACATATAAATTTAATAGCGTAAAAATCGCACTTGCGATTATCAAGAAAAAGCCGCTATGTCTAATATAAAGATGGTTGCTATTAAAAATTTCACTAAGAGCGATGAATAAAATAGACAAATTTACAAAAATAGCAATGCTAGCAGCAAGCTCACTAGGGCTTTTAGGATGGATCAATATATCAAAATCACCCATATCGCCAACAATACAATAAGCAAGCGTGAAAACTAGCAAAAGAACGTTAAAGCTATCGGCTAGAACTATGATCTTTTTATCGCTAGCTATAAATTTGACCACAAAAAATATACCAACAGCGGCCAATAGTAAAAACATAGGGAGCAGATCGAAAAAATGAAGATAAGAAATTTGCTCTTTGCTTCTTAAAAGAAAGTCTTCATTGACGCTTCTAATGGCGTCAATAATAGTCCAGATAAAGACTCCAAAGCATGCAGCAAGCCAGTGCATAGCTTTAAGCTTTGATCTATTCATAGAGATGTAGGTACCAAGAACTACAAGACCAAAGCCCAAAAATATCAACAAATTTTCAAAAATTTTATAGTTTAAAATGCCGGCAAACTGAGAAAATATAAAAAGAGCTATAACGGCATAGAAAATTTGTTTTTGTCTTAGGATAAGTGACGAATTTGACGTAAAAAAAATGTTTCTCTCCATTGTTTATTCTGTTTCAAACCTTATTTTTAGTTATAATTTTGCAAATTTTTCTTTAAGGTTAATCATGAAATGTAATATCGTCTTATCTGGAGAAAATTTAATAGACTACCAAGCATTTAATCTATTTTTCTCAAAAAAGGCTAGAAAACAGTATTTTATAAATGTTTTTATGATTTTTACGGAGGCCATTATAGCTGGATTTATCGCTGATATGCTCTTAAAAACCAAAATTTTTACTATTATTGGCACCATTTTTGCTATTTTTTGGATCATTTTTTATCCAATTTTTTTAAAAAATAGACGAAGAGTGGCGCTAAAAAGCTTAGAAATTTCAGACTTTAAAAAAGAGATGATCTTTGAAGTAGATGAGAAAAATTTGGCATTTTATGAAAATGAGCCAAAAGAAAATGAAATTTTTGACATAAAAGATGTAAGTGAAATTTACGAGCTTAAAAATATCTTTGTCATCTTTATAAATGAAAAAATTCATCTTGTCTTGCCAAAAAATAAAGAAACCTCAGAGCTAGTAAAAACACTTATAAAAGAGAGCAAAAAAGAGCTACTGCTTTTTGAAAATTTAGACTACAAAAGCGTTATTGGCTAAGCTTGTAAATTTACAAGCTTAGATGTGATCAAGCGTGCTTCTTATGAGCTCTTCAAAGTCTTTAGCGTTCATCGGCTTACCCCAGAAATAACCTTGTATCTCATCGCAGCCTAGCTCTCTTAAAATTTCAAGCTGAGTTTCATCTTCAACACCCTCAGCGATCGTCTTTAGCTCGATATTTTTAGCTAGAGTTATAACGCTTTTTACAACGTCTCTATCGATCTCGTTTATAGCGATGTTATCAACTAGTTCTTTTGCGATCTTTAGCCTATCTAGTGGATACTTTTTGATGTAGTTCATCGATGAAAAGCCGGTGCCAAAGTCATCGATCGAGATGCTCATGCCTTTATCTGAAAATTTCTTTAAGACTGTTTGCATGATCTCTTCGGCATTGACGAGGCTTGCCTCTGTAAGCTCGATATCAACGCACTTTGGATCCATGCCAAATTCTTCAACATATCCAAAGATATCCGATGCAAAATTTACATTATCAACCTGTTTTGGCGAGATGTTGATGCCTACTTTTAGGCTGATGCCATACTTTTTGTTCCAGTAGCTCATCTGCCTTATGGCCTCTTTTGCCACCCATATTCCTATTGTATTTATGATAGAGCTTTGCTCAGCTACTGGGATAAATTTAGCCGGACTTACAAAGCCTTTTACTGGAGAGTTCCACCTTATAAGAGCCTCAGCACCTATTATCTTTTTACCATTTAGTAGATACTGCGGCTGGAAATTTAGACTAAATTCCTCATCGAAATTCATAGAATTTAGCAAAATTTCTATGTAGTTTTTCTCCTGAATGATCTCTTTTATATCATCGTAAAAGACATATTTTGTATTAACATCTCTTTTGGCTGCATCAAGTGCGGCTCCGGCTTGCATGATGAGATCATCAGCTAAAATTTCACTTGTTTGCGTTGAGCTAACGCCAACCTTTGCTCCAAGAGCTATCTTATAGTCGCCAACTGAGATTTGCTCGGCTATGATGTTTAGCAGATAGTATAAAAATTCTCTATAATGCCCCTCATTTTTTTGCTTTAAAACTATCATAAAGTCATCGCCGCCAAACCTTGAGACGATAGCGCCCTCTGGCAAGATCGCTTTTATATTTTTAGAAAATTTCAAAAGCACCTCATCACCCACGTAGTGGCCGTATGAGTCATTTATAGCCTTAAAGTGGTTGATGTCGATGCAATAAATATCTATCTTTTCGCCAAGCGCTTTGGTCTTTATCATCTCTGATAGTTTGCTTAAAAATGACTGTCTATTTAAAAGCCCAGTGAGTGAGTCAAATTCGCTAAGCTGCCTTAAGCGCTCATTTTTCTCTTCAAGCTCTTTTAAGCTATCTTGGATCTCTTCGTCAAGTTGAGCGATGATATGCCTTTCAGATCTAGCTAAATCCCTCATAGCAACTGTGTTTGAGATACTATAAATTAGCGCTGCATAGGCTAGCAAAACCATAAGCAGAAAAACTATCCAAACAGAGTAAATTTTATCTGTATTAGCAGCTCCTAAAAAGAGTAAAGATACGATAAGCAGGGTGATAAATTTATATATAAGCACCCTTATATAGTCTTTTCTGTAACTTCTTATCTTGATATTTGCCTCGTTTTCCTTTAGGTGCAAGCAAGCTACAAATATAATAAAAAATGCAACTTTAAAGAAAAACTCATAATGAACATTTGTACCACCGTATGCCAAAAAGGCCTTTGATGAGTAGTATGCGTCGCAAATGCAAATGATAAGCAAAGCTAATAAATATAAAAGAAGGCTCACTCTTTTATAGCTAAAAGCTGGTTTTTTTGATACAAAATTTAGTGAAAATGCGACAACAAAGACAAAGCAAAAGATAAAAATATCCATTATGATATATGAAAGGCTAGTCACAAATTCTTGATTAAGCGCTACTACTAAACTTTTATCAAAAACTACAAACCAAAAAAAACTAACCGTTATAAGCATCAAAGCAAGCGCATCTACCGCGACTTGTTGCCATATCACTCTTTTTAAAATCCTTGTAAAAAAGGCGACAAAAGAGACGATAAACATAAAAAATGGGATCAAATATAAAATTTGCATAAGCTCCGTACGAGAGATATTTCCGTGCATGAGAAGCGATCTATCATAAAGCAATAAAAGGATATCTGCTAACGCCCAGCTCGCTATAGCTAAAAATATATAGGTCCAGTATGAGTTTAAATTTCTACTACTTTTTAATAAAAAGAACAAAAATATGGCGATCACTACATCAGTGCCAACTGATAAAGCCGTCAGATAAAACTGATCCCCCAGATAAATAGCAGAAAAATAAGCAATAATCAGGGCAAATATAAATAAAAAAGAGCCGTTGTGAAAATTTGTTATCCTATCAAGCACGGCTCTTCTCCGCTTCCTGGGCTAGCTTTTGCCACCTTTGCCACTCGCCACTATCATCGACGTCGTTGCCGATAGCCTCGTACCTAGCGTAAAAATGCTCAACAAATTTCTTGCACTCTTCATCTTTTGGCAGATAGCTTAGCTCATCTTTTTGGCAAAATTTCTCCAAAAACACGCTCGCATCATCTTTTTTAGCGTATGTTTGCGCTAGCTCGAAGTAGTTTTGCAAGCAAATTTCTTTAAATTTAGCGTAGGCTTGCTCGCTCATATCCACGCTTAGTTTGCCGTCAAATTTAAGCACTCCAGCCCTAAAAAGCAGGCTAAGATGTATGAGCCCCTCGCAATAATAAGCCCTCACCTCATCGACCTTTCGCCACGCTATAAGCCCAACCGCACGGGCTATTAGCTCGTGAAAGACGGCCATTTTATACTCCGCCTCTTCATGCAAGAAGAAATTTACTAGCCCGCCAGTAGTCGCTTTATACTCTTCTATAAATTTAAAGACGCCACTTTTATTCATACTCATCTCAGTATCAAGTCCGATAAATAAAATGTGCCCAAACTCATGGCCGATCGTTGAAATTTCATATACTTTTTTCCAAATTTTTGGCTTTAAAAATAAAATTTCCCTACCAAAATCCAAAAATTCCTTGCTAAAAATTTCAGCCCCAAGCTTCATAAAAGGCTTTGCCTTTGCACCCTCATATACATGATTTACAAAGGCAAAAATTTTCTTACCGCATTTTGCGCTCACGCTCTCATCATTTGGCACGACTTGAGCGCTAAAAAGTCCGTTTAGCTCTGCGCCGTAATATATCATCGGCACGCTTATATAAAGCTGCGTTCTAGCGATATTTTCACTAACTGCCTTGTTTGTCGCGGCGTTATCAAATTTGATCTTTTCACAAACACTTTCGTAAGTTTTTGTCACTTTTTCTTTAAATTTAAGCTCATCAATGCCCTCGCTATCCACCAGCCTGATGTCCCATTCAAGCGCTACTGCGTGCGTGTAGGCGTCCTCGTAGTACTCTAGCGGATGACCTGGCTGAAGCGCTCCTTTTACATCCATCCACGCTATCTCAGCCTCTTGCCAAGCGTTTATCACCTTTGCATTGTCCTCTTCGCAAAAGGCATTTTGCAGCTTTTCGAGGTATTTTACGTAGGATTTTTGCTCGTCGCTCTTAGCTAAATTTCTTAAAATTTCAAGATTTTTTATAAATACTTTTTTAAGCTCTCTAACCTCATCTTTAAAGGCAAGCGCATAAGGCAAAAAGCTAAATTTCTCGCCCTCTTTGCAAACTGCGCCATACGTTCTATCAGCCCTTGCGCCATTACTATCACACTGAAACAAAGCGTTTTTAGTGATAAACTCATTTGCCTCGCTTAGATCTTTAAATTTAGCTTCAAACTCTTTATTTGTGGCGTCTATTATCTTATCTTGCCATGAAATTTGCCACGCATTTAGACTAAGCCCAAGCTCGTGCATAGCCTCAACAAAAGCTTGATAAAATTGGTCTAAAATTTGCTCATCACGTGCCTTTTTTATAAGCTTTGAGTGGAGATCTTCATATAAATTTCTAACATAGCCATAGATCAAATTTAGCACGCGCTTTTGCTCGTCCTCGCCTAAATTTAGCTTTTTTAGCTCATTTTGAAGTGGATCAACTTTAAGATCAACTATCCTTCTAGCAAGAGCTAGTTTTTGGCTCGGCGTGCCAGCAAGGCCGCAAATTTTCACAGCTTCAGTTATGATCTTGTCATCTAAATTTTTATAAATAGCGTTTAACTTGGATTTTTGCTCTTTTGTAAGTTCGTTTAGTCTTTTAAAATCATTCATCTTTTCATCCCTTAAAGTTGCAGGATTTTAGCATAAAGCCATTAAAATTTGCTACAATTTACCAAAAATTTAAAATCTAAAAGGCAAAAAATGGACATTTTAAAGGACTTTGGCGAGCCACGCATCAAGCAAGTGATGCTACCAAAAGATACAAACTCAGCTGGCAATATCTTTGGTGGCTGGATAATGAGTCAGATAGACCTTGCAGGTGCTCAGGCTGCTAGAGAAATTTCGCCTGAGCGAGTTGTGACGATTTCTATGAAAGAGATCATCTTCAAGCAACCAGTCTTTGTTGGCGACGTACTAAGCTGCTATGCAAAGATCATCGCAGTTGGTAAAACATCGATAACAACGCAGATAGAAGTGACTGCGCTTAGGCTAACTGACGGCGGTTTTAGAGAGACTATACACGTCACAAGCGCCATTGCGACCTATGTTAGTGTGACAAAAGACGGGCACAAAAAACCGATAGATGAGAAGATAAAAGAGCTTCACGGCTTTTAAATTTGGTTGCAGTTTATGCAGCCAAAACCCCCGAATTTATCACTATTTTTAAAAAGATTTGAAAAAAAGTAACACCAAAAAAGAGAAATTTCAACTTATTTAAATGCTTTATAAAGTAAAATCTGCCCTTACACTTTTTTGGGAGAAAGATGAAAAAATCACGCTTAGGGCTTTTACAAACGCATATTTTAGATATCTTAACACAAGATGAGCTGGAGAAATTTGAGTTTAAAGAGCTGCCAAAAACAAGCACGATCTACACCGAAGATATCGAGATAATTATCCTAAAAAACGGCTCAGCAAAGCTCTCATTTTTTGAAGATGGCGAGGAATTTATCCTTTATCATTTAGAAAAAAACAACATCGCCATACTCGATGACAACTGCGCATTTGAAGTGCTTGAAGATGCCCAAATTTACGTCATTAGACTAGATAATATCGGCGAAATTTTGCACAATCCAAAAGCCGCTAGCGAGATTTTAACAACCACACTAAACACCATCATTGTGCAGCGCCAGATCACAAAGTCGATACTTTTTGAGGACGCAAAGGGTAGGATAGCAAATTTCTTAATCGAGCTTGCAAATGAGCAAGATCTAAAACAAAATGGCTATCAATATGTATTTTTGCCATTTTCTCTAAAGGTGCTCTCAAGCTTTGTTGGCCTCAAGCGCCAAAGCGCCTCAACAGCCTTTAATGAGCTTATCAAAGACGACATCATCAGAAAGATCACACCGCACGAATTTCTCATCATCGACCACGAAAAACTTGAAAGTTATACCAATTAATATCATTCAGGGTCCTCAGAGAATTCATTATCTCTAAAAATTGCATAAAAATTTATGAGCCAAAAGACAAAAGCAAGTGCTATCAAAGTTGCTGGCAGATGGATATAAAATCCACTCCAAAAATAAGCCAAAATGCCTCTACTAATGCCAGCTAAAATGACTAAAATAAATGCAATTTTGCTAAGGCGTAAAAACTCAAGCTCTTGTCCGCTGTGACGAAGTCCCGCGATATTAAAAATAAGCATAACGCTAAAAATAACAGCATTTATGGCTATTAAGTGCATAAAATTTACTTCAAGACCTAGGTTTAAAAGCCCACTTGCTCCGATACCTAAAAATCCAACCGCCAAAAATACCTGCATAAAGTAATAGCAAATCACAAAATTATGCCTCAAAAGTTGCTTATAGTGCCACTCTTTAAGCTTTGCAAGCACTGCGCATCCGCAAGCAATGGCTACATAGTAGGTGCCGATACTCTTTTCAAAAAATATATTAAAAAGCAAAAATGCACAAGTCATGCAAATAGCGATATTTTTATAGATAAAATTTGGCACAAAGATAGCCTCATCCATATCTTTTTCTCGCTTTAGCGCTTCTTTGCCAAGTACAACGCTAACGCGATACGAAATAAGCAAGATAGCGATGATATGAAGATAAATTTGCAAATTTAAAAATTTTTCGTTGTCACTTATTAGATAATAAATTTCAAAGCCTAAAATGCCAAACAAAAAGCCAAGCACGCCAAATTGATCAAGGTTTTTATCTCGCCAGATCATATAAAGGCAAAGCATCACTAGATATGCCCAAAAAAGTGTAATAAAAAAATGTGCTAAAAATAAGCTAAAAAGTGCCGCTATAAAGCTAGTTGCAAAGAGCGAAAATAAAATATAAGCGTGGACTTTTAGTGAGGAGCTAAAATTCGTCCAGTCGGTTAGTCCAGTGAGTAAAAAACCAGCATAAGCAAGTGCCAAAAAAAGGTGTAAAAATATAAATTTATGCAAACTCACAAAATCAGTTGGTGTAAAAAATATGGCAGCTCCCAGCACAGCACAGGCAGCACTCGTGAGAAAAAATATCCTCATAGGATAGGTAAAAAAGTTGTTAATCATAATAAATTTGCCCTTTAAAATTTTCATCTATTGTTTTGCTGATAAATGTAAAATCACGGTTTTTAAAAGCCTCGTCTAAAACAAGCTCTTTTTGTATGATCGCACCTTTATTTGCGAGAAAATAAATTCTATTTGACATCTTCACAGCCTCCATTCTGTCGTGCGTGACTAGTATTATGCTCATGCCCTCACTCACTCTTTGGCTGACAATATCGATCAAAATTTCTTTCATATCATAATCAAGCCCCGAAAATGGCTCATCCATTAAAAGCAGATCAGGTTTTGTCACGATCGCCCGCACGAAAGCAACCCTTTGCCTCATACCGCCACTTAGTTCATTTGGATATTTTAGTGTGTCTTTCTGACTAAGACCGACTTTAGAAAAAAGCTTTAAAACGCTGTTTTGATCGGGTTTATCTATAACCAAAAGCACATTTTCAAGAGCATTTTTCCATGTAAGCAGACGATTTTCTTGAAAAAAATATGTCATCTTTTTAAATTTATTAAAAATTTCCCCTTTTCTGGGCTCATTTAGTCCGCTAATAAGGCGCAAAATGGTAGTTTTTCCACATCCTGAAGGCCCAAAAAGCGTCACCACTTCGCCTTTTTCTACCTTTAAATTAAAATTTCTTACGACCTTATCTCTTAAAATTTCATACTCTACATTTCTAAGCTCAAGCATCATCTTCTCCAAGGCATCAGGGCTATTTTTAAAGGCTCGATGATGAGGTACTCAAAAAGCATGATAAGAGTGATGCTTAAAAGAACATACGCCATCACTTCAGTTGTTTCAAGCATCGCCCTTGCATTTGCTATCTTTGCTCCCATGCCGTTATTTGCACCTAGTAGTTCAGCCATTATGACTATTTTTACACCCATTGCAACAGCTACGCTAACAGAGCTTATGATATAGCTTGTAAGATGTGGGATATAGAGGTGTTTTATCTTTTTTAAAAAGCCTAAATGATAGGCATCAAACATCTCTTTTAGCTCCTCATCTACACTACTCATAGCAACTGCCGAGCTTGCAAAAGTAAGCGGTAAAACGGTTATAAAGATAGTAAAAATGGTGCTAAAATTTCCAAATCCAAACCAAAAAATAGCAAGCACTATCCAAATAATTGGTGGCATCGATAAAAGCAAGGTAATAACAGGCTTTAAAAAGGCCGCAAAGCTTTTAAAACTACCTGCTATTAGTCCTAAAAATATACCAAAAAATGTTGCCGTGCTAACCCCAACTAGTGATCTGCAAAGCGTTATATTTATCTCGCTATTTTTGTAGTCCTTTATGATTTCACAGACTTTAAAAAATACATCTTTTGGCGAAGGGAGCAGGAGTGGGGAGCTAAACTCGCTTCCCACTTGCCAAATAGCTAAGATTAAAAAAACTACGGCAAATCCGCTAAATCCGCCCCAAAAATAGTCAATCATTTTTAAAAAGGCTGAGCGATCTTTTTTGACGCCGTCGATTAGTATCATAAAAATAGACCTTTATCTGGCATCTTGCCACCTAGAAATTTTGGATTGAACTGATAAATTTCTTCAAAAAATGCCATGATTTCACTTTGTAGTTCATTTGCTTTTGTCACTGTTAAATTTGCCTTATCAAAGGCATTTGCAAGTGCCACTTCTGGAGCTGGTAAGTAGCTTGAACCTATTTTTGCTGCGCTTTGCTTGTTCTCAAGTATCCATGAAAGTGCGTTCTCAAGATCGCTATGAAGCGTATCAAATAGATTTAAGCTCTTCTCATAAAAGCCTCTTTCTACGATAATGCCAGCCATTGGGATTATCGGTTTTGTATTAAAGCTCTCGCCCCAAATTTTTGGAAAATCAACTGAGTAATGCACACTAACGCCTGCTTTTTTACCACGCAAAATAGTCGCTTCACCAAGAGGTTGCGGGACTAATAAAATATCAAAATCTTTTTGTAAAAATAAAAGTAGAGCTTCAGGAGGTGTTGCTGTATAGGTGATATCTATTTTGCTAGCGTCTATGCCTCGCTTCTTGCAAAGTGCCCTTAGGACAAGGTCAGGCATGTCACCTCGAAATGGCATGACTAGCTTTTTGCCTACAAAATCTTCTAAATTTTTGATCTTTTCGTCCTTGACCATAGCGTTCATCACGCCAAGGGTCAGTAAATTTAACATAGCAAAATCAAGCCCTTGGTTTCTTAAATTTGCAGCGACATTTGATGGTGACATCGTGACTTTAATATCCCCACTAGCTACACCTGCACGAAGCTGATCTGGTGTTTTCCAGATATTTAGGCTCACATCATAAGTTTTATTTAACTCGCCTTGCAGTGCAGCAACTGCCATTATGACACTTGGGATCGCTGGCGCGCCCCACATATTAAAGCTCTCTTTTGCAAATAAATTTGGTGCAAACGCGCTAACGCCTAAAGCTGTGCTAAGTCCTAAAAATTTTCTTCTATCTAACATCTTTTTCTCCTTTAAAAACTGCTGTGAAAGCTAATGAAAAATGTTCTGCCAGGGGCATGAACGACTACTGGATCAAGTGCTGCTACGTGATCACCGCTAATAAATTCTGCATAATCTTTGTCAAATAAATTTGCAATGCCAAATCTTATGCCAACTTTGTTTTTAAACTCTACACCACCATAAAGATCGAGCAAGCCAAACCCCTTTGCGGCCTCTTTTTTGTCGATACCTAGACCATTTTGTTTGCTAAAACCGCCCCTAGTTTGCTTTGAAACTAGTCTTAGTGCAGTGACTAGGTTGTAGCTACCAAAGCTTGCATAGTCTTTGTAGTCAAACGCAAAATTTGCCTCAAAAGGCCTTATTTGATAAAGCGGTCTGCCATCGGTTTTATTTTGTCCGTAGTTGTAGTAAAGTGAGCTTTTTAATCCAAAGTGCCTTGCAAAGCTATATTCTGTATTGAAATTTACACTATAAAGCGTTGCATCAACATTTCTTGAGATGACAGCATTTTTGTTTAGTGGCATGGCGGCTTTTGAGTGTCGTCTATCAAAAATGATCAAATTTTTTACGCTATCAGCGATGAAATGCCCACTAAAGCTAAAAGCATCTTTGTTTTGCAAGGAGTTTAGGTATTCTTTATAAAACTGGCTACCAAATTTAAAGCCAAGAACTGCTCTATTGTGCCTTTCTGGCTCTAAATTAGGATTTGCTATCCAGCCACTATCGCCTGCACCATAAAGTGTATTGAAACGCTCCATATTACTTGGCAAGCGAGATAAACTCTCAAGTTTTGCGAAATAGCTATCCTTATCGTTTGGTGTAAATTTATATTTTAAACTTACGCTAAAAGCGTCTTTTTTGATCTTATCACTTACGTCTTCGCCATAAATTTGACGAAGTAGCCCACGAGTGGTGCTAATGGCTGGATTTGGTGCGAAATATTTAGTATCAAGCCCATTAAGCTTACTTCTTTGCTCTTCATATTTTAAGGCAAGAGAAGCTTCGTTTGCTTCATTAAATTTATAAGCAAGTGTGTCAAAAAGCATAAATTTATCATTTCTAACATCAGCAAATCTGTATCCGTTAAATACCCAGTTACTGCCTTGCTTTATGTATCTTTTGCCACCATGTTTATCTTTTTCAAAGCCAGCG
Source organism: Campylobacter concisus (assembly GCF_050447485.1). Taxonomy (GTDB): domain Bacteria; phylum Campylobacterota; class Campylobacteria; order Campylobacterales; family Campylobacteraceae; genus Campylobacter_A; species Campylobacter_A concisus_BQ. The sequence goes on from NZ_JALMFY010000001.1 coordinate 1,019,953, forward strand.
CCTATTTGATTATGAAAACTTGCGAAATCAACATCATACTTTAAATTTGTCTCAAGCACATCTCTTTTTATCTCAACTTTTACATTTGGAGTGGAATTTCTTAGATGAAAGTTATCAGCTTTTCGCTCAACCTTTTTTAGGATAAATTCAAAATTTAGCGTGTTTGATAGATCTTCTTCGCCCAAGCGAATATTTAGCTTGCCGACTTTTCTGGTTGTTTTAAAGGCGTCCATTGCGTGTTCTGGCTGCTTGTCTTTATCGATATTATCCCTTAAAAACGTAAGTCTAAGCTCGCTAAGCTCATTTGGCACGAAACCTAAAATAACGCTTTGGCCCTGTCTGTTGTAGCCATAGTCCCATTTTTTACCACTTCCATCTTTATAGCTATTTGCCTTGGTGAAATTTGTGTTTAAAATGGTATAAAAATTTGCGCCACGATATTTAAAAAGCGATGAGTTGTAAAAGCTTTTTCCATACATTCCAGCTGAGATATGAAACATATCCGCTGAGCTATCAAGTAAATTTGTCACAAATGGATATTCGCTTCTTTGAGTGCGGTCAAATTGATTTTCCACAAAGGCACTTTGTGCAACATTTGGCGTTATAATTGGCGGTGGCGCAAATTCTTTAACAGGCTTTATAGTGTCTAAATTTGCTTCATTTGCTAAAAGCAGTGACGAAAAAACTATTAAGCTTAAAACTTGCCTCATAAAAAACTCCTTTTAAAATACAATTATGATTTTTCTTATCGAAATTGTAAATAAAAATCTCTTATAAGATATTGATATAAATCATCATATATTTTTATAAAAATTATTGAATATAGAAGTAATCAGCAGGTAAAAATAACATAATAAGGCAAAAATAATGTAAAATTTTGCTATATATTTTGATAATTATTATATAAAAATAAAAATTTAAACTATAAATAACTAGGCAAAGGGTAAAAAATAATTAATTTTTTACCTAACTAAGCCCTATCTTTAAATTTAGCGAGCCTATCTCGAAGCTCTTTTGAAAGTGTAAATTGTGAAAGTTCGTATCTGTCAAAAATAACGATCATATCATCGCCAAGTGCCTGAACTAAGCCAAAACACGCATCTCTATCTAGGCGATTTTTTCTAAATTTAACACTTAGCGCATCGACCTTTTTCTTATCGCCAAAGCTTTTAATAGCGATCTCATCGATATCTTTGAAGAAAAATTTGATATTTTTTGAGCCTTTTGTGATGACAAAACCATCATCATCTATCTCAAAAAAGTTGTTTTGCAAAATTTTTCTCACGCAAAAAAAGGTTGAAACGGCGCCAACGATGATGCCAAAAAGAGAGGGCGTGCCAAGATCAAGATAAAAGTAGCCAATGATACTAAAGACAAAGAGCCCAAGCCCAAAGGCAAGCGCCCAAAAAACATCTTTTTTACTCTCTTTGGTTATCATTTTTGCCCTTTTATGCCAAAAGTCCGGCGCCATTTATCGCCTGGCTACGCTCTTTAGCGTAAATTCTCTCGCCATTTATCACGTCGTATTTCCAGATCGGCGCATTTGCCTTAAAGTCCTCGACAAACTCGTTTATAAGCCTTAGCGCGACCTTTCTTTGAGGGCTTACTACACCTGCTACATAAGAGCTCGTATGCACCGGCACATCGCCTTTTGAGTGAGCAAAGAGCACGTAGGCATTTTCTTTTTTGGCTCGCTCTTGCCAAGCATCTAGCCATTTTTTAAGGATCGGCTCATAGATATCAAAGCTAAGCGCCGAAATCCCGCCCTCTTCGCGCACTATGCCAACAAATGTAATGAGCGCGCCGCAGTTTTTATCCTTAAATTTATCATACCACTCGTTTGTGATGCTTTGAACGTCCAAGCTTCCATTATAAATTTGCATCTTAGCCTCCGCAAACTGGCGGTAAGATAGAAATTTTATCGCCTGATTTAAGAGCGAAATTTATATCGCTTACGATCTCGTCATTTACAGCCACAGCGCAGATATTTAGCCACTTTTTAAGCTCCTCTTTCTCGCTTAAAGCCGCTTTTACCTCGCCTAAATTTTTCGCTTCTACTTTTATACTCTCAAGCCCGATAGGCCCAAGAAATTCGATCTCTACCACATTTTATCCTTTGAAATTTTTGCTGATTTTACTTAAAAATAAATTTAGATATACTTATTTGAAAATTTACAAAAGAGAAAGAAAATGGACAAAATTTTAAAAAGCATAAAAACCCCAGCCTACGTCTGCGAAGAGGCAAAAGTACGTAAAAATTTGGAGCTTTTAAAGTATGTAAAAGAGCAAAGTGGAGCTAAAATTTTAGTAGCTCTTAAAGGCTTTGCATTTAGCGGAGTGATGGATATGGTGGGCTCATATCTTGACGGAGCGACTTGCAGTGGGCTTCACGAGGCCAAATTTGCGAGCGAGTACGTAAAAGGCGAGATCCACACGTATAGTCCAGCCTTTAAAGATGAGGACTTTGATGAAATTTTAAAAATTTCAAAGCACATTACGTTTAACTCTTTTGCGCAGTGGCAAAAGTTTAAAGGCATTGCTCTGCAAAATGGCATCATCTGTGGCCTGCGGGTCAATCCTGAAGTCTCGCTAGCCCCAACTGATAGCTACAACCCATGCGGTAAATTTAGCAGGCTTGGCATTACAAGGGCAAATTTTAAGCCAGAGCTTCTTGATGGCATCACTGGGCTTCATTTTCATGCACTTTGCGAGGAGAGTGCGAGCAGCTTGCAGATCGTACTGGAGGCATTTGAAGAGAAATTTGGCGAGTTTATCCCAAAGATGAAGTGGATAAATATGGGCGGCGGCCACCACATTACGAGGGCTGATTATGACGTGGAGCTACTTATAAAGATAGTAAGGCGCTTCCGTGAAAAGTACGGCGTAGAGGTCTATCTGGAGCCTGGCGAGGCCGTGGGCTGGCAAACTGGCTTTTTGATAAGTAGCGTGCTTGACATCGTGCATAACGAGAAAGATATCGCCATCCTTGACACTTCAGCCGAGGCACATATGCCAGATACTGTGCTCATGCCTTACCGCCCAGCCGTTAGGGGCGAGAGTGAAAATGGCAAATTCGCTTATAGATTTGGCGGAAATACCTGCCTAGCTGGCGATATCGTGGGGCTTGAGGCGGGCGATGCGGAGTATAAATTTGATAGTGAGCTAAAAATCGGCGACCGAGTCATCTTTGAAGATCAAATCCACTACACGATCGTGAAAAATACGACATTTAACGGCATAAAACTGCCTGATCTGCTACTTCTAAAAGAAAATGGAGAGGTTAAAACGATCCGTGAATTTGGATACGAAGAGTATAGGCGCAGAAACTAGGCTAAAATCTATTTTTAAAGGTAAATTTGGCTTTTAAATTTAGGTCAAATTTATCCGCCTTGCAAATTTTGCCAAAATGGCTTTGAACTGCCGCCTAAATTTAAGCCCTAAACATTTTGGATTTGTATTTAATATGAAAAGATGGGATAAATTTAATTTCTACAAATTTATCTTAGTGGCATTTTTGGCAGAGATATTTTTATTTTAAAATTTAAATTCGCCGAATTTGGCGAATTTCTAGCTAGTTCTGTGAGCTACAAACTACTTTAAATTTAAAGCTACATCACTAAATTTAATTTACTAAAAACCGCAAACCGCTTAAAATTTAATACCCATAAATTTTGGCAAATTTATCTATCTTTGAGCTTTTTTGCCAGTTGTATTCAGTCTCGTTTGCGATATTTTGGGCTAGTTCCTTGCCAAAATGATCGCTGATAAAACCAAGCGCCATATCCATGCCAGCAGCCACGCCTGAGGCTGTGTAAAACTTACCTGCCCTCACCCACCTAGCGCGCTCTTGCCATTTTACCGCCCTGCCGCAGCTTTTTACCCACTGAAGCGATCTTTTATTTGAGGTAGCCTTTAAACCGTCAAGCTCTCCGGTGCGAGCGATGAGCGCCGAGCCAGTGCATACACTTAGGCAAAATTTAGATGCCAAAACGCACTCTTTAAGCTTAGAAACAAACTCACTATCATCTACAAGCACCCTTGTGCCCTGACCTCCAGGGAGTAGCAAAACGCTCTCTTTTGGCATCTTGCTAAATTTTTTGGTCTTTATCTCAAAGCCTTGCTTGCTTCTTTTTGCCCCACCTTCAAATGAAACAAAATTTAAATTTAGCTCAGGCACTCTGGCTAAAAATTCGACCGGCCCCATTAGATCAAGCGTCTCGTAGTCATCAAAGACAAGAGCGTAAATGTCCATTGCTTCGCCTTTTAATAGAGATCTAAAATACTTTTGATATTTTAATTCAATTTTTTAGAAAATATAAATTTAATAAGGTATTTTGAGTTAAAAAGCTAAATTTATAAAGCATTAGCTTTTTGATAAAAATATTCAAATTTATCTAGTACCATTTTCAAATTTGAGTTTAACCACGTTTTTAGGTAAAAAATTGAGATTTTTACTGCTCAAAATTTATATCAGCGTTTATCAAAATTAACAAAACTTAAATATTTTTTATAAAAATTTTAGTAATCTTTTTTGCTAAGGTTTGCTTGTGATTAGCTCTGATATAATAGCCACAAAACGGCATAGCTGTGTGATTTTAGCATATTTAACCAAAGCTTAAATCATTTAAGCTTTAGCAAATAAAGGAATAAAATGACGAGAATTCTTACTCTACTTTTTACATTGTCCGTTGCGGCAATGGCCATTGAAGGACCAACTGGTGTCAATCAATTTGACAGCACCATTTGGGCAGCACAGAGGATAGAAAATATCAAGCCTTATGAGCATGGCTGGGGCCCGATATTTACTTTTATACAAGGCAACGACTACTTCGCGATAGCTGCACTTTCTATCATTTTAGCTGTTATCGGCGCGTTCGTGCTACACTTCTTGATCATCGGACCAAAACACTTTAGTCACGATGGCAAAAAAGTATTTGCGTTTTCACTGATCGAACGTATAGCTCACGGCTTAGCTGCGATCTCTTGGATCATCTTAGTGCCAACTGGCATCATCATCATGTGGGGTGCAGAGCTTGGCGGTGGCACATTTGTGCGTTTCTGTAGATACTTGCACGATATAGCGACTATTATATTTGCTATTTCTGTGCTTCCTATGCTATTTGCTTGGACTATCAGAATGCTTCCAGCTGTTTATGACATCAGATGGATGATGATAGTTGGTGGTTATCTATCAAAGAAGAAAAAACCAGTTCCTGCTGGTAAATTTAACGCTGGTCAAAAGGCATGGTACTGGATCGCTATCCCTGGTGGTATCGTGATGATCATCACTGGTGCGATTATGTATTTCATGGATATTAAAGAGCCAGCGGTTGCTAGTTGGTTTGGTATCTCTCAAATCGATCTTTTAAGATATAGCGTAGTTATCCACAACTGCCTTGGCATCGTCTGTGCGGTATTTTTCCTAGTTCATATTTATATGGCTGCGATCGCTATACATGGCGCTATCTGGTCAATGGTCACTGGATACAAAGAAGAAGAAGAGGTTTATGTACTTCACCACTACTGGTATCAAGAGCTTGTTAAAGAAAACAAGATCCCAGTATCTGACTACGAAAAATCTTACACAAATTTAAAATAATCAACCTTGACCTTGCGACTTACGCAGGGTCAAACTCTCTTTTATAGCAAATTTCACAGCACAAATCCTTTTAAAAAATTAATATTTTTTAGCTATAATCCAAAATCAGTTTCAAGGTTTGAAATACTAATCACAAAGGAAAAACAATGACAAGAACAATTGATTGCAGAAATTTAGAGTGCCCAAAACCAGTCATCATGACTAAAAATGCGCTTGAGGGTTTAAATGAGGGAGAGAGCCTAGAGATCATCGTAAATGCCCTAGCTCCAAAAGAAAATATCTCAAGATTTTTGAAAAATCAAAATATAGAATTTAGCCTAGAAAGCAACGGCAATGAGACTAAAATTTTAGCCATCAAGGGCAAAAGCGCACTTGAGCTTACAAATTTTGACGAATTTGTCTGCGATATAACACCAAAAAACGAAAAAGTGCTCTATCTAAACGAAGAGCGCGCAGGTAGCGGCGAAGTTGGCATAAATTTGCTATCAAAATTTCTAGGCGCACTTCTTCAAGTAGAGAAAAAACCAAAGATAATCATCTGCGTAAATAACGCCGTTAAGATGACCACAAACCGCGCACATCCAAGCTTTAAGCCACTTAAAGATCTTGAAGCTACTGGCGTTCAAATTTTAAGCTGCGGAAGCTGCTTGGAGGCTTATAAACTAGTGAGCGATCTTGCAGTTGGCGAAATTTCAAACGCTTATGAGATCATCGACATACTCTCAACTCACGAGCAAATCAAACTATGATCTATCACGACAAAAAGCTTACGCAGTTCGTTAAAGCCGCTGGTTGAGCTGCTAAGCTTGACCCGTCGGGTCTTCACAAAACGATTAGTAGTTTAAATTTATCTCATCCAAACCTGCTCTCAAGCATCGGCTCAAACGAAGATGCGAGCGTTTTCAAGCTCTCGGACGATCTTGCACTAGTTCAGACGCTTGACTTTATCACGCCAGTAGTCAATGACCCATTTATCTACGGTCAGATCGCTGCTGCAAATAGCCTAAGCGACGTCTTTGCAATGGGTGGCGAGGTGATAAACGCCCTAAATATCGTGGGCTTTGATAGCTGCAACCTTGCACCTGAAATTTTAGGTGAAATTTTGCAAGGTGGAGCCGATAAAGTAAGAGAGTGTGGCGGCGTCATCGTTGGCGGACACACGATAGAGACGCAGCAGATGTATTATGGACTAAGCGCGACTGGCAAGGTAGATCCTAAAAATTTCTGGGCAAACAACACAGCAGAAGTTGGTAACGTTTTGATCCTTACAAAGCCTCTTGGCAGTGGCATCTTAAGCACAGCGATCAAGGCTGATCTACTGAGCATGGAGCAGATAAATGAGGTCGCAGGCATCATGGCTCAGCTAAATTTCTACGCTCTAAAAGCACTAAGTGGCATCAAAGTTTATGCGGCAACCGATGTGACTGGATTTGGATTTTTAGGGCATTTAAGCGAGATGTTAAACGATAAGATCAGCTTTAATGTCTTTGAAAAAGATGTGCCAGTGATCGCAAGTGCGAAAGAATTTGCCGATATGGGCATCATCCCAGAGGGAAGCTACAAAAACCGAGAATTTGCAAAGCATTTTGTGAGCAAAGAGGCTGATATCTTGCTTTTTGATGCGCAAACTTCTGGCGGACTTTTGCTAGCTGTTAGCGAAAATGAGGCAAATTTAGCTCTAAAGCGCCTAAAAGAGGCTGGCTATGAGCACTCAGCCATCATCGCAGAAACGATCCAAAAAGGCGAGTTTGATATATTTTTAAACTAACTCTAGGCTAAATTTAGCCTAGTTTTCATGCACTAGATGATAAAATTTCTAAATTTCTTTTAATTTACCTAACCGCTTTATAATGTCAAGAAATTTAACAAAGGAGATATGATGAACTATCTTGAAATTTTAAAATTTCGTCACGCTTGCAAAATTTTTGATGAGAGCAAAAAGATCGGTGCTGGCGAGTTTGACTTTATCCTAGAGGCTGGCAGGCTAAGCCCAAGCTCGACTGGGCTTGAGCAGTGGGACTTTTTGGTCGTGCAAAACAAGGAGCTTAGAGAGAAGATAAAAGCTGTTTCGTGGAACCAAGTGCAAATCACCTCTTGCTCGCATTTGGTTGTCATCTTAGCTAAGATCAAAGAGGTAAAAGTTGGTAGTAGCTATATCGATAAAATGATCGCTAGAAGAGACGACAAAAATATTGAAGCTATCGCTGCAAGGCAGAAATTTTTTCTACTATCAAATTTTAAAAATGACGATGAGCTAACCTTTCAGTGGTCACACGAGCAGTGCATGATAGCTGCGACAAATATGATGAACGCAGCCGCTAGCCTTGGGATTGACAGCTGCCCGATGGAAGGCTTTGACAGACACGCTTTAAATGAAATTTTAGGCCTTGATGAGAGCGAAAAAAGAGTGGCTATCGTAGTGCCATTTGGCTACCGCCTAAACCCACAACCTGAAAAACTACGCAGACAAAGAGCCGAAGTAGTTACTTGGATCTACTAACTCACGGGGCAAAAGCCCTGTGATCTCTTTAAATTTAAACAAAAAGGCATTTTATAAGCTAAAAAAAGTAAATTTGCGTTAAAATCATGGCTAGTTTTAAAAAGCGAGGCTTAAATTTAATGCAAAAAAATAGCGCTAAACCAGTTTTGCAGATTTTTAAGAGGTTCTATGTAAAGATAGCACTACTTCTTTTTGCCTTCATCTTTCTTGCACTCTTTGTCATATTTGCTGGCATAAACGATATAAAATATGAAATTTCAACGCTAAATTTAATCACTAGAAACAATATCGTCAATACATTTGTGGAGGTAAAAGACAATATCACCACAAAGGCAAGACTCATAGCAAACGGCGTAGAGCCATTTTATGAAGATACTGTTGTAAGTAAATTCTATGCCGCTTTTTACGTGATAGCAAAAGATAACTCCTTGCTTTATGAGCGTAAATTTGATAGTGCTTTTGAGTTACACAACTACGATATCTCGTGGTTTTCAGATATAAAAGCAGGCGAGTTTAGGCTCTCTGATAGATTTTACAAAAATAGACGCTTTAAAGATATCTACATAGCTTATGGGCTAAAAAATGGCAATAAAATTCTCATTCAGCTAAATCCAAATCTTTTAAAAAAGAAGGTCGATACAAGCTATAACAAAAATTTTGCCGCATACGTCTTTTTGGTCGATAAAGATGGCAACCTCTCAAGAGATGAGTTTTATAGAAAATTTATAAAAGAGGACTTTAACAAATACATCTCGCAAGGTGGCGAGTTTAAAGCTGACAAGATCATTTTTAAACTAAAGGATATGAATTTTTACAAGATCAGCTACCTAGAGGAGCAAAAGCTATTTGTCATAACAGGCTCTAGTAGGCAGCTTCAGATCTTTATCCAGCTAGTTCTAGTCGTGCTTTCATTCTTCTGCTTTGTAGCATTTAGCATACTTTGGCTACGCGACAACTCATATATAAAAGACAAAATTCTCTCTGCATTTACCAGGATCGCTCTTTTTGCGACAGATAAAAGCAAGCCAGCTGATGAGGACTTTGACGTAAAAGAATTTATCTTACTAAATAACAGCATCAAAAAACTATATGAAGATAGAGATAAAGCTTACGAGACAGCACAAAGCTACGAGAGTAGATTTGGCTATGTCTTTGAAAAGAGCTTTTTAAAGATCGTGGTCTTTGACGCTTATACTGGCGTCATCACGGACATTAGCAACGCTCTTTTAGAAAAACTAGGCTACAAAAAAGATGACGTAGCGGATCTAAATATAAAAGAACTTCTTGAAGATGAGTCTAAGAATTTAGCAGAAGATAGAAAAAATGCTATCAACAATAATCTATCATACGAGGCTAAGCTAAGGCGTAAAAATGATGAAATCATCGATGTTTTAGTAACCCAAAGTAGCTTTGAGCTAGAAAACACAAGGCTAAATTTCATACTTATAAAGGATATCACTCAAGAAAAGATGACGCAAAGAAATGACGATATCATCAAAAGCTACGTCTTTTTATCGCCAAATGTTATCGCTATCGCTTCAGCAAAAGAGCCATTTTTGATCATCCAAAGCACAAACAATGTCGAGAGAATTTTTAATGTCCAAAGCCAAAGTCTCATAAATTTAGAAGATATCATCGCAAGCGAGGACTTTGATAGCTTTAAAGCTGCCGTGCTAGCAGGTAAAAAAGCCTTTTTGCAAGCAAGCTTTAAAAATGAAGAGCTAAATTTCATAGCAAATATGACAAACGCTTATGGCAAGAAAATTCCATTTAAGATAAAGGCTAAATTTATCAATGCAGACGAGCAAAAGGTCATCTACTCATTTACCGATCTTAGCGATATGATAAAGCTTCAAGAGAGATTTGAAAAACAAAGCAAAGAGAGCAAGGCGCTGCTTTGGGCGAGTGAGGCAAATGTCTTTACTTGGGATAAAAGAAGCGACATGCTTAATATCTCAGACGAGCTAAGCAAGGTTCTTGGCACGCAAAGCACTCTAAATTTCGAGCAGGCAAAGTCGGTCTTTGTCGATGAGTTTGATAGTTTTTATAGCTTTTTTGAGAGTATAAGAGACGCTCAAACATACATTAAAGATATCAAACTTTATAGCATAGATAAAGAAATTCTACACTTTAGACTAAGAGCAAAAGCACTTGAATATGATGAATTTGGCGAAGTAAGCTTGATAAAAGGCACACTAAAAGACCTTAGCCTAGAAGATAGCTTCTTTGTCTGTCAAGACCTACTTGCAAAAATTTTCTCATTTAGCAAAGAAGAGGTCATCTTGCTTGATGATGAGCTAAAGGTCATTGATGCAAATGATACATTTTTTGAAAGTGCTGGCTCAAAAGATAGTGTATATCTAAAAGATATCACCTTTATAAAGCAAGGCTTAAGCGATATAAAACACCAGATCATAGAGACTATAAACCAAGGCGGCTCGTGGAGTGGCAAGGTCTGGAGCGAAAATAATAAAAATAAGAGCAAGCTTGAAGTCATAGAAATTTTACCGCTTATCGATGCGAATGAGAAAAAAACTGGCTACATCATGCTAGCAATGCTTGCAAATAACGAAGCACAAAATGAAAAATATCTAGAATTTATCGCATATCACGATCCGCTCACAAAGCTACCAAATAGATTTTTACTCTACAACAAGCTAAATTCTCTCATACAAAAAAATGAACAAAAAATAGCCGTCATCTACCTTGATATGGATGATTTTAAAAGCATAAATGACAACTTCGGTCACCAAATAGGCGATAAATTTTTAGTAGCTATCTCTGAAAAGATAGGCGCTATGTTTAATGGCAAAAATATCTTTGCAAGGATAGGTGGAGATGAGTTTGTAGGCGTCATAAACTACGAAAATTTAGGCGAAGTCTATGAGATAGCGCAAAATATGCTAAGGCTAGCTTCAGATGAAGTAAAGATAGACGAGCTAAAACTAAAAGCAAGCGCTAGCGTAGGCATAGCCTTGGCTGATAGTGAGCTTGGGGCTGATGATGTGCTACAAAGAGCCGACTGGGCGATGTATCAAGCCAAGATAAGTGGCAAAAACAGAAGCTATACATTTGATGCGAAAAAAGATGTCTATTTTAAGAGCCAATACGAAGATGGTTCAAAAATTTTAAAAGCGCTTGACGCTGGTGAGATGTTTTTAGAATTTCAACCAGAGATCAGCTTTAGCACGGGCGAGACTTTAAGTTTTGAAGCGCTTATTAGATGGAGAAAAGATGGCGAGATCATCTACCCAAGCGACTTTTTACCACTTATAAGGACAAGTAGCGCATCGAGCAATATCGCTTTATTTACGATAAAAGAGGCGCTTTTAGCTAGAAAAATGTGGCTAGAAAATGGCATAAGCGCAAAGGTTCGCGTAAATTTAAGCGTTAAAAAGCTCTTTACGCAGGAGTTTTGGCATAAATTTAAAGCGATCTTTGATGAGGATAAGAGCCTTGATCCAACTGGGCTTATCATCGACGTTATCGACGCTGCAACAGCTACAAATTTAGAAGTTTTAGAAATTTATGTTAGAAAGTATAAAGAGCTTGGCATACACTTCTCGCTTGATGACTTTGCATCATACTCAAGCTCGATCGAAGCTCTTGGCATGCTAAAGACAAATCGCTTCAACATAGATAATAAATTTTGCAAACACATCTTTAGCTCAAAAGAGGCGCTTGAGAGCATAAATATGATAAGGTTTGTGGCTGATAAATTTGGACTAAATACGACTATAAAAAATATCGATGATAAAAGAACGCTTGAGTTTTTGCTTGGTCTTGGATTTGATAAATTTCAAGGCAACATTTTCTCATTGGCACTTTTGGCAAAAGATGCTGCTTCGTTTAAATTCGAAAGACCATATCTACACATAAAAGATTATAAAAATAGCGAAAATTTCGAGCTTTTTAAAGGCTTAGTCGTGCTAAAAGAGCTTGCAAATGAAGTGATAGCAAATTTAAATCAAGACGACAAACTAGCACAAAGCCTAAAACAAAAAATAGAAGATGAGATAAAAAATATAGGTAAATTTAATCAAGAAATTTCTATAAATTTAAGCAAACTAGCAAGCAGTAGCGACAGCGGCGAACTCTATAATCTAGCCGTGTCCATCATCAAAGAGTGCGATATAAATTTAGGTTTTAGTAAGGAGATAAGAGTTGAGTGATGTAAATGTTTATGAGCACGAGATCCCAAACGGAAGCAAACTTTACTTTGCAAAAAGTGCAAAACTAAAGAGAAAAATCGAGCAAAAAGCGAGTGAAATTTTAGAAGATGAAGGTTTTAGCGAGATCGTAACGCCGTTTTTTTCGTATCATCAACATCTAAGCGTGGATGCGACAAACCTTCTTCGCTTTAGCGACAGTCTAAATCACGAGATAAGCCTAAGGGCTGATAGCACGGTTGATACCGTTAGGATCGTGCTTAGAAGGCTTAAAGCAAATGAGCCAAAGAGGTGGTTTTACATCCAGCCAGTCTTTCGCTATCCAAGCCAAGAAATTTATCAAATAGGCGCTGAGCTTATCGGCGAAAACGACATTTTAAAAAGTATAAATATCGTAGCAAAGCTTTTTAGCGAGCTTGAGATCGGCGCTTGTTTGCAGCTTAGCAATATGCAAATCCCAAGGATAATTTGCGAAATTTTAAACTTAGAGATAGAAATTTTTGAAAATTCATGGCTAGAAAAGATCCTAGCCCAAAATGTGCCGTGGCTTAGTAAACTAGCCCTTTTAAAGGACGCTAGCGAGCTTGATGAGATAATAAATTTAGTCCCTGACAAGCTAAAAGAGGCGCTGAAAAATTTACAAAGCGTAGCCAAATCACTAGAATATAAAAATTTAAGAATAGTTCCGCTATATTACTCAAAAATGAGATATTATGATAGTTTATTTTTTAGATTTTTAAAAGACAACGCCATCTTAGCAAGTGGCGGAAACTATGAAATAGACGATATTTCAGGCAGCGGATTCGCTGTTTATACTGATGCATTGATAGAAGAAAAAATTAATTTAAGGAAGTAAGAATGAGAAAGGCTGATTTAGTAGTTGGTGTTCAATGGGGTGATGAGGGCAAAGGCAAGATAGTTGACATGCTAGGACTAAACTATGACATGATTTGTCGCTCTCAAGGTGGCCACAACGCTGGTCATACGATCTGGGTCGATGGCGTAAGATACGCACTTCACCTTGTCCCAAGTGGAATTTTGCACAAAAATATCATAAATATCATCGGCAACGGCGTCGTTGTCTCTCCAGAGGTGCTCATTACTGAGATGGCTCAATTTGACAACTTAGAGGGCAGACTTTATATAAGTGACAAAGCACACTTAAATTTAAGCTACCACAGCCAAGTCGATCAAGCAAAAGAGCGCTTAAAAGGCGAAAAAGCGATCGGAACGACTGGCAAAGGCATCGGACCAACATACGCAGACAAGATAAGCAGAAGCGGCCACAGAGTTGGCGAGCTACTTGAGCCAGAGCGCTTATGCGATGCTTTGATGCATGATTTTGAAACAAATAAATGCGTATTTGATGCACTTGGCGTAAAGATACCTGAAGAAAATGAGCTACTTGAAGAGCTAAAAAGATATAAAGAGGTGCTTGCTCCATTTATCGCAAACACTACAAATTTAGTTTGGAAAGCGCTAGATGAAGATAAAAAAGTCCTACTTGAAGGCGCTCAAGGCACACTTTTAGACATAGATCACGGCACATACCCTTATGTAACTAGCTCAAATACCATAAGTGCTGGTGCTTGCACTGGCCTTGGACTAAATCCAAAAGAGATAGGCAAGGTCATAGGCGTCATCAAAGCATATACAACTCGCGTAGGCCACGGACCTTTCCCAACTGAAGACAAGGGCACAAATGGCGATAAGATGTGCGAGATCGGTAAAGAATTTGGCACAACAACAGGCCGCCGCAGACGTTGTGGCTGGTTTGATGCAGTAAGCGTAAAATACGCTTCAAGGCTTGATGGTGTCGATACTTATGCACTTATGAAGCTTGACGTGCTTGATGGCTTTGAAGTGGTAAAAATTTGCAAAGCATATCAATATAACGGCGAAACGATCGACTACGTGCCAACAGATCTTGAAAATGCAACGCCTATTTACGAGGAGCTTGCAGGCTGGGACAGTGTAAAAGGCATCAGCAAATACGAAGACTTACCAGCAAACGCGAGAGCATATATCGAGCGCATCGAGCAGCTAACTGGCGTGAAGGTCGGCTATATCTCAACAAGCCCTGAAAGAAGCGATACGATCATTAGATGAAAAGTAAATTTACCTCCGTCGTCCGCGTCAAAAAGCAGGAGATGGATAAGGTAGAGGCTAAGCTCGTCGTTGCTAGGCTAAATGTAAGAAGTGCCGAAGAAAAAATAGCACTCTTAAGAGCCAAGCTCAACGAGTTTAGCCTGCCAAAAAGTGGCAACATAGGTGAGCTAAGAGAGAATTTAGAGCTCATAAATATAGCAAGAGCTGAGCTAAGCGCATACAAAGAGAGCTTAGAGATGGCAAAAAAAGAGGTCTTGCACTACGAGCATAAATATAAAAATGCAAATTTAGAGTATGAAAAGATGAAATATCTAGAAAAAGAAGAATTTAAAAAAGAGATAAAACGCATACAAAAGGCTGAAGCGCTGGCTCTTGATGAGTTTGCAGTTATGAAATTTGCAGCCAAAAGCGAGGCGTAATGAGAGCTGTTTTACTCTTTTTTATGGTCATAAATTTTGCATTTTGCTTTGAAGTGCCAGTTGATTGCACTCAGATCTTTGAAGCTAGAAAAGAGGAAATTTCAAAGGAGCTTGAGGTTATCGACGAGCAGCGCCAAGCCCTAGAGGTCTTTCGAGCAAGCTCGGCTGCAGCTTATGAAGAAAACAACAAAAAGCTCGCCAAAAAAGAGGCTGATCTAAATGCGACGATGAAAGTGATCGAGCAAAAACGCAAAGAGATCGACGAAGTAGTCGCTAAAAATGAGAAAATTTTAAAAGAGCTTCGCACGATGACGACTGATAAAGTCAATGAATCCTACGCCAAAATGAAAGATGGCGCAGCAGCCGAAGTGCTCTCGCAAATGCCAAGATCAAACGCAGCCACCATACTTTATGCTCTTGATGCCAAAAAGATCTCAACCATAATGGCAAAAATGGATCCAAAGGTTGCCTCTGAAGTGACAGCCCTACTTCAAAAAGGCCCTCCATTTATCGACGAAAAAGGTGATATGCCAGCCCCAGCTGGAAGTATAAATATGCAGTAAATTTAACTTACTGCTACTCTATAAAAGCCAAATTTAACTAATAAATTTAACCTATTTGCTCACCCTTTCTCAAATTTTTACCCCCGCTCTTGTTGTATAAATTTAGCGGCGATCTGCTTTTTACACACAGGGGCATAAGCGGTCCAGCGATACTAAATGCTTCACTCTTTTGGCAAAAGGGTCGAATTTGCATAAATTTTTTGCCTAAATTTAGTAAGAAAAATTTAGTAAATGGTAAAAAGCAGCTTAGCTCGGTTTTGCCTTTGCCAAAGAGATTTGTGCTGGAGTTTTTCAGAAATTTTGGTTTAAAAGATAGAGCATTTTATGAGTTTAGCGACGATGAAAAGAGCATCATAAAAAGGCTTTTTGCCTATGAATTTGCTCCAGCTGGGACATTTGGCTTTGAAAGGGCTGAAGTTACAAAAGGTGGCGTAAAGACTAATTTTTTAGATGAAAATTTAGAGAGCAAAAGCGTAAAAGGACTTTATTTTATAGGTGAAGTTTTAGATATCACCGGTATGCTTGGCGGATACAACTTGCATCTAGCCTTTGCAAGTGCTCTAAAGGTGGCTAGTGCTTTAAAAAATAGCTAAAAATCAGAGTGAAATTTAGCTAGTGGCAGCCAAAACTGCCACTAAATTTACTATCTCTCGCTTAGATACTCTTGCAAGCTTTTTACTTCAAGTGCTTTGCCAGTTTGAACTGTGCTTAGCGACTTGGCAGCTGCAAGTGCTGCGCGGATCGTTGTAAAATATGGAATTTTAAATCTAAGTACATTTTGGCGTATCTTTTTGCCGTCATCCACGCTTGATTTTGTATCACTTGTATTTATAACAAGCGCAATATCGCCGTTTTTAAGCCTATCTTCGACGTTTGGTCTGCCCTCGCTTATCTTATAGACAAACTCAGCCTCCACGCCAGCTTCGCTTAAAATTTTATGCGTTCCACCAGTTGCGATGATGCTAAAGCCAAGGCCGATTAAATCCCTTGCAAGGTCTGGTGCGTAAGATTTATCAGCGTCAGCTAGCGTTAAAAATACCCTGCCCTTGCTTGGCAAAGTGTTGCTAGCAGCGATCTGACTCTTTGCAAATGAGCTTGCAAAGTCGTGGCTGATACCCATGACCTCGCCCGTGCTCTTCATCTCAGGGCCAAGGATGAGATCTGCGCCACTTAGCTTGTTAAACGGCAGCACGCACTCTTTTACGCAAACATGCGAGCTCACACGAGGTTTTAAGATGTCGCCCTCTTCATAAACAACTCTATAATCATCATAAAATTTAAGCGCCTCACGTAAATTTCCCTGCCACATAACTCTTGTCGCCACCTTTGCCATAGGCACGCCAGTAGCCTTGCTCACAAACGGCACGGTCCTGCTTGCGCGAGGATTTACCTCGATCATATAAAGCTCGTTTTCATAGATAGCAAACTGGATATTCATAAGGCCGACAACGCCTAAATTTAGCGCTATATCTCTGGTTTGCCTCTCCACTTTTTTTATCATTTCATCGCTTAGGCTCATCGGTGGCAATATGCAAGCTGAGTCACCAGAGTGAATTCCAGCCTCCTCGATGTGCTCCATTATCGCACCTATATAAACCTCTTTGCCGTCACATATCGCGTCTACGTCAAGCTCTTTTGCGTCTTGTAAAAATTTATCAAGTAGCACTGGCGAGTGGTTGCTGACTTTCACAGCCTCGCTCATATACTCTTTTAGCTCGCTCTCGTTATGTACCCTTCTCATCGCCCTGCCACCTAGGACGTAGCTTGGGCGAACAAGCACTGGATAGCCGATAGTCGCGGCCTTTTGCAAGGCTTCTTCTAAGCTAGTGGCGGTGTCGTTTTTAGGCTGAAGGACGCCTATTTTATTTATAAATTCGCTAAATTTCTTTCTATCCTCGGCCACGTCGATCACTCTTGCAGTTGTGCCGATGATCTTTGCGCCGATAACGCTTAGGCGCTTTGCAAATTTAAGCGGAGTTTGGCCGCCAAAATGCACGATCACGCCGTCTGGCTTTTCACGCTCGATGACTGATCTAACGTGCTCAAAATCGATCGGCTCAAAGTATAAAATATCGCTCGTGTCGTAGTCTGTCGAGACGGTTTCTGGGTTGCAGTTATACATTATCGTTTTTATGCCAAGGTCTCTTAGGGCGTAGCTTGCGTGCACGCAGCAGTAGTCAAACTCTATGCCCTGGCCGATCCTATTTGGACCGCCACCTATTATCATCACCTTTTTGGTCTCTTTTGCCAGCTCTTTTTTAGGAAATTTAGTGATATTTGTGGTTGAGTAAAGGTACGGCGTTAGCGCCTTAAATTCGCCCGCACAAGTATCGACCTCGTTGTACTCAAGCTCGATGCCAAGCTTCTCTCTCGCAAAATAGATATCATTTTGACTAAGCTCAAGATCGTCTTTTTCATTTATAAGCACCGCTATCATCTTGTCTGAAAAGCCCATGCTTTTGGCCTCTCGCAGCAGCACTTCGTTGTTTAAGATATCCATGTCGATCTTATCTTCAAATTTAACTATCTCATAAATTTGCTCTAAAAACCAAGGATCAATCTTGCTAAACTCATGCACCTCAGCCACGCTAAAGCCATCTCTAAAGGCTTGTGCTAGATATAAAATTCTTCTCTCATTTGCATTTCTGATGCCGTAAATCAAAGCGCTTTTCTCTAAACTAAGGCTATTAAATCCGCAAAGATCACGCTCTAAACTACAAAGCGCCTTTTGGATACTCTCTTTAAATGTCCTACCTATCGCCATAACCTCGCCAACTGACTTCATAGCAGTACCTAAGTATGGGTTTGATCCTGGAAATTTCTCAAATGTAAAGCGTGGGATCTTTGTCACGATATAATCAATCACCGGCTCAAAGCTAGCAGGCGTGCCTGTGATATCATTTTTGATCTCATCTAGGCTAAAACCAACTGCAAGCAGCGTCGCAACCTTTGCGATGGGATAGCCAGTAGCCTTACTTGCTAGCGCTGAGCTTCGGCTAACTCGTGGGTTCATCTCGATAACGATCATGCGGCCCGTTTTTGGGTCTATGGCAAACTGCACGTTGCTGCCGCCAGTATCAACACCGATCTCACGAAGTATGGCAAAACTAGCGTCACGCATAGCCTGATACTCTTTATCTGTGAGTGTGAGTGCTGGCGCAACCGTAATGCTATCGCCTGTATGAACGCCCATTGGGTCGAAATTTTCGATCGAGCAGACGATAATGCAGTTGTCATTTCTATCTCTGATGACCTCCATCTCGTACTCTTTCCAGCCAAGCAAGCTCTCTTCTATCAAAATTTCATGTATCGGGCTTGCGTCAAGGCCGGTGTTGGCTAGCTCTTTAAACTCATCCATATTATAAGCCACGCCGCTTCCTGCGCCGCCAAGCGTATAGCTAGCTCTTATGATGAGCGGAAAGCCTATCTCATTTGCAGCATTTAGCGCGTCGTCCATGTTATAAGCATATCTACTCTCAGGCAGGTCCATGCCGATCTTTTGCATGGTTGCTTTAAAAATTTGTCTATCTTCGCCCTTTTTTATCGCTTCTGGGTTTGCACCAAGAAATTTGACATCCTTTAAAAGACCGCTCTCAAAGACCTCCATAGCGGCATTTAGCGCCACTTGACCGCCCATCGTTGGCAAAATGGCGTCAATATTTTCTTTTTCGATGATCTTTAAAATGCTATCTTTTGTGATCGGCTCTATATACGTTGCGTCGGCGAAATTTGGGTCAGTCATGATGGTGGCTGGGTTTGAGTTTATGAGCACTACGCGGTATCCAAGCTCTTTTAGCGTCTTGGCTGCTTGCGTGCCTGAGTAGTCAAATTCGCAGGCTTGACCGATGACGATAGGGCCTGAGCCGATTAGCAAAATGGTATTTATATCTGTTCTTTTTGGCATCATTTTTCCTTTGTTACAACGTATAGGTAGTTTGGTATGTTTAGCTTCGCATAGGGCTCAACTATCACGCTTTGATAGGAGCTCTCTTTTAAAATTTTACTCACGCGCCCTACTGGCACCCCACTAAAAAATATCCCGTCAAGCCCGCTCGTAAAGACCTCATCGCCCTCTTTTGGGCTGAGCCATTGTGGGATAAATTTCACCATTATTTGACCTTGATTTCCATGCGCGACGCCTGGAATTTTCTCATTTCCTATATAGACTGCAAATATACTTTTTGGGTCATTTTGCAAGTAAGCTAGTGGCTTGCCATCTTTTGCGATGACGATGCCAGCGCTGCTTCCTTGATATATGAGCCCGTAAATTTTATTTGGGTCGTATCCTTCAAACTCACTTATCCAAATTTTATTATAATCCCCGATATGCACGTAACTAAGCCCCTTTACTAGCTTTACGGCTGGGGCGTAGGCAGTTGAGTTTTTATCTTTTAAAATTTGATTTAGCTCGTTTGCAAAAGTAGATAGAAGCGTGGCTGAACGCTCTAGCTCTTTGTTTTGCGCTCTTAGCCTTTCTATCTCGCTAGCCTGCCTAAAATATTCATTTATATAATCTTTCACGCTTTTGGCAAAATTGTCGTATGAATTTATAGCGTAGTTGCTAAATTTGATAGAGATGTTGCTTAAAATTTCGCCCTTAAACATCGAGGCGCCAGCAAGCAACGCTATAAAAACAAAAAGAACAATCTTACTCTTCATTTGTTAGCTGTTGTAAAAGTCCGATCTCTTGAAGTGCCTTGCCTGTGCCTCTAGCAACAGCAAGAAGCGGCTCATCAGCTACAAATACTGGAAGTTTAACGATGTCAGATAAGAACTTATCAAGCCCTCTAATAAGCGCCCCACCGCCAGTTAGCACGATACCAGTCTCGACGATATCGCCAGCAAGATCAGGCGGCATCATCTCAAGCACGGTTTTAAGCGCATCTGCGATCTCTTTTAGCGGCTCTCTCATCGCCTCTCTCACGTCTTCACTTGTTAGCTCAACCCTGCTTAAAAGACCGCTCACTTGGTCGCGTCCTTTTACCACTACGCTTAGCTCTTTTTCAAGCTGCACAGCAGAGCCTACAGCGATCTTTATCTCCTCGCCTGTTCTCTCGCCTATTAGCAAGTTGTATTTTTCTTTTATGTAGTTAACGATACTGCTATCTATCTTGTCGCCAGCTGTGCGGATAGATTTTGATATTACCAGACCACCAAGTGAGACGACACCGATCTCAGTCGTACCACCGCCGATATCAACTACAAGGTTGCCTTGTGGCTCGCGAACTGGTAAATTTGCTCCGATAGCTGCTGCCATAGGCTCTTCTATCAAAAATACCTCTCTAGCTCCAGCACTTAATGCACTCTCTCTAACAGCCTTTCTCTCAACCTGAGTAAGTCCGTAAGGAACTGAGATGATGATCCTTGGGCGTAAGAAATTTTTTCTTCTATGAGTCTTTTCTATAAAATAGCGTATCATCCTCTCTGTCATGTCAAAGTCCGCGATAACGCCATCTCTCATCGGTCTTATCGCCTCGATGTCGCCAGGAGTTTTTCCCACCATCTCTTTTGCAGCGTGGCCGACTGCTAGAATTTTTTGTTTTCCATATTTTTCACGTCTTACTGCAACAACCGATGGTTCATTTATGATTATTCCCTTATCTTTTACTAAAACCAAAGTGTTTGCCGTACCTAAATCTATACCCATATCACTTGAGAAAAAACCTATAACCTGATCTAAAAACATCTATTTCCTTTACGCTGTTAATTTATTGTGCTTTACCAAAATCGGCTTTGCCTTATCTTTTACCGTCTCTTTTGAGATCACGATATCGTAGTCTTTTAGCTCTGGCAGATCATACATTATATCTGTCATGAGTTCTTCCATTATGCTTCTAAGCCCTCTTGCTCCAGTCTTTCGCTCGATAGCAAGGCTCGCTATCTCTTCAAGCGCTTCATCATCAAATTTAAGCGCAGCGCCGTCGATCGCACAAAGCTTTTGATATTGTTTTAATATCGCATTTTTTGGCTCGGTCAAAATTTTAACCATATCCTCTTTTGTTATCTCATTTAAAGTAGCCACCACGTGAAGTCTGCCGATGAGCTCTGGGATGAGACCATATTTTACAAGATCATCTGGCTCAAGCATGCTTAGTAAATTTTCTTTTTCATTTTTGCCACGTTTTTCTTGGTTAAAGCCAAGTACGTTTTTACCAACTCTGCGCTCTATGATGTCAAGAAGTCCATCAAATGCACCGCCACAAACAAATAAGATATTTGTCGTATCTATCTGGATGAAGTCTTGGTTTGGATGCTTTCTGCCGCCTTTTGGTGGGATATTTACGACGCTACCTTCGATGATCTTTAAAAGCGCTTGCTGCACGCCCTCGCCTGAAACGTCTCTTGTGATGCTTCTATTTTCGCTCATCCTAGCGATCTTATCGATCTCATCGACAAAAACAATGCCCTGTTCCGCCTTTTTCACGTCGCCATTTGCAGCTTGCAAGAGCCTTGTAAGGATATTTTCAACGTCCTCGCCGACATAACCAGCCTCAGTTAGGCTTGTCGCATCGCAAATTGCTATAGGCACGTCAAGAAATCTCGCCAAAGTCTGAGCCATCAACGTCTTGCCGCTTCCAGTTGGACCAACAAGCAAGATGTTTGACTTTGAAATTTCGGTGTCGTCTTTGATGTCGCTTTGTTTAAAAATTCTCTTATAGTGGTTATATACGCCGACGCTAAAGACCTTTTTAGCCCTATCTTGACCGATCACGTAGTTATCAAGTACCGCTTTTAGCTCCTTTGGAGTGAGCTTTTGATACTCTATAGCCTCTTCACTTTTGCTCTCTTCTACACTCGTGTCACCATGTATCATGTCGTATGCGGCACTGATGCAATACTCGCATATATAGGCGTTTCCTTCGATATCTGCTAATAACCTTCTCTCAGCAGACTCAGCCTCGCCACAAAAATTACACTTTCTAGCCATTAATCTCTTCCTTTTGCAAGCGGAATTCCTCTTGTCGTTTCTAATATAAATTTACACATTTTTTTAACATTTTCGTCGCTGGTTTTTGCGATCAGCTCATTTGCTTGATCTTTTAGGCTGATGCCTTGATTAAACAAAAATTTATAAGCGCGAACAAGCTCTTCAACCTGCTCTTTGTCAAATCTACGCCTAATGCCAACTAAATTTAAGCTTCTTATATAGGCTCTGTTGCCCTCAGCTAGGCAAAATGGCACTACATCTTGACTTAGCGCACTTGCTCCTGCGACCATGCAGCTCTCACCCACTCTAACAAACTGGTGAATAGGTGTAAGACCGCCCACAACAGCGTAGTCGCCAAGCTCGACGTGGCCAGCTAGAGTTGCGTTATTTGCCAAAATGACGTTGCTGCCTATTATGCAGTCGTGTGCGATGTGAGAATATGCCATGATAAAGGCATTATCGCCGATCCTTGTTATGCCATCGCCCTTGTGCGTGCCTGAGTTTATCGTGCAAAACTCACGTATAGTTGCGTGCTCGCCAATGATGACGCCAGTATCAACCTCATCTTTATAGCTGATATCTTGCGGGATGTCGCCCACGATCGCGTAGCTAAATACACGAGAGTTATCGCCGATCCTCGTCTTGCCAAGCACCCTTGCGCCTTGTTTTATCGTGACGTTGTTGCCAAGGACCGCATCTTTACTTACAAATGCGTAAGCCTCGATATTTGCGTCATCTCCAATGATCGCTCCATCTTCTATAACTGCTGTTTGGTGGATATTTTTCATTGTCTCTCTTTTTTAAGCAAAAGCCTATTTATCGACTATCATCGCTTTTAGTTCAGCCTCGGCGCATAGCACGTCATCAACATATGCTTTACCCTCAAGCACCCAGATATTGCCTTTGTGTTTTAATACATTTAATCTATACTCCAGCCTATCTCCAGGGCGGACTGGATGGCGAAATTTAGCCCCATCTATGCTCATAAAATAGACCACTTTGTTCTCGATACCAGCTTGATGCTCGTCACTCATGCTCTTAAACGCTAGCACGCCGCCAGCTTGCGCCATGCCCTCAATGATCATCACGCCAGGATAGATCGGGTGGCCTGGGAAGTGCCCCTGAAATATCGGCTCACCAATGGTTACATTTTTATAAGCGACGATGTTTTTTGCAGGCTCTAGCTCGACAACTCTATCGATAAGCAAAAATGGAAATCTATGTGGGAGAATTTTTTGAATTTCTACGACGTCTATCACGTTTTAGCCTTAGTAATGTAAATTTTGGCAGATTGTAACAAATTTATACTAAGAAAAAAATTATTAGCCTCTTTTACAATCTCTGAAATTTAGCCTTAATGGGTCTAAATTTAGCTCTCTAAAACCAAAATTTCTTCGCTGTCGTTGTAAAAAACAGCCTTTGCATAAATTTCGTAGCTGCCCTTTTTGACCTCGTCTAAGATAATGATAGGATTTTGCGAAAACTCCCCACTTATATCACGGCGAAATTTCATCTCAGCGTCAAGCTCAAGCGGCTTTTTACAAAGCTCATCAACGCTTTTAAATTTGCTATTTGTAAATTTATTAAAGCGCTCTATGCTCATAAATATCGCGCCCTCTTTTAGCTCATCATCGATCTCGCAATCTATTGCCACATTTAGCTTTAAGCTCTCTCTTTTAAAGCCAGAGTAGAGCACAAAGTAGCTTGGCACCACGGCGCTTTGAAATTTAACACTAGCGCGTAAAAGGCGGTAGTTTAAAAACCTTCTTCTAAAAAGGTGAAATTTCTCACCTCTCGCCTCGCACTCGCGCACCTTTTTGTAAAGCTCAAGTCTAGCCTCAATGCTGCCATAAAGTGCCCTTGCGTGCAGCTCGCTCATTAGCTCACTTTGGGGTAAATTTTGCGAGTCACGCTGTTTTTTTAGCGCAAAGACGCAGCCACAGTAGTTTTGGTGATAGAGTTTGTCTTTTTTAGCGAGGATAAACTGCTCGCTTGTGCCGCCATTTTTTCTATAATCAACCGCAACCGCCTCTAAATTTGAGCCAGCCACCGCCTCATCAAGCGCCTTTTTAAGCTGAGAAAAGTCCTTTTTTGGGCTCATCAAAAGTGTCGTCGTGATCTTACTAAGTCCTAGCTCAAGCGCCTTTTTAGCAGAGTCTTTCATACGAAAATCAAAGCAGTACTCGCACCTTTTGCCCTTTTCTGGCTCATCTTCAAGCCCCTTTGTGCCGCCAAGCCACGCTTCGTAATCATACTCGCCACATATTAGCTTAATGCCAAGCTTCTCGCAGCTTCGCTTCACGTCCTCAAAACGCAGTAAAAACTCGCTATATGGATGTATGTTTGGATCGTAAAAATAGCCTACTATTCGTTCATTTGGATGATCTTTTCGTAGGCGCTGTAAAAAGTAGTGGCTATCGACCGAGCAGCAGATATGAACTAGCAAATTTGACCTTTTTTGCTTGCATTATATCAAAGTTTGTCATCATAAAATTTAGCTGCATCAAGGTATTTTTTAAGGACATTTTGGCTTGCAAGGTCATCAAATTTACCAAAAGCCATTTGCTTGCCAGATTCGATGATTAGCACCTTTTGTGCTATCTTCATCGCACTTAAAATATCGTGCGTGATAAAGATAATGCTAATCTTTTCATCCAAGTTTAAAAGCAAATTTATGATCTTTTGCTTCGTCTCATTATCAAGCCCGCTTGTTATCTCGTCGCAGATTAGGATTTTTGGTTTTGAAAGAAGCGCTAGCAGTATCCCAACCCTTGTCGCCTCGCCGCCACTTAGCTGTGACGGATATTTGCCTAAAATTTCATCTTTTAAATTTAAATTTACTAGAAGCTCTTTGAGCTCATTTTGGCTAAAGCTAAGCTTAAGATATGACCTCACGTGAGCGATAGCTGTTTTTACTTTTAGTGCTGGATTTAGGGCTTGTTTTTGGTTTTGCAAGATATATCTGATATCTTTTTTGAGCTCATTTTTGTCCGTGATCTCTTCATTATTTATATAAATTTTGCCCCCACTTTTTGGCTCGCTAAATGATATGAGCTTTGCAAGCGTGCTTTTGCCACTGCCACTTTGCCCCAAAATGGCTAAATTTTCACCATCATCAAGCTCGTAATTTATCCCCTCCAAAAGGTGCAGCACTTCAGCTCTAGCGTTAAAATGCTCCTTAAAGCTTAAACTTTTTGATACATTTTCAAGCCTGATTTTCATGCATTTTCCTTTAAATTTAGCCGCCCATCTCTCATCTGCCAAATTTCATCACTAAGATAGCTTGTCAGCGCCTCATCGTGCGAGATAAAAATGACGCTCATCTTGCCTTTTAGGCTCTCTAAGATGCCCGCCACGTGGCTACCGCTAATGCTATCAAGCCCGCTTGTTATCTCGTCACAGATTAAAATTTTTGGCTTCAGACAAAGCGCCAGAGCTATCTGCACGCGGCTCGCCTCACCGCCACTTAACTCGTATGAGTATTTGTGCCAGATGAGATTTGCATTATCTAGCCCAAACTCCCTAAAATAAGCAAATGCAAGCTCTTTATTTGTTTTATTATCGCCGCCAAGATAGGCGTTAAAGTGATCGCCCACGTTTAAGAGCGGATGAAGGCTGGCAACTGAGTTTTGAAAAACGAGCGCAGCGACCTTTTTTCGGTGCTCTTTTAGCTCATTTTGGCTAAGTTTTAAGATATCTTTTTTATAAATGCTAAATTTATCCGCCCTCACTCTAAAATCATCATCAAAAAGCCTTATTAAACTCTTTGCAAAGAGCGATTTGCCACTGCCACTTGCACCCGTGATACCTATAAATTTACCCTCGCCCATGGCAAAATCAAGCTCTCGCAAAAGCTTCTTATCCTTATAAAAAACGTTTAAATTTTTAATCTCTATCATATTTTTATATTGCCATTTTTTGAATTTGACGTGATGATCGAGGTTGCAAGGATGAGCAAAAAGAGCGTCACGCCAGGGAAAAGCACCATCCACCAAGAGCCAAGGAAAAGTGCTTCTTTGCTCTCATTTAGCATGATGCCAAGGCTTATTTTATTTGCGTCGCTACCCACGCCAAAAAAGCCAAGTGTGGCCTCCATAACGACAGCGTTTATCGCATTTATGCCAAAGATACTAACTATTAAATGCTTTAAATTTGGCAAAATTTCAAAGCATATCAGGCTAAATTTGCTAGCCCCATTTATCACAGCTTGCTCGGCGTAGTCACACTTTTTACTAAGCCTTAAATTTTGCATAAAGACTTTTGCGCCCTGCATAAACGAGCAAATGGCAATGATAAAAGAGGTTATAAGCAGATCTCCACTACTAAATGAGCTAAAAAGCATGATAAAAACGATGTTTGGTATGCTTAAAAAAGCATCAAGCCCCTTATCAAAAAGGCTCTCACAAGCTCTGCTCTTGCTCGTGCCAAAATATGCGTAGATGAGCGAGAAAAGCGTGGTTAAAAAGCCAGCTAGCAACAAGACAAGAAGCGAGTTTTTAAGCGCGTAGGCCACTCTTATGAGATTGTCCCTACCAAGGATATCAGTGCCAAAGATATGCTCACTACTTGGGGCTAAATTTACCGCCATAAAATCAGTGAAATTTGGCTCAAATTTAGAGAAAAACGGCGTCACAAAGGCAAATGTGACAAGTGCTAAAAAGACAAAACAAGCTAGGAAAAATATGACTTTTCTCATAAATTTCTCTTATCTGCCAAGATAGCAAAAATTTTAGCCAGTAAATTTGCAAAAACGACAAAAACAGCCGTTAGCAAAATGGTCGCAAGTGCGACTGGATAGTCTTTGGCGATGACTGCATCAAGGCTAAGCTTGCCTATACCCGGAAAAGAAAAAATGCTCTCAATCACGTATGAGCCAGCAAAAACGCCAGCCACAAGGGTTGCGAAATAATAGACTATGTCGGTGCTTGCGTGCTTTATGGCAAAGAGATAAATTTTGCCCCGACCCAAGCCTCTAGCGTGAGCCGTCTGGATAAAGTCAGCGTTTAGGCTTTGATTTAGCGTGTCTCTTACAAATTTCACGTTTGCGCCAAGGTGTGGCAAGATGATGGCAAGCGTTGGTAAGATGATAAATTTAGCTCCCACCCCGCTAGATCCTAGCTCGTTTGCGCCAGAGCTTGGCAGCAAGTTTAGATAGACGCTAAAGATAGCTATTAGCACGAGTGCGATGTAAAAATGCGGCAATGAAGCCAGCAAAAAGGAGCTAAAGTTTATAAAGATGTCGGCAAATTTATTCTTATAAATGGCACTTAAAAGCCCCAAGAAAAATGACAAAAAAACTATCAGAAAAAACGAAGCAAAAAACAAAATAAGAGAGTTTAAAAGTCTCTCTTTAATGAGTAAAAAAACGCTTGCTCCACTTACAAAGCTAGTGCCAAAGTCCCCCGTGACAAAGTGAGCCAGCCATCTAAAATACTGCACAAAAAAGCCATCTTTTAGCCCCAAATTTTCTAAAATTTGCTCTTTTACAGCCACGCTCACCGCCTCACTTCGCAAAAACATCGCGTCAGTGACGTTTCCTGGCAAAAAATATATGAGCAAAAATAGAAAAAATGAGATAAAAAACAGCAATCCAAGGCTTGAGATCGCTGTTTTTAAAATGGCTCTAAACAAAGTTTTTATCCACTATTTTACTTGCCACTCTCTTATGTTCCATAAAAATCCAGCCCCATGGTGGCCTAAAATTTGCGTCTTTATGCCTGAAATTTTGTTGTTAAAAACGAGCGGATAGTCAAGATAGGCTATAAAAATGTAAGGTGGATTTTCAAAAAGTGCTTTTAGAAATTCTTTGTAGTATTTTTTCCTAAGCTCCACGTCCTTTGTATATCTCGCGTTTTTTAGGGCAAGATCGACGTTTGCGTCCTTGTAGTGACTAAAATTCCAGCCATTTTCATTGACATCGATGTCGGCAAATCCGCCAAAAATTCTATATGTGTGAAAGTCTGGATCAAATGGGCTGCCCCAGCCGATCACAAAGCTATCTACCTTGCTTATGCTAAAGGCTGTTTTTGGCTTTGCATAGGCTTTGGCTCTTACGCCAAATTTCTCAAACTCGCTGCTTAAAATTTTAGCTAGATTGACCCTTAAGATGTCGTTATTAAAAGCGTAGATGTCAAAGGCAAGCTCTTTGCCGTCTTTCTCAAAAAAACCAGCCTTGTTTTTCTTAAAGCCGCTTTTTTCAAGTAGCTCCCTAGCCTTTTGCGGATCGTAGCTAAATTTAAACTCCTCATCATTTGCAAAGCTTTTTTCTATCGGATTGTTCGCTACGCTTGCATATCCGTGAAATAGTTTTTTAACTATCTCATCTTTATTGACCGCGTAGTTTAGGGCTATCCTTACATTTTTATCTTGAAAAAGAGGATCATTAAAGTTAAACATCAAAGCTCTGTAGTCCGCACTTTTAAACTTAAGCAGGCTTAATTTTTTATCATCTTTTATAAAATTTACACCAGTTGGAGAGATGAGCGCAACGTCGATCTCACCGCTTTTAAGCCCAACGAGCCTTAAATTTTCATCGCCAACGATCTTTAAAAATAGCCTTTTTATCTTTGGCTCGCCTTTATAGAATTTATCATTTGCCACAAACTCCAAACTCTCATCTTTTTTCCATTTTACAAGCTTGTATGCGCCAGTGCCGATAGGAGCGTCGTTAAATTTATCAGTTGCGATATCTTTGCCCTTTAAAATGTGCTCAGGCAAAACGCCAAAACTAAGCGCATCTAAAAACGGCGGAAAAGGCTCACTAAGCGTGATCTTTACCTTATAATCGCCTAAAATTTCAACGCTTTTTACGACTTCATAGTTTGAGATAGCAGGCGCGTTTAGCTTCTTATCTTGAGCCGCTTCGATGGTAAATTTAACGTCCTTTGCGCTAAATTTCACCCCGTCATGCCAAAAAGCATCATCTCTTAGCTCAAAAACATACTCCAAGCCATCTTCACTCACCTGCCAAGACTTAGCAAGCTCTGGCACCACATGGCTATTTTCATCGTGGCTAGTAAGACCAGAGAAAACCAGCGAAAGCGTAGGATCGTGATCCTCGTCGTAGAGTGGATTTATACGAGGTGTTTGCTCCTCGATAGCGACCACAACAGCATTTTCATTTGCATAAGCAAAGGCAGAAAACAACAAAAACAATAAAGCCAAAAATCTCTTCATCACTCGCTCCTTTGTTTAAAAAATATTTGACGAATGGTAATACGAAATGCATAAAAGTATTATTAAGATAAATGTAAATTCAATGTATAGAAAAATTGAAATTTCTAACTATCTTTTAACCTTTTTTAAAGTAAAATCAGGGCTCATTTTAGCTGACAAAAAGGTAAATTTCACAATGGATAAAAAGAAAAAAATAGCCCTGATCACTGGCATCTGCGTAGTTTCACTTTTGCTTATCTACACGCTTCTTGGCTTTTTTGGTCTGCCTTATGCTATCAAAAATATCGCGCCAAAATACCTAAAAGACTACAACGCAACACTTTTTGTAAGTGATGCTAAATTTAATCCCTTTACCTTCGAGCTAAACGCTACAAATGCCGAGCTAAACACCACTTCTCCGCTTTTTAGCACAAAACAAATAGACGTAAAACTAAAGCCATTTTCTATCTTTAAAAAGCTCGTAGAAGTTGATATTTTTAGACTTAATGAGCCAAGCGTGAAGATCACAAGGGCAAAAGATGCGAACTTTAACTTTAGTAACTTCATAGGCGAAGGCAACGCTAGCAGCGAGGATAACAGCACTAGCTCGATAAATTTTGCCCTAAATAGCGCCAAGATCATCAAAGGCTCATTTTCATATAGTGATCAAAATTTAACAAAGCCGTTTAACGTAAGCTTTGATGATATAAACTACGAGCTTAGCTCGCTAAATACGAAGAAAAATAGCGCAGGTAGTCACATATTTGACTCAAACTCAAGCCTAGCGCACAAGATCGATCTAAATGGCGATATCAAGCTAAATCCACTAAAAATAGAGGGCAATGTCAGCATAAAAGACTTTAGCATAAAGCCAGTTGCGATAAGTTTTATCGATAATGACACATTAAATCTCAAAAATGCCATTATAAGCTTAAAGATAAACTACGCTTTAAATGCCGATGAGAACGCAACTAAGATAAATTTAAAAGATGGCTTTTTAAATGTAAAAGGACTAAGTTTAGATGAAGGCGCAAACGAGCTTAGCCTTGGCGAGCTAGAGCTTCCAAAATTTGACCTTGATAGTAAGATAGCGGATAAAACGGAGGCTGCGCTAAATTTAAGCGCTGTAAATTTAAATGACATCTCTTTTAAAAGTGCTATCGCTGCGAGCGTAAAATCACTAAATTTAAATGAGATCTCGCTGCTTGCAAATTTAAATGAAAAGAGCGAGCTAAACGCCACAGCCAAGCTAAAAAGCGTAGGCGCAAACGCTCTTAAAATAGATGAAGCAGATAGAAATTTAGCAAATTTAAAAGATATAAATGCTTCAAATTTAAATCTAAATTTAGTAAATAACAAAACCGCTCTAACGCTTGAAAAAATAGCACTAAACGGCATCAATGCGCCGCTTAGCAAAAGTGCAAATGCAAATGTAGCAAGCGCTGGCGTGACAAATACAAGCTTTACAATGGATGGCAACAAAAGCCTTGCGAGCCTTGATGAGCTAAGCATAAAAAACATAGAACTTAAAGCAAAAAATAAAGATATAGCAAGCGTCGCTGACATGGCGATAAAGAGCATAAGCTTTGATCTTTTAAAAATGGCTCTAAATATCGCTAGCGTCGATGTTAATAAGCCTAAATTTACTTCAGAACTAAACGACAATGGTCTAAGTGCTGTAAGTGAGCTAGGATTTGGCGAGCAGAGCGCAAAAGCTACAAAGGTAGCAAAACACACTAAAAAAGTAGAGAAAAAGGCTGAAAATAAAAGCGCTTCAAAAAGCAAAGAAAATGAGTTTAAATTTGATGTAAAAAATATAAGTGTAAATAACGCAGATATCGCTTTGACGCATCTTTTTGAAGGCGAGAAGATCGCTCATAAATTTGATAATCTTTTTGTAAAAGTAGCAAATTTAAGTAGTGATTTTAGCAAGCCATTTGACGCAAAAGTGGCGATGAAGAGCTCACAAAAGCTAAATTTGGATGTTGAGTCCAAGATAAAGATCGAGCCACTTGATGTGAGTGCGAAGATCAAGCTAAATGATACAAATTTACCAAAGTATTTTGCCTATGCAAAGCCCTTTTTAGAGGCCGATCTAGCTAGCGGACAGCTTGAGAGTAGCGCTGAGATAAGCTACGCAAAAGATATCAAAGCAGACGCAAAAGTTAGCATAAAAGATATAAGGCTAAATGGCAAAAAAGCTGAAAAACTGGTCGCCTTTAAAAGCCTTGATCTTGAAAAAATTTCATTTGCCAAAAACGACCTTACTATAAGCGGAGTGAGCTTAAATTCGCCATTTATCAAGGCTCATCTAAGCAAAGAGCGTAAATTTAACCTATCTCAGATCGTAAAAGAGGATAAAAATAAAGCTAAAACTGAGGCAAAACCTGAGAGCAAAAAAGTGGCTAGCAAAAAAGAGGACGAGCTAAAATTTAGCGTTAAAAATTTCTCTCTAAAAAATGGTGAGGTTGATTTCTCGGATGCATCGCTATTTATGCCATTTGCCACAACGATCTCAAAGCTAAATGGCAAGCTCACCGACATTGATAAAAAGCGCCCAAGCTCAGGCGAGTTTCAAGGTGTGGTTGGCAAAAATGGCTTTGCTCAGATCACTGCAAAACTCTTTCCGTTTGAGCTAAAGCAAAATACCGATATAAAGCTTGACTTTAAAGATATCGATCTAGTTAACGTGACACCTTATAGCGGGCAGTTTGTAGGCTATAAGATCAAAAAAGGCAAGCTAAATTTAAACCTAAACTATAGCGTCACCGACTCAAAACTAAATGGCTCAAATTTTATAAATTTTGACTCTCTTACACTTGGAGAGAAGGTTGAGTCAAAAGATGCTGTAAATTTACCGCTATCCCTTGCCATATCGATACTTAGCGACCAAAATAATCAAATAAACATCGACCTGCCAGTTGAGGGAAATTTAGACGATCCTGACTTTAAATATGGCGGCGTCATCTGGGCTGCAGTAAAAAAGCTCTTTGCTGACATCACGCTAGCTCCATTTAGATTTTTAGGCAACGCCCTAGGACTTGGCAACAAAGATCTTAGCTCTATTGATTTTCTTGCTGGAAGTAGCGAGCTTATAAGCTCAGAAGCGCCTAAAATAGCTGATTTTATAAAGCTAACTGGCTCAAAACCTAAAATGAAGCTTAGCATAACACCAACATACTCAAAACTCGATGAGAGCTTTTATAAAAACAAAAAACTAGATCAAAAGATCAATCAAATCATCGCTTCAAGCGGCAAAGACTACATTGCGGTTTTAAATGAGCTTGTGCCAAATTTAAAAGATAGAAGCGAAAAAGCCTTAAGAGAAGAGGCGCTAAAGGGCATCGAGGTCGATAAAGAAAAGCTAGTAGAGCTTGCAAATGAACGTGCAAATGCGGTAAAAGAAGCACTTATAAAAGCTGGGCTTGAGGCTAGCCGCATAAATATAAACGATGCAACAAGCTCAGAGCCTAAGCAAAACACCTACACAAGCGTGCTAATGGGAGTGGCGAACTAAATTTCATTTATTTCGCTGCTTCTTGCATTATAGACAAACCAGCTAAGAAGCATAAGCATCATAAATGCCCCAAAAATAAGGCTTGCGTAAAAGTATAAATTAAAATCAGCTCCCAGCAAATTTGCGTTGTGAAGGGCGATCATAACGCCAGCTAAAGCGATTAAGTAGCCAATTAGCTTGATGATGAAAATTTTAGGATTTACAAAGATCAGCAAAAGGCCACAAAGTATGATGCCAAGGGCTATTTGCAAATTTGAAAAGTCAGCTTGAGCGTTTGAAGTAAGTGTTAAAAAACCAGCTAAAAGTGCCATTACTATCATCAAAACTGCATAAACCGCCCTGCTTCGTCCAAAGCCATACATAAAGCAAACAAAGCCCTTATTTTGCCTGTTATAATCCATTTTCGCTCCTTTTGGAAGTTTGCTTATTTTAATGCCAAATTCTTAAATAACGGCTTTAATCTGAAATTTCACTCATTTTGGCTAATATTTTGCATCTTAAAAAAGGAGCAAAAATGCCTTATGTTAATATCAAAATAGCAGGCCCAGAGCCTACAAAAGAGCAAAAAGATCAAGTTTTTAAAGAAGTAACCGAGACGCTTGCGAGGGTGCTTGGCAAGAAAAAAGAGGCGGTTATGATATTTTTAGAAACTCACGATGCTGGCAATATCGGCGTAGCAGGCGAGAGCGTAGAAGATAAGAGAAAGGGGATAAAATGAGCGAATTTAGTAAAGCGGACTTAGAAAGAAAGATAACACTTGAGGTTGGCGACAAGGCGCCAGAGTTTGAAGCGCTAAATCAAGACGGCGTAAAGGTTGCGCTAAAGGACTTTGTAGGCAAAAACGTGGTGCTTTACTTCTACCCAAAGGACAACACTCCAGGCTGCACAACTGAGGCTTGCGAATTTAGCGCAAACTACGATCAGTTCATCAAAAATGACACCATTATCATCGGCGTTAGCCCAGATAGCGTGAAGTCTCACGTTGGCTTTATCGCAAAGCAAAATTTAAAGCACATCTTGCTAAGCGATGAGGATAAGGAAATTTCAAAGCTCTATGGCGTTTGGCAGGTCAAGAAAAACTACGGCAAAGAGTATCTTGGCATCGTAAGAAGCACCTTTGTGATCGGTAAAGACGGCAAGATAGCTAAAATTTATAAAAGCGTAAAAGCCAAAGACCACGCCGCAAAAGTGCTAGCTGATCTGGTGAAGTAAGGAGCAAAAATGAAGCTTATAAAAATGCTAATTTTAAGTGCGTTTTTTACGCTAAATTTATCAGCACTGACTGAAGGTGTGGAGTATCAAACTCTAGCAAAACCGCTTAACGTGCCTAAAAACTCAGTCGTTAAGGTCTTTAGCTACGACTGCCCTCACTGCTATAAATTTGACCGAACGATCACAAGAAAGCTGACGTCAAAGCTTGATGGGGTCAAATTTATCCCATATCACCTAAGCACCAAAGGCAAGCTTGGCGAGACAACAAGTAAAATTTTCGCCGCTTTTATATCGATAGATGAGGCAAATGGGACTGATCTGCTAAGTGATGAGTCTAAATTTAAGCAAGCTAAATTTGCGATCTACAAAGCAAGGCACGATGAAAAAGATGACTTTAATGACGGCAAAGACAAGCAAAGATTTATAGATCTAGCGCTAAATGCGGCTCACGTGAGTAAAGACGAATACGAAAAAGCGCTAAACTCAGAGCGTGCAAAAGAGCTTTTAAACGAGTGGTTTGCCTCTTATGATGTAGCAAGCATCAGCGGTGTGCCAGCCTTTGTGGTAAGCGGAAAGTATCTGATAAATTTAAGCGCAGCTTCGTCGATCGATGAGATGGCAAAGACGATAAAAGAGCTTTTAGATAAGTAACTTTAGCCTAAAATTTACGGACATTTTGGGCTTAGAAATGTAAATTTAAAGCAATTTTAGATAAACTCGGATCAAATTTCTAAAAAAGAAAGGTTTAATTATGAACGCTTCAGAATTCATCTGGATGGATGGAAAACTAGTAAAATGGGACGATGCTAAAGTACACGTTCTAACTCACTCTTTGCACTACGCTAACGCTGTATTTGAGGGCACAAGAGCTTATAAAACAAAAAAAGGTCTAGCTATTTTTAGACTCAAAGACCACACAAAAAGACTTTTAAGATCAGCAAAAATGACCGTTTTAAATGTGCCTTACACAGAAGAAGAGCTTGAAAAAGCGCAGATCGAGCTACTTCGCGCAAATAAATATAACAGCAACGTCTATATCCGCCCACTTATCTTTTTAGGATACGGCGTGATGGGCGTAGCGCACACAAAAGCACCGGTTCAAACTGCTATCGCTTCATGGGAGTGGGGTGCTTACCTTGGCGATGAGGGCCTAGAAAAAGGCATCAGAGTTAAAATTTCAAGCTTTGCCAAACTAGCTCCTGCTGCTCAAATGAACAGAGCAAAAGCTAGCTCAAACTACCTAAGCTCTCAAATGGCAAACTACGAAGCAAAAGAGGCTGGATACGACGAAGCGCTACTTCTTGATAGCGAGGGCTTTGTA
Source organism: Campylobacter concisus (assembly GCF_050447485.1). Classification (GTDB taxonomy): domain Bacteria; phylum Campylobacterota; class Campylobacteria; order Campylobacterales; family Campylobacteraceae; genus Campylobacter_A; species Campylobacter_A concisus_BQ. The sequence goes on from NZ_JALMFY010000001.1 coordinate 1,055,445, forward strand.
GCTGAGGGCCCAGGCGAGTGCTTCTTCATCGTTGAAAATGGCGCATTGATCACTCCACCAAATGACAACAGCCTACTTAGCATTACTCAAGATACAGTCATAAGACTTGCTCACGATCTTGACATCGAAGTAAGAAGAGAGCGCATCACAAGAGATCAGGCATACACAGCTGACGAGGCATTTTTCACAGGCACTGCAGCTGAAGTAACGCCGATAAATAGCATAGATAATCGCATCATCGGCAACGGCGCTAGAGGCGAAGTGACAAAGAGACTACAAAAAGCTTACTTTGACGTAGTTTATGGTCTAAACAAAAAATACGAATCATTTTTAACATATATTTAAGATTTAAAGGAATGAAATGCCCGCTGATTTAAATGATTATTTCAACAAAAAAAAGCCAGGTAATGATAACAGAGGCTCAGGTCAAAATAATGACAAAGAGCCACCTTTTAAAAAGGATTTTAAAATGCCAAATATACCAAGCGGCTTTGGCAAATTTGGTGCGCTAGCCTACATCATAATCGCCATTATCGCGATCCTTGCTATCACTCAGCCATTTAAAGTGATACACTCAGGCGAGGTCGGTATCAAAGCCACAGCGGGTAAATATGAGCCAAATCCTTTACAACCAGGATTTCACTTCTTTTTGCCATTTATCCAAAATATCATTGTAGTTGATACTAGAGTTAGGATCATCAACTACACTTCAGGCGAGGACATGGGCGAGAGCTTGCAAAAGTCTTATCAGGGAGCTGGAATTTTACGCAAAAATTCGATCTCGGTTTTGGACGCTAGAAATTTACCAGTTAGCATCGATATAACCGTGCAGTACCGCCTAAATCCAGAAAATGCACCACAAACTATCGCATCTTGGGGTCTTAGCTGGGAGAGCAAGATCGTTGATCCTGTCGTGCGTGACGTGGTTCGCAGCATTGCTGGTAAATATACAGCCGAAGAGCTACCAACTAAAAGAAATGACCTTGCTAGACAGATCGATGAGGGTATAAGAAAAGACATCGACTCTCAGCCAAACAAGCCAGTCGAGCTTCTAACAGTGCAGCTTCGTGAGATCATCTTACCTTCAAAGGTAAAAGAGCAGATCGAGCGCGTCCAGATCGCTAAACAAGAGGCTGAGAGGACAAAATACGAGGTCGAGCGGGCAAATCAAGAGGCTCTAAAACAAGCTGCCCTTGCAGAAGGTAGTGCAAAAGCTGCTATCATCGAGGCAAAAGGTAAGGCAGATGCTATCAAGATCGAGGCTGATGCGACTGCGTATGCAAACAAAGAGATCGCAAAAAGTGTCGATCAAAATTTATTAAATTTAAAACAGATCGAGACGCAAAATAGATTTAACGACGCTCTTAAAGAGAATAAAGATGCCAAAATTTTCTTAACACCTGGTGGAGCTGTGCCAAATATCTGGCTAGATGCAAAAGATAGGGCAAAAGCTAGCTCAGTTAGCGAAAGGTAAAAATGAATAGCGTAGCAAAAAGTATAGACTGGCAAAAGGTTGGTGGATTGCTCCCAGTGGTGGTTTGCGATCACGCTACAAACGAGGTTTTGATGCTTGCTTATATGAATGAAGAAGCACTAAACTTAACTCTATCTAGCCGCTACGCTCACTACTTTTCACGCACTAAAAATAGAATTTGGAAAAAAGGCGAAGAGAGTGGTAACACACAAGAGATCAAGGCTGCGTTTTTAGACTGCGACAACGACACTTTGCTTTTAAAAGTCGTTCAAAATGGAGGCGCTGCTTGTCACACTGGGGCAAGATCTTGCTTTTTTAACGAGATAAATTTAGAAAATTTAGAAATTTCTGATCAAAAAAGCGAGGTTAAAAAGCCAAGTTACGGCGTCATTGACGAGCTTTATCACGTTATAGAAGATAGAAAATTAAATGCTGATCCACAAACTTCATACGTGGCGAGCCTTTTCAAAAAGGGTGAAAATGAAATTCTAAAAAAAGTTGGCGAGGAGGCTACAGAGCTTGTCATGGCAGCAAAAGAGCTTAGTTTTGCCAAGCAGACAAAACAAGATGAGCAAAAAGCAAAAAATGACCTCATCTATGAAGCAGCCGATCTTTGCTTTCACGCACTTGTGGCGCTTTCAGCCCACAACATACATCCAGATGCCGTCAAAAACGAGCTTGCAAGGCGTTTTGGCATGAGTGGCATCGAAGAAAAAAGATCGCGAGATGTTAAATAGCATCAAGCACAACATATTTTTTATACTTCAAAATGCCAAACTTATCGACTTTCTAGCCTATGGTTGGGTATTTTTGGCCTTTATATTTATCGTGCTTTTAGGAATTTTCGTCGCGATAAAATCATGGTGGCAGATAGGATTTTTATTTATCCTAGCTGGTTTTTTGGGACTTTTTGCAGGCAACTACTACGCAAATAAATATATAAATGAAAATCTAAGACCAGTTAGCATAAGCAAAATAAACACAAAACAGCTTCAATATGTCGATGCGTTGATGGTTGATTTTAACATCACAAATAATTCAAACTACACATTAAACGTTTGCAAAATCGAGCTTGGCTTCTACCTTGGCTCAAAGCAAAGCACGAGAAATTTTCTAAATTCACTAAACCCTTTTGCTAAAAAACGTATCATTTTAAATGAAGCGCTTTTGCCAAAGCAGAGCAAGCAGATAAGAGAATTTGTCAATGACTTTGCCTTCATTGACTACAATATCACCAAAAAAGCGGAGTGTTTTTGATGAGTTCAGCCTACTTTACCATCGTTCATATCATCGTGCTTTTCGCGATCGCACTACTTTCTATTTTATTTCTTGTGCTCTCATTTAGAGCTGAGCGAAAGCTATTTTTATCACTGCTTTTTACAAATATTTTGGTCTCAACCACGCTTGCCATTTTTTTGATGCTAGTTCTTGATAAATACACCAAAAAAGGCATAGTCGAGGGCGTAAAAAGCGAGCGAGTGTTAAGAAATGAAAGCATCGTCTTTCGAGGTCAAGTAAGAAATGTCGGCAAATTTACCATTAGCAAATGCACTCTTACAATTAAGCTTATTAATCAGCCGCTAAATAAAAACGATCTTGGTGGCGAAGCGCTATTTAAACCAAGCGGGCTCTCATTTTTCTCATGGGTTTTTGGAGGCGATGAGGACGAGAGACCAAACACTGTGGCATATAAATTTGACGTAGCTCAAAATTTACCAAAGCAAAAAGCGGTGCCATTTACCGTAACTATGCCCTATCCGCCATATTTTAAAAATGGTATGAATATCACAAAACTTAGTTGCTACTAATAAATTTAGATAAATTTTTAGTATTTATTACATTTTGTAGTTACAAACTGGCTAAATTTCTCTTAAATTTAAAAAGTTTAATACCTAAAAATTTGGCTTATATATAAAATAAAAAATTTTAAACCAAAGCCAAAAGGCAATGGTTTAAAATTTAGTTTTAATGTCTTGAAAGATAGTTTGTATCGTAGTTGTTGCTTAAAAAGTCTTTGTTTTCCATCATGGCGATGTGAAAATCTTTTGTTGTTTTTATGCCGCTTATTATGAGCTGATCAAGAGCAACTTTCATCTTATGAATGGCTCTATTTCTATCAGTGTCCCAAACAACGAGCTTGCCGATCATGCTGTCATAATACGGCGGTATAGAGTAGTCTTGGTAGATGTGGCTATCCATTCTCACGTTGCGGCCGCCTGGGCAGACATATTTTGTGATCTTGCCAGGGCACGGAGTGAAGGTGTTTGGATCCTCAGCTGTGATCCTGCACTCGATCGCATGGCCTTTTAGCTCGATGCTCTTTTGTGACGGTAGCTTTTCACCCTCGGCCACTTTTATCATAAGCTCGATGATATCAAGCCCACTTACCATTTCGCTTACTGTGTGCTCGACTTGAAGCCTTGTGTTCATCTCAATGAAGTAAAAGTCTAAATTTTTATCAACCAAAAACTCAAACGTACCTGCTCCCTCGTAGCCGATCGCTTTTGCCGCTTTTATGGCAGTTTCATGTAGCCTCTCTCTTGTTTTTTCATCAAGTAAGATAGCTGGGCTCTCTTCAATCAGCTTTTGGTGGCGACGCTGCATAGAGCAGTCGCGCTCGCCTATGTGAAGCACGTTGCCGTGGCTATCACCGATGATTTGAACCTCGATGTGACGTGGATTTAGGATATATTTTTCCATATACATCGTGCCATCGCCAAATGCGCTCATCGCCTCGCTCTCAGCCGACCAAAATGCTTTTTCTAAATCAGCCTCTTTTTCAACCACGCGCATACCGCGTCCGCCGCCGCCTGCCGCAGCTTTTAAGATGACAGGATAGCCGATCTTTTTGGCTAGCTCTTTTGCAGCTTTTGTATCAGCCACAGCGCCGTCTGAGCCTGGAATGACTGGCACGCCGGCTCTTTGCATGACCTGTTTTGCCTTGCTCTTATCACTCATTAAAGCCATCGCAGCAACGCTTGGTCCTATAAATTTGATCTTGTGATGTGAGCAAATTTCAACAAAATTTTGATTTTCACTTAAAAAGCCATAACCTGGGAAGATAGCGTCTGCTTCGCTGATCTCAGCTGCGCTTATGATAGCTGGGATATTTAGGTAGCTGTCACTTGAGCGCTCTTTACCGATGCAAATGGCCACATCGGCGTATTTTACGTAAAGCGCATCTTTGTCAGCGGTTGAATAAACTACAACGGCTTCTTTACCCATCTCCTTTATCGTTCGCAAAGCACGAAGAGCGATTTCACCGCGGTTTGCGATTAAAATTCTTTTTAATTCCATTAATTTTTCTCCACGCCAAATAACGGCAATCCAAACTCAACTGGCTGTCCGTCAGAGACTAGCATCTCAGTGATCTGGCAGTCAAACTCAGCCTCGATCTCGTTCATGATCTTCATAGCTTCGATGATGCCCACTACATCGCCCTTTCTCACTCTTTGGCCCGCTTTTACAAATGGAGCAGCGCCTGGGCTTGGAGCAGCGTAGAAAGTACCTACCATAGGAGATTTTATGCTATCTTTTGGCGAATTTGCAGCTGGTTTTACCTCTGAGCTAACGACAACATTTACCGGTGTTGGCGTTGGAGCTGCTGCTTGTGCCACTGGCTTCGCAGGCGCGCAATAATCTGCAAATTTCTCTAGCTCGACTTCAAAATCACCACTTTTTATCTTGATATGATTCATTTCCATATCATTAAAAAATTCGATAAGCTCTTTTATATCTTCTTTTTTCATAGAAAATTCTCCTAAATTTTTATATAAGCCCCTAATTGTAGCGAAATTTAAATAAATTTAATTTTTAGCTAGCATAAATTTTATGCTAAATCCTACTTTTTTCTAGCAAATTTATAACCCAAAACTAAGCATAACCAAAACAAGGCTTAAATCGAGTGCCTGATCGTTTCTGCCGTCATAGACTGCGTTATAGATAGCAAGCGAGATGGTGTCTGTTTTGCCTATGATATTGCCACCTAAAATGAGCGTTATACCAACCTTGCCAAGCCCTCGCAAGAGCGCTAGGATAAAGGCTGCTGCCACGCTTTTTTGAGGCATAAAGATTGCTTTTTGTATAAATTAACTAGCTCTTTTGCCTGCGCCAAATTTCGCTAAAATGGTATAATCTCGCAAAAACAAAAGGATAGACATGAACGAACTTGAGCTAAAGATGCAAGGCAAGATAGAGAGGCTAACAGATAAGACTTTTAGGCTAGATCCTAGGATCGGCGAGGGCTATTTCACGGCGAAATACTTTCTAAAAGTAAATGAGATAATTAAGCAAAACCTGCCAGATCAGCACGTGACGATGCAGTTTTTCCAAAGGCGTGATGATATCGTGCTTTGCGGTATCGACGAGGTTTTAACGATAGTCAATAAATTTGCCAAAAACTCAAGCGAGCTTGAAATTTACGCGCTTGATGACGGCGATATCATAAACGCAAACGAACCAGTTTTAAAGATAAGCGGCAAGTATGAAAATTTCGGCTTTTTAGAAAACGTCATCGACGCAACACTTACTAGAAGAAGCTGCGTGGCAACAAACTCTAGAGACGTGATAAGAGCGGCAAATGGCAAGGACGTCTTTAGCATGGCAGACAGGCAAGATGACATCTGCACGCAGCCAGGCGACGGATATGCCTCATTTATCGGCGGCATCAAAAAAGTCGCCACAGACGCTCAGGGCGAGCTTACAGAACTAAAAGGTGGTGGCACCATGCCTCACGCACTCATTCAAATGTGCGGCGGCGACGTGGTGAAAGCTTGCCAAATTTACGCTAAAACCTTTGAAAACGAGCAGATCACAGCACTAGTTGATTACAACAACGACGTGATCACAGACGCACTAAAGGCAGCAAATGCCCTAAAAGAGAGGCTTGGCGCGGTCAGAGTTGATACTAGTAAAAATTTGATAGATAGGTATTTTGAGGACAAAGATACGAGCAAATTTGACCCGCATGGCGTTTGCAAGGAGCTTATATTTGCCCTAAGAGAGGCACTTGACAAAGCTGGCTTTAAGCACGTCAAAATCGTCGTTAGCTCAGGTTTTAATCCGCAAAAAATGAGCGAATTTGAGAAATTTAACACCCCAGTTGATATTTATGGCGTTGGAAGCTATCTTGTTAAAAATGATATTTGTGGCTTTACAGGCGATCTAGTCGAGCTAAACGGCAAAAATGAAGCCAAATTTGGCAGGAAAAATTACGCTTCAGATAGACTAAAAAGAGTGAAATTTTAGGAGCGAGGATGAAATTTATAAAAATTTTAACGTTTCTAGCGCTTTTGCTGACCGCCTGCTCCGCGGTAAACTACGCTAATGCCTTTGAAAAGGTTGGCATAGTTGAAGACGGAGTTTATCGCTTTAGCCAAAATGGCATAGGGGTCAAAAAAGACCTGCTTGTAAAGGTGATCTCGGTGCAAAATGCGGACAGCTCACGCAAAAAGATCATCTCCATGCTAAATATCCCTAAAAAATCTAAAATCACGGACTTTAAAACAAGTGACGCTGGCGTGATTGTCTGGCCATTTTACGAGTTTGAAGGCAAATTTATAACGACAATAATCGTTGAAAATATAAAAAAAGAAGATAGCGATCAAAAACTGCTTAAGATGCTAGAACTCAAACATCCGTTTTACTCAACGATACTTGCGCGAAGAAAAGGGGCTAAAGACGCCATAGACGTGAAATACGTGCTAAATTTCAAAGAGGCAAAGCTGGTAAAATCGTTTCAAAACCACCCTTAAAACTTTATTTTAAATAAATTTCATTAAAATGGCGTAATCAAAAAAAGGATCACCTTTGCATAATCTAAAAACCATAAACGTCGCTCACTCGCCGGACGCTGACGATATTTTCATGTATGCCGCGGTCAAATTTGGCTGGGTTAGCAGTAAAAATTTAGCCTTCACATCAAAGGCGCTAGATATTGAGACACTAAACGAGGAGGCGCTAAAGGGCACTTACGAGGCAACGGCGATCAGCTTTGCGCTCTATCCAAAAATTTGCGATGAATTTGCGCTTTTACGCTGTGCGGTGAGCTTTGGCAAAGGATACGGACCAAAGCTTATCAAGCTAAAAGATAAGCAGCTAAAGAGAAATTTCAAGGTCGCACTCTCTGGCAAAAACACGACAAACGCCCTGCTATTTCGCATAGCCTACCCAGAGGCAAGGATTGTTTATAAAAATTTTCTTGAGATCGAAAATGCCGTGCTTAGCGGCGAAGTCGATGCTGGCGTGCTCATACATGAAAGTATCTTAAATTTCTCAGACCAGCTCTGCGTCGAGCGTGAAATTTGGGACATCTGGAGCGAGCTAAACGGCGAAAATTTACCACTTCCACTTGGTGGCATGGCGCTTAGACGAAGTCTGCCCATAACCGACGCGATTGAATGCGAAAGAGTGCTTAGCGAGGCTGTTAGGATCGCCACTTCGCACAAGCCATTTTTATCTCACATGCTAATGGAGCGAAATCTCATCAGAGTTGGCAAAGAGGAGCTTAAAGCGTATCTAAATTTATACGCAAATGACGAGTCAATAAGTATGAACGAAACGCAGTTAAAAGCGCTAAATAAGCTCTATCAAATAGGCTATGACAAAGGCTTTTTTGAAAAGCCAATCGACGTAAACGACTATCTAATCCCAACTGAATACAACGAAGTAAGGTTTAGCTGATGCAAAGTACGCTTGTCTCACTTGGAGTTGAAACCTTTAAAATCGCCCTTTATATCAGCCTTCCGATGCTGCTAAGCGGCCTAATAGCAGGTCTTATCATCTCCATTTTTCAAGCGACCACGCAGATAAACGAAACCACGCTAAGCTTCGTGCCAAAAATTTTGCTAGTCGTCGTTGTCATCATATTTTTAATGCCTTGGATGATCTCGATGATGGTTGAATTTACCACTCGCATGCTTGATTTTATACCGGAATTTATCCAGTGACGAGGCTTGTTGATTTTTCTAAATTTACCTCAGTTAGGATAGGCGGCGTGCATGAAATTTTTGAGGTTGATAGCCTTGAAGATCTAAATTCGGCCGAGTTTTTAGGGTCTGTGATGATAGGTGGGGGCAACAACCTTCTTATCTCGCCAAATCCCCCAAAAATGGCGATGCTTGGCAAGAGCTTTGACTATATAAATTTAAAAATTTGTGATGAAAAAATTTGCCTTGAGATAGGTGCTGCGACAAAATCAGCCAAAATTTACAACTTCTGCAAACAAAACAACATAGCTCACCTTGAGTTTTTAAAAAATATCCCAGGCACGCTTGGCGGACTTATCAAAATGAACGCTGGGCTGCTTAAATTTAGCATAAGCGACAACCTCACGCATGTACGTCTGGCTCGTGGCTGGGTGAGCAAAGATGAGATAAGCTTTAGCTACCGTCACAGCGGTATAGATGAGGCTATTTTGGAGGCTAAATTTGAGCTTCAAAGTGGCTTTGACGCGAGCATATCTAAAGCCATAAGCGCAAAAAGAGCAAACCAACCAAAAGGAGCTAGCTTTGGCAGCTGCTTTGTTAATCCAGAGGGGCACTTTGCAGGGGCGCTGCTTGAGGCAGTTGGGCTAAAGGGGTACGCGATAGGCGGAGCGAAATTTAGCGAAGAGCACGCAAATTTTTTGATAAATTTTAACCACGCAAGCTTTGAAGACGCCACAAATCTTATAAATTTAGCAAAGGCTAGAGTTTTAGAGAAATTTGGCGTAGAGCTTAAGACTGAAGTTTGCATTTTATAAGGATAGTGATGAGTGAGTTTTTAGCAGAAGTTTTAACACTTTCATTTTTGTTTATGATCATTGGTTTTTATGCCGTTTATAGGGCTAAAAAGGCACAAAGCGAGCATGAGAAAAATATGGCTGATTATGATAAAAATCTACTAAATTTTGCTCAAATTTTAGGTGTGCAAAACTACATCGACCTAGTTAAATTTGATGAAATTTTAGCGCAGGCCTTAAAAGAAAAACTAATTTTTAAATTTAATAAATCCACTTCACAAGAGGAATTTATCTCTTTTATAAAAGATGAAAATTTCAAAACCAAACCCAAAATTTCGCAAAATCATATCGATGAAGCTTTTTTAAACCTTTGTGCCAGCTCGCTTATAGAGCCACTAAAGCTAGCGATACTAAAAAGCGAAGATCAAATTTATGGATTTTTGTTTGAAAAAGAGCACCTTTTTGCTCTCATTGATAGCGCTGCGCTGCTTGGCGAAAATATTATAATTTGCGAGTAAATCAAGTAAAATTCATCTCTTTTTAGATAAAATCAAGCCAAATTTCAACTATAAGGTAAAAAATGGCAAAAGAAAAAGATAGTGACAAAAAGATAGCTATCCCAGAGAGCGAAGCGGACAAGAAAAAGGCGCTTGAGCTTGCGCTAAAGCAGATAGATAAAGCTTTTGGCAAAGGCACGCTTTTAAGACTTGGCGACAAAGAGGTTGAGGCGATCGAGTCGATACCGACTGGCTCGCTAGGACTTGACCTAGCTCTTGGCATAGGTGGCGTCCCAAAAGGCAGGATCATTGAGATCTATGGACCAGAAAGCTCTGGTAAGACCACACTCACACTTCACATCATCGCTGAAGCGCAAAAGGCTGGCGGAATTTGTGCATTTGTCGATGCAGAACACGCACTAGACGTAAAATACGCTTCAAATTTAGGCGTAAATACCGACAACCTTTACGTCTCTCAGCCAGATTTTGGCGAGCAGGCACTTGAGATCGTTGAGACGCTTGCAAGAAGCGGTGCGATCGATCTTATCGTAGTTGATAGCGTCGCTGCCCTTACTCCAAAGAGTGAGATAGACGGCGATATGGGCGATCAGCACGTGGGCCTGCAAGCAAGGCTTATGAGCCAGGCGCTTAGAAAGCTAACTGGAATTTTAAGCAAGATGAAGACAACTGTTATCTTCATCAACCAAATTCGTATGAAGATCGGCATGATGGGATATGGCACTCCAGAGACCACAACTGGCGGTAATGCACTTAAATTTTACTCATCCGTAAGGATCGATGTAAGAAAGATAGCCACACTTAAACAAAATGACGAGCCTATCGGCAATCGCACAAAAGCAAAAGTCGTTAAAAACAAGGTCGCGCCTCCATTTAAAGTGGCTGAATTTGACATCATGTTTGGCGAGGGTGTGAGCAAAGAGGGCGAGATCATCGACTATGGTGTAAAACTAGACATCATCGACAAATCAGGCGCGTGGTTTAGCTACAAGGCCGAAAAACTAGGTCAAGGCAGAGAAAACGCCAAAGCCTACCTAAAAGAGCACCCAGAAATTTCTGATGAGATAGTAGCGGCGATAAAAGGCTCAATGGGCATAGACCACCTAATAAGCAGCGGCACAAAAGACGAAGACGACGACACAAACGAAGCAGGAGATGAATAATGGTATTTATTGAAGATGTAGAAGCTCACGAGGTTTTAGACAGTAGAGGCAACCCAACAGTTCGTGCGACAGTTAGGCTAAGCGACGGCACCGAGGCAAGCGCGATCGTACCAAGCGGTGCAAGCACTGGCAAGCGTGAAGCACTCGAGCTTCGTGACAAAGACGAGAGATATGCTGGCAAGGGCGTTTTAAAGGCTGTTTCAAACGTAAATGAAAAGATCGCTGAAGCGGTGATAGGCCTTGATGCCTACAACCAAAAGGCAGTCGATGCGGAGATGCTTGAGCTTGATGGCACGCACAACTACTCAAATTTAGGCGCAAACGCGGTCCTTGGCGTATCTATGGCAGTAGCTCGCGCAGCTGCAAAGAGCCTAAATATCCCGCTATACCGCTACCTTGGCGGTGCAAACGCTAGCATCTTGCCTGTGCCGATGTTTAACATCATAAATGGCGGCGCACACGCAAATAATAGCGTTGATTTTCAAGAATTTATGATCATGCCATTTGGCTTTAGCACATTTAGCGAGGCGCTAAGAGCTGCAACTGAAATTTACCACAAGCTAAAATCTATCCTAAACGCAGCTGGCCACAGCACGGCTGTCGGCGACGAGGGCGGTTTTGCTCCAAATTTAAAAGACAACGAAGAGCCACTAAAACTAATCTCACAAGCTGTAAAAGAGGCTGGATATGAGCTAGGCAGCCAGATAAAACTTGCCCTTGACGTTGCTTCAAGCGAGCTTTATAAAGACGGCAAATACGAGCTTGAGGGCAAGAAATTTAGCAGCGACGAGCTCATTAGCTACTATGAAAAACTTTGCGAAAAATATCCGATATTTTCTATCGAAGATGGTCTTAGCGAGGATGACTGGAGCGGCTGGGCTGAGCTTACAAAAAGGCTTGGCAGCAAGGTGCAGCTAGTTGGCGACGATCTATTTGTTACAAATGAGAAAATTTTACGCGAAGGCATCGAGAAAAACATCGCAAATGCGATCCTAATCAAGCCAAATCAAATAGGCTCAGTCACGCAAACTATGCAAACTGTCCGCCTTGCTCAAAGAAACGGCTACCGCTGCATCATGAGCCACAGAAGTGGCGAGAGCGAAGATGCGTTTATCGCTGACTTCGCAGTCGCACTAAACACTGGCGAGATAAAGACAGGTGCCACTTCAAGAAGCGAGCGCAACGCAAAATACAACCGCTTGCTTGAGATCGAGCTTGAGGCGGGTGAGTTTTTAGGGGATAATATTTGAGCGAAATTTTAGATGAATATGGCAAAGAAGATGGCATATTTCATAAAATCATAAAATTTGTTCGGCCGACATTACGCTACGTCATAGCCACCATTTGCGTGGCTATGTTTGCATTTTACGTAGGTAACATGATGTTTGGCAAACGCTCACTTGATGTGATGCTAAGCCTTCAGAGCAAAAAAGAGAGGCTTAGCGAAGACGTGGAAATTTTGAAAAAATTAAACGCACGTCTGCAAAAAGATTATTTTGAACTACAAGGCCTTGAGCCAGACTCTAATAAAAAGTAGGAACGATGAAGAAAATTTGGTTAGTTTTATCTATCTTGACGGCGAGCTTATGCGCCAGAGAAAACCCATTTATGCCTATTAGCGAGCTAAACACAAGCGTTATGACGACAAATGTCGTAGAAAAATATGACAGTTTCAACTCGCTCTCGTTTAAATTTCCAAGCGATGCGATGCTTTTGCTTGATGTCACCATAAGATACAGAGCAAATGACGGCAGCATAAAAGAAAAAAAACTAACCGATATAAACAAAACTATCGACTGGAACGACGAATTTGCCCTAAGCAAGATGAAAAATCCAGAACCAGTCGCAGCTAAAAAACTAGATGTCTCAGTCACGATGGCAGAAGTGCCAGCTCAAAAGGTTAGCACGCCGGTGATAATAGAAAAAAATGAGACTAAAATTTCAAACAAAGATAGAAATAAAAGCTCAGATGTACCAACTCCAAACGTCGTGGTGATCGACCTTGGCACAAAAAAAGTAAAAGAGTCAGCTAAGCCTGAGCAAAAAGTAGTCGAAGTAAAAATTGAGCCAGCCTCAAAGCCTGTTCAAGAGACAAAAAGCAGTGAAAAAGAGGTTAAATTTTTAGGATTTGTGAGCTTTTTAACACATGAAAAAGAGCTAAATATCATCACAAAGGCTAAAAATTTAAAGCACTTTGCATATGAAAAAAACAAGATCGTGCTTGACTTTGCAAAACCTCCAAGAAGCTTTAAAACTAGAAATTTAAAGCTTGAAAATGAAAATTTTAAAAACGTAATAATCGGCTGGCATGACAAGTATTTCAGAGTGGTTTTAGAGCTTGATAAGATGCATAAATATAGGCTTGAAGCCGTTGAAAATGGATATGTGCTTAAGCTTTTATAGTTTTTATATTTAAATTTAAGCCTAACTTTTAAATTTCTCTTGGTCGTAATCAGAAAAAAGCTTAACACTAGTGCAAGAAGCCCTTGGGCATGCAAGCCTAAACACCTCGCGAATTTACACACACTTTGATAGTGATAAGCTAAAACTCGCTGCAAAAGTGACTGAAGACTTGGCAAATGAGAGCGCTCAAAGCCAAAGCAAACTAGCAATACTAAATTTAACCTATGCAAAATTTAAAACATTAAATTTAACTATGAAGCCCTATAAATATGTGAGAATTTTTAGCTTGCAAGTAGCCTAAAAAGCTTACTCTGCATATAAATTTACGCCACTCGAACAAAAAGCCGCACGAAAGTAAAATTTGGCAAGTAAATTTTACTCTACTCGCCAAAATTTATCAAACTAGCCTATCTTTCTTATCTTTGCAGGCAGTGCTTGTCTAGCGCAAGTACCAACCAGCCAGTCATTTAGGCTAAATTCGCCATTTCTTTTTGGATCAAGAAGTCCAAGCTTGTTGTGATTGACCCCTTTTTCTAAATTTGCTATCCCAAAAGCTGGCTTTCCATCGACCATATGCGTTCTTATACCAAACTCGTCATGGCCAAATCCATGCTCTATGCTGATAACTCCGCTAGCAACGCCGTCTGTTACAAACGCCTCGCCAACCTGCGCTCCATAAGGCGTAGTCACTTTGACCTTATCGCCTGAGCGAATGCCCTGCTCGCTCGCCACATCTGGCGCCATCCTTATGAAGTTGCTAGGATGCACAGCTCTTAGTTTTGGGCTAACAAATGTGTAGAAGTGCTGGATATTTGACTTTCTTGAGCTAACTGTGTATTTCCACTCAGAGCGTGGGAAAAATTTCTCAAGCGGCGTGCCGTCACTTGCTACTGGCAACATCAGACTTGGCACTCCTGGCATATATTCGCCCGTTACTGAGTGTCTGTGTCCGCCAAGTGGCTCATAGTAGATAGAAGCTGGCGTAGGCGCTGGCACTTTTACGGTTGCTTTATCGCCCTTGTATGCGCTCTCGTAGCTATCGTATCTACCGCCTTTTGCTAGTACGTGTGCTACTTTTGGCTTCTCTTCGTCTTTTAGATAAGGGTCGAGTTTTGTCATCACTCTTGATATCTTACTAAGCTTTTTGTCCTCGTCGCTTATATCTTTCACTCCCTCGCCGTCAAAGGCTAAATTTGCTAGTGCAGCTGCGTAATACTGCTCTTTTACGTCAAGGTCCATGAAATTTCCGTCTTTGTCTTTGAAGGCATTTTTGCCAAAGCCTTTTAGTCCAAGCCTCTTTGCTACGGCTATATAAAACGCCTCAACGTCGATCACGCCGCCGTTTTTATCCTTTGCCTGCTTTGAGCTAACGGCTGGATAGCGCACGACTGAAGTTTTAGCGATCGTTCCCCAAAGAGAGTTTGGAAGCGCCCAGTTTTCTAAATTTACCCCATCTGGCACGATGTAGTCGGCATAGGCGTTTGTCTCGTTCATGAAGGCGTCGATACCCACGAAAAGTGGTAAATTTTTACTATCTTTTAGTGCGTCTAAGACCGCTCTTTCAAGTCCTGCTTGGCCGTAAAGTACGTTTGTCATGTAGTTTATGAAAACTTTTACTTTGTATGGATAGCCAGCCTTGTGGCTCGTAAGCGTTTCGTTTACAAGTGGCATAGAGATAGGATACCATGGCTGAGTTGATGGATAGCCGCTGCCGCCAGCTGCTACTTTGCGCTTATATTCAGAGCTTGTTTCGTAGTATTTGCCTGATCTTGATAAATTTAGACCATTTGGCTTATAAGCGCCCTCAAAGCTCTCAAGGTCATATCTGCCCTTTAAAAACTCGTGTGTGCCGGCACTTGCATTGACGTTGCCACCTTTGTAGCCATAAGTGCCCATTAGCGTATTTAGACAAAGGATCGCATAAGTAGTCATACCAGCTTGCGTATGCATCATACCGCCATGCACGTTTGTGCTCACCTGTCTGCCATTTTTGGTGAAATTTTCACAAAGCCAGATGATATCTTCAACGCTAACACCGCAAATTTTTGAGTACTCCTCTAAGCTATGCTTATAAGCTGACTCTTTTAAAAGCTGCATTGAGCTTTTTACCTCGACCTTTTTGCCGTCTATTAAAATTTTACCTTTGTAGTAGAGCTTGGCTGGTTCATTTACCTTGTAGCTTTGTATCTTGCCATCTTGCGAGCAGACCTGCCACTCGTTATTGATAAGTGCAAATTTGCCGTAGTCTTTGTGACTTTTTTCGGTGATGACTAGATGCGTGGCGTTGCACCAGTGTATCTCGCCTGCAAGTTTTGCTTGGTCTAAATTTGGCTGGATAAGGTAGTTTGTGGCATATTTTTCATTTTCTATGATCCAGCGTATCATCGCCATGGCTAGAGCCGAGTCGGTGCCTGGCTTTATCGCTATCCAGCGGCCTTTGTCTGAAGAGGCGTATTTTACAGCATTTGTAACGCTTGGGTCTACCACTGCGTAGCTAAAGTCATCTCTAGTGCCTCTTGCGTAAGAGAGCATTTTTGCCTGTTTTTGGAAAGGGTTGCCACCATTTGACGGCGAAGTGCCCCAGTAGATAACAAATTTAGAGTTTTCATAGTCTGGTTTTGTGTGTGCAAAGCCCTTTGCGTTGTGTGCGATCTTGCCGCCAACCCTAAAGCCACCACCGCAAATTCCGCCGTGTGAGTAGTGATTGATAGTGCCAAATGACTTTTTGACAAAGCGATCAACGATGTCTGAGCGTCCGTCATATAGGTAAAAGCTTAAAAGTTGGTTGCGCTTAGTGCCGTACTCTGGATTTTCGCTGTCTATTAGCTCGTCGCTATATATCGCTCTTAGTCCGTCCACGTGTCCCTCACCAAAGAGATCTCCGCCCTCTACTACCTCTTCTACTAGCTGTTCAAAGCTTATACTCTTCCACTTACCTTCTCCTCTTTTGCCAACTCTTTTTAGTGGCGTCAGTATCCTTGCGGGCGAGTCTATCATCTCAGGTAATATCGCTCCTCTAGCGCAAACTGTGGCTCGCTTTTCATCTTCGCCGCTTAGTGTTGTGGCAAGTAGTGCGTCGTTTATCGATGTGTCAAAATTTGCCCAGTGTACGTTTGAGAGTGGGTGGTATGGGTTTCCGCTACATCTTAAAACGCGGTCGTTTTTGTCATCTACGTGAAGTCTTATGCCACACTTCGTTGTACAGCCGTGACACATAGAAAAGACAACGCTATGTCCGTCGTTAAGTGAAATTTTGCCGTCTTTTACGCTAAATTCAGGCTCTAGCGAGTTTGACTGCGGTTTGTAGTCGTCTTTCTCGCCATCTGCTAGCACAGCGCTCGCGGTTAGTGTTGAGAGTACAGCTGATCTTTTTAAAAATTCTCTTCTTTGCATTACTTGTCTCCTTTTACTGTGCTATCTCTTCGCTCCAGCTGATAACCTTTTTATATCCATTATCAAGCTCGAGTTTCTTATCGTTTTTAGCCAAAATTTCGCTAACGCCGTGGTAGAACACCTGTGGATTTGTATTTTTAGGGCTATCTATGACCATAGTTTCGTGTGTGGCTAGAAATTTCCTGATATTTGAGTTAGGATCGTTAAGATCGCCTATTATACGGCTACCACCCACACAGCTCTCTACGCATGCTGGCTGAAGTCCCGCTCTTAGTCTATGGTCGCAGAAGGTGCATTTATCGGCCTTGTAGGTATGCAAGCTAAGATATCTTGCGTGATATGGACAGGCCTCCACGCAAAGCGCACAGCCTATGCACTCTTTTGTGTCGATCTTTACGATGCCGTTGCTTCTTTGATAGCTTGCTCCTGTTGGACAAACGTCGATACAGGCTGGTTTGTTGCAGTGATTGCAAAGTCTTGGAAGTGACGCAATGACCGCCATTTTACCGCTTTTATCCTTTGCCTCGTACTCAGAGACAATGGTTCTAAAAGCACCTGGCTGAACGTCATTTTCCAACATACAGCTCATAGTACATGACTGACAGCCAACACATCTTGTTAGATCTATCGCCATGCCGTAGCGAACACCACTACCACTAAAGTCCTTTGGTGCCGCCTTTAGTGCAGTCGTAGCAAAAAATAGTCCTGCAGCTGCGATAAAACTGCGACGAGAGTTTAGGGTCTGTTGCATAAGAAATTCTCCTTTCTTTTTAGAAGTTTTTCTTATTTTAACATAGTAAATTTTTTTTCTAAAGTTTATTTTATATTTTTGCAAAATGTATTAAATTTTGAGAATTTTTGTAGCACTTTGTGAGTAAAATTTGAAGTTAAATTTAGAGAGAAAAAGATAGAAATTTAGCTTCTATCTTTTTTAAATTTATGCTTTGCGATTTAGCATATAAAGGCGGATGACTTGCTCGGCAGTCATCTTTAAATTTCTAATGGCATTATCTTTTCGCATGGCTTCTTCAAGGCTCATTGGCTCATTTAGTATGCAAAAATAGGCATCTATGCCGTGCTTATGGCAGTCTTTGGCGCACCTTTGCACGCTTCCAGCAAGCGCGATGACTGGCTTATGATGCCTCTTAGCTAGCTTTGCCACGCCTGTTGGGGTCTTGCCCATGGTGCTTTGAAAGTCCATGCGGCCCTCGCCAGTGATGACAAGATCAGCCTTTTTGATCTCATCTTCAAGCGCTATTGTCTGCGTGATGATTTCGATGCCAGGCTTGAGCTTCGCTCCCAAAAATGCCACAAAAGCAAAGCCAAGTCCGCCAGCTGCTCCAGCGCCCTTTTGCGTGTGAAATTTGGTGCCATTTTTCTCTTTTACAAGGCTTGCAAAGTGCTTTAAGCCATCATCAAGCTGCTTTACCATGCGGCCATTTGCGCCCTTTTGTGGGGCATAGACGTAGGCTGCGCCCTTTTGTCCGTAAAGTGGGTTATCTACGTCACAAGCGATTAAAAATTCGCACTCTTTTAGCTCTTTTAGAGCCTCTTCATCTGAAAACTCACAAATTTGAGCTAGATCCTCACCTTTGCCCTCAAGCAAAGCGCTATTTTTGTCATAAAATTTAAATCCAAGAGCGCTTAGCATACCTGTGCCAGCGTCATTTGTCGCACTTCCGCCGATGCCTATGATAAATTTTCTAGCACCTTTACTAATGGCATCTTTTATCATCTGACCAAAGCCAAATGTGCTAGTTTTCATAGGATTTCTCTCATCAGGATTTATGAGAGTAAGTCCTGAAGCACTAGACATCTCAAGTATGGCAAGGTCGTCTTTTAGGGCATATCTAGCTAAAATTTCAGTCCCAAGCGGGTTTTTTACAATGGTATCTATAAATTTCGCATCAAGTGCGTCAGCCATAGCCTCCACGCTGCCCTCACCGCCGTCAGCGACTGGCTTTACGACGACGTCACAAAAATCCTCAAGCGCCTCTTTTATAGCAAGGCCCGCTTCAAGCGAGCTTAGCGAGCCTTTTAATGAATCAATCGCAACCAAAATTCTCATAAAAGCACCAAAGATAAAATATAAACGCTGATCATACCAACAACGCCCATGATAAATGTCATCGCTGTTTGTGTGCGATATCCTTGATCTGCGGTCATCTTACTAAAGTTTGTCACGACCCAGAAGTAGCTATCGTTTGCGTGAGATACGCACATCGCACCAGATGCTATCGCCATGACGCAAAGTGCGGCTGAAATTTCGCTCGTAAAGCCAAGTGTGTGCATGAGCGAGTTGTCAGCGCTAAATGCGCCCATGATAGAGGCTGTCGTGATGATAGCCACAGTCGAGCTTCCTTGAGCGGTTTTTAGCACAGCTGAGATGATGAATGGGAAGAAAATTCCTATCGCTTTTATAGTTGAGGCATTTTCTTTTATGAAATTTACAAAGCCAGCCTCAGTGATGACGTTGCCCAAAACGCCGCCAGCTGCGGTGATAAAGAGTATAGGACCAGCGATCTTTAATGATTCGTTTGTGATGTGGTCAAATTCTCTCATTTTTTTAGTTTCAGCTAGTAAAAATACGCAAAAGATCACGCCGATCGCAAGGGCGATGATAGGGTTACCTAAAAATAAAAATATCTTTGGCAAGAGCGCAGCTTTATCAAGCATGCCTTGTTTTGCCAAAACATCAACCACAGAGCCAACCGCCATGAAGATGATAGGCATGATTATAGGAGCAAGGCTCAAAAATCCGCTAGGCAATTTGCCAAATTTATTTAAAAGCTCCTCGTAACTTGCTGTTATCGTAGCGTCAGCCTCTTTATCGCTGATAGTTACGCTTTTAGCGATACTTTTTGAAAAGAAATAAACAGCTACCAAAACAGGCACTGAAACTACTGTACCCATGATGATGACAAGAAGTAAATTTCCGCCAAGGCCAAGTGTGCCAGCAGCGGCTATCGGGCCAGGAGTTGGTGGGATGAAGACGTGAGAAGCGTATAGGCCGCCACTAAGTGCTACTGACATAGCAACTGGGCTTGCTGAAATTTTCTTATAAAGTGCCTCGCGGATAGAGTTTAAGACGACAAAACCGCTATCGCAAAATACTGGTATGCCTACAACCCAGCCCATTATAAGCATGGCAAGCTCAGGGCGTCTTTGTCCGACTAGCTTTACGACCATGTCAGCTAGCTTTAGCGCAGCTCCAGTTTTTTCAAGCACTGTACCGATGATCGTTCCAAAGATGATGACGATGCCGATGCTCTTAAATGTGCCACTAAAACCAACGCCTATCATCGCTGGGATCTTGGATAGATCGATACCTGCGACGATCGCGAGTACCAAAGATATACTCATAAGTGCCAAAAATGGATGCACCTTGAACTTTGAGATCATAAGGATCATAAGGATGATTGCTATAACAAAACAGACAATCAAAGCCATTCCGCTCATGAAAACTCCTTTATTGTGAGATTTTGCTAGTGATTTTAGCAAAATTTGCTTATATTTTTTCTAATATTTTTAAGTTTTTCTATTAGTTAAATTTTTTTCATTATTTTTCTGAAATTTGCATTATCTGCCCAAATTTAGCCACTTTATAAGATTAAATTTTTAAGGCTATTTTAAAATAACAAAACCAAGACCAACCTTATCTGTGTGCCTATCATAATCAATCAAGCTCTCGCCGTATCCTGTAAAATACTGCAAATAGCCATAAACGCCGCTTGAAAATATCGGAAACATATATGAAAGTTCGGCCGCGCCTTTATTTGTTTTATCAAAATGTAAGTTATTTCTTAGCATTAGGCTAAAGATGTGGTCGTTTAGGTTGTAACTAAGCCTTACGTCGCCGTGTCCGATGTAGTTTAAAATTTCTTTGTTGTCGTTCTTTTCGCCGATCACGCTCCAAACTCTTGGCGAGATGGTTAAATTTCCATAGACAAGATCGCCTTGCACGTAGGCTCTGTTCCAGCTTCTTGATTTGCTGCCATCTCGTCCATTTGACTCATGCAAAAGGCCAAATTTTAGATTTTGGATGCCGATTTTCTCTAGATATTTTGGTGAGGCGAAATTTAAGAAAATTTCAGGCTGATAGTTTGTCTCGCGAAACGGCGATGACTTTTTAGTGATCTGCCACCACGAAGTCTGTGTATAGGCTGCCACTAGGCTCTCTCTAAGACCAAAAACGTCGTAAAATAGCGGCTTTGCAAGGCTTATTTGAAACTTGGTCTCAACGCTCTTTCGCCCATCATCTGGCACAGTTTTAGCGTAAGTTACTGGTAAAAGGTAATTAAATTTATAAAGCTCGATGCCAAGTGCGTTTTGCAGATGATGTTCAGCCTTGTTTTCTTGTGTGATCTTAGCCTGCTTTATCTTTGCTTCTGGCGTCGCTGGCTCGGCATTTAGACTAGTCTTGGAAGCTAAGCTTTGCGCGTTTATAGAGTTTTCGGCAATGCTTTTATAAATTTGCATAGCACCTTTTATGTCGCCACTTTGCTCAAGTGCTTGCGCTCTTTGAAACTCGCTAAGTTCGCTTGCTGCTAAAAGGCTAAAGCCAAGAGCCAAAAATAGTATAAATTTAGGCATCTCTTTGCTCCTTTTTTTGAATTTCATTTGCTATTTTGTACTCATCTGGGAAATTTACGTTAAAAAACTGCTCTTTGTCCTCAAAATTTACTATCTTGCACTTGCAGTTTTTTCGTAAAAGTCCGATTTTATGCTCATTTTTTTGGTAAAGCTCTTTGGCTAATGGGGCTAAGCTTGGGCTAAAAAAGCCACAAAGCGAGTGGATATGCTCATCATCACCAGCCACGACCATCTCAAATTCATCTTTAAATTTAGTCAGCTCGCCAAGACTTTTTGGGTCAAAAAATGGCATATCAGCTGGGATGATAAAGACGCTGTGATCAAAGCTTTTTAGCACGCAGTAAAGCGCTAACATCGGCGAATAATCATCACTGCTCTCATCTTTTATGAGCTTTAGAGGCGGGTTAAATTTCTCAAATTTAGAGCTTACAAAAACCTCATCAAAGACTTTGCTAAATTTAGCAACCTGATAGTGCGTGAGTGTTTCAAATCCCCCAAATGGCAGCAAGGTCTTATCCTGCCCCATGCGCGAGCTCTTGCCACCTGCTAAAATGACGCAAGTTTGCATCTTTTATCCTTTTAAATTTCAAAAATTACAAAAGTATAACCAAATTTTCTAACTCATCTTGTTTTAAATTTATTATCACTTTGCAAAGCTTTGCCCTTAAATTTGCAAAAAAGAGCGCTTTTGCCAAAACAAGGGCTACTTTTTAGCAGATAAAATTAATTTTTTTACCACGCTAATCATAAAGCTAAGAATAATATAATGGTTTACTTTTAAAGGAGATCACATGAGTGAAAGAAATTTACAAATTTTAGGTTGGATAGGCACGTGCTTATCGGTTGTTATGTACTTTTCATACATCCCACAGATAATGGGCAACCTTGATGGCAACAAAACGCCTTATATACAGCCACTAGCGGCTGCGCTAAACTGCACGATCTGGACAAGTTACGGCCTACTAAAATCTAAAAGAGACTATCCGCTAGCTGCTGCAAACCTACCAGGCATAATCTTTGGACTTTTGGCAACTATAACAGCGTTTTAATGCGCTAAAAACCGGCAAATTTGCAAAAATAGCTGGATTTGCCGGTTAAATTTATTTTATACAAACTCTTCAAATTTCTTTGATATTTCAAAAATAAATTTAGATGCTAAAAAAATAGTCAAATTTTGTCAAAAACGTAAGGCGAAGTATCGCGAAGCGGGCTTTAAAATTTAGCGGCAAGATTTTAAGATAGATTTGGATGTTGTGACGAAATTTTCACACAAGATAAAACATCTAGTTTATCGAAGTGTGAAAATTTCTAACTCATTCAAAGATACTTAAAAGCTAACGCCTATAAGTCCCTTGGATCGGCGATTTTACCAGCTATCGCTGAAGCCGCCACAACCGCCGAGTTAGCTAGATAAATTTCACTAGTCCTATCGCCCATACGACCGACGAAATTTCTATTTGTAGTCGATATGCAGCGTTCATTTGCACCCAAAATTCCCATATATCCGCCAAGACAAGCACCACAAGTTGGGTTGCTCACAACTGCGCCAGCTTCTATGAAAATGTCGATAAGCCCCTCTTTTTCAGCAGCTCTTGCGATCTTTTGCGTCGCTGGAGTGATGATGAGCCTTGTTTTGCGGGCTACTTTTTTGCCTTTTAGGATTTGCGCTGCGATGCGAAGGTCGCTTAGACGGCCATTTGTGCATGAGCCGATAAATGCCTGATCTATAGCTAGATCGTCGCGAACCGCCTGTCTTACGCTCTTGCCGTTGCTTGGCAAAAATGGATATGCGATGACTGGATCAAGGTTTGTGACATCGATCTCTAAAATTTTGTCGTATTTTGCGCCCTCGTCTGAGTAGAAAAATTTTGGTTTATCGCGTAAATTTTTATCTTTTAAAAACTCTTTTGTGATCTCATCAACCGCGATGATACCGCTCTTTGCGCCAGCTTCGATCGCCATGTTGCACATTGAAAATCTATCATCCATACTAAGGCCATCTATCACCTCGCCGCTAAACTCAAGCGCCTTGTAAAGTGCGCCATCAACGCCTATTTGTCGGATGATCTCAAGGATGAGATCCTTGCCGTAGACGTGCTTATCAAGCTTGCCTTTAAAGACGACCTTGATGCTCTCAGGCACTTTAAACCAGTTTTTGCCCGTGATCATCGCATAAGCTAGGTCGGTGCTACCCATGCCGGTGCTAAAGGCTCCAAGAGCGCCGTGCGTACAGGTGTGGCTGTCTGCGCCGATGATGACGTCGCCTGGGATGACTAGCCCTTTTTCAGGCAAAATCGCGTGCTCGATACCCATATCTTTTTCGTCAAAATAGTTTTTAAGGTCGTGTTTGTAGGCAAATTCGCGTGAAATTTTGGCTTGATTTGCGCTTAGGATGTCCTTTGTCGGGATGTAGTGGTCCATCACGATGGCAAAGCCATCTGGGTTAGCTAGCTTTTTAGCACCACTTCGCTCAAACTGCTTGATCGAAATAGGCGTAGTGATGTCGTTGCCTATGATCATATCGATCTTGCTCTCGATGATCTCTCCTGCGCTTACCTCTTTGCCAACGTGATCTGAAAATATTTTTTCTGTGATGGTTTGTTTCATAAATTTCCTTTAAATTTTGAGGCGATTTTAACAAAAATAGCTAAATTTAAAGAAAATTCACCAAGCCAAAAGGCTTAGTGAAACTAAAATTTAACCGATGCCGTGAGCATAAACTGCCTGCCATATCCTGGCACGATGGCTAGGATATTTTTGCCCTCTGAATTGTAAGAAGTGTAGTAAATTTTATCAGTCAAATTTTTCACATTAAGCTGAAAATTTGTCTCATAGCCTGAAATTTTAGTTGTGTAGCTAGCAAATGCGTCATAAGTCACAGCATGAGGCATCTTGTATGCGTCACCAGAATTTGAGTAGGCAAACCATGAGCCAAAGTATCTAGCCCCACCGCCTAGCCTAAAGCCTTTTAGCCCAAGGTGGGTAAAGTCGTAGTTTGCGAGCAAGCTTGCCTGGTGCTTTGGTGTGGCGTCAAATGGCTTGCCAACCTTCCAAGTGTTCTCCTCGTCTTTTAGAGTCTTTGTCTTTGTATAGGCGTAACTCGTCCCCAAAGTAAGCCCCTTTGTTATTTTGCCGTTTGCGTCTAGCTCAAAGCCACGTGAGCACACCTCGCCACTTGCATAAGTGATGTTGTTTAGGCTGTAGGCTACGTTTTTCTTTTTGATATCAAAAATGGCTGCAGTAGCTGTAATGTTATCGTTTTGAAATTTGCTTCCAAGCTCGATAGAGTTGCCCTCTTCAGGATCTAGCGAGCCAAGATCGTCATTCATAGATATTTGCGGCTTAAAGCTTTGAGCATAGTTCGCATAGACCGACCACTCTTTATTTAGTAGGTAAAGAAGGCCAGTTTGATATATCAGCTTGCCACCGTGGCTGTCGGTAGCTGTTTTAAATGGCTCGCCCTTGCCACCAAGCTGATCGTAGTACTCATATCTTAAGCCGAGCGCGAAGATTAGATTTTCGGTTAAATTTATATTATCTTGCACGTATGTGCCGATGCTGCGTATCCTTTGATACTGCTTGTCGTTTTGATTTGGTGTTTTTACTAAAGAGGCGGTGCCAAATACAAGGTTGTATAAATTTACGTTATTTGCTCCGCCTTGACTTCTGTAAGAATTTGCCCTGCGGCGAAGCTCCTCTTTTAGATCCACGCCTGTTATTAGGTTATGCGAGATGGGGCCGGTCTCAACTATGCCGTTTAAATTTATCCCGCCAGCGTGAGTTCTGTGCTCAAAATCGTAATAGTAAGAATTTTCTCTAGTGACTAAGTCAGTTGCTGGAGTAAAATTTCTAACCCGCATTTGTCCGTACTCGTGCATTGATCTTGTAAAGGCGTAGTTTGCTTTTAAAAGCCAATTTTCGCTCAAATTTTTCTCAAAACCGACATCAAATGTGTGAATTTCGCCCTTTATCTCGTTAAATTTCTCATCGAGCCTCTTTTTGGGATCGCTTAGTAGAAATTTGCCGTCCCAGTTTTTATATGCGGCAGTTTTGTTTGTCACCATGTAGTTACCGCGGTCAAGCGGATCGGTGTAGCGTCCGTATGAGTAGGCAGCGTCGATGCGGTAGTCCTCGCCTTTATAGCTGAGGCTTGGGGCTACTAGCAAGGACTTAAATTTACCATACTCTCGCCAGTAGTGTTTGCCGCTTTGATCGAAAATAAATCTATATGCAAAGCCGCTTTCTCCGATAGGTCCGGTGCTATCAAAACCATAGTTGTAGTAGTGGTTGTTGCCAGCACCAGCGTAAATTTCATGGCTAAAGTCGTAAAGCGGTTTTTTGGTAACTAAATTTATGATCCCGCCAGGGTCTTGCACGCCGTAAAGCAAACTAGCTGGCCCTTTTAGCACCTCTACTGTTTGCACGGTTGCATTAAAACTATGTCTAACGCCAGCTGAAGTGCCATTTCGCATTATAGAGCCATCTCTGTTTTTGCCAAATCCACGTTTCAAAACTGCGTCAAATATCCCTCCAGTCGAGTTTGCGTAGCTAACGCCGCTCACGTTTTGAAGGCTCTCTGCTAGTGTCTCTGGCTTTTTGTCTTTTAGCTGCTGCGCTGTCACGACGTTTACGGTCTGGGGTATCTCGAGGATAGGTGTATTTGTCTTGCCAACTTCGCTCGTTGTCGCCCTATAGCCATCATCCGCGCTATCTTCTACGCTAACACCTTCTAAATTTACATCAGCGCCATTTAAAGCTGAAATCGCAAAACAAAGTGCGATACTAATGCGAAATTTACTCAATTATTCTCCTTTAAAAAATTAATTATTTTAAAAATCGTTATCATTGTATAAAATTGAAATTTAATTTTTAATGAATTAATTTACATTATATTTATGAAAATTTCTCAATCGCACAAAAATACTATTTTTATTATTTGTATATTTTAAAATTATAATTTAAGTAACTAAAATAAATTCAACGTCAAATTTAGCCTTAAATTTTATTCTAAATCCCTAAAATACTCTATTTATTACTTTGGATAATGAAATTAATAAAATTTAGCAAAATTTATCATAACAAGCGTTATTTAGCTACTTTTTGCCATTCTTTCTTAAAAATAAAAATTAAGAGATATTGTTTAACTTTTATTATAAAATACGCCGAAAATTTTAAAAGGATTTAAGATGAAAAGACTTTTTTCTAGCTTGTCTAACAAGATAGCCTTTTTGCTGACAGCTTGGATGCTAATAGGCATAGGCATATTTTTTAGCATAAACTACTCAAATTCCAAATCGGAAAAAATTCAGTCCTACAACAATGTGCGTAAAACTGGTCTAAAATCGACGATGTATTTTGTCGATGAGTTTTTAAAGTCAAGACTTCACATGGTGCAAACCTTTGCAAAAGAGCTAGAGGATAAAAAGCTCTATGCCAGTAGGGACGATATAGCTGAGGCGTTAAAAGGTGCGTTTGTCATTTCGCCATTTGACGCGCTATTTGTAGGCTATGCAGATAATGGCAACGTCATCAAGACCGATCTTTTGAAAAACAACAAGCCATTTTTGATACCAAATTTTGACGGTCGCACGAGGGCTTGGTTTAAGGATGCACTTAGTAGTGGCAAGGCTGGATTTTCCGAGCCATATATCGATGTTTCGTCTAAAAATTTAACCATTACCGCTTATGCTCCAGTTTTTGATGAAAGCAATAAAATGGTTGCGGTTCTTGGCGCAAATATCTTTTTAAACGGCCTTAGCCAGGAGCTTTTAGAGATAAAAACAACTAAAACTTCAAACATCATGATCGCCGATGACAACGGCAAAGTGATAGTTCATCCTGATATAAATTTGATCACAAAAGAAGATGAAAACTACAAAAGCCTCATCAAAGAAAATATGAAAAAGAGCATAGAAGGCGACAAGGTTTCGCTATTTTTCCATAACGGTATGAGAAACGTCATCTACTGCCAAAACCAAAAGCTAACAGGCTGGAACGTCTGTATAGTGGCTGACGCTGATGAGTTTGTGGCTGAAATTCAAAGTGCTTCAAATAAGCAAATTTTGATGTTTAGTCTGTTTTTGATCTCAGTCATCATAGCTATCATCGTGGTCGTTAGATACTTCTTAAGACCAGTTCTAACGATACAAAATGGCCTAATCGAAGTCTTTAAATTTATAAATAACAAAACTTCAAACGTCGAACCTATCAAGCTAAAAACAAGCGACGAGCTAGGCGTTATGGCTGCTATCATCAATGAAAATATAGAAAGCACAAAAGAGAATTTAAATAGCGAGCGCGAATTTCTAGCTAAAACGCAAGAATTTGTAAGCAAGATAAAAGGTGGCGACTTTAGAGCAACGCTTGAAGCGACGACAAATAGCCAAGCACTGCTTAAGCTGAAAGAGGCATTTGGCGAGCTACGTGACGCACTAAAGACAAATATCGCTTCAAACGAGCACGACATCTTAAAAGCGCTAGAAATTTACTTTAAAAACGACTTTACCGCTAGGATAAACGACGATGGCGTCATCGCAAAAGGTATTGACGCGCTTGGCGATAAGATCGCACAGATGTTAAAAAACAACGAAGAGATCGCAAAACTGCTAGAAGACCGTGCAAAGGTGCTAAAAGGCTACATGCAGGAGCTTACCACTAAGGCAAACAAGAGCGCGACATCGCTCTCTGAGGGTGCGGCTGCGGTTGAGCAAATGAGTGCGTCTATGAGGCAGGTAAATGCTAGATCAGACGATGTCAAAAGGCAGTCTGAGGAGATAAAAAATATCATCACCATCATCCACGACATAGCCGATCAGACAAATTTACTAGCTCTTAACGCTGCAATAGAAGCAGCACGTGCGGGCGAGCATGGCAGAGGCTTTGCGGTGGTGGCTGATGAGGTTAGAAATTTAGCCGAGCGCACTCAAAAAAGCCTTGGCGAGATCGAAGCAAATGCAAATATCCTAACGCAAAACATCGACGACATGAGTGCGGCGATAAATGAGCAAACCATAGCGATCGCCCAGATAAATACGCTAGTTGCCGACATCGATAATCTAACAAAAGAAAATCTTGAAGTGGCAAATCAAACAAACAAAGCCACAAACGAGGTCGATGAGATAGCTGATCAGATCGTAAAAGAGGTCGCTAAAAACAAATTTTAACTTTTGTCCTAGCAAACCAGCTAGGACTCTTTGTTAAAACATTTTTGCAACATTTCTGATATAATCCCCGTATGAAGTACGCACATTTAGTTCAAATAGCAAGTTATCTATCAAAATTTAAAAAGATAAGCCAAGCAAAGCGCGTAAGCGATATGGCTATACTTATCGAATTTAGCGGCGAAAAGATCATTTTTGATCTAAATAAGTCAAACTCAGCGATCTACAAAGATAACGAGCTAAAAGAGGCTAAAATTTATCAAGCACCCTTTGATAATGTCCTAAAAAAGCGCTTTAACGCCTCGCATATAAAAAGCGTCGAGTGCCTAAAAGACAATAGAATTTTAAGATTTACCTGCACGCAAAGTGGCTCATATAAAAGCGAAAATTTCATTCTCTATCTTGAATTTACTGGCCGCTTTACAAACGCCGTGATAACTGATGAAAACAACGTCATTATCGAGGCACTAAGACATATCGACAATAGCTACCGAAAAATAGAAACTGGCGAAGTTTTAAAAGAGCTGCCAGCCATCGCTATAAAAGAAAAGCCGTGCGAGCCTATAACGGACTTTGATGAGTTTTTTAAAAGTGAAGCCACTAGGATAAATGAAGCAAGGATAGCTGGGCTAAAAGAGGCAAAGCTTGCAAGTGCGCAAAAAAAGATAGATAGCATGAGGGAAATTTTAAACTCGCTTGAAGATAAAGATGAGCTTATGAAAAAGAGCGAAGAGTTTGCAAACTACGGCTCGCTCTTGCTTGCAAATTTGGCAAATTTTAAGGGCTATGAGAGAGAAATTTGTCTTAATGATTTTGATGGCAACGAGATAAAACTAACTCTTAGCGATACGCCAAAAAATAGCGCAAATGAATTTTATGCAAGGTCAAAAAAACTTCGGGCAAAAGCCCTTGGAGTGGAGATAGAAAAGAGAAATTTAAGTGAAAAGATCGAGTTTTTAGAAGGTCTAAAGTCACTTTTAAAAGAGGCAAATAGTGCCTATGAGCTTGAAATTTTAAGCCCAAAAAACAAGGCAAAACAAAGAGAGAGACACATAAAAGATGTGAGCGAAAATGCTGAAATTTTTTACGTTAGAGAGTTTAAAATTTTAGTTGGCAGAAACGAAAAAGGCAATATAAATTTACTTGATCTAGCCAAAAAAGATGACATCTGGCTTCATCTAAAAGACGTCCCAAGCGCTCACGTCATCATCAAGACAAACAAGAGCAAAGTGCCAGAAGACGTGCTGGAGATGGCGGCTAAATTTTGCGTGGAGTTTAGCGTAAAAGGGGCTGGCAGATACGAGGTGGATTACACCAAACGCGAAAATTTAAGGCGTGAAAATGGCGCGAACGTCACTTACACAAACTACAAAACGATCATCATAAATAAAGGCTAAAAATGGCGGTAACACCTTTAGGAAATAGCAACTTCATCAACCAAAACGCCCCAGTCGTCTCGCAGGTGCATGCAAACCAGCAAGCACGCTTTGACATGCAAGCGCTAATGGCATCTGAGCTAGCCACTCAGCAAAACGAGGAGATCAAAGAGGTACGTCCGATGGAGGAGTCGTATAGACTTGATCCTGAAAAAGAGCACGAGCGTCAAAAGAGCGAAGAAGAGGCGAGCGAGTTTGAAAATGAAGAGCAAAACGCAAAAGCTAAAGATGAAGAGGTCTTAGAAGACGAGCTTGATAGCGAAGAAGAGAGCGAAGAGCCACACGTTTTGGATATAAAAATTTAATTTTTAAATTTAAAGATCATGGTTTAAATTTGTGACCATTATTTTTAAAATTTACTAGCTAACTGCGCCTTAAAATCAAAAAAAGATCATTTAAAAAGCAGAAATTTAAAAGAAGAAAAAGTGGCGAGAGGATGAGAGAATCGAACTCCCCACCAGACGGTCAACCGCCCAGTCATCGGGTTTGAAGCCCGTGAGCATCACCAGATTACTTTATCCTCCGTGCGCGTTATTTTAGCAGATTTAGATAAATTTTAGCCCATTTTCTATAAACTTTTTGAAATTACAAAAGGATTTATGATTTCTAAATTTAGCGTTTTTGCATTTTTGGTCTTATTTTTTTGCTCTTGCTCCTCAGTCCTCACCCCAGCAACAGCACCACTAAATGTATATGACGCATACTCCATTTCTCGCGATAAACGCGGTATCTACTCGATCTCTCGTGATAAATTTATCCAAAGCAAGCTACAAAGCAAAATTTTCTTTTCAAAAGGGCTTAGCAACATCGACATCGAGGTAGAGGTCTTTTACGGCGATGCCTATCTCATAGGGCTTGTTGATAGCAAAGAGCTTGAAGATAAGCTAGTTGAGCTTGCCAAAAGCACGGACGGTGTGCGAAAAATTTACACCTATATTAGGGTAAAAAAGAGCGAGTATCCGTGCGATAGCCTAAGCATTCTTGCAAATTTAAAGCAAAATCTCTTCAAAGATAGCGTCGTTGAGGGCACAAATGTGCGTGTTAGCATCGTTGGCTGTGACGTTGTTTTTAGTGGCGTGGTAGATAGCATCGAGCAAGAAAAGCACGCCATTTGGTACGCTAAGCACATTGATGGCGTGGCGGATGTCTATTCGTTTATCAAAGTTATCAAATAAATTTATACCTCGCGCTTTTTCACAAAACTAGCAATGAGACTTGGCAAGATGATGAGCGCGCCAAGCAGCATAAATACCATAACTAGATCAGTTAGCAAGCCAAAATAAATAGTCGGTATAAAGTTGCTCGTTATCATCACGCTAAATCCAAGGAAAATGGTAAATGAGGTGTAATACATCGCGTATCCTATACTAGCGTGTGCAGCCTTGATGCTCTCAAAAACGTCCTTTGTAAGCAGCTCCTCTTTGAAGCGGTGGATGTAGTGGATGATATCATCAACGCCGATACCTATACTAATGGCCGCTATCGTAATACTCATCACATCAAGCGGTATGCCAAAAAATCCCATCACGCCAAAGAGCGTGCAAAGCGGGATCAAATTTGAGACTATTGCGATGGTTGCTAGCTTGATACTTCTAAAAACAAAGCAAAATATGACAAAAAGTATCGCAACCGTTAGTCCAAATGTATCAACCTGTGAGCTAAGTAAATTTTGAAGCATATTGTTGTAAAGCACCATCATGCCGGCTACTTCTATGCTTACATTATCGCTTTTGGTAAGCTCTGCAAGCCCAGCCTTAAGCTCTTTTAAAAACTCATTTCGCCTAAGATCAGAGTCACTATCGATGATCCTTAAACTAAATCTAAGCTCGTCGTTTTCGACGCTCACGTAAGGACTTAACAAGATGTTTTTATACTCAAGTGGTAGCTTCTCATACATCGCTGCTAGCAAAAAATCATCACTAACGCCGTTATTTAGCTCTTTTATCGCCTTTATGAGCGTTGCAAGCGAGCTTACGTTGCCTACAAATTTTTGCTGCGCCAAATGGTCGTGAATTTTCTCAGCGATCCTTGTGTGGTAGCTGTTAAACCAGTATTTTGCGCTCTTTGCGTCGTTTTCAAACTCACTTTCAAAGTCGTCTTTTTCATCACTTTTTTCTTGTTTTGGCTCGATCTCTTTAAATTTCACTATCACATCAACTGGGATCGTGCCACCAAGCTTTGTGTCGATAATCTGCATGCCTTGGCGGATCTGCGTACTCTCTTTAAAGTAGCCAATGAAGCTGTTTTCAACCTTTATCTTGCTTATGCCATAAATGCCAAAACAGACGACTAACACGCAAACTGCGTAGATGATCTTTCTTGAGTTTAGGGCTAAATTTGCGCAGTATTTTGTAAATTTAAAGCTGTTTTCAAATGTCCTAACAGGGGCGAGCTTTTTTAAATTTGCATTTACCGAGCCAAAAAGCAAAAAGGCAAGCACGAGTGAAACGCTAATGCCCGCACTCATCATAATGCCAAGCATGATAACTGGCTTTATATCGGCACTCATTAATGAGCTAAAGCCAATAACCGTTGTAAATATCGCCCAAAAAGATGGAGAAAATTTGTCACGAAGTGTCAGATAGATGAGCTGATTTTGGCTGTATTTTGGATGTTTTGCGTAAAATTCTCGGTAGCTAACGACTAGGTGGATGACTGTTGAGATGGTGATAATTAGCTGAAGTGCGATGTAGTTTGAGCTAATGACCGTCACTTCCCAACCAAACATACCAAAAATTCCCGTCGTAAAAATGGCGCTCACTGCACAGATAAACATCGGTAAGATGATCCATCTTGGCTGCCTAAAAAATAACCACAAACTAAAGCTAAGAAGCGCTAGAACGCTTAAGCCGTAAACCAAAAGATCGCTCTTTATAAAGCCTATCATATCATCAGCGATCATATTTGCGCCGCCTAGAAATATCTCATCGTTTGCGTTAAATTTAGCGATAGTTGCCTTTATTTTTTCAAGGTTGCTGTGATCGCTCTTTCTAAGCTCATCTCGGTAGGCCTTAAATTCAGCCACAAGTGCTTGAAATTTAAGCTTTTCTGCCTGCGTGATAGTGCCGTTTGACTCTTTTTGGCTAAGTAAATTTCGCTCATTTACAAGCTCGTTAAATTTATCATCTTGCTTTAAATTTAGCGCTATCGCCGTGGTTTTTAGATCTTTGCTTATCAAATTTCCACTATAAATGGGACTTTTTGCAAACTCAAGCTTTGCTTTTGAGATATTTATATCTTTATCACTTAGTGTTGGCGTGTGCTCTAAGATGCCTGTAACGCCGCCTTTTACGCTATTTAGAAGCGGCACGTTTAGTATAGAAGTGATACTGCTAACCATATCGTTTTTGGCAAGTTCGTCGCTTAAATTTTTAATAAGCTCTAAATTTTTAGGTGAAAAAAGATCATCTTTTGGTGTAAAAGCGACCACTAAAAGCCCCGGTGAGTCGTAGCGGCTGGCGATCTGTCTATACGCCTTTAGGTCAGGGTCATGCTCAAGTAGCAAGGTCTCGGCTGAGGCGTCGATGCTTAGTCTTGTGCTAAGGCAGCCAAAAACAACGCTTAAAAGCAGGACAAGCGAGATAACAAGCTTGTTTTTGGCAATGATAAATTTAAAAATTTGTCGCATCAAGGGTTATTTTTTATCTTGATCAGGCAAAACCGCTTCGTTTAGTTTTTGTAAAAGCGTATTAAAATCGCCATTGTTTAGCACGTCGCCAAACTGGCTTCTATAAGTTTGAATGATGCTCACGCCAACGATATCAAGGTCGTAAATGAGCCAGCCGCGCTCCTTTGCGTCGTAAAATTTATAGACAAATTCATAGCTTTTGCCGTCATTTACTAGCTCAGATGTGACCCAGTATCTATTTTTTTGTGGCTCACTTTGGCCTGTTATGCGGATCTCTTGATCTTTGTAGCCTAAAAGTTTGTCGATGTATGAGCTTTTTAGCTTTTGCTCAAAAGCAGCGTCAAATTTGGCTTGCTCGTCGGCATTTAGGCTATTGTAGCGCTTGCCAAGGCTGATCTTTGCCATCTGCTTGTAGTCAAAAAATGGATCAAGCAGCACAAATATCTCTTTTGTCTTTGCCTTGTCATCTAAATTTGCATTTTTTAAAACCTCGATCACTTTAACAGTTTTTGCCTCTATTTCAGGCTTTATCTGCTCTTTTGACATAGCAAAAAGGCTAGTTGCAAAAAGTAAAACCGCTGCTAGAATTTTTAAAATTTTCATACTTACTCCTTGATAAGTTTATCGCGTCTTTGCTCGTAAGCATCACGTAAAAATGGATATAGATCAATCGCATCTTTTCTTAGTTTTTCATAGGCAGTTGGATCTTGTGAAAAGCCGTTAAATGCTCTATAAGATTTGATACCAACCGATAAAAGCATAGGGTCTACGTAGCTGATAGGATCGGCAAAATAGTCGCCAACTAGGCCTCCAGTATCTCTTAAATTTGATGGTCCGATAAGTGGCCAAACGATGTGAAAGCCGCTTCCAAGCCCCCAGTATCCAAGGGTCTGTCCAAAGTCCTCGTTGTGAGGCTTGAGATCATAGTATTTTGCCCCGTCTGTTAGCCCACCAAAGCCAATTATCGTATTTGCCAAAAAGCGCAAAGTCTCTTCGCCAGCATTTTGGAATTTAAACTGAAGCAGGTTATTTACAAAGCGCACTGGAAAAAGGAGGTTGTCAAAGAAATTTGCAACCATCGTTCTAGCTGTGGCTGGCACAACATAAGCGTAACCTTTTGCTACTGGAGTTAGCATGTTTATGTAGATAAAGTCATTTACATTTGTCATCACTCTGTTGTAGCCACTAAGCGGGTCAAAAACGTCACTTCTTGCCTCAAATTCAACATCAAAGTCATCTTTTTCATTGCCATTAGTCGCGTTTATGTCGGCGCTGGCACAGGCTAAAAGCAGGCTACAAAAGATAGCAAGCAAAAATTTCATCATAAAACCTTAAAATTTATTTATAAAACGTGGCTTAGATTTTATCTTCTTGAAACTTTACAAGAAATTAAAGAAAATTTGTAATTTTAAGTTTTTGTATTAATATAATTAGATATACTTTGCAAATTATTATTATATATTTAGAGGTTAAAATTTTGAAAGCAGATATAAATTTAGAGCTATTTCTAGGCGAAGATACGCAGGTTTTAGCAAAGCATATAGCGCTACTTAAGGCGATAAAAGAGACAAAAAGCATCACAAAAGCAGCTGAGGTTGTCGGCATATCATACAAAAACGCTTGGGACTGTCTAGATACTATAAATAACAAAAGTAGCAAACCACTAATCGTAAGGGCCGATGGCAACAAGAAAAATAGCGGCTCAGAGCTTAGCCCATATGCCAAAAAACTGATAAAAATTTACGACGCTATCCTTGAGACACAAAAGGACTTTTTGCAAAAAATTTGTCAAAAGGTTGATTTTGAAGATGTTGATATCATAAACCTTCAAAGGATGAGT
Source organism: Campylobacter concisus (assembly GCF_050447485.1). GTDB lineage: Bacteria > Campylobacterota > Campylobacteria > Campylobacterales > Campylobacteraceae > Campylobacter_A > Campylobacter_A concisus_BQ. Next base: position 1,090,770 of record NZ_JALMFY010000001.1, read on the forward strand.
ATGAATTTAAGCGCCAGAAACCAGCTCTCATGCGAGATCGTTAGTATAAATAGAGGCGCTGTAAATTCTGAAATCACCGCAAAACTAAGCAATGGCAACACGCTTGAAGCGACAATAACAGTTGAGAGCGAGAAAAATTTAGGCCTAAAAGTGGGTCAAAAGGTGGTTTTCATCTTTAAAGCTCCAGCAGTCATTCTCGCAAAAGACCTTGATCTAAAAATAAGCACTAAAAATCAGCTAAAAGGCGAGGTCATAGAGGCTAAGATAGGCGCTGTAAATGCTGAGATCACGCTAAAGCTAAGCGACGAGCAGACGCTCACTGCCATCATCACAAAAGATAGCGCGATGGATATGCAAATAGGCGTTAGCGACACGCTAATAGCGATAGTAAAATCATCTCAAATCATAATAGGAGTATAAATGAAAAGGGTTTTTAAATTTTTATGTGTGGCGGCGTTGCTAGCTATAAACGCCTTTGGCGCAGAGGTAAATGTTTATGCCGCAGCAAACACGACCTATGCGTTTCCTGAGCTTATAAAAGAGTTTAACAAGCTTCATCCAGACGCTAAGATCAACCTAACTCTTGGCGCAAGCGGTGGCCTTGTCACGCAGATACAAAACTCGGCCCCAGCTGATATCTTTATGGCTGCTGATATGGGCTTTGCGCAAAAGACCTACGACACAGGCTTTGCAGTGGCTGCTCCAAAAGTTTATGCACAAGGCGCTGTGGCTATCTTTTCTATCAGAGGCGTGGATTTTAAAAAGGGCATCGAAGTGGTTCGCGGCTTAAAAGCGATCTCAATAGCAAATCCAGAAACCGCACCTTACGGCAAGGCAAGCATCGAAGCTCTTAAAAATGCAAAACTTTATGACGAAGTAGAGAAAAACATCGTCTACGCTCAAAAAATTTCTGAGACACTTTCTCAAGCATTGAGCGCTTCAGATGTTGGATTTATCGCTGCTAGCGCATTGTTTGACAAAAAAATGGAAAAATATAAAGAGGGCACTAACTACATCTTCGTACCTCAAGAGCTCTACACTCCGATCGATCAAGGCATCGTACTTTTAAAACATGCTGATGGTAACGCTGATGCTAAGGCATTTTACGAATTTGTCTTAGGCGATAAAGCAAGAGAAATTTTCAAGAAATTTGGCTACAACGTCCCAGCTAAATGATAAAAGCAAAGATCGTTCAAATTTCATCCAAAGATGGCGTCAATTTTTTTGAGCTTGAGTGCCTAAATTTAGAGATAAATTTATATATGCTAGCCTTAAATGAGGCTAGCAAATTTGCTCTAAATGATGAGGTGAGCTTAAATTTCAAAAGCTCAGACGTCATCTTATCAAGGCTTAGACTTGAGGCTAGTTCGCTTGAAAATGAGCTAAAATGCGGGGTCGCTGGCATAACTCGTGGCGAAATTTTAAGTATAGTTAGCCTAAAGTGTGAGCAGCTTTGCTTTGAGGCTATCATCTCAGATCACGCTCTAAAAGGGCTAAATTTAGCGGTAGGTGAGCAGGTTTTTGCCTACGTTAAATCAACAAGTATCCACATAAGCGCTTAAAAATGATAGAAATTTCTTGCAAAAAAGAGCTAAATGGCGGTGGCGGTAAATTTATGCTCGAGGCTGAGCTTGCCTTTGAGAGTGGCGAGTTTGTCGCACTTTATGGAGCAAGCGGCGGAGGTAAAACGACGATTTTAAGGCTTATCGCTGGCTTTGAAGCCCCACAAAGTGGCGTGATAAAGGTTGGAGATAAGATATTTTTTGACGAAAAGACAAATTTAGCCCCGCAAAAGCGAAATATCGGCTTTTTGTTTCAAGACTACGCCCTTTTTGAAAATATGAATGTCTTTAAAAATTTGCTCTTTGCAAATAATGATGAAAATTTAGCGGACAAACTGCTTGAAATTTGCGAGCTAAAGAGCCTAAAAAACGCGAAAATTAGCACCCTTTCAGGTGGTCAAAAGCAGCGCGTGGCACTTGCTCGTGCGGTGATGAGAAAGCCAGAAATTTTACTGCTAGATGAGCCACTAAGCGCCCTAGATAACGCTATGCGCGAGAAGCTGCAGGATTATTTACTAGCACTTCACGATGAGTTTAAGATGAGCGTTATTTTAGTAAGTCACGACATAGCTGAAATTTACAAGCTTTGTAGCAAGGTTTTTGTCCTTGAAAATGGCAAAATTTCAAGGTCTGGCAGTGCGAGTGAGATATTTTTAAAAAGTGCAGGATCGCAAAAATTTGCATTTAACGCTAAGGTTTTGGAGATCAAAAAGTGTGACGCCATTTTTGTAGCAAGCGTGCTCATAAACCGCCAAATTTGTGAAGTCGTGCTAAGTAGCGCAGAAGCTAGTGGGCTAAGAGCTGGCGACACGGCCATAGTTAGCACAAAAGCCTTTGGCGTAAATTTGGTAAAAGCATGATGAGCGAGCTAGCAAATATTGATTTCGAGCCATTTTGGCTATCACTAAAACTCTCTTTTATCACGACCTTTATCCTATTTTTCTTCTGCGTAGGGCTTGCTTACTTTATGTCGCAAAAGAAATTCTTTGGCAAGGCATTTTTAGAGTCCATCATCTCGCTGCCTTTGGTGCTGCCGCCAAGCGTTCTTGGCTTTTATCTGCTCATTTTTCTCTCGCCTTACTCATTTTTTGGCAAATTTATAGAAGAGCTCTTTGGCGTGAGGCTAGTTTTTAACTTCACTGGCCTTGTTGTGGCAAGCTGCATCTACTCGCTGCCATTTATGTTTGGGCCTATTTATGCTGGGTTAAATAGCCTAAAAAAGAGCCTTTTTGAGGCGAGCTATAGCCTTGGTAAAAGTAGGCTCACGACCATTTTTAGGGTCATCTTGCCAAGTATCAGATCAAACTTACTAACTGCGATCGTTGTTAGTTTTGCTCATACGATGGGCGAATTTGGCGTGGTTTTGATGATAGGTGGCAGCGTGGCTGGCGAGAGCAAGGTCGCTAGTATCGCGATATTTGAGGCGGTTGAGATGCTTGATTATACCAAAGCTCACATCTATGCCCTTTTGATGCTAATAATTAGCTTTTTCGTTCTTTTTGTCGTCTATCTCTTAAATTCTAAAAAAGCTTAAAGATATATAATAGATAAAAATTTTAAAGGATGAAAGATGATAAAAGTGCCTACAAGCATCTATCTAAGGACTTTAGACGGTAAAGAATTTGACTTTTCTGCCTTTGCAAGGAGCCATGACTGCGTGGTTTTTATTTACCCAAAGATAGGCGAGGATTTTGAGCTTTTAAGCGAACAGCTACAAAATACTGCGGGCATGAAAGGCTGCACCAAGCAAGCGATAAACTACAAAAAACTTCTTAAAGAATTTAACGATCTTGGCTTTATGGTAGTAGCTATTGGCTCCCAAGATATCGCGGCTCAAAAGAAATTTGAAGAAGAGACTGCAACTGGCGTGATGTTTTTAAATGATAGCGAGTTTATGCTAGAGCGCGCGCTTGAGCTTCCGGTATTTGCAGCTTCAAATGGGCATAAATTTTACTTTCGTCAAACGCTTATCATAAAAGGTGGCAATATAAGGCGCGCATATATCGTTGATGAGCCTGAAAATGACGCTAAAAATATGCTAGAAAAATTGCAAAATAAAGAGTACTAGGAGGGTAAAATGAGCCAAAATAGCAAGATCGAAAAGTCTTATGATGAACTAACTTACAAATCAGCAGCATTTGCGCAAAGCTCGCCTTATAAACTAGAGGCCTGCGCTACGCTTCTTGGTATCAATCCACCTCCTTGCAAAACCGCGAAAGTTTTGGAGATAGGGTGCAGTTTTGGCGGAAATTTGATCCCATTTGCCGTAAATAACGAGAACGCAAGAGTAGTTGGCATCGATCTTAGCGGCGAGCAGATAAGGCGTGGCAAAGAGATCGTAAAGGAGATAGGACTAGATAATCTAGAGCTAATCCACGGCGATATCTGTGAGTTTAAAAGCGATGAGAAATTTGACTACATCATAGCTCACGGCGTCTTTAGCTGGGTGCCTGACTTTGTAAAAGAGGCGATACTAAGAGTTATAAGAGAAAATTTAAGCCAAAACGGTGTGGCTTTTATCTCTTACAATGTCTATCCTGGCTGGAAGGTAAAAGATGTCGTGCGTGATCTCATGCTGCTCGCCGCAAAAGATAAAGATAGCACAGAAGAGAAGCTAAAGGCAGCTAAAGAGGCACTTTTAGTCTATAAAGAGGTATTGCTAACAAAGCTTGGCGAAAATTATGAAAATAAGATACCAGCCAAATTATTGCTATTTTGGATAGATAATATTCTTAGTAAAAGTGATTTTTACGTAGCTCATGAGTTTTTAGAAGATATAAATAACCCATTTTATTTTAAAGACTTTAACGCCATGCTTGTTAAAAACGAGCTTGCCTATCTTTGCGAATGCGGACTTGAAGATCTTTTTGTGCCAGATCTTGGCATAGAGCATGTAGATAGCTATAAAGATAAGAAATTTAAAGATAGGATCGATCTAGAGCAGTTTATGGATATACTTAGCAATAAGGTCTTTAGACAAAGCCTCATCGTACATGCTAAGGCTTATGAGAGCGTGGCAAACAAACAAATAGGCCCAAACGATGTAAATAAAATTCACGTTGTGGACGACTTTATAAAAAAAGATGATGGCTGGCACGATAAATTTGCTCTTATGCCTCAAGATATCTCTTGGCTTTGTGAGGTATTTTACAAAATGTATCCAGCAAGTATAAATCTCTCTCAAATTTTAGAGATTTTGCCAGAAGATAAGCTCGCAGTTTATAGCGCTTTTGTAAGACTTTTAACTAACTCAGCAAGCGCAATGATCGTAAAAGATGAGCTAAAAGATATAGAGTACGCTCCAAATTACTCAAGGCTAAAGACAAATTTAACTGGCTATATAAAGTATTTTTTAAACCATAAAGATAACGCCGACATTACCTTTGCAAACAAATTTGGTCTCACAGAACGTCTTGACAGGCTTGATTACTATATATTTTTACTACTTGATGGCAAAAATAATTTAGAAGAAATAGCTGCTAAGAGTTTAAAATTTGTAAAAGAAAACAGCATAAAAATATCTGATAAAAATGGCAAAGAGCTTAAAAATGACAAATTAGTAGCCCACTTAAAGGGCTACATCGTAGGCACAGCAAAACTTGCTAGCATGCTCTATTTGCTTGAGGAAATTTAAAATGAAAAGAATTCTTGCTCTTATATTTTGTATATTTCTAGTAGGTTGTGCTAGCAAGCCAAGCGTGAAAAACCTAAATCTTAAAAGTAGCCTAAACTACGGCGGCCAAGAGCTTGCAAAGATACTTGAACAAGATGATGCAGTGGCATTTAGCAGCAACTTGCGTGAGGGAGTTTTCATCTACATAAGTAACGCTAAAGTCGCAAACTATCTTGGCGTAGTAAGAGCTGAGAGACACGCTAAATTTAACGTAAAAGAGCTAGGCAAAAACGATCTTTTGATAAAAAGCATAAATGATCTAACGCAAAGCTTTGATGCCAGTTTAGAGCGAGCTAGAGAGCTAAAATGTGGCACTTTAGTGATCAGGCTAAAAGATAAATTTCAGGATTTAGAAGCGGCAAATAAATTTTTAGAGCAAAACGAGAGCGCATTTTTAAAGATGAGTGGTGAGATAAGGTGCAAGTAGCTTTATCTGCCCTGCTCTATCAGCCTAAAAACTTCATCCTCTAAGCTCAAAGCATTTTTACCAAAAGCTACGTAAAATGGACTTTTTAGATCCGCTAGCTTGTAGCTTGGCTCGCATCTATCACTAGCGTTTAAGACCTTGCCACCGCTAAATTTCACTACCGCCTCACCTGCAGCGTTGTCCCAAAGATAGCTTGGGCTAAATCTCACATATATCCCGCCAAGCTCAGCTAAACGGCAAAATTTAATGGCAGATCCGATGCATTTTTGCTCTAAATTTAAACTATCTCTTATGAGCTCAACCTTCTTCGTCTCGCCTCTTCTGCTTGAAAAGATGAAGTTATTTAAGCTTTTAGCTTTTTCATTTAGATCTTGTTTTTCTACGATCTCATCATTAGCGCCTAAAATTTCTTTAAAAGCGCCGTTTTCATCAGCGTAAAAAAGCTCTTTGCTAACTGGGATAAAAATGACGCCAAGCACCGGCCTAGCCTCTTTTATAAGCGCTATACAAACGCAAAATTCGCCATTTCTAGCTAAAAATTCCTTCGTGCCATCAAGGGGATCAACTAGCCAAAACTCATCTTTGTCACTCTCTTGCAAGATGCTCTCTTCAGAGCAAATTTTTATCCCACTTTTGCTTAGCTCTTTTAGTATCACCTCATTTGCCGCTAGATCAGCGCTAGTTAGCGGCGAGCTGTCATCTTTTAGGCAAACTTTAAGCGCCTGGCTATTAGATGAGTAAAATTTCATTATCTCACCCCCAGCGCTGATGGCTGCCTTGATGGCTAAATTTAAAAGCTCACTCATTTTGGTGTTCTGTTTGTCTCTCCGACGTAGAGCTGTCTTGGGCGGACGATCTTTATACTCTCTTGCTCTTTTAGCTCGATCCACTGGCTGATCCAGCCTGGTGTCCTGCCAATGACGAAGATGACGGCAAACATATTATTTGGTATGCCAAGCGCTTTTAGGATGAGCCCTGAGTGAAAATCAACGTTTGGATATAAATTTCTACTTACAAAGTAGTCGTCATTTAGCGCGATCTCTTCGATGCGGTTGGCGATCTTTATGAGCTCTGAGCTAATGCCAATCTCATCCATCAGCTGATCTCTCATCTTTTTGAGCACCTTTGCGCGCGGGTCAAAGTTTTTATAGACCCTATGACCAAAGCCCATTAGTCTAAACGGATCGTTCTTATCCTTTGCTCTAGCGATGTATTTATCGACGTTTGCGACCGAGCCGATCTCTTCAAGCTGGCGGATGACGCCCTCGTTTGCCCCGCCATGAGCCCAGCCCCAAAGTGCGCCGATACCTGCACTTATACATGCGTATGGGTGCGCGTGCGTAGAGCCAACAGTCCTAACGGTAGTCGTCGAGGCATTTTGCTCGTGGTCAGCGTGCAGCATAAAGACCGTATCAAGCGCCTTTATCTCGATAGGTTTAAGATCGACGTGCTCGTATGGATAGCCTCTCATCATATAGAGGAAATTTTCAGTAAAGCCACGATCTAAATTTGGATAGATGATAGGAAGTCCGCGTGAGTAGCGGTAGCTAAAGGCCGCTATCGTTGGGATCTTGGCGATGATACGCATAGCCATTTCGTGATACTCTTCAGGTTTGTCCATATTTAGGTGGTCTGAGTAAAAGGCACTTAGCGCTGAGACTGCTGCTTGCAAGATCGCCATAGGGTGCGCCTTGTCTGGAAATGCATCAAAAAGCTTCATCATGCCCTCATGTATGAAGCTCCTTTTTTTGAGCTCATCTTTAAAGCCCCTGTATTGCTCGCTAGTTGGTAGCTCTTTGTTTAAAAGTAGGTAGGCAACGTCTAAAAATGTCTTATTTTCAGCCAAGTAGGCGATGTCGTAGCCCCTATACATTAGCTCGCCCTTTAGGCCATCGATGTAGGTTATGGCTGAGCGGCACATCGCAGTTGAGGTGTAGCCCCTGTCAAAGGTAAACATCCCAGTATCGCTAAAAAAGGTCGATATGTCGATGACGTCTGGTCCCATCGTGCCTTTTAGGATAGGAAATTCATAGCTCTTGCCAGTTCGGTTGTCGATTAGTGTGGCTGTATTTGATGACATTTTTACTCCTTGCTTTTTGATTGCATTAAAATTTTGATGATTATAGCTCCTATTATAGCTTGTGCGAGGCTTGCTAGGATGAAAGATGAGTAAGAATAGTCACTTATCTCGCCTGATTTGTGTGCGATAGTAGCAACTGCGATCAAAAGAGTGAGCGGCATAGACTGCGAAACGGAAAATAAAAATATCCCTCTAAAGCCAAGCTTGCCCAAAAAAAGCAAACTAGATATAACTCTCGTGCCAAGCATCGCTAAAAATATAAAAATAGCATCCTTTATCACTTCGCTAGATCCTAGGCTTGAAAGCTTGAAAGTAGAGCCTATGTGGATGAAAAATATCGGCACCAAAAAGCCAAATCCAAAGCTTGAAAGCTTGTGCGGCAAGTCCTTTTTGTGATCAAAAAATGTCGTGATAAACATACCTGCGATAAACGCGCCAAAGGCGACTTCTAAATTTAGATATAGCATCAAGGCTATCATCGTGAAAAATACCGCGATGCAAAGCCTGATGTCCTTCTCGTCCTTGTCGTAGTGCGGCATGAGCACCACTTTAAGCCCCGGATACCACCAAAAAAGCACGTCCAAAATTTTAAAGCTAAGCACGCTAATAGCCAAAAACAGGATCAAATAGCCAATCGTTAGCCATAAATTTATGCTCGCTCCAAACTGCAAGTAAGCAGCGGTAAATGTTAGAAGCGTGATGCTTAAAAGCTCGCCGATAGTTGCTATTAGCATGCTTAAATTTAGCCACTCTTGCTGCTTGCCATACTCCTTAAATAGTGTAAATACCATACCAACGGCCATTATCGGGATGATGATGATGTAAAGCAGGCTAAGCTCAAGTCCTAGCGTCAGGGCCGTGGCTAGAGCGTAGATGAGCGCAAGGTAGATGAGTCCAAGGCGCAAAATTTTACGGTCGATGTTTATGAGCATCCTAAGATCGATCTCCATGCCAGCTAGAAACATCAAAAAGAAAAAGCCAACTTCACTGATGAGCTTAAACATCTCGTTGTCGCCAACGACTCCGATGTAGCCGGCAACCGCTCCAAGTAGTATCTCAGCAGGTGCGACTGGGATGCGTAAAATTTTAGAAATATAAGGCGAAGCAAAGACGATAAATGCCAAAACGACAAGGATGCTAAGCTCGCTTGCTTGGTGTAACTGCAAAAAGATCCTTAAAATAAAAATGCCTGATTGTATAAAAAGCTTTGTTATTTTTTGATTAAGCTAAGCAAAATTTGGGCAAAATGGCGGCTATTTTTAGAAATTTGGAGTGAAATTTTATGCGTAAATTTAGCCTTTTTATTTTGATATTTTTTGGCGTCTTTTCTTTGGCAGGCGAGCTAAATTTAGTTGAGAGTTTTAGATTTGATGGCAGCACATTTTATAAAAAGCAAGTGGTTAAAAATGAGAGTTTTTACTTTTTAAAAAATGAAAACATGGACGAGCACTTTGCCGCTTTTAAGGTAAAGTTTGACAAAGATGTCAAGACAAAAAACGAGTTAGAAGAGCTAAAAAGGGCTCTTAAGCAAGATAAAAACGTGCTTTTTAGTGAAGAAAATGATCAAATTTTAGCCCTCATAAAAGATGAAACTAAGAGCAAAAATATAGAAATAATCCACTTTTTACTTAAAAAAGATGGAGTTATGATGCTTTCGTATGAGAGGATTTACGATCCAAAAACCTTAGCAGATGCACTTAAACCGGTACTTTTAAGCGAAGCTAGAAATTTTATGCTACAGATGCCAAAGGTAGAGGCTAGGTAGAGAGGCGCATGTGGCGACGCTACATAATGCATGCGGTTAAAAACTACGACAAATTTTATTTATCAAGTCAGATAAGCGTCAAGTAAATTTTAAAATTTATGAACGAGCATATCACGGCTCTAAATTTAGTGGCGAGTGGCTATGAGCCCTAAATTTAGTAGTCTGCTAAGGCGAGTGAGTAAAGTTTTAAAATTTGCAAATTTGCTTTATTAAACAGATAAGTGTCAAGTAAATTTTAAAATTTCATGAACGAGTAATTTCGGCTCTAAAATTTGAGCTAAGCTGTAAGCGAAGCCAAATTTTAGTAGTCAATTCTTGCGAGTGAATGGAATTTTAAAATTTGCTTTGAGATATAAATTTATCAAAAGGGAGGCAAGGGACTTGTGCAGGGCAGACACGAAGGCTGTCCCCTTATCCCCCTTTTTAAGTCCCCTAAAGCCCTCGCACGTTAGAGGTGCATGCGATAGCACTGGCGTACAGCGTGAGGTTAAGAAAATCTAGCAAAATTTAAATTTATAAACAGCTCTGTTAAATTTGCAAGTTCTCACAAATTTTTACCAAGCAAGATGCCAAGATAGCTTGCGAACAGGCAAAGGACTAGGCTAAAAAATATATTTAAAAAGCCCTTTGCGAGTTCGCCTTCTAGTAAAAATTTAACGCTATCAAGGCTAAAGCTTGAAAACGTGGTAAAGCCGCCAAGTATGCCAACGACTAAGAAAACTCTCACGCTTTGGCTTAAATTTAAGCAAAATAAAACGCCGATAATGAAGCTGCCAAGCACATTTACACCAAGCGTGGCTAGGGGAAAGTGGCTAAATTTTAGCAGCTCACCAGCTAAAAACCTGCATCCAGCTCCGATAAAGCCCCCAAGCCCCGCACAAAGTAAATTTACTAGCATTAGTGGCAGATGCTTGCAAAGCTAAAACCGCGCTTTGTAAGCTCCTCGATGTCCTTGCTCGCCTTCTCGCCCTTTGCGGTGAGATAGTCGCCTATCACGATCGCATCTGCGCCATTTTCAAAGATCTCGTACTGCCTCTCGCCCAATATCTTCTCCCTGCCGCCAGCTATCATGACCCTAGTTTCTGGCAGCGCGCTTTTGGTCTCACGCACTATTTTTAGGGCTTCATCCGCACTAAGAGGAGGCAGATCAAGACTCAATGCTTCATTTTTAATGAAAAAATTTATAGGCGACGAAAACGGCTCAAGCTCTTTTAGGCTGGCTCTAAAGCTCACCCTGTCGGCCTCGCTCTCGCCAACGCCGTAAATGCCGCCAGTGCAAAGCATGAGCCCAGACCTTTTTGCGTCTAAATTTGTCTGATATCTCTCGTCCCAAGAGTGTGTTGTGCAGATTTTGGGGAAATATTCGCGGCTAGTTTCTAGGTTGTGGTTGTAGCTAAAAACGCCAGCATTTTTGAGCTCGCAAAGCTGCTCGTAAGTCGCCATACCGTTACATGCGATGAGCATCAAATTTGGCACTTCTTTGCTCACAGCTCTTGCTAAAGATGCGATGTAGTCGGTCTTTTTGTCATTTAGTCTGGCGCCACTTGTGACTAAACAAAAGCCAAGAGCGTGGTTTTTATATGCCACTTTGGCCTCATCCACCACCTGCTGCACGCTTTTTTCTTTAAATTTTGTGATATCAGCGCCAGCTTTGGCACTTTGCGTGCAATAAGCACAGTCCTCAGCGCAGTTTCCCTGCGTGACGGAGCATATCGCACAAAGCATAATCGTTTTCATTTTTTATCCTTTTTTGGGGAGCATTATAGCTTTGGTAGGCTTAAAATTTAAGTAGAGTGGCTTGAATTTATGAGAAATAGGTAAATTTAAATGTTTATTCCTTTGTTAAGGGGGAAGAGGCTTGAATTACGAAGTCGCTCCCTTCCCCCTTAACAATCCCCTAACCCCGACGACGTTCGAAGTGGCATGCAACAGTGCTAGCGCACTGCATGCGACTTAAAAAGCTCTGAAAAATTTTAAAATTTCATGAACGAGTAATTTCGGCTCTAAAATTTGAGCTAAGCTGTAAGCGAAGCTAAATTTTAGTAGTCAATTCTTGCGAGTGAATGAAATTTTAAAATTTGCCCTTTGAAATAAAACTATGATAAAAATTTAAATTTACAGCATCATCTTTTCTTATAAATTTCCGCTCGCTCTTTTAAAAGCCCTGTTTTTAAATTTGGCAAAGCACTAAGCTCGTCAAAAAGTCCAAAAAGCGCATGCTGTGGTGGCAGGCTTAGGTGGGTGAGGGATTTTAGAGATAAGATAGGCGAGTAGTCCTTGCTTTTTAGCCTAGCCACCAAGATCACAAGGCTGGTTAGCCCAGGCATCTGGCGCAAAAACTCTAAGCTTTCGATGTGGATAAATTTAGGCGAAAGTCCGTCTCCGCTGATCTCTAGGCTCTTTAAATTTTGCAAATTTGAAATCGCAGAGTAGTCGCTTATCTTTTGAAAATTCTCCACCGCAAGGCTTTCAAGCCCAGTAAGTGTCGCGATCGGCGCGATGCTTTTTACGCTAGCTCCTGAGCCTACAAAAAGGCTCTCTAGGCTAGAAAGATTTGCTAGCGCGTCAAGGCTCTCATACGAGCCCCATTTGATGTGAAGGCTCTTTAAATTTCTTTGGTAGCACGCTGCGTCAAAGAGCTCTTGAGGCATTTTGGTGCAAAAGTTAAGCTCGTCAAATGCCTCCTGCTCGCTTCTTAAAAAGTCGTACCACTCATCAAGCACTGCTCTTTTTTGCTTGGCGGTTTTATACTGCGGCGTGAAGCTATCTCCTAGCTGCGTGCAGTTTATCACAAGGCTCTTTTGCCCTTTATACTGGCTAACTTCTACGATAGTTTCAGGCATTTAAAGTCCAAAAATTTATAAGCCAAATTTAGGCTCAAGGGCTAAAATTTGGCTAGAAATTTTAATTTTCAGAGATAAGTGTCTTTTTCTTACACTTTGTGCACTCTATAAAAGTGCCTTTTTTAAGCTCTTTTTTGATCATATCGCCGCCACACTCATCGCATTTTTGCGCGACTGGCTCGTAGTTTGAGATGAAGTCGCATTTTGGATAGTTGGCACATCCATAAAATTTACCGCGCCTGCTAAATCTCTCGACGATCTCGCCGCCACATTTTGGACATGGCACATCAAGCTTTTTAAGCTCGCGTTTTGGTTTAGCTGCCGTTGTAGAGCCAGTTTCTGCACTCTTTTCATTATCTTTTGCGACGTTTCTTGAGTATTTGCATTTTGGGAAATTTGAACAAGCGATAAACTCACCATATCTGCCCTTTCTAAGCACTAGCTCGCTTCCGCACTCTGGGCACTTCTCGCCGATCGGAGTGGCTGTTTTTAGGCTTTTTATGCCGGTTTTGCCAGCGCTAATTTTTTCCATAAATGGATAGTAAAAGTCGCTTAGCACCTTTTGCCAGTCAGCCTTGTCAAGTGCGATCTCATCGAGCTTTTCTTCAAGATGTGAGGTAAATTCGCTATCGACGATGTTGCTAAAGTGCTCCTCCAAAACGCCTATCATGCTAAATGCGATCTCGTTTGGTATGAGCTGCTTTTTCTCGATCCTCACGTAGTCTCTTGATGTTAACAGCGAGATGGTCGGTGCGTAGGTGCTTGGGCGGCCGATGCCTAGGCTTTCTAGCTTTTTAACAAGGCCAGCCTCAGAGTACCTGGCTGGTGGCTCGGTGAAGTTTTGCGTGCTTTTTATGCTTTGCAAGCTCATCTCGTCGCCCTTTTTTAAATTTGGCAAGATTTTATCCTTATCAAGCTCGCCATAAACCTTGTAAAAGCCGTCAAATAGCACCTTTCTGCCACTTATCTTAAACTCGCCTTTTTTGCTTGCGACATAGACATTTTGCGTTTGGCTTACACATGCGCTCATTTGGCAGGCTAAAAATCTATTGTAGATGAGCGTGTAGAGTTTGAGCGCGTCTTTTTCTAGAAATTTAGCGGCGATTTGCGGTGTGAAGTTTAAATTTGTAGGGCGGATCGCTTCGTGGGCTTCTTGCGCGCCTTTTGAGCTTGTTGTGTAGCTTATCGCTTTGGCTGGCAGATACTCTTTGCCGTAGTTTTGCAAGATGTGCTCTCTAGCGGCTGCGACGGCCTCTTTGGCTAAATTTAAGCTGTCCGTTCTCATGTAAGTGATCGCACCCATGAAGCCCTCGTTTGTTTGCACACCCTCATAGAGGCTTTGCGCGATCATCATCGTTTTTTTAGGGCTAAAACCAAGGCGGTTGCTCGCACTTTGCTGAAGTGTTGAAGTCATAAATGGCGGGCTTGGCTGGATCTTTCTATCCTTGCTCTCGATCTCACGGACGCTAAATTTCTCATTTTGTAAATTTTCAATGATATATTTTGCGCGGTCTGGGTTTTGGATGGTTAGCTTTTCGATCTTTTGATTTTCAAATTTAACTAGCTCAGCATCTAGATCTTTTTTAAAAACGGTGTCGATAGTGTAGTATTCAACTGGTTTAAATGCCTGAATTTCACGCTCGCGATCGACTATTATCTTTAGCGCTGCACTTTGCACACGTCCAGCGCTTAAGCCTTTTTGTATCTTTAAATTTAAAAGCGGGCTTAGCTTGTAGCCAACTATGCGGTCAAGCAAGCGCCTTGTTTGCTGGGCATTGACGCTGTTCATATCGACGTGTCTTGGGCTTTTTAAAGCGTTTTGTATGGCGCTTTTAGTGATCTCGTGAAAGACGATGCGAGGCAGGCTGGTTGGCTCTTTGCCGATGGCATTTGCGATGTGAAACGCGATCGCCTCACCCTCTCTATCCTCATCGGTCGCGAGGTAAATTTCATCTGCACCCTTAGCAAGCTCTTTTATCTCTTTTACGATGGCGGAGTGATCGCTGCTGATGCGATACTCTGGGGTAAATTTATCATCCTCTATCTTGATGCCAAAGCTAGTTTTTGGAAGGTCTCTGATGTGGCCTTTTGAGGCGATGACGTTGTAGCTTTTGTCTAGGAAATTTTTAATAGTCTTTGCTTTTGCGGGAGATTCCACGATGATTAAGCTTTTCATTTATATATAGCCTTTAAATTTTTTGGCGTAATTGTAGCAGAAATAAAATCGATTGAAACCATAAAATCTCTTTAAGTGCTTTTAAATGTAATTACAATATGATTACGCAAAAGGAGCAAACGCATGATAACAAATTTAATCCAAATAGGAAATTCGCAAGGCATAAGGCTTCCAAAGGCTGTTATAGAGCAGTTTGGATTTAAAAAAATTTCTCTTGAAATTTTAAAAGATGGCATATTTTTAAGACCAGTTAAACAAAATGATATAAACGAGTGGGATACTTTAGAGCTTAGAAAACTAGCACAAAGTGAAAAAATAGATAGTGGGTTTGAAGCTACCGACGTAAGTGATAAAGAGTGGCAGTGGTGATGAGCAGATATGAAATTTGGTTTATAAGACTTGATCCAACGATTGGAGCCGAGATACAAAAAACTAGACCTTGCGTAATTGTTTCGCCACCTCAGCTTGACTATCTACAAACTAGGTTAATTGCACCTATCGCAAGCAAAGGTTTTGATGCACCTTATAGAGTAAATTTCAAGCTGCTTGATAAAGAAGCAAAAATACTCTGCGATCAGATAAGATGTGTAAGTGTTGATAGATTTGTTTCAAAAGTTGGCGAGCTAAAGGGCGAACAGATAGAAGAGTTAAAAGAAATTTTACATCAAATGTTTTTATGATATAAATTTTTTACTTCATCTATAAACTTTTTTCAAAACCGATCGATATAGTTTTCGTGCGACATGAAGTCGTAACTTAAAACATAAAAGGATTTACAATGAGTTTTCGTATTAACACAAACGTAAACGCACTTAACACACACGCTAACGCAGTTAGCAACAACGTTGACCTATCTAAGTCACTTAACAAACTTAGTTCTGGTCTTAGAATTCAAACAGCTGCAGATGACGCTTCAGGTCTATCTATCGCAGATAGCTTAAGAAGCCAAGCTTCAGCTCTAGGTCAAGCTATTGCAAATGGTAATGATGCTATTGGTATCATTCAAGTTGCCGACAAAGCTATGGACGAGCAGCTAAAAATTCTTGATACTATCAAGACTAAAGCTACTCAATCAGCTCAAGACGGCCAAACAACTCAATCACGCCAAGCATTGCAAGCTGATATCGTTCGTCTAATGGAGGAGCTTGACAATATCGGTAACACTACTTCATTTAACGGTCAGCAACTACTAAACGGAACATTCTCTAATAAAGAATTCCAAATAGGTGCTTATTCAAACCAAACTGTTAAAGCAAGTATTGGTGCGACTACATCTGACAAGATCGGTCTTACACGTTTTGAGAGCTCAAAATTAATTACCAAAATGGATGTAGTAAATCTTAAATTCTTAAACGTTGATGGTGTAAATGATGTTGGCGTTACATCTGCTGTTATCTCAACAGGCATTGGCAAAGGTCTTGGAGCACTAGCAGAAAATATCAACAAAGTTGCTGATAAAACTGGTGTTAGAGCTACAGCTGACGTTACTTGGAAAGCTAGTGCAGCTATCGCTGGTGGTTTAATTCAGTCTTTAACAATCAACGGCGTTAAAATCGGCGACCTAGAAGTTAAAGCAAATGATGCAAACGGTGCACTTGTAAATGCTATCAACTCTGTAAAAGATCAAACTGGTGTTGAAGCCTCAGTTGACGCCGAAACTGGCAAAATGGTTCTTACAAGCCGTGATGGCCGTGCTATCGTTGCAACTGGCAAAGACATCTCTAATGGTCTTGGCGGTAAAGGCGCAGCTGCTGCTGGTACGTCTTTGACAGCTGGATTTGTAGGCAGATTAAACCTAGTTCGTCTTGATGGTAGAGATATTAAACTAGTAGGAGGCGGTGCTACTAAATTATCAATAGCATTCTCTGATGGTGGTGGTGCTCAGCAATCAGTATCCCTAAGAGATGTCAGGGGACAAATAGATAAAAACCTAGCAACAGCTATGGGATTCCAAAGAATGAGTGCATCTTTATCAGTAGCTCAATCTGCAGGTGTTATGACACTTCGCGGTGCGATGGGTGTTATGAGTATCGCTGAGTCAGCTCAAAAAACACTTGATCAAGTTCGTTCAGACCTTGGTTCAGTTCAAAACCAACTTCAAGCTACAGTTAATAACATCACTGTAACTCAAGTTAACGTAAAATCAGCAGAATCACAAATCAGGGACGTAGATTTTGCTAGCGAGTCTGCAACATTCTCAAAACATAACATCCTAGCTCAATCAGGTGCTTATGCTATGAGTCAAGCAAACAGCGTTCAACAAAACGTAATGAAGCTACTACAATAGTAGGAGCTGAGTGAAGTTTCTTTGAAAACGTAATGAAACTTCTACAATAACGTAGCTAGTTAAATTAAGTTTTAAATAGGGCTTTGTTGCAGTAGCAAAGCCTTAATGTGTTAATGCTTTTACAATACGCAAACCCCCAGCCCCAAAGCTAGTCTTTGGGGTTTTAGATATTTTTCCATATTAAGTTAAATTGTAAAAATAGAAAAATTATAGATAGCAAGCTCTCGCTTGGTAAAATTTAGTATGAGAAAAAGTGCGTATAAAAAGCGATATATAAATTTATCTAGCTTAGACTAGATAAATTTATACTATTTTATTTATATTTTTATAGGCTAAAGCCATCATCAACTACGATATTTTGTCCATTTAGATATTTTGAAGAGTCACTTAGCAGATACACCAAAGCCCCACATATATCATTTGCATCAAGCATGCCTTTTGTGCCACATCTCTTTTTATATTGGCTTAAAAATGGCTCAGGCTGTCCGTCCAAAATCCCTCCAGGACTTATGGCATTCACGCGGATATTATCTTTTTTAAACATCTTTGCCATATATTTCGTCATACCAAGAAGGCCATGTTTTACGACTGTGTATTCGACTGGAGAGTGCATATTTGTCCCCTCATATGTCTCAAAGGCAGGCGCTCCGATACCTTGAATGGATGAGATGTTTATGATATTACCATGACCTTGCCTTAAAAAATACCTGATGAAATTTTGTGAGATATTAAAGTATCCGCCAAGATGTAAATTTAAAAAATCATTAAAATCATCCATGTCGATCTCAAAAAATTTCTTACCGTAATTTTTACTTTTTGGATAGGCATTATTCACTAGTGCATCTATGTGACCATATTTTGAATGCAAGAAATTTATAGCTTCATTGATAGAATTTGCATCACTGATATCAATTTGCAAAACCTCGATCCTTGCACCTTTTTGCGAGCTTGTAATCTCATCTTTTAGTAAATTTGCTCTTTTTGTATCAACCTCTGCTATCACACCAACTCCGTTTTGGCTAGTAATCGCTCTTATGAAAGCACTTCCTATCCTGCCAGCTCCCCCTGTAACTACTATGACCTTATCTTTTAGCATTTTTTTCCTTCATTAAAAACTCTACAAATTTAAAATCAAGCTCACAATCTATATCGATCGATCTATCTTCATCCATCACATAAAGTCCGGTTTTTGGTAAAAATAAAGTGTCATTATTTAGCAAAACTTCACGCTTCCAGATGTAAATAGAAGCGTTCATATCATAAGTCTTTGGTGCATCTTGACGGCATAAAATAGCATTTGGTAAAGTTTTTGCAAGTGCTACATGTCCATCTGGATAAATTTCAACTAAATTAAAATACGGACTTCTTCTACTTGGCATAGCAGTTATTAGGTTGTCATTATCATCACGCAAAAACTGCTCAAAAGAATTTGTTATATCGCTTACATCACGAAGTGGAGATGTAGCGTCAAGATCGATCTCATAGTCAAATTTACGTCCATAATGTTCCTCGCTTTTTAAAAAAGCATCTTTTATAACATCAAGTTTTCCTGCCGTATCGCTAGCCATAGCAGCATCTCTTTTAAAAAAGACCTCTGCGCCATACTTTACAGCTGCTTCTGCTATCAGGTTGCTATCTGTGCTAATAACAATATGCTCAAACAAATTTGACGCTATTGCCTGCTCTATAGTGTGAGCTATAAGTGGCTTACCACAAAGCTCTCGAACATTTTTGCCTTTAACTCCCTTACTACCGCCTCTTGCGCATATCGTACATAAAGCATTACTCATTATTTTGCCTTTGAATTTGATCTATCGCGTCCATCACATCTAGCCCCTCATCAAAGCTACAAATATATCTTTGCTCGCCCAAAACATCTTTATGCATAGCTAAAAACATCTCATTTCTTGCCAAATTTGGCATGTTTAAAATTTGCTTACTACTATCTTGCTTGGTAAGTGTACCTGCCATAAAGTCAAGCTCATATGTAGAGCCTTCGCACTCCACTCGCAAGCTTCTATGCGTTATATGGCTTAGATAGT
Source organism: Campylobacter concisus (assembly GCF_050447485.1). Lineage (GTDB taxonomy): Bacteria > Campylobacterota > Campylobacteria > Campylobacterales > Campylobacteraceae > Campylobacter_A > Campylobacter_A concisus_BQ. The sequence continues at coordinate 1,109,625 of NZ_JALMFY010000001.1, forward strand.
CGATACTTACATTTACTATGGCATCCATTTTAGTCCTACCAAAAACCACACATAGATCATCGCTTGTTATCTCTAAATTTGAAATTTTACCTTGAAAGCTCGTTAGACTTTCAAATTTGCCACATAACCACATGGTGTAGTCTAACTCATGACTAAGATCTAACAAGACTCCGCCACCTTTTTCTTTGCTAGCACTATAGCATTTTCTATAGTCGCCACTTCGCCAGCTTGGTAGATGCTGACCGCAATTAGCATTTAGATACAAAATTTTCTCTTTTTTTAAAAACTCTTTTAGCTTTTGTAAGAGCGGATGAAACCTCAGCACATAGCCTACAAAAATTTTATTATTTTTGGGCATGAAATTATATTTTTTTTCAAACAATGGCTTTTCACAAAGTATGATCTTGCCACTCACTCTTTCATCTATAAATTTCAAATTTTCTAGATGTAAAAATGTGGGAGTTGCTATGACGAAGTAGTCAAACTTGTCTAAATTTGAGACCTCTTCTAAGTTTTTATAGCACACTTTACCAGCCACATCCTGGCTAGTAACTAGGCAAATTTCATCTATCTGTACTAAAGCCTCTAAGACCTCGCAGTGTCTTTTGCCGATTGAACCGTAGCCTATAACAAGAGCTTTCATCTAAAATATCTTTGCGTATTCTTCATTTGCCTTTTGATACTCTTCAAGGCGTCCTATGTCTATCCAGTACTCATGTATCGGAAAAGAGATTACATTTTTATTTTGAGCTATTGCCTTTTCAAAGAGCGTAGGCATATCATAAAACTCATCTTGTGGGATCAAATCTAAAATTTCAGGTGAGAGCATATATATCCCAGCACTTACGAAAAATTTCTGCACCGGTTTTTCTGCGATAGCAGTTATTTTATTATCATTCATCTTTACCACGCCGTAAGGAACCTCGTAGTCGTACTCTCTGACGCACATTGTGGCTGTAGCTTTATTTAGCATGTGGTAGTTAAAAATATGCTCGAAATTTACATTTGTAAGAAGATCGCCGTTCATTACGAAAAATGGCTCACTTGGGCGCTCTTTTAGTAAGCTTAACGCCCCTGCTGTGCCCATCCTTTTTTCTTCTAAAACATAGTCTATATTTACGCCAAATTCTTTTCCGTCGCCAAAATAGTCTCTAATGATACTTGCATTAAAATTTACACACATTGTGATATTTACAAAGCCATACTCTGCAAATTTCTCGACTATCGTTTGAAGTATCGGCTTATTTCCAACCTTTAGCATCGGCTTTGGCGTATCTTGCGTGAGCGGTCTAAGTCTGGTGCCAAGGCCTCCTACCATTAGGATAACTCTATTTGTCTTGCCAACTGGCTTAATAATATCTTCGATGTCTTCTATACCTACAAGCTTGCCAAGCTCGTCAACCAATGGAATTTTATGAAGTTTTTTAGCAAGTGCTATCTTTAAAATAGACTCTTTAGTATCACCGACACTTGCTATACTTGGGCTCTTGTGCACCACTAGACTGACGCTACTATTTAGATCAAGGCCGTTTAGCAAACCGCGTCTGATGTCACCGTCTGTTACCGTGCCTACTAGAGCGTCGTTTTCATCAACAACGATGGCGATTTGAAGCCCTCCGTTGTTGATAGTCTGCAAGGCATCTTTAATGGTTGAATTTATACTAAGTTTTATATCATTTACTATTCTCATTTTAAACCTATATCATAAAATTTCTTTTTCAAAATACCATCAAGCTTGATCTCTTTTAAAATTTTAACCATTTTTTTGCTTGGATTGCCACCATCATAAGGGTTGATCGTATCTTTTAAAGTTTGTTCAAATTCTTTTGAATACGCTCTTTTGATAGCAGCTAAAATTTCTTCTTCCGCAGGCCTAACGTCTATCACACTGCTAGCTCGAGCACGTCCTTTTTGGCGGTCGCCTATATTTATGGTGGCCTTTTTAAAGCTTGGAACTTCCAAAAGGCCACTTGAGCTATTTCCCAGGACGATATCAACAAATTTAATAGCACTTAGATATCTTAACTGTCCAAGCGAGGCAAAAGCCGCAGCTTTTTGTGAGTTTTGGTTCACATACTCATCTATCATTTTATTTATCACATCGCCATCTGTATCGCTATTTGCCTTTGTGAAAATAAAATTTGTATCCTCTAGCCCATCAAGTGCTTTTAAGATCTCACCAAACTGCTCTCTTGCACTACTATTTTCAAGTGTCACCGGATGAAAAGTGATGAGGATATTTTTTTTAGCAAGTCTAAAATCTATAGACTTTTCAAATTCTTCTTTACTTAATAAATTTAGCTTTTTTATGTTTTCAATACTTGTTCCGCCAACATTAAAAACTCTACCAGGCTCTTCGCCAAGCTGGACTATGCGGTTTGAATACTCATTTGTAGCTGCAAAATGTATATGGCTCATCTTTGTTATGCTGTGTCTAAAAGCCTCGTCAAACGCTCCTTGTGTGGTCTCACCGCCGTGGATATGTGCCATTGGTATCTGCATGATACTAGCAACACCTGCTACACCAAATATCTCATATCTATCGCCAAGAAGCACCAATATATCAGGCTTAAGCTCAGCTAATGCCGGAGCAAATTTCTCATAAATTCTTGCCATCTCAGCGCAAATATCAAGACTTGTATGCGAACTACTTAAAATTTCTATCTTTTTATCTATCTTAAATTCTTTTTCTATCTCTTTGTATGTGAGTCCAAACTCGGGACTTAGGTGCATGCCAGTAACAATAAGCTGAAGCTTAAGCTCACTATCTGCCTCGATCTCTTTTAAGAGCCAGTAAAGCAGGCCATATTCAGCTCTAGTGCTTGTCACTACACAAATTTTTCTCATATCAGTTCATCTTGTTTATAGTCTTTTTGTGAATTTTGCCCGATCACCTCATCCCACCTCATAGGATTTATGCCGTCCCCTGGTCGTTTTACGCAGATATTTTGCTCGCTAAAAATTTCACCCTTTTTTATATCGCATTTTGCCACGATCGACTTTCTAGCTATTTTGATATTTTCGCTCTCGCTTTTGCTAAAGTGTTTTAGTCCGTCTCCAAGAGCTAGCTCGATATTTCTAATACCCCTAACCATAGCCGCTAGCTCATCTGGCTCAAGGCTAGCCTTGTGATCAGGTCCAGGCATGCTCTTATCAAGCGTAAAGTGCTTTTCTATGATCTTTGCACCCATGGCAACCGCTGCGATATCAACCTCGATGCCAAGGGTATGATCACTATAACCGACCTCAAGCCCAAAGGCATTTTTAAGAGTTATCATCGCCTTTAAATTTACATCCTCCATCGGCGTTGGATACTGCGTATTTGCATGAAGAAGGCTTATGTTTTCCCGTTTCGTACCGCTTTTTACAAGTACTTCTATCGCAGCTTCCACCTCGCCTAAATTTGCCATTCCGGTTGAGAGAATGATCTTTTTATTAAGCCCACCTATCTGCCTAAGATAAGGTAAATTTGTTATCTCGCCACTTGGGATCTTAAATATGCTAAGCCCCAGCTCGTCAAGAAGCTTTATGCTGTCGCTATCAAAAGGAGTTGAGAGAAAAGTGATATTTTTTTCTTTGCAGTAGGCTATAAGCTCTTTATGCGTGTTCTCGTCTAGTTCAAGCTTTTTTATCATCTCAAACTGGCTTTCATTTTTATCGGTAGTTTCTTTTTGATAGCTAGCCTTTTGTGCGTTTTTTGAAACTAGATTTTGAGCTTTAAAGGTCTGAAATTTCACCGCATTAGCGCCAGCACTAGCTGCTATATCAATCAGTTTTTTAGCTAAATTTATATCGCCATTGTGATTAACCCCGGCCTCAGCTATGATAAAAACCCTGTTTGACATCAAATTTCCTTTAAAATGCTAGTTTTTACGCCTTTATAAAAGCGTTTTTCTCCAAGCTTCTCATCACGCTAGTTCCGCCACCTATGATAGAATTTTCGCCTATCACGATATACTCTTTGCTGGTTGCATTGCTACCAAAGAATGTCCCATCTTGCACGACAACGCCGCCATTTACCACGCTTGCTGTTGAGATATGGCAGTGATCGCCGATAGTTGCGTCATGCTCAACTAGCGCCTTTGTATTTATGATACAGTTTTTACCGACAGTTGCACCAGCGTTGATCAAGGCATGATGCATCACCACAGTTCCCTCACCTACACTTGCATGCTTTGAGATATACGCAAGTGGTGAGACTATGGTTGGAAGGCCAAAACCTATCTCTTTTAGCAGTGCAAACAGTCTTTTTCTAGACTCGCTACTTTTTATCTGCCCAACCGTCACCACAGCATTTTTGCATGATGTAAAAACCTCAACCAGATCATCATCGCTACCGATGATCTCATGTCCAAGCACCTTTTTGCCAATATTTTCTGCCATATCTATGATACCAATTATATTAAATTTAGCTTCGCTCTCGATGACATCTATCACACTTTTACAGTGCCCACCACCACCTACTAAGACTATATTTTGCACGGCTAAACTCTCGCGCTGCTTGGGATATTTACTATCCTATCGCTTAGAAATTTAGCATTTTTTAGCTCATCTCTTTGGCAGTCCTTAAACATATCAAGCTCATTCATAAGCTGCCATATAGGACGCGTAAAAACGCCATTTTCATTACTAAATTTCAAAAACTCATCTCTTTTTTCACGGCTTTCAAAGAGCACCGCATTTAGCCAAAAATTTGACCTAGCGTCCGCTGGCTCATCTATAAATTTCACATCATCAAATTTAGAAAAATACTCTTTATAAATCATCGCAAGCTCGCGTTTGCTCTTTAAAAATAGCTCCAAATTTTCAAGCTGAGCTACAAGCAGGGCTGCGTTTAAATTTGGCAAGCGGTAGTTATAGCCGATCTCGCTGTGGCGGTACTCAAAAGGATGTGGCACCTTGGCCGTTGTGGTGATAAATTTAGCGTGCTTTGCTATCTCCTCATCGTTTGTGATGATAGCTCCGCCTCCTCCGCTTGTGACTATCTTATTACCATTAAAGCTCATCGCTGCAAGCTTGCCAAAATTCCCTGTATGAGTGCCTTTATAGTAGCTACCAAGGCTCTCGGCGCTATCTTCTACCAAAACGATGTTCCAACGCTTGCAGATTTCAGCTATCTCGTCTATCTTACAAGGCAGTCCAAAAGTATGCATAGGCACGCAGGCACGCACTATCCTGCCGCTGGTTTTATTGACACATTTACCGCCTTTTAGCTCGCAGTTTTTCTCCAAAAACGCACTAAGCGACGCTGGCGACATACCGAGCGTGTCAAGATCAACATCCACGAAAACCGGCTTTGCAAAAAGGTAGCTAATGGCGTTGCAAGTGGCTATAAAAGTAACTGGCTGGGTGATTACTTCGTCATTTTGCTCTACTCCAGCTAGTTTTAGGCAGATGTGAAGCGCAGAGGTGCCATTTGTCGTGGCAACTGCAAATTTAGCACCGACCATTTGAGCTAACTTGCTCTCAAACTCATCGACAAATTTGCCGACACTTGAGACAAAGCTAGAGTCGATGCACTCGAGCAGATATTTTTTCTCGTTGCCTATAAATTTAGGCTCGTGAAGCGGGACTTTGTCCTTGCCAAAGGTGCTCTTTATAAATTTCAAAACCTCGTCAAAATCACATTTTTTCATCGAGATATTTTCCTGTTTCTTTATGCATAAAATTTGGTATGAGCTCAAAAACTTCGCGCAAAACGTCCTCTTTGCTCCACGTCAAGCTTGATTTTAAATTTAAGATATTGTTTTTAAAAATTTCTAGCTTTTTGCTGTCAAAATTTGCATCATTTTTGACTATGCCGATGTTTTGAAGTCTTTGCATATCAAGCTTCTCGCCGTCAACGAAAAACTCCTCATAATCCTTCTCCCCAGTCGTGTCGCTAGGCGCAAAAAGACAAGGGTAAAAGCCATCTTTTGGAAGCACTTTTGCAAGCTTTCTAGCCTCCTCCTCATTTTCACACAAAAATGGCTCGTAGCCTAAATTTTGCAGATATCTCTTTGCTATCTCACTAAATGTTATGAGGTCTAAATTTTCATCTAGTTTTGGGAAAAATATATCTCTATTGTCGCCAAAAATGGTACTTAAAAGGCAGAGTTCACCGCTCTCTTTTGGTGTCAAAAAGTAGCGTCTGACATCGTTTGGAGCGACTATGGGCTGAGACTTTTCTATGCGTTTTTGAAAGCCAAAAAGAAGCGAGCCATCGCTAAATGCCACGTTTGCAAACCTAGCCATCGAGACGTCGATATTTAAAGAGTGCCTAAATGCAAACATCTCCATGATGCGCTTGCTAGCTCCCATTAAATTTACAGGGTTTGCCGCCTTGTCGGTGCTAACGCAGAAATATTTTTTTGACTTCATATCGAGAGCTTGCGCCAGCGTTTTATCGGTGTTAAAGATATTTGTTTCAAGCATTCTCATAAGCGTAAACGGATCTTTTTCGCTTCTAACGTGCTTTAGCGCTGATAAATTTAACACGTAGTCAAATCCACCATTTTGCGCCAAAAGTGCGTCAAATTCGGCACTTGCAACATCTATGGCAAAAGTTTTAAAGTCACCATTTATATATCCAAACTCGCTTCTTATGTCGCGCACTAGCTCAACAAGGTTGTTTTCAGAGATATCAACGACGTAGAGTTTTTTGGGGTCTCTTATAAAGATCTCTTTTGTCACGGCAGAGCCTATAGATCCTGCCCCGCCGATAACTAGGAAGCTTGAGCTTGAAACTATCTCTTTTAGGTCTTTATCAAGTGCTTTTATATCATCTTCAAAGAGGTTTTTTGTACGACCTATTAAGCTTAATATATCCATTATTAGTCTTCTTTTGGAAAGATTCCACGTTTTTTAAGTTCTTTTATAAGAGGTTTAGAGGCTTCTTTTGTTGTTTCTATATCAGCATTTATGCCACCAGCTGCCGAAAATAGCCAATATTTATGAAACTCAACCCATTCTACTAATTTATTAGTTTTTTCTTCATTTGTATCACTTGGGGAAACTGAAACTTTAGCAAGCTCAAGCTCTTGATAATAAGTAGAAATTACAAAAATATTTTCAATAAATCTCATATATTTTCGTTTTGATATTGTATTTTTCAGTCTATCTATCTTGTTTGATATTTTAATAAGCTGATTGAAGTGTTTTTCATTTATCTCTCCCTTATCTCTCAATGATATAAAGTAGTCTACTTTAGGTGTTATCTCTAAAAACACTTTTTCTATTTCTTCTTTAGCTTGTGTTTGAACTCTTATTTTTTCTTGTATTGTCTCATAAGCTTTCAGCAAGTTTTTATTAGCTGTCTCATTACTATCTTTTTTAATATTTGGCAAGCTCTTAGCCTTTTTATCCGCACAAAGCTCATTCATTATCTCCAAAAATGGCTTTTCTATGGTTCCATTTATTCTAGCACCACCCTCAGTACAATTATATGATATTATATTCTCTAGCTTAGCTTGTTCGATATCATTTTCAAATTGATTCTTAAATAGTGTCCATACGTATGTTGTTCTTACTTCGCCTTCTCCACCGTAAGCTGTGATATATAAATTTTCATCTGGTTGTGGGAAATTGTGCCCTTTGGCATGACTTGCTCCATCTTTTCCAAAAGCAAGATCTTGACCTATAAAGATAATGTTTTTATGTCCTAGCACATAGGCTAACTGGTAGGCCATATTTGCACAACTGTGACCTACTCCAAGATATCCGTACTTATTTAACTTAAACATTCTCTCTTCTTGTTGGGGCCTCATCGTAAGTACTAAACGCCTAGGTAATATATTTTTTACAGTTTGGCTGTGTGTGACCGAAGCCACAATAAAATTTATATCATCATCAAATCCAGGATGTCTTTCTTTAAAAAATGTAGAGGTAGGATCCATTCTTTCAATAGATGTTACGTAGTCGGGTTTTATGCCATTTCTAGCAAGTATGGGATAAGAAGCATCAACACTCATAATACTAACATAAGGAGCAAATTTTTTAAGAGTTTCTAGCTGCTTATCTAGACTTGGACCAGTCGATACAATGACAGCTGTATCTACAAGACCGTGCCTTTTTTTAACCAAATTCGTATAGCAGTAATTAGTGAGCATATGGGGTAAATTCTCGATATGCTGCTTTGTACCTATTAGAAGATCGTCTATGCTATTTCCATGTGAAACAACATTTTGAGAGAAAGCTTTTACTATATTTTGATTTACTTTTATATAGTCATCTGAGAAGTCATCATAAAAATTAGAATGAATAATTAAGTTATATGTTTTAGCATATACATCAAGCCCTGAATGTGATATTAAAAAATAAAACTGAGTGTATGTTGAAAATTCTGCATAAAAAAGAACTATTTGCTCATCTCTAAGCTCATTTGACAAGTCTATGACATTTAATACAAGATGCATTATTTCAAGTTCTGGCTCAACTATTACTATCTTTTTATGGACATTATTTTTTGCCAATGCCTTATAAAGTATGCCATTTCCAAGACCATAGAAAAAAAGACCTGGGTATCTTTTGTATTTTTTTTCTATCTCATCAAGCATCTTATATGTCTCTTCGACAGGATTTTCATATATGGATTCAGACGTCTCTTTGTTTATGATATTTATATCCAAAGAATCATTTTTTCCTAAAACTATCTCATATTTATTTTGGGATGTCATACTAAAAAGTCTTGCAGCCAAAACCTCGTCTTGTTGAAATAACGCTTGTAGGTTCTTTTCAAAGATCGGATTTATTATACCGTTTAGCTTTGTTTCTTTTGTCTGTTTAGCTGCTTTTTTACTTTTTTTCTCTGACATGTATATCCTTATATTTGAGCTTGATTTATGTTCTAGTTTATAAATTTTTAAGCAAAAGCTGTGCCAAATTTAAAATTTGTTTATCAAAGCTTCGCTCTTTCTAGCTTCTATTTCGTCAAAATTTCGTTATTGTTTAGGGTTTTATAAAAAGTGGTCGATAAATTTAGCCTTTGCAAAGTCGCAAAGGCATGAAAATTATTTTAAAATTCTAGGCAGCGTGATGCCTTCTTGGGCTTGGTATTTGCCGTTTTTATCAGCATATGTCACCTCGCAAGGCTCATCGCCCTCGATAAATAGCACCTGCGCGATGCCCTCGTTTGCGTAAATTTTAGCAGGAAGCGGCGTCGTGTTTGAGATCTCTATCGTGATATGCCCCTTAAATCCCGGCTCAAAAGGCGTCACATTTACGATGATACCGCATCTTGCGTATGTGCTCTTGCCAAGGCAGATCGCTAGCACGTTATCAGGCATGTTAAAGTACTCGACCGTGCGTGCCAAAGCAAAAGAATTTGGCGGCACTATGCAGACATCGCCCTTAAAATCAACCACATTTTTCTCATCAAAATTCTTTGGATCAACGACGGTTCCGCCGATATTTGTGAAAATTTTAAACTCATCGCCCACGCGGATATCATAGCCGTAGCTAGAAACGCCGTAGCTAACGACGCCACGCCCCACTTGCTCCTCGGCAAATGGCACGATCATCTTCTTTTCAACCGACATTTTCCTTATCCAAGAGTCTGCTTTTAAACCCATTTTTACTCCTTTTTTTGGGCGATTATAACGCTTTGCGTCTTTAAAGTAAATTTAATGGCACTTTGCAGTAAAACTAGTATAATTTTGAGAGAAATTTAATAAAGGATAAAAATGCAAGAGAGAAATGCAGAAATTTTCACAGGAGAACGCGCGATGTTTGGGGCAAAGGGGCTAAATTTTACCAACTGCATCTTTGAAGATGGCGAGTCGCCGCTAAAGCACAGCTCAAATTTAAAGCTAAACGAGTGCGTTTTTGCCTACAAGTACCCGCTCTGGTATGCAAGCGACATCACGCTAAATGGCGGCTATCTCGAGCCTCTAGCAAGAGCTGGCATGTGGTACAGCAAAAATTTAAGCTTCAAAGACGTGCTCATAAATGCGCCAAAAAGCTTTAGGAAAAGCTCGCAAATTTCACTTGAAAATGTAAGTTTCTCAGACGCCGCCGAGACACTTTGGGGCTGCTCAGACGTGAAGATAAAAAACGTCTTTGCAAAAGGGGATTATTTTGCGGCAAATAGTGAAAATTTAGAGGTTGATGGGCTAAGCTTGGACGGCAATTACTGCTTTGATGGCTGCAAAAATGTAAAAATCACAAACTCAAAGCTCATCTCAAAAGATGCCTTTTGGAACTGCGAAAACGTGCTCGCGCAGAACTGCCTCATCTCAGGCGAATATCTAGCCTGGAATACAAAAAATGTGACGCTCATAAACTGCACAATAAAGAGCTTGCAAGCGCTTTGCTACGTAGAAAATTTGGTTGTAAAAGATTGCATTTTTATGGATACAAGCCTTGCTTTTGAGTATTCAAGCGTCGATGTGAGCACCAAAAGCACGGTAAAAAGTGTGAAAAATCCAAAAAGTGGCGTCATAAGAGCTGGCAAGATAGAGGAGATCATCATAGACGGCAGCTTGGTTGATACGAGCAAGATAGAGATCATCACGGATGAAATTTAGCCAAAATTTAAAGAAATAACATGCAAAATGAAAAATTTAGAGCGAAATTTAGTATAAAAAACGATGCTAAATTTAAAAAGCTACTACGCGAAGTCTCACGCACCGTCTATAAAAAGAATAAATTTGTATTTTTAATGAGGGCGATCGAGCTGCCATTTGCTGCGCTATGCGCAGTAGCTTTGCTTGTGCTTTTTGACGTTACTGGGCACGAGTTAATAGTATATTCTGATATGGACGATATCTCTACTTTGGCAAGAAATTTAGCCATCGTTTTGTGCGTTGGCGTGATCTTGCTTTATATTTACGCGGCCGTAGTTAAGCCGGTTTTATTTACTAGAGCCATTTACTCAAACATCGATGTTGAGCGCGAACAAGAGATCGTTATATATGATGATGAGGTCTTGTTTGTCACAGCGACAAGTACGGTTCATTTTTCGTTTAGTGCGTTTCTTGGCGCTTGTGAAACTGATGATTTTGTAGCTTTGATCTTAAAAGAAGGCAGCTTCTTGCAGATCCCAAAAGAGTCACTAAATGAAAAAGCGCAAGAAATTTTGGAATTTCTAGAAGAAAAAATAGGTTAAATTTTTAGGCATTGTGGATTAAATTCGCTGGCTATATCCAGACTAAAATCTATAAAAATATAGAGATAATCACGGATGAAATTTGATTTGTTTTTGAAAAAATTTGCTACACAACTCAAATTTATAAAATCAAAATGACTCGCGGATAAAAAATCTTATAAATTTCGTAAAATTTAATAAGCTTTATTGTTAAAAGTAGTAAAATAGTTACACTTTTTTGATCGGAAATGAAATGAAATTTAAAGATTTTAAAGAAAAAAACAGTAGCAACTATGACTTTTTCACAGCTGATGAGATGAGCTATAAAGAATTTGTACAACTAAGCTTTAAAGAGTTTTTAACTAGCGATAATGACTCAAAGTGGCAGCTTGACATAGATGATAAAAGGTTTAACTCATTTCCAAATTTCACCCAAAAACATCAAATTTGCATATCGAATTTAGACTATGAAGATAATGTTTTTCAGTTTAGAATTTGCTCTGAAAACAACGTATCAAGCCTTGGTTACCGCATGTTTACAAGCTTTGATAGCATACATAAAGACTTTGTCACAGACGATATCAAGCACTCTGATGAAGTTATGATGAGCCTAAAGCTTGGCGAGCTTAAAGAGTTTCCTTGCATATCAAAATGCGGCTGGTGGATCAAAGATATCTGGCGAGACATGTATCCTATCTTGGACGAGACTAACAGCGAGGACTTTGTGGTAGGCATTATAAAAAACGAATTTACCAAAAAGATGACCGAGATAAATGAGTGCCTAAAAAACGCTCAAGATGGCGGCAAGCTTGACGAAGTGATCGCCAAACTAAAAGCTAAAATCAACTGAATTTAGAAATTTCCACTCACCGCACAAGAGCTGGCTGGATATGAAGTAAGTCCGTAGTCAGCTGACTCCACGTTATAAAAGTCTAAATTTGCACTTTTGGAGATGATATACTCAAAGCCTTTTTGATTTAGCTCGATCAAAATTTCAAGCTCCGTATCTCTTTTGCAAACGATGCTTTCAAAAAAGTGAGAGAAAAAAGAAATTTTAGCATTTTCTTTTTGTATTGAATGATTTAACATGAGCTCCATGTTGCTAAAAATTTTAAAGATATTTTGATTTGTCTCAAATTTACCAAATCTAGCATAATAATTTTGCAAATTTGCGTCATTTAGCACGATATTTTTAGTGCAATTTTTAGTGATCTGCTCGTAGATAAGACCAAAAAGCTCAATAGAGGCATTTTGATTATCCATCACTCTATTTTCGTGATTTGTGACTACTACAAAGCCATCTTTTATCTCGTATTTTTCATTTTTATAATAAAAGCTAACATTTGCCACCTCTTGCTCAAAGCGCTTTTTATAAGCAAAAGGCAAATAGTTTAAAACGCCCATTTTATCGATAATAGCTGAGCTTCTTACGCCACCATCTAGCTCGTGCTGCATGAAGTATCTTATGAAGCTACCTTGCTCTATATCAAAGCTATTTAAATACTCGATCTTATCAAGATAGATGCAGCGGTAAAGCTTTACAAATTCTGGGTTTAGTCTCAAATTTATCTCATCTTGTAGCTCGCCATATTTATCAGTTTGCTCTGCGTCTATAAATTCGATTATATTCATCTGCTTTTCGATCTTGTCTTTAACAAAGATCGAAATTTTCACGTCCTGCATCTCATAAAAGCACTTTATCGTATCTGTGGCACTTTTGGTGATATCTGTTTTAAATTTCTTAGCAAGCTCTGCTTTTTTGAGGGTGAGCGAAAAGTCGCCATTTTTTAGTTTATTTTGCGAGTACAAAAGATAGAGTAGCTGCTCATAGACCATGAGATGTGAGTAGGTTAAAAATGTATTATCCACCACGATGACGTAGTAGCAACGCGTTATAGAGTACCTTTTGTTATTTTGCAAAAATTCATCATAAATTTTTAATTTGCTTGGGGATTTACATACCTTAAAAACATCATATGATTCTAAAAATATATTTTCCATTACTGCCCCTTTTTACCTTTGCAAAAATATTACATAACTATTCTTTAAGCTAATTTGAATTTACAAGCTAACCAATAAAAATAATTTTGTAAAAATTAATATTAATTTAATTAAATATAGCTTAATTATATAAAATATTTTTGTATAAATCTATTTTTATTTACGAATTTTTATTATATAAAGTAAAAATTAGCTATAAAAATATATTTTTTAAACTAAATTTAATAAATATAGTTATATTATTTTTCTCAGATAAGCATGCTTGTAGTTGAAAATTTACAAATTGGGAGCTCAAAATGGAATTTCTAATTTTGACGCTATTTCTGATTAGTGGGCTTATCTTATACATAAAGCCACAAATGAAGAAAATAGCAACGTCCTGTATGGCTTTGGGGTGCGTAATACTAGTTGCACTAGAATTTTACGTAAATTTATGGGTAGTCTTGCCAATAGGCAACTTTTAGGAGGGCAAGATGCAAACAAAACAAAATGAAATCCCAGCAAACGAACAAGGCTTTTTCAATCTTATATCACTAGCCATCACTGCTCTTGTGGCACTTCCAGTTGGTATCGCCTGCTTGGTGCTTGGCTTTGGGCTAGGTGATAACCCTTGCGTAATGTGCTGGGCCGAGAGGATCACGATGATAGCTATTAGCCTAATAGCGCTTTTCATCATCAGGTACGGACTAAAGCCTGGCTATCTGGCAGCACTTTTACTAATGGCTTGCTGGGGCATATTTAACGGCTTTATCCACTACAGCCTAGATGGAACATTTGGCGGCTATCTTGACATCAAACAAGGTTTTGGCCTTGAAATTTTAGGTGCCCACACTCAGTTTTGGGTTATGGTTGTTGATTTTTGTGTGATCATATTTTTGGCTCTTATATTTTTGTTTAGCAAAAACTTAGGCCTTATAATGCAAAAAAGCTCAAATGGCGAATATGGCGACTTTCTAAGCTACTTGCCACTTGGCAAATTTGCAAATTTGGTCTTTATCGTGATCATACTTGCAAACTGCGTTCAAGCCTTTATAGCTTCTGGTCCACCGCCATATCTAGGATCTAGCACACCACCTAGAATGAGCATCGATCCTTCAAAATGGTTCTGGGAAAAAGACCACTGGGATAGCTCGCTTGACTTTAGATTTGACTGGAACCCTGAGCTTCCAGACCTAGCAAAGTAAGGAGTAAAAGATGAAAAAGCTAATATTTTTTATCGCATTAGCAAGCCTTGCTTTTGGTTTTAGCTTTGACATGGATAGCAAAAATGGAGCTATCCAAAACATAAAAGAGCTAGGCCTTAAAGATACGCTCACTCTAAATTTGCAAAATGACAATGCAATAACTGGAGCTGACTACGATGAAGGCAAAAAGCAGTTCGCTCTTGTCTCAAACGACAACGAATTTTACATCGCAGATGAAAATTTAAAGCCAGTTAGCTACGCTAAACACGACCGCCATTTTATAATGGAGATGGAAGCAACAGTCGGAGCTACTTGGTACAAAAAAGAGCTTGGCATGATAAGTTACAACAAAACTTTTGTCTTCTATGAGCCAGCTAGCAACCTTAGTAAAGATGAGCAAAATAGCCAGTGGAGGCACCTATTGGCTGGATATGACGCGTGGAAGCTAAATGACCTTGGTAACAAGGGCAGATTTTCTACCATTAGATCAAAACAGCAGTACATCTTAGGCTGGGACTACCTAGAAAGTGAGAATAAATTTTTCACAGCTAGCGTGCCAAACGATGTTAGAGACTACTGGAGTGTAGCTATATTTGACGGCGACGATAAGATGATCTTAGAAGAATTTGTACCAAAAGCTGGAGCAAATTTACAGCTAAAAGAGGGTAGAAATTTAAATAACTACTACATTACCGGCATAGACGTAGAGCCTAATGCGCTCTATCTTTTAAGCAAAAATTTCTCAACTATTTTAAAGTTAAATTTGACCACCAAAGAGATAGACGAGGCATTTAGTTTTAGTGGGGTAAATAACCCAAGAGCATTAGCGATCAAAGATAATAAATTTTACATCTTCTCACGAGAAGGCAAAGAGAATAAAGTTTTTATCTTTGAGATGAAATAGCTATCAAATTTAAGGAGAAAACATGCAAAGACGTTCTTTCCTAAAAGGCACGGGAGCAGCTCTGGCAGCAGCTGGAACAGCTCCTAGCCTATTTGGTATGGAGCAATTTGAGGTGGATTTTAACCCAAAATCCTACAAGAACGAGGAAAATGTAGAGTACCACTACCTAA
Source organism: Campylobacter concisus (assembly GCF_050447485.1). Taxonomy (GTDB): domain Bacteria; phylum Campylobacterota; class Campylobacteria; order Campylobacterales; family Campylobacteraceae; genus Campylobacter_A; species Campylobacter_A concisus_BQ. The sequence goes on from NZ_JALMFY010000001.1 coordinate 1,124,946, forward strand.
CCTGTCCTAGAAACTGCCGTGATGCCTGTTCGATGATCGCTGAGATAAAAGACGGCAAAATGGTAAGCATAAAAGGCGATCCAAAACACCCACTAACGCAAGGCACAGTCTGCGTCAAAGGTCACACCTATGCCATGCATCTATATAATGCCGACCGCATCATGCACCCTATGAAAAGAGTCGGTAAAAAAGGCGAGGGAAAATGGGAGAAGATAAGCTGGGATCAAGCCTTAAAAGAGATAGCTGCAAAGCTAACTGAGATAAAAGAGAAATTTGGCGGCGAAGCCTTGACCGAGTTTGTCTACTCTGGCAACGAAGGACATATCTCAAAAACTATTGCACCAGGAAATTTCTTTGAAAAATATGGAGCCACAAGACTTGTTAGAAACCCTTGCGACTGGCCAAGATACGCGGGCACTCCTAGCGTTATAGGTACTGACTTCTCAAAAGATGCACTTGAGATCGATGAGAGCGATATGTATATCAGCTGGGGATCAAATGAAGCTTATACAGCCGTACACTGGATAAGATTTGCTCACCGTGTTAAAAAAAGAGGCGGAAAGATCATCGTTATAAATACAATAAGAATTCCTCTGGCAAACCAAGCTGATATGTTTATCCAGCTAAAACCATCTAGTGACCCTGCATTTTGTCTAGCGGTCTGTAAATTTTTAATAGAAGAAGATCTATATGATCATGAATTTGTGGAAAAATACACAACAGGCTTTGAAGATCTAGTGCACGAGTGCTCACTCTACACCTATGGCGAACTATCTGAGATGTGCGGAGCAAGTGTGGATCAGATCAAAGTTTTTGCCAGAGAGTACGCTCACGCAAAAGCACCAGCTATCATGCACGGCGACGGCGGACAAAGACACTTTAACGGAGCAAGACTTGTTCGTGCGGTTACATTTTTACCAGTTTTAACTGGTGCCTTGACAAAGCTTGGTGGCGGACTATTTTGGGCATACGTGCATGTAAAAGGTTGCTTTAATTTCGACAACTGCATGCCAGATCTCTCTCCAAAAGATAAAGATGGCAAAAAGATAGAAAGGCAGCAAGTAAGCTATATAGAATTTGGTAAAGGCATACAAAAAGAAAATCCAACATATCTTGACAAGCCTATAAACACAGTCATTAAAGCATGCATCAACTACAACTCAAATTTAATGGTAACAGCGCCAAATACAAATTTGATCAAAAAGCGTGTAATGGACGATGACTTCTTTTTGGTTGTAATTGATCCTTACGAAACAGATACCTGTGACTATGCTGACTATGTTCTGCCTGGTGTTACATTTATGGAGAGTGAGGATATCCAAAACGACCAAATTTCTGGATACGTCTGCTACAACGCTCAAAGTGTAAAACCTCTTGGCGAAGCTAAGACAAATTTAGAGTTCTTCAACGCTCTTGCAAAAGCGATGGGCTATACAGAAGAGTGCTTTAACTGGGATAGCGAAACGGTTTGCAGACGCTTTTTGGATACAGAATTTGCCAAAAAACAAAACATCACCTATGAAAAACTAAAATCAGTCGGCTGGATCAAGCCATTTAGAACGCCTGAAACGATGAAAGATCAGTTCCCATACTACCCTTATGCACCAAAAGACAAACTAGTCTTTGGTACAAAAAGTGGAAAATGCGAGCTTTACTCACAAACCTTTAAAGACGCAGGCTATCATCCAGTAATAGACCTTGAAACCGACTGGGACTACTATGAAAAGAGCAATAAATTTGGAAAAGACTATCTTAAGAAATATCCGCTTTATTTCATGACGCCAGGTACTCAGCTCCAAGACAACTCCAACTGGGGCAATATGCCTTATATCTTAAAAAGAGTTATCGTTAAGGGCAATGCTGAGCTATTTATGACACGTGAAGATATGGAAGCACGCGGTATAAAAAATGGAGATACAGTTGAGGCAACAAACGAAAAAGGTACAGCCGTCTTTACAGCAGTCGAGACAAATCAAATGAACCCAGGCATAGTCTATGCGTGGAACAACATCTGGGTAAAAGTGACAAAATCAAGAACTGGAGCAAATATCCTTTGCTCTGATGGCGTTAGCGATCTAGGAAATGGCTCAACTTATACAGCTAGCTTTTGTGAAGTAAAAAAAGCAGCTAAACAAGAGATGTAAAGGGGTCTAAGATGAAAAGAAAACAAGGTTTTTTATTTGATTATAACTTTTGCATAGGCTGCAAGGCTTGTGAAATTTCATGTCAAGTCTATCACAATCAAGATCCAGATATAAACTGGAGACATGTTGATGGCCTTATGATACATGAAGATGGCATAGAAAAAGAGATATTTATAACTCGCTCTTGCCATCACTGCGACGAGCCAGCCTGTATGGATGTCTGCCCAGTTGGGGCTTATATCAAGCTAGAAAATGGTGTCGTACAGCCACTTCATGATAAGTGCATAGGCTGCGGATACTGCTTGATGGCTTGCCCTTATGGCTCTATCACAAAAGGCAAAGACGGCAAGGCTCAAAAGTGCAACCTTTGTGCCGAAAAACTTGAGCGTGGCGAAGAGCCAGCTTGTGTGGCGGGCTGTCCGTGTGGAGTACTAAAACTGATTGATAGCAACGTCAGCGACAGCGCTGGTATGCAAAAAGAGATGCCAGGCTTTAAACACTTCTTTACCAAGCCAAACATCCGCTTTTATCCAAGAATGAAGCGAAATGAATTCATACATTAAAGAGTAAAAGATGGATAAGGTCAAAGAAAAGCTTAGCGTTAGCCTTAGTGTTGAAGACTTTTTAAGGCGATTTTTCTTAGTGGAGCTTAGAGAGCAAAATTTAGATGAGCTCATAGGCCTAAGCCTTAATTTTAGTGATAAATTTAAAAATCACAACTTCATACTTTGGCTAAATAAGTGTAAAGATGATCTAAATTTGCTAGACGAGCTAAGATATGAATTTAACAGGCTTTTTGTAGGGCCAAGACACCCAAAGGCCGAGCCATACGAGTCGGTTTATTTTGATTATAAAACGATGTTTGGCGAGAAGACTATGCAGGTGCGAAGCTTTTATGAGAGCTCTGGACTAAAGCTTAGTAAAGAGCAGTTTGATAAATTTCCAGATGATTTCATCGGATACGAGCTGCAATACCTTTACTTTCTAAGTTTCAATGCCTTACAAGCAGACAAAAAAGAGAAGATGGATGAAATTTTACATAAAAAATATGACTTCATCCGCACTCATCCGTTTGAGTGGTTTTATAAATTTAGCTCTCGCTGTAAGGAGACTACAAATTTAGAAGCCTATGTGAGCTTTGCTGATTTTTTAAATTTATATCTTGAAAACGAGATAGAGCAGTCAAGAGCTCTTCTAACTTTTAAGAGTTAAAGGATAGATAATGGAACAAACAACTTGGGGATGGCTCATAGTCATATATCTCTTTTTAGGTGGTTTAGGTGCTGGGGCATTTTTGTGCTCGGCTTTAGCCTATAAAGGCTTTTTGGGCAAGCTTGATGAGAAATTTTATAAATTTGGATTTTTGCTCGCGCCAATAGCGGTCATAGTTGGAACTGCACTTTTGCTATTTGACCTAGCACCAAGCGCAGCGATCAATCCATTTAAGATCATAGGTCTTTACACAAGACCAGTTTCTATAATGAGTATCGGCACATATCTTCTAACATTTTTCATAATAGTTAGCGTACTCGTGCTTTTACAAGTCAAAAAAGGTGGCAAAATTTGCGATATGATGCTTAGCTTTGGCTCTCTACTAGCACTTGGAGTGATGGGATATACTGGACTACTTTTATATGTAGTAAAAGCGATCCCACTTTGGGCAAGTATATGGCTACCGATACTATTTACTATCTCAGCCATATCAACAGGCCTTAGTGCAAACGCTATATCTGTGCTAAGTGGTGGTGGCGTTTTAAGCCATGAGTCGCATAAATTTCACACTATTTTAGTGGCACTTGAAATTTTTGCCCTCTTGATGCTATTTGCAAACGTTAGAAACGAAGCTGCTGGCATGGCTAGCATAACCAAAATAGTATCAGGCTCTCTAGCGCCGATGTTTTGGATAGGTTTTATAGTGCTTGGTCTTGCACTGCCATTAATTGGCGGCAGTAAATTTATGCTACAAAGATGTGGCGTGAATGCGGATGGCAGTGTCTGCGCGCACGGCGGCGAGGAGGTAAAAAGCTGTGTTTATAACGAATACGGCGTGCTTGTGGGCGGCTTTTGCCTAAGAGCATTTATCGTACTCGGCGCGGTTTATATATTTTAACTCCTCCTTTCTGATGCTGGTCGGATGAAAGTCCGACCTTTAAATTTTAACTTTAAATTGTGTTTTTTTCGATAGACCACCAAAAGATGCACAACATTGCATAACTCTTGACTTTAAATATTGTGGGTAAAATTTAACCACATTTGATAGATTATGATATTAAATTTGGTAGCAGACATCATAGCTCGTTAAATAGCTATTTTCTATCAAATATACAAGACTTTAATTCTTGATAAATATTCATATCTAAAGTCACTAGCTTTGATAAATTTATTTTAAAATTCTCGGGATTTATATGAGTTGGAATTGAACAAATACTTTTGATCAGCGAAAATTGTGATTTAACATCTGAGTTTATTAAATCTGTAAAACTTTTTTTATATTTAACTTCATCAAAGTTTTTTTGATTTACTGCACAATATTTTCTCAACACCTCTTCATCAAATAGGTAGTTTTCGATTTCCCACCTTTTCATTACTCTAAATCTTGCATCCTGATTAGCTAAATACTCTTGCCTCTCTTTTTCTGATACTAGCTTTCCTGAAGCCATATCTCTATCTTTAAAAACCCAAATTTCCATATTGGGAAACACCTTGCCTAATATTGCTAATGCAATGCTGCTTCTTTGATCTAATTCTGTATTTCCACCGCTAGAGACGAAAACAGTACCTGGATACTCTGCATTAAAAATATTATTTAAAACTTGAGCGTCAAGCCCTCTTTCAGAGCCATCCCTTCTAGGTTCATCTCGCCCTTCGCAATAAATAATTCTATTAGGAGCTATTAATCCGGTTAAGTCATCTAGAGCTGTACTGAAAATAGATTTCCATGTTGTTCTATTGTTTGCAACAGGGGTCAATGTTATAGCTTCTGAAGCAAATTTCATATTATCTTCAAATTGAATAACTTGACATTTCCCAGATAGCTCTTCTTGAAATGCCCGTAAAAAACCGATACTGTGAGTCGCGATCCAAATTTGCCCTTCATCGCCTATTAGTTTTTCTATCTCAATCATTAATTTTTTTTGAATCGATGTATTAATATGTAACTCAGGCTCATCTAATAGAAAGATAGAGTTTTTATATTTCTCTCTTCTTAAAAATAAATCTAATAAAATATCAACAACTTCCTTTTCTCCGGCAGAGAGACTATCAAATGAGAATGTTATATTTGAATCTGATTTTTTAAAATTTAGCGTACCGTTATTTTGTGCCACATTTCCCAAACTAACAATTTCTAAATCTAAACAGTTTTTTATAGATTGATTTAATAAGCCTATGACTTTAATCTTAGCTTCAGATGGCTTAATATCTTCTCTTTCCATAATTTGGTTATAAAATCCCAATAATCTTCTATAATTATTCTCTACTTTGCTGTCTAAATTTAATGAACAGCTCGCTCCATCGGAATTGTTTTCAATGGGGTCTGTTGCTCTAATCTCTCTAATATTTAAACTAGTGTTGTAACGATATGGGCTTCTGAATGAAAAAATAATTTTTCTATTATTCTTATAGAAATCATGATCACTATATAATATGCTATTGTTAATGATATTGCCCTCATCATCTAAATATTCAATCGATATTAATTGAAATGCATTCTTATTGTCTGTTCTGTAGAATATTTCCGGTATACTACCGCTCCCAATGTTCCCACTATAACTTCCTCCGCATGCAATAAAAGCATCCAAAACACTACTTTTACCACATCCATTAGTACCAACCAATGCGATTATTTTCGCTGGCTTATTGCCTAAATCTAAAGTTAGATCCTTAAATCTTTTAAAATCTTTTATATTTACCTTTGATATTTTCATATTCAGTCCATTTTAAAGAAGATATTAATTATTCACAAAATTGCTCAAAATTTACACCAATTCTTCCCCGAAAAATAGCTTACCGCATACTACACTGCTCCGTCTGGCTCCATGGCAACCTGCGTCCAGAGAATCTTCACCAGTGATCAGGCTTCGCGGAGTCTGCTAAATTTATGATGCCGAGTGCCGATGCCTTTTTGATGAGTCTATTTTACTCTTGCTTTTATAGCCTTTCTGACCTCTATTTTGTATGCATTTAGCGCCTAGGCTACCTTACCTGCTTTCGTCGGTGTAGAATATGCTGGCAGTTTTAGAATTTACTCTTTCATTTTTGCTACTTTTAGTAATAACATTATAACAAAATGGACTTTAAGCAACTTGGTAAAAATTATTTGGCAGATATCAGTTCGACAATGAGCGAGGGCTTAAATACTATGTTTTAGATTATTTTTAAAATAAGCCGCCCAAAAGACGGCTTAAATTTTATCTCTCAAAAACGAAAATTTTATTCACGCCGTTCTCTCTGGATGCGACGTAGAATTTGCCCTCTTTAATAGCGAGCGCATGGGCATCGCTCGTACCTTCAAAGCTATAAACCTCCACGATCTTTCTGCTACGTGGATCGAGCTTTAGGATACTTGAGTATTGCTTTGAGAGCAGATAAACAAACTCGCCTTGCGCATCCATGCCCGTGACATAGTAGTCATTTATCTCTCTGCCCTCTTTTACGCCAAGACTCTCATCAAAGCTCGGAATAAATTCTGTAGACAAAAGGTTATCGCTATCACTAAAACTAGCAATACTCCAACTTTGCTTTATGTCATCTGGCACGCTTGCTATAAAAAATTCGCCGTAGAAGCCAGAGTGATCCCAAGAGAGAATATACTGCTGTTTTGCACGAACTGTGTAGTATCGGTCCTTAAAATCAAGGCTAAATTTATCATAGCCATCATGCAAATATCTCCACGCCTTATTTGCATCATCCTTACTTTGATCTGGTATAAATTTGAAAAATTCATACGTTTTGTTATAGCTAATCAGTCCAAGAGAACCTTTAAAAAAGCTTGCACCAACCGTATCTTCCATCTGTATGATCCAATCAGGCGTGCTTCTTAGATAGCTTTTTATCTGATCTAAATTTTCATCCATAGAGTAAAGCTCAAATTTTAGAGTGCCAACCAAAAAACTTTTGCTCTCCTCATCATAGTCAAGACCTGTAACTGGATTGCTATTATTTAGTTTTAGCTCTATTTGTCCAGCTTTTTTTAAGGGAGTTAGATTTGTAACTGCACCATTTGCTGCATTTAGATCAAACTCTCCACCAAATGCCAAGCAAGTGCAAAGTGCTATTAAATTTAAAATTTTCATTCCATATCCTTACTTTGGTAAATTTGGTAGTTTTGGATTCCAGCTTTCGCGAAAATCTATCTCATGTTCATTCCAGTGATCAAGCTCCCAAAACCATTTAGAAGGATCGACGCTCATGCGAGAAGGCGTAGCCGATGCTAGATATGGTGGTGGACCAGCTGTTATAAAAGCTTGAATGCAGTTAAGTGCCATAATGACCACAAAAACAGCCACAGCTATCTTTCCCAATAAGAAATTTGGTAAAACAACTCCGTATGCGTTTTCTTCGCTATTTTGCATGATCTTGCCAACATTTTTACCAAGCATCAAAATAACACCTAAAAAGATAATGACACAAAAGTGTACGACAACAACCCAAAACTGCGTATGAGCGCCTAAAATTTCAAGCCCAAAGCCTTGCTTTATATCAAGATATCCACCGCCTGTGCCATCTAGACTATAGTGTAAAAAGCCATCATATAGCCCAAGGCACGACAAAAAGAGGATTGCGACTAGATACTTAACCTTAAAGCCGTAACGTACGACAATAAGCGCCATAAAAGAGATCGCCACCATGCAAAATCTCTCATGCCAACACATTATACAAGGGCTATCACCCATACCAAATCCAAGTATCAGACATGCAATACCAACGGGAAGTGCGATCAAAGCGATGGCAGCAGCTGCAAAGAGATTGAAAAATCTCTTTTCGTCATCACCCCAGCTTGCAAATTTTTCATTATTCATTGCCTGCTCCTAAAAATTTCCCATTGGCACAACGGCAAATTTATTTACCCATGCCATCATCACAATAAGCACAACCATTCCAGCAATACCAAACCCCATTACAGCCTGCTTTTTTTCCGGCCTAAACAATAAAAATAGACCAGCGACAAAAAACATCAAAACCATTAAAAATTCCATTTTTTATCCTTTATATGAAATTTAATATTTATTAAAATATACTACCTAATTTATAATTTTAATCTTAAAATATATTTTTTTATTATTATAAATATATTTTTTACTTAATATTTACAAATATAAAATGTATTTGTCTAAAAAAATTTAGTATAATAATACTAAATTGTACTTTTATATTAATACACCTAAGACTAATTTGAGTCAGATAGTCTAAAACTATGAAAATTATTGATTTAACAATAGTAAATTTCAATCTTTTACCAGCAAACTTTAATATTATTTGGCGGTAGAAATAATGTTTAAATTTACATTGACGAGTTGTTATCTTATTTGGTAACTGGTTTTAGACCAGCACTAATAAACACATCTTTTGAAGTTGTGTATTCGCCCGAAATATTAAGATAACACATTCAAATAAAAGGCTTTAAAATATTTATACTTACTTATAGCTGGTTAGTAATTATCAGTGATTAAAATTTTAACAAAAACAAGCATCAAAACCGTTAATAAATTATCTAAGATAGAATACTCTCCAGTCCGCCAAACCTAAAAACACAACATTAACACCTATGTTGCCAACCAATATATCCGCACCTTTAGCCAAGAAATAAAATAAGCCTGCCATTTCGTCAGCTCCCGCATCCATTCTAACAGTTTAGTGCTTTAAAGACACTCCTTTTAACATCAGGCATCACGGCCAAGCTAAAGATAGCATACTCCATATCTAGCTTATGCTCTTTTGCTCTTTTGGCTGTCTCGTGCTCTAGCTCTTGTCACCAATACTTATAGCTATACCACCACCTGCTTTTGTGTTTTTAGTCATGCATCTATTATGTCTTTTGTATTGGATTAAAATTTTGCGTCATCAAATAGTGCTTTTAGTAGGCTTTTAACCTTATAACATAAATTTACCCTACCTATATTTTACTATTTAATAAAAACATTTTTATTTAATAATTATAAAGGATCTATACGTATTACATTTTTAACCACACCAGCTAAAAAGTAATAATGATAAAAAATTTAAAACAATAAGAGAATAAAAATTTAAAAAGATAAACACCTCAATAACATAAGAACAAATATAAAAAATCTTACTACACCTAATCAATAAAAACCAATTAAAAACAAATAAGAAAGTAAAAAACCAATAATTTTATACTTAAGTAGAAAGTAACACTTACAAAAACTAGGATTAATAATATAAGAATTAAAGCAGATTAACAACAAAGCCCGCAACGACCTACTTTTCCAACATCCCAGTAAGGGAGAGTATCATCAGCCAGGACGAGCTTAGCTTCTTGGTTCGAGATGGAGCAAGGCGTTTCCTCGTCTGTATAGTCACGGGCAGTGTTAAATAAAAGATATAATAGCTAAATCTCTTATTTAACACTACTAGATAAAGTTAAAAGTCATAAACAAAGTTTTATAAAAACATATCTTATTAAGTTTTTATCCTTAACAAGGAAGTGATGCTTATTAAAAGATAAGCAGACGAGCTATTAGTACTGGTCAGCTAAAGGACTTTCATCCATTACACACCCAGCCTATCAAACACATAGTCTATATGAGCTCTTAAAAGAAGATTCATCTTGGAGTTGGCTTCCTGCTTAGATGCTTTCAGCAGTTATCACATCCCAACATAGCTACCGAGCGGTGCCCTTGGCAGGACAACTCGTACACCAGTGGTTGGTTCGACCCGGTCCTCTCGTACTAGGGTCAACTCTCCTCAATCTTCTTACGCCCACGGCAGATAGGGACCGAACTGTCTCACGACGTTCTGAACCCAGCTCGCGTACCGCTTTAAATGGCGAACAGCCATACCCTTGGGACCTGCTCCAGCCCCAGGATGCGATGAGCCGACATCGAGGTGCCAAACCTCCCCGTCGATGTGAGCTCTTGGGGGAGATCAGCCTGTTATCCCCGGGGTACCTTTTATCCTTTGAGCGATGGCCCTTCCACACAGAACCACCGGATCACTAAGACCGACTTTCGTCTCTGCTTGACTTGTATGTCTCGCAGTTAAGCTGGCTTATGCCTTTATACTCTACGAACGATTTCCAACCGTTCTGAGCCAACCTTTGTAAGCCTCCGTTACATTTTGGGAGGCGACCGCCCCAGTCAAACTACCCACCAGACATTGTCCTACTTGAGGATAACTCAAGCTAGTTAGCTATCAGAATAAAAAAGAGCGGTATCTCAACAATGGCTCACCATAAACTGGCGTCTATGGATCAAAGCCTCCCGCCTATCCTGCACATTTTTATCCCAATAGCAGTGTCAAGCTGTAGTAAAGGTCCACGGGGTCTTTCCGTCTTGCCGCGGGTAGGAGGAATTTTCACCTCCACTACAATTTCACTGGATCCCTCTTCGAGACAGCTCCCATCTCGTTACGCCATTCATGCAGGTCGATATTTAATCGACAAGGAATTTCGCTACCTTAGGACCGTTATAGTTACGGCCGCCGTTTACTCGGGCTTCGATCAAACGCTTCGCAGAGCTAACGTCATCAATTAACCTTCGAGCACCGGGCAGGCGTCACACCCTATACATCCTCTTACGAGTTAGCAGAGTGCTGTGTTTTTGGTAAACAGTCGGGAGGGACTCTTTGTTGTAACCTTCAATGCTTACGGAGTAAATCCTTCACAAAGTTAGGCACACCTTATACCGAAGATACGGTGCTATTTTGCAGAGTTCCTTGAAGAGAGTTCTTCCACGCGCCTTAGAATACTCATCCCACCCACCTGTGTCGGTTTACGGTACGGGCAACTATAACTAAACTTAGAAACTTTTCTTGGCTCGACAGTATCAAGGATTTACGATTCATTCCGAAGAACTTCACGCACCTGTAAGGCCTCGGCTTAAAGGAGCTCGGATTTGCCTGAACTCCAACCTGCACCTTTCGACCAGCACTACCATCCGCTGGCTCCTCTAACTCTAAGCGTCCTTCCATCGCACATTATAGTTGGCATTGGAATATTAACCAATTTTCCATCGCATACCCCTTTCGGACTTTGCTTAGGACCCGGCTAACCCTACGATGACGAGCATCGCGTAGGAAACCTTGGGTTTACGGCGTTGGGGATTCTCACCCCAATTATCGCTACTCATGCCTGCATGCTCACTTGTATTCGCTCCAGCACTCCTTACCGGTATACCTTCAATGCAAATACAACGCTCTCCTACCACTTAGTAAAACTAAGTCTAAAGCTTCGGTACTCATTTTAGCCCCGTTATATTTTCCGCGCAGAATCACTAGACCAGTGAGCTATTACGCTTTCTTTAAAGGATGGCTGCTTCTAAGCCAACCTCCTGGTTGTTTAAGTAACTCCACATCGTTTTCCACTTAAATGAGATTTAGGGACCTTAGCTGTTAGTCTGGGTTGTTCCCCTCTCGACGACGGATTTTATCACTCGCCGCCTGACTGCCATGATTACACACTAGGTATTCGGAGTTTGATAGGGTTTGGTACATTGGTGTATGCCCTAGCCCATTCAGTGCTCTACCCCCTAGTGTTACTACATGACGCTATACCTAAATATATTTCGGAGAGAACCAGCTATCACGATGTTTGATTGGCCTTTCACCCCTATCCACAAGTCATCCCATAGCTTTTCAACGCTAGCGGGTTCGGTCCTCCACCGGCTCTTACACCGGTTTCAACCTGCTCATGGATAGATCACATCGTTTCGGGTCTGCAACGTCTGACTAAACGCCCTATTAAGACTCGCTTTCGCTACGGCTCCGGGTTTCCTTAACCTCGCCAGACATCACAACTCGCAGGCTCATTATGCAAAAGGCAGTCCATCACCCTGATAAATCATAGGGCTCTGAATGATTGTAAGCAAATGGTTTCAGGTTCTATTTCACTCTGATCACCTCAGTTCTTTTCACCTTTCCCTCACGGTACTTGTGCACTATCGGTCTAGTAGTAGTATTTAGGGTTGGATAGTGGTCTACCCAGCTTCAGACAGAATATCACGTGTTCCGCCCTACTCAGGATACTGCTAAGTAAAACAAAGCTTTCATATACGGGGGTATCACCCTCTGTGCCTAACCTTTCCAGGTTGTTCTATTAGCTAAGTTTAGTCTATATTGCAGTCCTACAACCCCACTAGTAAACTAGTGGTTTGCCCTCTTACGCGTTCGCTCGCCGCTACTAGCGTAATCTCTTTTGATTTCTTTTCCTGAGGGTACTAAGATGTTTCAATTCCCCTCGTTCGCTCCGTTATACGGTAACTAATATCTCTATTAGTTGGGTTGCCCCATTCAGAAATTCCCGGATCAAAGCCCCTTGACGGCTCCCCGAGACTTATCGCAGCCTGGCACGTCTTTCATCGCCTCTACTAGCCAAGGCATCCACCACTTGCTCTTTGTAGCTTACCTTTTCTATATTAGATTATTCTAATTCGCATCACTTCCTTGTTAAAGATAACTTTATGTTACTACATTTAAATTCTAGCTCTCAAGACGGAAAGCATTGACTACTATTTAGATAAGTTTTAAATCCTAAATAGATTGTGATGTCAAACTTTTGCATTAAATGCAAAGAGAATAGAAATTTAAATCTTTAACAAGTCCTGTAAAATTGTTTTTAAAACTTGCTTGTGACTATTAACAATATTAATTAAAAGAACATTTAGACTTCGCAGACTAGCAAGCTAGTCTTTACGACCAAAGAGTTGCACCCTTTGAAAACCCCTAAAGCACAAAGTTGCTTTCGGCAACTTCGTAATCAATAAAGATTAAGACGCTTAAAAGTCTATATTAAGTGTTTCTAAAAACACTTAATATAGACTTTTACTGTTAAACTATTTTATGGTGGAGAATAGCGGGATCGAACCGCTGACCTCCTGCGTGCAAAGCAGGCGCTCTCCCAGCTGAGCTAATTCCCCAATTAAATTCTCTGGTGGGCCTAACAAGACTTGAACTTGTGACCTCACCCTTATCAGGGGTGCACTCTAACCAGCTGAGCTATAGGCCCCTATAGGTCTATCAATCTTTCAAAACTAAACAAGGATGATTGAGAATATCTTTCTTATAAATATCTTGTGAGAGAATATCTATATGTACTCTAGAAAGGAGGTGATCCAACCGCAGGTTCTCCTACGGTTACCTTGTTACGACTTCACCCCAGTCGCTGATTCCACTGTGGACGGTAACTAATTTAGTATTCCGGCTTCGAGTGAAATCAACTCCCATGGTGTGACGGGCGGTGAGTACAAGACCCGGGAACGTATTCACCGTAGCATGGCTGATCTACGATTACTAGCGATTCCGGCTTCATGGAGTCGAGTTGCAGACTCCAATCCGAACTGGGACATATTTTATAGATTTGCTCCATCTCGCGATATTGCTTCTCATTGTATATGCCATTGTAGCACGTGTGTCGCCCCGGACATAAGGGCCATGATGACTTGACGTCGTCCACACCTTCCTCCTCCTTACGAAGGCAGTCTCATTAGAGTGCTCAGCCGAACTGTTAGCAACTAATGACGTGGGTTGCGCTCGTTGCGGGACTTAACCCAACATCTCACGACACGAGCTGACGACAGCCGTGCAGCACCTGTCTTAACATTTCTGCAAGCAGACACTCTTCTATCTCTAGATGATTTGTTAGATATCAAGTCCGGGTAAGGTTCTTCGCGTATCTTCGAATTAAACCACATGCTCCACCGCTTGTGCGGGTCCCCGTCTATTCCTTTGAGTTTTAATCTTGCGACCGTACTCCCCAGGCGGTATACTTAATCCGTTAGGTGCATTACTGCCAAGACTAGCTTAGCAACAACTAGTATACATCGTTTAGGGCGTGGACTACCAGGGTATCTAATCCTGTTTGCTCCCCACGCTTTCACGCATTAGCGTCAGTTGAGTTCCAGCAGATCGCCTTCGCAATGGGTATTCCTGGTGATCTCTACGGATTTTACCCCTACACCACCAATTCCATCTGCCTCTCCCTCACTCTAGATTATCAGTTTCCCAAGCAGTTCTATGGTTAAGCCATAGGATTTCACAAGAGACTTGATAATCCGCCTACGCGTCCTTTACGCCCAGTGATTCCGAGTAACGCTTGCACCCTCCGTATTACCGCGGCTGCTGGCACGGAGTTAGCCGGTGCTTATTCGTTAGGTACCGTCATTGTTCTTCCCTAACAAAAGGAGTTTACGCTCCGAAAAGTGTCATCCTCCACGCGGCGTTGCTGCTTCAGGGTTTCCCCCATTGAGCAATATTCCCTACTGCTGCCTCCCGTAGGAGTCTGGACCGTGTCTCAGTTCCAGTGTGACTGATCATCCTCTCAGACCAGTTATGCGTCATAGCCTTGGTGAGCCATTACCTCACCAACTAGCTGATACAATATAGCCTCATCCTACACCGAAAAACTTTCCCTATCTAACTTATGTAAGACAGGAGTATAGAGTATTAGCAGTCGTTTCCAACTGTTGTCCTCTAGTGTAGGGCAGATTAGCTATACATTACTCACCCGTGCGCCACTAACTCATAAGAGCAAGCTCTTACTTGTCCGTTCGACTTGCATGTATTAGGCACGCCGCCAGCGTTCACTCTGAGCCAGGATCAAACTCTCCATATTAATTACCTATCTAATAGATAGGATTTTTATTATGAAGTTTTTAATCAAAAAAACTTTTAGTTTTTATATTAGTTTGTCTAATCTATTATTTAATCATAATAGACTGGCTCAATCGATCACTTGTTTAGATTTCAAAGATTGACTAATAGTTTAACAATTGTAAGTTAAAAGAACAACGATAAGAAAAAGGCTTTATTAACGTTGAAGTTAAAGGTGGTTTCTCGTTTCGTGAGCTGGAATTATATATGAGGGATGCTTAAAGATAGTTGAAATAATTGCAAAATATTTTACAAATTTAAATTTTATTTCTGATACATAAATTTGGAGAGCTTCCTTGCTCTCCGTTTGATTTAATGCCACCGCTTTGATAGCAAATTTACATCTATGACTACATAGGTTGTGTTACTTCGTCTTTGATCTCGACAGTAACAGTTGTTCCGCTAGTATCATTTGTATATGTGGTATAGCCGTCAGTTGATGCACCCTTTTGCCAGCCAGCATCTTTAAATTCTACTTTGTCTCCAGCATCAGCTGTTATTTTTAGCGTATTGTCACCGTCAGTTAAACTTATGACATCACTTAGTTTAACGTTTAAAGTAGTGCTTTGACTCTTATTGGAGATATTAAGCTCCTCCAAGTTGTCTGCATGATTTGCAATATTACTTAAATTTATAGTCGTTCCTGGACTTGTGATGGTTAACTTATCGTAACCTGCACCTCCGTTTATATCATTACCTTGCATATCTGACTTTGCAATCGTTAATGAGTCATCGCCTGTGCCTAGCTTTATAGTAGAATTATGAATATAGTTACCAACTATAACGGTGTCGTTTCCACTTCCAGTTTCTACGGTACTATGGTCTATATTTGTTCCAACTGTTAATGTATCATTGCCATCACCCAAATTTACATAAGAGCGATTTGTTATGTATCCACCTACTTTGACATTGTCATAACCATCTCCAGCGATTACTGATGCTCTATCGATATTTGTCTCTACTTTTAAGATATTATCCCCATTGCCTAAATTTAGTTTTGAGTTTTCTACCATGTCACCCCAAACACCGCCACTCTTATGCACTGTTACTATATCGTCGCCATCGCCTAATTTCACATCTGCTCTATGAGTGAAAGTTTTAACATCTAGCTCTACTGCTTTACCTTGTGCTTCGATATTAACAGCGCTTGCACTTTTTGGATTGTCATCAAGTAACAAGCCTGTTCTGTTTGTGCCATAAATAGCGCTAGCATTTATATGAGTAGGTGCATCACTAAAGTCAAAGACTATCTCATCTTTGCCTGTTGATCCTTTGTTGCCAGCAGCGTCTGTTAAATATGCCCAAGCTTCAAAAATTTTACCATCAGAGTCCTTGCCAAAAGGAATATGCTCCCATGTTCCATGAATCATATTTTGTTTTACAAAGCCTACATAGCCTTTTGCTATATCTTCGGCTTTTATAGTATAAGTTAGCTCACCAGTAGCACCTGGTCCACCCCACATATAGTGCATAACGTCACCAACTTTAACCGTGCCGTCGTTTGGAAGATATGCTTTCCAAGCTATACGTCCTGCGTGCTCAGGATTTAAATTCTCACTCCAGCTAAATTTACCATCATTGTTGAGATCATCTATCCATTCGACTTTTAAATTTGTCACTTTCGTATCAACAGTTATGGTTACTGGAGCGGCCTCGGCTGTGTTGCCAGCTTTGTCAGTAGTTTTTACTTTAAGCTCATGCTCGCCGTCGCTAAGCGGATTGCTTACTTCAAATTTCCAAGAACCGTCACCTTTTGCCTCTACCTGACCGATTTTGTTTGTACCATCAAAGATCTCTACAGTTGAGCCAGCCTCTGCTTTGCCTGATAGAGTTGGTGTGTTATCGTTTGTTAGGCCTTTTAGTGTTTTGCCATCGACTGTCACATCGTTGCCCTTAACATTACCATTTACAACGCCACCTGCAACATCATCGATAACGCTATCAAATGTAACCTTAGTGCCTGTATCTACTGTTATAGTAGCTGGGTCAGAAGCCTTGATCGCATTTGAAGCTGGAGATGAAGCTGTGATACTATGAGCACCTTCACCAAGTGGAGTGGCCGGAGTGATAGACCAGTTGCCAAATTTATCAGTTGTTGTGCTGCCTATCTTAGTCGTGCCATCATATAGCTCTACTACTGAGTTAGGATCTGCTTTGCCGTTAAATGTCGGAGTGCTGTCGTTTGTTAGTCCTTTTTTAGTTACGCCATTTACTACTACGTCATTATCTTTGATATTGCCGTGATCTATACCGCCTGCAACGTCGTCGATCACCTCTGTAATAGTGACAACATTTACGTTCGCTAAGAATGCAAAACTTAAATTGCTTCCACTATCGTTACCATTTAGATTAAGGTGGTCTGTGATAGTAGCATCAACACCAGTTGCATGGACATAATCTGACTTCAAAACGCCATTTTCATACATATTATATAGTGGCACGCCAGTTATTTCGATAGCGTTGTTATTTAGCGCTGGGATGCCTGCATGTGTGACATTGCCAGCTGCATCGACCTCGTCAAAAGTCACGGTGCCGTCAGCCGCTTTGTGAATGATAAATGCCTTAACAAATGTTGGCTCTGGGTTATTTACTGGGTATTGTTTTACACCAGTGTCAGCATAAATTTTGTTGTAGTCAGTTACAGCAACTGTTAGTTTGTCTCCGTCTGAGAACACTTTTGGCAATGTTATGCGAGCTGTAGTGTGGCTGATATCGCCGTCTTTTATAGCGTCAGCTACGCTTATACCAGCATTTAGTGCGCCTGAGCCACTTCCTGAAACGCTTGGGTTATAAACTTTGCTGCCTTCTATAAATTCAACCTTCGGAGCCTCCATGCTATCTCTAAATATCCAAGTATCTCCACTAGATTTATCTGCATGATCATCACCTTTTATACTCACTTCTATACCACGTGAGTGCGTAAGATTATAGGTAGTTGTTGGCATATCGTGGATATCTATACCAAATTTCTCGCCAGCACCATTTGTAGATGTAAGACCAGCTTTTATAGGTGTCTTATCAGTCTCTGAAGTGATCTGATCAACCGTCATAGAGCCATCAGCTGCTTTATGAACTAAGAAATACTTATAAGCAGTCGTATCTGTGCCACCTGTTTTTGCAAGAGAGGCTGCATCTGGTCCATATCCATATTTTACAGTTACTACATCGCCGTCTTGAACATTCTCAGGTAGTGAGATGCGTGCTGTGGTGTGGTTGATATCACCATCTAGCATAGCTGTATTTCTATTTTGGTTTGTTATTTGATCTGATTTTTCATTTAGAACATTACCATGCTCATCAAGCTCAACAAATTTAACTTCAGCCTTACCAACATTTTCAAATTTAACACTTGAAGTAGCTTTAAGGGTTGTGCCTTCTAGCTCAGCTGTGATACTAGCAGCATTTCCACGAACTGTTTGATAGTGGTTATAATCATAGCCAACCTTTATGCCATTATCGCCGTCAAATACATTGTTGCCTTTTGTATCTATAACGCTTGTAACATTGCCACTAGCATCTTTATGAACTGTGTAATAGTCATTTATGCCAGTTCCTATAACGTGGATCTTGCTGCCGTCCTTTGCAAGGTTTGGTATGCTGATGGTTGCAGTAGCTTTTGCGCCATCCTCAGCATAGTTCTCGCCTCTTGTGATAGTACCGTTGCCATCTGCGTCATCATTAAATTT
The DNA here is from genome assembly GCF_050447485.1 of Campylobacter concisus. Taxonomy (GTDB): domain Bacteria; phylum Campylobacterota; class Campylobacteria; order Campylobacterales; family Campylobacteraceae; genus Campylobacter_A; species Campylobacter_A concisus_BQ. The sequence goes on from NZ_JALMFY010000001.1 coordinate 1,143,601, forward strand.
GATAGTAAATTTATCTGGAGCAGTAGTCTCGCCTGTGGCTGTGTTGCCAGCGCCATCAGTAGCCTTTGCGATCACTGGAGTGTTATCTTTTGTCGCATCGTCGCTGATAGTGACCTTGCCACTATTTGGATCAAGTTTAAAAGCACCTGTTGGAGCTGTCGTCTTGCCAGGAGTGCTATCTACGACCCAGCCAGCACTTGGATTTTTGACCACGGTTATAGTTTGCGTGTTGCCACCATTATCTATGTATGAAATTTCAACCTTTGTCGCGTCATTGTCGTGAGGTACTACATCAACTGTGCCGTCAGCCTTTGGAGTGAGATCTACCTGCGGCGGCACAACGTCTACTACTGGAGTAGTAGCTGGAGTACCATTGCCTGCATCATCGTTTGGAGTAACTTTTACCTCAGTACCTGGTTTTAGTGGTTTATTATCTGGTGTAGGAACAGAGAATGTACCATCAGGATTTACTGGGACATTAACTACACTACCATTAGGGAATTTAACATCTACAGTGGTATTTGGATCAGGATTTGGAACCTTACCGGTTACTACTGTTGAAGTGTTATTAATTGGATCTAGAGTTACTGTTGGGATAGTAGTATCTACAAAACCAGCGTCACCACCAGCATTATCAGCTGCGCCACTTACACCGCCTATCCTCTCAGCGCCTCTTGCGCTGTTTAGATCACCTATCGAGCGGAAATTTTCATTGATATTTGAGTAGTGACCACCCTCGTCAAACGACGCTGCCCCAAGGCTCACGCCATCTCCGCCGCCAGCTGCGGCTGCATTACCACCAGCGGCAGTCTCCTCTAGTTTAGTTAGATCCTCACCATTTAGCAACGCCTTTTGCAAGTCGCTAACATCTGCTACGGTATTTGGTTTTTGTCCTGCGACTACATTTTCGTCAAGTTTTAACGACTCATCACCCAAGATGGTGACATCTTTGCCATTGTTCATTGAAACTACGGCTTTAGAAGAAGCTGAAGAGGTTTTTACAACCTCCCCAAGATATAGAGCGTCGCCAACTTTTAAAACGCGGCTAACACCATTTTGATCTACAGCTACCACTAAGCCTGAGATTTGTTTGATTACTCCTACTTGAGTTTGCATGTCTATCCTTATTGTAAAATAAATTTTACGTAATTTTAAGACATTTTAATCCTCTTTGTATATTGTACTTTGGTATAGTTGTGACATTATTGTGCTGCGATAACCTCAATTTCTACGAGTGCATCTTTTGGCAAAGTCTTCACAGCCACCGTGCTTCTAGCTGAATATGGCTCTTTGAAAAATTTAGCGTATGTGACATTTACCTTGACAAAATCTGCCATATCTGCTAAAAAGATCGTAGTCTTTACAACATTATCAAAACTAAGTCCAGCTTCAGCCAAAATGTTTTGCAAATTTGTAAGTGACTGCTGTGTCTGAGCCTCTACGCTACTACCTGCAAACTCACCCGCTGGTGTGACGCCAAGCTGCCCTGAGATAAATAAAAATCCATTCGCGCTAATCGCCTGAGAGTATGGTCCGATCGCTTGTGGAGCGTTTTTTGTTGAAATTTGTTTTTTCATATCTTCTCCTTTAAATTTTGGCAAAATCCTACTATAAATTTCTAAATTTTTAGGCACCAAAGGCTATAATGAGCAAAATTTCAAAAGGACAAAGATGCAAATAACCCTTGCACCAAACGAATTTTTAGACGACTACGTGCTTGGCGCTCAGCTTGCCAAAAACGCCGGCATCTCATCAAACGCCTATCTTTTTTGGAAAAATGCGATCAGCGCTAAATTTGAAAACTCACGCATCGTTTTTCTTAGAAAAAAGAGCGTCCCAGAGAAATTTAAAAGCGCACTAGAGGCTTGCACGCCATTAAATGGTCTTGTGCCAACTGGCGTTTTTTGCTCATTTGCATCGCTTGCTCCCTCCCACCTTGTCGCCAAAAATGGCTCTAAAATTTATGAGCTTTTTGAATTTCATGAAATTTGCGGTATCAAATTTTTAAATTTAAAGAAATTTTATGATGATTTCGAGCTTAACTACTCGTATAGGATTTACATCGAAAAGTGCAAATTTTTCTCGCCAGCGCCCTTTGAAAAGCGCATAAAACTAACTGATACTATGTGTCTTGGCTACTACTAGCCACCTCGCAAACAATTAACGCCTCGGTTTTGTAGCCCCCTATCCTATCTTTATATAGCAAAATTTCGTCGTTTTCTCTTTTGGCGTAAATTTTAATGTGAGCTGAGTTTGTGCTCTCATCGTAGTCTTCATATATAAATTTAAACTCTTCGCTACTCAGCGTGATAAACTGCAGCGCCTGAAACGAAACGGCAAGCACTATCTCCTCGCCAAGATCGCTTGCTCTAAATTTATCAGCCAGCCTAAGGGCAAACGACCCCACATCGCTAAAATACTCTTCAGGGCTCTCATACTCGCTTTCAAAGACCACTATCTCATTTAGCGACCACTCATTTTGCGTCTTATTTTCTTAAAATTTCTGCCTTTTTCTTATGGCAGCTTTTAAAAATATCCCTTGTGGTTTTGAGATAAAGCCCTCATTTAAAATTTGCTTTAGCTTTAAATTTACTAGCTCGCTTTTGGTTTTGGTAAAAAATTTGAGCAAATTCTTTGCTTGATCGTTGCAAAAAGTTTTCATTTTGGGAGAAATTCCGCTAGCTTAGGTTGCTAGCGGATCAAATTTAGATCTTTTTATAAGGTGCTTGGCCGACTTCGTAGAAGTTATTGCCCTCGCAGTCGATAGCGACTATCGCTGGGAAGTCCTCTACTGTGAGCCTTGCGACTGCCTCTGGTCCTAGCTCTGGATAGGCTAGTACTTCGTATTTTTTGATACTTTGGCTAATGACCGCTCCGATGCCGCCGATAGCGACCATATAAACACAGCATGATTTTTTCATAGCCTCGACTACGGCGTCGTTTCGGTAGCCTTTACCGATCATGCCATTTATGCCAACTTCATTGATCATAGTTGGTGTGTATTTGTCCATTCTGCCGCTTGTTGTTGGGCCTGCTGCGCCGATAGCTTGGTTTGGCTTGGCTGGAGTTGGTCCGACATAGTAGATAGTCTCGCCCTTTAGCTCAACTGGTAGCTTCTCGCCGCGCGCTAGAGCCTCTGTTAGCGCCTTGTGAGCGGCGTCACGAGCAGCGATGATAGTGCCTGAGATTAAGACATTGTCGCCTGCTTTTAGGCTCTTTACCACCTCTTTATCAAATGGTGCTGTTATTCTTTTGACTTCTGACATGTTATCTCCTTAAAGCTCGGCGTCTGCGTGGCGTGCAGCGTGGCAGTTGATATTTATGGCTACTGGTAGGCCTGCGATGTGAGTTGGATACCACTCGACATTTACTTTTATAGCGGTTGTATCGCCGCCAAGCCCTTGAGGACCGACGCCTGTTTTGCTAGCAAGCTCAAGAAGCTCATCTTCAAGTTTTGCATATCTTGCATCGGCATTTTTGCTATCTACTGGACGAACTGCAGCTTGTTTAGCTAGAAGTGCTGCTTTATCCATAGTGCCACCTATGCCAACGCCTATCGTCATTGGAGGGCAAGCGTTTGGTCCAGCGTATTTTACAGCCTCTAAAAATACCTTTTTAACGCCCTCTATGCCATCAGCTGGCACAAGCATTTTTAAAACTGACTTATTCTCGCTACCAAAGCCTTTTGGCGCTACTTTGATCTTAAATTTATCCCCTGGCACGATCCTAGTGTGGATGACGGCTGGGGTGTTGTTTGTAGTGTTTTTTCTCTCAAAAAGCGGCTCAGCTACGACTGATTTTCTAAGATAGCCCTCAGTGTAGCCCTTCGCAACGCCCTCGTTGATCGCATCTTCGATATATCCGCCTTCTATATGCACGTCTTGACCGATCTCAACAAAGACAACCGTCATACCTGTATCTTGACAAATAGGCGCTACGCCCTCTTCTGCTAGCTTGGCATTTTGCAAAATTTTACCCAAGATATCTTTACCTAGAGATGAGCTCTCAGTGGTTTGTGCTTTTGTAAAAGCAGCCTTTAGATCTGGCGTAACGACGTAACAGGCTTGTTTGCAAAGCTTTGCAACAGTCTCTTTTATATCTTTTACGTTTACCGTTCTCATTTATCCTCCTCGTAAAAAACAATTTTTAATTATATAAATTATATGTAAAATTTAAGATTAAATTATAATATTAAATTTAATCACCCAACCTCGGTGTTTAAATACTCTTAAGCAACTTTGGATAAACTACAACAAACTTAAATTTTAAAGGAAAAGTTATGAATTCGTTAGTCATCGTGATACTTGTTATCGCAGTCATTTTTGTCTTTTTCATCAGCCTTTACAACTCACTTGTTGCAAAGCAAAACCAAGTAAAAAGCGTGGAGGCTGGCATCGACGCGCAGCTAAAAAGAAGATATGACCTCATACCAAATTTAGTAGCTACTGCAAAAGAGTACATGGTGCATGAAAAGGGCCTACTAGAAAACATCACTGCCCTTAGAGAGAGCGCTAGAAGCGCCTCTACAAATGAGGAGAAATTTGAGCTAAATAACAAAATTTCAGGCTTGCTAAATGGCCTTAGAGTTAGCGTAGAAAACTATCCTGATCTAAAAGCAAATCAAAATTTACTTCACATCCAAAGCACTTTAAACGAGGTTGAAGAGCAAATTTCAGCCGCCAGACGCGCCTACAACTCAGCTGTTGAAATTTACAACAACGCCACACAGATGTTTCCTTCAAACATCGTAGCTTCAATGTTTGGCTTTCACAAAGATGTGTTTTTTGATATCCCTGAAAATGAAGCAGTTGCACCAAACGTCGGTGATCTTTTTAAAAAATAAGGCATAAAAAATGCAAGCAGACGAACTAAAAGGCATCGATCTAAGCGATCTTGACGAGCTTGAAAAAGAGCGCCTTGCCATGGGGAAAAAAGCCTTTAAAATGATCGTTTATGGCTTTCTTGGCGCCATAGTTACAGGTGGCATTTTAGCCTCATTGCACCTTGGAAATTTATTTTTCTTTTTGTTAATCGGCGGAGTTTTTTATCTTGGCACGACGATAAATGAGTTAAAAAAAGAGCTTACATTAAATTTTAAAGAAAAAGTAGTTGGCGTAATCGTAAAAAACTATGGTCTAAATTTCAATGCCTATAGTGGGTTAAAGTTGGATGATTTTTTTAAAATTTATGACGTTTATGTAAATAGACACAATGCAGAAGATATGATCTACGGACAGATCGATAACACGCAGTTTAAGCTTTGCGATTTTTATGCAGCAGAGGAGACAAGATCCAGTAAAGGGGGCACCTATACGACGGTAAAATTTCAAGGTATTTTACTAAAGGCTGAGTTTAAAAAAGAGCTAAATGCCACGATATATGTCTGCGACAAAAAGCGAACATCTGATCTAAGAAGCGAGGGCGAGCAAGCGACGATGGATAACCCTAAATTTAACGAGCTCTTTAAGACCTATACGACCGATCAGATCGCAGCTAGATACGCTCTGACGCCAAAGCTGATGGAAAATTTAAGCAGATTACGAACTAAATTTAACGCCCCACTCTCGGCAGTGTTTTTAAAAAATGAAATTTTCATCGCGATCGATCTTAGAAAGGATAGCTTCGAGCCTGATCTTCAAATGCCACTAAATAGCAATGAGAGCGTGCAAAACTACATCTCAAGTATCAGCGACTTTTTGCAAATCATGCACGATCTGGAGCTAAACAAAAATATCTGGAAGAGCTAAATGCCATATAAGACAAAGCTCAAAGAGGGCGACATATTTTACGTCTATAATGATTACTACAAGAGATATTTCTTTGGCAAGATCTTAGTTGATATCATGAACCGTTTTATAAAGCGAGCAAATGAGGGGCTTCTTTGGCCGCTTGATTTTTTTAGTGACTGCTACTTGGTTGCTATTTATAAAGATATAGTAGATACACCAGTGCTAAAAAGCCGTGAATTTATCATTCCAGGAAGCTTCATCTACAAAAGCAGTTTCAACCGCAAAAATAAAGATGCTATAAAGTGGATCTATTATGATCACGAAAATATCAACTACCAAGAGTTAGAATTTCCAGAGTATATCATCAGTAGCAATGACAAAATTTGCCTAGAACGGGGAGAGCTTAACATACCAACTGGCTTAACTCGCGCGCAATATGAGAATGAATTTAACATTACTGGCAGCAAAACTGGCGGCATAAACTACTCAAATGCCCTGCTTTTACAAGGCTTGCCAGCATATAAAGAGAGGATAGATTATAGCGATCTTCGCCTCCTACCAGAGCTTCGTAAAAAGCTCTACGAGATGATAGGCGAGGACCCAGACACGCCGTACTACGAGCTAGCATTAAAGCACGGCAAAGATCTAGCACGCTTTTATCAAGATAAAAACTAGACTATAAAAGAGCTATTAAGAGGCGTTGTTTAAGGTTTAACAAAAGAAATTTAGCTCTCTTGTTGCAGCCTAGATGAGCGTAATAGAGAAATTTATAACAAATTTTTTTGGTATTGCGTCTGAGCCAAGGCTAACTAGCTTTAGTAAATTTAAATATCACAAACAAGATCGCTCAAATGGCTACTTTTGCAAGCAGATGATAAATTTTAAAACTCGCAAGCCATTTTTAAAATTTATGACCAAATTTACGAAAAAGGTGGTGGTGATGTTTTTAGAGAGCTATTTAAAAGGTGGTGTCGCTTTAAATTTTGCGGTTTTAAAAGTTAAATTTAAGGGCTTATAGCCTTTAAAAAGTGCAATGCCACTTAAATTTGCTCTATTTTTTATGATTTTGCGAGTTTAAATTTAATGGCCAAAAAAGCCATTAAATTTATAAACTAAGCCTGAGCAGGCTCCTCTTCTTCTTTTATCTTTTTTCTAACTTTTACGCGTGAGATGCTAGCTCCATCCATCTTTCTTACTTCGTAGTAGCAGTTTTCATCCTCGATCTTGTCCCCAACGACTGGCAAACGACCGATAAGGTTAAAGACATATCCGCCGATCGTGACTTGATCGGTCTCTTCATCAAAGCTTATGCCAAGAAGCTCCTCAACGCTCTCTAGGTCGTATCTGCCTTGGAATTCATAGATATTTTCATTTATCTTTTTATAGTGTTGATCGACCTCATCGTGCTCGTCGTTAAAGTCGCCAAGAACCTCTTCCATGATATCTTCCATCGTAAGAAGTCCAGCCGTGCCGCCATACTCATCGACGACAAGCGCAGCCGAAATTTGCTCTTTATTCATCATCACAAGCACTTTTGATATAGAAAGGCTCTCAGGCACGATGACAAATTTACGCACGATCGCGTCAAAGCTCTTCTCTTTTTCCTCGCTAAAGTGCAGCTGCAAGATATCTCTAATGTGTATCATGCCTAAAATGATATCTTTTGAGCCGTCTATATAAGGATAGCGAGTATATTTTGACTCAAAAACGACTTGTAAATTCTCTTCAAAGCTCTTTTGTTTATTTATGCAGATCATGTCGCGTCTTGGCGTCATGACCTCTTTTGCGACCGTGTCGCTAAAATCAACTGCATTTTTGATAAGCTCAGTCTCAAAGCTATCAAGCACACCGCCCTTTAAGCTCTCGCCAACGATGATCTTGATCTCCTCTTCAGAGTGTGCTAGCTCATTCTCTTTTGCTGGCTGGATGCCTAAAATTTTAAGTCCAAATGTAGCTAGGATATCAAAAAGCTTTATGATAGGAGAAAAAAGTATCCAGAAAAAGTGAAGCGGACGAGCGATTTTAAGCACTGCTGATTCCGATTTGGCTATGGCGACTGACTTTGGCACAAGCTCGCCCATAACGACGTGAAGTAGCGTGATAAGCGTAAATGCGATCGCAAAGCCGACTGTATGAACTAAGATGTCGCTAAGATTAAAAACATTTTTAAGCGGGGCTTCTATGAGCCTTGCGACTGCTGGCTCACCGATCCAACCAAGGGCGAGTGAGCTTAGCGTGATGCCAAGCTGAGTGGCGCTAAGATAGGTATCAAGCTTGTTTGACATCTCAAAGGCAAGCTGGGCGTTTGGCTTTTTCTCTTTGATAAGCTCTTCAAGTCTAGACTTGCGAACCTTGACAAGGGAAAATTCCGACAAAACAAAAAATGCGTTTAGTAAAATGAATATAATGGCAAGTATTACCATTAAAAGCGAGTTATCGCTACTGGGGTACAATTATGATCCTTAAGAGTTAAAAATTTTGGCTGATTATAGCGAATTTATATTTAGCGGTCAAATTAGCCACGCCCAAAAGTAACAACTTTTCTTAAATTTAAGATTTATAAAAAGTTCTTAAATCATATTTTGGTAACATTATTTTCATCACTAAATTTATGGATTTTACAATGAGCAAAAAGAATTTTTCATCACGCTGGGCGTTTATACTAGCCTCAGTTGGTTCAGCCGTTGGTATGGCAAATGTTTGGGGCTTTCCTTACAAGCTTGGCACAAATGGCGGCGGAGCATTTTTACTCATCTACATCTTTTTTGTGGCGCTTTTTTCTTACGTTGGCTTAAGCGCTGAGTATGCGATCGGCAGGCGAGCAAAGACTGGCACGCTAGGATCATATAAATTTGCTTGGCAAAGTAGAAATTTAGGCGTCATCGGCAGTATCATCGGCTGGCTTCCACTTGCTGGCTCACTTTGCATAGCCATAGGCTACGCTGTCATCATCGCTTACGTGCTAAAGGCCCTTACTCAGGCGCTTACTGGCTCATTTATGAGCGTTGATACAAATGTTTGGTTTAACTCATTTGCGCTTCATGAGTACTCAGTCCTGCCATATCACTTCATAGTCATTATTGGCACGCTTCTTACGCTATTTTTTGGAGCAAAAAGCATCGAAAAGACTAATAAAATAATGATGCCACTATTTTTCGTGTTATTTGCCATTTTGGCTATAAATGTCGCGATGCTGCCAAACGCACTTGAGGGGTATAAATTTCTATTTATCCCTGACTTTAGCAAGCTTGAAGATCCGATGGTATGGGTCACTGCGATGGGTCAAGCCTTTTTCTCGCTCTCTATCACGGGTTCTGGCATGATAGTTTATGGAGCATATCTTTCAAAGGATGAAGACATCGTAGAAAGCGCCAAAACTACGGCATTTTTTGACACACTTGCAGCCCTTGTTGCAGCGCTTGTTATGATCCCAGCAGTCTTTGCCTACGCTATGGATCCAGCTGAGGGTCCAAAGCTACTTTTCGTAACGCTTCCTAAAATTTTACAAAATATGATCGGCGGTCAAATTTTTGCGATCATACTATTTACCGCAGTCATCTTTGGCGGTATCACCTCACTTCAAAATATGTTTGAGGTCGTGGCTGAGTCGCTTATGCATAAATTCCCTAGCCTTAGCAGATTTTGGGTGCTTGCGCTGCTTTGTGTGGTTTGCTTTGGGGCTGGAGCGTTTATGGAGCCTATTAGTAGCTGGGGGCCTTGGATGGACTTTGTCTCTATCTACATCATCCCGATCGGCGCAGTTATCGGCGCAATATCTTGGTTTTGGATCATCAAAAAAGAAGAAATTTTAGACGAGGTAAATTCAGGAGCAAATAAAACTTACGGCTCATTTTGGTACTTTGTGGGTAAATTTATCTATGTGCCAATAGCCTTTTTGCTCTGCATCATCGCCATTAGCAAGGGAATTTCTTTTTAACTTAGCCCATCAAAAGACGAGCTAAGTCTAAATTTGAAGTTATTTTAGCTTTTTAGAGCCGGTGTAAGTAGCAAAGACCTCTTGTGAGCCATCTTTTTTGAAGAGTATGACGTCGTATTGCTCGGCTTTGCCGCCTTGCTCCATACCTTGACTCTCCATAGGCATGCCAGGCACTGCGATACCAACGACATCTTTTGGTTTAAGCTCAAGCAGGCGCTTGACCTCATCAGCTGGCACGTGACCCTCGATAACGTAGCCATCAACGATAGCTGTGTGGCAGCTTGAAAGCTCTAGTGGCACGTGAAATTCTTTTTTAACCTTGACCATATCATCTACTTTTATGGTCTCTTCGCTAAAGCCAGCTTTTTGCATAGCATTGGCCCAGTTGCCACAACAACCGCAAGTTGGGCTTTTATAGACCTTCATATCGGCCCCAAGCGCTAAGGTCGCACAAAGGCTAAGGGCTAAAAATGCAAATTTCTTCATCATTTTCCTTTACGTTAAAATTTGCAAAATGATATAGTTTGGATTTAAATTTTATATAAATGCTTAAACCTTGCCTGCTATAATTGCCAAAATTTACAAAAGGCACTTTATGTTTTCATCATTTTTTAAAGACAAAAAATGGGCGCTTTGGGCTTACGGCGGAGCGATATTTATCATCTTACTACTTGTCTATCAAACACATCTAAACGTCCGCATCAACGAGTGGTATAAAAATTTCTACGACATCGTGCAAAACTCAAAGGATCACAAAGTAGATGAGTTTTGGCGCGAGATATTAAATTTCATAAAGATCGCCATGCCTTACGTCGTGACCTACACGGTGATATCGTTCTTTGCGAGCCACTGGGTCTTTCGCTGGAGGGAGGCGATGACCTTTAAATACCTCAAATTTTGGCGAAACTGCCAAAATGACATCGAGGGTAGCTCGCAGCGTATCCAAGAGGACATCTACCGCTTTGCTAAGATCATGGAGAGCCTTGGCGTGCAGGTTTTAAAGGCGTTTATGACGCTCATCGCCTTTATACCGGTGCTTTGGGAGCTAAGCAAGAGCGTGAGCCTGCCTTACATCAAAGATATCAATGGCTCGCTAGTTTATATCGCTCTACTAATTAGCGTTGGAGGCCTCATCGTATCGTGGTTTGTAGGTATAAAGCTACCACATCTTGAGTATAACAACCAAAAAGCAGAGGCGGCGTTTAGAAAAGAGCTAGTTTATGGTGAGGATGATAAGCTCAAATTTTGCCAGCCAAACGTCATGCTAGAGCTTTTTACAGGGGTCAAGCTAAACTACTACAAGCTATTTTTGCACTACGGCTACTTCAACCTTTGGCTCATCTCGTTTTCGCAAATTTTAGTCATCGTGCCTTACATCATCATGGGAAATGGCCTATTTAGCGGTGTCATCACGCTTGGTGTTTTGATCCAAGCTAGCAACGCTTTCTCGCAGGTTAGAGAGAGTTTTAGCGTCTTTATCGATAACTGGACGACGATAACGGAGCTAAGATCGGTCAATAAGCGTTTGAGAGAATTTGAGAAAAATATAAATTTGGACAATAAAATTAGAATAGTGAAAAGGCGTTTTTTTGTACAAGAGCATCCAAAAAATTTTAAAATTTATAGACAAACATATAAAGACACTAAATTTAGTGATAAGCAGTAACTAGAACTGAAATTTGTAGCCTACTAAGCAAGTGAGTGAAATTTAAATTTTGCAAATTTGCTTTGTCAGGCATATAGGTATCAAGTAAATTTTAAAATTTCATGAACGAGTGATTTCGGCTCTAAAATTTGAGCTAAGCTATAAGCGAAGCTAAATTTTTGTAGTCAATTCTTGCGAGTGAATGAAAATTTAAAATTTGTAAATTCTTTTTATTCAAAAGGGTGACAAGGGGACTTGAATTACGAAGCCATCCCCTTATCCCCCTTTTTAAATCCCCCAATCCCCTCGCACGTTAGAGGTGCATGCAATGGCACTATCATGCCGCATGCGGTTTATATTCAGATAAATTTCGAGTAATTTTAGTAGTTAATTCTTAGGGGTGAGTGAAAGTTTAAAATTTGCAAAAGTAGTAAATTTCTATTTTTGAAATCGCAAAATTTAAATTTCACCCCTCGTTTAACAATGCATATCCAACACAAGCTATAATACGCCAAATTTTAATCCAAAAAGGATAAAAATGAAAAAAATTTTACTTACGTTATTAACAGCTAGCATGCTTATCACCGGCTGCACGAGCGTCACAAAGCCAGGCGTCGTGGGCGCAGATCGCAAGCAGTTCATGCTAGTATCTTCTGAAGCGATGGAGCAAAGCTCAGCTCAAGCTTACGTCAAGACGCTAACAGCCGCTAGAAGCAAGGGCGAGCTAAATGTCGATCCGATCCTTACAAAAAGGGTTCAAGATATCGCAAGAAAACTGATCGCTCAAACTGGTGTTTTCAGAGAGGACGCCCTAAAGTGGAAGTGGCAAGTAAATGTCATCAACGAAGATACGCTAAATGCTTGGTGCATGCCAGGTGGCAGGATCGTTGTTTATAGTGGTATTGTTAAGAAATTAAATCTAACAGATGCGCAATTAGCAGCGGTTATGGGTCACGAGATCGCCCACGCACTTAGAGAGCACGGCAGAGAGCAAGCTAGCACTGACCAGCTAACAGGCATTGGCATCCTTACAGTAGCAACTGTTGCTGGACTTGGTAATCTTGGAGCAAGTGCATTAGGTTTAGCTACGCAATACACCATCTCAATGCCATTTTCTCGCTCACATGAGACAGAGGCCGATCGCATCGGCACTGAGCTAATGGCAAGAGCTGGATACGATCCAAAAGAGGCGGTCGAAGTTTGGGTTAAAATGAGCAAGACGAATGTTGGCAAAATACCTGAAATTTTAAGCACTCACCCATCAAACGAGAGCAGGATAAAAGACCTAAAAGAGGTCGCAGCAAAGCTTGAGCCAGTCTATCAGGCGGCAAAAAGGGGTTAGGCTTGATCTCACGGGCAAAGCCGAGCGATCTTCCTGCAATCACGCAAATTTATAACGAATACATCTTAGAAAGAAGTGCAACTGCGGATATGCGCCCAGTTAGCACAAAGGAGCGAGAGCCTTGGTTTAATGCCCACGGCGGCTCGCGCCCTATCTTTATCTACAAAGAAAATGATGAAATTTTAGGCTACTGCTCGCTAAGTGACTTTAACCCCAAGATCGCTTACGATATAAGCGTAGAAATAAGCATCTATATCGCTAAAAAGGCTCTTAAAAAGGGTATCGGCAAGCAGCTTTTAGCCCACAGTCTAAATGAAGCTAGAGAGCTAAATTTAAAAAATATCATCGCGCTAATCTTTAGCAAAAACGAAGCAAGCCTTGAGCTATTTTTGAAATTTGGCTTTGAAAAATGGGGCGAACTGCCGGGTGTTTGCCTAATGGATGGCGAATACAAAGATGTCGTTATCTTGGGGCTAAAGCTCTAAAAGCCAAGCATTAAGCAAATGAAGATATAATCACTTTCTTCTTGGGTAGATGTCCGAGCGGTTTAAGGAGCACGCCTGGAACGCGTGTGTGGGGTAACTCACCGAGAGTTCGAATCTCTCTCTGCCCGCCATAAATTTGACAAAATTTACTCTATTGCCCTGATACAAAAAGAAATTTAAAGGACAAAAATGATCGAACATTTACTGCTATTTTTTGCACTGCTAGCTATCATCATCGCTTTAGTGATGGTCTCAAACCGCCTAAAGATCGCCTATCCGGTGTTATTAGTCCTTGGCGGGCTGGCCATTAGCTTTGTGCCAAATTTACCAAGCATCAAGATCGATCCCGAGCTTATTTTCATCATATTTTTACCGCCACTTCTTTACGAGGCTGCGTGGGCAAACTCGCTAAAAGAGCTCTTTAAATGGCGCCGTACGATCGGCAGTTTCGCCTTTATCGTGGTTTTTATAAGCGCAGCAGCGGTTGCTTTGATAGCAAATTTAGTGATCCCCGGCTTCTCGCTCGCCCTAGGCTTCATGCTAGGAGCTATCGTCTCACCACCAGACGCGGTGAGCACGGCAGCTATCCTTAAATTTGTCAAAGCCCCGCGCAGGATCAGCGCTATTTTGGAGGGTGAGAGCCTTTTAAATGACGCCTCCTCGCTCATCATCTTTCGCTTCGCCGCAGTTGCGGTCACGACTGGGCAGTTTGTCTGGTACAAGGCCGCAACGACCTTTTTATGGATGGTGGCCGGTGGCGTTTTAGCGGGTCTTGTGGTGGCGCTTGCGGCATATTTTTTACATAAAATTTTACCGACTGATGAAAACAGCGACACGATAATGACGATCACGACGCCTTATATCATGTATATCTTGGCTGAGGAGCTTGGCGCTAGCGGCGTTTTAGCAGTGGTTTGTGGCGGACTTTATCTCTCGACTAAAAGAAATGAAATTTTTACCGCTTCAACAAGGATCCACGCGATGCCAGTTTGGAACAACTTTATTTTCTTACTAAACGGCCTTGCATTTACCATGATCGGCCTTGACCTGCCTGAAATTTTAGCAGGGCTAAAGCGTAGCGGCGTCTCGCTCTTTGAGGCAGTCTTTTACGGCGTTTTGGTCACTGCAGTGCTCGTCGTTATCCGCCTCATGGCATCTTATGGCGCTGTTTATATCACGATGTTTATGAAGCGCTATATCAGCGTGGCGGACGATCGCAACCCTGGCAAAGCCACACCATTTATCGTCGGCTGGGCTGGCATGAGGGGCGTAGTCTCGCTGGCTGCAGCACTTTCTATCCCTACTATGGCTGGTAGCGAGCCATTTCCGCATAGAGATCTCATCTTATTTATCACCTTTGTTGTGATCTTGCTAACGCTCGTAGTTCAGGGCTTAAGCTTGCCACTGCTCATCAAAAGTGTGAAATTTCCAGACTTTAACGACCATATGCCAAATGAGCTTGCAAGGATCAAGATCAAAAAGGCGCTTGCCGAGGCTTCGCTTAAATTTCAAAGCGAGAAATTTTGCAATGAGGAGAATTTCTTGTTTCAGAAACTCAAAGAAGTTTGGAATTTTGAGCTTTCAAATGAAAATTTCGAGATCAGCGACGAGGTCAGGTAGACCTATTTTGAGATCCTAAATGAGCAGCGAAAGGCGCTTTGTGAGCTAAACAAAGACCCAAAGATCGACGAAGAGGTCATTAGGACGTTTTTATATCACATCGACCTTGAGGAGCAGAGGTGGCAGCCGCATAGCGAGCACTAAAATTTTCTTCCGACATTGCAACTTACCGCACCGCAAAATCTCTTGCCAAATTTGGCCTCGACGATGAGCACGAGCACGAAAAATATCTTCTCATCGTTCATGCGCGCGATCTGACGCAAAGTCTGGCTGGGACTATTAAATTTAACATCATTTTCGCGCAAACTCTTGCAAAACAGGGCCTCATCAAAGCCAAGCATGCGTGAAATTTCACTGATGCTATGTGGCTCAAGCGAGGCGATGATGCGGTCCATGTTGCAGATCGTTGGATTTTTGCGGTGCGTGGTGACATCGATCATCTCATTTATGAGCTTTACTAGCTTTCTTCTGCGGTTAAAAAGGTGCAAGATCACAGCACAAACGATCAAAGCTCCTGCAAATTTGTGCGCGCTCATCATCCACTCATTATACTCGCCCATGGCGAAATTTAGCCCAGTAAATGCAAGCAGGCAGATCCCACAGGCAAGAGCACAGACGATACAAAATTTATATATCACTTCAACTTTTAGCAATGCAAATTCCTTAGTTTTTTGAAATTATACAACTACTATGCAAAAAATGAAGGGTATGAAATAAGACTTTGTATATTAAAAAACAACTCCTCTTTGTGTAAGCGGAAAAGCCAGAAAAGGGGGAAGCAAAGTCTTAACCGCTACAAAAAGGAGGGTCCGTTTAGGACGATGCAATGTTATTATTTAAATATAAATTTTAATGAAATTTTTAGTTAATAAAAAAGAAATTCTGCGTAATACTAAATTAAATCACGATATTTAGGCATTTACTAGAAAAAATTTCTCTTTTAGAAAGATAAAAATATATGCTTTGTATAAAAAGTAAAATTAACATTTTAAATTTTATTTTTATTACGCCTAAACGTGTTTTATTCAAAAGTTCTATCAAATTTTAAAATTTTATGGACGAATAATTTCGGCTCTAAAATTTGAGCTAAGCTGTAAGCGAAGCCAAATTTTAGTAGTCAATTCTTAGTGGTGAATGAAATTTTAAAATTTGCAAAACGAACAGACATATAACTCCTGTTCTTTCATTAAGGGAGAAGGGAGCTTGAATTACGTTCTGCTTGCAGTTGCGAACTTGCGAAGCAAAAGAGCTCCCTTCCCCATTAACAATCCCCTAACCCCTACGACGTTAGAAGTGGCATGCTTCAGTGCTTCGTACTGCATGCGCTTTATCATCAGGCAAATTTTAAAATTTATGAGCGAGCATATCACGGCTCTAAATTTAGTGCTAAACGTAGTGCAGCCTAAATTTAGTAGTCTGCTAAGGCGAGCGAGTAAAGTTTTAAAATTTGCAAATTTGTTTTATCAAGTTAAATAAGTGTCGGACAAATTTTAAAATTTGCAAAAATAGCTTAATTAAATTTATAAATTCTAATTCTTAGGCACAAGCTCTAGGACGTTGCAAGCTCGTTTGCTACCCATCTTGCAAGCCTTATCAAGGGCATTTGCAGATAGATCAAAGCTCTGCTCTACGCCGTTTCCTTGCAGATATTTTGTAGCTAGCTCATAGCAAGCTTCACTGCTGCCATTTTCGCAAAGCAACTTAAATATCTCATAAGATCTAACCAGATCTTTTTCAACGCCAAGACCTCGCCCTAGCATATCAGCATATAAAAAGCAAGAGGTTTTGTCTTTGTTCTCACACTCGCTTGAAAGCTTTTTAGTAAAGCTCTCGCAAGCTTTTGCGTCACTTTTGTTGATGCAGTTTTGCATGTTTTCATCCCAGTTTGCACTTAGAGATAAAACGGCAAAGGCTAAAAATAAAATGGATTTTTTCATAAATTTCCTTGAGAGAGATAAACCCCCTTTGGGGGAAAGGGGGTCATTACAAAAAGGAGGTTTCTTGTTGGACAAGTGGAATAATACAAGCCCCGTCTAAATTTAAAGCCAACTCTTATTTAACAAAAAACAATCAAACAAGATCTCTCTTGCTAAAGCCCAAATAGCCGCAAACTAGCAAGATCGCGCCAAGTACTAAAGGGTAGATGATCGCGTAAGCTACGAAGGTCGCTTTTGAAAATGTGCCTAAGATAAAGTAAGACGCAGTGCCGATGACTGCTAAATTTGGATCAAAAAGGCTAAGCGCTGCTATCCTAAAAAGCTCGATCGGATTTAACATCGCGATAGAGTAGATGACGTACTCATCGACAGAGCTTCGCATAAGCAGTCCAATGAGCGCTAGGTCGATAAAAGCTAGCATGATAAGCCAGAGCAAAAACGCCACGCCCTGCCCTGTCTCTTGGTTTTTAATAAGGCTTGAGATGAAAAAGCCAAGCGACAAAAAGACGATACTTAGGCTAAAAAGCAGGCCAAAGTAAAGCACCAGCACGCCCCAAGGTATCGACACGCCCTTTATAAAGCCAACCACCACGCAAAGCAAAAGAGAGAACAAAAGTGGCACAAAAACGACAAATGTCCGCCCAAGCGCCTTGCCAAAATAGTACTCTTTAAGGCTTAGCGGGAAGCTTAGCACGTACTCAAGCAGGTTTGTGTCCCTGTCTTGATTTATGCTTCTAACGGTTGAAATGAGGATAAATATCGGCACGATGATGACGCAAATTTGTATAAACAAAAGTAGCGCCCTTGTTAGCCCAGAAAAGCCTAGCACGCGCGAGTCGGTCACTCCGCTAAATAAAAATCCTATCATCAAAGCAGAAAAAAGAAGCGCATAGATCGCAAACCACCTCGAGCGAAACGACTCTTTGACGTCTAGTTTTGCTATTAAAAAAAGGTTATTCACTCTTGCTCCTTAAATTTTCTTCTTTGATGATCTTGCCAAGGTCCATATAGACGCACCTATCAAGCAGATGAGCGATCTCATCTATGCGGTGCGAGATGAAAACTAGCGTCTTTTTTTGCGTGAAGTTATCGAGCAAATTTTTAAAAGACTCTCTTGCTTTTACATCTAAATTTGCCGTTGGTTCGTCAAACATCAAGATTTCACTATCTTTGGCAAATGCGATGGCTATTAGCATCTTTTGCTTCATACCGCCAGATAGTTTGTAAAACGACTTATTTAAATTTGCATGCAGGTCAAGCTCTAAAAGCTTGCTAAATTTCTCTATCTCTTCAAATTTGACATTTGAGCTTTTGCAGACAAACTCGCAAAGCTCACGCAGGCTAAATTTAAGTGGTGGCGGGGTTTGTGGCACAAACGAGATAAACTTTAGCGCCTCTTTTCTATCTTTTAGGGTATTTACGCCATTTATCGCGACACTTCCGCTATTTGGCACAAACTCGCCCAAGATGATACGCATGAGCGAGCTTTTGCCAGCTCCATTTTGCCCAAGTATCGCTATCTTTTCGCCAGCTTTTACATTTAGACTGACGCTATCAAGTATCTTTTGCGAGCCAAAAATTTTCGTTACTTCTTTTATATCTATCAAAAAATTTCCTTATATGAGTTTCTTAAAGCCGTTGTCAAATTTAAGCGCATCTTGGTGGCAAACGTCGATACACCTGCCACAAAGCGTGCAGTCAGCGCCTGCTATCCTAAAGAGCTTTTTACTATCATCAGTTTTTGCGCCCTTTTTTGTCATAAAAAGCACGTGTGGCACTAGGCAAACATCGGTGCAAACCAAGCAGTGATCGCACTTTTCTTTATCCCAGCTGACCTTTATCGCATTTGGCTTTGCTAGTAGAGAATAGGTCGCTCCAACAGGGCAGACATATCTGCACCAAGCCCTGCGTGAGAAGAAAATCTCAACCACGAGCATAGCTACAACAAGCCAGATAGCGTGAAAGTAGCCATAGATGATAAATCTTGAAAATATCCCAACGACGTTAAAAATTTCAAAGACAAGGCTTGAGCTAGCAAAGCTAAGAGCCAAAAACAAAATGGTAAAAGCGTATCGCCACTTTGTGTCAAAAACTCGTGGTTTTACTATCTTTTTGGCGCGTAAATTTTCATGGATCTTTTCGGCTATCTCACTTATAAGTGAATACGGGCAAACCCACGAGCAAAAGCCCCTGCCACCAAAAATGATGTAAAAGGCTAGGATACTAAGCGAGCCAATTAGTAAATTTATATGAATTTCATGCGTTGCCAAAAAGACTTGCAAGCTCATAAATGCATCTGCTAGGTGAAAGCCAAGTATCCTTGAGGCGCTGATGTCACCCTCTAAAATTTGCACATCGACCCTGTAAGAGAGGACAAATAAAAGATGAACTAGCACGATAGTAAAAATGCGCCAAAAACGTATGCTTGGGCGCTTTTTGCCATCTTTTGTAGTCGTTATTAGCGTGCTTAGAAAGCTTACGTTTCTAACGGTCGCACGAACGTTATATTTATCCATTTTTACTTTTTAAATTTAGAAATTTCATCAGCAAGGCTGTTTAGCTCGCTATCACTAACGTTTGTAAGAAGCCCCTTCATAAGCGTGTTTTGCACCTTGCCAGCCTTATAATCAGCTAGTTTTTTTAGCAGATCCTCTTTGCTTAGATGAGTGATATTAGGCGCTACGACACCCTTACCATTTGCGCCGTGACATGGTGCGCAAGAGGTTAGGTATTGCCTGCTAACGCCCTCATTTTGCGTCTTAGCCACGCTTAGGCTTAGCTCTTTTACCTTTTTTAGCTCATCTTCGCTGGCAAATTCCTCGCTAGACTTTGACTGCTGCTTTGTGAAATTTTGCTCCACTTTTGGCTGAACGCTAGCTTCTGCTTTCTCCTTTTTAGGCGGAGTTTGGCTTAGCATAAACACCATGATGCCACATATCAGCACCGCTAAAATGATCGTTATGATTTTTCCGATTTTCATTGTTTGCTCCTAAACTGCGCATTAAAATCGCTTATCTCTTTGGCTAAATTTCTAATCTCACTCTCATCCATCTTTTTAACAAGATCACGCATCAGCACATTTACCTTCTCTTTGTTTTTATAAGCGTTTATCATCTTATAAATTTCATCCTCACTCTTTGTTAGAAGAGATGGTCCGATGATGCCATTTGCGTAGTCATCGTGGCAGGCTGAGCACTTTGTGATGAAGTCCTTGCTAAGTCTGCCCTTTATAAGCCTTAAATTTATACTTTGAAGCGGGCTTTTTACCATGGCTAGCGCTCCGATCTGGCGGCTTACGTTGTTATCTTCAAGTCCAAATTTAACGCTTTTTTCGCCGTGCATGTCGTATTTTATAAATTCATTTTGCTTATTTGTGCTCTCGTTGTTTTCATTTTTTTCGACCTTTATGCTAGCACTTGTCGCTACTTTTGCGCCTTGCTCACTAGCAGCCTCTTGCGCTTTGTCCTCACTCTTTTCACAGCCGACAAATAGCAACGCAGCAGCTATTAAAGGTATTATTGCTCTCATTTTTTCTCCTTGTAAATTTCATCATAGCTCATCTTTGGGGCGATATTTATGATCTTTGCTGGGCAGACCTCAGCACAAACGCCACAACCCACGCAGCCATTTTTTATAAGTGGTAAATTTGCCTCGCTCATTGCTATCGCGCTATCGCCAACTGGACAAAGCGTGACGCAAAGATCGCAAATTTGACCGATCTTGCCTTTTATCTTATCTTTTAGCGCCTCTTCTCTGTCGTTATAAGCTTTGCGATCAAGCAGATGTTTAACGCCAGTTTCGCTTAAATTTTCTCTTTTCACGCTCAAACAGGCCGCCGTGTCACTTAAAACTGCAACGCCCATTTTGACATCGCCCACGACCTTTGTGGCGTGATCAAGCGCACCGCTTGGACAGGCTAGCACACATGGGAAAAGGTCGCACAAGTAGCAGCCTCGCTCTTTGGCGTCGATGTGAGCTGAGCCACTTGAGTAGCCATCTTCTATATCAAGCAAATTTATGCTGTGATAAGGGCAGACTTGCACGCACTGACCGCATTTTACGCAAAGATCATCAAAGTCATCAACAGCACCTGGTGGTCTAAGATAGAGTTTATCGCCACTACTTTTTGGCAAAAACTTGCCTATGGCATATCCAGCCACTGCTGCGGCTGAGCCAATTATCATAAAATTTCTTCTATCCACGTTTCGCCTTTAAAGCGTTGAAATTTGAAACATCAAGCGGTTTTATCCTAGGTGAATTATCTTCAAGTAGCTTTATCGGCTCAGAAAATGGAGCGAGTTTGGCTAAGAAATTTAAGACACTAAAGACGCTTGAGCCGTAGAAAAACTGCAAATTTGGATAGTATTGCCAAAGCTGATCGATATATGAGAGATGCAAAAATGGCGTGTCTCCGTAGCCATCTTTATCTCTGTCAAAACTCTCATACTCATCATAATAATTCTTGCTCCACCTATTTAAAAGCATCTTTTCGCCTGGAGTGTCATTTACGACGATATCCATATTGCCGATAAAGTCGTTGTTTTCAAAGATGCTTGTGCCTTGCGTAGCGTGAAAATAGACGCCAACCACGTTGTGTAAAATTTTATTGCCTATAAAATTTATCGTCGATCCTGGCTGAAAGGGCGAGTTATCAAGCAAGATGCCACGCGCATTATAGATAAGTGTGTTGTTTTCTATCGTAAAGTCAGACACGTCCTTTAGTCCGATGCCGATGCCAAAAGCGCCATCACTATCCATAACGAGATTGTTTTTTATATTTGAGCCAGCCGAATACATAAAAAACATACCAACAGCGTTGCCGATAAATTCGTTATTTTCGACTAAATTTTGATTAGCATACATGAAGTGAAGCGAGTATCTGCTGCCAACTGCTTTGTTGCTTAGAAATTTATTGTGGCTTGCGTACCATGCGACCATGTCACGGCTGTCACGGATATTGTTGTGCTCGATCAAATTTTCATGACTATACCAAAGTCTCACCGCATCGCCTCTAAAGCCAAGGCTAGCGCCCTTTTTTGAGGTGATGTTGTTTTCAGTGATCTTTGAGCTGCTGCACTCTTTAAAGTCAATCCCAAAAAGCACGTCGCTTATGTCATTTTTAGAAATTTCAACGTTATTTGCCTTGTCACAGCCTATGCCAGCATCAAGCTCGCCAAGGTCGTTGCCACTGCCACTTATCTTTAAATTTTTAAGTGTCACGTTTGAAGCGATGATCTTTATAACACTGCCCTTGCCGTCGCCTTTTATATGGGCATTTTTGCCCTCGCCGATGATAGTAAGGGGCTTATTTATCGTTATGCCCCCTTCATAAACGGCGTCGCCTAGCTTTATCACGTCACCAGGACTTGCGTTATTTATCGCATCTTGAAGGACGTTTGCAAAGCCAAAAAGTGGCAAAAAGACAAGGGCAAATTTAGAAAATTTACGCATTTAGCTCTTTTTTCTTTGAAAATACCGCAAGTATGCAAAGCACGCTCATCACCATCATCACCCAAAAGCCGATAGTTGGGTATGAGTGCGTTGTAAAGTGCGCCACACTACCATCGCCTAAAACGGTTGGCATAAATGGCTTGATCTTAAAGGCGCCCCACTCTTGCATGTTGTGTCCATACCAATATAGCCAGCCCACAAATGCACTCATAAATAGCACAGGTGCGATGATGGTTGGCACCATGAGAAGCGAGTTAAATTTACCGTCATAGTATAAAAATGCAAGCATGCAAAGTGTGGCGATAAGTAGATAATAAGGTGCGATCGCTCGCTCGATATTGCCGCCATGCTCCATAGGATACATGCCGATGTAGTGGTTTATCGTGTTCATCTCATGCACGTCGCCACTATATCCATCTACGTGAAAATATACTGGGATGCCATCTGGAAAGGCTGCCTTTGGATAGTTTGGCGCTTCAAGAGATACATACCAGATAGGAAGAGATGGCGTGCCGATCTCTGCTTTTTGTTCGATCATCTTATGGAGATCACTTGCCACCTCTTTTGGCAAAAGGTGGTTTTTATACTGAAATGAGCTATAAAGATCGTAGATAGTGTAACTATAAGATGGTAGCTCGTCGCCGTTAGCTATACGCTCTTTTGCTCCGTGCCAGCCAAGAACTGGTAGAGTAAAACAAACGCTCATGATGATAAGTGCAACAATGGTATAAATTTTATATTTACTCATAATCTCTCCTTTAAATTTTAAAATTTAGCCTAGCAAAAGTTAAATTTTAAAATTTAAAAGGGGCAAAAATGCCCCTTAAAACTACATACCTGCGTTTTCGTCTATCCATTTTAGATACTGGATGATATTTTTGATCTCTTCGTCACTCATGTGCTGATTTGGCATTCTAAGTTTAAAGAAGTCAATCATCGCTTTAACGTAGTCATCGTTATAGAATTTAGCAGGGTCTTTTATGAAGTCTGCTACCCATTTTTCGCCGTTTTCATGTCTTAGCAAGACACCAGTTAGGTCTGGGCCTGAGCTTACTTGACCGATAACGTGGCAGCCATTACATCCGCCTTTTAGATAAGCCTCTTCGCCTTTTGCAGCAGCTGGGCTCATCGGAGTTGCGATCTCTTTAGCTAGGTTGTTTTTAGCTCTTAGACCAACGTCAGCAGTTTTTACCATGTATTGCCATACTTGGTACTCCCAAAGGATAGCGCCATTTACGTCGCCTTTTTTGTAAGCTTCGTCAGCTTTAGCTTTTACCTCTTTGATGTGGCCGTATTGATCAAGTGCGTCATCAACCAAAGCTTTTACTTTTGGATATTTCTCATAATGTTTCTCTTTTAGGTATTTAACAACCTCTTGGATAACATCATCAGTTGCTTTGTTAGTTGCGATTACTTTGTCGTACTCAGCTTTTAGAGCCTCTGGGCTTAGAGTTTTTAGCTTGCTATTTTTTGCAGATTCATATTTTTTATTTGGATCTTTAACAAGTAAGTAACCCATCATCTCTAGGTGAAGTGCTGAACAAAACTCGGTGCAGTAGTATGGGAAGACGCCTTCCATATCAGCTACGAAATTTACTGAAGCAGTTTTGCCAGGCTCAAGTGAAGCGTGGATGTTGTAAAGGTCGATGCCAAAGCCGTGAGTCTCATCTTGCGCGCGCTCTAGGTTTGTTAGGTGAATTGTTACATTATCGCCTTTATTTACCTCGATGTGCTCTGGGTTGATGTGGCTTCTGATCATTGTCGCATAGACAGTTACGTTTTTGCCGTTTCTCTCAACTCTTTCTTGACCAGCTAGAGTTGCGTATGGGCTAGCCTCGCCTGTTCTTGAGTTTGTACCCATGTTGTAAGTAAGAGCTGGAGTTAGCTTGCTAGCAGCTATTGAGACAACGTCGTGTGGCTCACCAAGTGGAATAGGCATATCATAGATTAGCTCCATTTTTGGACCATTGATGTCTATTAACTGGTGGTTTTGTGGGTGCAAAGGACCAACTGGGTTGAAGCGATCGATTGAAAGTTTATCAAGTGCGATTGCATATTTGCCAACTGGCTTTGCTGATTTGCCCTCCATTGTATCAAGGTGGCCGATATTGTAGTGAACATTTATCTTATCAAGCACTTTTAAATTTTTATAGTCCCATTTTACGATTTGACTATCAACGTAAAGTGAAGTATAAAGTACGCCATCTTGTGAGTCAAATGATGTATGCAGTGGTCCAAGGCCAAGTTCGACTTGTCCGTGCATTGACTTTTCTCTATCTAAGATAGGTATGCCGTATGGGTCAGTGCCAGCGTACTCTTTTTTGTCGATTAGTTCTTTGATCTTTTTAAAGTCATAAACTGATGCGTGAGTATCAAGCTTACCACCAACGATGATATATCTGCCATCTGGTGTTACGTCACAACCGTGTGGGCTCTTTGACTCTGGGATCAAAAATAGTGCTCCAGCTTTTACAGCAGCTTCTATCGTGATCACTCTGTGACCATTTACAACTTTGTAGTTTTTCTTATCCTGCGCAAGTTTTTCTAAAATTTGCCAGTTATAAACATGTAAGAAGTCAGTGTCATTTCTACTAGCACCTGCCTCAAATGGAGGAAGACCTTTTTCGATACCACCTGTATACATCTCGCTATTTATTGAGTTTGTAAAGCCCCAGCCGTAGCTCTCGCCCTTACCAGCGTCGCTTAGGTCTTGCCAGTATGGAGGAAGCTCAAGTGAGAAAGATGCTTTCTCGTCGATCTTGCCTTTTGGATAGTCAAATTTCCAAAATGTCACAGCGCCTCTATAGACAGCTTCGTAGTCGTCCATTGAGTGATAGTTATCATCAAGTGGAGCTGCGTACTGGCTAGCTTCGATGACGTACTCGCTGTTTGGAGTGATGAAGCTACCGCCGTGCTCACTCTTCATGATAGGGTTTACGACCATTTGAGTTGTCTCAAAGTCTTTTAAATTTATAACAGCAATCCTTGGGTTTGCCTTATCGTTGATAAATAGATAATCACCAACATACTCACCATTTTTCTCAGTGAAATTTGGGTGGTGCGTATCGCCCCAAGTTATCTCTTTGCCCCTGATAGCACCTTGTTTTAAGACAGCTTTTGACTCATCGTCATAGCCATATCCTTGCCAAGGCTCTGGGGTGAAAACGCCGATGTATTTGTAAATTCTCATCGACGGAACGCCATAAACTAGCACTTGACCACTCTGCCCGCCAGATGAAAAGACGATGAAATCATCTTTTTTACCGCTTGGCTGGTAAGTCTTAGCAGCTGCAAGGACATCTTTTTCGCTTAGCCCGCGCTCTTTCATGACTTTTTCAAGGTCACTACTAGCAGCACAAGCAGCAGTTAAAGATAGCCCAAGCAGTGCAGCACTTGCGACACAAAATAACTTTTGCATTTACTCTCCTTTTTAAAATGAATTTATCTCTAAACTCTTTGTCTTATTGCCTAGATCCACGCCAACAAGCACGTTTTTATCTATAAAAATTTCTTTTATCTCGCCACTAAAAAGCTCTTTTTTGCCCTTTAGCTTAAAGTTTTTGTCAAATTTATAGATCGCTCCGTCCTCGCTAGCCACTAAAACATCATCTCCTGCGCAAGCAAGAGCTGAAATTTTAGATCTTAAAACTTGCTTTTTAGCTCCACTTTTAAGATCTAAAATTTCTCCATTTTTAAAGCCTATGAAAATTTCATCATCGCTAAATTTACAAGCGCTCACTGGCGCAAAGCCAACGCTTTTTTGCTCTTTTGCGTTAAGCTTGCTATCAAGCAAAAACGCCTTGCCATTAAAGCTGGTAAAAAACACTCCCTCGCCAAGCGGTAAAAAGCTAGAAATTTTATAAACATTGTTAAAATTTTTTGATATAAATTTTTTAGAACTCTTGTCAAAAATAGCGATCGTTACAACATTTGCCATATCGCAAGCGACGTAAATTTTCTCTTTATCTAGCAAGATATTTGAAACCTTACAGCCAACATTTGGCAGTGCAAATAAAAATTCCTTCTCGCTAGCTACCTTTACGATCTCGTTGTTTAAATTTGCAACGTAAAAAGAGCTCTCATCGAAAGCACATCTTTGATCTTTGTAAATTTTCTCCTTTAATCCTAGGCTTTTTGTCTCGCCATCTTTTACAAAGATGATGTTTTGACTATTTTCATCAACTAAGCAGCCTTTATCTTCAGCAAAAAGCGCTATCAAAGACAAGCTAAGACATAGCAGAAATTTCATTATCTAGGTTGCTTTCATCGTAAATTTAAAATTAACAAAAATATACATATTCATATCTTAAAAGCAAATTAGAAGTTAATTTGTTTTCTTAAGCTTTTAAAGAAAAATATCAATAATTTTTTTTAAATTTTGCTATTTACAATAAATAGACTTTGGAATTTAATGGATAGAAATATATTTTTGATAAAATTTATTATCTATGAAAATTCGTATTTTAGGCTTTTTTTGCATTAAAATTTAAATTATAAATATTTCTTTAAAAAAATTATTTAAATTATATAATTATATTAAGAAATGAAAAATTTCTCTTGCGTTTTGAGCAAAGCTTAAATTTTAGATTTTTGATATTTTTTGCTTAAATTCTCTGATAACTTAAATTTGTTTAAATAGGCTATAATCCACCAAAAAAAGGAGAGATAATGCTAACACATTTAGATGAAAAAGACCGTCCAAAGATGGTCGATGTAAGCCCAAAAGATCCAACTAAAAGAGTAGCAACTGCTAGTGGGATCATCAAAATGAGCAAAGATGCTTTTAAGGCGATCAAAGAAAACACAGGCAAAAAAGGACCAGTCATCCAAACAGCCGTTGTCGCTGCGATAATGGGCGCTAAAAAGACAAGCGAGCTAATACCTATGTGCCATCCACTGGCCATTTTGGGCGTGGATTGTGACATCGAGGAGCTGCCTGAAATTTGCGCTTTTAAGCTTTTTGTAAGCGTAAAGATAGAGGGCAAAACAGGCGTCGAGATGGAAGCGCTAACAGGCGTAAGTGTGGGGCTTCTTACTATTTATGATATGGTAAAAGCCATAGATAAAGGTATGGAGATCGGAAACATCGTACTAGAGAGCAAAAAAGGAGGCAAAAGTGGCGAGTATATGCGATCTAAATAATAAAAAACCAAAGATCGACTACCCAACACACTGGGAGTACAAAGTGATCTTTGATGCGAGTGATGAGGCAGAGGCAAAGGTGAAAGATATAGTAAAAGATAGGGAATTTAAGCTAGTTTTTTCTAAATTTAGCAAGGATAAAAAGTACGCGAGCTACGATCTAGCCGTGCTAGTTTTAAGCGAAGAAGAGAGACTGGAGATATTTTCAGCCCTAAAACACGAGGCAAAATACGTTTTATAAGGTAAAAATATGGATAAACTTGAGCAAAATTTACGTGATTATAAAGATAGCGAAGGGCTACTAACTAGCATAAAGGCTCTTTGCAACGACTTTTTTAAGGACGTCTCAGACAAAGATGAAAACGCACTGCCTGATCTTTTGAAGCAAAAGATGAATGAGCTTTACAACAAGATGGACAAAGAGAGCCTCATAAATGCCAAAAATCTAAAAAGCGCGATGGAAGGGATAAATCAAGCTCTAGTTAGCGGCGAAGAGAAGGAGCTTTATGAGCTATTTGATAAAAGAGATGAGATAAATAGAGCCATCGAGGCAAAGCGTGAAGAGATAAAAAATAGGCTAAAAATTTCATTTGAAGCGGCTGAAGAGGTCGTAAAAGATAGAAATTTTGGTGAAAAAGAGGAAATTTTAGAGCTTTTAAACAATGCGATCATTAGAGAAACGAGAATGCTTGGCATCTTAAAAGAGAGCGCTCAAATCGCATTTTTAACGACGCTTGAGGGCGCAAAGGACGTAGAAGAGACCGCTGGCGCGATAGCTAAAAATATGACCTATTCTGCGATAAGAGGTGGGGAGTTTAGCAAAGAGCGAATGTTTGAAATTTCAAAAAATATCATCAGTGCAGCTGGGAATTTAGCAAATGAGGGGCACATCTTTGCAAAAGAGCTCATAAAAGGCGCGATAAATGGCACGAGAGATGGCATTTTAAGAGCTATTGAAAAGCTAAAAGATGAGGCTAAATTTGCTCCAGACGAGCTAAGGCTAAACTCACAGCTTTTAAATTTAAAGAACGTAGATGAAGAGTTTATAGCGCTTCTTAAAGAGCTTGAAAACGAATTTGATGGCGTAGCTAAAAGCGAGATCGAAAGCGTGATAAATAGCGAGCTTGACACAAATCTAGCAAAATTTAAACGCATAAGTGATCAAGCGATAGAGCAGATCAGCTCAAGGCTTGAAGAGCTAAAGTCAAACGGCGTTGCTAAGCTTATGAGCGAGGCAAATAATAAATTTGAAGCTCTAAAGCAAGAGCTAAATGACAAGAGCAAAAAGCTAAAGCTAAATTTTGACGCCAATGACAAGCTTGAAGGCCTCAAGCAAGATATCGCGGAGTTTGAGAAAAAGGCGAACGACAAGCTTGAAGATATCAAACAAATGGATATAAAAACAGAAGCTAAGAAATTTGGCGATAGAGCCTATCAAGCCGCAAAAGACTTTTTAAACGTCATAAAAAAAGATAAAAAAGAGGAGTAAATTTGCCAAGCTTTTTGGCAAATTTATCATTTTGGCTAGGTCTTAGCCTAGCCATTTTACAACTTAAATTTATAAAAATAGATAGAGCAAAAACGCACCCAAGATCAAGCGGTAGATGACAAAAGGTAGCATCCTGATCCTTGAGATGATCCCCATAAATAGCTTCACGCAAATATAAGCACTAACTGCACTTATGATAACGCCAAGAGCGATGTCACTCCAAGGCAAGGCGTTTGGATCTTTTATAAGCTTGATGCTCTCAAGTCCGCCAGCTAGGATGATGACTGGGATCGAAAGCAAAAATGAGAAATTTGCACTGCCTTTGTGGCTAAATCCTAAAAATAAGGCTGCTGTCATCGTTATACCTGATCTTGAGACGCCAGGGATGAGCGCCACAGCCTGCGCTAAACCGATGATAAGAGCAAATTTTATGGTCATTTCGTATTCACTCTTGTTTGTCGAGCGAAGATCAGCAAAGTAAAGTGCGATGCCAAAGATGATCGTAGTAACAGCGATCACAACGCCACTTCTTGCGTACTCTTCGATCGCATGGTTAAAAAGTAGTCCAAATATCCCCACTGGAATAGTGGCAAATCCAACGCACCAGACAAGCAGGCTATCGCCCACCATCTTTCGTTGCGCGATCGAGGCAAAAAAGTCGCGAAGTAGCTTAAAAATCGTATCTTTAAAATAAAAAAGTATCGCGCTTAGCGTACCGACATGCACTGCCACGTCAAAGGCAAGCCCTTGATCTGGCCAGCCAAGTAGCTTTGGCACCAAGATGAGATGAGCCGAGCTTGATATCGGCAAAAACTCGCTTATGCCTTGCACCAAGGCCAAAACGATAACATGAGAAATTTCCATAAAATGCCTTTTTTGATTGTAGATTGCAGTTGGGGATTTTACTCCCCAAAGTTAAATTTTATATAAGTTCGCTAACAAAATTTGCAAGCTTTTGCGGAGTAAATCCGAAGTGATCAAATAGCTCGTTCGCCTTGCCGCTGGCACCAAAGCTGTTCATACCATAAACTGCGTCGGCAAATTTATACCACTCATAGCCAGTTGCGGCCTCAACTGCGATTATCGTTGTGTTTTTATCTAAAATTCTAGCCACATACTCAGCTGGCTGCTCGCAAAGCAGGTCAAAACAAGGCGCTGATACGATATTTGCGCCGATACCTTGCTCAGCTAGAATTGCAGCTGCTTTTACGCAGAGTGAGACTTCGCTGCCGCTTGCTATAAATGTTATCTTCGCGTCTTTTGCCGAGCTTAGCAGATACGCGCCGTTGCTGACCTCGCCAAATTCGCCTTTTGCAAGTGGCTCAAGCCCTTGGCGACTAAGCACAAATGCACTTGGAGCGTTTAAATTTAGCGCCGCATGCCAGCTAGCTGCGTTTTCGTTGCCATCAGCTGGGCGGAAAGTGTAGAAATTTGGCATAGCTCTAAATGTGCTAAGCTGCTCGATAGGCTGGTGTGTCGGACCATCTTCGCCAACGCCGATGCTATCGTGCGTGAAGACAAAAAAGTGCTTGATGCCCATTAGCGCTGCTATCCTCGCACTTGGCTTTAGATAGTCGCTGAAGATGAAAAATGTCGCAGAAAATGGCAAGAAAAGACCGTATCTGGCGATGCCATTGTTGATAGCTGCCATGGCATGCTCTCTGATGCCGTAGTGGATGTTTTTGCCGTTTGGGAAGTCGCCCATGCCCTTTAGCTCGGTCTTGTTTGAAGGAGCAAGATCTGCACTACCGCCGATAAAGCCAGGAAGTTTTTTTGCTATCTCATTTAAGATAACGTGGTTTGTATCTCTTGTGGCTAGCTTTTTGTCGCTAAAGTCTGGAAATTCGATCTTGCTAAAGTCTGGATTAAGAAGGGAATTTAGTAAATTTTTGCCTTCAATGCTTAATGCCTCAACCTTTTTGTTCCACATAGCCTCTTCAAGATCGCCCTTTTCTACCGCACCTCTAAATCTTAAAAGCACGTCCTCGTCGATAGCAAATTTCTTCTCAGGGTCAAAGCCCGCTGCAGCCTTTGCCTTTTTGATGATCTCCTCGCCAAGTGGTGCGCCGTGGCTGTGGTGGCTGCCCTCAAGCTCCATTGCGCCACGTGCTATGTGTGTATTTGCGATGATGAGATATGGCGACTCTTTCTCGCTTGCTTGCTCAAGAGCAAATTCGATCTGGTTGTAGTCGTGTCCGTCGATGCGTGCGACCTCCCAGCCCTGCGCCTCAAATCTTGCCTTGACGTCCTCGCTAAATGCTATCGCTGTGTCGCCCTCGATCGTGATGTTGTTTGAGTCGTAGATTAGCACAAGGTTGTCTAGTCTTAAATTTCCTGCGATTGAACATGCCTCGTAGCTTATGCCCTCTTCTAGGTCGCCGTCGCCGCAAAGGCAGTAAATTTTATGATCGATTATTTTATTATCTGGCTCATTTAGCACGTTTGCAGCGTATTTTTCTGCCATGGCTAGACCAACTGCATTTGCTACGCCTTGACCGAGTGGACCAGTAGCCATCTCAACGCCTGGAGTATGAATTTCTGGGTGTCCTGGGGTGTTTGAGCCAAGTTGGCGAAATTTCTTAAGCTCATCTAGGCTTAGATCGTAGCCGCTTAGATGCAAGAAGCTATAAACCAAGCTTGATGCGTGACCACCGCTAAAAACGAGCCTATCTCTGTTTAGCCATTTTGGATTTTTTGGATTGTGTTTTAAAAAATTACTTAAAACCACCATGATATCGGCTAGGCCCATAGGAGCACCTGGGTGTCCGCTGTTAGCGTTTTGCACCATATCAGCGCACAAAAATCTTATAGTATCGGCTTGTTTTTTTAGCATATGATCTCCTTTTATTGCGTCAGATTATACAAAAAAGTGATTAAAACTTGCCTTGCGTTTTTACCCAAAATGTCTAAAAAGTGATATAAATTTACGAAATTTACGCACTATCTTAGGTGCTTGTCTGTAAGCTCTAAGATCATCTTTGCAATATTTGCATCTATCTGTTTTAGTGCCTCTTCTATCTCGCAAATAAGCTCATCTTTTTTCTTTTTTGCACCAGATAGACCAAGTAAATTTGTAAATGAGTTTTTAGCTAGGTCGTTATGCACGGGCTTTCCAGCGGCCGCTTCGTCGCTTGTAAGATCGATGATATCATCTTGTATCTGAAAAGCAAGCCCGAGCTTTAGTCCGATATCATAAATTTTCTCGCACTCTGTTTCGTCTAAATTTACTATCACAGCGCCCATTTTTAGGCTTGCAGCGATGAGCTTTGCGGTTTTATGGATGTGTAAAAAGACTAGCTCATCAAGGCTTAGCATCTTGCCAGAGAGGCCAAATTTAGCCTTTGCTCTTTTGATGTCCTCTTTGTTTGTATTTTCAAAAAAACAATCAAGCGCCTGACCTAGCACCATGCCGCTAACGCCAGCATTTTCGCTTAAAATTTCAACGCATTTTATACGTGTGTCGGCTGGCAAGTTAGCGCGTGAAATTTCATAAAAAGCATGCGTATTTAGCGCATCTCCTGCAAGTATAGCAGTCGTCTCGTCGTATGTTACATGAAGCGTTGGTGTGCCGCGCCTTAGGCTTGCGTTATCCATAGACGGCAGATCATCGTGGATGAGCGAGTATGTGTGCATCATCTCAAGCCCCAAAGCCACTCTCATCGCCTTTTGCGTGAGGCTTTTATCGACATTTTCGACCACGCCAAGAAGCAAAAGCGCCCTAAAGTGCTTGCCTCCAGCCTTTAGCATAACGCCAAGCGCCTCCTCGTAGTAAGGATGAAAGCTAGGCGCCTTTGGCAAATTTGCATTTAGAAATTTTATGAAGTCCTCAAGCAGGCTCATTTTGGCACTCTTGCAAAGAACTGAAAGTCATTTCTGCTAAACAAAAGCACGAAATTTTGCAGATCGCTGATCTTTTCTAAAAGCTCCTCGCGGCTATTCACACTCTCTTTGTTGTAGCCTAAAATTTTATCGCCGATCTTGATGCCAAAGATGTCGGCATTTGACTTTGGCTCGACCTTAGTAACGACTAAATTTTTATCAACCGTGATACCATAATCCACCAAAACTTTATCATCTAGCAAGCTCTCAGGCGACTTTGGCATGACATTTAAATTTGGCAGATCAAGGCTTGAAGGGGCGTCAATGTCTAGGCTTTGGTTAAATTTCACATCCCCGCTTACTGGGACTTGAAAGAGTAGCTCTTGCCTATCACGCTTTACAATGATGTCCAGTTTTGCGCCCTTTGGAGCAAAAAGCACCATCTCATTTAGCTCTCTTAGGCTCTTTGGCTTGATGCCATTTATACTAACAAGCTCATCATCAACCATCATCATCTTGCCGCGGCCCAGTGGATCAACAAGACCCACAAAAAATTTATCCTCTTTTTGTAAGAATTTCACGCCGATATCGCCGTAATAGACGTCATCGTAAGATACAAAGTGCTTCAGATAGCGATTTGGTATAAATTTATCAGCTCCAACAGCTATGCCTATCATCTTGCAGCAAGGCGTGTTTATCTCGCCAGTCGCGTTATACTCGAAGCTTAGCGTGTCAAAGTCGCCTAAATTTTGCCCTAAAGACTTGATGTGACCCATGACGGTGTTGTTTGAATCGTTTAAAATTCCAACCCAAGTGCTCTTTTTGATGCGCTCTTCATTAGTCTCATCAGCCATCACGACAGGGCTTAGCTCCTTGCTAGAGCGGACCAAAAAGAGCTGCAAATATGGGTCAAATTTGACATATTCACCAAGCGGAGCTCCCTCGCTTTTTGGCACTGCGATCAAATTTTTAGTGATAGCCACGCCAAAGTGTTTATTTACCGAGACGATCGAGTTTTTGTTCTTTTCAAAGCAGGCGTTAAAGTCCTCTTGCGTAGGCCTAGGGTCGGCATTTAGGCAAAGCGCTGATAGCAAAAAAGCAAGGGCAAATTTATAATTTAGTCTCATTTTATCCCCATCGAAGCAAGACCGCCAAGCATCCTTGAAGCGGTGTTTTTCTTATCGGCCTCAACCGACTTTAGCACGTCATTTACGGCGCTTATTAGCAAAATTTGCATGCTCTCTTTATCTTCAAGCAAGCTATCATCTATGCTGATATCAAGTATCTCGCCGCTGCCGTTTGCTCTCACGCTCACTAGCCCGCCGCCGCTTTTTGCGCCAAATTCTTTATTTTTGCTCTCTTCTTCCATCTGCTTGGCTTGTCTTTGCACATCCTCAAGCATCTGCCCCATCTTTGAAAAGTCAAATCCCTCAAACATCGCCTACTCCTTTATGATCTCGTTTTTGTTATTTACGTGCACGATGGTTGGCTTAAATTTCTTAGCCTTTTTAAATTTCATACTAGCATACGCCACGATGATGACCACGTCGCCAACGCAGACCTTTCTAGCAGCTGCACCGTTTAGGCAAATTTCACCCTTTTTGCCCTTTATCACGTAGGTGGCAAATCTCTCGCCGTTATTTACGTCTAAAATTTCAACCTTTTGATTTTCTATCAAATTTGCAGCCTTTATAAGCTCCTCGCCGATGCTGATCGAGCCAACATAGTTTAAATTTGCGTCTGTTACGACGGCTCTGTGGATCTTACTAGCTAAAATTTCTATATTCATTTTTACCTCTTTAAAAGCTCAATTACAACTTCTTTGTCGCTAAATGGGTGCTTGACGCCCTTTATCTCCTGATATGGCTCGTCGCCTTTGCCAAGTATGACAAGCGCCCAGCCAGGCTCTAGCTTGCTAATGGCTAGTGCGATCGCCTCTTTGCGGTTGGCATTTCGTATCAAATTTTCATTTTGGCTCATGCCAGCGCAAATTTCGTCTATTATACTCTCTGGCTCTTCACTTCTTGGATTATCACTTGTGACGATGCAAATTCTTGCGTATTTTTGGGCTATCGCTCCCATTTTAGGGCGCTTTGTCCTATCTCTATCGCCGCCTGCGCCAAAGACTGCGATCAAATTTAGATGTCTAAGCGAGTTTAGCACCTTTTCTATGCCATCTGGCGTATGGGCAAAGTCCACGATGACTAGCGGATCGGTGCTGATGACCTCCATCCTGCCGCTCACGCCTTTAAATTTACTTATCGCCTTTGAAAGTGCGGCTGCGTCTGGGCGCTCTAGTAAGCAAACGGCACCAAGTGCTGCGATTAGGTTGTAAAGATTAAACTCGCCTTGAAGGCTTGAGTCTATCTCCACATCGCCATTTGGCGTCTTGATAACTGCGTCTATGCCGTCCTTTAGCCCATAAACTATCGGCGCAAAGCTAGCTGGCTTTTTGATCGCGTATGTGTAGGCGTTTTTTGGGTTAAATTTAACTCCACCATCGTCAATGTTTATGAGTTTTACGCTCTCATCGTCAAAAAAACTTGACTTTACCCTAGCGTACTCCTCCATACTCTTGTGGTAGTCTAGGTGATCTTGCGTTAGGTTTGTAAAAATTTTAAGAGCAAAATTTAAGCTCTCTATGCGTTTTTGAGCGATCGCGTGTGAGCTAACCTCCATCACGAAGTACTCACAGCCCTGCTCGCTGGCTACTTTTAGGTATGAGAGCGTCTTTAAAATGGCACTTGTCGTAAGCGCCTTGTCATCTATCTGCTCGCACTCTATAAATGCCCCTCTGGTGCCACTTAGGCCACATTTTTTGCCTAAATTTCGCAGGGTCTCGTAGATAGCCGCAGCCGTCGTGGTCTTGCCATTGGTGCCTGTGATGCCAACTATTTTTAAATTTTCATCGATCTTTAAAAGCTTTTTGCACTCTTCAAGAGTGATTATCTTAGCACCATTTTTTACCGCGTGTTCTACAAATTTCGCATTTGCAGTAGTTTGCACAAAGTATGCACCCTGCTCGCACTCGTTTGAGTCATCTGTTATAAAGCTATTTTCTACTGATATTTTCATCGTTTTGTCTTTTTTGTATCTCTTTAAAAAGCTGATCTATACGCTCGTCGCCGCCAAACATCACCGCCGCACTCTCAAGGTAGTTCATGCTCATATCGATGAAGTCATTTTTTATCAAATTTCCTAAAAATTCCAAAAAATCGTCTTTGTTTGAGATCATGACCTTGGTTGAGAACATGATGTTTTCAAAGACCTTTTTAAAGCTGCCGTCCTTATAAACAGCCCTTTTAAAGTCCTCGTAGCTGATCGCGTCTTGCTCTTCAAAGTACTCGCTCTCCTCGTCTCTGGACTCTAAAATTTTTAAAATTTCCTCCACGCCCTCGTCGTCTTCGCCGGCTCTTACTTTCGCCATGTAGTAGTCAAACAAGAGCTTTGCCTCCTCGGCATTTTCCTCGCCAAGAGAGCAAATTTGTATCAAAAATAGTAAATTTTTCTCCTGCGTCTTTTCGTAGGCTAGTGAAAAGTAAAAGATCGCATCTTTAAATTTAGAGCGTTTGAAATATTTTATGCCTATTTTTTTATAATCTATCAATGTCAAATTCCTCGCCGATTGGGACATTTATAACCTCAAGCTCTGGATGAATGTCGATGCGAAGCTGCCTTTCAAGGCCGTATTTTAGCGTGGTCGTGCTAGCCGCGCATCCGTGACAATGTCCTGTGAGTCTTACGTAAATTTTGCCATTTTTTATGCCAAGTAGCTCCATGCCGCCGCCGTCATTTTCAAGCATCGGTAGCACCTTTTGCAAACTCGCAGTCACTGGCTTTAAAAGCTCTTCATCACTAAATTGGATCATATTTTTTCCTTAAATTTTTTAGCTATTATAGCAGATAAAGTGCAAACAAACGTTTCCTAGGCTTTTGCTGGGGGCGTTTTGGCTTTAAATTTTGGTGGTTTTTTGTGAGAAAAAAGGGCAAATTTGCCCTTTAAGTTTAGTTTAGTAGAAGTGATTTTATATCGATTTTATGTTCAATCATCTTGCTCTCAAGCATAAATTCTTGCGTAGCCTCAAGCGCTTTTATATCATCATCCGTGATCTTTGGGCTAAAGTCGTACTGAGGATACATGCTCTTTACCGCCTCTATGCTTAGCCCAGTCTCCTCGGCTGTAAATTTAAGCGCCTCGTCCTCGTTTGCCTTGATGTAGGCTAAAATTTCATCCTGAGCTTTTTTAAATTTCTCAACTATGTCTTTGTGCTTTTTATAAAACTCTCCGCTTGTTGCCGTGACGATGACTGGTGTGATGACGCCTTTGCCAGTTGTCACTACATTTAGGCCTGATTTTTGAGCATTGTAGGCCGCTGGTCCTGCAAGAAGCGCTGCATCGACGCTGCCGTTTTCAAGTGCAGCTTGCGCAGCTGGGATACCCATAGAGATGAACTCTACGCCGTTTATGCTAAGCCCACCAAGCGCTAGGTATCTCACCAAAAGCTCGTTTAAGATAGTGCCTTTTGGGCCTGCTACTTTTTTGCCTTTTAGATCTTTTGGTGACTTGATGTTTTTATCTTTAGAAAATATGACAAAGGCCTCTGGTGCCCTTGAGTAGGCGCTTATGATCTTTATATCAGCCTTATTTGCAGCTGCAAGTATGACCGAAGTGCCGCCCACGCAGTTTAGAAACTGGAGCGAATTTGAAGCGAGCGCTTGCGTTTGCTTGGCACCTGAGGTGATCTCAGAGTACTCGACCGGCATGCCAAAAGAC
Source organism: Campylobacter concisus (assembly GCF_050447485.1). Classification (GTDB taxonomy): domain Bacteria; phylum Campylobacterota; class Campylobacteria; order Campylobacterales; family Campylobacteraceae; genus Campylobacter_A; species Campylobacter_A concisus_BQ. The sequence goes on from NZ_JALMFY010000001.1 coordinate 1,180,971, forward strand.
TTCGCGTAAAAGCCTTTAAATTTATCGACGATCGATGGGACGTTTAGCGGCGATTTGACGTAGGTCATGCCGATCTTATCTAGCCCTTCGCTTGCGTTTGCGACTAAACAAAGCAAAGAGGCCGCACACAAAACCTTAAAAAACTTTCTCATACTTACTCCTTTTAAAAATTTTCAAGATTATATAATCTTTTGCTTTATTTTGGTTTTAATTATCATTTTATTTACCTAAATTTCGCTCAAAATTTTGCGTTTTATCGCTATTAGCTCCTCGCTTAGTAGATCTCTTGGCCTTGCTAAATTTGATAGCTCGTAGTTTGACTTTATCCCGCCCTTTTCAAGCAAGATGATCTCATCAGCCAAAAATAGCGCCTCGTCGATGTTATGAGTGACAAAAAGGATGGTTTTGCCAGCTTGTATCTTTAAAATTTCAGCCTGCATACTAGCTCTAGTAAAGGCATCAAGTGCGGCAAATGGCTCGTCCATAAGGATCAAATTTGCCTCATATGCAAGCACCCTAGCAAGCGAAACACGCGAGCTCATACCGCCAGAGAGCTGCGAAACTGCGGCAAATTTAAAGTCGTTAAGCCCTATCATCGATATAAGAGCCTCTATCTTTGCTGGCTCGATCTCCTGCTTTTTAAGCGCAAATACGATGTTTTCATAGACGTTTAGAAATGGCATGAGGCGGGGCTCTTGAAAGACAAAGCCGATCTTTGATGGCTCTTTAAATTTTATCTCGCCAAGACTTACGCTCTCAAGGCCTGCTATAAGCCTTAAAAGCGTCGTTTTGCCACAACCGCTTCTACCAAGTATGACGGTGATCTTATCTTTTTGTATGCTCAAATTTAGCTCTCTTAAAACGTCGATCTGCTTTTCGCCTATAAAAAAATGCTTGGATAAATTTGAAATTTCTATCATTTTTCACATCGCAAAAGGCTAAATTTCGCTATCAAAAGTAAAAATATCCTATCTATGAGCACGCCGCAAATGCCGATCGTAAAAATGCCGACAAATATCCTATCCGCTCGCGAAAGCTCCTCTGCGTCAAGTATGAGATATCCCAGCCCACTTGAAGCCGCTATCATCTCAGCTCCGATGATCGCACGCATAGCGTAGCCAAAGCCTATTCGCATGCCGACAAAGATATCTTTTAGCGCGCTTTTTATGATGATCTTGTAAAAAATCTCAAATTTACTAAAGCCAAAAATTTTACCGACCTCGATAAGCTTTATATCACAGCTCGTTAGCCCTTTTTGGATACTAAGAAACATCGGGAAAAACGAGGCTAGGATGATGATGATAATCTTTGGCATCTCGTTTATACCAAACCAAAGTACCAAAATGGCTATCAAACTAAGCGGCGGGATATTTCTAAAAAACTCCAGTATCCACTCGTAATAAACGCTGATCTTTGGCAAAAGTGCCGCTATACCGCCAAGCACGAGCGCTAGGGCAAAGGAGAGTGCGTAGCCTGCAAATATGCGCTTAAAGCTGATGATGGTGTGCGTAGCAAGCTCGCCGCTTAGGCTCATGCTATGCATCGTCTTAAAGGTCGCAATGGGGCTTGGCAAGATATATGGCGTGAAAATTTCTAGCTCGCAAACGACCTGCCAGATTACAAAGATCGCTAGGATAAAAATGCTCTTTTTAAAAATTTCCCTCACAGCCCATCTCCGTTGTGACAGCCGTTTTCGCAGTATAAAAGCTCGATGATCTGGTAGTTTTTAAGCTCGCTAAATTTATACGAAAGGGCGTTTTGTATCTTCTCTTTACTGCTAAGACTTAGTGTTTTTACGCCTAAATTTGTAAAAAAACCCGGCGGTATAGGGCTTGCCCCTAGCCTTTTCATCTCTAAATTTATCTCGTTTTGCTCCCTAAAGCTTTTCCACGTCAAAAATGTGGTTCGCGCTAAATTTAGCCCCCTGCCAAGCTCTGCCAAGTCCTCACAGGGCGTCGTCACGTAAAGCCACTCGTCCTCTTTTAGCTTTGAGCTAAGCTCCATGGCACTTTCTATCAAAATGGGGTTTAAATTTGAGATGAGAGCAGCCTGCTCTTTGAAATTTGCCCTGATGAAATTTACAGCCCTCGGACAGCGACTATCGTAAATAAGCTCCTTTTGCGCAAGAGCGTTTTTGTATGCGTTTTTGACGCTATTAACGTGGTCTTTTTCGCACTCTACTACGCTAAAACCTCTCTCTTGCAAAATTTCTTTAAGCGCTGCAAAGTCGTAGATGTTTTTTACAACAGGATTTAACCAAACCACTTTTTTCATTAGAGCTCCCGTCAAATTTAAAAGCAAAATGTAATAATTAAAATCAAAATTGTATCACTTGAAAGTAAAAAGATGGCTTTGGGGGTTAAATTTATAAACAGCTAGACTTTTAGGTCTAAATTTCGCTTTTTCTGGCTTTTCTCCATCAGCTTTAGTATATCTATGCCGCTTTTTTCAAGGCGCATTAGCTCCTTAAGATAGGCAAATTTCTCGTCCTTATTTATATCGTAGGTCGCTAGCTTCTCGCTTCGGCCGATCACCGAGGCATAGACCTTGTTGCCATCAAGCTTATCGGTATTTTGCACATTGTAAAGCGACAGCACGCCCTCTATCACCTCTTTAAATTTCGCCCCGCTCTTCATGCCAGCCTTCATCAGCGTTAAAAATCTCTGCCTGCTCTCATCGTCAGTGAAATTTATACTTTGCATTGTCTCATATTCGATCGGTGGCTTGTTTGTGCTAGTTAGCATTGAGATAGCCTTCTTGCCTATTGTAATGCTCTCCACGCCGACCCTCTCGCCAAGGTACTGCCTCATCGCATAGTCCAGCCACTTGTCCTTGAACTCCTCAGCACTCAGATCCTTATCAAGTATCTCAAAGCCCTCCACATGGCTTTTACGGCCAAGTCCTAGCAATGTGCCGCTATCATCTTTTGACGTGTACTCTTTTGCGAAGAGATCGACGTTTGTTGGATAGTATCCGATGATCGATTCGTAAAGCCTTCCAAAGCCAAGCGCCTCGGTCTGACTAACAAAGCTTTTAAGCTCATCTATCTCGTCTTGGCTCATTTGCTTGTCGTATCCCATAAGCTTGCCCCAGATGCTTATCTTGCCATTGGCGGCTATACCTGTGAGCGAGTTGTCTTTAGCAAATTTTAGCGGCTTATCATCTTTGTTAAATTTACTCTCATTTGTCTGGTTTAAATTTATCTGATCGCTGCTTTGGTTAGCGAATTGAGCTAATTTTTGAGGTGATAAATTTAAGGAATTTTCGTCTGTGCTAGGCCTGATATGGCTAGCGCTTTGCTCTCTAATGTTTTGAAAGCCACTATATAAATTTACATTAGCTCCATTTACGCCACCTATCATCTCAAATCCTTTGTAAGATAGTCAAAACAAATATCGTCTTTTTCAGAGTAAAATTTAGAAATTTGTAGAGTTTGACTTGTTAATTTAGGCTGGTTTGAGACTGGGTAAATTTGGATAATTTAGAAGTTGAGAATTTAGAATTTGCTTTGTAAAAATTTGCATGTATCGATTTTTATTGTATCTGGTTTAGTTTTATTATATCTAGTCTATATATTCGGTTTTGGATTTATCATATACAACTCTTTTGTCATATCATGGCTATTTCAGATCAAATTTATACCATCTTCAGCGTCACTGTAGCCACATTACCAAGCCCTTCTGCAACCTATCAAAGTGAGAGTTTTGCAGCTTTTTGGATTGTAAATTTGAAATTTGTTTTTTGAATAATTTAAATTTGAGATAGTTTGTCTGGATGATTGCCCTGCTTTTGGTTTTGCATTTTAAATATATAGCCCTTAATCCTAAAACTTCGCAAAATAGCTTATAGATTTGGCCCAGAAACACTCAAAATAGAAATAACCCACCTAAAGAAAATATCACAAAAAATTACCGAAGTAAAATTTAAAAACTACTAGATCTAAATTTAGAAATTTATGGCGTAAGCTTTGAAATTTAATAGATAAGTTTGATCTAGAAATTTAAAACCCTATTTTTGAGGTTTTTGGCATAAATTAAAGAGCGTCTGTTTGCGTTTTATGTGCTTTCAAACCGCTATAAATTTACTTACACCAGCTATTTTAACCTATAGCATCAGCTCGTCTAAAAGCCACGAAATCAAATTTATAATGCTACAACTTGTAAATTTCCACAGACTAAAATGGATAAATTTAAAACAAAAATTTTTAAAAAATAAACGTAAAAAGAAAAATTTAGAAAAAAAGAGAGCCAGGATAGGCTCTCTGGGGATTATTCAGCTACTAGCTCTATATAAGCCATCTCAGCTGCGTCGCCTCTGCGAACGCGAGTTTTGATGATTCTTGTATAGCCACCGTTGCGCTCTTTAAATTTTGGAGCTACTTCAGTAACTAGCTTATTTGTAGTCTCTTTGTCTTGCAATGAAGCAAATACTGCTCTGTGAGCGTTAGAGTCGCCCTTTCTAGCTCTTGTTATCAGCTTTTCAACATAGCTTCTAAGCTCTTTTGCTTTTGGTAAAGTTGTCTCTATCTTTTCGCTTTTGATGATAGCTATCGCTAAATTCTTAAGCAATGCAGATCTATGAGATGACGTTCTACCAAGTTTGCGATATCCGTGTTTATGTCTCATCTATTGTCCTTTTATTCTTTTGCACTCATTTGTGATTTTAGCTCGGTTATTTTCTTTCTGAGTTGCTCTTTGCTATCTTTTAACACATCGACACCAACTGGATAGCCTATCTCTTCCATAACCGCTTTTATCTCTTCAAGAGATTTTTTACCTAAATTTTTAAGCTCTTTAAGCTCATTTTCGTCCATCAACGCAAGCTCACCGATAAATCTAATATCGGCCTTATCAAGGCAGTTAAAACTTCTAGCACTTAAATTTAGATCTTCTACACTAGAAAGTAGCTTTGAGAACTCGCCGCTTGCACTTGAGCTAGCAACTGGAGCGCTAATATCAATATCCAAAATTCCTTTAAATACTGACATTTGCTGATACATAGCTTCTAAACAATTTTTAAAAGCTTCTACTGGACCAACTTGACCATCTGTTGTAATCGTAAATACGATTTTCTCGTAGTCTGGGTCATCTTCAACCAAGACGTTTTGTATCTCATAAACTGCTTTTTTAACTGGTGTAAAGAAAGCATCTAGTGCGATATACTCGTCTTCGATCTCTTCTCTGATCTCTTCACTAGGAACATATCCGATACCTTTTTGGATGATAACTGAAAAATTTAACTCAGCATCTTCGTTGATAGTCGCAAGATATGCATCTGGATTAACGATCTCAACTAGGTCGTTATTTAGGTCAGCGCCAGTTATCTCTTTTGGTCCTTTAAAGCTATACTCTATAACTTCACGCTCACTGCCGTTTTTTAACTTAAATCTGATCTTTTTCAAATTTATAATAAAAAATGCCACGTCTTCAAGCATGCCACGCATACTATCAAATTCGTGACTAACGCCTTTTATCTTTACACCGATAGGAGCAAAGCCTACTGTGCTTGTGTAAAGAAGACGGCGTAGTGGGTGAGCCAAAGTAACAGCATAACCTGCTTCAAAAGGATATGCTGTAATGTTAGCGACATTTTCACTAACACTTTTAACTTCTATTTCAGTTGGCATATAAGCTGATATAGTAATCTTTCTCATCTTTATACCCTCTATTATTTTGAGTAAAGCTCTACTATAAATCTTTCCTCAACAGGAATGATAACCTCTTCTCTTTCTGGATTTCTAGTGAAAATTCCAAATTTTTTCTCTTTTTCCACATCTACCCAAGCAACGATGCCAGTTTGAGCTGTAAGATCGATCGCGCGAATGATTTGTGGATTGTTTTTTGATTTCTCAGCAACTTCTACTTTAGAGCCTGGCTCCACTCTGTAAGATGGGATATCCACTCTCTTGCCATTTACTAAAATATGTCCGTGAGTTACAAGCTGGCGAGCAAAACGACGAGTCGTTGCAAAGCCCATTCTGTAAACAACATTGTCTAATCTCTGCTCTAGTAGTTGAACCAAAAGAGCACCAGTGTTGCCCTCGCGGCGTGCTGCTTCTTGGAACAATCTTCTAAATTGTTTCTCTGAAACACCATACATAAATTTAGCTTTTTGCTTCTCGCGAAGTTGTAAGCCATATTCACTTATTTTTGCTCTTCTTTGTCCGTGTTGTCCTGGTGCATAAGGTCTTTTTTCTAAAGCGCTTTTACCAGCAAGTCTTCTTTCGCCTTTTAACGCAAGAGACACACCAAGACGTCTTTCTAATTTTTCAACAGGTCCTGTATATCTAGCCATAATAATTTCTCCTAATTTTCTCTAATTATACGCGGCGGCGTTTTGGCGGTCTGCAACCATTGTGTGGTAAAGGTGTGATATCTTTGAAGAAAGTTACTTTTATACCCTCTACACCACCTACACTCTTAACAGCCGTTTCACGTCCGCTACCTGGACCTTGAACCTTGATGCCAACTTCTTTAATGCCGTGTTCTTTTGCTTTGTTTAAAGCATCTTCTACAGCTTGTTGAGCTGCATAAGGAGTTGATTTTTTACTACCTTTAAAGCCTAAGCCACCTGCACTACTCCATGCAATAGCATTTCCCATTTCATCAGTTACAGTTACCATAGTGTTATTAAATGTTGCACTGATATAAACGATACCTTTGGCTATGCTTTTTCTAACTACTTTTTTCTTAACAATTTTTCTTTTTGCCATTTATTATCCTTTAACCCTTGCCTTACTTAGTAGCCGCACCGACAGTCTTACGTCTGCCTTTTCTGGTTCTAGCATTAGTTTTAGTCTTTTGACCACGAACAGGAAGACCTTTTCTGTGGCGAAGACCTCTATAACTTCCAAGATCCATAAGAGCTTTGATATCCATAGCAACTTGTTTTCTCAAATCACCCTCAACGACGTGGTGCTCTTGAATTTCTTTACGGATAGCTGCTGCTTCGTCTTCGCTAAGCTCATAAACTCTCTTGTCGTAAGAAATTCCAGCTGCGTCAAGGATTTGACGAGATTTGTAAAGACCTATACCATAGATATAAGTCAAACCATACTCTATTCTCTTTTTGTTTGGTAAATCTACACCTGCAATACGTGCCATGCCTTATCCTTGTCTTTGTTTATGTTTTGGATTTTCGCAGATAACACGAATTATGCCACTACGTTTGACAATTTTACATTTGTCACACATCTTCTTTACAGAAGGACGAACTTTCATTTTAGTCTCCTAAAAATTTATTCCACTTTTTTAGGGGCTGCATCAGGTCTAAAGAAATAATTTAAACCAACTATTTTCAAAATAAGTGGGGAACTTTGAAAATAATTCTTCATACAGCTTTTCGCAAAGCTTGGATTTTATCCAAAACCAGCTTTAAATTTACTTAGCATATTTGCCAAGAGCCTAAATTTACTTATATCTATAAGTGATCCTGCCCTTGTCTAGGCTATATGGCGTAAGTTCTACTTTTACGCGGTCGCCAGGCATTATCTTTATATAATGCATTCTCATCTTTCCGGCGATATGACATAAAATTATATGTTTGTTGTCGAGCTCAACTTTAAAAGTTGCATTTGGCAGTGCTTCAACAACATTCCCATCAATCTCAATGACATCGTCTTTTGCCACAAATTCTCCTTTCTTTAAATTTTTGCTATAAATTTTACGCTTGGCTTAAAATTTCAGCTTTGCCATTAACTATCGCCATACAATGCTCATAATGGCTAGTTCTCAAACCATCTTTTGATGTTACTTTCCAGTTATCACTCCCCAAAACTGGCGTGCCATCTTTTTGGCAGATCATCGGCTCTATACAAAAAACCATTCCCTCTTTTATCTTTGGTCCAGCTTTTGGGTTGTTTCCTTCAATGTAATTTGGAATTTCTGGCTCTTCGTGTGGCCTTTTTCCTATGCCATGACCGCAATATCCGCGCAAAGGCACATATCCTCTACCTAGTATAAATTTCTCAAGCTCGTAGCTGATCTCTTTAAAGTGCATACCAGCCCTTATATAGTCAATCACAAAATAAAGCGCATCTTTTGAGCAAGCGATCAAATCCTCGTCATCTTTTGAAATTTTACCAACCCCAAAAGTCCTAGCCGAATCGCCAAAATAACCATCTAAATTTGAGCCGATATCAACACTAACGATATCGCCCTCTTTTAGCTTGTATTCGTTTGGAATTCCGTGGATCACCACTTCATTGACGCTTATGCAAGCTGCATTTGGAAAGCCGTAAAGCCCTTTAAAAGCTGGTTTTGCCCCAGCAGCTCTTATCATATCTTCGCAAATTTTATCTATCTCAAGAAGGGAAATTCCAGGTTTTATGATCGTAGAAACGTGATCAAGTGTTCGAGCGACGATCTTATTCGCCGCTCTCATTTTCTCTATCTCAGCTGGTCTTTTTAGCGTGATAGCCATTTTATAGACCTACTGCACTTAGAGTTTGGTATTTGTTTGTATAAGACTGGGCTTCTATACGCCTCATCGTATCAAGTGCTACTGAAACCACGATAAGTACTGATGTACCACCAAAATAAAATGGTACGCCCATAGTCTTGACAAGTACCCAAGGTAGTGTTGAAATGATACCTAAGTATAAAGCTCCACCTAAAGTTAGTCTGCCAGCTACTTCATTTAGATAGCTAGCAGTACTTTCGCCTGGTCTAACACCAGGGATAAACCCGCCTTGTTTCTTTAAATTTTCACTTATATCTTTTGTATTAAATACGATCGATGCGTAGAAAAACGCAAAGAAGATAATAAATAAAAATGTTAAAACATTAAACATATAGCCATTTGGACTTAAAAAGTCGTTGATAGCTTGGATTACTGGATTTGTGCTAGCCTGCAAAATAGTGCTTGGAAACATCAAAATCGCACTAGCAAATATCGGTGGGATAACGCCACTTAAATTTACTTTGATTGGTATATAGTTCATTATACGTTTGTTTTGATTTTCCATTATCACTTTTCTTGAGTAAGAAATAGGGATACGCCTTTCGCCCATCTCGACAAAGATAATAGCACCAATAGTCGCTAAAATGATCACCAAAATAGCGATGACTGTTAAGAAATTCATCTCAGAAGTATTTACCAAATTTACAGTTCCGCCGATCGCACTAGGTATGCCAGAGACGATGCCCGCAAAGATGATAAGACTTATACCGTTGCCTATACCGCGCTGTGTGATCTGCTCACCTATCCACATAAGTAGCATAGTGCCAGTTAGCATAGATACAGCGGAGATCGCGATAAATAAATTCATATCTATCATGATAGCTTGCTCGCCACCACGACCGCTTAAGCTTTGAAGTCCGATAGAGACGCCGATTGATTGTACAAGAGTGATAACGATGGTTGCATAACGTATGATTTGCATATATTTTTGCATACCGTCGCGCTCTTTTTTCATCTGACCTAACTTTGGAAATGTCGCTGCTAGAAGCTCCATGATGATCGAAGCTGTGATGTAAGGCATGATGCCTAGAGATATGATACTTAAACGCTCAGCGGCTTTACCACTAAACATATTAAATAGACCCAAGGCGTTGCTATTGTTTGAATTGAAAAATTCTTTAATTACGTCGACATTAACACCAGGAACTGGCACATAAGCCAGTATCCTGTATGCGAACAAAAATGCCAACGTGATTAAAATCTTGTTGGTCAGTGTTTTATCCATTATTTTGTTCCGCTAACGCTAACGTTCTCGTCTTTGATCTTTGAAGCAAGAGCTTTTGCGCTTGCACCGATTAGTTTTATCTTAGTAACGCTCTTTGAAATTTTATGAACGCTAGCTATTGTTGCTATTGAAATTTCTGCAAGCTCTTTTATAGCTGCGATCTTTTCAACATTGATAACATAAGGTTTTTCAAATTTAGAAGCAAAGCCTACTTTTGGAAGACGTCTTTGAAGCGGTTGTTGTCCGCCCTCAAAGCCCCTTTTTTCATTATAGCCTTTTCTTGCTCTTTGACCTTTATTACCTTTGCCAGCAGTTTTACCATTGCCACTGCCTTGACCACGACCTATTCTTTTAATTGCATGAGTTGAACCTGCAGCAGGTGTTAATTTTTCTAATGCCATCTTAACTCCTTTCTCTTAGCTTTTTAGCAAACTAAGTGCTTTTATAGTAGCACGAACGACGTTTGCTGAGTTGTTTGAGCCAAGTGATTTAGTAAGGATATCCTTAATACCTGCAAGCTCTATAATAGGACGTGCACTACCACCAGCGATAACACCAGTACCCTCGCTAGCTGGGCGAAGTAGCATTCTACTTGCGTTATATTTTACCTCTACATCGTGAGGGATAGTTGTGCCCTTGATCTTAACGTGGATAATATTTTTAAATGCGTCGTCAATCGCTTTTCTCATCGCATCTGGCACCTCTTTAGCTTTGCCATATCCAAAGCCAACTAGGCCATTTCTATTACCAACAACAACTAAAGCTGTAAATCTAAATCTACGACCACCTTTAACAACCTTTGTAACCCGACCGATATCGACGATTACTTCTTCAAATTCTTCTCTATTATATTTTTCCATCGATTTTCCTTTGGGTTATAGCTTGATGCCATTTTCTCTTAAAGCTTCAGCAAATGCTGCAATAACACCATGGTATAGATAACCATTTCTATCAAAAATCGCAACATCTATCTTCTTAGCTTTTAAAGCCTTAGCAAATTCTTTAGCTAAAGTGACCGCACCTTCTTTGTTTGCTTTTATGCCTATTTTTCTACCATCAACTGCAGCTAGTGTAGTAGCTGTAACGTCGTCAATCGCTTGAACATAAAGAGTCCTGTTTGATTTGAAAATAGAAACTCTTGGGCAAGTTGCAACACCAGAAATTTTACCTCTGATTCTTCTTTTTCTCTTAATTCTAAGAGCGATTTTTCTTTTTAGTACTTTTGCTGTCATTTACCGCCCCTTACTTCTTAGATGTCTTGCCCGCTTTGCGGATGATACGTTCTTCTAGATATTTAACGCCTTTGCCTTTGTATGGCTCAGGTGGTCTAAATCCTCTAACTTGAGCAGCCACTTGACCTACTACTTGTTTATCGTCACCTTTGATAGTAATAACGTTTTTATCAACGCTAGCTTCAACGCCTGCTGGTAGCTCATAGTTGATAAGGTGTGAAAAACCAAGAGAAAGCTCTAAAATTTTACCTTTTGCAGCTGCTTTATAACCAACGCCGTTGATCTCAAGCTGGCGAGTAAAGCCGTGAGTGATACCAGTTACGATGTTGTTAGCAAGTGCTCTATATGTTCCCCAGTAAGCTCTACTTTGGCGATCTTCGCCCTTTGGAGCAAAAACTATATGACCATTTTCTATCTTGACATCGACGTGACCTTTTGTGTCAAGCTCTTTTAAGTGATTGCCCTTTTTAAATTTTAGGACATTATTTTCAACGCTAACGTCTACACCACTTGGGATAGCGATAGGCTGTTTTCCAATACGTGACATTTTTTTCCTTTACTTGTCTAGGGTGTTCCTACATTTACGAATAAACACCACAATGCCGTAAATTTGATCGTCAAATTTGACGAAACCTGACTAAATTTAGCCTTGGCGAAATATAAAATTTCACCTAGCTAAAGTTAAATTTCTAAATTTAAAACAACGCCAAAACGCTGCTTTACTATTACCAAACGGTGCAAAGAACCTCGCCGCCAACGCCAGCTTTACTTGCTTCAATACCGCTCATAACGCCTTTGCTTGTGCTAACGATAACTGTTCCGTAACCATTTTTAAAGCGCTTAATGTCGTCTTTGCCTTGATAAACACGGCGACCAGGTTTTGACACCCTTTTAAGCTCGTTTATAACGCTTCTGCCGTACTCATCATACTTTAAAACTACGTTTATAAATTTCTTGTTACCTTCTTCGATAACGTTGTAGCTCTCGATATAGCCTTTTGCTGCAAGGATAGAAAGAGTAGCCTCAACAACCTTAGAATGAAGCAACTTAGCAGTCTCAAGTCTTCTCATACTTGCATTTCTAATGCGTGTTAATCCATCTGATATTAAATCGTTCAACATTTCTCTTCCTTACCAACTTGCTTTTTTAAGACCAGGTATTAGGCCTTCGTTAGCCATTTTTCTTAGGCAAACACGGCAAATTCCAAAATCTTTATAAACAGAGTGCGGACGACCGCAAATTTGGCATCTAGTATAGCCGCGAACCGCAAATTTTGGCTTGCGTGCAGCTTTTGCTATCATTGATTTCTTTGCCATTTTACTTTCCTTTTGCAAACGGCACACCAAATAGCTCTAGCAATTTGAATGCCTCTTTATCATTTTTAGCCGTAGTAGCAATCGTAATATTCATACCATGAGTTCGTAAAATTTTATCATACTCAACCTCTGGAAACATTAGCTGCTCGCTAAGACCAAAGTTATAGTTTCCACGTCCATCAAAGCCATTTTTTGGAAGACCACGGAAGTCTTTAACTCTTGGAAGAGCAACGCTGATTAGCTTATCTAAGAAAGCATACATTTGCTCTTTTCTCAAAGTTACTTTTATACCAACGGGGAAACCCTCGCGAACTTTAAAGCCAGCAACTGATTTTTTAGCATCAGTGATAACCGCTTTTTGTCCAGCGATAAGTGAAATGGTATCAGCCATATTTTGAAGCACTTTCTGATCTTTCGCAGAGTCTCCAGCTCCTACACTGATCACGATCTTCTCGAGCGCAGGGATAAGCATTGGATTTTTGATGTCAAATTCTTTTACGAGAGCTGGCTTGATAGTTTCGTTAAATTTATCTTTTAATCTACTCATATCTCTTATCCTTCAACTTTCGCGACGTTTGATATGTCAATTGGCATCTCTTTATTTACGTGACCACCATTTGGAGTTTTTTCGCTTGGTTTGATAGCTTTTTTAGCTACTTTGCATCCCTCAACTATAACCTGACCTTTTTTTGCAAGAACTGCTAAAATTTTACCAGTTTTGCCTTTATCGTCACCAGCGATGATCTTTACAGTATCGCCTTTTTTGACTTTAAATTTTACATTAGCCATTATAAAACCTCCGGAGCTAGCGAAACAATCTTCATAAAGTTAGCATATCTAACTTCACGTCCAACTGGTCCAAAAATACGAGTGCCGACTGGCTCTTTTTTGCTATCAAGTATAACAGCTGCGTTCTCGTCGAAGCGTATTAGCGAACCATTATCTCTTTGAACCTCTCTTTTAGTTCTTACAACAACAGCTTTTACAACCTGTCCTTTTTTGATCTTACCATTTGGAAGAGCTTTTTTAACAGAGCAAACTATGATATCGCCAAGTGTAGCGTATCGTCTTTTACTGCCGCCAAGAACTTTTATACACATTAACTCTTTTGCACCGCTGTTATCAGCAACTGCAAGTCTTGTAAAACTTTGAATCATTACTCAACTCCCTTTGCCAATACAGCTTTTAAGCGAAAATTCTTGCGAGCTGAAAGTGGTCTGCACTCAACTGCAACAACTGTATCGCCTGCTCTTGTCTCATTTTTCTCATCATGAACTAAATACTTCTTAAAGCGTTTTACAAATTTATGGTATCTTGGGTGCATAACGCGTCTTTCTACCAAAATAGTAGCTGTTTTATCTCCAGCTTTTTGTAAAACAACACCTTGAATTTCTCTTTTTAATGCCATTTTACGCCCCTTGTCTTGTTGCACTAATTGCAGTGTTGATCTGAGCTATCTCTTTGCGAACAGCACTAATCTCATTAGGGTTGCTTAACTGCATAGTTTTTAGCTTTTGTCTCAATGTAAATAAAAGCACCTTTTTCTCTTTTAGCAACGCGTTTAATTCTGCAACGCTCTTATCTTTTAACTCAGTATATTTCATTTTCACTCTCTCGCGTTACAAATTTTGATTTGAAAGGAAGTTTGTGTAGAGCCAAAGTTAAAGCTTCACGAGCCAACTCTTCGTCAACACCAGCCATTTCAAATATTATACGACCAGGTTTAATGTTCATAACCCACTCTTCAACTCCAGCCTTACCTTTACCCATACGAGTTTGTAGAGGTTTTTTAGTAAGTGGCTTATCAGGGAAAACCCTAATCCAAATTTTAGCCTGTCTCTTTACGTGACGAGTTAGAGCTTGACGAGCAGCTTCTATTTGGCGTGAATTTACTCTACCAGCTTCAACAGCTTTAAGTGCAAATTCGCCAGTTGCTAAAGATGCTCCACGAGTCGCATAACCACGGTTGCGACCTTTCATTTGCTTACGAAATTTCGTTCTTTTAGGCATCAACATAATTATTTACCTCTTCTTGCTCTACGTGTTTTCTTAGGTGCTTCTTCTTCAGTTTTCTCAGGTTGAACACCTTTTTGAAGAACCTCACCTTTAAAAATCCATACTTTAATACCTATGTTTCCATAAGTTGTATGAGCCTCAGCTACACCGTAATCGATCTTCGCTCTAAGAGTATGAAGCGGAACGCGACCTTCTAGATACCACTCGGTTCTTGCCATCTCAGCGCCACCTAAACGACCAGCAACTGAAATTTTGATACCTTTAGCGCCTGATTTTTGAGCACCTTGGATAACTTTTTTCATAGCACGTCTAAATGCGACACGCTTTTCAAGTTGCATAGCTACGTTTTCAGCAGCAAGTTGAGCTGAAGCTTGAGCTTTTCTTTCTTCTTTGATATTTACATTTACTTCTTTACCGATAAGTTTGCTAACTTCATTCTTTAGGTTTTCAACATCTTGGCCTTTTTTGCCGATGATGATACCAGGACGAGCAGCAACTACGGTTACACGAAGTTTTTTAGCCGTTCTTTCGATTAAAATTTGGCTAATTCCTGCATAGTAAAGTTTTTTCTTTAAAAATGCACGAATTTTATAATCTTCACCGATATTTTCAGGAAGACTTTGTTTGGTTGGAAACCATCTAGATTCCCAGTTGCGGTTAATTCCTAGTCTAAGACCTATTGGATTTACTTTTTGTCCCATATTATGCTTCCTTCTTTTCAGGTTTAGATACTTCTACCATTACATGAGAAGTAGGTTTGCGAATTTTGCTCGCTGTTCCTCTTGCTCTTGGTCTAAATCTCTTTAATACAGGACCAGCATCAACGCGGCAACTAGTTACTACAACCTCTTCTGGTTCAAATCCGCCATTTGCTACTGCTGAGCTAATAGCGTTTGCTATAAATTTAGCACCACGATTTGGCATAAACTGCAAGCTTGCAAGTGCTAGCTCGGCATTCATACCTTGAACTTCTCTTGCTATAAGTCTTGCTTTTGTAGGAGAAAGTCTTACGAATTTTATAATTGCTTTACTCATATTATCTCCCCTTACTTGCCGATTTTCTTTTGCACTGAGCCTTTGTGACCCTTAAATGTGCGTGTTGGAGCAAATTCGCCAAGTTTATAGCCTATATGATTTTCTGTAACATATACAGGAATAAAGCTCTTGCCATTATGAACGTTAAATGTTAGTCCAATCATTTCAGGTACAATCGTGCTACGTCTTGACCAAGTCTTGATTGGTTTGTTATCGTTTGCATTTTTTGCGGCAATAACTTTTTTCATTACATGATCATCTACGAAAGGACCTTTTTTGAGTGATCTTGCCATCTCTATTTTCCTTTCCTTCTTGAAATTATAAGCTTATCGCTAGCTTTTTTACGGCGAGTCTTAGCACCTTTAGTTGGTTTACCCCATGGAGTAACTGGGTGACGGCCTGAATTTTTCTTACCTTCACCACCGCCGTGTGGGTGATCAACTGGGTTCATAGCAGAACCACGTGTTTGTGGGCGGATACCGCGGTAGCGATTACGTCCGGCTTTACCGATAGTGATGTTAGCCCAGTCTTCGTTGCCAACTACACCGATACTTGCCATACACTCAGCTAGTACCTGTCTCATCTCGCCACTTGGCATTCTTAAGATAACGTACTTCTCTTCTTTACCCATTAGCTGAGCATAACCGCCAGCTGAACGAGCTATCTGAGCGCCTTTGCCAGGTTTTAGCTCTACGTTATGAACGATAGTACCAACTGGGATAAATCTTAATTTCATAGCGTTGCCTGGTTTAATATCTAGTGAGCCCTCATCAATAGATGCGATAACGTCGCCAACATTTAGGCCGTTTGGTCTAATGATGTAGCGCTTTTCGCCATCTTTGTAAGCTATAAGAGCGATACGGCAGTTTCTGTTTGGATCGTACTCGATCGCTTCAACTTTACCTTCTATACCAAATTTGCGACGTTTAAAGTCGATGATACGATAAAGTTTTTTTGCACCTGCTTCTTTATGTCTTGAAGTTATACGACCATTGTTATTTCTACCGCCAGATGCAGGTAGTTTAACAAGCAAGCTTCTAACGCTTGGTTTAGCTGTTATATCTTCAGAGCTTAGTCCAGTCATATATCTACGACTAGGTGTATATGGTTTATATGATTTTATAGCCATCTTACGCCTCCGTATTTTCTAGGCTTACGCCTTCAGGTAACTTAACGTAGAATTTCTTTATCTCGTCACGTTGGCCTGCTCTTCCTCTAAAACGCTTAACCTTGCCGCTAATTCTAAGTGAATTTACGCGAACAGGCGTTACTCCAAAATACTCTTGCAAAACCGCTTTTAAGCTGTTTTTTGTAACTCTTGGTGAAGTTTGGATAACAACAACGCCTTGTTCTTGAAGGCCTAGAGTTTTTTCTGTATAAATAATTGTTTTGATATCAGTTATATCCGCCATTTTAGCCCTCTTTTGTTATAGTTTTTAGTGCAGCTTTTTCAATAATAACCGAACTAAATGTAGAGACAAGATAAGCATTTACCTCATTTGCATCTACTACATAGCAGTTTGCTAAATTTCTAAAAGCAAGTAGTGTTTTATCGTCTAGTAAATCTTTAACGATAAGTGCATCTTTTACTTTTAAATTTTTGATGATATTAGCTGCATCTTTTGTCTTTCCAGACTCGATTGAGATGCTATCTACTGCGAAAATTTTACCATCTTGTGCTTTTGCTGCCAAAGCGTACTCAAGAGCTAGTCTTTTTTGTTTTTTATTGACTTTTTGAAAATAGTTTTTCTCGTTTGTTGGACCAAATGCAACTGCACCGCCCACCCAAACGTTAGTTCTAGTTGAACCTGCTCTTGCACCACCACGTCCTTTTTGTCTCCATGGTTTTTTACCACCGCCGCTTACAAAAGCACGGCTTTTAGTATGAGCCGAATTTGCTCTTATACCAGCAAGGTAAGATTTTACATAAAGATATAGGTTGTGCGGATTTACTTCAGCGTAGCTTGCAGGAAGCTCTAACTCGCCTGAATTTTCAAATTTATCGTTTAATACGTGAATTTTACTCATTTTACAATCCTTATTTTACCCATTGCACCATTGTGACCAGGAACGCAACCTTTTACAACTACGATGCCATTTTGAGCGTCAAAGCTTATTAGCTCGTTTTTAACAGTAACTTTCTCATTGCCCATGTGTCCTGCCATTTTCATACCTGGTTGAACACGACCTGGCCATTCGCAGTTACCAATTGAACCGTGGCGTCTGTGGAAACGTGAGCCGTGGCTTTTTGGACCACCACCGAAACCATGTCTTTTTACCACACCTTGGTAGCCTCTACCTTTTGAGTTAAAGCTAACTTTTAAAATTTTAGCCTCATTTAATGGTGTAAAGTCTAGGTTTCCAACTTCGCTATTAGCTACTTCAAGCGTAGCAAATTTGTTAAATTCTGCAGTCAGATTGTATTTCTTTTGCTGACCAGCGATAGCTTTGTTGTTTGCTTTAGTGTGGGCATACGCTACGATAGCACGTTTGTTTTCGTCGATCTCACATACTTTAGCCTCAACTAGCTTAAGTAGTGTAACTGGCGTACTCTTCGTGGCAATCGTTCTACTCATGCCTATTTTTTCTACAATATATTCCATACTCTTATCCTTTTGTCTGCTTACTTCATCGCACGAACTTCGACATTAACTTCTGGAGCTAGGTCGAGTTTTGTTAGGCTATCTACAGTTTCTGGAGTAGCAGCTACGATGTCAAGCATACGAGCGTGTATTCTCATCTCAAACTGCTCACGTGAGTCTTTGTTGATGTGTGGAGATTTTAAGACTGTATAGCGTTTGATCTTTGTAGGCATTGGTACCGGGCCACGAACGTCGGCACCTGTTCGTTTGACAGCTTCTACGATTGCTGCAACAGTGCGGTCTAGAACTCTATGGTCGTAAGCTTTTAGCTTTAACCTGATTCTTTCCATGTGTTTTCCTTTAAAAAGAACTTGTCGCAAACTCGCGACCTCTTTACATCAAAATAACTCGCATAGGATCAAGCGATCGTACGAGCAAGACATAGGTCTTTCGTAAAGAGACTGCGATTTTACAAAAAAGCTATTATAGTTGTCAATAAAAACGCTATTTTTTGTTGAATTTTGATTAATTATTTCCTTTTAATAAGGAAAGTATCTTGTTGATAGAGGTTTTATTTTTTAAATTTTTATAAATTTTTAGTATGAAAAATTATTTCTTACCTCTAAATTTTTAAAATTTTAGGCGATATTTTCCTTTTTAAAAGGAAGTGGCTATAATTTCAAAAAGCCAAAAAGGTTAAATTTGAAAAGTTTAGAAACGCTCTATCAAGCACCCATTAAAAATGCTAAATTTATCCCCAGAAAATATGAGATCATCCCGCCAAAGACACTCATCATTGGCGCTATTTCAAGTGGAAAAACAGCCCTTGTTTATGAGTTTTTGAGCCATTATAAAAGCGAGGAGAGGCTTTATATAAATTTAGACGATATAAGGATAGATAGAGCCTCGCTTTTAGCAAATTTAAAAGAGTTTTTAGAAAAAAACAGCCAGATAAAGGTGCTCGCAGTTGAAAATTTACAAGGCGCTGATCTTGTAAATTTAGACTTTTTAAATGGGCTCACACTTGAAAACATCATCCTTACAAGCAAGGAATTTTCACTCTCGCTTGATGGCTTTGCACGCATAAATTTAAACTACCTTGACTACGAGGAATTTATACTATTTTTTAAGAAAAATTTGGACCAAGACCTGCTTTTTAGCTACTTTTTAGCCCATGGCAACGAGATAGCAAGCGCCTTTTTGGACTCCAGCGAGGTCACAGCTCACTTGCAGCAGCTCTTAAGAGCAAATTTAAACGAGCAAAGCATCGCCATCCTAAAAGAGTGCGCAACAAAGTGCCACGACACCATAAGCACCTTTGGGATTTATAAAAATCTAAAAGAGCAGATGAAAATTTCAAAAGATAGCGTTTATGGCGTGATAAATTTGCTAAATGAGAGTGGATACGTGGAGTTTGTGCCAAATTTAGATGAGAGTAGCACGAGTAAGAAAATTTACTTTACAAATTTCGCTCTTCGCAACGCTTTGTGCCTGAAAAAAGACTTTTTGGCTGTCTTTGCAAATGTCGTTTTTTGTGAGCTACTTAAATTTAAAGATGAAATTTACTATACAAAAGAGATTGACTTTTTCCTTACTAAAAGAAAGCTTGCGATCATCTGCGTACCCTTTTCTGCGCCTGAGATCGTCTTTTTGAAATTTAAAAAACTACACGCAAGCCTAAAAGAGCTGGGTGTTAGTAAGCTTCAAATCATCAGCGTCACAAACCAAGCCGAGCAAAGCGTGGAAGGGATAAAATGCGAGATCTTGCCATTTTCTAGGTGGAGCCTTGGTTTGTAAATTTACACCCTTTGTTTGTTTATCATTTTAAAAGCCTATAGATAAAATAGTTATAATCAAAAAAACTATAAAGGACGGACATGAGAGCATTTTTTGGGATCTTATTCATCGCTGTAAGCCTTTTTGGCTACGAGATAAACCACGAAAACTGGGCTAAATTTTATAAATTTAGTGGCGATGCAAATGGTGTGAAATTCGAAGTTTATATGAACTATTTTAAAGATGAATTTGAAAATTTCAAACAAAGCAAGAGCTTTAAAGTCCCGCCTAAGATAAGCGGTCACATCTTTTTTGACGGCGCTAAATATGACTATGAAAAGGGCTCTTTTGAGCAAAATGGCAGTGAAATTTCATCGCTAAATGCAGTCTCAGACAAGATAAATTTAGATGTTAAAAACGAAAATGGCGAGCTAAAAGGCAAGATAATCGTCAAAAACAAAGCCTACAACGCCACAGTAAAAGAAGAAAAAGAGTATGAGATCCTAAATATCGGCATACAAATGACCGAGTCAAACGGCACGAGATATGAGGCGATCACTAACGACATCTTCGCTAAAGACTCAGCCAAAAAATACAAAAACAAGCTTCTTGCAGAGTTTTACGACCTAAAAAGCGAGCGCAAAAAATGGCCAAACAACCAGTATGAGAGCCTAAAAGATATCTACTATATCAACGACAAGATCAAGAGTGTTTGCACCTATAAAAACGAAAAAACAAACTGCGAGGTGATCTCGCTTGCAACAAACAAAAAGCTAAAGCTAAAGCAAATTTTTAAAGATATGAATAACGAACATCTAAAAGCAGTCCTAGCAACCGCTGGCGTGAGCGACAACTTCGTGCTTTCGCCGCTTGGCCTTACATTTTTAAACGAGGAGCAAATCAGCGTCCCACTTGAGGAGCTAAGACCTTACTTTAGCGATGAAGTCGGGCTGTAATGGCTAAAATTTGCGGTATCGATGAGGCTGGGCGTGGGGCGTTGGCTGGGCCACTAAGCGTTGCTGCTTGCGTGCTAAATAGTGAAATTTCTGGCCTAAACGACTCCAAAAAGCTAACGGCAAAAAAGCGCGAGGAGCTATTTTGCAAGATCACAAAAAGCTCAAATTTCCTCATCGTCTACTTCTCAAACGTCCAGATAGACGAGCTGGGGCTAAGTGAGTGCCTAAGGCGAGCGCTCAAGCTTTTTAAGGCGCATTTTGAGGGCTTTGAGATCATTTACGATGGAAATTTAGACTACGGCGTTGGTATAACAACGATGATAAAGGCCGACGGCAAGGTAGCTGGGGTAAGTGCAGCTAGCATCCTAGCCAAAGTGAGCCGTGACCGCTTGATGAGTGGCTGGGACCAAATTTACCCCGCATACGGCTTTGCAGGGCACAAGGGATATGGCACGAAGTCGCACATAGATGCCATAGCTAAATTTGGCTACTCAGACTTTCATAGAAAAAGCTTTGTCATAAAGCCAAAACTCACGCAGGGCTCGCTATTTTAGCTGCGCATCCTCCATATAAAAAAGCACGCTTGCATCGTAAAATTTATAAACTCCGTTTTCTTGCACGATTTCCATAGAACGCAGAACAAAGACCCTTTTGCCTACTTCAAGGATCAAAAGCTGCTCTTTTAACTGCTCAAATACCTCAGCACCAAAGTCGCCGTCTGGCTTTAAATTTAAACTCGCAAGCGCCTTTTCTAGGTGCTTTTGCATATTTATGCTAACGCTTTCATTATCTAGCTGCATAACGAGCTCATCGCCATTTACGCTGCTTGAAACTACGCTTTTTATGGTCGCCTCTTTGACGTTTATACCGATGTTGCCTGAGTTAATGCTAAATACCTGCCACTTTTTCTCCGAGATACTCTCTAAATTTGATATAAATTTTTTATTTTCTAGTGCAAATTTATCGCCGTTTTCTACGAGATAGTCAAATTTATCTTGCAAAAAGTAAAGCTTCTCTTCGCCTATCTTACTCACGTCGCCACTTAGCGTGCCATCGCTACCAAGCAAATTTAGCGACCTTAGCTCTCTTAACAAAAGCTCTTTTTGAGAATTTATGGTAAGCAGCTTCGTATCAAGGACAAAATGGGTGAAAAATATACCAAATACCATCAAAAATGCTAGAAATTTATAAGGGAAATCCCTAAAAAATATCATCACAAAATAGCTCAAATTTGCAAATATCACACAGGCGATGAGATATATCCTAGGCTCGCTTAGGCCGTACTCGCCGACTCTGTGCATGACGCCCCACCAAAGCAAAATGCTAGGCAAGATGACAAAAAGTGGCAAGAGCTTAAAAATTTGATCATAAATTTGGCTTTTGATGAGTAAATTTAGCCCTCTTAAAACAAAGCCAGCGATCAAGCAGGTAAGCACGATGTAGGCCACTCCGCCACGGGGCAGCTCAAGCAAAACAAGCCTATAAATGCAGTATAAATTTAGTAACGCCACATAGATGATGAGTAGAGGATTTAGGATGAAATTTATGGTGATCTTGATGAAATTTAAGAGCCTGTACTCGCTAAATTTGCTCTCAAAAAAGATAAATAGACAAGGCAGACCAAAAGAGACCAGCGTCAAGTAGAGCCTTTGCGTCCTGTGGCTGGTTAAGAGCTCCAGCCCAAAAAGGTAATTAAGCCCTGCGAAAACAGCCAAAATGCCAAGAAAAAATAGATGAAAAATGGCAAATGAGATGAGTAAATTTAATAGTCTTGCCAGGCTCTGGCTTATAAATTCCTCATTATCTTTGGCAAAATTTAAAGAGAATAAAAGCACAAAAGCCATGATATAAAGTGCCACAAGATCGCTGGCATGACCGCTTAGCTTAAGGCCAAAAAAGTAAAGGCTAGCTCCAAATATCAAAAAGTATAAAGGGAGTAAAATTTGCCTTTTATTTAGGTAGATAGCGACCAAAAGTAGCGGCTCAAGTAGCCAAAAACCTCTATACTCATCCACTATCTGGCTGAGGCTAAGAAAAATGGTAGCTAGACTAAACGTCAAAATGGTAAGAAGCAAAATTTTTTTATCAGCAAATGCGGCTTTTAGCTCGGTGATGATGTGCAAGGTCGTCCTTTAAAGGATGAAATTTAGCCACTTTACATGGCTAAAATGGGGGTTTAGAAATTTGCAAAGGCGCAAATTTCTAAATGAAATTTATACTTTTAAAAGCTCGGCTTCTTTCTCTTTTACAAGAGTGTCGATCTTTGCGGTGTAGGTGTCAGTTATCTTTTGAACCTCATCTTGACCTTTTTTGCTCTCGTCTTCAGTTATAGCTTTGTCTTTTTCAAGCTTTTTGACCTCGTCGTTTGCATCTTTTCTCACGTTTCTGATGCTAACTTTTGCCTTTTCGCCCATAGCTTTTGCGTGTTTTGCATTTTCTTGGCGTTGCTCGACGGTCATTGGTGGGAAAAATAGCTTAACGCTCTCGCCGTCGCTGTTTGGATTGACGCCGATATTTGCAGCTTGGATGGCTGATGAGATCGCTTTTATCATGCTCTTTTCCCAAGGCGTGATAGCGATAGTCGAAGCGTCGCTTGTTAGCACGGTGGCTACTTGGTTAAGCGGAGTTGGCGAGCCGTAGTAATCAACCATGACGTTATCTAGGATGTTGATATTTACCTTGCCAGTTCTAAGTGTTGTAAAATCGCGCTTTAGTGAAGCGATCGCCTTTTCGCAACCCTCTTTTTGGGTATCGTAAATTTTATTTAGCATTGGTGTCCTTTATTAGAAGTTTTGTACTTCTGTGATGATCTACTTTTAGCGACATTAACACTTTGCGTTCATTAAGTGGTGGGTTAAATTTACACTCAAAAACGCCATTTGTCATAGGTACTTTTCTAAAGCCATCAAAGCCAGTCATGAAAAAACTGCCCTCGCTTGCGTTTGTGTCGGTTTTGATGATGAGCTTGTCGATCGCATTGTTTTGCGGATAGCCCTCTGGAAATATCCACTGAGCATTTAAAAATTTGCTATTAAAAGTTAGTGCTATCTTTGTGCCGTTCATCACTGGCGTTCTGTAAAGATCATAAACGTCGCTTTTATCTGAAACTGCGCCTGAGTTTTGATTTAAAAGTGCTAAAAAGCCAAATTCTTTTGCCAAAGAGACGACCCTGCTATCGATCTCACCGTAAGGCACTGCGAAGTATTTTGGCTTATAGCCCATGTGCTTTTCAAAGGTCTCAACGCCCTTTTGAAAGTCCTCTCTTAAGGCCTCATCGCTAAGTTTAGTCATCCTTGGATGAGCGTATGAGTGATAGCCGATCTCTCCGTAAGCTTCTAGCTCTTTGATCTGATCAAAGTCTAGATAATCACCATATTTGTTCGCGCTTGCCTCTACATAGACCATCAAAGCAAATGGGTAGTTATACTCTTTAAAAAGCTCAAGAGCGTTATTGTAAAAGCTTTTGTATCCATCATCAACGGTGATAACGATCCAGTTATCAGGGATCGGTTCGCCAGCATTTACCGCATCGACAAGCCTTGATAGCTTGACAACTTCGAAGCCATTGTTTTTAAAGTATTCAAACTGCTCTCTTAAATTTTGAATAGAAATATCCGTGCTAGCGTGCCTTGGCTCGTCAAAGCGGTGATAAACTAGAATGTGAGCGTCTGCCAAAGCAAACGTTAGCGTCAAAAGTGACGCTAAAAACGTTTTTATCATTGTTATTTTGCTGGATTTTGTGGTGCGCTAGGAGCTGCTGGCACGTCGTTTGATTTTGGTATGACTAGAGATTTGCTATCGACGCTATCAACGATAGAGCGTTTTAGATCTTTATTGTAAAAATATCCAAGCGCAAGTGTGTTTAGGATAAACAAAACGCCTACCACAAAGGTAAATTTAGCTAAAAATCCAGCTGGTCCTTTTGCTCCAAAAAGGCTCTCGTTGCTTCCACTGTATGCTCCAAGACCGATAGATGAGCTCTTTTGGAGTAAAACTGCGATCGTGATAACGACAGCTAGAACAAATTGTAAGATTAAAAATATTAAACTCACGAAATTTCCTTTAAATTTTTTAAATAGTTTGCGATTATACAAGAAAAGATTTAAATTTTTAGTTAAAGTTCTTTTTCAAGCTCATAAAGCTCGTATCTTATGCTTTTAAAAAGCTCGGCTCGCTCTAAATTTATCAGCTTAAAGCACTCTTCAAGCACGCGAGCGCTCTCCTGAGCACGCTTGAAATTTGCAGTGATGATCTCATCTAAATTTGACCTTGTCTGCTCGCTTTTTGTGCTGGTTTTTAAAACATCATTTTGCGAATTTCTAAATTTTAAAAATTCTTTTTGTGGGATCTTTGCCTTGTGGCGGAGGGACTTTATCTTATAGGCGAGCTTGGCGTCATCAAAGACATATCTTTTTATATCTTCAACGACGCGAAGCCCTTCTTTTAGCCTATTTAGATTCGCATCTATCACTCGGTAGATGCGCTCGTCATTAGTCATTTCTATTAAAAATGCCTAAAATTTGTAGTAATGATGTAAATAAATTTACAAAATCAAGATACAAAGCAACTGCACCTTCAACTGGTGTCTCGTAGTTGCCACGGATGATATTTTGTGTATCAAAAAGTATGTAAGCACTAAATAAGATCGATGAAATACTTGCGATTACAAGTTGAAACATCGTGCTTTTAACGAAAATGTTGATGATCGCTGCTACAACGATAACTATCAAAGTTATAAATAGCATCTTGCCCATCGTTGTAAAGTCGCGTTTTGTATTCATCGCAAAGACGCTTAATGCACCAAATGCAACTGTTGTCAAACCAAATGCTTGGGCCACGATACTAGCGCCACTTGGCATAGCAAGGATCGCTGAAAGTAGTGGAGTTAGCGTAAGACCACTTACAAATGTAAATGCAAAAAGAAGTATTAAATTTAATCCCTCTTTACGTTTAGCCGCCATTAGACCAAAAAGCAACACAAACTCAAGTATCACAAGTCCCCAAAACAAAAATCTATTTGCCGCAAAAACGCCAGCGATGCTAATGCCTACATAAGCGCCAGCAGTAGCTGAAAGTAGTGATGCTGCAAAAAGTTGATAAGTTTGTTTTATAAAAGTGCTTAGTGAGCTTTGAGAATACGCAAGCTCTTCTTGATTTTGCTTAGCGTAGTTTCTATCATACAAACTCATTTTTTCTCCTTATGAATTTTTGTGGTGAGTTTAGCCTAAAATAATTAAATAATAAATAAAAAGAAGTTTAATAAAAATTATTAGTTTAAAGTCCATTTTAGAGGGCATTTTTTTGATTAAATAAAAGTTGCTATAATCGCGATAAAAATATAAAAAATGGAGATAAATTTTATGGATGATTCAATACTTGAAGGTGCAGTAAAATTTATGGAAGATGGCTTTTTAGAGCACGAAGAGCTCTTTAAAAGCTTGCAAAATAAACAAGATCCGCATACGCTTTTCATATCTTGCGTGGATTCAAGGGTCGTGCCAAATTTGATAACAAACTGCCTGCCAGGCGAGCTTTTCATGGTGCGTAATATCGCAAACATCGTGCCACCATATAGAGTGAGCGAAGAGTTTTTGGCGACCACTTCAGCGATTGAGTATGCGCTTGAAGTTTTAAACATCAAAAACATCATCATCTGCGGACACTCTGACTGTGGTGGATGCGCGGCACTTTACGCAGATGAAAAGAAGCTAAAAAACACCCCAAATGTTAAAAACTGGATAAAACTGATCGAGCCGATCAAGCGAGAAGTGCTTAAATTTACAAGCGACGATCCAGCCAAAATGGCGTGGCTAACCGAGAGGCTAAACGTGATAAACTCGATCGAAAACATAATGACCTATCCAAATGTCAAAGAGGAGTATGAAAGTGGTAAGCTTCAAATTTATGGCTGGCACTACATCATAGAAACTGGCGAAATTTTTAGCTACGATTTAAAAGAGGGCACGTTTAAACTTCTAGCGGACAAAAGAGGCGAAAATGCGTAAATTTCTAACCATCATCCTGCTTTCTTTCATAACTCTTTTTGGCGCTGATAACAACGTAACGCAAGAAGACGATATCATCAGCATAACAAATCAAATTCAAACCCTAAACAGCCAGATAAATATCATAAAATCTCAGCAAAAAGACCTAAACGCTTCAAAGATCGATAACTCAAATTTGATCACTCTTCAAAAGAAAAAGAGCGATCTTTTAGAAAAGATACCAAACTACGTCATGCAGATCGAGGTAACACAAAGCGATATAAATAAATTTAATCTGCAAAAAGAGGCGCTAGAGAAAAAGGTCGCAAGACTTGAGAAGCAGTCAAACAAGGACGCCTATATCCAAAGTGCTATCGAGCTTGAGAAGATGAAGGTTGATTACGCTTACTACTCAGCGCTTATTAGCCTTGAAGAGATCTTTAAAAAGGGTGCTAAAGCAAATTCTATAAGAGATGTGATAGATAATGGACTTTTAAATTTACAGACAAATTCTTATGTAAGTATAAAAGATCTAAAAGACTCACTAAATGACACTTCAGGCTCTTACGACAGCGCCTTTTTTGACCTTGAGCTGAAAAAAGAGAGTGAAGAAGAAATTTTAATCTATCTTAAAAATAACGCCGATCTTCTAAGCTCAAGCATGCTCTTGTCTGAGCTAAATTTAGTCGATGCAGTCGAGTATATAAACAAAACAACAGCCATAAATTCAAGCAAATTTAACATCGGCAAGATCGTTGTTATCGTTGCGATATTTTTATTTTTCGTCTCGCTAACTAGAATTTTAGCCAAGCTCACCTACTGGGTGATGTCACTCGTCGCTTCAGGCGAAGGGGTAAAAGAGGCTAAAAATCAGATCGTTGATATCATCAAAAAGCCGATCTCAGCACTTCTTATCATCTATGCGCTAAACATCTGTATCGGCATTGGATTTTATCCAGTGCCAGTGCCTCTAACGGTAGCAAATATCTTTTCTATCATATATATAGTCGCATTTTCATGGCTTGTCCTCACCATACTAAATGGCTACGGCATCGCTATACTCGACAAGATCGCGCAAAAAAGCAAGCGTAAAGAGGTGATAAACCTAGCACTAAAAGTGATCTACGTGATCGTGCTAATCATCACACTTTTACTGATCCTTCAAAAGCTTGGCTTTGATATCTCAGCACTCATCGCCTCACTTGGTATCGGTGGTCTTGCTGTTGCCTTCGCTGCTAAAGACATCATCGCAAACTTCTTTGCATCTGTTATGATGCTCTTTGACAACTCATTTTCACAAGGCGACTGGATAGTTTGTGGCGACATCGAGGGCACGGTCGTTGAGATAGGATTTAGAAAAACAACAGTTAGAAGCTTTGATAACGCCCTTATCTTCGTGCCAAACTCAAAGCTAGCGAGCGATCCTGTTAGAAACTGGAGCAGAAGAAAGGTCGGTAGACGCATAAGAATGGTTATTGGCATCGAGTATGGACCAACTACAGAAGAGATCAAAAAATGTGTAAATGACATCAAAAATATGCTGATAAATCACCCAGATATCGCTAAAAGTGAAGATATCGCGGCTAATAAAAGAGGATTAAAATATAGACAAAACATAGTCTCAGTTGATGACTACGCTGGATATAAGTCAAATTTATTTGTCGTGGTTGATGACTTTGCTGATAGCTCGATAAACATCCTAGTTTATTGCTTTGCCAAAACTATCGTTTGGGGAGAGTTTTTAGATGTAAAACAAGATGTAATGCTAAAAATTATGGATATTTTAAAGCAAAATGGTCTAAATTTTGCATTCCCAAGCCAAAGCTTGTATATAGAAAATATCAAAGATAAAATTTAAGGAGAGAAAAATGAGTGATGATTTTGACTACGAAGAGGTAGAAGAAGACTACTCTGAATTTAACGATGAGGATGAGGATAGTAGCGATAGCTATGACTATAACTACGACGAAAATGACTACAACTATGAAGATAGCGATGAAGATGAGGATAGTTACGACTCGTATTAAAATGGTCTAATTAAATTTAATGGATGAAATTAACGGAGAGAATGCTTGGTACAGGAATTTATAGAGCAAGATAGCTATAAGGCTATCGATGACATTTACAAAACGATATTAAACGTAGCGATAGTAAGTAACGCCTTTGTCTTGATCGTGCTTTGCAGTTTTTACTTTGACTTAACGATCATTTTTATCTGTTTTTTATTTCTTTCTATTAGCACTGCTTTAAGGATTAGATTTAATATCAAATACAGATTTTTAATCTCTGCCATCTTTCAACTAAATGTCATCACCGCAGTTATCGCTGGCGTTGTTGGCATGGGCTGGAGCTCTAATATATGGATAACACTCCTTGGCGTTATCTTTATAAACTACTTTTTGGCTTTTAACCAAAGACTTCTTACCTACTCTGTCTGCCTTCTTGAGCTATTTGTCCTTTTGTGGCTATATCTTACATATAAGGATAAAGTAGTTGGGATAGACTCCATGGTACAAATAGGCTCAACCTGTATAAGCGTTTTCTTTACTTTTTACTTGGTCTTTAGGCTTTCTTTTTTCTCTGATGCGATCACATCTAGTGGCTACAAACAGATCAGCGAAGAGAAAGAGGAGATAGAGAGAATTTCTAAGTATGACTTTTTAACTGGTCTTTTAAATAGACGCTCTATTGAAAGAACTCTTAGATATGAGCTAAAAGAGCTTAGAGAAAAAAGCAGTGACGCAAATTTAGTCGTTATGCTAGGAGATATAGATAACTTTAAAAAGATAAATGACACCTATGGACACGACTGGGGCGATAAGGTCTTAAAAGAGATCGCAAGGGCCTTGCAAGATACTTTTAGAGAAAATGACCACATTTGTAGGTGGGGTGGAGAGGAATTTCTAGTTATCTTGCCTGAAGTTAAAACTGAAGACGTAAAAAAGGTAGAAACCAGACTTGGTACAAGGATAGCACAGGTAAAGTTGCCTGATAAGAGCTCTGTAACCATGACCTTTGGTCTGGTTCTTTGTGCAAATGGCGTTATAACTGATATCGACACAGTCATAAACAAAGCTGATAAAAAGCTATATGAGGGTAAGAAAAATGGCAAAGACCGCATCGAGTATGAGATCATGAAGGCAAATAAGGACAAAGACAATGCCTAAAATTTCACTTTATATCTCACAAAAGATCATCGTCTTTTCGCTCCTAGCTGTACATACTTTTTACCTAGTTATATTTTGCCTCATGGGCGAAGAAATTTTAACTGTGGCAAACATCCTATCTGTTAGCATATATCTTTTTGCACTAAAGATACTCTTTGATAGCGAAGAGAATAACAAGATCGTGATGTTTATCTTGCAAGCAGAAATTTTACTCCATGCCTCACTTTGCGTCTTTATCCTTGGACTGGGCTGGGGCTTTGAAATTTTATTTTTAACATCGACAATTAGCCTCTTTTTCTTATCAGTTAGCTTTAAAATGTTAAGCAGACTTATCTCTTTGCTAGATATCGCGGCATTTTTGCTTTTTTATCTAGTGATAGATATACCAGTAAAAGATGATACTTTATATAAAGAGATATTTTTTGTATTTAACCTAACTGCATCTTGCGTGTTTGCTGTCCTAACATCATTTTTGCTAGAGAGCTCAAATTTATTTATATTCTTAGGCATCTTAGAAGAGAAAGAGTCTGCTAAGGCTGTCTTTAACCACGACCCACTAACTGGGCTTTTAAACCGCGCTTCGATGCAACAAATTTTTAGACAAAAGAATTTATTTGACAGTAATGACTTTGCTATCGTGATGTGTGACATCGATAACTTTAAAAAGATAAATGACACCTACGGACACGGAGCAGGCGATGAAGTGCTAAAGAGCCTTTCTAAAATTTTCAAAAACGCTTTTAGAAATGAAGATAGGGTTGCAAGATTTGGCGGCGAGGAATTTCTAGCTGTTATATTTGATGTTAAAAAGGCAAAAGCAGTTAGCATCTTAGAGCGTATCAGAGAGACACTTAATCAAAATGTAGTTGAATTTGAAAACAATAGGATCATAGCGACGATGACATTTGGCGTCGTGGCACATAGTGGCAACACTGAGGTAAATATCGAGCGTATGATCAAGCAAGCTGACGAGCTACTTTACGTTGGTAAGCGAAATGGTAAAAATATCGTTATGAGTGCGGATTACGATCCAAAAGGATAAATTTAGAGGCCTAGGCCTCTAAATTTTAATGTCCATACATTATGTTTGGTAGCCAAAGTGAAATTTGTGGTATATAAGTAACCAAGATAAGACCAAAGAACAAGGTTAGCGTCCATGGCAAGCACGCCATGATGACCTCTTTTAAGTTCATATTTGTAAGACCGCTTGCGACAAATAAATTTAGTCCAACAGGCGGAGTCACCATACCTATCTCCATATTTACAACCAAGATGATACCAAAGTGTATAGGATCGACGCCAAGTTGCGTAGCTATCGGAAGCAAGAGCGGCACCATGATCATGATAACGCTTGAAGGCTCCATAAACTGACCCATGATAAAGAGCAATATATTTACAAATATCAAAAATCCTATCATGCCAATATTTGCGTCAAGTATCATCGAAGCGATCGCTTGCGGGATCTGCTCGCTAGTTAGCAAATAGGCAAAAACAACGGCGTTTGCGATGATGAAAAATATCATAGCTGTTGTAAGGGCTGAGTCTAGGCAGATATCCCAAAGGTCTCTTATCTTTATATCTCTATAGATAAAAAGTGAGATAAATAGCGCATAGACCGCACTTGCTGCAGCAGCTTCAGTCGGAGTGAATATGCCTCCATAAATTCCGCCAATAACCACAACGACGATTAGAAGCGCCCAAAATGCTTTTGCAAATTTCTGCACCCTTACTTTAAATGGCTCAGCCTTAGTCGCTTTAAATCCAAGCTTTTTTGCTCCGACATAGGTCTGCACTAGCATAAAAGCACCAAGCATAAGACCAGGTACGACGCCCGCCATAAAGAGCTTGCCGATACTAACCTCAGCAGTTACGCCATAAACTATCATAACAACTGAAGGCGGGATCAAAATTCCAAGCGATCCAGCCGTGGTTATGCCGCCCACTGCGTACTCTTTTGGATAGCCAGCCTCTTTTATCGCTGCAAACATAATTGAGCCAATAGCCACAACTGTCGCAGGCGAGCTTCCAGAAACTGCTGCAAAGATGATGCAGGCAAATATCGCACTCATAGGAAGACCGCCTGGCAAGTGTCCGACCATAGACTTTGCAAAGTCGATGATACGTCTTGCTGAGCCGCCTTTACTTAGTAAATTTCCAGCCAAGATAAACATCGGTATCGCCATTAGCGAAAATTTATTGATACCATCAAAAATTAGCTGCGGGATCGTAGCGATGTCTATGTCTGTAAAAAATATCATCGTTAAAACGGTGCTTGTGCCTAATGAAACCGCGACTGGCACGCCTATTAGCATCAGTGCAAAAAGCAGGATAAATAAAAATGCTATTGTCATCTTTTTTCTCCTTAGTCTTTGACTACGCTACCGTGAGCTAGCTCGTGCGCTTCGTTATTTACGACTTGTGCAGCAGGTGTAAGAGCCACTTTGATAGCCTTTTCAGCCGAGCGGTAGCTAGCTGTGACGAAGGCTATTGGAAGCACTAGCATAGGAACCCATTGAGGTATGCCAAGGTCTATGATCATCTGCTCGATCTCGTGCAAAATTTTAAGATAATCAACCGAATAAACCGCGATAAATATCAAAAAGACAGTTGTTAAGATATGCGAAAAGAGTAAGCACGCCTTTGCAAGCGCTGGTGGAAATTTCTCCACCAAGATAGTTACGCTTACGTGGATGCCCTTGTTAAAGCCATACGCTGCGGCAAAAAAAGCCGACCAAATAAATAAGTAGTTTGATAGCTCACTCGCCCATGACCAGCTTTTGTCGAAAAAGTATCTAGCCACGACGTTGGCAAAGGCTAGTAGCGTTCCACTAGCTAGCCCTAAAACGGCGATAGTCTTATTGAGCGAGACTATCAATATATCAAGAGCGTTAATGAAATTTTTCATTATTTTGTCTCGATTGTTTTTTCTATAAGCTCTTTGCCGATGACGTCGTAAAATTTAGGATAGATAGCCTGCATAGTCTTCTCCCACTCAGCTTTTTGTGCGTCGTCTATCTTGAAAATTTCTAGCTTTTTAGTCTCTGCTATATATTTTTCAAGCTCGGCTATGACGTGAGCATCCTCTTTAGCTGTCTCTTCTCTCTCGTAAGCTGTAGCTTCGCTTAGAGCTTGTTTTACATTTGCTTTTAGATCATCTGGTAGTTTGTTCCAAAATTTATCACTCATAACGACTAGATAGCCTAGATATCCGTGGTGAGAGAGCGTAAGAGAGCTTTGAACCTCGTGAAATTTAGAGTTATAGAAATTTGATAGTGGGTTTTCAGTCGCATCAACTACGCCTTGTTGAAGCGCAGAATAAACCTCTGAAAATGGCAGAACTTGTGGGTTGCCACCGATCGCTTTGATCTGCTCTTCAAGCACTTTTGAGCTTTGGATTCTAAATTTTTGTCCTTTTGCATCTTCTGGCACAAGGATCGGTTTTTTGCTTGAGCTAAAGTGCTTAAATCCAGCATCCCAGTAATCAAGCGCCACAAAGCCTTTCTTAGTCACAAGGCCTTTTAGCTCCTCGCCAACTGCGCCATCTTGAACCTTATGAAGGTGGTCTGCATCTTTAAAGATGAAAGGTAGGTCAAAGAGCTGAAACTGCGGCACGATAGGTGTAAATTTAGAAAAACTAGGAGCTGCCATTTGAACGTTACCAAGTTTTAACGCGCCAAAAACTCTATCATCATCAAGAAGTTGTGCTGATGGGAAGACTTGAACTTTTATCTTGCCGCCACTTAGCTCTTCAGCACGCTTTGCAAAAAAGTCAGCTGCCTTGCCCTTTGGCGTAGAAGCTGCGACAACGTGAGCGAATTTGATCGTATAGACCTTATCAGCACCAAATGCTAAGCCACTGATGGCACATGTAAAAAGTAAAGCTTGTAAGAATTTCATCTCTCATCCTTTGTAATAGTTTTGATAGGTGCATTATAAATTTCAAAAATAAAAATTTAGAAATTTTGTTTCATAAATTCACATATCTTTATTTTTATATGTGTATTTTTGTAACATTTTTGATCTAAAATAGATAGTTTTTACTTTGTAAATTTAACGTAAAATTTGTTTATCATTTTTATAGCGTATATTTGTTACTTTTCTACACATATATTTATATTATTTTTTACATTTAGAGAAATTTAAATTTACTTTTCTCTCTTTTGCAAAGCCAAATTTGCTCTTTTTAGGATATAAATTTCGCTTGTTTAACCATAAATTTATAAGATAAATTCACTCATCTTTTATAAATGGAAAATTTAGCTTTTATAAAACGCCCTATTTTAGGGCTAAATTTAAATGATTTTCATTTGTTAATCTTTTATGGCTATAATGCGAAATAACAAATTTTATTATTAAGGAATTATTATGTTTGAACTAAGAAAACTTCCGTTTGACGCAAACCACAATGCAGTAGTAAGTGCTAAAACCTGTGAATACCACTACGGCAAGCACCACGCAACCTATGTTGCAAATTTAAACAATCTCATAAAAGATACAAAATTTGCCAATGCATCATTTTATGAAATTCTAAAAAATAGCGAAGGTGGCCTTTACAACAACGTCGCTCAAGTCTATAACCACGACTTTTACTGGGACTGCATCGCTAAAAAAAGCGAGATGTCAAGCGAGCTAAAAGCTGCTATCGAAGCAAATTTTGCAAACTTTAAAGAGGAGTTTTTAAAGGCAGCTACAACGCTTTTTGGCTCAGGTTGGGCGTGGCTTGTATTTGATCCAAGCAGCAAAAAGCTAGAGATCGTGCAAACTAGCAACGCAAAAACTCCAGTGAGCGATGGCAAAGTGCCACTTCTAGTAGTTGATGTGTGGGAGCACGCTTACTACATCGACAACTTCAACGCTCGTCCAAAATACCTAGAGACATTTTACGAGAATATAAACTGGGAATTTGTAAGCCAAGCTTACGAGTGGGCGCAAAAAGAGGGCCTTGGCTCAGTTGAGTTTTACACAAAAGAACTACATAAATAATATCTGGCGGGACTTTCCCGCCTTTAAATTTCTACTTTTATTCAAATTTAACTATCAAATTTATCATTTTAAACGAGAGCGTAAATTCCCACTTTAGAAAATAACCTTTTTATAAATTTACAACCAGCATAAGCTAGTTCATCTTTAAATTTCTGTTTTTACATAAACTTTAAAATCATCAAATTTATTAGCAAAATCACTTTTTGAAAGATATCAAATTCTCGTTTTGGCAAGCAGCTTCTTTTAAATTTAACGCTAGTGCGAGATATCTCGCTTTCAAGCGCGATATTTACTATTTCAAAAGGGGCAAAATGTTTTTTATGGCGGTCTGTTCTATTTTGATAAGCGACTTTTTCTAAGTTTAAAAGTCAGCGCAACTATCTCACCTTTAAATTTATGTTTTTCCAAATTTAAACTACTAAATTTATAAGAAAAACTGCATTACGCACGTGTGGCGAACACAAATTTGTTGAATAAAGGCAGCATAAAATAGTATTTTGGCGACCGCTCTATTTTTGACTGATAGCTTTTCTAAATTTAAAATAGAAGATAAAAATCAGCGGTGGCTTTAAATTTGATACTCAAAATGAACGCGGTCTTTTTTGCTTTAAAATCAACCATGACTATTTGCATTAACAGCTTTGCTTAATTTTATGTAAATCAAGATCGGCATGACTATCAGCACCTTAAATTTTTCTCTTTCAAATTTAAACTACTAAATTTATGATCCAAAACTACTTAAAACTTTAAAACAACTCCTAAACACGCGACCAAGACACTCTTTATAACGCGCTAGCGCATGCTGGAGAGATATCAAAAATAGCAAAAACTGGCTTTACCACCTACCCTATTACAACCAAATAACTTCCTGCTTAAATTTAAAGCTATCAAAGAACCAACGTAGGCTATCCAACCTTAAATTTATCAGCAAAATTTTTAAAAGCGGAGGCAATATCTGCTACTCTAAAATATCCCAAGTAGCTTTTTGTATCAAGCAAAGGTGGCTTAAATTCCAAAGCCACCCAGCCAAAATTTATCTCTTTGAAATGTATAAATTTATCCCATTTTGCAAGCGTTTTAGCCCTTCAAGCACCCTTTGGCGCTGCGTTGCGATATTCATACGAAGGAAAAATCTATCTCCTCTGTAAGCGTTGCCGTCATTTAGCCACAGCCCTGCTCTGTCGCGCAAGAAATTCATAAACTCACTCGAATCCTCGCAAAACGCACTGCAGTCAAGCCACAAAAGATAGGTCGCACTCGATGGTAAAAGCTTCACTGGTAAGCCCTGCTCTTTTATGAAGTTTGCAACGACCTTTTTGTTTTCAAAAAGATACTCTCTAAGCTCATCAAGCCACGCTTCGCCCTCGTTAAATGCGGCTATTGCTGCAATGATCGCAAAGGCATTTGCCTCGCCGACCTCATCGTAGTTGATAGCGGCATTTAGTCTTGATCTGATCTTTTCATTTGGTGTAACGACGGCCGAGCTTTGAAGGCCAGCTATGTTAAAGGCCTTTGTAGGCGATATGCACGT
This sequence comes from Campylobacter concisus, assembly GCF_050447485.1. GTDB lineage: Bacteria > Campylobacterota > Campylobacteria > Campylobacterales > Campylobacteraceae > Campylobacter_A > Campylobacter_A concisus_BQ. The sequence goes on from NZ_JALMFY010000001.1 coordinate 1,217,234, forward strand.
GATGGAGTTGTTTTTGCACTCCTCGCTCACACTGATAAATGGCACGTAGCTTAGACCTGGATCAGTTATGTCGCAGTGAATTTCATCGCTAATAACCAAAACATCGTGCTTGTAGCAAAGCTCGCCTATCTTTTTAAGCGTCTCTTTGTCCCAAATTTTGCCTATTGGATTGTGAGGATTGCAAAGAAGCATCATAGTAGTTAGCGGCTGAGCTAGCTTCGCCTCTAGGTCGTCAAAGTCGATCTCGTAAGAGCCATTTTTATAGACAAGGTCGTTTGATAAAATTTCACGTCCGTTGTTTTTTATGCAGTTAAAAAAGACGTGATAGACAGGCGCTTGCACTAAAATTTGATCTCCTGGACTGCTAAATCTCCTAATGGCAGTCGAGATGGCCGGTATAACGCCAGTGCAAAAGCACATCCACTCGTTCTCTAAGCTCACGTTGTGACGTCTTTGCCACCAGCTCTTTATCGCCTCGTTCCACTCTTTTGGGATGAACGAGTAGCCAAAGACGCCGTTATCAAGGCGCTTTTGCAAGACGCTTAATATCTCAGGTGCAGCCTTAAAGTCCATATCTGCAACCCACATCGGCAAAACGTCATTTTTCATACGCCATTTTGATGAGTTGGTGCCTTCTCTGCTTACTAATGTGTCAAAATCGTACTTCATAGCTTTTCCTTAAATAAAATTTTAAATCAATTATAACCCAAAAGATACTAAGATGATTTAAAAATTTAATACCAAAAAAGGAAAAATGATGAAACTAGCTCAGGCTCTCATCCTAAGATCTGACACGCAAAAGCGCATCGAACAGCTAAAAGTTAGGCTACTTAGCAATGCAAAAACGCAGGAAAATGAAAGTCCAAGCGAGGATCCAAAGCTTCTTTTAAAAGAGCTTGACAAGCTAACAAGCGAGCTTTTTAGGCTCATTTGCTCTATAAATTTAACAAACTCAAGTGCTAAATTTGATGGCATTAGCCTAACTGAGATGATCGCTAAAAAGGACGCTTTGACGCTAAAAGCAAGCGTGCTTAGGGAGTTTGCAACAAGTGCTAGTCAAAAGGTCGATCTTTACTCAAATAGCGAGATCAAAATTTTAAGCACAGTCAATGTGGCCGCACTTCAAAAGCAAGTAGATGCACTTTCAAAAGAGATCAGAGAGCTTGAGATGAAGCTTCAGGAGGCAAACTGGTCGGTTGATCTAGTAGAGTAAAATTTATGGTAAAAATTTAGCCAAAAGCGAGTAAAAACCATATATTGGCGGCTTGCGAAGACCAGGCAAAAGCTTAAATTTAGTCTTAGCAATCTTACAAATGCAAATTTAAAAAGCACTTTTACTACCACTTACTGGTTTGGCTATATTTTGGGTGGGTTTGGGGAAAATTAATCTTTATCATGTAAAATTTCGTAAAATTTTAAAAAGGAAATTTATGAAACTAGACACTCTCATCGTAAAAGGCATCGAAGCTAAAAACAACCCAAACAAAGCGGTCGTTCCGCCAGTATTTTTAGCTAGCACCTTCGTGCAAGATGACCTTGAAAATTTTCAAGAATTTGCCTACTCACGTGGCAACAACCCTACAAAAAAAGCCTTTGATGATATCTTTGCTAAAGTCGAAGGTAGCAAATACGCATTTAGCTTTGGCTCAGGCATGGCAGCAACAGCAGCCGCACTTAGCCTTATAAAAACAGGGCAAAAAGTCCTGCTAAATAGCAACGTATATGGTGGCACATATAGATATGTCACGACTGTTTTTGAAAGCCACGGCATAAAGAGCGAATTTATAGATGATCTAAATTTTTTAAGCGAAGATGACATAAGCGACGACGTGGCAGCTATCTTCATCGAAACTCCCTCAAATCCTCTCTTAAGAGTGACTGATATCGCCAGGATCTCAAAGATCGCTCACAAAAAGGGCGCTCTAGTCATCGTGGATAATACATTTTTGACGCCTTACTATCAAAAAGTGCTTGAGCACGGAGCTGACATCGTGGTATATAGCGCCACAAAATATATCGGCGGACATGCTGACGTGATCGCTGGTATCGTCACGCTAAACGATGATGCTTTGGCTGAAAAGATAAAATTTGCCAAAAATACGCTTGGTGGCATCATCAGTCCGATGGACGCATACTACCTAATACGTGGGCTTAAAACTCTTAGCGTTAGGTTTGACAGACAAACGCAAAATACCCATAAAATCATCAAATTTTTAGAGGATAGTGACGCCGTTAGCGTAGTGCATTTCCCTGGCTCATACAGCGAGCAAGAGGCAAAGATGCAAGCAGCTCAAGCAAGCGATATCGGCGCTCTTATCTCATTTGAGCTTGATGAAAAATATGATGTAAATAAATTTGTAAAAGCGCTAGAAATTTTTGATCTAGCAGTGAGCCTTGGCGGCGTAGAGAGCCTTATTTGCAGGCCTGCAACGATGACGCACGAGGCATATCCAAAAGAGGTGCTAGATAAGATCGGCATAAAGCAAAATTTGCTTCGTTTAGCCATCGGCATCGAAAATGTCGATGATCTAATAGCTGACCTTGATCAAGCGTTTAAAAAAGCTAAAATATAAGGAGAAATCATGGCAACTACAAAATTTAAAGGCAGTGATGTAAATTTAAGCGGAAACGAGCTATTTGTCGGCTCTTATGCGCCTGAGGCAAGAGTCGTAGCGCAAGATCTTAGCGAATTTAGCGTGGGCGGAAATAATGGCATAGAGGTACTTGTCTGCTTGCCATCACTTGATACTGGCGTTTGCGCGGCAGAAGCACGTAAATTTAACGAAAAAGTAGCTGGAAAACACGGCGTTAGACTTAGCATCATCTCAAACGACCTGCCATTTGCGATGGGAAGATTTTGCACGACTGAGGGCATAGCAAATTTGCGCGTGGGAAGCGACTTTAGATACGGAGAATTTGCCCAAAACTACGGCATGCTGATGAGTGAGGGCGCGCTAAAAGGCCTACTTGCAAGAGCAGTCTTTGTCATCAAAGATGGCGTAATAATTCACAAGCAAATCGTCCCTGAAGTGACAGAGGAGCCAAACTACGACGCAGTTTTTGACGCGATAAAACAAAGCGGCGGATGTGGTTGTGGCTGCGGCTGCCATTAAAATTTACTATGCAAATAGCCCAGCTATGATGGCAAAGAGCTGACTGCCTGCCACCACTAGCTCGGCGCCATCTTTTACGTCCCTTAAAACTGGCTTTATCGAGGCTAGTTTTAGGCTTGATTTTTCTTTTATTTGTTCGTTTTTCGGCGGTAGATCTTGCGTGATGCTTGCATATTTTTTGATGATCTCTACCACCTTTTTTATCTCATCTGGCAAATTTTCATCCAAATTTTTAGGTAGCGAGATATATAAATTTTCGCGGCTTCTAGTTAGCAAGACGTAAATTTTCCTATAAAAAAGCGCTCTTTCATTTTTATATATAGTCTGCAAAAACGGCAAAAAGTTGTGGATGATGACATTTTGCGCTTCAAGGCCCTTGATCGACTGGATAGTCAAAACCTCTACATTTTTACCCTCTGGCAAGACGCTCTCTTTTATGGTATTTACAGCGACCTTGCTATTACTTAAAACGACACTTATTTCGCATCTGGTAAGGCACATTTATTGCCTCTTGCTCTTTAGCGCCAAGGTACTTTTGTATATTTTCATCTAAACATTAAATTTACTTTGTTCTCACACTTTTTTTGAGATTAAAATTCTGCTATTTTTAGCCTTGCCAAAAACACAGTTTTTGCCACAATTTAACATGGATCATGTTTATATTAAGTTATGTTGAGCCCAAATTCTAAAAATTAAAAATAAAAATGATTGAAAATTAAAAGGTGATTTTAAATTTGAAGTGGCCGGGAGATAGGGATTCGAACCCCAGGAGGCTTTCACACCTCAACGGTTTTCAAGACCGCCGCTTTCGACCGCTCAGCCATCTCCCGATTTAAAGATTTGTGATTATAGCCAACTTTGCTTAAAATTTGCTATAACCACTAAGAATTATTCTGTTTTTTCTTTGACGTAACTAGCGCCGTCATTGATCTTTTCTTTAGTCCATTCTTTGGCGTTGTGGCTATCTTCTTTTACGCCGTGCCAAGTGTTTGAACAACCTACTGCAAAAAATGCCATACAAACTATTAAAAGCAACTTTTTCATTGTTAATCCTTTAATTTGGTTTTTTGAAGTCTGGAGGCGACACCCGGATTCGAACCGGGGATCAAAGCTTTGCAGGCTCATGCCTTACCACTTGGCCATGTCGCCGTTTTGGTGGTGCCCGAGACCGGACTTGAACCGGTACGGTAAAAACTACCGAGGGATTTTAAGTCCCTTGCGTCTACCATTCCGCCACTCGGGCAAATTTAATGGAGCGGGAAACGAGATTCGAACTCGCGACCCCAACCTTGGCAAGGTTGTGCTCTACCCCTGAGCTATTCCCGCGTTAAAGGTTGCAATGTTACCCAAAAGTTGCTTAAAAATTTATTTTATAAAAACGACTTTCAAAAAAATGTAAGCCATAAAAAGATAAAATACCAAATCCTTTTGGGGTTATAGCTCAGCTGGGAGAGCGCTTGAATGGCATTCAAGAGGTCGGCGGTTCGATCCCGCTTAACTCCACCATGATTTTATTTTCTTTTTTACTTACAAATATTTCTATGTTTTTCATGAAATTTTATGTCAAATATATGTAAAAATTTAGAATTCTTTCGCTACATTAACAAAATGCAAAATTTAAAACAATATGTAAATGAAATTTTAAAAGATCATAACGACGAACGTGTTTTTAGCTTTGAATTTGATGGGCAAAAATTTTGGTTAAAACGCATTGAAAAGACCATTAAAGGTGGCTTTTTAACTAAAATTTTTAAACCAAACCCTTATAAGTCATTTGCGGCCGAGATAAAAAAGCTTGAAATTTTAAACGAGGCAAATGCTCCTGCGCCAAAACTCGTGTTAAAAAGCGATGAATTTTTCGTTATAGAAGATGTTGGCGAGCCAGTTGCTAGACTATTTAAATATAGTAACGATGAAAAATTTAAACACGAAATTTTGCTAAAAGCAGCCCGCGCACTAGCTGGACTTCACGCACTAAATTCCGCACACGGACGCCCAGCACTTAGAGATATCGCCATAAAAAATGGCGAGATAAAATTTCTAGATTTTGAGTCAAAATTTTTTACTCACGACATAGAACTTCAAAAATGCCGCGACCTATTAGTTTTCATCCACGAGCTCTACCGACAAAAAATTTCACATGAGCTGGTAAAAGAAGTGGTCAATGAATACATTAACGCTGGTGGCGCTCAAATTTACTCGCGCTCGCTGCAACTAATAGTAAAATTTAAACCACTCTACCACCTGCTAAAACCGTTTAAATCTCTAAATAAAAAGGATCTAAATGCAGCCATTAGAACCTTTGAGTATCTCCTGCCGATCGCTCAAAATAGATAAATTTACAAGGCAAAAGCGCTTTTTTGTCAATAAAGCTCTTTGCCTAGTGGTCTATCATGCCAATGAGTAGCCAAATTTTCTCTCATAACTTAAAAAACCTTCTAAATTTTATCTCTGCTTAACAAAAAATAAATTAATATTCGTTATTAAAATCTAAAAGGAGATATATGCTTTTCAAGCGTAACAAAATCATTTTCAACATCCACCTAATAATCGGTCTAATCGCTGCCATACCGCTACTTATCATGACGCTTGCAGCGCCATTTGTCTCTTACAGAGAGGAGATAAAATCTGCGATAAATGAAAAATATATAAATTTAGCACCTAGCGAAAAGCCAAATTTAAGCTTAAGCGAGATTCTCGCCAAGGCAAAAAGTGAGATCAAATTTGACACGCTTGAAAACGTGCAAATCGGCGGCGAAAACAAAGCTTATAGCATCAGTGTCGCTAAAGATAAAAAGCTCTTAAATTTCTTCATCGATCCAAGAAGTGGCGAGGTGATCAGCGAAGATTTGGGCGAGAAAACTCGCATGATAATACTAAGCCTGCATAGAAATTTAGGTCTTGCCCTGCTTGATAGCAAAGTCCCAGCAAACATCGGCAAGCAAATAGTCGCCATTAGCTCGATCATCATGGCACTTCTTGCCATAAGCGGCCTCATCCTCTACGCCCCAGCGATCAAGCGAAATTTCTTAAATTCACTAAAGATCAAAACAAACGCAAAGGGCTACGCCTGCTTTTTCAACCTCCACACGAGCCTTGGCACCTACGTAGCGATCTTGCTTGTAGTGATGTCGCTAACTGGTCTTTACTGGTCTTACGGCTGGGTTAGAAGCAGTGTAAATAGCATATTTTTCGAGCTAAAGCCAAGCCAAGCACAAAGAGCAATGCCTCAAAGAAATTTAACCCCAATAAGCGATGAAAAATTTAAAGAGATCGAGTCTGCGGAGCAAATTTTTAAAGAAAATGTCACGCTAGAGCTAAAATCACTCACGATAAACGTGCCTGAAAACAACCAAAGCACCTACACTATAAACTACGAAACTGCCGAGAGTCAGGTAGGCAAGCTAAAGCTTGACGCAAGCGCTGGCAAGATAAAAGAAAATAAGCTTGTTAGTAAGAGTGATAGCATCCCAGAGGCAAAAAAGGCTGGGCGAAAAGTGCTTAGCCTGCATACCGGAGAGATGTTTGGCGAGGTCGGTCAGATCGTCTTTGCTATCTCTTGCGTGATCGCAGTTTTACTCATAATAACTGGCTTTTTGATGACCATAAAAAGGAGCAAAACCATCTAAATAAAAGTAAATTTTTACCTTGCTTTGGGTAAGATTTTAAGAAATTTTTACCACAAACAAGAGAGAAATTTATGAACAGAAAACGCATTTACAACCCAAGTTCAAATGAAAATTTGACCGACAGAAGAGTCTTTAACGGCAACCCACACGGCATTTTAAATTTCACCAAGGCAAAATACGAGTGGGCGTTAAAGCTTTGGGACCTCATGGAGGCCAACACCTGGTTTCCAAAAGAGGTCGATACCACCGACGACGTGCGCGACTACACCTACAACCTCACAGAGGCTGAAAAACGCATGTACGACCTAGTATGGAGCCAGCTCATCTCGATGGATAGCTTCCAGACAAACAACCTAGCTGACAACATCAACCCCTACATCACAGCGCCAGAGATCAACGCCGTGCTAAGCCGCCAAGCCTACGAAGAGGCAAACCACAGCAAGTCTTACGCTGTCATGGTCGAGGCGATCTGTGACAACACCGACCTTATCTACGAGATGGAGAAGCACGACGACGTCTTGCGTGAGAAAAACGACTACATCTCAAGCGTTTATGAGGAGCTTGCAGGCGAAGTGACTGACGAGAAGCTACTTCTTGCGATGGTGGCAAACCAAATTTTAGAGGGCATTTATTTTTACAGCGGCTTTACGGCGATCTACGCTCTAGCTCGCGCTGGCAAGATGCTGGGCTCAGCGCAGATGATACGCTTCATCCAACGTGACGAGATCACACACCTGCTTTTGTTTCAAAACATGATAAATTCAGTCCGCAAGGAAAGGCCTGACCTTTTCACTCCCGAGACTGAGGCGAAAATTTATGATATGTTTGAAAAAGCTGGAAATTTAGAGATCAAATGGGGCAAATACATCACCCAAAACCAAATAATGGGCTTTACAGACGATATCATCGAGCAGTACATACACTATCTCATCGACCAGCGTCTAGTTGCGATCGGCCTAAAGCGCAAATACAACGTCGCTCATCCGATCAAATGGGTCGATGACTTTGCGAAATTTAACGACCAAAAGTCAAATTTCTTTGAAGCAAAGGTGACAAACTACAGCAAAGGAAGTATCAGCTTTGACGACTTTTAAAAATAGTATCTTATCCCTTGCCTGCGTGCTTTTGGCTGGGTGTGCGAGCAGTAGCCAAAGGATCGTTGACATGGCAAACCGAGATAATCTCGTAAATTTCCCCGCCCACAAACTTGTTAAAGTAAAAGAGACAAGCCAAGCGGAAGTCTATCAAGAGATGCCAAACGGCGAAATTGCACCAAGTTTCGCACCGCTAGGATCTGTTCTAGGAAATGACGTGATGCTTGACATAAACAAGCAGTGTGGCTTTGAGGCAAAAGACCTAAAAGAGATAAGAGTGGTCTTGCATGATGAGGCTAGAGGTCTTGGCTTCGAGGTCTGGATTTTTAACGACTCGCTCTCGCAGAGGGAAGACAAAACCACAGCTATAAGCGTTATTTTAAAAGCTACGCCAAACATCGGTGGCACGGATATAAACTACAAAATTCCAAAAGACTGCCATGATGAAAAACCTATGATATTTGTATTTGAAAAATAGATGAGCGAAAATTTAAACCTAATAAGTCTAACTTTAAAGGCAAAAAATACAACAGATCGCCTAGAGGAGCTTGCAAATTTAGTCAAGGCTGCACCTAAAAATTCGCTCCTGCTTGCAAGCGAGCTTTGCATCAGCGGCTATGATTTCGACGGCTTTTTTGCTGGGGCGAACAAAGCTATGCTTGGTGGCATGATAGGCAGCTTTGATGCGATGCTGCTTGAGCGCTTGCAAGAGGTGCTTAGCCCAGATAAATTTCTAGGTTTTACGCACCTTAGCAGCCTAAACAAAAGCGCAGGGCTCGCTCAAATTTCAAATCTAAATCCGCACCAACCAAAAATTTATAACGAATTTTTACTTCTTAACTCAAATAACGTCTTTCATTCGCAGTTTAAGGCTGAGCTTTTTAGGCCAAATTTAGAACACGAGATCTTTGCCGCTGGTGAGGTGAGCGATATAAATGCTTTTACCTTTAAAGGGCTAAAGCTTGGCGTTCTGATATGCTTTGAGCTGCGTGATAGCAGACTTTGGGCAAAGCTAAAGGGATGTGACATCATCATGGTGCCAGCCATGTGGGGCAAGGCTAGAGAGGAAGCCTACCTTAGCCTTTGCAAGGCACTTGCGATCGCAAATAACTGCTACGTCATGATCTCAAGCTCACTAGATCTTGAAGTCGCCGGGGTCTTTTTGCCAGATGGCACGCTAGAAGCAAGCGCGGTTTTTGACGCAAATTTGATAGCGCAGATAAAGAAAAATTTAGGGCTTTTATAAATTTTAAGATAAGCTTTAAATCGTATAATAACGATTTAAAATTTGTTTAGGATAGAAATTTTGACCCAATTAGAAGCGATAAAATGCCAAAATTTAGCTAGCGACATAGCCGATGAGATCACGCTCAGTCCGCTTTTGTTTGACGCGATATCAACAACCGAGCGTGAAATTTTCGTGCCTATCCCTGCACATGCTTACAAGCTTGACGCGCAGCCGATACTGGGCAATCAGTGGATCAGCTCGCCGCTAACTGTGGCAAAGATGACGATGGCGCTAGAGTGCGAAAACGTGGATAACATCCTAGAAATAGGCTGTGGCAGCGGCTATCAAGCAGCGATATTAAGCAAGCTCGCACATAGAATTTTTAGCGTCGAACGCATAGAAAAGCTAGCCATGGAGGCAAAAAAACGCTTCGAGACGTTAAAGATCAAAAACGTGCACGTAAGATATGATGATGGCAACAACGGCTGGCGAAGCTACGCGCCGTTTGATAGGATTTTACTCTCGGCTGCTGCTGATGAGATCTCGCCAAATTTATTTAGCCAGCTAAAAAATGGCGGCATCTTGGTCGCTCCGATGAAAAAAGATGGCAAGCAGTTTATCGCTAAATTTAGAAAAGACGAGAGTGGAAATTTAGAAAAAGAGTTTTTAGACGAGTGCCTTTTTGTACCACTTCTTGAGGGCAGAGAGTAGAGGCTTTTACCTCTACAACTACCACCTAACCAGCCACTCGCCGCTAGGGTGCTGCGTAAATATAAGATCATCAAATTTTGTAGTTTCTTCGCCATCTGCTGTGATAAATGTAACGCTAAAACTAAATGCGTTTTTGGCGATAAATTTCACATTTTCTATACTCAAAATATCGACGTTGTCGCTACAAGTGCCACTAGCCCTTTTTGAATGGCTATCATCTCTTCGTAGCGCAGGTGTCCTTGTGCCACCTTCCATAAATTTATCATTTTTGTTAGCCCTGTAGCTTGCCATATTTGCTAAAAATTCCTGCATCCTAGGCTTTGCGCTATCAAATTTCGCTTGATACTCCTTTGGCACCTTAATGCCCAAAATAGCGCCTGGCACCGTCTGACCAACTAAATTTCTACTTTTTGTTAGCGTTGGCTCACTTTTTGGTTCGCAAAAGGCAAAGCTACTAAAAACGGCACAGAGCACAATGGCAAAAAGCGATTTGGTTTTCATTTTTCTCCTTTTTAAATAAGAGCCATTCTACCTCGAGTCACTTAAAGGTTGCTTGAGTTATAAATTTAAAGAATAAATGTGAGTTTTTAGGAGAGGCAAAGCCTAAGCCTTGCCTTGAATTAGAATTTGTTAGAATTTATAAGTGTAGCCTGTGTAAATTCCCACGGTTGTATCCCTTAGCTGAGCGCCGCTATTTTTCTTATAAAATGTCTTATCAGCTTTTAAACCAAACTCAAGCGCGTTGTGAGCGTCAAATGAGTAGATACCACCAGCTTTTGCGCCAACTAGCAAGCCTTTGAAATTTTTCTTGCTAGTTTCGTTTTCAAAGCTTTGTCTAACACTTAGATAACCAAGACCAGCATAACCACCAAGCACGGCTTTAAAGTTTTCAGTGATATTTGGAGTGTAGTCAGCGCCTGCTAAAAGCTTATGTTTGCTCCATTTTGCGTCTGCTTCGCTAGCATTTTTTCTAGCTTTAAAGTCATAGTAGTAGCCACCATACGCTCTATAGCTGTCAAAATCATAACCGCCATAAAAGCCAAGTCCGTAGTGACCTTTGTTGAAGTTATTTTTTTCGCTTTTTGCGATATTTTTAGTTTTGATCTTTGAATTAAACGAATAATCGCCCTCGCCACCGACAAATGCACCTTGCGCAAGTGCAGCTGAACTAACTAAAGCTAAAACCAAGCTTGATTTTACAAGTAAATTTTTCATACTTCTCCTTTAAAAATTTTCGTGATTTTACTATTACGCGTTTAATCTATATGAAATTTAAATTTAACAAAGCCCTATTTTTCGCTATTTTTACCCTTTAAAATTTAAATTTATTTATATTTACTATTAAATTTTAAAATTAGAAAAAATTTTCATCAAAGGAGAGAAAATGGCACTAGATAAAGAGCTAGTAAATTTCGGTGAAGAGCATGAGCTAAATGCGATCCTTTCAAAATTTGGCAAATCACAAAGCCAAAAAAATAGAGCAACACTAGGCGAGCTTGGCAAAAAATGCAAGGAAAAACTTGCTAAAAGAATGCTAACTCAAGACGAATTTGGCGAGTTTGTAAAAGCGCACCTAAAAGAGCTTGAAGACAAAAAAGCCTAAATTTCTGGGGGGGGACCCCAGAAAATCTTACTTGCAATCCTCTATTGTCAAATTTATCACAGTAAAATTTTTGCCGTTCTCGTAGTTGTATATCCACGAAGCTTTGTCGATAAGAGGGTTTTTACTGCTACAAAAGTCCTCTTTTAGCATTTCAGTCTGCATCTTTTTAAACTCATCTATCTGTTCTTTAGTAAATTTACTAAATTTAATATCCTCGCTATCATTTATAACAAATGTGGTTTTTAGGGTCTCATTTTCACATGTAGCACCCATTATTACGCTATTTTCATCGACTCTTGTGGGAGCTGGCTCATCGATCATGCTTACAACAGCTTTAATAAATGCGTTATCACAATCAACTGCAAAGGCAGCCGTTAAAAGGACAGAAAGAGCCAATATTATTTTCTTCATTTTGTAGCCTTTTTGGAAAGTATATTAAATTTAATGGTAAAAATACTAGAGATAAATTTGCGCCCAAACTAGGACGCAAATTTCTTAAGGAGGGAATGTTTAAAATTAAAATTTATAAGTGTAACCTACGTAAAGACCGATGTTGCTCTCTCTAACTTTAACTTCTTCAATTTTTCTGTAAAAAGTATAGTCGGCCTTAACGCCAGCCTCTAAAATATTGTTTTGATCAAGTAAGTACTCAGCACCGAATTTTGTGCCCAACACAAAACCAGTTGAGTGTTGTGCACTATCTGAATTATCTACCTTAAATTTTATTCTTGAAACGCCAGTATAAGCACCTGCTACAAGCTTAACATCACTGGTAATGCTTGGAGTATAGTCGGCACCTGCTAGAAAGCTGTGTTTATTCCACTTAATTGTATATTTTTCACCATCATCTTCTAACTCTTTTTTAGTCTGAAAATTATAAAAATAAGCACCATAAGCTCTGAAGTTGTCAAAATCATAACCAGCTTTTATGCCACTGTTAAATTGACCTTTCCTAAGTCTTGCTCCATCGTTAGCCTCAGATAACTTTACATTTGACGCAAAAGAATATCCGCCCTCGTAACCAATAAATGCTCCCTCTGCCATAGCAAATGAGCAAACCGCACATGCAATCATGCTAGCTTTCAAAAATGAACTTTTCATTTTCAATCCTTTAAAAATATAATGTAAATGTAATTTTACGGATTTTTATTTAAAATATTATTAATTTATAATATTAAATAAGCATTGATAAATTTACTTTATTTATAAAGTTCGTATTTTAGGGATTTATAAAGATAAATTTATTAAATTTTTAATTATTAAAAAGTAATACCTAGTCGTTAAATTTCAAACGACTAGGCAAAATGCTATAAAATTTCTCTTATCAAAAGCTGTGGCGTAACAAGCCCGCGGAACGAATTTTTAGATACACAAAAGATGATATCTATCATTTCGCCTACTCTAACGTGCCTTGTGAAGTTAAAAAATAGCGCCTCAAGCGTTTTGTTATCTTTTTGCAAGATAAGTTTTAAGTGGTTTTGATCCCTACCTATGAGCCTCTCGTTTTTCACGACAGCGTTTTCTATCTTAAAGACTGGGCGTGGATTTTTCTGTCCATACGGCTCATAAAATTCCAAAATTTCAAGTAGCTCAAAGTCTATCTCGCTTGGCATTATGTCGCCAAGTAGCTCATCTGAGCTTCTGCACTCTTGCATATTTAGGCATGAGCAGCTTTTATTTATAGCATCTTTAAATTTTTCCAAATTTTCAGGCGCGAGAGTTAGCCCTGCTGCACCTTTGTGACCGCCGTAGCTTGTTAGCAGATCTTCGTGACTTGCGATTAAAGATAAGATATCAAGCTTGCCAACGCTTCTAGCACTGCCTTTTGCGCGGCCCTTATCGATGCTAAAGACGATGGCTGGCTTTGCAAAGTGCTTTGCCAGGCGGCTAGCCACGATGCCTATCACACCCTCATGCCACTGCTCTCCCCAAGTGATGATGACCTCATCGTCCTCTTTTACGTCCTTTAGCGAGCACTCAAAGAGTTGGCGCTCCTCCTCTTTTCTGGAGTTGTTAAACTCGATAATCGTATCAAGGTAGTTGTAAGCCTCCTCGATGCTCTTTGCACGCAAGAAGTTAAATGAATTCATCGCATCGTCCATGCGTCCGGCTGAATTTATAAGAGGCGCTATAAGAAAGCTGATATCATCACACTCAAATTTATCCTTGCCGTAAAACTCTTTTATGACACAAAATGCCGAGCGCTTAGAGGCATTTAGCTTGCAAATACCCATGCGAACAAGCATCCTGTTCATATCTCTTAGCTCCATCATATCAGCTATTATCGCGATGGCTAAAAGCTCTAAAAACTTGCTCATATCGTAGTTTAGCTTGCAAACATCCTTTAGCGCTCCAACCAAATACCAAGCCACTTCAGCACCGCAAATTTCGATATTTGGAAAGTTGCAGTCCTCTTGTTTTGGATTGATTATGGCGTAGGCTTCTGGCAGAACGGCTGGTGGCATATGGTGATCTGTGATGATAAGATCGATGCCTTTTTCTTTGCAGATAGCGGCGGCGTCATTAGCCGAGATGCCGTTATCAACGGTAATTATTAGACTCACATCGCTTGCAAGCTCGTCGATGATCTCAGGGTTTAAGCCGTATCCGTCCTTAAATCGGTTTGGGATCTTTACTAGGTAGTTTTTTACGCCAAGATCGTCAAAAAACTCGGCTAAAATCACACTTGAAACCACTCCATCAACGTCATAATCGCCAACAATAGCGATGTGTTCATTTCTCTCGATCGCTTCTTTGATGCGATTAGCGCCTTTGTAGATATCCTTTAGAGCGCTTGGCGTTGGAATTTCACTAAGTTTTTTGTGTATGTCGTTACAAAATCTACGTGCTAGTAAATTCCTTATATCCTCTTTAGTTAACATAGCTTTGGCAAGGACTTTTTGACGCCCTGCCAACTTTTACTAATGCTATTTGCTCACTTAAATTTATGCCCAAACTGCCAAAAATTTGGCAACAAAAATGCTTTTTTTTCATCGTAATCTTTCGTCTTTATTTTGAATGCTTTGATTATATCTTTTTGAAATTTAATTTCTTATAATTTTCATTGAAAGTAAGATTTTTAGGGCAAAAAACTTTTGTTAAATTGATACTCTTTATAAATTAGCCATTGTAAATTTGAAGTAAAAAATGAGAGAAATTTTAAGTAAAAATAAGGGGTCATAAGACCCCCAAAGATTAAAATTTATATGTGTAGCCTAGGTAAGCGCCAATGTCTGTTGATTTAAGGTCGTCAAACTCTTCTGCATGATACCAAGACTTATCAGCTTTTATACCAAACTCAATAGCGTTGTGTCCATCAAAGCTATACTCAGCACCAAGTCTTGTACCAATTAGCCAGCCAGATTTTGTAAGATCATAAGTGGCTCTAACAGTATTTGAGTTAAAATTAGCCTTGTAGTTAATCACAGAAAGACCTGTATAAAGGCCAGCAACTAACTTAAAGTTGTTAGCTATTGTTGGAGTATAGTCACCGCCTACTACAAATTTATGAGTTGTCCACTTCATATTCACTGTACCCTCAACGCCATTAAGTGTATCATTTTCACTATTTTTAGCTTCTGCATGATAGAAGTATCCACCATAAACTCTAGCTACATCAAAGTCGTAACCACCTTTTATACCTATATTTGGTCTATTGTCCTTTAGCCCATCACCCTCAGATGTTATTTTTGAGCTAAAATCATAGCCGCCCTCAACTCCGACAAATCCACCTTGTGCCAAAGCAAATGAGCCAGCAAGTGAAAGTGCTAAAACACTTTTTAAAACGCAATTTTTCATTTTTTCTCCTTTATAAATGATTGCATAAGCATTGTATGTTTAGCAAGATTAAAAAATACTTAAATTATTTAAAATTTATCAATAATACGTTTACTTTTATTTTTAATATAAATTTGATAAAAATTTAAAGAGAAAATTTGGCAAGAAAGCTTGCCAAATTTATCATTTTACATGATTAGCTAGGCTTGCTTTGATAAAGCCTAGTATCACAGGGTTTGGTCTAGTTAAGCGGCTAGTAAATTCAGGGTGACACTGCACGCCTACAAACCACGGATGGCCTTTTAGCTCGATCGCCTCTACCAGTCCGTCGCTTTCGCCACTTACTATGAGGCCAGCCTTTTCAAAGACCTCTTTATATTTTGGATTTGCCTCGTAGCGGTGGCGGTGGCGCTCTTTTACGCTCTTTGCGTTGCCATAAATTTCAGCCAAAAGCGTCTTTGGTTTGATGTCGCAGTTATAAGCACCTAGCCTCATAGTGCCGCCAAGCGGGCTTGTGTGCGTTCTTATCTGCTTTTTGCCGTGGGCATCGATGAAGCTATCTATTAGATAGATGATAGGATTTTTGCACTCTTTATTAAATTCCATAGAATTTGCATCTTCTAAGCCCAAAACATCCCTTGCAAACTCGATCATCGCTAGCTGCATACCAAGGCAAATTCCAAGATATGGGATCTTATTTTCACGAGCAAATTTAATGGCCTGCATCTTGCCTAAAACGCCTCTTTCGCCAAAACCGCCAGCTACTAAGATGCCATCCACATCTTTTAAAAGCTCATTTACATTACTCTCTTCTATCTTTTCGCTATCTATCCAGCGTAAATTTACCCTAGCGTCCAAATTTGCTCCAGCATGGATGATGCCCTCAGTTAGGCTCTTGTAGCTCTCTTTTAGATCAATATATTTGCCTACAAAGGCGATTGTTGTTTCGTTTGTTGGGGCGATGATCCTTTTTACTAGACTATCCCAGTTTGCCATGTCTGGTTTTAGCTCGCCAAAGCCTAAATTTTCAGCGATCGGCACTAGGATATCTTGCTTTAAAAATGAAAGTGGAATTTGATAGATACTTGCGCTATCTAAGCTTTCTATGACGCAGTTTTTCTCCACACCACAGCTTGCTGCGATCTTATCTTTTAGCTCGCGGTTTAGTGGCATTTCAGATCTGCAGATGATGATATCTGGGCTTATGCCGATGCGTCTTAGCTCACCTACGCTGTGCTGGGTTGGCTTTGTCTTTAGCTCGCCAGCTACCTTTATAAATGGCACGAGTGTTAGGTGGATATTTAGCGCTCTTTTTTTACCAACTTCTACTTTTAGCGCTCTTATCGCCTCTAAAAATGGCAAACCCTCGATGTCGCCAACGGTTCCGCCGATCTCAACGATGAGCACATCTTTGCCCTCGCCTGCTTTTTTGATACGATCAACGATCTCGCCAACGATGTGAGGGATCACTTGTATAGTCTTTCCAAGGTAATCGCCTCTTCGCTCTTTTTCGATGACTGAGCTATAAACTCTGCCCGTTGTGAAGTTGTTATCCTGACTTAGGCTCTCATCTAAAAATCTCTCATAGTGACCAAGATCTAGGTCTGTTTCAGCGCCATCGTCTGTGACAAAGACTTCGCCGTGCTCTAGTGGGCTCATCGTGCCAGGATCTACGTTGATATATGGGTCAGCTTTTAAAACACTCACCTTTAAGCCAGAATTTTTAAGTAATGTCGCGATAGACGCAGCTGCGATGCCTTTTCCAAGTGAGCTTAAAACACCACCTGTGATAAAAATATACTTCGTCTCTTTTGCCATCAAATTTTCCTTAACTTTAGTTATTTTTTAATCCGCCGATTATACCCCTTAAATATTTAGTAAGGCATTAATCGTGCAATTTTTAAAAATTATTCTTTAAGTTTTTTTGTTATAGACTTCGACATCATGATTAAAAACTGCTTAAAAAACATCGCCTCATTATATGTAGATGGCTTTAAAAATATGAAAATAGGCAAGAGACTATGGCTTCTCATAGCGATAAAGCTTATCATTATGTTTGGAATTTTAAAGGTCTTCATCTTTAACGAGACCCTTAATACCAAATTTCAAACCGACGAAGAAAAAAGCGAATTTGTAATTCGTAATTTAATAAAGGAATAAAATGTCTGAGATGGATTTTGTTGATTGGTCTAGGGCTCAGTTTGCGCTGACTGCCATTTACCACTTTTTGTTTGTCCCGCTTACGTTGGGGCTAAGTTTTATCATCGCCATTATGGAGACGATATATGTCAAAACTGGCGATAAGGCCTGGCTTGAGATAACGAAATTTTGGCTAAAGCTCTTTGGTATAAATTTCGCTATTGGTGTAGCTACTGGTATCATCATGGAGTTTGAGTTTGGTACAAACTGGGCGAATTATAGCTGGTTTGTCGGCGATATCTTCGGCGCTCCACTTGCGATCGAGGGCTTGCTAGCATTTTTCATGGAGAGTACTTTTTTTGCCATTATGTTTTTTGGTTGGGAAAAGGTTAGTAAGAAATTTCACCTACTTTCAACATGGCTTGTTGCGATCGGTTCAAATTTAAGCGCACTTTGGATCTTGATCGCAAATGGCTGGATGCAGTATCCAATAGGCATGAAATTTAACCCAGACACAGCTAGAATGGAGATGCAAAATTTCTTCGAAGTTGCGCTAAATCCACTTGGTATCACTAAATTTTTACACACAGTAACTAGCGGCTACACTATCTCAGCTCTTTTTGTGATAGGAATTTCTGCTTGGTTTTTGATAAAAAAACGCCACATCTTGCTAGCTAAAAAAAGCATCGTAGTTGCTAGCGCATTTGGTCTTATCACTTCGGCATTTTTGCTACTTAGCGGTGATGAGAGCGCATATCTTGCAGCTCAAAAGCAGCCTATGAAGCTAGCAGCCATGGAGGGACTTTATAAAGGCGAGAAAAATGCTGGACTAGTTGCAGCTGGTATTTTAAACCCAGCTAAAAAGCTTGACGATGAGAGCGATGCCTTTTTGTTTGAGATAAAAGTACCTTACGCACTTGGTATCATGGCAAACAGAGAGCTTAACTCATTTACACCAGGCATAAATGACCTACTTTATGGCAACAGCGAGCACAATCTAATAAGCGTAGAAGAGAAGATGGCAAAGGGCAAAGTAGCTATCGAAGCTCTTAAAAACTACAAAGAGGCTAAAAAAACAAATGACGAGAGCTTGATGAAAAGCTCACTTTCAAATTTAGAGAGCAACCTAAATTTCTTAGGATATGGCTATCTTAAAGACGCAAAAGAGGCAGTGCCACCAGTTGCGCTTACATTTTATAGCTTCCACATCATGGTCACACTTGGCACTTACTTCATAGCTCTTTTTGCTATCACTCTTTATCTAAATCTCTCAAGAAAATATAAATTTGAAAACATAAGAGCATTTTTGTGGATCTGCCTCTTTACCATACCGCTTGGCTACATCGCAGCTGAGGCTGGCTGGATAGTAGCAGAGGTCGGTCGTCAGCCATGGGCGATACAAGATCTCATGACCGTTGGCGTCGGAGCTACAAATTTATCTGACTCAAATGTCAAAATTTCATTTATATTATTTGCTGTTTTATTTACGGTCTTGCTGATAGCCGAGATCAAGATCATGCTTAAGCAAATAAAGATAGGATTTAACGATCATGCATAGTTTAAGCTTAGAAAATTTACAAATTTATTGGTGGTTTATAGTTAGCCTTCTTGGCGGACTTTTGGTGTTTATGATGTTTGTTCAAGGCGGTCAAACACTCATCTTTAGCCTTGGTAAGGACGAGCTTAAAAAAGATATGCTCATAAATTCTATCGGTAGAAAATGGGAGCTTACATTTACGACGCTTGTTATGTTTGGCGGTGCGTGCTTTGCGGCGTTCCCGCTATTTTACGCTACTAGTTTTGGTGGCGCTTACTGGGTTTGGCTAGCTATTTTATTTTGCTTTATCGTTCAAGCTGTAAGCTACGAGTACCGCAAAAAGCCTGATAACTTCTTAGGCGCTAGAACTTATGAAATTTTCCTTTTCATAAATGGCTCGCTTGGCGTTATCCTTATCGGCATGGCGGTTAGCACATTTTTTAGTGGTAGTGATTTTGTGCTAAATGAGCACAACTTTGTCGAGTGGAAGACTCCATTTCGCGGCCTTGAAGCTTTATCAAATCCTTACTTGTACTTGCTTGGCATAGCGATGTTTTTCCTATCTCGCATAGGCGGCTGCTTATATCTTATGAACAACATTGCTGATGGCGAATTTATACAAAACGCTAGAAAACAGCTAATTATCAACACCGTGCTATTCTTGCCATTTTTCCTAGGATTTCTTGCGTGGATACTTACAAAAGATGGCTTTGCATACGACGCAAACGGCGTAGTTAGCCTTGTGCCTTACAAATACGCTATAAATTTGATCGAGATGCCCATCGCTGGCATATTGCTTCTTGTTGGCGTTCTTTTGGTGCTTGTTGGAATTTTCCAAGGAGCATTTACAAAAAGCATTCGTGGAATTTTTGCTTACGGCGTTGGCGTTACGCTAGCTGTGACTGCACTATTTTTGATAACAGGACTAAATGACACAGCATTTTATCCGTCATTTAGCGATCTTTCTAGCTCGCTAACTATCAAAAATGCAAGCTCTAGCCACTACACACTTGGCGTTATGTCCTATGTTAGCTTGCTAGTGCCTTTCGTGCTTGCCTATATCGTCGTAGTTTGGAGAGCGATAGATAGCAAGAAGATCACGCAAGATGAGATCAAAAACGATCATCACGCATACTAAGGATAAAAGATGTTAGAAGCAGGAATTTTTTTGATACTTTGGCCAGTAACGCTATTTATTAGCTATAAATTTGTTCTCTTTTCTCTTAAGAAATTTGACGCAAATAACTAAAATTTAGGGGCATTTGCTCCTAAATTCTTCTTTTTATTTTCACCCTTTAAAACCACTTCTTTATAAATTTACTTAAGCATCTTTTCATATAAGCGTTAGTTTTGCGTGAAATTTGAGTAGTAAGATATCATTAAATTTCACAAAGGAGCGAAAATGAGCAAGAATTTCTTAGGTTCAGTTGCCCTTGCGGCTGTTTTGGTGAGTGGTTTTGGCTTTAGTGCTCCACTAAACGCTGGAGTCTTGGCTCATCAAGTAAAGGTTCAAGGAGAGCTTGGCTCAGTCTTTATAAACCCATACGATGTATCGCCGCTAACTGCTATCATTGATAGAGCTGGCAAGAACATCAAAGATATCCACGTCAAAGTAAAGGGCAAGCCAGATGGCGGCATAGATATCGACTACAACGTCTCAGAGCATGCCTTGCTCACGCATGATGGCGTGCCTATTTGGGGACTTTACCCTGACTATCTAAACGAAGTAGTCGTAAGCTACACATTTAACGGAGCTAAAAAGGTTGAGACATATAAAATTTACGCCCAACCTATCGTCACATATAGTCGCGACTATAGGTTCTCACACATGCAAAAAACTCGCGTCAAAAAGGTCGATCCTGCCTTTAAAAACAGGCTATATCTCATAAACAACACAATTACAAGCGTCTATAAACCGCTTGATTGGAAAAATGGCGGGGCTGCTAGCTGGAACGACTTTACCGAAAACTACATCGTAGATACCAAGGGCGAGGTCAGATGGTATCTTGACTATCAGAAATTTTACGACCGCAGCGAGAGAAGAGTGATGGATGGGGGCATGATGATGGGCTTTCATCAGCTAAAAAATGGCGATATCAGCTTTGGTATGGCTCAAAGATATCTAAGATATGACCTTATGGGAAAAGAAATTTATAATCGCCCGCTTCCAAGAGGCTACATCGATCTAAGTCACGAGGTGATGCCACTAAAAGATGATCACGCGCTTCTTAGAGTAGCAAAATACAACTACCACCACAAAAACGGCAAAATTTCTCACACCATAAGAGACCACATCATCGAGGTCGATAACACTGGCAAGGTGGTCGAAGAGTGGGATCTAAATGAAATTTTTGGCAACAACGTCTATCGCAGCAACCTCATAAAGGCGCTTGATGCTAGGGCTGTTTGCCTAAACATCGACATGGACGCAAAAGAGATCAAGATAAGCGACGATCAGCCATTTGGCGATGTCACCTCCACTGGCACAGGCAGAAACTGGGCACATGTAAATTCGATCTCGTATGATGAGAGCGATGATAGCATCATCCTTTCGCTTCGTCACCAAGGCATCGTAAAGATAGGACGTGACAAGAAAGTAAAATGGATACTAGCCTCGCCTGAGGGCTGGAGCGAGGACTTTAAAGCAAAAGTGCTAACTCCAGTCGATAGTAAAGGTAACAAGATAAAATGTGAAAACTCAAAATGCGAGGGCGAATTTGACTGGTCATGGACACAGCACACCGCATGGCTAACGCCAAGATACGAAAACAAGGGCGACATAAAACACCTAAGCGTCTTTGACAATGGTGATGCTAGAGGCATGGAGCAGCCAGCCTTTAAAGAGGATAAATACTCCCGCGCGGTTGAATACAAGATAGATGAGAAAAAGGGCACGGTTGAGCAGACTTGGCAGTTTGGCAAGGAGCGCGGATTTGACTTTTATAGTGCAGTCACTAGCAACGTCGAGTGGCAAAAGGATAAAAGCACCTACTTTATCTCAAGCTCAAATGTAAATTTACTACGCCCTGATAAGACTATCAAGATGGTCTTAGTCGAGATCGACCCAAAGACAAATGATATAAAATTTGAAATGGATGTGGATTCTGCATCAAGAGATGATGTCGCTTATAGAGCGATGGTTATCGATCCAGAAGTGTTTAGTTATTAAATTTTGGTGTGAGACCCCCTCTCACACCGAGTGTATTAGTTATTATTTTGAAATTTATAAATTTCTTCTTTGACGCTAGTTAGGTCAAAATTTATCGCTCGCTCTAGCTCTAGCAAGCTTACATCTTTGTCTATCTCAAGAGCCATCGCTATCTCGTTTAGCTCTTTTGCTTCCTCATTTGCAAGGATCGCACTCTTAAAACTAGCCTCATCTATCTGGCCAAATTTTGAAAAGATCGATTTAAATTTATCTTTTAAAATTTCTCTACTTAGCTTTTTATCTTCTAAAGCCTTCTTCGTGCCGCCATTTCTGTTACAGGTTCTAAATATAAAATCTATTGTTTCATTTACTTCATCGAGTAAATTTTTTGTCTTCTCGCTTTGCATACAAACTCCCTTCACCGCAAACAAATTCAAAGCAAGGCAGACTTTGTCCGCCCTGCTTATATTTTTAGACTAGATAACGTGGATCTCGTCTTTAATTTGAATAGTTACGGTGTTGTTTGTATATGTTGTGTAACCATCTTCTGAAGCACCTTGATGCCATCCATTGCCTTTTAGATCAACTGTATCACCTTTATCGCCTGTGATTTTTAGTGTATTTTTATCATCAGTCATATCTAAGACATCTTTGATGCCAACTTTTAGAGTAGTGTTTTTAGCACCAGATATATCAAGCTCTTCAAAATTCTTAGCAAATTTTGAGATATCGCTTAGGTTTACAGACTTGTCAGGATTTTCTAATACTAACTTATCATAACCAGCTCCACCATCTACTTTGCTATTATTTAGGTCTACTTTACCAATAGATAAAGTATCGTCTCCTGCACCTAGATCGACTTTAGAGCTATGGATATAACTACCTACTTTTACTACGTCATTACCAGCACCAGTATCAACAGTTGAGTGATCAATATATGTGCGAACGTTAAGTAAATCATTACCAGCACCTAGTTCAACTATAGAGTGTCCTCTTATATAACCACCGATGCCATTTACACCAACATTAACTACATCATCACCACTACCAGTTTTGATCTCAGAGTTTTGGATATTTGTACCAACGGTTAGCTTATTGTTGCCATCGCCTAGATCAATCTTAGATTCATTGGTTATATAGCCAAAACCATTGCCTTTTAGTCCAGTAGTCACTATATCATCACCACTACCAGTTTTGATTTCAGAATGATCAATATTTGTACCAACAGTTAGTTTATTGTTGCCATCGCCTAGATCAATCTTAGATTCATTGGTTATATAGCCAAAACCATTGCCTTTTAGTCCAGTAGTCACTATATCATCACCACTACCAGTTTTGATCTCAGAGTGATCTATATTTGTACGAACTCTGATCTCATTATCTCCTTCACCTAGATCGATCTTAGAATTTGCTGTTATATAGCCATCTGGTTTGCCTTTCTCGCCAACAACTACTAAGTCATTACCATTTCCAGCTAAAACAGTAGCAGCATGTATGTTTGTACCAACATCTAGCTCGTTATCATAGTAGCGTACTCCGCTTACTTCTATGTGGCTAGCTGCCTTGCTATCACTAGCTTTATTACCAGCAGCATCGACTATCTCTACACTTAATTTCTCGCCAGGTTTGATAGCTTTGTCGATAAACATATCAAATTTGCCATCAGCATCAGTTTTGCCATCACCAATTTTCAAGCCGTTTTTATCTTTAATTATAAATGCGGCATTAATCTCGTCTGATATGCCAGCGATGCGGGTTCTAACTATATTGGCTCCACCTTCACCTAGATTAACTAAAGATCCTTTTAGATATTCTCCTATGGTTATCTTGTCGTTTCCTCTACCAGCATTAATAACCACGCCGTTCTTAACTAATCCACCGATAGCTAAGGTATCATTGCCATTACCTAGATCGATCTTAGCACAATTACTTACCAAATTGTTTACTTTTACATAGTCGCTCTTATCGCCTTGTGATACATAATTACCACCACTAATTGTATTGAAATTAATAGTTGGCGTACTGATATGTGCACCAGGAGTTGTTCCTTCAGCTATTGGAGTAACCTCTGTCAACTCTATCCTTATAGTAGTATCAACATCTATAGTTGCTACATTTGAAACACTTTGAGCACCAGAAGTCCTACTTGTAGCTATCGCAGTTAGTTTATGCTCGCCGTCAGCAAATGGAGTTTTTGGTGTAAATTCCCAAGAACCATCGCCGTTATATTTGATCACTCCATCGATAACACTATTGCCATCTTTGATTGTAATAGTTGTACCAGGTTTTGCTGTGCCTTTGATGGTCGGTGTACTATCGTTTGTTAGTCCATTATTTACACCAAGGATATTTCCTACTTTACCGTTATAGCCAGCCACATCGTCACAAACAGCTGTGATCTTGACAACGCCAGGGGTTGTGTCTACATCTGAAGATGTTTGGTCAGACCTACTTCTGTTTCCAGCTAGGTCAGTTGCTTGTACGACCATATTATGCTTACCATCAGCCATTGGCTCTTTTGGCTGTATTGTCCATTTGCCATCTTCGCCAGCTTTAGTTGTGCCTATTACTTTGCCGTTATCGAAAAGCTCAATAAATGCACCTTTTTCAGCACTACCTTCAAATACTGGTCTATTATCATTTGTTAAGCCACCTTTAACATCACCATGATATACACCACCTTCTACGTTATCAGTGATCTTATCTATAGTTGGTTTCGGCGTTACAGTATCGACATCTATATTAGCTGCATTGCTAGGTGCACTTTCTACATCTAGAGCATTTTTAGCTACCGCAGTAATGCTATGTTTGCCATCAGGTAGTACTGCACTTATCTCTGGTGTAAATTCCCAGTTGCCATTAGTATCAGCTTT
The DNA here is from genome assembly GCF_050447485.1 of Campylobacter concisus. Lineage (GTDB taxonomy): Bacteria > Campylobacterota > Campylobacteria > Campylobacterales > Campylobacteraceae > Campylobacter_A > Campylobacter_A concisus_BQ. The sequence goes on from NZ_JALMFY010000001.1 coordinate 1,242,086, forward strand.
TGTATCTCCGATCCACTTGCCGTTATCGTAAATATCAACTTTTATGCCAGCCTCAGCTGTACCTTTGATAGTTGGGGTATTGTCGTTTGTTAGACCACCTTCTACTTTAAGCACATCGCCTACTCTAGTATCATCATCATAGCCTTTATGGTCATCAATAACCTCTTTGATAACTGGGGCTGTAGGAGCAGCCTTGTCAAATTTAACTGTATCCCAATGCTCTGTACTGACATTACCAGCTTGATCTACTATCCTATAAGATGGAGTTTCGAAGCCAGACTTGCCTTTTACAAAATCCGCACTGAAATCGTCTCTTGCAACCTCGCCTTTAGCTATGTCAGCAGCACTTAGGGTTAATATAGTTACCCACTCTCTATGGCTATTAGCCACTTCGATTCTATCGCCTACTTTTGCATCCTCTGGTAGCTTGATAACCCATTTTAGTTTGCCATCAGTTATAGAAGAAGCTTCAGTGGCTGTTAAGATGCTGTTATCATCTTTATCAGCTGTGATCATTACTTTTGGAGCTCCTGCGGTAGTATCAACAGTTACACCAACAGTATCAGAATCTGGGCTATTTGTGCCTGCTTTATCGGTTGCTTTAACAACAAATAAATGACGACCATCTTCTAGTTTTGGAAGTATAAATTCCCAAGTACCATCTCCTTTGGTAGTTGTAGTCCAATCATAAATAACTTCACCATTAACAAGAGAAGCTTTAGTTAAACCGTCTATCCAAACTTTAACAGTTGAACCAGGCTCAGCTGTACCTTTTAGTGTTGGAGTGCTATCATTTGTTAGGCCATTTTTAACATCACCATTTACTACGCCACCAGCCACATTATCTACAATCTCAGTAATAACAGGTTTAGGACAGTTGGTGTCAATGTTAATCGTTGCAACATTTGATGGATCGCTAACATTGCCAGCTTTATCTGTTGCTATAGCTGTTACATTATACTCACCATCAGCAAGTGCAGTTTTTGGTGTAAATTCCCAGTTGCCATTAGCGTCAGCTTTTATAATGATGTCTTTACTAATAATATCGTTACCATTTTTAAGAACGATTGTTGCACCAGGCTCAGCTGTACCTTTAAATGTAGGTGTACTGTCATTTGTTAAACCATCGTCAATGCCAAGAACGTTGTTGCCATCTTGTATTCCGCCATATTGATTATCTGTTACTTGATCGATAGTCGGAGTCATAGAGGTTAGGTCCACATCTATACTGCTAGTTACTGCTTCACTTGCATTACCTGCTTGATCAACGATCTTAGCTGTTACGCTTGAAGTTTGACCATCAGTTACTGGTACTTTTACTTCTACATGACCAGCTGCTTTATCAGCATCAGTTATAGGATGAGACTGCTCTGTGCCACCATTTACAGTGTATTTGATAACATCGCCTACTACTGCATCTGCTGGGATAGAAATTTTAGCTGTTGTGTTAGCGTTATCACCATCTTTACTATTCTCATCTTTATTTAGTTTGCCATCTTTTGGTTTGATATCTTCATCAAATGTAATAGTTGGCTCTGATGGAGCTGTATGATCGTTTGGATGGATCATCTCACCAGCTGTAACTTCTGTTACGCTAGTATTACCTGCTTTATCAGTTGCTTCAACTGTTATTTTATCTCCTGGTTTTACACCCTCAACATCAGTGATTAAGAAACCACCAGTGTTATTAGCTTTACCGCTACCTATTACCTTACCACTAGCATCTTTAAATACTAGATCAGCTTTTGGTGTATCTGTATGTCCTGTTACATTAGTTAGCTCTGCCGTACTATCAGCTGGATTGCTTGTATCAACTGGAGTTATTGTAATCCTATCAATGACTGGAGCTTTAGTATCAAGATCAATTGTAACTTCATTACTTGAACCACTCTCACCAAATTCGTTCTTAGCTATAGCTGTAAATTTATGCTCGCCTTGTTTAGTAAGTTCTGGAGTTGTAAATTCCCAGTTAGCATCTGCTTTTTCTATCCTACCGATCTCAACGCCATTGTCGTAGATTATAACTTTTGATCCAGCTTTTGCAGTACCTTTAATAGTTGGAGTACTATCATTTGTTAGGCCACCTTTAATGTCTTCGTTAAATTTACCACCTTTAACATCATCTATTACTTCATTGATAACTGGAGCTTCTGGAGCTTTAGTATTCTCACTATCTTCACCTATCACCTTGCTATCCTTGCCTGGGTTGTTAGGGTTATTTGGATTGATGATCTCTGCTGTTATGGTGTTGTCTTTGCCTGGGTTTAGATCAACTGGAACTTTGATACTACCATTGTCGATATCACCTTGTTCAATTGTTTTTTCTGTTTGTTTGCCGTTTTCATCAGTAACAACTAGTTTATCGCCTGGTTTTACACTGCCATCTTGTGGGATAATAACTTCAGATGTTGTTTTACCAGCATCTTTGTCACCAGCTTTATTTTCTTTATCAGAAATTTTGCCATCTTTTGGATCATTATCTTCTGGGAATGTGATAGATGGGTCGCTTGGTTTTCTGATGGTTTCTGGATCAGTTAAATCTACATCTAAACTTTCTTTTGCTTCCTTGCCTACATTACCTGCTTGATCAACGATCTTAGCTGTTACGCTTGAAGTTTGACCATCAGTTACTGGTACTTTTACTTCTACATGACCAGCTGCTTTATCAGCATCAGTTATAGGATGAGACTGCTCTGTGCCACCATTTACAGTGTATTTGATAACATCGCCTACTACTGCATCTGCTGGGATAGAAATTTTAGCTGTTGTGTTAGCGTTATCACCATCTTTACTATTCTCATCTTTATTTAGTTTGCCATCTTTTGGTTTGATATCTTCATCAAATGTAATAGTTGGCTCTGATGGAGCTGTATGATCGTTTGGATGGATCATCTCACCAGCTGTAACTTCTGTTACGCTAGTATTACCTGCTTTATCAGTTGCTTCAACTGTTATTTTATCTCCTGGTTTTACACCCTCAACATCAGTGATTAAGAAACCACCAGTGTTATTAGCTTTACCGCTACCTATTACCTTACCACTAGCATCTTTAAATACTAGATCAGCTTTTGGTGTATCTGTATGTCCTGTTACATTAGTTAGCTCTGCCGTACTATCAGCTGGATTGCTTGTATCAACTGGAGTTATTGTAATCCTATCAATGACTGGAGCTTTAGTATCAAGATCAATTGTAACTTCATTACTTGAACCACTCTCACCAAATTCGTTCTTAGCTATAGCTGTAAATTTATGCTCGCCTTGTTTAGTAAGTTCTGGAGTTGTAAATTCCCAGTTAGCATCTGCTTTTTCTATCCTACCGATCTCAACGCCATTGTCGTAGATTATAACTTTTGATCCAGCTTTTGCAGTACCTTTAATAGTTGGAGTACTATCATTTGTTAGGCCACCTTTAATGTCTTCGTTAAATTTACCACCTTTAACATCATCTATTACTTCATTGATAACTGGAGCTTCTGGAGCTTTAGTATTCTCACTATCTTCACCTATCACCTTGCTATCCTTGCCTGGGTTGTTAGGGTTATTTGGATTGATGATCTCTGCTGTTATGGTGTTGTCTTTGCCTGGGTTTAGATCAACTGGAACTTTGATACTACCATTGTCGATATCACCTTGTTCAATTGTTTTTTCTGTTTGTTTGCCGTTTTCATCAGTAACAACTAGTTTATCGCCTGGTTTTACACTGCCATCTTGTGGGATAATAACTTCAGATGTTGTTTTACCAGCATCTTTGTCACCAGCTTTATTTTCTTTATCAGAAATTTTGCCATCTTTTGGATCATTATCTTCTGGGAATGTGATAGATGGGTCGCTTGGTTTTCTGATGGTTTCTGGATCAGTTAAATCTACATCTAAACTTTCTTTTGCTTCCTTGCCTACATTACCTGCTTGATCAACGATCTTAGCTGTTACGCTTGAAGTTTGACCATCAGTTACTGGTACTTTTACTTCTACATGACCAGCTGCTTTATCAGCATCAGTTATAGGATGAGACTGCTCTGTGCCACCATTTACAGTGTATTTGATAACATCGCCTACTACTGCATCTGCTGGGATAGAAATTTTAGCTGTTGTGTTAGCGTTATCACCATCTTTACTATTCTCATCTTTATTTAGTTTGCCATCTTTTGGTTTGATATCTTCATCAAATGTAATAGTTGGCTCTGATGGAGCTGTAGTATCTGTGTATATTGTATTACCAGCTGTTCCTTCGCCTTTACCAGTGTTGCCTGCGTTATCAGTTATTTCTACAGTTACTTTATCACTTGGGTTTACTGGTTTAGTAGTATCAATAACAAATTTACCATCATTGTCTGTCTTGCCTTCACCAATTACATTGTTATCTTTGTCTTTTATTACTACTGGAGCATTTGGTTCATCTGATTCACCAGTTACAGTTGCTTTGTTTGGGTTGCCATCAGCTGGGCTGTTTGTATCTACTGGAGTGACTTTAACATTTTCAACAGTTGGAGCTTTTGTATCTACATCTAAACTTTCTTTTGCTTCCTTGCCTACATTACCTGCTTGATCAACGATCTTAGCTGTTACGCTTGAAGTTTGACCATCAGTTACTGGTACTTTTACTTCTACATGACCAGCTGCTTTATCAGCATCAGTTATAGGATGAGACTGCTCTGTGCCACCATTTACAGTGTATTTGATAACATCGCCTACTACTGCATCTGCTGGGATAGAAATTTTAGCTGTTGTGTTAGCGTTATCACCATCTTTACTATTCTCATCTTTATTTAGTTTGCCATCTTTTGGTTTGATATCTTCATCAAATGTAATAGTTGGCTCTGATGGAGCTGTAGTATCTGTGTATATTGTATTACCAGCTGTTCCTTCGCCTTTACCAGTGTTGCCTGCGTTATCAGTTATTTCTACAGTTACTTTATCACTTGGGTTTACTGGTTTAGTAGTATCAATAACAAATTTACCATCATTGTCTGTCTTGCCTTCACCAATTACATTGTTATCTTTGTCTTTTATTACTACTGGAGCATTTGGTTCATCTGATTCACCAGTTACAGTTGCTTTGTTTGGGTTGCCATCAGCTGGGCTGTTTGTATCTACTGGAGTGACTTTAACATTTTCAACAGTTGGAGCTTTTGTATCTACATCTAAACTTTCTTTTGCTTCCTTGCCTACATTACCTGCTTGATCAACGATCTTAGCTGTTACGCTTGAAGTTTGACCATCAGTTACTGGTACTTTTACTTCTACATGACCAGCTGCTTTATCAGCATCAGTTATAGGATGAGACTGCTCTGTGCCACCATTTACAGTGTATTTGATAACATCGCCTACTACTGCATCTGCTGGGATAGAAATTTTAGCTGTTGTGTTAGCGTTATCACCATCTTTACTATTCTCATCTTTATTTAGTTTGCCATCTTTTGGTTTGATATCTTCATCAAATGTAATAGTTGGCTCTGATGGAGCTGTAGTATCTGTGTATATTGTATTACCAGCTGTTCCTTCGCCTTTACCAGTGTTGCCTGCGTTATCAGTTATTTCTACAGTTACTTTATCACTTGGGTTTACTGGTTTAGTAGTATCAATAACAAATTTACCATCATTGTCTGTCTTGCCTTCACCAATTACATTGTTATCTTTGTCTTTTATTACTACTGGAGCATTTGGTTCATCTGATTCACCAGTTACAGTTGCTTTGTTTGGGTTGCCATCAGCTGGGCTGTTTGTATCTACTGGAGTGACTTTAACATTTTCAACAGTTGGAGCTTTTGTATCTACATCTAAACTTTCTTTTGCTTCCTTGCCTACATTACCTGCTTGATCAACGATCTTAGCTGTTACGCTTGAAGTTTGACCATCAGTTACTGGTACTTTTACTTCTACATGACCAGCTGCTTTATCAGCATCAGTTATAGGATGAGACTGCTCTGTGCCACCATTTACAGTGTATTTGATAACATCGCCTACTACTGCATCTGCTGGGATAGAAATTTTAGCTGTTGTGTTAGCGTTATCACCATCTTTACTATTCTCATCTTTATTTAGTTTGCCATCTTTTGGTTTGATATCTTCATCAAATGTAATAGTTGGCTCTGATGGAGCTGTAGTATCTGTGTATATTGTATTACCAGCTGTTCCTTCGCCTTTACCAGTGTTGCCTGCGTTATCAGTTATTTCTACAGTTACTTTATCACTTGGGTTTACTGGTTTAGTAGTATCAATAACAAATTTACCATCATTGTCTGTCTTGCCTTCACCAATTACATTGTTATCTTTGTCTTTTATTACTACTGGAGCATTTGGTTCATCTGATTCACCAGTTACAGTTGCTTTGTTTGGGTTGCCATCAGCTGGGCTGTTTGTATCTACTGGAGTGACTTTAACATTTTCAACAGTTGGAGCTTTTGTATCTACATCTAAACTTTCTTTTGCTTCCTTGCCTACATTACCTGCTTGATCAACGATCTTAGCTGTTACGCTTGAAGTTTGACCATCAGTTACTGGTACTTTTACTTCTACATGACCAGCTGCTTTATCAGCATCAGTTATAGGATGAGACTGCTCTGTGCCACCATTTACAGTGTATTTGATAACATCGCCTACTACTGCATCTGCTGGGATAGAAATTTTAGCTGTTGTGTTAGCGTTATCACCATCTTTACTATTCTCATCTTTATTTAGTTTGCCATCTTTTGGTTTGATATCTTCATCAAATGTAATAGTTGGCTCTGATGGAGCTGTAGTATCTGTGTATATTGTATTACCAGCTGTTCCTTCGCCTTTACCAGTGTTGCCTGCGTTATCAGTTATTTCTACAGTTACTTTATCACTTGGGTTTACTGGTTTAGTAGTATCAATAACAAATTTACCATCATTGTCTGTCTTGCCTTCACCAATTACATTGTTATCTTTGTCTTTTATTACTACTGGAGCATTTGGTTCATCTGATTCACCAGTTACAGTTGCTTTGTTTGGGTTGCCATCAGCTGGGCTGTTTGTATCTACTGGAGTGACTTTAACATTTTCAACAGTTGGAGCTTTTGTATCTACATCTAAACTTTCTTTTGCTTCCTTGCCTACATTACCTGCTTGATCAACGATCTTAGCTGTTACGCTTGAAGTTTGACCATCAGTTACTGGTACTTTTACTTCTACATGACCAGCTGCTTTATCAGCATCAGTTATAGGATGAGACTGCTCTGTGCCACCATTTACAGTGTATTTGATAACATCGCCTACTACTGCATCTGCTGGGATAGAAATTTTAGCTGTTGTGTTAGCGTTATCACCATCTTTACTATTCTCATCTTTATTTAGTTTGCCATCTTTTGGTTTGATATCTTCATCAAATGTAATAGTTGGCTCTGATGGAGCTGTAGTATCTGTGTATATTGTATTACCAGCTGTTCCTTCGCCTTTACCAGTGTTGCCTGCGTTATCAGTTATTTCTACAGTTACTTTATCACTTGGGTTTACTGGTTTAGTAGTATCAATAACAAATTTACCATCATTGTCTGTCTTGCCTTCACCAATTACATTGTTATCTTTGTCTTTTATTACTACTGGAGCATTTGGTTCATCTGATTCACCAGTTACAGTTGCTTTGTTTGGGTTGCCATCAGCTGGGCTGTTTGTATCTACTGGAGTGACAGACTTGACGGTCACTTTCGGTGGTGTAGTGTCGATATAAAAACCCGTACCGCCACCAGTGCCGCCATTATCTAGGCCACCTCTTACGCCTGTTTCTGGGCTAGCAAAACCGAAAGCTCCTAAAGGATTTATCGCACTAGTGCTAGTGCTTACATTTGAATAATGTCCGCCATGCTCAAATCTTGTCTCGCCAAGACTCATACCATCGCCAGCACGACCGCCGCTCGTACCGCCAGCTGCTGTCTCTTCTAGGTCTTCTAAATTTGCACCATTTAATAAGGCTTTTTGAAGTGCTGCTACTTGAGTATCGCCAGCAGTTGCCTTTGGATCAAGTGTTAGCGTATCTTCGCCGATCATTGATAGCTCTTTTCCATTATTTGTTGCTATCACAACCTTAGAATCAGCTGAAGTTGTTTTTACACTCTCACCTTCATATAGGCTATCACCAACTTTTAGCACTCTTTGATTACCGCTTTTATCTACTGCGATAACCTCAGCAGAACCTGATATAGACTTGATTGTGCCTAGTTTCTTTGCCATGTTAATTCCTTTAGGATTAAATTAATTTTGGCATTATTTTATAACTATTAGGAGAAATTGTAAATTGTACTAAAGTACAATATAGTTATATTTCTTTATTATATGTTACATTTATAAAATTTTTTGTAATTAAAAGATGATATTTCTATGACGCTTATATAAATTTTAATTTTCTAATAAGAATTGATTAATGATATTTTAAGTTACAAATGTTTTTATTTGATTATAGTAAATTTTAAAAGGATAATAGAATTTATAGAAAATATTTGTAAATTTATATAGAAGAAATTTAGACCCAAAAAGGGTCTAAATTTTAAAGATCGACGTGGATATCGTTTTTTATATCTACATGGATTGTCTGAGTATATTTTTCACCTGTGTTATCATCAGTAAAATTCTCATTTTTAAATTCATACCTTTGATATCCCTCTTCTGCTCCATCAGCTTTATGATATTTTTCATAAAGTTTTACGCCACCATTTGCCTGGCTGATCTTTGGCAGATAGACATCTGTCGTGTGGTTATTATCATCTTGTAAAACATCATTTATAAATACATGATTTTTCGTGCCTATACGATAAGCTTCATTACCAGTTATCCTTAGCTCTTCAAAATCTTTAAATTTGTTATTATAGCCTCCTATATAATCTTCTATTGTAGCTACATCATAGCCATCGCCACCATCCATTTGTAAACTACTGTTGTTTGTTTTCATTGATAAAAAGACATTATCATCGCCTGCTCCAAGATTTACTTTTAGCTTATTTATAAACCCTTCATCTATCTTGATAGTATCATTATAAGGGCTTAAATTCCACTCTGATGATTTAACTTCTTGATCGGGTTGACCGGGCGATCTATGATTTATACGTGCATAATCAATGTCTATATGCGTCTCGTTGTTTCCAGATTCGATATTTACACCCTTTAAGTCAGCAATATCTCCTTTTATATCTAATGTACCCTTTTCAGAGCGATTTGAACCTATAGTTACGCCATCAAGGTATGCCCAACCCAAATTTAAAGTATTGTGTGCAGATGAAACATCGATATCATAAACATCTTTTGGAGTTGTACTAGTAAATTTTACAGGTTTGTCTATCACGTTCATATAATCACCAAAATCAAAATTTATCGTATTTACCGCATCCTTGTCATCTGATGACATATCTAAGATCACATCTTTTAGTTCAGCACCTCCGATATTTACAGTATTACTACCACTACCAAGTTTAAATTTACTATTTTCTATTTTGCCAACAGAATTATCCAGAATGCTTAATCCTAAAACATCATTGCCAGCACCCATATCTGCATTTACTTCTTTTAAATTATAAGAGCTACGTATATTAATAACATCATCACCACCATAAGTATTGATATCAGTTTTTATTAGATTTACAGATTCAGCATATAATTCGTCTTTTCCGCTAAGTTTTTCGTCACCAAAATTTATCTTGTTAGTTCCTTCTTGATCTAAGCTTCCAAGGATAGAATGACCATATTTTATTTTTAGTATATTGTGACCATCACCTGCAAATTCTATATCAAAAGGATTTGTACTATGATAGCCTATAGGTATAGTTACTTCTCTGTCGTTATCCACGATATACTCATCTGCTGATGTGATAGTGTCATCTACTTCAACAATTAAAGTGACGCTTTCTTTATATTCGCCATTGCCCTCAATGCCTTCTGCGTTTTTATAAATTTTATTTGTAGGATCAAACTTACCTTCATTTAATCTGTTGTCGTCCAGTACTCTTGCACGTACGGTTAGGTTATTTATATCACCTGCTTTTACATTTATAGTGGCGCTATAATCTTTTAATGGTAGCAGCTCCCAGTTCTTACCATCGATTGAGTACTCAACATTATCATAGTCTTTACCATGATCTGCCTTTCCGCCAAAGCCAAAAAAAACTTTTAACATTTTATCGGCGTTTGCTTTATCTACATTGGCTCTTATGCCATACTCTAGATATGAGTCATTTCCTAGTTTTTCAGAAACTTCTTTAGTTATGGTCTCTACTCTTAGATCGCTTACTATTGTGCCATTTGGATTAGGCGTTGGTTGTGGAGTTGGCTCAGGTTTTGGCTCTGGTTGCGGAGCTGGATTTACAGGCTCGACTGGCGTAGGCTCTGACTTAGCACCAAGATCGACATTGATACCATCTTTTACATCTATATAGCCTTTTCTCGTATAAGATCTGCCGTTATCTTGAAAACTAAAGTCGCCCTCATATCTTGTAAAACCATCTTTTGGACCTCTTCCGGACTCTGAAAGCTTAAAGCCTGCTAGCTCTACCCCGCCAGCTGCCTCTGTGACTGTCAAGATATGTTTGCTATCGCCATTTTTAATGTCAAGCATATCATATAGCTCTTCTAGTTTTAGGCTGACCTTCTCGTTGCCAGTCACTTGCAACTCTTCAAAGCTCTTAAATTTATTAAAATCAACATTGCCGTCTATCACAAGTGTATCGGTCTCGTAGTTGGTGCCACCATTTATCGTAGCGTATCCATCAAGCTTCATAGCTTTTGAGACGACAACTTTATCTTCGCCATTACCAAGATTAACAGTCATATCATTTAATGTGCCTGATCTTAGCTCTAAAGTATCATCTGTATCTGCAAAATTCCACTTTGTAGCATTTTCTGGGTAGCTACCAGTCACCTTTGTATCTTCAACTACTACGTGAGTTTTGTATATAGTGTTGAGATTTACATCATCAAGAGTAGATGATTTTAAATTTAGATCGAAATTTAGTGGATTTCTATTTACATTAGTGCCTGTGTTGGTCTCTGTGCCTATGTTGATGCCCTTTAAAGTTGAGTTTTCAACATTTACGGTATTGTTTTTTGATTCGGCGATGATGTGGTTGGCTGAATTTTTGTATGTTGAGTCGATATCAGCGTATTTGATATTTATCTCGTCTCTCTCACCTGAGCCGGTTCTTAGGTACATATCTGTCATTTTTATATGATTATCTTTTGTGCCATTTAAATTTAATACATCATTTCCGCTATCAAGCGTGAAGCCACTTTGATAAGGATCGGTGCCTATGTAAGTTCCGCCGTTTAAATTTACAGTATCGTTGTCTGCGCCAGTTTCGACGTGAAGTCTCTCGTGTCTTCCGCCATTTATATTTATGGTGTCATCTCCGCCTTGGGTGTTGATATTTAGCCAGTTTAAATTTGAGTTATCGGCATTAATAACATCTTTTCCATCGTTGTAATATACATTTTCTCCAAATTCTATAGCACTAGCCACGTCGCCAGCTTTGTGGCTTATGGTTGCGTCTTTGAAATTTAGCGTATTGTCACCGTTATCTTTAAATTTAGCGTCAAAAGATGAGTTATTGTGAAATTCGCTAGTAACTGTGACGTTGTGATCGTTATCTACTATATATTCGCTATTTGTAGCTTTTGCGCTGCCGACGCTAAATTCTAAAGTCACGCTCTCTTTAAAGTCGCCATTGTTTTCAACGCCTTTGTCCGCGTCTTTGAAGATCTTGTTTGTAGTATCAAGCGTACCTTCGTTTTGATCGTGATCGTTTGTCACTTCAACACGCACACTTACATTATTTATATCGCCAGCTCTTACATCTTTTATCACGCCACTATCATCTAGCTTTTGCCAAGTTTTACCGCCATCTAGCGAGTACTCTGCGTTTTCATAGTCTTTGCCAGCAGTTGCCTCTCCGCCAAATTTAAGCGTCACATCTACCTTTTTATCAGCATCAGCCTGTGCTACTTCGCCTTTTAGGTTGTACTCTAGGTATGATTTGTCATTTGAGCTTCTTGGGTCTGAGCTCTTTTCGTAGCCAAATTCTGACTTGTTTTCAACTGAAATATTTTTAACTATATCTTTGCTCTCGTCTGGCTTAGGCTCTGGTTTTGGTTCTGGTTTAGGTTCAACTGGCTCAACCGGTTTAGGCTGCGGAGTTGGAGTTGTATTTTCTGGTTGTGATGGCTCAACTGGGGCTACAGGTGCAATGGCAGAATTTATATCACTATCTGAACCATCAAAAACATCACTACCGCCACCTTTTACCTCTTGGTTAGTTAGTTTTACAGCGCCAAAAGTATCTGAAAGTGGCCTAAAGCTAGCTGATACATCAGAGCTTTCATGACCGCCATGCTCAAACCTTGTCTCGCCAAGGCTCACGCCGTCTCCGCCTCTGCCACCGCTATTGCCGCCAGCGGCACTCTCTTCGAGATTTGCTAAATTTTCACCTTTTAAAAGGGCTTTTTGTATAGCTGCTACCTCTTTGTCTGAGCTAAGGTCGTTATTTAAATTTAGAGTTTCGCCATCTTTTAGCTCAAACTCTTTGCCGTCGTTTGATGCGATAGTTACCTTTGCGCCGTTTGCTTTAACAACATCGCCCTCGTATAAACTATCTCCCGCGACAACAACTCTTTCGTTGCCATTTTTGTCTATAACTACTACTTCCTTGGAGCCAAGAATGTTTTTAATAACACCTACTTTAACAGCCATCGCTGCCTCCTTTAAAATCAATTTGACACATTATAAATATTTCCTTTAAATATAAAGTAATGTAAATATGATGTTAATTCTTAAGATTACGCTATTGCAGTGGGTTTTAAAAATTAAATTTTTGATAAATGTAAGCAAGATCCCAAAAGGGATCTAAAATTTAAAGATCGACGTGAATGTCCTCTTTTATATCTATATAGACTGTGCCTTGACGATCGCTACCGTCTGCTAAGTGCGTATTATAGGCACTTTCATATCTGTGGTAGCCATTTTCTGCTCCGCTAGTTTCACTAAAACCATTAAGTTTTACAGTACCATGGGCTTCACTAAATTTAACTACATTAGAGCCATTGTCTAAAATGTCACTCAAATGAGCCACATCATTGCCATTTAATGTCACATAAGCACCGCTCGTTACTTTTAATTCTTCAAAACCAGAGACCTTTGAGAAGTCGATATTATTATCAAGCATAAGAGTATCATAGCCCTTGCCACCAAATATTTGAGTATTATTATCTATATCTGTTCTTGTCATAGTTAAACTAACTGTATCGTCGCCACCACCTAGATAAAATTTAGAATTTTTTATGATAGCTGATGTCACATTTAAAGTATCATTTTGATTATCTGAGAAGTAAAATTCGTTATTTTTACCATGAAATTCTGAGTCGTCTATGTGCATATTGACTTTGTTATTTCTGCCGTCAAATTTAACGTCACCCATAAATTTTGGACCAAGGAAATTCATATCGAAAAGCGGCGTGTGGTCTAAATTTGCATGCGAGCCTTTTATATCTATCTCGCCGTCCCCGCCGCACACTTTTATGTTCATAGTGGTCTTTTCGCCGTCATTTGCTTCGATCGTAGTGTGGCCGTTAAAGATAGTGTTGTCCATATTTAGCGTATCTACTTCGTTTGGATTAGTAAAGCTAGAAAGAGAAATTTTTGTTTCACCAAAAAAGCCCACCCAGTCGGTGTTTATAGTGTCGTTTCCTCCGCCAAGCCTTATATCAGCACCGTTTTTGATCTCAGATCTTTGGATATCGACCACGTCGTCACCTAGCCCTGTATTAATGGCAGCATTTTCCATCGTCGCACCATAAATTTTCACGCTATCTTCGCCGTCGTTTGTATATAAAAGCGTGTGATCTCTTATGCCGACATTGTTTCTTATCTCTATCTCGTCATTGCCAGCCCCAGCGTCAAATCTCAGCCCTCTAACCTCGATATTATCGTGAATTCTTAGCTTATTGTCGCCATCTCCTGCGTCTATCTTGGCATCATTTACGATAGATCTTGTCATATCGACTATGTCGTTGCCATTGTCAAAACGCACATCATTTGCACTCGTGGTTGCGTCTGCGATGTTTAGAATTTGATCCTGCGCTTTTGGCCTTGCATCTGCCACCCTTCGTCCGTATAGCTCAGCGAGAAAATTCTTGGGCTCAAGTATCTCAAGCGACTTTACCTCCTCTATGATCCTCACGTAAGGGTCGTTTTGCCCGCCATTTTGGCTCACGCCACCGCTTAAATTTAACCCCTCTTTGTCGGCTACTTCTACGCTCATATTAATCCTTTCTTAAAAAAATTGACTTTTGGATTTTAATAAGCGTTTTTAAATCACATTGAAATATAAATTATATTGATTATCAAAAGAAATGCCTAAATTTAGGCTTTTTGTATAAAAAATTTTATTAAATGAAGCAAGGGGAGTTTAGACCCAAAAAATGGGTCTAAAACTTACATTGAAGGATCTATAGTAACATCTTTTATTGTAAGAGTAAATGTCTGACTGCCTTCACTTACGCTATATACGTGGTTTCCATTACTATCTACTGTACCAGCACTTGCTATTTCAGATGAGCCTTCTATAAATTTGCCAACAAATTTATCACCTTTTACGAATAGCGATGTTGCACCCTCACCACCGACATTTTTTATGAAATTTGCGATATCTGAAGCATGGTGGAATGTAAATTCCTCATCAGCGTCTGACATATCAAGCACCTCAAAGCCACTTATCTTACCAGCATTTGTTGTCTTAAACGAGTCATCGTGGATTTTTAGCGTATCTATGCCGTCGCCTCCATTTATAGCAGTGCCATTTAGGCTTACATTCTTGCCAAGATCGACTAAGTCGCTGCCGTTGCCACCTGAAAGGTAGGTTTTGGTTAGTGTTACATTATCAGCTATATTGATAGTATCGTTGCCTTTGCCTGAGTTGATGTTTGATGCATCGCGTTCATGCGCAGCTTCGCCTGCAGCTGGACTTAAATTTACATTTGATGTACCAGTTAGATCAGAGTTGATATTTATCGTATCGTCTCCGCCTTGAGTGAAAATTTTAACATCAGTATTATCATGAGTGCCAGCTCCGATAGTCACACTATCGCCGTTATCTGCGGTATTTATGGTGACCCTTCTAAGCTCAGCGTTATCGATAGTCACGGTTTTTACGCCAGCATTTCCAACGCCTGCACCCTCTATATTTGTATCAACTAGACCAGTAGCCTTTGCAACATTTAGTGTTACATTGCCATTTTCAAGCATGATGTTTGAATCCACCATAGAGACGTCACCATCGACATTTACATGGTCATCTCCGCCGTTTGTGTAGATGATAGCCTTGTCAAATGAGCTATTTCCAGAGACATTAATGGTGTCATTTCCACCGCCCGCACCGATATATGTGCTATATCCATCGTTTGAGATCATGGTGACATCTTTTAAATTTATCTCATCATCACCATATCCAGTCTCAATGGCAGCGTTGTTAAATTTAGCGCCAGCAACATCTACGCTGTCTCTATCGTCACTTATTCCAGCATCAGCTGAGCTAGTGTTTATCTTAGTGTTTGAAATTTCAGCGCCTCTTTCGATAGTTAGTGTATCGCGACCTTTGCCCATCTCTATGTAGTTTGAGTGAATTCCAGCTTGGTTAGCTACCGGATTTGCCACGTGAGCTGGTGAGCTTATAGGGTCATTGTGTGCGGCACTATTATTTTTTATTTCAGTGCTACCTTTGATAGTTAGGCTATCATTACCCTCACCTGTGTATATATCCATAACATCTGCTTTGGCATCTTGAAGCACGATCTTATCATTACCATTGCCACTTTTTATTTCAGAGTTATATATACCTGCGCTGATGAAATTTAGCATATCACCTGTGTCTGAGTCACCAGAGTCGATATCAACTCCACTGATACTTGCGTCAGTTACATTTATAGTGTCGTTACCCTCACCTGTTTTTATAAAGCTGGCAGTTCTAACACCTTCATACTCGCTTCCATCTGTCGATCCATGATTAGACCAGTCATCTATCAAATCATGTTTTATATTTACAACATCATTATCAGCTCCCGTATCTATCTTTACTGATTTTAATGATGTCACTGTTATTCCGCTTTCGATATTAACAGTATCTTCTCCTTTGCCAGTTTTAAAAAGC
The DNA here is from genome assembly GCF_050447485.1 of Campylobacter concisus. Taxonomy (GTDB): domain Bacteria; phylum Campylobacterota; class Campylobacteria; order Campylobacterales; family Campylobacteraceae; genus Campylobacter_A; species Campylobacter_A concisus_BQ. Next base: position 1,258,222 of record NZ_JALMFY010000001.1, read on the forward strand.
ACATCTCCTAATGTCGCATCGCCTCTAACAGTAAATTTATCATTGCCATCATGGCTTGTAATCATAGTATTTAGCACAGTGCCACCATCTATTATTACTGTATCTTGGTTGTTCTTTCCAGCATTACCCATATCTATTTTTGTAGAGCTAACACTGCCATATTTCATTTCACCATTTATTTCTGCATCAGATTTTTCTATCTTAAGCACATCGTCGCCATCGCCCATTTTTATGACATCATTACTATCGTCTTTAAAGTCAGACAACCCACTTCTAAACTCTACGCCTTCTTTTATAGTTATCGTATCATCGCCATCTTTTGTGTCGATGATAGTTTTCATAGTGTTATTGCCATTGTCTGGATCATAGTTTATAAAGCTGCGGTTTATGGTAGGTTCTACACCTTCGTAATCATCTGGATTTATATCCTGCGTGATGTCGATCTTATCATCATTATCGATGATCTTGCCCTCAGCCGTGCCAGATGTGATAACTGCGTTGTTTGTAGTCACGCTAAGAGTTACGCCCTCTTTATAAACGCCGTAGTCTTTTATGCCAGGAGCGATATTTGCGCCTAGATCTTCGCTGCTTGCGCCCTCGTTTTGGTTGCCAGCTGTTTGACCGTAGTCGTCAATAACCTGCACTCTAACCTTTACATTTGCGATATCGCTTGGTGCCACACCACTTATCGTGCCGCTATTTTGTATCGCAGTCCAGCTATTTCCGCCATCAAGTGAATACTCCATAGCGTTTGAGTAGTCTCTGCCTGCACTTGCACCACTTAAATTTAGCGTTAGATCAGTAGGTGTAGTTGAGCTTGTAGCAGCCGATAGGCCTAGATTATAGACTAGATACTCGTTTGGAGTTGCCTCTCTTGCCTCGCCACTACCATCAAGTGATACGCTTAGTGCTACAGGTGTTGCTGGAGTAACTGGAGTAACAGGGGTTGTTGGAGTTGCTGGGCTAACTGGAGCCACTGGGGTTGCTGGAGTTGCTGGGTTTTGCGGTGCAACACTATCGCCCTCGCTATTGTCGTTATTATCAGCATAACCGCCGATTGGGCTATTAAAAGAGTCAAAAGCTCTATTTGCGTCAGTTAAATTTCTGTAGTTTTCATTGATATTTGCGTAGTGACCACCCTCAGCAAAGCTAGCAGCACCTAGACTTACGCCATCTCCGCCAGCTCCACCAGCTGCTGCGTTACCACCAGCTGCTGTCTCTTCAAGATCTGTGATGTTTGCACCATTTAAAAGAGCGTTTTGAAGCGCTGCGATCTCTGGGTTAGCACTTTGTGCGTTTGCCGCCTCTTTTGGATCAAGCGAGATAGTATCTTCGCCTACTATCGAGACTTTCTTGCCGTCATTTGCAGCGATGACTACCTTTGCATCAGCTGAAGTTGTCTTTATGCTCTCGCCCTCGTACAAGCTATCGCCAACTTTTAAAATTCTCTCATTTCCACTTTTATCAACTGCTATCACTTCAGTTTGACCTGAAATTGATTTTATACTTCCTAGTTTTGCTGCCATGTTCATCCTTGTTAAATTTTTCCTCGCATTTTAATGAATTTTATAATTCATGTATATTGTACCCAGGTACAATAAGGCCCTTAAATTCGGTATTTGTGACACATGTATGACAAATTTACGTTATCAATTTATATATCATTTTGATCAGAATGAGGCAAATTTCATTTTATCTGTCTTATCTTTTAAGAGAGAGTTAAATTTAACGTGTGCTTTTTGTGATAAAATGAGCAAAAATAATATTTTTTAAATTTATAAAAATATTTTAGAAATTTATTTGAGCTACTTTATTTTTTGTCTATTTGCTTGGTTTGGTATTACGAAAATTTAAAAATGCGTAAAATTTCTTACTAGGAGGATAGCTATGAAAAAGCTAGTTTTACTAATCTGCATTCTAGTTGCTTCGCTCTATGCAAAGCCAAACGTCGTCATCTTAGCCACAGGCGGCACTATCGCAGGAAGTGCTAGTGGCGCGACAAATGCCCAGTACGACGCGGCCCAACTTGGCGTCGATATCCTCATCAAAGCCGTGCCAGAGATAGCAAATTTAGCAAATGTAAAAGGCGAGCAAGTCGCAAACATCAGCTCAAACAACATGACTGATGAAATTTGGCTAAAGCTTGCAAAACGCGTAAATGAGCTACTTGCCAGCAAAGACGTGGATGGCATCGTCATAACTCACGGCACCGACACCCTCGAAGAAACCGCCTACTTCTTAAATTTAGTCGTCAAGTCAGATAAGCCTGTAGTTTTAGTAGGAGCCATGAGAAGCGCCACATCTATGAGTGCTGATGGTCCGCTAAATTTATATAACGCAGTAAGCGTCGCAGCTAGCAAAGAGAGCGCAGGTAATGGCGTTTTAGTCGTGCTAAATGACGAGATCAACGCCGCTAGAGAGGTTACAAAAACAAACACCTCATCAGTTGATACATTTAAATCAAGAAACACCGGCGCCATCGGCAGAGTCTATTATGGCAAGGTCGTTTACAGCACAAAAAGCCTCAAAAAACACACTGCAAATAGCGTCTTTGACGTAAGCAAGCTAGAGACCTTGCCAAGGGTTGACATCATCTACTCACACGCAAATGACTACGGCGATATCACAAAACACCTGATAGATGTTGGCTCAAAAGGCATCATCCACGCAGGCACAGGTAACGGCAGCATCCACAACAACGTATTTACCGTGCTTCAAGAGGCAAATGCCAAAGGCATAAAAATAGTAAGAAGCGCGATCGTCGGCAGCGGCTACGTGGATAGCAGTAAAAAGATGGATGATAATGGAAATTTCATCACCGCAAGCGATCTAAACCCACAAAAGGCTAGAATTTTACTCATGCTAGCCCTCACAAAGACGAGCGACACCAAAGAAATTCAAAAATTCTTTGACGAATACTAAATTTACTTGGCTGCCATGTGCGGCCAAGCTTTAAAATTTTTGATACTTTAGATGTGATAAAATCCTCTCAAATTTTAAAAAAAGGATCAAATTTGAGAAGCGATATAATCAAAAAAGGCTACACAAGAGCCCCACACCGCTCACTTTTACGTGCGACTGGGCTAAAAGACGAGGACTTTGCTAAGCCATTTATCGGCGTTGCAAACAGCTTTATAGAGATCATCCCTGGGCACTTTTTCTTAAACAAATACGCACAAATTTTAAAAGATGAAATTCGCAAAAATGGCTGTGTGCCGTTTGAATTTAACTGCATCGGCGTGGATGATGGCATCGCGATGGGGCATGGGGGCATGCTATATAGCTTGCCTAGCCGCGAGATCATCGCAAACTCGATAGAGACCGTGATGAACGCGCACGCACTTGACGCGCTTGTTTGTATGCCAAACTGCGACAAGATCGTCCCTGGCATGGTTATGGGCGCTTTAAGGGTCAATGTCCCGACCATTTTTGTAAGCGGTGGCCCTATGAGAAAAGGTCACACAAAAGATGGCAGGCCGATCGATCTTGCGACTGCATTTGAGGCGGTTGGTAAATTTGAAACCAAAGAGATAGATGAGGCTGAGTTAAGAGATATCGAGTGTAACGCATGTCCAAGTGGTGGAAGCTGTAGCGGTATGTTTACGGCAAATTCTATGAACACACTTTGCGAAGCGATGGGTATAGCGCTCCCTGGCAACGGCACCATCTTAGCGCTAACTCCAGAGCGTGAGGAGCTCATCAGGCAGGCTGCTCGCAGAATTTGCCAGATCGCCCTTGATGAGAAATTTAATATAAGAAACATACTAAATGAAAAGGCGATCCGCAACGCTCTTGTCGTTGATATGGCGATGGGCGGCAGCAGCAACACCGTCCTTCACATGCTAGCCATCTCAAGAGAGGCTGGCGTAAATTTAGACATAAAAGAGCTAAACAAGATCAGTCAAAACATCGCTCACATCGCTAAGATCAGCCCAAGCTTGCCAAACGTGCACATGGAGGATGTCGGCAGAGCTGGCGGTATGAATGCAGTGATAAAAGAAATTTCACGCAGAGACCACGGCATGCTAAATTTAGACAACCTAACAGTTAGCGGCGAAACTTTGGGTGAGCGCGTAAAAGCAAGTTACATCAAAGATGAAAGCGTCATTCACAAGGTGGAAAACGCCTACTCGCAAGTTGGCGGACTTGCCATTTTGTTTGGAAATTTAGCCGAGCAAGGCTGTGTCATCAAGACAGCTGGCATCGTTGGCGAGCGTAAATTTAGCGGCAAAGCGGTCTGCTTTAACTCACAAGATGAAGCCATAGCTGGCATCTCAAGCGGTAAAGTCGATAAAGGCGACGTCGTAGTCATCCGCTACGAAGGCCCACGCGGAGGACCAGGCATGCAAGAGATGCTAAGTCCTACTTCGCTCATCATGGGGCGAGGACTTGGCGCAGACGTAGCGCTCATCACAGATGGTCGCTTTAGCGGGGCGACAAGAGGCCTAAGTATCGGCCACGTGAGCCCGGAAGCGGCTGAAGGCGGCATGATAGGCTTGCTACAAGATGGCGACATCATCGATATAGACGTCGATAAATACGAGATCAACGTGCGCCTAAGCGAAGCTGAGATCGCCGAGCGCAGGGCTAAATTTAAACCAGTAGATAAAGCGCTAACCTCTCGCTGGCTAAGGCAGTATCAAAAGCTAGTCACAAACGCAAGCAATGGAGCGATACTGGAGGCGTAAGGCAAAACTATCAAATTTAAGCCTAAATTTTAGGCTTAAATTTACTTCGCTCCGTGCCAAAGTAGGCGGTTTTTGCCTAGCTTTGTGTCGATACTCTCTTTTATAATGGAGCAGATATACTCTTTTGAAAGCCCTATAGCCTCCTCTAGGCTCTTTCCCTTTGCAAGGTAGCAAGCAAGCGCCGTTGAGAAAGTGCAACCAGTCCCACTCATCACAAGCGGGCTAGCAAGTGGCGTTTTGAAATTTTGCAGTGAGCCATCTTTTCTATAAAGCGTATCTATGCTATTTCCCTCACTCACTCGCTTTTTCACGATGATATCGCAAGGCAGATCTTTAAAATTTCCACCAAAAAGGACATTTGCCTCGTCTAAATTTGGCGTGGCGACGGTGGCAAGCTTCATTAGCTCTTTTAGCTTTTCTACTGCGCTATCTTTTATGAGCTTGTGGCCGCTCTTTGAAACGCAGACCGGATCAAGCACGACTTTTGCCTTTTGGGTGAGTAAAAACTCATACACCACGTCCATTATCTCCTCGCTAAAGAGCATACCGATCTTTATGGCATCAAAGCTAAATTCCTCCGCAAGCGTGCAAAGTTCATCTTTAACAAAGCTAGATTCAAGACAAACTACGCTTTTTATCGCGTCTGTGGTCTCAGCAACAAGCGAAGTGACCGCCGTTGCGCTATAGCAGTTTAGCCTAGCGCATGTCTTTATATCAGCCTGAAGTCCCGCTGTGCCGCTATTGCATGAGCCTGCGATGATTAAAATTTTCTTCATCGTTTTCCTTTTGTAAATTTTGGCTTATTATAAGGGATATTAGTTAATTTTTAGGATAAGAAATTTGAGCCAAAAGGCTCAAATTTTATGAAAGTTTATTTAGATCGTTATCAATCTCGATATATATCGTAGTTGCGTCAAAATTTGCATGCTCGTAAGAGTTATCTACTTTTAGCTCATTTGAGTCAGATAAAATCTCATCATTTGCGCTATGTTTGTCTGCTAAATTTTCACTGCTCTCAAGGCTATTTGAGCTATTTTCAGCCTCATTTGGCTGCGTTTTTGCAAACATATCTTCTACTTTTTCATTCATCTGATCAAGTATCTCAGCGTAGTTTTCTCCAAGAAGCGCTCTAAAAAGTGCGTCAGTATCGATGCTATTTTCAGCGCTTGTATCAGCACTTACCACACTACTATCAAGCCATATCGTGTCATATCCATTTAGCGATATATCGCTGCCATCTGTTGCAGTGATAGTCACGCTCGCACTTTGGCTTTCGCCCTTTATACTCTCTCCGATATAAACCTCATCATCTACGTTTAGAACTCTTACACGGTCGTTTTTATCTATCGCTATAACATCAGATGTGACGCTTTTTACCTTGCCGGCTACAGCTGCCATCTTTATTCCTTACTTTTATTTTTTGATTTATTCTAGTGTTTTTTATTAAATTTGTATATTGTACTTTGGTACAAAGATGATTTTAAGAGCGTTTTTTAGGAGTAAAAAGAGAAATTTAAAAGAAGAAATTTGGGCTAAAAAGCCCAAATTTTATACAAGTTGTTTGTTTATATCGTTATCGACATCTATATAGATAGTTGTTGGAGTAGCTGAGCTTGTTTGACCCTCATATCTTGTATATCCAGCTTCGACACCATTTTGATTTGCAGCCTCAGTAAATCCTTTTAATGAAACGCTATCTTTGTTGTCGCCACTTATTTTTAAGATAGTATTTACATCATCAGTGATGCTAAATACATTATCCGCTTTTAAATTTAGTAGCTTAACATCTTGGTTGTCGTTGCCATGCTCATCCATGCCAAGTTGGATCTCTTCAAAACTCTTGATCGCATTAGTTAAAGATTTGTTGTCTATCTTATCAAAGTCGATAGTACCATCCTTTGCCACTGGACGCATGATAAGCGTATCTGTACCAGTGCCACCATCTAGGCTTTGAGATAGAGCTGCTCTTGGATTATCAAAGGTAAATACAACCTTATCATCGCCAGCGCCAGCATTTACTAGATCGCCTTTGTTTATGCCAGTATAACCACTTCTGCCAGCGTCTATGTAGTCGTTGCCACTTCCTGTGGTTATGACGTCATTGTTGTCGCCAGTGATGATTACATTGTTGCCATTGCCTGTGCGAATTTCATTTTCACCGCGTCCTGCGTTGATCGTGTTGTTTCCATCTCCAACGGTTATGATATCGTTGCCCTCAGTCGTTGTGATAACGTTATCGTTGTTGTTTTCTGCAACTACTCTTGTATTTTTAGCGATATCAGAAATTTGCAAGTAGACGTCGCTCTCTTTTACTTCGCCGTTAAATACCGCTTCGAAATTTCCATTTTCATGAAGCGTTACAGAATCTGCAACGATAGTGTTGCCAGCAGCGTCTTTTAAAGTGATGCTATCTTTTAAAGCTATGCCTTTTACCGCTTCTTCAAAGTGTTGTTTTAGCGTATAGCTTGCGCCAACTCCATTTTCACTTAAATTTCCACTCCATGTGGTTTTATTTGTAGCTGCATCGTAGCGTAAATTTGAGTCATTTATCGTTGCAGCTGTTGCGTCGATCGTAAATTTAATAGAGTTGTGAAGTAGCTCATCACCGCCTTGATACTTACCATCGATAGAAATTTTATAAACGCCATCAGCCATCTTGCCATAGCCGTCAAGTCTGTTGTTATAGCCTGTAAGTCTATTGTAGTGATCAGGCGTTACATTGCCTATTGGTTTTTCTATCGATTGAGATAATAGCTCTTTTGAAATACCTGTATCAACGTTAGTTGCTACAAATCTAACATCACCAGTGCCCCATGCTATGCCTCTGCCGCTATTTAAAAACTCACTTACAGTTTGATTGTCGCTAGCATTGCCTGCAGTTGCATCTTCTGGGATCACAGCTCTTAGGTATGGTACAGCGTCATTTGAAACGATCCTTGAGCCATCAGCTCTAAGGCCATCTTCGCTCATCTCCATAGTGCCCCACAACTTCTCAGCTGAGCGATTATTTGCATTTGTAGTTGTGTCGTTGCCGTTTTCAAACTGCGTCATAGTTGGAACTAAAATTTCATTTACGTGAGTATATTTTGTACCAGCCTTATCAGTCATCTCAACTTCGATCTTATCGCCTAGCTTTATCTTGTGATCGTAATAAAAGCTTAGCACGCCATTAGTTGGCTTAGTAGTGCCAACAGAGATTACGTTAGTAGTTCCGTCAGCAGTTACGATTTTTATACTCTCGATCTTATCGCCATCCTCATAGTTTTTGAGGTTAAATTTAAGCGTATGGTGTAGTCCCTCGCCATCATTTTCGATGATCTTGATGTTTTCTATAGTAACTGGAGTCTTATCAACTACAAATTCGCTAACTATCGTGCTCTTGTCGCCATTTGAAAAGACAGCAGTTGCTTTGATGTTATATTTGCCGTCATTTAGTTCATTAGATGTGACTTCAAATTTACCATTTGCAAATTCGCTTTGGCTAAGCTCTTTTGTAAAGACTTCATGTCTATTTTTATCAAGAACAGTGATGATAGCTTTAGTTGCGCTGCTATCTATGCTGCCCGTAAATGTCGGAGTCTTATCGCTTAGTACTGGTAGTGGTGCATTAGTTGAAAATTTATCAGTTTGAGCGATGTCGTCAGTTGTATATTTATAATATTTAGTTGCGTCGTTTATACCTGTATTTGTATTTGCACTTACACTGCTTGCATCATCATCGGTCGCATCTATTAGGTCTGTAGCGACATTATTTAGTTTAGTTGATTCTGCCTCTGCCTCGTTGCCTACAAGGTCGCTAACCTTAGCTGTGTATGTTGCTTTTGGATCGCTAGTTTTAAACTCAACTTCGTATTTACCGTCTTTTACAACTGCTGTATGGCTCTCGCCGGTGCTTGATGTGACAGTTACGATCTGTCCATCTTCTACATTATCCACAGTTCCTGTGATCTTTTGAGTTACTTTATAGACATTTCTTGTTACTGTATCTACGTAACTGTCAAAGTCGGTTGAATTTAATTTTATGCCACTTGCCTCTGAGCCAAGTATGCTCTCAGGTCCGCCATCTTTTGAAACTGTTAGTTTTAGCTTGCCCCAATAGATGTAGTTTGCATAGCTCATATCAAAGTCGTAGTATCCTGCTTTATCAACGTGTAAAGTTGTAACTGTGGCTCTATTTTCTGAGTGGATAGTGTCATAATCGACCATAGTAACGCCATCAACCTTAAATCTCACGCTATCGTCAGTGCCTTTTGCGTCAAATTTATAGTCCCCTGGCTCAAGATACATAGTGCCTTTTAAATTTACCATCGCACCAGCTGTTGTGTTTTTGCCCTTAGGAGCATCTCTTAGGGGATGAATATCGCTACCTTTTGCATTGTCGATAAAATACTCAAGTGCTTTTAAATTTGGAGCTACCCACTCGCCATTTGGAGTTACTTTGTTACCGTCAAGATCGATCTTGCCTATCATATTGTGAGCGCCGTCAAGTCCTGAGACTGTTCCTGCGTCGTTATCAGTGTTATCCCTATCTCCACCTTTACCTTGTTGGAAATTTAACTCTTTTGCTTTAAAGCTTGCCCAAGGTTTGGTGTTATTCATATAGTATTCGATAAAGTCATTTTGCTTCATACCTTTATGAGCATATTCTGTATTTTCAAAACCGCCAGGTATTTTATTTTTAAAGTCTCTTAGCTCAGTACCTCTTACGCCTTCTTCTTCATAGATGTGGTTAAACCAGAAATTTCCTTTTAGTCCGCTACTCATCTCAGACTCTTTTACAAGGCTCATCTCTGTTTCAACGTTTATAGTTATTTTTGCAAGTGTATCAAGTACAAAGCTACCACTATCAGTTGCAGTCTTGCCATCTCTTCCTGTAGCTGTTATCTCTACTTTATAATCGCCATCATGGCTACCATTTACACTTAACTCATTAGTTGTGAATTTAAATTTACCATCAGCATAATCGCTTGGATTTAGAGTTTTTGTAAAGACTTCGTGTCCGTTCTTATCAAGCACGCTAACAACAGCTCTTACAGCAGTAGGCTCAACTGTGCCACTTATGGTTGGAGTAGCGTCATTTGTGCGAGGTACGCTTGGCGCGTCTAAGCTATAATCACCAGTTATAGTGCCAAGATCATCAGTTAAAGTTTTGATATCAACGCTGATTGGAGGTATGACTGGTGCAACAGGAGTTACATCACCTGCGTCATTGCCGTCATTGTAGCCGCCAATTGAGTTTTCTGGAGTTTGAAAAGCCCTGCTTGAATCAGGTAAATTTCTATAATCATCAGTAATGTTTGAGTAGTGACCACCCTCTTCAAAGCTTGCAGCACCTAAGCTTACACCATCTCCACCAGCTCCAGCTGCTGCGTTACCACCAGCTGCTGTCTCTTCAAGATCAGTGATGTTTGCACCATCAAGAAGTGCTTTTTGTATAGCGCTTACATCAGCTACGCTATCGTCGCCAAAGCTATCGTTATGAGCTACGCTCTTGTCTAAATTTAGGGTATCTTTTCCGATGATCGCGATATCTTTACCATCGTTTGCAGTTATGACTACTTTTGAGTCAATATCAGTTGTTTGTATAGTCTCACCAAGAAAAATTTCATCGCCTACTTTTAACACTCTTTGTGTGCCATCCTTTGCAGTTGCGATTACATTTGCTCCTTGTGAGATGCTTTTGATTACGCCTATCCTTGTTGCCATTTTACTTCCTTATCTAAAAATTTTGAACGTATTTTAATATTTTGAGAAAGCTTTGTAAATTGTACTATGGTACTAAATTTTGAAATTTTGTAAGAATTTGCCCTAGTTTTGGGATACTAGGGCATGAAATTTAAGAGTGTAAGACTATTTCGTCTTTTATCTCGATGGTAAATGTCGTACCATTAGACGTAGCTGAGTACTCTGTATACCCTTCAGAATTTACCCCACCTTTGCTAAAGGCTGACATATCTACTTGATCACCCGCCTCGCCATCTATCCTTAGAGTGCGGTTAGTGCCGTTGCTATTTGTGATATTTAGCACATCATCTAGTGTTAAATTTAGCGTTACTTTGTTTGCGTTTCCACCAAGGGTAATTTTCTCAAAGCCAGCTACCTTGCTAAAGTCGATATTTCCAGCAATATCTAGCGTATCAGTGCCTGCTCCACCTTGAATGATAATGCCGCCATGCTCCAACTTGCCAAGGCCACCCTGAAAAGTCATAGCATCATCATTAACCACCGCATCTTTGCCGATATGTATGATGTCATCGCCACTACCTAGGTTAATAGCACTTACGCCAGGGCTATACATACCGCCCCCTGCTTTTTCTAGACCGCCATTTAAATTTACAACGTCATTACCATCACCCATTTCTATACCAGCATTTTTAAGCACAGCACCCTTGTCGATATTTAGCGTATCGTCTCCTGCGCCCATTCTTACACCAACATAGTGGCTAACTAGGTTATTATCGCTACTCGTATAAGTACCACCAAGTGTAGTGCCTGCACCAAATGTTATAGTATCGTTGCCATCAGCAGTATCTATGCTTAAGCCACCAGATTTGTTTTCGCCATTAAAATTTATAGTGTCATTGCCCTTTCCGGTATCTATATCGGCATAGCTTGAAGAGTCAGCCTTGCTTAGGTTGTTACCACCATTTAAATTTATCGTATCGTCGCCATCTCCATATCTTAGACCAACCCTATTTGTTGCAACTAAATTTGATATATTTGCGACCGATGAGACGTCGCTAAATGCACCTATGCTAGCTTGATCAACAGTGATATTGTCTATGATGAGATCTTTAGATGAAAAGTAGTTAGCCCCACCGGTGTATGATCCACCTTTTACTTCAAGATGATCTTGTGCTTTAGCTGTGACGTGATCTCCTATGATATTAGTAAGTTTGACATTTTGCACACCAAGATTGACGTCTGCGGCGGTATTTACACCAAAATTTATCTCTACATTTGTAAAGTTAGAATTTGAAAAATCAATATTGCTAGTTTCGCCAGCTTTTGTGTAGCTAGTTGCTGTATCTAAGCGAACGTTTTCTAGGGTTATGCCATTCCCTTTAGCGGTGTTTTCTCCAGCGTTCATATTGATAAATACATTTTCTACTTTGACACCATCTTTGAAATTTAGAGTATCTTCGCCATCGCCCATAGATACAGTGTTATCATTTCTCCAGTCGTTAGCATGACCGATAATATTTGCATTGATATTTAGCTCATTAGTACCTGAGGCATCATGTGCGTTGTAGTTTGGATCATTTGTTGTTGCTCCAAGATTAATTGAAGCTTTGTTCATGGTTAGATCAGCATTGATATTTACTACGTCATCGCCACTATAAAGATCTATACTTGTACTATTAGCATTTGAGCCGCTATTTGCTGTGCCGCTAATAGTAACCTCTTTATCAAAATTTACCACGTCGTTACCAGAGCCGGTATTTAAGTGTAAATTCTCTAAATTTGCCTTTATGCTGACCGTATCATCGCCATCATTTGTATTTAAATTGGTATGGTTTGCGATATTGCCTTTGATATCTTTATTTAGCTCGATGTTGTCGTCGTTGTCTATGATCTTGCCTTCAGCCATATTTGCATTAGTTGTTGGTAGCAGGTAGCTACTGCTTGGTGTGACACTTAATTTCACACCCTCTTTAAATACAGCAAAGTTATCAACCATATCAGTTTTTTGTACATTGTCGATAGTCATGCCTTGAGGGCCAGTATTGTCACCTTCGTTTTGATTGTGATGTAATGGGCCTTTTGTAGTATCTTGTCCGTCGTCGTCAAGTACTTTTATCCTTACCTGCACTTTTGAGATATCTTCTATATTTACGCCAGTTATCGTGTAGCCTGTTAGTGGCTGAAATGTCGCTCCATTGTCAGTTGAGTACTCAACTACGCTTGAATAATCCTCTCCTCTAGTGCCACCTATGAAATTTAGAGCAAGGTCTGTGGTCTCGCCACTTGGACTTACTGGAGTGCCTGATAGACCTAGTTTATAAACAAGATAGTGTCCGCCCTCGCCGTTTGCTCCAGCGCCACTCTCTCTTACCTCGCTAGTAGCAGGATCGATGCTAGTAGTGATCTCTACTGCACCAGGGCGAGGAGTGATGACTGGAGGATTAGCAGGTGAAGGGGTGCCTGGAGTTACGGTGACGCCAGGAGTGCTTGGCGTACTCGGAGTTGGTGGCGTTACTGGAGTGCTTGGTGTGCTTGGAGTGACAGGTGTAGCTGGTGAGATAGGAGTTGTCGTATTTGCATCTGTGCCTGCATCGTTATAGCCACCTATTGAGTTTTCTGGAGTTTGAAAAGCTCTATTTGCGTCGGTTAAATTTCTATAGTTTTCATTGATATTTGAGTAGTGGCCGCCCTCAGCAAAGCTAGCAGCTCCCAAACTCACGCCATCTCCAGTAGCATTGCCACCGCCTTGGTTGCCACCAGCTGCAGTCTCTTCAAGGTCTGTGATGTTTGCACCGTTTAGCAAGGCTTTTTGGATAGAGGCTATCTCTGGGTTGTCACTAAGTGCGTTTGCCTCTTTATCTAGGCTCAGGCTTTCGCCATTTTGCAAGCTAACCTCTTTACCGTCATTTGCTGCGATCACTGCTTTTGCAGAGCCATTAGCCTTTATAGTTTCGCCTTCAAAAATGCTATCGCCCACCTTTAGGACTCTTTCGTTGCCACTTTTATCAACAGCTACGATTTCACCGCCTAGGATATTTTTGATAACGCCTAACTTTTGCATCTTAGTGCCTCCCTTTTGATTTTATTGATCTATATCAAGATTTTAGCTAAGAAAAAAATTTAGTTATATTGTACTTTGGTACAATACCCTTAAGAAAAGCCTAAGTTTAGGGGTTAATAATGTGTAATTTTTTTATAAATATATGAAATTTTTTATGTTTATCTATTATAAATTTTAAATTTTTAAGCTTTTGTTCATCAAAATAGCATAGTAGTTGATAAAATAACCCAAAAATGTCACATAACAATTTTCATTTTAAGCGTATAAATTCTTAACCAAAAAAGCCTTTATCTAGCCTTATTACCACTAAATTTAGCCTTTTTATATCAAAATGTTTTTTATTTATAACTATCATAAATTTATACCCACTTGTGACATAAATTTTCTTAAGTTTATCTATCAAATTTTGCAAATTTTTATCTCTTTTTCTATAAATTTTAGCCCATAGTAACATAAATTTATCACTACTTTTAAGATATTCTTAGATAAATATATTAATTTTGCTATTTTGAATTTATGCTTTTTCGCTCTTGGCGACTAAGATATACCCACTCTCGCTGATGTTTTTAAATTTCACGCCAAGCTCGCGTTTTAGGCGCAAAACGACATTTTGTATAGCAGCCTTGCTCACCTCGGTGCTCTCATAGACAAATTCCTCTATCATCTCGTAGGTGACAAGCTTGTTTAGGTTGTAGGCAAATAGCCAAAATATCTTATTTTGCAAAAAGCTAAGGTATAGCTCGTTGCCATTTTTATAAATTTTCTCTCTTTTTAAATTTATACTCACCTCATCACTTAGGCGCACTAGCTTCTCATCTCGCTCGAAGCTTAGGCTTATTAACATCGATCTAAGGTCTTTTATATCGATAGGCTTTTTCAAAAACAAGGTCGCGCCCTGCTCATAGCTCTTGATCAAATTTTCATCGCTGTCGTATGAAGTAAAGACGATAAATTTCTGATGAGGCTTTAGCTTTTTTATCTCGTTCATCATCTCAAAGCCATTTAACACTGGCATGTGAATGTCGCTCATCACGATGTCAAAGCCCTGTTTTTTAAATTTCTCCAGCCCATCTTGCCCATCTTTTGCGCCAACTACCTGACCACAGTATGGCTTAAGCCCAGTGATGATGAGCTCCCTTGCCATCTCGTCATCTTCGGCTACTAAGATAGATACTTTTTTTAAAATTTCTAACGCCTCTTGCATCTTTTAACCCTTTAAATTCTTATCAAAGCTTAGCTCAAAAATCGTTGGCTTTAGGTTGTGCGCAAGCGTGATATCGCCATTTAGCTTCTCGCGCGCGAGCTTTTTAGCGAAGTAAAGTCCTATGCCATTTCCTTGCTTTTTAGTCGTGTTTAGCCAGGTAAAAATTTTCTTACTCATCTCGTAGCTCACGCCGCCACCATTATCATAAACGCCGATGTAGCACTTATCTTCAAAGCTTCTAAATTTAAGCTCTATCACGCGTTTTAGCGGCTCATCTTTGTAGCTTTCAACGAGTGAGTCCTTTGCGTTGTGGATTAGGATTAGTAAAATTTGCTGGATGATGTTTTCTATCTGGCGAACCTTCATCTCTTCAAATCCGCTAAATTTCACGCTCACATTTGCACGGCTAAGCTCTGTGTGCATAAGTGTTATTAAATTTCTAACACTTGTTTGGATGTCAAATTCGCTAACATTTTCAGCGCTTTTGTAAAAATTTCTAAAAATTTCGATTGTTTTTGAAAGTAGCTCGATCGAGCTTTGCCCTTTTTTTAATAAATTTAAAAGCTCCTCATCACTTAGCTTGCCCTCTTTTTTTAGCATTATTGCCGAGCTTAGCATCAGTTTTAGCGAATTTACTGGCTGGATGAACTGATGACTTATGCCACTTATGAGCTCTCCAGCCTCGCTCATCTTGGCTCTGTGCGCTAGCAAGGTCTCGTACTCATCTTGCACTTTTTTTATCTTGTTATACATGAAGTTGTGCAGGCTGTTTGCCAAAAATGCAAGTGCGACGAAGGCAAAGAGTAAATTTAGGGCGTTTTTTAGCGCCTCTCTTGTCATGGCTAAAATTTCTTCTTCGTTGTTTGTGCCAGCTCCGATAAACCAGTTCATTGTCGGTATCTCGGCTACTTGGATCAAATTTTGCCCTATCTTTAGGCTGGTGATGTCCTCATCTTTTAAAAATATCTCTTTAAATTTCTCCTCGATCTCTCTTTTAAGCGTCGCATCAGCCATCGATGTGAGGATCTCGCCGCTGTGAGTTACCAAAAATGAGTAAGAATTTGGCGCAAGACTAAAGTTTTTGATGCTATCAAAGATAGTGCCTATTCGCACGACGCCACAAAGTGCCGCCTCAAATTTATCATCCTTTTCAACTGGCACGCATAAATTTAAAGTTGAGTCTTTTAAAATTTTGTGATTTTGCATGAAATTTACGCTTGGGGCATTTGTGTTTTTTGTCTCGACATACCAGATAAGCCCTGCTCGCTCGCGCTTTGACATCACCTCTTCTGAGATCTTTTGCCCATCTACAAAGATCTCGCCATCCTCTCTTAGAAGCTGCATGAGATCAAATTCTTTCGCATTTTCTTTAAAGAGCTTTATGAAATTTGCCACCCTAGTATCGTCATCAATGATGCCAGAGTTTTGGATAAATTTTGACGCACGGATGAGTGAATTTAAGCGCTCATCAAGCCAAATTTGAAAGTTGCTAACGATGTTTTTACTAACTGCGATGTTGTTTTTATCAGATAGCTCGATGATCTTTTCTTTTGCTTTGTTGTAGCTGTTTAGCCCAAGAAGCACGACAAAGAGGCTCGCTAGCAAGATGATCGCATAAATTTTAATATTTTGTGATTTTAAATTAATACCCATGCGCGCAGTATATCCTAAGTTAGCCCAAAAATAGGGCTAACTAAAAATTTATTTCGTAAAAGATAAGAGCTTTGAAACAAGCATAAGTGCAAGCACAACAAAGCAAATACCAAATCCAAGCAGCGTGCAATCCGCCATCGACATAAATTTAGACGACGGCACAAGATACCAGCCGTCTGCGTAAAGATCAACTATGCTCTTTTGAAGATCACTTAGCACCGCGCCATCAGGCACCATAGGACTATCATATCCGCAGTCGCCTGTTGGCATAAACCAGTCAGGCGCCCACTTCTCAAGTGGCAAGCCAAATGGATAGTGCGGCTCAGTCGAGCAGCCCTGCACGCCAAAAGGATCATCGCCATGCACCGCATCGTGGATTTTGGCTAGCTTCACGCTATACATTATGCCCTGCACCGCTCCCCAAAAGGCAAAGACGTAGCCAACTAGGGCAAATAGCAAATTTTTAGGATTTATGATAGCGATCACGCCGCCAAGCGCCATACATAAAAAGGCAAAACGTATATAGACGCACTGCTCGCAAGGCGGCATATAGGCGTAGTTTTGAAAGAGCGAGTGCGCGATAACGACAAGCGCGACGCTTACAAAGACTAAGATCGCCCAAGAGATGCGTGAGTCTTGAAATTTAGCCATTTTTTTAAAAAAGCTCATGTGGCGCCTTATTTTTTAAGAAGCTCTTCGATGAGTGCTGCCATGCCGTCAAGCGAGCTGATCGATTTTGTCATGATGAGATATTTGCCATTTACGACAAATGCTGGCACGCCTTGAATTTTAGCCACGTCATAGCTCTCATCCCACTTTTTAAGTAGCTCAGTCACTTTTGGATTAGCTAGCTCTTTTTCGTAGTCTGCTTTGCTAACGCCAGCTGCATCAAGCCCAGTCTTTAAAAAGCCTTCAGCGTCTTTGCCATCGCTCCAGCGCTCTTTTTTGTCATGATAAGCTTTGTAGTAGGCAAATTTAGCCTTTTTAAATAGCGAATTTTCATCAAACAAGCTAACACCCTTTGCCTCGTCCATAACGATAAGCACGGCAAAGACCTTGCTCGCAACCTCGCCGTAATCGCCCTTTGTCTTTAGGTGAAATGGCTCATATTTTAGGCCAGGAATTTTCTCAACTACCTTTGGAGTGACGCTCTTGTCGTATTTGTAGCAAAATGGGCAAGCGTAGCTAAAAATTTTAACTAGCGTATTTTGTCCCACACTTAGTGGCTTTTCAAGCTTGACGTAGTCCTCGCCCTCGCTAAATGCACTAGCACTGATCGCACCAGCTACCGCAACTGCAAAGATAGCCTTACTAAATTTAGATAGAAAACTCATGATGATCTCCTTTGGATGATTTATTTTGAGTTATTCTACAACCAAGCTCAACCGCACTTTTAACGCTAGAATAAATTTTGGCTGAAATTTATCTATTTTAAATTTATGATGATGGATTTTGTTTTTTGTTAAATTTATAAAAATAATATACGTTATCAATAAAAATTATTATTTACATATTTTAATTATTTGGTTATAATCCGCTCAAATTTTATCAAAATAGGAGTCAAAATGAGACAGTACGAAACATACAAATGCGAGAAATGCGGCAACGAGATCGAGGTTCAAAAAGTTGGAGGCGGCACACTAACCTGTTGCGGCGAAGAGATGAAATGCGTGACTGAGAATTTAACAGCAGTAAATTTGATGAAGGCATTTGCTGGCGAGTCACAAGCTAGAAACAAGTACGAGCTTTACGGCGACCTAGCTAAAGAAGCAGGCTATCACGCGATAGCTAGACACTTTTACGAGGCAGCTGAAAACGAGAAATGGCACGCAAGGGCTGAATTTAAGAAGTACCACGAGATGATGAACGATCCGATCGATAAGATGGATAAAAATTTACTTGACGCTGCAGCTGGCGAAAACTACGAGCATACAACGATGTATCCAGACTTTGCAAAGATCGCAAAAGAAGAAGAGCTAAGAGATGTTGAAAGGCTATTTAACGCGATTGGCAAGGTTGAAGTAGAGCATGAAAGAGAGTATCTAGAGCTTAAAAAAATGCTTGATGAAGAGGGCTTTTTTGAGAGCGACGAAGAGGATATCTGGGTTTGTGAGGTCTGCGGACACGTTCACAGAGGTAAAAAAGCTCCAGGCGCTTGCCCACTTTGCAAAGCTCCAAAAGAGTATTTTAAGCGCGAATTCTTAGGCTAAAAAGCCAAAAAATTTAGCCAAGGCGCCAGTCTTGGCTAAATTTAATAAATTTAAATCTATTTAAAATAAAAAAGTTATATAATCTCCTTAAATTTTCACAAGGAGAAAGAGATGAAAAAATCACTTTTAGTTTTAGCTACTCTTGGCTTTGCACTAAGCCTAAACGCTGCAGATCTTACAGATACTTGCAAGTCTTACTTCTCAGACATCGACAAAATGGTCGAAGCTTACAAACAAGCTGGTCAAGAGCAACAAGTAAAAATGTATGAAGATCAAAAGAAACAATCAATGGATCAACTAGCTTCTTTACCAAAAGAGCAACAAGACGCTACTTGCAAACAAGCTAAAGAGATGTTTGCTCAAGTAATGGACCAAATGAAAAAACAAGGTCTTTTAAAATAAAACTCCATGTGGCTAGGCTCTCTAGCCACACTTCAAATTTACCCCTCTTTTTTACATAAATTTTGCGCGATCTTTGCAACAGACGGCGAAACTAGCAAAAGCACAGGATACGCCACTACAAAGGCTTTTACATAAGCGATTAGCCAAATTTTCACAAAGCCATCAACAAAACCAAGGTTTAGATATGTCAGCACAAATGACATAAAAAACGCCATAAATGCTGACATTATAAACGCAAAAACATATCTATAAAATTTCGCTGGTATCATGAAATTTTACCTATCAGCTCCTCTAGCCTCTTTGCATGATCAAGCGCCTTTTGCCTCATCAAAGCAAGCTTTGCCTCATCGTGCCTACTCTGATACGATAGCCCTCCGCTATAAACATAGCCTGCAAACTCCATGCCACACATATTTGCTAACGCCTTAAGTGGCGGTAAAAACTCCTCTATCTCATAGCGCTGAAGCGCCTCTTTTTTATAAAGCTCCTCAGGCGCGCCAGAGGTAAATGAAAGCACCAGCTTTTTGCCATGTAGCTTATCTCCCTTGCTGCCGTGAGAGAAACCATGAACTAGCACATCTTCAAACCACTTTTGCAAAAGTGACGGCACGCCGTACCAGAAAAATGGATAAACAAGCACGATCACATCAGCTTTTACTAGCTTTTCTTGCTCTGCTTTTACATCGATAGTGTAGTTTTTATAAAGCTCGCTTAGTATGTCAAATTTAGCCTCTGGCAAGTGCTTTTTTAGCTCGCCCAAGATGATCTTATTCGCGAAAGAATTTTCAAGGTCGGTGTGACCTGATACGACTAAAATTTCACTCATTTTCGCCCCTTAAATTTACTTGCAAACAAAGCTACTTGCCTTGCTCGCGTTGCCACTCTCATTCCACACCGCATCTATCATCTCGTTGTTTAAAATTTTCACATCTTTTAAACTCTCGCATCCTGCCTTATCAAGGGCAAAAGCCGTGCTGCCAAAAAGCGCTAAGGCGCAAAAAAGTGAAATTTTTTCATAAATATCATTAGAATTTTACCTTGCTAAATGAGGTCTCGTTTTTGAGAGCAAAGCCGTCAAATTCATCTATTAGCCCCGCTCGCTCTTTGGCGTAAGCCTTGTAGTTTGCGCTGTGGCGGTAGCTCTCAAAGCTAGCTTCGTCTTTGTAAATTTCAACCAGCACCCACTTGTTAGGCGCGTCTTTTTGACTAAAGGCAAACTGCGCGTAAGCTCCCTCATCTACGCTTTTTTGCATATATTTTTTCACTAGCTTTTCAAATTTCGCATCGCTCTTTGCCAAAAGGCTTAAATTTGTGATGTGAAAGTAGGCATCTTTTAGGCGCTCTGGGGTTAAATTTTTAGAAAAAGTAGCCCTTTTTTTCAAGCTTATAGCCTTTTTGCTAGCCAAAATTTCAGCGCTCGCACTTGCAAATTTCTTATAGTGCGCCGAGCTTATATGCTTTTTATAAGCCGCCTCGTCCTTGTAAAACTCGATCAGATAAAATAGCTCTGGCTTGCTCTTTGCGCTCGCAAAAAAGATCGCCTGTGTGTCTGGCTCGCTCTTTGAGCTTAGTATATTTTCCCTACCAAGCTGCTTTAACAAACTCTTGTTATTTGGCGTTACAAGTAGCTCGTGCAAGCTCACTTTAGCCTCCGCCCCAAAGGCAAAAGCTGCCAAAACCGCTAGTAAAAATAGTTTTTTAAACATCAAATTTCCTTATCATTTTGCCTTTTTCATATCAGCCTTAGCTTTTATCTCTTCTGCAGCCTCTAGGTCAAGCTGTGCTTTTTTAAAGGCTTTGCGAGCTTTTTCTAAGCGGTTAGAGTTTTTGATACTTGGGTTATCAGCATAGGCTTTTTCTGCCTCTTCAAGTTCAAATTCCTTTTTGCCATAGTTCTTTTGTGCCTTTTCAAGGTTGTTTGTAGCTTTATTACCACCTAGTAGTTCAGCCTTTGATGTGACCTTACCAGTGACTGGGTTTCTACCTATAGTCAAGTCTAGATCACGTTTAGCTCTAGCAGCAGTTCCGCGATTAACATCACACTCTTCTTTGCCGCCGATCATAAAACCACCAGCATATCTAGGTAAATTTTTTGGATCATCACAATCAACCACTTCTTTTTTAGCTTCTCCTCTTAAATGTTTATTAAAAACATCAGATCCATCGGCATTTAAATTTATGCAACCAATAAATCCTACAACAACTGCTGTAATTAATGCTTTATTTCTCATCTTTACTCTCCTTGAAAATTTTAAAATTTCTCATACTTTCTCCTTTAAATTTATCTCTCAACCACTCTTTTTATCCAAGCAAAAAGCTCGTCTAGGTCGTAGTCGCCGCCATGTCCTTGTCCCCAGACCGCTTCGAAATCAACCTCTTTGCCAGCATTTTTAAGCGAGAGTGAGAGCATAGCAGGCACGGCAAGCGCTAAGTCGGTGTCGTTTGTGCCCTGTCTTATGCGGTAAAATTTCGCCGCCTCTTTGTTTTTAGCGTAGTTCATTGCATTCATCATCTTTATGATATTTTCATCAGCCATCTCGCCCACGCTTCGCTCTTTGGCAAATTTAGTAAAGTGCTTTGCAGGGGTTTTGCTATCGCCAAAAAGGTCGTTTTCAGCATTTTCAAGAGCTAGACCGTCAAAGGCAACTGGTGCTTTGGCACGTTTTAGCGAGGCGATAAAGTCTTCAAATTTAAATGTATATCCAAGCTCGCAGCCCTGCGTGTCAAGAGTTATAAATTTAGGCGTGAGCGTGCTTTTATCGCTGTTTTTTGTAGCGGTAAATGCCTTTGAGATGAGGGCGTTTATATACTCTTTGAAGCTGCCCTCGCCATTTTCATCAAGGCTTAGTGCGTGGCCTTTGGCGTCTTTTAAATTTAGCGAGTTTAGATAGGCTGGGAATTTACTCTTTAGCCCACGTGAGAGCTCTTTTTGTGTGGCGTTTAGCTCGCCTGTGATCATCTTTGGCTTTTTGCTCCTGTCGTTAAAAGTGCTCGCATCAAGACTTGAAAAATCAATCCTTTCAAATTTATCCAAATCCCCAAACATCCACTCATACGCCTCGTCCTCATGCTCTAAATTTGTAACAGGGCAGTAGGCTGAGACGGCATAAATTTGATCGTCCGCCTTTGCAGCGCCTAGCTCGCTAAGATATAGCTCATACTCTTTTGCGTTTGCGCTAGTGCCTAGAAGTGCTGACATCGCGCCGCCTGCGCTCGTGCCATTTGAGATGATTTTATTTGCGTCGCCTGGCATAAATTTATCGTTAAATTTAAGATATCTAACGGCCGCTTTTAGATCGACTATCGCAGCTGGGGCTTTGCCGATGAAGCGCTCGCCATCTTTTAGCGTCCTGCCTCTAGCGCCAACACTTGCCACGACATATCCTCTAAGAAGCGCTTCGAGAGTGGCATTTGGCTTTTCGTTTTTGGTTTCTGGCTTTTGAGGTTTGGCTGGCATGTAGCCACCGATAGCGTTTGGCATAAAGATAGCCCCTTTTTGGTCGCTAAATTTACCCTCTGGCACGTAGAAATTTAAGACCTCATAGTCGCTCGTTGGCTTTGCCACATAGACTATGCCCTCGTAGGCTCTAAATTTAAGCGTCCTCTCGCCAACTTGCACGCTTTTTAGCTCAAATTTACTCTCATCAAATTTAAGCTCACCACCAAAGCAAGCACCTACTAAACAAACCCCTAAAATAGCAACTCTAACGCCTTTCATGATCTGCCTTTTTATTTTGTCCTACTTTTGCTTTAGCGCATAGTCAAATTTTGGCTTACTTAGGCTAAACTCAAAGCTATCTCTATCGACCGAGCCAACGCAGCAGTGGCTATCATAAAGACGAAGCAAAAACTCCGCCATCTGCTCGCTCGTGTGGTACTTTTTAAACGCCTTGTCGTAGTCGTAGCTCTCTTTACTAGTTGCCACCATGCCAAATTCTGTCTTTGTGGCAGCTGGGGCCAGCACTTTTGCCTGCATCTTTGCCTGCTTGTCTTGTGCTAGCTCGTGGTAAAGCCCCTCGCTAAAGGCGCTGACGAAAAATTTGCTAGCGCAGTATGTGACGGCGTTTGGCACGATCTTGTAGCCTCCTATCGAAGAGATGTTTATAAGCTGTGTATCTTTGTCTTTATATTTTTTAGTAAAGAGCGTTGAGAGCGTCACAAGAGAGATGACGTTTAAATTTATCATCTGCGTGATTTTTTCTAAATTTTGCTCGCCGACCTTGTTATAGTCGCCAAAGCCAGCATTGTTTATAAGCGCTTTTAGCTCAAATTTTTCTAAATTTCGCCAAAGAGCTAGGACATTTTCTTGCTTTGAGAGATCGCAAAGCTCTATCACGACCTCTACGTCTGCAAATTTAGCTATCTCGCTTTTTAAATTTTCTAAAAGCTCCCTGCGTCTTGCAACAAGGATCAAATTCTCCCCACGCCTTGCAAATGCCTTTGCCGCTGCCGCTCCTATGCCTGAGCTTGCCCCAGTGATCACTATATATTTTTTCATTTTGTAAATTCCACCGGACTATAAATTTTGACACCTTCGCTGTGGTCATCTTGCGCTACTTGCACGATCACTTTAGCGATGTCAGCTGCCCTCATCGGACGATACTCATCAAAAAAGCCTTTTGGGATAAATTTAAACGCCTTTATCGCCAGATACTCGCCAAGTCTAAATTCCTTTCTCTCAGCCTCGATAAGTGGCAGCCTAGCGATATGAAATGAGCTATATCCAAGCTCTTTTATCTTTGCTTCTGCTTGACCTTTTGCCTTTAGGTAAAACGAGCCTGACTTTCTGTTTGCGCCTGCAGCCGAGAGCAAGACAAAGCGTTTTGCACCGCACTCCAAGCCAAATTTGGCGAAATTTATCGGATAGGTCACATCGACTTTATAAAACTGCTCTTTGTGCTTTGCCGCCTTCATCGTCGTGCCAAGCGCGCAAAATACGTCATCAGCGATAAATGGCACCTCATCTTTAAAATCATCAAAATTTACTATCTTTACTTCAAGCTTTTCATGAGTAAATTCTAGCTCATGCCTAACAAGGGCGACCACCTTGCTGTAGTGCTCACTCTGGCAAAGATCTTTTAAAATTTCACTTCCCACAGCGCCGCTGGCTCCTGCTATAAGGGCGACTTTTTTCATGTTTATCCTTTGTAAATTTTGGATAAATTCTATCTCGCTAAGGCAAAAATTTCGCTTATGGCCTCTTTTGTATAAATTTGCTCCAAGCCCCTGCCCTTGGCGTAGTCATAAACTAGCGCCATGATCTCGTCTAAATTTGACTCATCAACGCCGATTTCTATGAGGCTTGTTGGTGTGCCGATCTTACTAAACCACTCTTTTAGCTTCTCTATGCCTGCGTCTGCGTCATCTACGCCAAAAATTTCTTTGCTAAAGCGCTTAAACGCCTTTAAATTTCTACTCTTATACCACTTCATCCAAGCTGGCATAACCACACTTAGCCCAGCTCCATGCGCGCAATCAACCACCGCACCTATGGCGTGCTCGATCATGTGATTTGGATATGAGTAGCCAGCCGTGCCGACGTAAGTTAGGCCATTTAGCGCCATCGTAGCAGCCCAGGCAAACTCGCTTCTAGCATCGTAGTTTTCAGGCTCTTTTAGTAAAATTTCAGTCGTTTTCATGACCGTTTTGATGTTTGCTTCGATGTATAAATTTATGATCTCAGGCTGAATGCTCGCCGTAAAGTAGCCCTCGATGCTGTGAGCGATGATGTCTGAGGCTGAATAGACCAAGTACTCCTTGCTAACGCTTGCTTGAAGAAGTGGGTTTATCACCGACACTTTTGGGTAAAGACAAGCGCCGTGCATGGCAAATTTCTCTTTTGTGGCTTCGTTTGTGACGACTGCGCCGCCGTTCATCTCTGAGCCAGTTGCAGCTAGTGTTATGATGTCAAAGATCATAAGCGCTTCTTTTGGGCATTTGCCAGTAAAAAAGTCCCAAACATCGCCGTTATATCTAACTCCAGCAGCCACGGCTTTGGCACTATCAAGCACCGAGCCACCGCCTATGGCTAGCACGCTATCGACGCCCTCTTTTTTAGCTAAATTTATAGCCTCATTTACCTTGCTTAGCACTGGGTTTGACTTCACGCCACCTATCTTGCAAAACTCGATGCCATTTGCGACTAGGCTCTTTGTCGCCACGTCAAAAAGGCCATTTTGCTTGATCCTCTCGCTGCCGTAGACGATGAGTGTCTTTTTTACGCCAAATTCTTTCATATATTTGCCGATGTTTTGCTCTTTGTCTTTGCCAAATTCTATTTTAGTAGGGTTTAAAAAGCTGAAATTTTGCATATTTTTCTCCTTATTTGATTTTATGATTTGGGGTAAATTTTAGTTAAATTTTCTTATTTTTAGCTATTTTTATCAGCGCTAAATTTAGAAATTTCTTAGTCTTATAGGTAGTTTTGATGTGATCTTATCTGGATCGAAGCTATTTTTTGGATCGCCTAAGCCTCCAAAATTTTCGCCAGTGTTAAAGAATTTTTGTAAAAAGTAGTCGCCTCTGTATCCAAGTTCGTAAAGTAGCTCAGACATTTCGCTGATATCCTTTTCGCTTAGCAAGTCCGCATGCACGGTCGTTCTAACTTCAAATTTAAAATTTATCTCAAGCAAGTATCTAAGCGTGGCGGCAAATTTCTCATATAAATTTGAGCCAGTGATGCCGATAAATTTCTCTTTTGGAGCTTTAAAATCAAGCGCGATGTAATCAATCAGCCCCTCATCTATCGCCTCTTTTAAGACGTCACAATACGAGCCGTTAGTATCTACCTTTAAGCTAAAACCGCGCGCCTTTACCTCACGTGCTAGCCTTAAAAAAAGAGGGTTTGCTGTGCATTCGCCGCCGCTAAAGACTATGCCATTTAGCTTGCCGACCCTGCGGTCTAAAAAGTCGCAAACTTCACTAAAGCTTATAGTGCCATTTGACTTTACGACCTCGATGTTGTAGCAGTATCCACAGCGCATATTGCACCCAGCAAACCAAATGACAGCTGCCACTTTGTCTGGATAGTCAAGCGTCGTAAATGGCGTTATACTAAAGACTCTTTGCAAGTTTTTGACCCTTTTTTAAATTCAAAGGCA
The DNA here is from genome assembly GCF_050447485.1 of Campylobacter concisus. Lineage (GTDB taxonomy): Bacteria > Campylobacterota > Campylobacteria > Campylobacterales > Campylobacteraceae > Campylobacter_A > Campylobacter_A concisus_BQ. The sequence continues at coordinate 1,284,225 of NZ_JALMFY010000001.1, forward strand.
CAAGGGGCGTGCCTTTGGCTTGCATTTTAGTTTATTTTTTTAAATTTATTCTTGTTTTTTGGCAAGAAATTTATCTCTTGCAACAACTTGCGTATTCGTCAAATTTTATTCGCTCTTTGTGTTCGCCTTTTTTGCCGAGGTTAAAGCTCTCAACTGGTCTGTGATAGCCCATAACACGAGTATAGACCACGCATCTTGTGCGTTTGTCTTGCACTTTTTCTAAGATTTCTTTTTCTGTCATCTTCTCTCCTTATTTGGATTTTTTCTTCTCATTTTCTATTAGCTCGGCATCACAAAGTGGGCAAAACTCATGCTCGCCAGCTATGTAGCCATGTTTTGCGCAGACGCTAAAGACCGGCGTTATCGTGATGTATGGGAGTTTGTAGTTTGAGATTATACTCTTTACAAGCTCTTTGCAAGCTTTAGCCGAGCTGATGCGCTCTTTCATATATAGGTGAAAGACGGTGCCGCCAGTGTAGGCGCTTTGTAGTTCATCTTGCAGATCAAGCGCTTCGTAAGCGTCGTCTGTGAAATTTGCAGGTAGCTGGGTTGAGTTTGTGTAGTAGATATTATCCCCCTCGCCTGCTTGGATGATGTCTGGGTAGCGCTTCTTATCCTCTTTGGCAAAGCGGTATGTAGTGCCCTCAGCTGGAGTTGCTTCGAGGTTATATAAATTTCCGCTCTCTTCTTGAAATGTCCTTATCTTATCACGTAAAAAGCCAACCATCTCAAGGGCAAATTCACGTCCAAATTTAGTTGAGATGTTCTCTTTGTCGCCAGTAAAATTTCTAAGTAGCTCATTCATGCCATTTATACCGATCGTGCTAAAGTGGTTGTTAAAGTGCTTTAGATATCTAGCCGTGTAAGGATAAAGCCCTCTGTCATACATCTCTTGGATAAATTTACGCTTCTTCTCTAGGGTTGATCTGGCTAGGTCTAAAAGGTAGCTTAGTCTGTTGTAAAGTGCGACCTTATCGCCTTTGAAGTTATAGCCAAGGCGGGCTAAATTTATAGTGACGACTCCGATCGAGCCAGTCATCTCAGCACTTCCAAAAAGACCGCCGCCACGCTTCAAAAGCTCTCTTAGATCAAGCTGCAAGCGGCAGCACATAGAGCGGACGTGGCCTGGTTTGTAGGCGTTTTCGTTTTCTATCTTGTTGCCATTTTCGTCGTAAGTGTATTGTGAGCCGATGAAATTTTGAAAGTAGCTTGAGCCCATTTTTGCGGTATTTTCAAAGAGCACGTCTGCTACTTCGCTATCCCAGTTAAAGTCCTCTGTGATATTTACAGTTGGTATAGGAAATGTAAAAGGCTGCGAGCACTTGTCGCCAGCTGTCAAAACCTCGTAAAAAGCCTTATCTATGCGTGCCATCTCAGGCTCGAAGTCCTTGTAGGTCATATCGACTAAATTTTTCCTGCCACGCTCGTTTGCTTTTTTCAAAATTTTCTCATCTTTTACATTTGTAAAAAGGTGTATATCATCGCTCGTTGGTATCTGATCCCTTAGGTCGCTTGGGCAAGTGATGTCTATGGTTACGTTTGTAAATGGGCTTTGTCCCCAGCGCGCGGGCACGTTTAGGTTGAAAATAAAGCTAGTTATCGCCTTTTTGATCTCGGCGTCGCTTAGATCGTCTTTGAAAACGTAAGGCGCAAGGTAGGTATCAAAGCTAGAAAACGCCTGAGCGCCCGCCCACTCGCTTTGCAAAATTCCTAAGAAATTTGCCATCTGATAAAGCGCCTCTCTAAAGTGCTTTGGCGCCTTGCTCTCGACCCTGCCACGAACGCCGTTAAAGCCCTCATTTAGCAAAGCTCGCAAACTCCAGCCAGCGCAGTATCCTGTAAGGCAGTCAAGGTCGTGGATGTGGTAGTCGCCATTTCTGTGAGCAAGACCCTCTTCTTTGCTATAAACAGCGTCTAGCCAGTAGTTTGCTATGACTTTGCCAGCGGTGTTGTTGATAAGGCCTGCGTTTGAGTAGCTCGTGTTTGAATTTGCAGAAATTCTCCAGTCAGTGCCGTTTATATATTCGTTTATTGTTTGGGTTGAGTTTATATAGGTCGTATCTTCGTTTAGGCCTAAAATTTGCTCGCGTTGGAGCTTGTGGGTGTGGCGGTAGAGCATGAAGCTCTTTAAAACTTCAAAATGTCCGCCGTCAAATAGCTCTTTTTCTATCGCATCTTGGATGTCCTCGACCGTTATCGCGCTTGATTTTTGAAAGATGTCTTGGACTACGTTTGTAAAAACTTGCTCGTCATAAGTCACATTTTCGCTTGCAAATGCCTTTTTTATCGCATCTACTATCTTATATGCTACAAATTCTTGCCTTGTGCCATCTCGTTTTAAAATTTCACGCATCGCTCGCTCTTTTCTGATTGTTTTTTGATATGGAGTTTAAAAGTATAGGACAAGAAAGCTTAAAAGATAGATAACTATTTTCTTTTGTTTAATAATATTTATCAAAAAATATAAAATTTTAAGATAAATTTTTAAGGATTATTTATCTATTTTTTCGTGATTTTAAATATAAATTTTATTATTTAGCTTAAATTTTTTTTTAATTTTTAATTTTTATTTTTTATTTTTTATTTAATGCATATAAAAATAGACTACGTAAAAATGTAAAATTTAAAACTGTATTTAAAAAAATAAAGTATTCAAGGCTACTTATATAGCCTTGAAATTAAGCATCTTGGTTTTCATCTCTCTTTCTTAAAATGGTTTTAGCCATATCTTTATCTATGCCGCTACCATATTTAGCAATTTTTTTTAATTCATCGTCATCAAGTTGTCTTAACTCAGCATGCCTATTTTTAACTTTTACCCCTTCGCTAAATGCAAATTTACCAATTTCAACTAATCCTTTTCCTATGCCTACAATAATATCTTTTGCAATTTCACCTACACCCATAACTATCCTTTTAGGACAATGGCGAAAGAGCAATCTTTACACTTCTGCATTTAGGACAATAATTAGGTGTTCCGCTCCCTGCCCTACTCGTCCATTCGTATTTACAATCTAGACACTTAGCTCTATACACAATTATTTTTGAAGATGCATTTTTATCAGCTGCGTTAGCCATAAAACCTCCTTTTTACTCTATTTATTATCCTATAGGATATAGATAAAGGAATGCTATCAATATATAGTTTAAAATTTTATTAATCCTATAGGATAAGGTATGTATGAAAGCATAAATTCTTTTAGCGAAGATGAAATTTTAAAATTTTACGAAAACATATCAAAAAGAGTAAGAGAGTTAAGAGAAAGTCATAAAATTTCTCAACTAGATATGGCGCTAAGTATAGACATTAAATCAGCTGCTTTTTACTCCAACTGCGAGAATAATAAATATGGAAAGCACTTTAATTTAGAGCATCTTTATAAAATTTCAAAGATCCTAAACATAAGTTTAAATGAATTTTTTATTTAAGAGAGAAAAATCTCTCTTAAATTTGATTATTACTGACATCCCTCGCATTCGATCGAGCGGTCTGCTACGTCGTTTAGCTTTTCGCTGTCTGGTGACTCAGAGCGTAGATAGTAGGTTGATTTTAGTCCAAGCTCCCATGCAAGCGTGTAAATTTCGCTTAGATATCCACCACTTGCTTTGTCTAAGCTCATAAAGATATTTAGACTTTGACCTTGATCGATCCATTTTTGGCGGATGGCGCCTGCTTTTATAAGAATTCTCTGATCAAGCTCATAAGCTGGCGTGTAAAACTGCCAAGTGTCAGGGCTTAAATTTGGCACGACATTTGGGATCATACCGCTTAGGTTGTGCTCGAACCACTTGCGTTTATAGACTGGCTCGATGGTCTGAGTAGTGCCAACAAGGATCGAGATCGAGCTAGTTGGAGCGATCGCCATTAGGTAGCCATTTCTCATGCCGTCGCGTTTAACCTTCTCTCTTAGCTTGTCCCAGTCGCAGACATTTTCGTCAAATAGCCCGCCTTTGTCATTTAAAAGCGCTTTTGCGTTTTCGTTTGCAGTGTCTATCGGCATGATACCTTTGCTCCATTTTGAGCCTTCAAATTTTGGATAAATGCCCTTTTCTACGGCTAAATTTGAGCTAGCGTAGATCGCGTTGAAGCTTATGTTTTCCATTATGGTATCAATTAGCGCCAAATGCTCATAGCTGCCCCATTTTACGTTTTTCTCAGCTAGCATTTGCGCTTCGCCCATGACGCCAAGGCCGATCGAGCGAGATGATAGGTTTGTGTGTTTTACCTTTTTGTGTGGGTAGAAATTTAGGTCTATAACGTTATCAAGCATCCTGATAGCTATCGGCACGACACGCTCGATGTCCTCTTTGCTGTTTATCTTGCTTAAATTTATACTAGCAAGGTTGCAAACTGCCGTTTTGCCCTCGATGCTCTCTTTTTCTACGATGAAAATTTGCTTGCCTTTTAGGCTATCAAGCGCGCTAAGCTTTTTGGCCTTTTTAGTTATGCCACTATCAACGGTGACGTCTTCTTCTTCGTCAAATAGCTCCTCACCGCCGTCTTCATAAGTGATCTTGATCTTATAGTAGTTTGGCGCTGTGTTTTGGAAAATTTCGGTGCATAAATTTGAGCTTCTGATGATGCCCTCATGGTCGTTTGGATTTGCCTTGTTGGCATTGTCTTTAAAGCATAAAAATGGCATGCCCGTTTCAAAATAGCTAGTTAAAATTTTCTTCCAAAGCTCTTTTGCAAGGATGGTGTTTTTCTGGATATTTTCGTCGTTTTCATACTCCAAATATCTCTTCTCAAACTCCTCGCCATAAAGGTCGCAAAGGTCGCTCACTTGAGCTGGGTCAAAGAGGCTCCAGCGGCCATTTTCTTTGACACGCTTCATAAATAGGTCGTTTATCCAAAGTGCAGGGAAAAGCTCGTGTGCACGGCGTCTCTCTTCACCTGAGTTTTTACGAAGATCGAGAAAATCGCTCACGTCCATGTGCCAAGGCTCGATATAAACAGCGATCGCGCCCTTTCTAGTGCCTAGCTGATCGACCGCTACTGCGATGTCGTTTGTCACTTTTAAAAATGGTATGATACCGCCGGCTGCGTTTTTGTGTCCGTCGATACTGCCGCCCATCGCACGTACCTTGCTCCAGTCCCAGCCGATACCGCCGCCAAATTTTGAAAGCAGCGCCATCTCTTTGTAGCTATCAAAAATGCCCTCGATATTATCAGGCGTGCTGCCTACGTAACAGCTGCTTAGCTGGTGGCGTGTAGTCCTTGCATTTGAGAGCGTTGGGGTGGCTAGCATCACTTCAAATTTAGAGATGAGGTCGTAAAATTTCTTAGCCCAACCTTGGCTGTCTAGCTCGTTTTGCGCAAGAAACATAGCAATCGCCATAAACATGTGCTGTGGTAGCTCGATCGGCATACCGCTCTTATCTTTTATAAGATAGCGGTCATAAAGCGTCTTGATACCAAGGTATGCAAACTGAAGGTCACGCTCAGGCTTTATGTAGGCGTTTAGATCCTCAAGATCGTACTTCTCTTTTAGTCCAGGGATGATGCGGCCTACCTTTTCGCCCTTTGCGAGGTAGTCTTTTAGGTGGTTGTAGCCGTTAAAACCAGTCACTTTGTGATAAAGGTCAAATAAAAATAACCTCGCAGCGACAAATGTCCAGTTTGGGCGGTCGATGTCGATCTTATCAACTGCTGTTTTTATAAGAGTTTGCTGAATTTCCTCAGTCGTTATCATATCTCTAAACTGAATTTTTGCATCTACCTCAAGCTCGCTAAGACTTACGTTGCTAAGCCCCAAAACCGCTTCGTTTGTATATTTTTTGATCTTGCTGATATCAAGCTCTTCTGTTCTGCCATTACGTTTTATAACTTTCAAAAATATCTCTCCGTTTTAAATTTTAATTTGAGATTTTATCTAAAAAGATATAAAAACTCTCTTTGCCAAATAAATAAAAAATAATAAAAATAGAGCTTATCAAGTGCTTTGGCCAAAGCTCTCGTGTGCAAAAACAAACAGTGCAAAAACGCCAAGTGTGATGAGTAGGTTAAACGGCCGCCATTGCTGATAAATTTGACAAATAAATTTAAAAAGGTAGCGGTTGATTTGTGGCTGGGGCAAAGTGGCTAAATTTACTCGTGACGGCTGCGATGGATACGCTAAAGCTGTTTGTGATTAAGGTAGTTACAAGGGGCTAAATTTACCCCTTGCGTTTAAATTTATTTGCCAAAAACTCTGGCGAAAATTCTATCAACGTTTTTGGTGTAGTAGTTGTAGTCAAAGCACTCTTTGATCTCATCTTTACTAAGGCTCTTAGTTAGGTCCTCGTCGGCTAGCAAATTTTGTAAAAATAGGCTGTGACCTTGCTCATCTATCGCTTTTTTGCCCTCTTGCAAGTCCGCCCAGACCTTCATGGCGTTGCGCTGAACGATCTTGTAGGCGTCCTCTCTAGAAATTCCACGTTGCGGCAGTTGCAAAAGCACACGTTGCGAAAAGACTAGACCGCCTGTTAAATTTAAATTTTTCATCATATTTTCTGGATAGACAACCAAATTTGCTATCAAATTTTTGATGCGAACCAGCATAAAATCAGCCGTGATAAACATATCTGGCAGGATAAATCTCTCAACCGAGCTGTGGCTGATGTCGCGCTCGTGCCAAAGGGCGACGTTTTCAAGAGAAGGCGTGATGTATGAGCGTAGCACCCTGCAAAGGCCAGTGATGTTTTCGCTAAGGACTGGGTTGCGCTTGTGCGGCATGGCGCTTGAGCCCTTTTGTCCTGGGCTAAAGTACTCCTCCGCCTCATAAACCTCGGTCCTTTGGTAGTGTCTAACGGCGACTGCGATCTTCTCGCAAGTAGAGGCAAGCACTGCGATAGCGCTCACCACATGGGCGTAGCGGTCGCGCTGGATCACTTGATTTGACGCTGGGGCTGCTTTTAGGCCGAGCTCCTCGCATGTCAGCTCTTCAAATTCCATCGGAGCGTGGGCTAAATTTCCCATAGCGCCTGAAAGCTTACCGTAGCTGATCGTATCTTTTGCGTCTTTGATGAGCTTTAGTGCTCTTGCGATCTCGTCGTACCAGATGGCAAGCACAAGGCCAAAAGTTATCGGCTCGCCGTGGATGCCGTGGCTTCTGCCGACCATAAGCGTGTGCTTGTGCTCGTTTGCTCTGTTTTTGACCGCCTGCATGAACTCCTCTACGTCGCTGATGATGAGCTCCAAGCTCTCTTTCATCTGAAGTGCGACGGCTGTGTCGATGCAGTCACTTGAGGTCATGCCGTAGTGCACGAACCTGCTCTCATCGCCAAGGCTCTCGCTGACGCTTGTTAAAAATGCGATGACGTCGTGCTTTGTCGTCTTTTCTATCTCGTCGATGCGAGCCACTTCAAATTTAGCATTTTTGCAAATTTTCTCGCAGTCGCTGTCGCTTATGAAGCCAAGCTTATTCCAAGCTTTAACAGCAGCTTTTTCTACCTTGAGCCAAGCGTCGTATTTTGCTTGTATGCTCCACTTTTCAGCCATCTCTTTGCGTGAGTATCTTTCGACCATTGTTGAACCTTTTATGTTAGTTTGCTTTTGTCCTGAAAGTATAAATTTGGCTTTTTGAGCCAGAAATCACGTCGTGCAATTTCTCTAAATTTAAGTTTTGATTATATAAAATCCGGGCTGAAATGTCGGTTATACGCTTATAAATTTGGGCTTAAGATAGCTCGCTCATTTTTCAAAAGGATCATTTTTGCCCTATGTAAATAAATTTATCATTACTGCAGATCACCAAAAAGCTTATGAAATTTTACTGCAAAACGGCTTTAGCATGAGCCAAACCCAGCGCCTCATCGATAAAGGCAGGCTGATATGCGAAGGCAGTGTCGTGAGCGAGAAAAATGCCATTTTGTCTGGCGACGTCTTTTTGATCGACTATGAGGCGGAGCCAAAGGGGCTTAAGCCGATCTTTGAGTGCGAGAGCTTTGCCGTCTTTGACAAGCCAAGTGGGGTGCTCAGCCACCCAAATGGCAGACACTGCGAGTACTCGCTAAATGATGAAATTTACACGCTTTTTGGGCGAGATGCGAGCGTGGCGCATAGGCTGGACTTTGAAACAAGCGGCGTGATAGTCGTGGGCAAAGATAGAAATTCTACGATTAACCTAAAGAAAATCTTTGAAAACAGAGAAGTTTCTAAAAGCTACGTCGCGATGGTGCAGGGTAAGATCGAGCGAGAATTTACGATCGACGTCAAAATGGATCTAGCGAACAACTACAACGATGTGAAGATGCGAATGCAAATTTGTGAAAATGGAAAAAGTGCGGTGACTAAAATTTTGCCGATAAGATATTTTGAAGATATCGATACAACTTTAATTCGGGCTATACCACTCACTGGCAGGCAACATCAAATTAGGTTGCATTTGTTTCATGTGAAACACAAGATCCTTGGCGAACCACTTTATGGTTTGTCACGTCCGCAGATCGAGAAAATTTTAGACAAAGAGATGAGCGAGCGTGAGCGGATAAATTTAACTGGAGCCAAAAGGCTCTTACTTCACTCGGACGAAATTTCATTTAAATTTGATGAAATTTTTTACAAGGTAAAGAGCAAATTTGACGCAGAAAATGAGTTTTATAAATTTGCGAAAGAAGTAAATAATCAAACTATTTAAATTTTAAAAAGTCTTTCTAGTAAAAATAATCTACAAAAATTTTTCATAATTTTGCTTTTAAATTTGAAATAGAATTTCTATTAAAAGATAGAATTAGATTTTTAGTGTCCTACATTGTGATTTAAATTTTGGCAATCGACTTTTTGTTTTAGTTTTTCATACAAAAATTTCATGCCAAATTTTTAGATTTTATTTTGAGGTTTTATTTTCATCTTTTAAAACTTTAATAATAAGTCCAAGCCCAACACCAGCAACTATTACTATAAAAACTATCTCAGCGATATCAAGAGCTGTCATTTTTTACTCACGTTAGTTTTATCGTTAGTTGGTTTTTCTTCTGCTTTAGCTGCACTCTTATCGCTAACGTTAGCTTTAAATTTAGGGTTTTCATTGCGCTGTTTTAGCTGTCCGCAAGCCGCACTTATATCAAGGCCTTTACTCTGTCTGATCGTGCAAGTGACGCCATGATCTCTTAGGTATTCTTGAAATCTTAGCATGCTAGAAAGCTCAGGTCGTCCAAATTCACTACCTTCATGCGGATTAAAGTAGATCAAATTTACCTTTGCCTTGATGCCGTGTAGTAGTTTTACCAGCTTTTTAGCATCACTGACACTATCATTTAGGTCTTTGATAACAAGGTATTCAAACATCACACGCTTTCGCATATCGATAGGAAATCCCCTAACAGCGTCCATAACAGCCTCGATATTATAGGCCTTATTTATCGGCATCAAGCGGCTTCTTAGCTCGTTAGTAACAGCGTGTAGCGATATAGCTAGCAAGACCCCAAGGTCCATCTCGCCAAGCTTTTTTATTTGGCTACCAAGCCCACTAGTTGAAACGGTTTGACGGCGTGGTGATATGGCTAGACCCTCATTAAGTGCTAAAATTTTGATCGCTTTACTAACGTTAGCAAGGTTATCGAGTGGTTCACCCATACCCATATAAACGACATTTATGCGCCTCTCATATGGTATGTTATTCTCTCTTTTTATCCACAAAATTTGCCCTACGATCTCGCCAGCGGTTAAATTTCTAACAAGTCCGCCCTTTGCTGTTAGGCAAAAAGCACAGCCCATTTTACAGCCGACTTGCGAACTAACACAAACAGTGTAACGAGCATGGCGACTAACCTTACCATCCTCGTCGCTGATCTCCTCTTTCATAGGCAGCAAAACGCTCTCTATCTTTAGCCCGTCTTTTAGCTCAAAAAGATACTTGATCGAGCCGTCGCTACTTTGCTCAAATTTCACACATTTTAAAGGATCGAGATAAAATTTCTCAGCCAGATCCTGACGCATATCTTTTGGTAAATTTAGCATTTGGCTAAATTCTGTAGCATTTTTTTTGTAGACCCACTCATAAATTTGCGTCGCTCTAAAAGAGGGAGAGACCAGCTCTTTTAACTCTTCAATGCTAAGATCAAGCAAATTTTTCACATATTTTCCTTTATATATTTTGTTAGTAGCTCTTTGGCCTTTACGTGATTTTTTATAAAATCAGCATGCGCATTTTCATCGCAAAAATTTGTCGCTACGAAAATTCCATAAGCTGGAATTTTAAAAATTTGAGCCACTTTTAAAACAGAAAAAAACTCCATATTTTCTAAAAAATAGCCCTTTTCAAACATTTTATGAGCTAAATTTTTATCTGTCGTTATGAAATTTGATGAATTTGTTTTGATAGTTCCACGTGAAACGATAGAAGAAATTTCACACTCGATAGGCGAATAAGATCTATTTTCTATGCTAGAAATTTCAACATTTGCCCCAACCGAGCTTTCATAAATTTGCAAAATTTCACCGTCTTTATAAAGACCTGCCGAGCCAACAAAAACTATCTTTTCTGGCATCTGATATAAATTTCGCTTTGGGTTTGATGAATTTGCAAATTTAGCCTCGATCTTTGCAAGATAATGTGGATCGATATTTTTTAAATTTACGCCCTTTTCATCTGCTCCAGTGCATGATCTTTTTTGCAAAAACTTTGTCAAATTTATCGCCATATCGACTAGCCCCACCCCCATCGGCAAGGCAAAGTCAAAAATTTCATTTTTTCCAGCGGAGATAACTAACATCAAAGTCTAACCTCAACACCATTTGCTTTGAGATACTCTTTTAGCTTTTTGATCTCGATCTCACCAAAGTGAAAGATCGAAGCAGCGAGACACGCATCAGCCCCGGCCTCAAAAGCATCTTTAAAATGCTCCATTTTCCCTGCACCACCGCTTGCGATAGTCGGTATAGAAAGCGCACTAAATATCCTTGTTAGCTCCAGACTAAAGCCCTGTTTGACGCCGTCATTATCCATAGACGTTAGCAAAATTTCCCCTGCTCCGCGCGACTCGACCTCTTTTGCCCAAGCAAAGGTATCTTTTTTGGTATCGATCCTGCCTCCATTTATAAAAACGCTATAACCATTTTCGATCTTTTTAGCATCGATCGCCACAACAACACATTGCGAGCCAAATTTCTTAGCCGCTTCGTCGATCAAATTTGGATCTTTTATCGCCGATGAGTTTAGGCTCACCTTGTCACAGCCCGCATTTAAAAGGCGCGAGATATCATCGATCGTGCGTATGCCTCCACCAACGGTTAAGGGTATAAAAAGCTTGCTTGCAACCTTTTTTACGACATCAACTATCGTATCACGGCCAAGGTGAGAGGCTGTGATATCCAAAAAGCAAAGCTCGTCAGCGCCTTCGTCGTTGTATCTTTTAGCTATCTCGACTGGGTCTCCAGCATCGACAAGTCCTACGAAATTTACACCTTTTACGACCCTGCCGTCTTTTACATCGAGGCATGGGATTATGCGTTTTGCAAAATGATTCAAATTTATCCTTTGTCTATCTTTCTAGCTGCCACCTCAAAGTAGGGCAAACTCGCCCAATTTTCTCGGTTTCCAACTATATAAATAACCTCTTTTGCCCTTGTTAGCGCCACGTTTAGCAGGTTTGGCTTACTAGCGGCCCACGCTCTAGCGCCCTTTGTCGCACCGCCTAACACAAATACAATAACATCAGCCTCTTTGCCCTGCATAGTGTGGATAGTGCCAGCACCTTTTAAATTTCTACAAACATCTTTAAATGGCGTTATTATCCTGATGTTATAATTCTGGCTAGCTAGCTCGCCTGCTAAGAGCTCTTTAACCACCTCGCCCTCGGCTTTGTTGTAGTTGCCTATCCACTCTTCACTTCTAACGTCTATCCACTTTGTTTGCACGTTAGTGTTTGCAAATTTACTAGTCCCATCTCGCCCAAGTATCATCATATCGTCATAAGTTGTCTCGTTTGAAATATCAAACATAGGGTTAGCACACCTTCTATGCACAATGAGTGGCGAGCCAACCCAAATACTCTCGCCGCTACCTTTTATATATGTGCCGATCTTTTGCGCTTTGTCGGCTCTTAGCTGTACTGATGACTTTAGCAGATTAAACTCATCTTTTGCCTCGCAGTAGCTAAGGATCGCGTTATTTAGACTAACAGGTAGTGTTACGACTGGCTCAAGCTGAAGCGGATCGCCTACTACCACGGCCATCTTTGAGCGAAGTAGTGCGCCTAACGCGTTAGTCAAATTTGCCTGCCCTGCTTCGTCTATCAAAAGCATGCCTATATCGCCATTTAAAAGGTCTTTAAAGGTGTTATTAAACGAGGCAAAAGTCGAGCTAACAACTGGCGTTAGCAAAAATAAACCCTTGATGATCTCACGTCTATGTTTTGCATCAAGGCCATTTTTCTCTGCCATCTTCTCATCGTTAAAGATAACACTAAGGGCACGCAAATTTGTCCTGACAGCCTCTTTGCAGGCAAAAATGGCAGCCTTATGCAAATTTAAAGCCTTTTTAAAAAGCTCTATCCTAGCCCTAAAAAGCTTTGTCTTGTGCCATTTTTGATCGATGCCAAATTCCATCATAAATGGCATACTCTTTTGCATTTCGTCATTACTCTCGCTAAAGCTGCCATTTAAAAAGATATCCAGCTCTTCGCTCCTACCAAGTATCTTTTGGCGTCTAGCAAAGTCGCTTTGCAGCCTTTTGTAAAGATTTATCTTAGTGCCAAGCGCTGCTGCCCTGCTCTCAAGCTCTGCTATCTCATCTTTTAATTCATTTAGCCTTGCCTCGTTTTTCTCTTTGCTCTCGCCATTTTGCTTGCTTGCTTTTAAATTTTCCTCGGCTATTTGGCGGTTTATCTCGCCAACCTTTAGCGCCTCGTCATTATACTTTTCAAAGGCCTCTGTCTTAAAAATTTGCTGAAAGGCAAAAAATGCTGGCTTTTGCGGTAAATTTAGATACTCCTGCAAGGCCTCATTTTGACTAACAAGCCTTGTTAGCTCGCTAAATTCAGCCTTTTTATCTTCAAGCTCGTCACTAATACTGACAAGCTCACTCTCAAGCGGAGATAAAAGCTCCTCTATCTGCTTAGCCGAGTAGTAGCTCTCTAGCCTTCTATCGACGTCAGCTAGCTCACTTTTTAGGCTCTTTAACTCCTCTTCTTTGATCCTGATCTCACTAAAAAGTAAATTTACCTCGTGAAGTGCAAGATTAAATTTCTCCTTCGCCACGTCAAAATCATCGACGCCTTCGCCAACTGCAAGGTACTTACCAAGCCCCATCAAAAAGCCATCTTGCTCCAAAAACTCGCCGTATTCGCTTGCGATCTTGTCAAACTGGCTGTGAGTAGCCTCGATCTTTACGCCATTAATTGCATTAAAAACAAAATTTGACTTGTTTTGCTTTGAGCCAAGCGCCACGCAAAAAAGCCCCCAAGCTGGCTTTGAGATAAAGGACTTCTCGCCAAATTTGCTCTTTTCGTCAGCCGAGAGCAGCCTTGTAGCTATAAATTTAAAATAATCAATCTCGCCCGCATAATCCCCTATGCTCTTTAACTGGCTTAGCTCCTTGCTCAAAATCTCAACCGCGCCGTTATTACAAGAGCTAACGACCATCTCGTAGCCTTGAAGCTCGTCATTTAGCCTAAAATAAAGCGCCTTTTCGTCGCTGTCATAGACTGGCTTAAAGATATCGTGTCTGCTCATTTGCGCGAGCTTCATCGCCCTAAGCGTGACAACCTCAGCCATCACGTCCTTTAAAAGCGTCGTTTTCCCAGTGCCTGGAGCGCCATTTACACTATAAATCCCACCATTTCCCTCTTTAAATTTCTCTATTATATTGTTTAGAGCCATTTGCTGTGAGAAATTTAAGGCAAAGTCACTTGCAAAGGCCGATCTAGGGTAGTGCTCAGCCTTAAAAAAGTCCCTTACCACCCTTTGATTTAGCTCGTCTCTAACATCAAGCCTCTCAAATTTATTCTCACCGCCCTCGTCTAAAAACTGATCCGTTAGCTCGTGCGTCCTGCCTGATTCGTAAAATTTGATAAGTAAATTTATATCATCTATAAAAAAGCTATTTAAAAGGCCGTCCGTATCTTTAAAATTTGGGTCAGCTATCCTTACTTCAAGCCTGATCACATCCTTACAAAATGGCGTCTTTAGTGAGCTTTTTATCTCCTCATGGACCGCTTTTACATAGTCACTTAGACGCATTTTCTCTTTGTGGATAGAAATTTTATCCTTGATGTGCTCGCACTCTTTGTTAAAGTCGCTTTGGCTGATCTCTTTTAGGTGGTTTAGGCGCACCATCGCCCAAGGAGCCGTTGGGATAAAGAGCTCATTTGATGAGTTTGGCGTGAAAAATGGGCTTAGCTCATCATCTAAATTTGCATCTTTTAAAGCAAAACTTTGCTCATTTTTGCAAAAGACTAGATCGCCAGAGAGCTTAAGCTTATAACAAAATGCCTTTTCAAAGCTCGTTTGCTCAGAGCGCAACTCATCTAAAATTTGCTCTTTTTCAAATTTCACCTTTGCTAGCTTTGATATCGCAAGAGCGAGCAAGTCCGTCTCAAAAATGCCACCATAAATCGAAATTTCCACACCATTTTTTAAAAGTGACCTATCAAACGCTCTTAAAATTTGCATAAATTTCTCATCGAAATTTGTAATCTCAAGGTCCATTGATTTTTTAAATTTGCTATTTGTCTTTTTTGGCTCGTCTAAGGTTTTTGGCTCTAAATATTGTGACAATAAAAAGTATTTTAAGGTATTTGCCCTACTCAAATTTGCGCCTTATTTTGTTGTTTTTTAGCGATTATAGTCCATTTTATATATGATTAAACTAAACTTGTAATCATAGTATAAGTAATCTTTGGCTAATATCGCGGCTATGATAAAGGCAAAAAAGCACTTTGGACAGAATTTTTTACAAGACAAAGCGACACTAGATAAGATCATCCAAGCGATACCCAAGGACGTAGAAAACGTCGTTGAGATTGGGCCTGGCTTAGGTGATTTGACATTTAGACTTTTGCAAATTTACAAGACGACCTCTTTTGAGATAGATTGTGAGCTGTTTCAAATTTTAAAGGTCAAATTTGCAAATGAGATCCAAAATGGACAATTAAAACTTTTTTGTAAAGATGCTTTAGAGCAGTGGCAGCAAGAGGGCGGACTAAGTAGCGAGAACTACTTTTTGGTCGCAAATTTGCCCTATTACGTTGCTACGAAGATGATACTAAATGCGATAGATGACGAAAAATGCCTTGGGCTTATTGTGATGATACAAAAAGAGGTTGCTCTTAAATTTAGTGCAAAGAGCAAGGATAAAGAATTTAGCGCTTTATCGATCCTCGCATCGCTTCAGGGCAGGTGTGAGCTTTTGTTTGACGTGGATGCAAAGCTTTTTAATCCACCTCCAAAGGTCACATCTTCAGTCATCAAACTACAAAAAACAAAAAAGATTTTTGGCAAAGACGGGATATTCAAAGATGCAAAACAATACGAGGCTTTTAAAGCATTTTTAAGAGCTGCGTTTGCTTCGCCAAGAAAGACGCTTTTGAAAAATTTATCCACAAATTTTGACAAAAAGGCGTTAGAAGAAATTTTTGAAGACCTAGGCTTAGCTCAAAATTTACGTCCACACGAGCTAGATGTCGATTCTTATCTAAAAGTATTTGAAAGTTTAAAGGAAGATAATGAACGACAAAAACGAAGAGAAAGTTGTAACTAACCAAAGTAAAAACAACAAAAGACGAAGATTTAGACCAAAAAATAAGCCAAAACAAGAGGGCGAAACTACCGAGCAAACCTCACTAGCAAGCAAAAGCGTGATAGATAACTTCTTTGCAGCAGAGCAAGCTGAAAATGAAGCGCATGGCGAGCCAAAGAGTCAAAATCCTCGCCCAAAAAAGCAAAGAAACAATAAAAATCAAAACAAAAATGGCGAAAACAATAAGCCAAAAGAGCAAAAACAGCAAAAAGAAAAGCCAAAGCAAGAGCCAAAAGCTGAAGTTAAAAACGAGGCAAAAGAGCAAAAAGAAAAACCCAAAAAGGCTAAAAAACCAAAGAAAAATTTACCTGCAAAGCTAAATGGCAACGAGCAGTGGCAGCAAGATATCGCAAGCGCGATGGAGGCAAACAAAGCCACTCACGAGCTAAGACTTGAGCCACTAAAATATCTAAACTCAAGCGAGCACAAAATTCGCATAACTCCACTTGGCGGTCTTGGTGAGATCGGCGGCAATATGACGGTCTTTGAGACAGAAACTAGCGCCATCATCGTTGATATCGGCATGAGCTTTCCAAGCGAGAGCATGCACGGCGTGGATATCCTCATCCCAGACTTTGACTACGTTCGCAAGATAAAAGATAAGATAAAAGGCGTCATCATCACTCACGCACATGAGGATCACATCGGCGCGGTGCCTTACTTTTATAAAGAGTTTAAATTTCCTATCTACGCTACACCGCTTCCACTTGGCATGATAAATAATAAATTTGAAGAGCACGGGCTAAAACAAGAGCGCTCACTCTTTAGATCGGTCGAAAAGAGAAAGCCATATCTCATAGGCGACTTTGAGGTCGAGTGGATACACATCACGCACTCTATCATCGACGCTTCGGCACTTGCGATCACAACAAAGGCTGGCACGATCATCCACACAGGCGACTTTAAGATTGATCACACGCCGATAGATGGCTACCCAACAGACCTTGGCAGGCTAGCGTATTACGGCGAGCGTGGCGTGCTTTGTCTATTAAGCGATAGCACAAACAGCTACAAAGAGGGCTTTACAAAGAGCGAAAGCAGCGTTGGCAAAACCTTTGACGCGATATTTTCAAAGGCAAAAGGCCGCGTCATCATGAGCACATTTAGCTCAAATATCCACCGCGTCTATCAAGCGATCGAATGGGGGCTAAAATACAACCGCAAAGTCTGTGTCATCGGCAGATCAATGGAGCGAAATTTATACACTGCGATGGAGCTAGGCTACATCAAGCTCGATAAGAAAATTTTTATCGATGCAAACGAGGTTGGTAAATTTAAAGATGATGAAGTGCTTATCGTCACTACTGGCAGCCAGGGCGAGACCATGAGCGCGCTTTACCGCATGGCAACAGATGAGCACAAATATATAAAGATAAAGCCAAGCGATCAGATCATAATCAGCTCAAAAGCTATCCCAGGTAATGAAAATAGCGTCTCAACGGTGCTAAATTTCTTACTAAAATCAGGTGCGAGCGTCGCTTACCAAGACTTTAGCGAGATCCACGTCAGCGGTCACGCAGCGCAAGAAGAGCAAAAGCTGATGCTTCGCCTCATAAAGCCAAAATTTTTCTTGCCAGTGCATGGCGAGTACAACCACATCGCAAAGCACAAAGAGACGGCCATTAGCTGTGGTGTCGATGAGAGAAATATCTATCTAATGAGCGACGGCGATCAGATGGAGGTTTGTCAAAAATACCTAAAACGTGTAAAAACGGTAAAAACTGGCAAAGTTTTCATAGATAATCAAATAAATAAACAAATCGCAGACGACGTCGTCATCGACAGACAAAACCTCGCCGAAGCAGGCGTCGTCATGATAATCGCTCAAATTTCACGTCACGGCGCAAAACTCATCAACAAGCCTCGCGTTATCAGCTACGGCCTTGTGGGCGATAAGCAAGACGCCGAGTTTAGAAAAGAGATGGAGGGCGTGCTAGAGCAATATCTAAGCAACGTCAAAGAGGAGCTTTTGAAAGATAGCAGACTGCTTGAGTCACAAGTGCGCCAAGTGATCAGAAAGCACATATTTAGAAAGGTCAAAAAGTACCCAACTATCGTGCCGATCATCTATCTAATGTAAGGAAAATTTATGCAAAAAGCCAACCAAATCGCCGCTGAAGTCTTAGAGATAGAAGCAAATGAGCTTTTAAGACACGCTAAAAGCGTAGAGATAGAAGATGCTGTAAATTTGATATTTAACGCAAAGGGCAAGGTCATAGTCACAGGCGTGGGCAAGAGCGGTCACGTGGGCGCAAAGATCGCTGCTACGCTTGCAAGCACTGGCACGCCAAGCTTTTTCTTGCATCCGACAGAGGCCATGCATGGCGACCTTGGCATGATAGAAAAAGACGATGTTTTGTTAGCCATTAGTTTTAGTGGCGAGAGCGATGAGCTTATCAAAATTTTGCCTCATGTAAAGCGCTTTGGTGTGAAAATCGTCGCCATGGCAAGAAGCAAGACAAGCTCACTT
The DNA here is from genome assembly GCF_050447485.1 of Campylobacter concisus. Lineage (GTDB taxonomy): Bacteria > Campylobacterota > Campylobacteria > Campylobacterales > Campylobacteraceae > Campylobacter_A > Campylobacter_A concisus_BQ. The sequence goes on from NZ_JALMFY010000001.1 coordinate 1,302,414, forward strand.
GGTAAATTTAGCGACGCTTTTATAGATATAAATGTAGAAAAAGAGGCGTGCCCACTAAATGCTGCTCCAACGGCATCAACCACGCTAACGTTAGCTCTTGGCGATGCGTTAGCTGTTTGTTTGATGCAAAAGCGCGGCTTTAAAAAAGAGGACTTTGCAAATTTTCATCCAGGTGGCAGCCTTGGCAAGAGGCTATTTTTGAAGGTCAAAGATGTGATGAGAAGCGAAAATTTACCGATAGTCCGCTGGAATGCAAGCCTAAAAAGTGCGATCGATACTATGACACATGGCAAGCTTGGCACGGTTCTTATCGTCGATAAAGATGGTGTGCTAGACGCCCTTTTAAGTGATGGCGATCTTAGGCGCGCGCTTATGAGAGAGGACTTTGACTTAGACGAGCCAGCGATGAAATTTGCAACACTGCATCCAAAAGAGATAAATGACAAAGAGATGTTAGCCGTAGATGCGTTAGCTTTAATAGAAAAGTATAAAATTCAGCTTCTAGCTGTCGTAGAAAATGGCGTGCCTGTGGGTGTTTTACACATCCACGACCTTGCAAATTTAGGACTATAAAATGGAAAAAACAAGACTAAATAAATTTATCTCACATAACACAAACTACTCACGCCGTGAGGCAGATGAGCTGATAAAAGCTGGCAAGGTTAGCATAGCAGGGCGTGTGGTTAGCGACCTTGCTACAAGCGTGGACGAAGATGACAAAGTGCGTATAAATGGCCGTTTGATAAAGCTCAAAAAAGAATTTACTGTTATCGTTTATCACAAACAAAAGGGCGAGCTAGTTAGCAAAAAAGATGACCGCGGACGAAAGACGATCTACGACACGTTAGATAAGAAATTTGCAAAATTTGTTAGCGTGGGACGCTTAGACTACGCAAGCGAGGGACTACTTTTACTAACTGACGCTCCAGCGATCGCCACAGCGCTCATGAATAGCGACTTAGAGCGCGAATACTACCTAAAGGTAAAGGGCGAAATTTCAAAAGAGGTGATAGAGGCGATGACAAATGGCTTTTTCGCCAAGGACGCCACCAAAGGCGCACACGCAAAAACCACTATAAAATCAATGGAATTTAAGCCATTTCTAGCCTACAAGGTCTTTGGCTCAAGCGGTGGCTACACAAAACTAAAGGTCATCATCAACGAGGGTCAAAACAGAGAGCTTCGCCGCTTCTTTGGCTACTTTGACCTTGAAGTGATGGACCTAAAACGTGTTAGCTTTGGACGCGTTAGCCTTGATATGCTAAAGCCTGGCAAATGGCGCTACTTCGAAAATAGCGAATACGAAGACCTAAGAGACTTTTTAAAAGTTAATAACGTTAGATACTAACATTAGGCTTGTTTCTCTAATAAAGAGACAAGCCAAACCACAATAACTACGAATTTGCAAAATGGAGAAAAAATGAAAAAGGCTGTTCTTTTATCTGTGATATTGTTAACCACTGGCTTTTGCGAAGATCTTTTTGAGCTTGGGCTTGAAGCTTATAATAAAGGCGAGTTTGATAAAGCTGCCAAGCAATGGCAAAGAGGTTGTAATGGTGGGGATATTGATAGTTGCACTAATTTAGGGACTTTATATGAAAACGGTCAAGGTGTGGCGCAGGACTATAATAAAGCAGCCGACCTATATAAATACGCTTGTGATAGTGAAGATGCTACTGGTTGCTATAATCTAGGTGGTTTTTATGAAAGAGGACAAGGAGTAGAGCAAGACTATACCAAAGCTGTCAAACTATACAAAAAAGCTTGTGATGGCAATGTTGCCCAAGCCTACCATAATTTGGGAGTTTTATATATAAACGGTCATGGCGTAGAAAAAGACTATTATAAAGCAGCTCAATTATGGCAAAAAGCTTGCAGTGACAAATATAGCACTAGCTGTTACAATTTAGGGATTTTATACAATATTGGTCAAGGTGTAAAACAAGACTATTATAAAGCAGCCGATCTATACAAACAAGCTTGTGATGATGGAGTTAGTGATAGCTGTTCTAGTTTAGGAATTTTATATGAAAACGGTCAAGGTGTAAAACAAGACTACAGTAAATCAGTAGAATTGTATAAAAAAGCTTGCAATGGTGGATACAATCGCGGTTGCTTTAATTTAGGAGCTTTTTATCTAAAAGGCAAAGGCGCAAAACAAGACTATCACATAGCAAAAGAATATTTTGATAAGGCTTGCAAATTAGGGTTTCAATCAGGATGCGATTTTTACAAAAAATTAAACGAATAGCGCCTTGATACCAAAAACAACCTAGTAAGCTCTAACAAATTTAGAGCTTCTCTAAATTTATATCTTATTTTCTGAAAGTAGGATGTTTATATATGGATTTAGCAGCGTTTCGCCGCGTGCTGCATAGAGCAAGACCTCTTTAAAGTAGTTGTCGTTTATGCCGTAAGTGTGAAACTCATACGCCCCTATGCCGTATCCCATCGGCGTGATATCGACCCTCGAGTACCAGGCATTTTGCGCTGGGATGTAGCGGTTTGTATCTCTTGAATAGACATATAACTTGATCTTATCTTTGCTCTTTTGCGCCATATACCAGATGAAAGAATTTGTGATGTCGTTAAAGAAGTAGATGTCGCCATTTGGCATGATCGCTTGAGCTGTGTCGTTGTTATCAGCGATGAGCGTCCTGCTCTCATAACATATATATTTATTTGGCGTGAGCACCTCGATCGGCTCTGATTTGTCGCTATGTGAAACTAAAATTTTATCGTCGCTTATGTCGGCATTATAGGCGAGCACGGCTAAGACTAGAGCCAACAAACAAAGAGAAAAAATTTGCTTTATCAAAATAAAAATCCTCTTAATAAATAGTATTTGAGCACGTAAAGCGAGCAGATCAGTACGCAAACACTTAGCCAGATCGATGAAAATTTAAGCTTGTGCGAGTAGTTTGTCTTTGTGATGATCTCCACAAGGTATGGCATAAGGCCGTAAAAAATGCCCAAAAACAAACTGCCCCATATGAGGTAGCCAACGTAAAAATAGTCGCTTCTTAGCATGCAGTATGGGCACTTGTGATTTGGCTGCTCGTAAACATAAAGGCCAAAAAAGTAGGTGATGGCGTAGTAGCTAAGCACCAAAAATAGCAAATTTGCTACAAAGCTTGCCATACTTTGCTTTAAGAAATTTAGCACCAAAATGACAAAAAATAGCACGAAAAAGGCGCTTACTAAGCCAAAATTTGTATAGCCAAATGGCAGCTTCGGAGCTTGAAAAGTGACCGAGCAGCAAAAGACTGGCACTTTTAGTGGGATGTTATAAAAAAACGAAATTTCTATGCCAAGTTCAATCAATATCATCACAAAAAGGCAGATGAAAATGGCATATTTTTTCTTTAGATATGGGAAATTTAGAGCCTGTAAGTCGAGTTTATTTATAACTAGCCATATGCCAAGCCCAAATATCAGCAAAATTTTAGTGAGCATCAAGATGCCGCCAAATTTATTTGAGCCGATCACGCCAGCCGAGCACATAGCCCCTGGCACGATGTCAGAGAGCTCATTTAGACAAAGTGCAAAAAATATAAACAAAACGATCTTTGTGCAGACGCTAAAGAGCAAGATCGTATTTACAAGGTAGTTTTGCTTTTCAAGCGAGTATTGAAGCGATGTTAGCGCGTTATAGTCCCACGATCTCATGATCCTCACGACATAAAATAGCGAAATACTCATCAAAGCTAACAGCACAAACTCCGCTAACAAAAAGGCGATAACAGCGTTTGATAAAAATACGCTCATACTATCTCTCCGTTTTGCAAGCTAACTACTCTATCTGTGGCGCCCAGCTCGTCAAAAATGCTATCGTGAGTGGCAACTATAATGCTTTTTTTAAGCGCCTTAAATGACTCTAACAAACCCAAAAATGCACGTGCGTTATCCCTATCTAAATTTGCCGTTGGCTCATCAGCCAAAATGATATCAGCGTCCATTGACAAAGCCCTAGCTACCGCACATCTTTGGCGCTCGCCACCGCTTAAATTTGATACGTTTTCATCTCTTTTGTGAGAGATGTTTGCAAGTTCAAGAGCCCTTTTTATCATCTCTTCACGCACGTTTGCCTTAAAATTTGTTAGAGCAAACGGAGCTAACAAATTTTCATAGACGCTTAAACCCTCTATGAGATTAAAATTTTGAAAAACAAGCCCAAGCCTTTTATGTCTAAGCTCGGAGCAAAAGGCGTCAGGCAGCTTTGCGATGTTAGTGCCGTCTATCAAAATTTCCCCGCTAGTTGGCTTTTGGAGTAGGGCTATGAGCGAGAGCAGGGTGCTTTTACCACTTCCACTAACGCCTTTTAGTATGACTAACTCGCCGTTATTAACATCTAAATTTATATTTTTTAGAGCGCAAAACTCGTTTTGTTTGCCTTGGTTATAGACTAGGCTAACGCCTCTTATATTTATCATTTTAGCCCCTCATTTATGTCGCCACACGCCACACGCCACGACGGGATAAGTACAAATGCCAAAAATGGTATGACGCCAAAGACAAAGATCAAAAAGAGCTTATCAAACTCCAAAATAGGCGTGAAATTTGTAAAATTTAAAAGCTCATCGCCTAAAAATATCCCCTTTAAAAATGGAGCGTTAAAGACAAACACAAAAAGATAAGCTAACATAACGCCAAGCAAAAAGGCGCTAACGCTAACGATGAAATTTTGTATAAATTTTAAAAAAATGATCTCTTTTATACTAAAGCCGATACTTCGCAAAATGGCTATCTCGCGCTTTTTGTTGCCATAAGCAAGCGAAATTTGATTTTTAAGCAGCACGAAAAATATTAGCATAACGCTAACATAAATGCTCATAAAAATTCCGCCCTTATAGTAGTAAAGATGCCTAATGTTTGCCACCTCGTCTTCTATGCTAATGGCAAATGAGTTTGGATATAAATTTTCTATCTTCAAAGCCACTTGACTGATCTCTTCGCTATTTGGCACATCGACATAGAGCTTTGTGTATTCTTCATCTTTTAAATTTAAGATAGCCCTTAGTGTTTTTGGATGCAAAAATATAGCGTTATTTGTGATAAGAGCGCTTTGTTTTGGCATGGTTTTTAGAATTTTTACTGGTATCATGCGCTCTTCTGTTAAGAAGTTAAAGCTCTCATCGTAGTAAAGCTCGTTCATAGCGGCTTTTACGCCCTCGCCAACGATCATCTCGTCCTCTTTTAGGCTATCATCCTCATATAGATGAAACCAAACGCGCTTTTGCACAAAGTAGTACTCTCCATCAGCCACGCCTCTAACCTCAGCTACGCCATCGATCTTTGAGATATCATAGATGTAGCCAGGGTGCATGAGGTCGTTTTTACCAGCACGAAACGCACTAACAACGATGCTTGATCTATCTTTTACTAAGCTTATAAGATCATGCTGGATCGAGCCAGAGATGAAAAGCACCGAGCTTAGCACAAAGATAATGAGTGCAAAGAGGCAAAAGCTAAAGAGATGATCCTTTTTGTCTTTAAAGAGCAAGATTACAGCGTAGTTTATGAAATTTCTACTTATCATAGACAAAGCCTTTTTGCTCTTTTAGGCCAAAGCTAAAAGCGGCATTTGCCCTTGTTATCTTTGAAATTTCTCTTAGCTCATCTTGCTTTGCTTTGTGGTCAAAGCTAAGGTAGTGCGCTGCTAAAAGCGTGTAAGAAAGTCCAAAAAATAACGCCAAAAATGCTAGAAATTTCACTTTATTTACCGATAAATGTCTTTATCTCGTCAAATTTTATGACACCTTTGCCAGCGTGATCTTTCATAAAGCTATTTGCCTTTGCTTCGTCTTTAAATGGGATAAATTCCTCGCCCATCGGTCCAAAAACATTTGAGCCATAAACATAAAACGCATCTTTTGCCTCAAGCTTTTTAAGCGTGTAATAATCACTCACGTAAGCCTCTTTCGCCACCTCATCAGCAAAGTAAAAGTGCGCCATATCTTTTACGCCGTCAAAGTAATAGTCCTTGCCACCAGCCTTGATAAGCGTCGCCCACTGCTTGTTTTTTATAGGCATGCCACACACTGCACATCTTGCATCCTTTGGTAGCTCGATGCGCTCTTTTGCCCTTTTATAGGCGTTTATGTTTGCCTCACTCGTCAAATTTCCAGCCCATAAGGCAAAAACTGCACTAAGCAACAAAGCTATAAATTTCATCTTATCTCCTTTAGTTTCTCTTTTTCTAACTCGCCCTTTTCATAGAGCTTTTTTAACATCTCATCATCAAAGTCTATCTCGTAATAGCCCTTTACAAACTCGCTAAATTTAGCAAAGTCATCAAAGGCATACCCAAGCAGCCAGCGTCCGCCGTTATTGCCACCGACTAAATTTTGATGCTCCGCCCCGTCATACCAGATAAAAAAGGTCGTCTGCTCTATCTCATCTGGCAAGAAGTAAGAGCGAAATTTAGTAGCCTCGCCACTATAAATTTGCTCTACCACGCTTTTGTCTGCCATGCTAAGCGCATTTAGCTCATTTTCATGATCAAACCCTCTAACCAGCACCGCCTCACGCGTAAATATCACATCTAGCAGATCGCCCTGCCCGTTATCTACTACGTATCTTAGGCTATTTTCATCCTCTTTTTTAGAAATGAGCCTTAGATACTCTTCTCCTGGCTCTAAAAAGGCACTATCAAGTAGATAAAGTGCCTCTAGGCTTGCCTCTTTATTGCCCCAGTTTTTAAAACTCATCAATTCTTTCCTAAAATTTCTAAATTCTCGCACGCCTCTTTTAGGCCATTTTTACAGCTTTTAGTAAAAATTTCACGTGCTTTTTCAACGTCTTCTTTCACACCTTTGCCCTCAGCTAGCATGATAGCGTAGTTGTTGCAGCCTTTTTCATAGGCGTATATGCACGCTTGCTCGTAAAGCTTTGTCGCTTTTGTAAGGTTTTGATCAACCCCTTGCCCATAAACATATAAAAAGCCAAGGTTGTCACATCCTATGCCAGCTTCATTTGCGCAAGCCATCTCGTAGTTTGCTTTAGCTTTTGCGTAGTCTTTCTCGGCGCCCTCGCCTTGAGCGTATAGGTAGCCAAGGTTGCTACATCCCATGCCGTCACCTGCCTTACAAGCCTTTTCATAAAGCTCTTTTGCCTTTTTTAGATCTTTTTCCACGCCAATGCCATTTGTATAAAGCAAGCCAAGCTCGGTGCAGCCCTCGTTGTCGCTGCATGCTTTTTCATATAGTTTGACCGCTTTTGCTAGGTCTTTTTCTACGCCTTTGCCCTTTTCATATACATAGCCAAGGTTGCTGCAAGCCATAGAGAAATTTTGATCGCAAGCCTTTTCATAAAGCATAGCCGCCTTTGCCTCGTCCTTTTTGACGTTGCCATCACCCCTGCTGTAAAGCACAGCTAGGTTGTAGCAGCCTGATGCCTTTTTCTCTTTGTCGCAAGCATCTTCATAAATTTGCGCTAGTTTGTTGTGGTCATCTTTTGCGTTTAAAGCCTCTTTGATGTAGCCAGCATTTAAAACGCACAAACTAGCAGCCAGTAAAACCAAACTCTTCATCATATCTCCTAAACTACTTTTATATCTCTGCCACGATAAGCTAGGGCGATCAGCAAGGCAAGAGCCGCTAAGATCAAGTATATTAGCCCTGAGATGCCAAAGCTCTCACCATTTGCGTATGAGTGAAGCCCACTAAGGTAGAAATTTACTCCAAAATATGTAAAAAGTACCGAAGCAAATGATAGCACGCTAGCTGTTAAAAAGGCGAAAACGCCCTTTAGCTTTGGTATAAATCTTAAGTGAAGCACTATGGCATAGACGATGATCGTGATGTATGACCAGCTCTCTTTGCTGTCCCAGCCCCAGTATCTGCCCCAGCTCTCATTCGCCCAGACGCCGCCTAAGAAATTTCCGATAGTTAGCAAGCTAAGACCTATGATGAGGCTTAGCTCGTCGGTGGCGGCGAGGTATCTTATCTGCTCGCTAAGTTTTTGCTCATTTTTGTCATTTTTTAGAGCCATCAATATAAGTCCCACAAGCCCTAGCACAAAGCCAAAGCCCAAAAAGCCGTAGCTTGCTGTGATGACGCTTACATGCACGCTAAGCCAAAATGACTTTAAAACTGGGACTAAATTTGTTATCTGAGGGTTTATAAAATTTAGATGAGCAACCAGCAAGCTAACACTTGCAAAGAGCGAAGCAGCGCCTAGTGCGAAGCTTTGATGCTTGAAAAATAGCACTCCAGCTAGCACGCTTATAAGCGAGATATAGACCAAACTCTCATAAGCATCACTCCAAGGCACGTGACCTGAGATGTAGGCGCGTAGGGCTAAATTTAGAGCATGCACTATAAACGCAGTAAAAAACGCAAGGCTAATCGCTCTTTCAAATCTAAATTTCCTCCCAAAAAATAGCCTATAAAAGCCAAGAGCGAGCGAAGCAAGAGCTAGGATTATGTAAAAATAGATAAGAAATTTAAATATCTCCATTTGGTTATAAAGCACTTCAAGGCCGACCTTTGCCTCGCTTGGCGCAAGAGAGCCTAGAGTGCTTCTTTGATAGCTTGATATTTGCTCCAAACTCCTATCAGCCCCAGCGCACTCGCCACTTTTTACGCAAAGGCTTAAATTTTCTATGTAAGCACCTAAAACGATTTTAAACTCGTTTGAAATTTCATCTTTGCTAAAGGCTTCATTTACGCCTAGCCACTTGATCGCTTCACCTTTTTTAGTGGGGATAAATTTTAAAATTTCGCCCTTTAGAGCAAGGTATAAGACATTTAGCCTCTCATCAAATTTAATGACATCGCTATCAAATTTATCTCTTTTTGAAGCGGATTTTTCATTTGCAGCTTCTACAAATTTAGCCAGCTTATACTCGCCATTTTCGTTAAAAACGTCATTAAAGCTAGCAAATTTCTCACTAACGCCTAAAAGCTCGCCCACGCGCTCACTCGTGATCTTCACTATCCTTTTATCCATCCACTCTTGTGGCGAGATGGCAAAAGAGAGCATCAGCTCATCGCTACTAAGTCCAAAGAGCGTGGTTTTGGTTGAAATTTTGCTTATTACTGCCCTTGTATAAGAGCCAGCTGGGGCGATCCTGCTATCAGTTTGAACTAAAATTTTGGCAAATTTATCTGCGTGAGCTTTAAAATTTATAGCTTCATCGCTTGCGAAATTTGGCGTGGCGTTTAGCAAAATCATGGCTAAAAATGCAAACTGCGTGCCTTTTATGAAGTTACAAAGTCTAAAAAATCGGCTCTTTTTGCTAAATAAATTTCCCACAAAGCCAAGGCAAAGCAGAAAATATCCGATGTAAGTTGGCACTTTGCCAGGATCAAAGCTGATCTCAAAGGCGCTTCCAAGCTCGTCAGCGTCGTATGATGACTGAAAAATTTTATAGCCCATGATGCTTAGTGGGTGATTTAGCGAAATTTCATGCTGGGCACCTGCGATGCTTACTTTGCTCGTGTAAGATGATGGGCTATTTAGCCCTGCGTAGCGCTCTAGGATAAATTTATCAAGCCTTAGTGTAAATGGTAAATTTATGGCATCAGAGCTAAAGTAAAATTTCGCCTCTTGCCCATCAAAGCTTAAAATGCTTGGCTCAAGATCGTATCCAGCGCCACCTTTTAGCTTGGCGCTTTTGCTCTTTTCATTAGCAAAGCCAGCCTCTATGCTAAGCGTGGCTGGAGCGTTTTTCTCATCTTTTTTATAGCCAGTTATCTTTATCTCAAATTCTTTGCCATTTATATCTTTTTTGAAGCGAAAGTCGTTTTTGCCAAGCAGACTAAGTTTTAATGGATATTCAAAGCTTTCATTTGAAATTTGCACTCTCAAATATGGCTTTGTGCTTTGCATATAGTTGCCACTCTCGCCAACTCTTAAGTGCATAACGCCCTCTTCGCCAAAGTATCTTGTAAGCGCAGCACCGATGAAGATCAGAATAAAAGCAAGATGTATCAAAAATGCGCCAAATTTTTTATACATCTTGGTTTTTACGATGCTAATGGCTAAACAAATGGCGCAAGCTGCCATGACGCACTCGTACCAGAGCGCTTCATAAACAAGCACTCTAGCCGTCTGTGTGTCATAAAAATTTTCCAAAAAGGTCGCCACCCCTGCACCAAAAGCAAGGATAAATAATAATATTAAAGACAAGCGATAAATGTTTAAAATTTTCATCACCTGCCCTTAAGCCTTAAATGCTATAAGTCTGTCCTGCATAAAGTATAAAAACCCTAAGCAATAAAACGCCAACGACTGCTGCAAATGAGCCAAGGTAGAAGCTAAATTTCATCTTGCCAAGTGCGAAATTTAAAACAAGAGGCAAGACAAAGCCAACTAAAACAACCCCAAGCCAAAAGAATTTAGCCCAAACGCCACTATAAAATGCAACTGCCGCACCTTGTTGATAGCTTGAGCCAAGCAAAAGTGAGACAAAAAGCATTAAAATGAGTAAAATTTCAGCGCATAATACGTAAAACTCCACGCCATGAAGCGAGCCAAGGTCGCTTGAGTGTGGATCTTCTTTGAAAAATAGTGCCGCTATCAAGCTGCTACCACTTATGCCAGCACTTAGTCCTGAAGCTATGAAAAGCGCTGGTAAAACGGCGGTGTTTAAAAGTGGAAATCTAATGAGCACCGAGATCAAAAAGCCTGTATAAGCGCAAATGATAACCGCAAAAAGCAGGCAAAGCGCACTTAAGAGCGGATAAAGTGGCGATAAAATTTTCATCACGCCATCAAAAAAGCCACAAAATGACTTTAACTCCGCGCCAAAGGCGTATAGACACATCAAAAAGCTAAGCGGTATAAATACGCAAAGTCCAGCTACACCGATAGACATAACTGATGTGAAGTTGTAATTAATCAAAATTTTCCAAAACAAAAGTGGCTTTTCAAGGTCAGCTATCAAGCAAACCATACCAAGCATGATGCTAACAAATGCTAAAAGCGAAGCAGCCTTGAAAAATGGACTAAAGCTCTCTTGTCTTTTGTAGCGCTTTAGAAGTATGGCAGCTATTAGCGCTCCACCACTCATACCAGCTAGCAGAAGATAAACAGCGATCGGCCAGCCCCACTCAACTGCGTGCGAAAATGTCGCAGTGAAATTTAATGCACCATCCATCTTACACCCCCGCTTTTACTTTAGGAATATATCTAAGGCTTGGTTTTGTGCCAAGTTCTGCTCTTAGCCTTATGCTATCTTTGACAGCTAGTAATTGGCTAATATGCGAGCTCTCATCGTTTAAATCACCAAATACCAAAGCCTCATATCTGCACGCCTCAACGCAGGCTGGATCTTTTTTATCCTTTAAATTTGTATCTATGCAGAAGTTACAGCTTTGGGCTGAGTGACTAAACTTATCGATATATCTCACGTCGTAAGGACAGGCTACGATGCAGTATTTACAGGCGATACAGTCATCTATGTTTGTAGTTTGGATGCCAGTTTTTATGTCCTTATGACAGGCTTTTGTTGGGCAAACAGCCACGCAAGGCGCATCCTCACACTGCTGACAAGATACTCTTACATATCTTTTATCAAGCAAATTTTTTGGATCAGTCTTATCCTCTACAAAAAGTCTCATCTGTCCTTTTGGGACTAAATTTACTTTTCTACATGCCACTTCGCAGTCCGTGCAGCCAACGCATTTGTTTTGGTCAAATATCATGCCAAAATGTGGTTTTTTCGCACTCTCTTCACTCTTAAAAGCAAAACCACTACTTGCCACGCTAGCACCAGCAGCCACAACTGCCATGCGTTTAAAGAAGGCTCTTCTGCTATTTTGATTTTGCATTTTTAACTCCATTTATGCCTTAATGAGGCTTTTTAATGCCCTCATTTTGCTCTTTTTCATGAATTTTTCTTGCCGCCTCAGCTAGTTCACCAGGCTTTAAGACCTTAATAAGCTCTATCTCAAAAACGATAGTCTCGCCACCAGGTATCCCCTCCATGCCGCTATCGCCGTATGCAAGCTCAGGCGGGATGACAAATTTAAACTTCTCGCCCTCTTTCATAAGCAAGAGCCCCTCTTCAAGACCAGGGATCAAATTTAGCATCGAAAGATGAGCTGGAGCCTCTTTTGTCTCGTCAAAAACCTTGCCATCGACAAAGCTTGCTTTATAATTTACTATGATGATGCTCTCAGGCTTTGGAGTAGCCCCTTTTGAGCCACCTTTTATGATCTCATATTGTAAATTTGATTTTGTTGTTTTTACATTTTTGTTTTTTGCATTTTTTTCCATATAGGCTTTGCCTTGGGCTAAATTCTCTTTTAGCTTGGCAGCCTCTTTTTCTTTTACTATCTTCTCTAAGCTTTCAGCCCTTTTGTTTAGTAGCTTTGCTATCTCATCATCACTTAGTTTTAGCTCGCTCTTTAGCGCATCGCTAAAGCCTCTTATGACTGCATCAGCGTCATAGCCAACACCTAGTTGTTTTTGATCTAGCAGTCCTTTTAAAACATATCCACCACTTGTTGCGCCTATGGCATAAGAGTCGTTTGTATCGACATTTGCCAAGAGGCTAGCCACACTTAGGCTAAGAAGTAGCGAACATTTTAAAAACCCATTTTTCATTTCAAACCCTTAAGATTAAAGGGGCTAAAACTAGCCCCTAAATGCTATAAATTTTTGTTTAGAATTCTCTGAGCTTCTTTTATATACTCTTTAGATGCATCTAGTCTTTGTTTAGTAAATTTAAATCCGTGCATACCCCACGAACCATCTTTTTCAACCATATCGATGATCTCTTGAGCGTTTTGGACAAGCTCATAAACTCTTGCTTTATCACTTGGATCTAGCTTTTTAGTCTCTAGTAGTGAGTAAATTCCCTCGATGCCTATTTTGACCTCTGAGAATTCATTTTTAACTGGAGTTTGCCATCCCATAACCTCATCATAAACTTGTTTTTGGTTTTTGAAATGAAGTGTTGGTTTTAGCTCAGATAGCACTGGGCTATGGCAGCCTTTGTTATCTTTCATATCTTTATCAGCCCAAGATGTTCTAGCGCATGCCCACATCAAATCAACATAGTTGTGGCCATTTTTATCTCTCTCAAAGTGCCAATCTTTTCCGTCTCTTGCATCTTTAGAAGCAGCGCCTGGGACAAGAGATTTCTCTTTTGGATCGACCATGATCTTCCAGATGTGAGAGCGCCTTTGAGTATCAAAGCCAGCGTTGTCTTGGAACTGAACAGCGTAGAAATTCTCGCAGCTCATCATAAATGGCATGTGGCAAGATGCACAAGTGTTGTTTTTGTGTGTATCTGCTTTTGATGCGATATATGCTTGAGTCTCGTGACAATCTTTACAATCTTTTTTGATCTTTGGTTTAGTGTAGAATGCACTTAGATAGCCTTGATCTGGGTTGTAGTTCATGCCAGTTACGCTCTTATCGCCTACAACGTTACCTGTGTTGTCGTGTGGATCGTGGCAAGTGACGCATCTCATGCCTTTATCGTAGTGAGCGGTAAAGTATGATTGTGAGCCCTCAGAACCACATCCTGGTCCCATTGATTTAAATTTAGAGCTAAGTGAGAGATCAAGCTTGCCGTTGTTAAGCGGATTAGCTCGCATTAGATCTGGGCTAAAGTTAAATCTTTGGTGACAGCGTTCGCAGTTTGATGTTCTAAAATTTGTAGCTCCATCAAGGTGACCGCCAGCCCCGTGGCACTCCTCACAGCTTACGCCTTTTGAGATAGTGTGTTTTTGAAGCTCTTTGGCATTACCAAGTGCTGCGTAAAATTCTGCTTTTGACTTAAAGTCAAATTTAACTGGGTGGCAAACCTCACAATATGATGAATTTGCTTGGAAAAACATCGACTTTTTATGTTTTGCGGCGTATGAGGCAAGACCTCTAACATATCCACCATTATCGCCATACTCTTCAAGAGTGCCAGGAAATTCTGGAACGAGCTCTTTTATCTTTTTAACAGTTGCGTCATCTAAATTTAACGCCCATGTTCTTTGCCATTGGTTACCGCCAGCTACGATCTGACCTGTGCCATCTCTTAGCAAACCGCCCTCAACGTAGTAAGTACCACGAAGTAGCCATGCATCGACGTAGCCCATCTTAGTTCTTAAGTGACCAACGGTTGCGTAGATGACATCTGGAGTGATACCTTTTGGAAGGATAGAAGCGGTATCTTTGTCAAATACTGGCTCAGTTAGGTTGTTATTAACCTCTGGGTGCTCGCCAGGGAAGCGCATAGTAGTTGCGTGGCGAGATCTGCTCCAGACCTCATACTGAGCTGGGTGACACTCACCGCACTTTTCTGGTCCTACAAATTTATTAGGAAACTGAAGCGATGAAGTGGCTGGAATTCTATACATCATAGAGCTATAGCCCTTACCGCCATCTCTTTTACTAAGCTTTGACATATCAAAGCCATGTCCCTCGGCAAGCCACTCTAAGCCGCGGTCATGAACGACCATTTTGCCGACGGTTTTGCCACCATACTTTGTAAAAATAGGGTGGTTTTTAAATAGCCAGTTATACATCTCTTGCTCTTCTACGACGTAGTCTTGCAAGGAGACAACACCTCTACTTTGCAGTGTGCCTTTAGGATTTGCGATAACATCACGTGCTTTATCGGACATCTGCATATTATGCTCTTCGCAACAGGCTTGTGAAGCAAAGATACTAACACCCATGAGTAAGCCTGCTAAGGCTTTGTGTAAGTTTCTCACGTCTCCTCCTTTGAATTTTTATCCTAAAATCAAAATGATTTCATACTGATAATCTTAACACCAAAAAAGGGCAGAAAAGGGGGAAAATTAACAAATTATAAATTTTCGAAACTAATTGTAAATGCAACGTGGTTTTCATCCACATTTTTAGCAAAGATTAGGGCGTTGTTTTTGCGAGCGATAAGACGGCTCATATATAGTCCAAGCCCGCTACCGCTCTCTTTTGTGCTAAAGTGTGGCTCAAAGATAACCTTTAAAAATGAATTTTTTATCGCTCCTGCGTTATTTTGCACGCATAAATTCTTGCGATCATCTTTTAAAAAGGTGCTTATCTTTATCACTCTTGGCTTTGTGTAGCTTTGTTTAAATGCGTCTTTTGCGTTGTTTATGATGTTTATTAAAATTTGGATTATCTCATTAAAATTTGCAAATAGTTCAAAATTTTCTCTCACGTCAAGCTGCACTTCGATCTGATACTTTTTAAGCGTTGCGTTTAAAATTTTTATCGTTTGATTTATCACTTCAAGCACCTTAAATTCTTTTCTCAAGGTATTTGGACTAAAGAAATTTTTAAAGTCATCAACGGTTTCTGACATGAAATTTATCTGCTTGCTTGTCTCTTCTATAAATTCATAAATTTTCGCCTCATCAAGCTTCTTTCGCTCCTGATAAAGCTCTAAATTTATCAAAGCTGAGCTTATCTGAGCAAGCGGCTGCTTCCACTGGTGCGAGATATTGCCTATCATCTCGCCCATAGAGGCTAGGCGGCTTTGATGGATCATCAGCTGCTCAGTCTGCTTTTTGCTCTCCTCGCCTCGCCTATGCATCTTATAAACAAGTAGCAAAAATAGCCCAAAGATAAGCGTTATAGCGCTCATTATGACGATGACCTCTTGCAAATGGTATGTAAAAATAGCGCGGATTGGTATCTTAAAAGAGATCATCGCGACCGTTTCGTTCACATCTGGGATCTCTATGCCCTCCATGCCATATTTTTTTAGCATTTGTTGTGGGGCATTTGCGCTGCTATGACAGGCTAGACAGCTTGGGCTTTGGTTTTTTATAGGCAGACCTACAAAGAGCTGTGAGCCATTTTCATCTTTTATTATCTTTACAAATTCTTGAAATTTATTTTCTTTAAAGCCATGCAAGACGCCAGCTTCAAATTCATTTGGCTGGTGAGCCTTATTTAGCGGAGCGATGGCAACTAGCTTGTAGTCAAATTCAAGGTTGTATTTTTTCTTTTGGATGTTGTAAATTTCACGGCTTATATATGAAGATGACAGAAGTCTCTCGTCAAAAAAGTCCTCTTTTAAGATGCCCTGCTCTTTTAACTGCTCGATTAGCGGGCGCTGAACTCCAGCGATGTACTCTCTTACAGAATTTATGCCCTCTAAAACATAATACGCCTCTTTTTTGGCGTCTTTCATCGCAAGATCGTTGTAGAAATTTAAAACAAGTGCCGAAACTAGCAGATAGACAAAGATAAAAGCACCGACTATTAGCTGAAATTTATATCTCACAAAGGTAGCCCACGCCATATAAATTTTTGATCACGTCTTTGCCAAGCTTTCTTCTAAGCTCTTTTACGATCGTTTTTATAGCCTCTTTTGTAGGCTGCTCGTACTCCCAGATGTAGTCAAATATCTGTTCATAAGTGATGGTTTTATTTTTATTGTTTATAAAGTACTCAAAAAGGCGGCTCTCACTCTTGCTTAGATGAGAAATTTGACCACTTACATAAAGTGCCTTTTTGCTAAAGTCATACTCTATATCATCGGCGATCTTAACCCTCGGAGTGCGTCCCACAAGCTCCATAGCAACATCTTCAAGCGCTTTGATGAAAGATTTTTTATCGTATGGTTTTGCAAGGTATCTTGTGATCTTTAGCTCAACCGCGCGCCACAGATACTCTTGCTCGACGTGGCTTGAGAGTATTACGATAGGGATTTTTTGATTGATAGCTCTTACTTTTTTAGCGATCTCAAGGCCATCGATATTTGGCACGCTTATATCAAGCACCAAAACATCATAGGCGTCGCTTAGTGCAAGCTCCAGCGCCTCAGAGCCGTCTTGCACGCCTGTCACCTCAGCAAAAAATAGCTCAAGTGACGCGCAAATGTTTTTTAATATCGCCTCTTCGTCCTCAAGGCAAAGGACCTTTTTGTTTGATAAAACATCTAAAATATCATACTCTTGCATACGTCATCTCATCTCTTAAGCCAAAATGCCGACTTAAATAACACAAAATAAAAATTATTTCATAAATTTACATCATGATCGTAAGCTTAAAGTAAAAAATAGGCTTGCTACTTAAGCGATAAATTTAAAAGAGAAAGTTAAATTTAGCCAAAGATTTGGCTAAATTTATCAGGTTCTAAATTTTGAAAGGCTAGTGTTTAGATTATCAGTCATCTTTGAAAGATGAGCGGCTGCAAGTGAGATTTCATCCATACTTTTTGAGTTTTGTTTTGAAATTTCATCGATATTTACAATGCCTTTTATCAGCTCTTCTACCTTATGTCCAGTCTCTAAATAGTCCTTCGTAGAGGTCTCATTTAAGCTAACGCTCTCGTTCATTAGCTGGTTCATATTTTCTATTTTTTCATTTATTTGGGCTGATTTTTTGCAAAGTTCGCCAGCTTTTTTAGCATTATCGCCGATGGTTTGGCTTGAGTTTGAGATCGCTTCAACAATTAAATTTATAGTCGCATTTATCTCGCTTAGGCTATTTTGCGTGCGTTCAGCTAGCTGCCTAACCTCATCAGCCACGACTGCAAAGCCACGTCCATGCTCTCCTGCACGGGCTGCTTCTATGGCGGCATTTAGAGCAAGTAAATTTGTCTGATCAGCGATGTCGTCGATGATATTTAAGACATCTTTTACATTTTTAGCTTGATCAGCTAGGCTTTTCATCGAGCTAGCGAGTGAAATTTCGCTATTTGCAGCCTCATCTACATTTTTGCTAAGCCCCAAAACATCGTTTGAGACCTCATTTATGTATAGACAGGTTCTTTCAAGATTTTCTTTGCTCTTCTTAGCCTCTTCAAATGAGCTCTTTATCTCTTCTGACATATTTTTTGCCATATTTGTCGTATCTGTGACGATTAGCGAAGATTTGTTGGTTAAATTTGTAGTTTGAGCTGAGGTAGATGAGAGCTGCTCGGCGATAGAAGAGTTCTCATGCGCCAAGCCTTTAACACTCTCTATCACAGATCTTAGCTCGCTTGTTAGGTCATTTATAGAGCTTTTGATGTTTGAAATTTCATCTTTGCCACTAACTTCAAGCTTTTTAGTAAGATCGCCTCTGCCACTTTTTATCTCATCTGACATCGCGGTTAAATTTGCAACGATATTTTTTATAGGTCTGATGATCGCTCTACTTAAGATAAATAGCACGATAGCTATCAAAACAACCGTTATCAGGGCGCAAGCGATGATAAATGTTTTTGTATTTTGGCTATTTTGCTCATTTAGCACGGCCTTTGTCTTTTCTGTCTCGTCCGCTAAGTCATCGACATATACGCCACTTCCTAGCATCCATTTATATGGCTCAAAATTTGCAGCGTAGCCAAGCTTCTCCACTGGCTCCTGCCCCTCTTTTTTCACCCAGCCAAATGTGACAAATCCGCCACCTTGTTTAGCCTTTTCGATGAGCTCTTTTATAAGAAGTAGCCCTTTTGGATCTTTTAGTCCGATTAAATTTTTACCAACAAGTGATGGCTTTTCAGGGTGCATCAAAACAACGCCGTCATAGTCATAAATGAAGATATAGCCGGTCTTGTCGCTAAAGAATTTTAGCTTTGAGACGACTCTAAAAATTTCTTGTTTTATCTCATCGTCGCTTAGCCCTTTTTCTTTGCCGCCATTATAAATTTCACGCATCATTTGATTGATCGTCTCGACGTCATCTTTTAAATTTTCTTTTCTGGCATTTACCAGCTCGTCGTAGGACTTATGGGTGAAAAACTGAGTTAGATCGCTTGAAAATTTGCTATTTAAAAAGATGAGCAAACAGCTGACAAGCAAAACTGAGAAAACAAAAGTGAGAATTATCTTTGTAGATATTTTCATAGCACACATCCTTGCATTTTGGGATCTCCTAAAAATTGCGTGCCATTTTATACATTCAAATCTTAATTATAAATTAACTTTTAAAATTTAAGGAAAAAAAGAAATTTTGATGAGAAAATTTACTCAAAGCCCAAAATAACGAATAAGTTACAAATATTATTATTTTAAGCTTTAAGAGATAAATTTTATAAAATTTAGTTGCCTCTGCTTCCAGGCTTAATAGCCTTGCTACCACTCTTACAAAGCGGACAGTGCTCTGGCTCGTAAATTTCAAATTCAAAATTCCCCAAAGCAAAAAATGGCTTATCACTTGGCAGTTTTGCATTTGCCTTAGCTTCATTGCCTAAATTTGCAACCTTACAAAAACCGCGGTTTGCAAGTGCCGCAAAACCAACCACCTCGCCACCAAGACTCTCTATGACACGAGCCGCCTCAAGCGCCGAGCCGCCAGTTGTGATAATATCTTCGCAAACTATAAATTTCTCGCCCTTTTTTACTTCAAAACCACGCCTTAAGCTCATCACCCTATCAACGCGCTCTGTAAATATAAAGCGTTTTTTCGCCGCACGAGCTAGCTCATATCCAGCTAAAATTCCACCAAGTGCTGGCGAGCAAACGCTATCAAATTTAATGCCAAATTTCTCTATCACAGCGGCAAGCTCATCTGCTAGTTTTGCCGCAAGTGCAGGGTCTTCAAGCACCTTTGCACTTTGCAGATAAAACTGCGAGTGGTTGCCACTACTTAGCAAAAAGTGCCCCTCTAAATACGCCCCAGCATCCTTATAAATTTTCTCTAAATCCATCGCTTTTTCCTTTTAAAATTTGCCAAAAATCTTAACACATACCCACTTAAGCCACTCTTTTTAAAATTTAATAAGCCCCGCCCTTGTATAATTCTTGCACTCATACAAAAAGGACACTCATGCTTCTCTTTAACCCTGTTGTTTTTAGCATTTTGGTGATGACGGTGCTATGTTTGCTGCGCTTTAACATCCTGCTTTCTATCCTTATCTCAGCACTTGTCGCTGGCGTCATGTATAAGCATGGTTTTAGTGGATTTGAAAGCGGTTTGGCAAGCGGTATCGAGAGCTTTTTTACGGCCTTAAAAGAGACCACGCAAAGCCTCATAAGTGGCATGCAAGGCAACCTTGAAACCTCACTTAGCTACATCTTGCTAGGTGCTCTTGCAGCTGCCATCGCAAATACAAATTTAACAGCCATTTTGATAAATGCAATGAGTAAATTTCTTAGCTCAAATAAGGTGATATTCACGCTAACTATCGCATTTATCGCTTGCTTGTCTCAAAACTTGATCCCAGTTCACATAGCCTTCATACCTATCTTGATCCCACCACTTCTTGCCCTTATGAATAAAATGGGCATAGATAGGCGTGCGGTGGCTTGCGCTCTTACATTTGGCCTGCAAGCGCCTTATGTGAGCCTTAGCGTTGGCTTTGGCCTTCTTTTTCACAATATCCTTAAAAAAGAGCTAGCAAATAACGGCATAAATACAACTATCTCAGACATCTCATCGGTTATGTGGATAGGCGGTGCGTCGATGTTGGTTGGCCTTATCATCGCTATTTTTGTCTACGGCAGAAAGAGAGTTTATAAAACATCTAAATTTGAAAAGGCCGAACTTGACGAGATCGAGCGTGCAAAAAGCCTTGAGATGACTAAAAAAGAGTGGGCGGTCTTAGCTGGTGCGGTTGTCGCCTTTGTCGTGCAAATTTACACTTCGCTCTTGCCACTTGGCGCGCTACTTGGACTTTTGGTTATGGTCGTTTTTGGAGGCATCGAATATAAAAAAGTAGATAAGATCATGGATAATGGCCTTGCTATGATGGGCTTTATCGCATTTATCATGCTTGTTGCTGCAGGATATGGCACCATTTTAAGAGAGAGTGGCGGTATAGACGAGCTTGTAAAATACGCCAGCTTGGTCTCTGGCGGCAAGATAGGTGGAGCATTTTTGATGCTACTTATCGGACTTCTTGTGACGATGGGCATAGGCACTAGCTTTGGCACTATCCCTATCTTAGCCTCTATCTACGTGCCACTTTGCCTTAGCCTTGGCTTTGGCGTGCCAGCTATCATCTTGCTAGTTGGTATAGCAGCGGCTCTAGGCGATGCTGGAAGCCCAGCAAGCGACAGCACACTTGGACCAACGAGCGGTCTAAATGCTGATGGTGAGCACAACCACATATATGATACTTGCGTGCCTACATTTGTATTTTTTAACATCCCACTAATCATCGGTGGCATCGTAGGCGCGTTGATACTTGGATAAATATGATAGATAAAATATGTAAGGAGCAAAAATGATAGGTATGCTAGTTGCCGAAGAGACACCACAGATAACTCAAATTTTACAAAAAGCGGTTCAAGAGATAAAACGAATAAACCCTCATGCAAGGGTTGAATTTGTAGATTATAGCGACTACTACGTAAATAAAGAAAATGAACAAAATTTAAAAGAGCTGATCACAAAGCATAGACGTGGCGAGCTTAAATATTACACACTTGATGATGTGATCGCTGAAACCGATGCCATAATAGAAGGCAAAATTTAAGATGAAAATTCTTTTTACAGATGATTTTAAAGAGAGTCTAAAAGAGATATTAAAATTTATAAAACAAGATAACAAGGATCGCGCATATAACTTTCGCGATAGTCTAAAAAATGAAATCATGAAAATCCCTGAAAGACCATACTCTTACAGAGAAAATCTAATCATAAAAGATACTCAAGTAAGAGACTTGGTCTTCAAGGGATATGTTGTTGTATTCGTCATAGATGAGGGCGAACAAACTATTACTATCATATCAATCTATAAATACAATCTACCAAATTTAAAATATCCTCAGTAACTATTTTTTGCCGATATAAATTTTGGAACATCTTTTGCTTTGAAAGATTATAAAAATTTAAAACGAGAAAAAGGATAAGCTCATGATGAGATCACTTTGGTCTGGTGTTTCAGGCCTACAAGCCCACCAGATAGCCATGGACGTAGAAGGCAACAATATCGCAAACGTCAATACCTATGGTTTTAAATACAACCGCGCAAATTTTGCTGATATACTAAGCCAAACTCCAAGAGTAGCTACCGCTCCACAAGGTCAGCTAGGCGGTCAAAACGCTATGCAAATAGGTCTAGGAACGACCATAAACTCAACTACAAGAATTTTCTCACAAGGCACACTAACAGACACTACTAAGCAAACCGACCTTGCTCTTCAGGGAAATGGCTTTTTTGTCGTCTCTCCAGATGGCGGAACGACAAGATATTATACAAGAAACGGCGACTTTGTTCGTGATAAGGCTGGTAACTTCGTAAACAACAGCGGATACATCGTTCAAGGCTGGACTAGAGATGATGAGACTGGCACTATCGACTCAACAGGCCCTATAAGCAACATCGTCATCAAAGAAGGTCTTACAACTCCAGCAAGAGCGACAACAGAAGTTAAAATAAAAGGCAACCTCGACTCAGGTAACAGCATCGGTCAAAGAAGCACGCCTATATACGCACTTGACTCAGTTGCAGGCGGACGCGACTACAATAACGATGGAATTTTAAATGCCAACGAAGTTCATAACGAAAACGATACAAACAACGACGAATTTTATACAAACTCAAGAAACGAGCAAATTTTAACAGAGCGTGGCGTCGATCTTGGTGTTACATTTGACGAGCTTGGAAACGGACTTGCACTAAGAGATGGACAAGGTATCTGGGTAAGCTACGCAAATGCTAAAACTGAGAAATTTAGTATAGGAAGTCCTGCAGCTCAAACAATCGGTCAAATAAATCCAGCAGAAACACTTGATATCACAATAAATGGTACAACTATCAAATCCCAAGCTGGTACGATGACAAGCATCAGTGATGTTGCAGCTGCTATCAACGCTCAGTACAATAAAACTGGCGTTAGAGCTGAAATTTCAGAAGGCAATAAACTAACACTTATAAACAGAAACAACTCAGGCACAACCGAAGAGACAAAAAATATTCACTTAGTGGTAAATGCTGGAAACACAGTTGGTGGTCTAGCTAGTAAAGATATCATCACAGCTTATCAATATGTCTATACAAGCTCACAAACAACAGCTGTTCACCCAAATAACGACAAAATCGCAAGACAAATAACAACAACTGAAGATCTTCGTGCAGCTATGCAAGAGGATGCTAGAAACCACGTTGATTATAACGGCGATGGCCTAATAAGAGCAAATTCAGATGTACTTGATGCTGCAAAAGAAGCAACAGCGGCTCACAAGATAGCTCCAGGCACAGGTGGCGCAGCTATAACAAATCCAGCTTACGCAACAATATACAATACAGCTTATGCAGGAGCAACTGGTACACCTGATCAAAAACACGCAGCAGCTGTCGCAGCGCTTCAGGCAATTGCTGGAGATGATACAAACGATGGCGTAAAGATCACTGTAAATAAACTAGGTCAATTTCAACTAGAAAACCCTACAAATGAAATAGCTGATCAAGCTCTTTATATGACTACAACTGGTCTTACAAAACCAGCTCAAGGTACAAATAACGCAGCAGTAAATGAAAACGTTCGCTTTACAAACATCATGAAAGCACTTGATGGCGCACTAAGCCCAGGTCAAGCTCTAAGAGCAAGTGGCAAGATGATGATGTCAAGCCACGGTTCAACAGCTGAAATTTTTGACTCACTTGGCTCAAAACACACAGTTAGTATCAGATGGGCAAAAACAGGTACTACAACAGATGGCGGAACTGAGTGGAATATGATCATCCAAGTGCCAGAGCCTGCTAAGATAAACTACACAGGTGAGGGTCCAGACAACGTCGTAACTGGTTCAGTTAGATTTAACTCAAATGGCTCACTTGCTAGCTTTCACCCAGCTACGATAACATTTTCAGCTAACAACGGCTCACAAAGTGGTCAAAATGTTAGTTTAAATTTTGGCTTGGGAACAGACTTTAACGGACTAACAAGCTTTGATAAAGACTCATCAACTGAGTCTATCTCACAAGATGGCTACACAGGTGGTACGCTAAATGGTTTGAAGGTAGATGAAACAGGAACTATCATAGGCTCATTTACAAACGGACAAAGCTTTGGTCTAGCTCAAGTTGCACTTGCTAGCTTTACAAACAACGAGGGTCTTCAAAGTGAGGGCGGAAACGTCTTTTCACAAACTGCTAACTCAGGCGAAGCAGTCATCGGCGCAGCAGGCACAGGTGATAAAGGTACGATCGCAGCTTCAAAACTAGAAGCTAGTAACGTCGATCTAAGCCGTGCGCTAACAGATCTTATCGTCATCCAAAGAGGCTTTCAAGCAAACTCAAAAACGATCACAACAAGTGATGAGATGCTAAACACACTTCTTCAACTAAAACAATAACAAGGGGGGGGGCGCTCGCTCCCTTTTAAATTTACAAATAAAATCAGCCTTCTTTTTGTAAAATGCTAAAAAATTTCACTAAAAGAGAAAATATGCAAGTAACACTTCTAAATCACACCCCACTAAATATCTGCTCTCACGCAATCCGCACATGCTGGCATAGCTTTGAAAAAGGCGATAATGGCGGCGAAAAAGATGTCGAGCTGATAGATAGGGTGGGTAATAAATTTAAACACGCTTCAACGCTGGAGCATCTTTACTACAACTTCTACATCCAAGGCATCTCGCGCGCACTACTTCAAGAGCTAGCCCGCCACCGATTAGCAAGCCTAAGCGTCAAATCAACCCGCTACACGCTAAAAGAGCTAAAAAAAGAGGAGAAATTTGAAGTAGGGCAGTTTGAGCGTGCAGCTAAATTTATAGTGCTAACAAATGACGAAATGGTCGATAACGCGAGCATAAAAGCGCTTGAAAATTTACGTGAAATTTTAGCTTCAACTACAAAAAGCCTTGATATAGTTAAATACTGCTTGCCAGAGTGCTATAAAACCGAGCTTACATGGAGCATAAACGCTAGAAGCTTGCAAAATTTCATCTCTCTAAGAAGCTCAAAATCAGCCCTTTGGGAGATAAGAAATTTAGCAAATGCTATCTACAACGCCTTGCCAAATGAGCATAAATTTATCTTTGAGAAGTGCTTGCCAGAGGATGAGCAAAACTAACAATTACGTTAGTGAAATTTAGAAGTGATAAAATGAGCGCTAAATTTACTTTTTCAAAACGTAAAGAAGTTCGTCTACATGGATGTTTCTAGCTTTTAAATTTCTGCTGCCGCGGTAGGCGTTATACTTTTGGCGAAGTAGATGAACTTTGCCCATTTTATTTAGGTTTTTATCAAATTCATCTTGGTTGATAAAGCCTTCTGAGTTAAACGAGATCAGCACAAATTTCGCCTTTAAATTTGCTATCAACTCGAAAAATGCCTCGCTTGCTGATGATTTTTTATTAAAAACTGATCTGTTCCAGTCCTTTGCGATACCTGAGACTTTTGAAATTTTACTTGGCTCCTCATAGCTTGCGATGAGATTTAGCATGAAGTAGTTTGAGCCGTATGGATGCTGGTTATAAGGCGGATCAAGATAGACTAGATCAAGCCCATCAAGCTCTTTTGCCAGTAAATTTGCGTCCTTTTGATAGACCTCAAATGGCACGCTAAAATTTGAAAAAATAGGCTTAATCAAATTTATATCAGAAGTGATCCTTGAAATGGCATTTTGCCCCCTGCCACCAAACTGACCGATGCCATCTTTATTTTTATGAAAACCTTTAAAAATTCCACTCGTATTTGCATGCACGCTTGCGTTATAAAGTAGTGGAGCTATGAAAAATTTTCTCATCTCAACTGGCAACATCTCATCTATGAGCCTTCTTGCAGTGTCGATGAATTTAGCATTTTTTTTCGTGTAAAAGACCCGCTCGCCAAAAGCGATATTTTCATCATCTTGCGGTGCATAAAGCCTTGTTATAAAGCCCTCGCAAAGGTTATTTTCTATCTCTTTTTCAAGCTTTTTTTGCCAGAAATTTATCTCATCTCTTAGCTCATTTGTGGCGTTTTGCAGATAGCATGAGTTTGTGATGAAGCTGTAAAGCTCCAAGTCGTTTGTGACTAAAAATTCGCTATTTTGCTTTAAAAACCTAGCCACCACGCCGCTTCCACTAAAGAGGTCGCAGCAGCTAAGCTTCTCTTTTTTAAGCTCGTCTTTTGCGTATTTTACGCCTCGCTCGATAAAGCCTAAAAGAGAGCGTTTGTTACCAAGATAGGTTAAAATTTGCTCTTTTAGATAGGCTTGATTTTCTTGTTTAGCTGGTTTCAAATCAGTGCTTTTTTAGTCCCATAGCATCAACGTCAAGCTTGATCTCATCGTTATTTATGATGACTAGGCCGTGATCTAGAATTTTCTTTGCTATGGCGTGAGCTTCATCAAGTGAGTGCATCTTGTAAGTGCCGCATTGAAATTTATTTAGCTCTGGAATTTGATCTTGAGTTTTGACCTCTAAGATATCTTTCATCGAAGCTAGCCATGCCTTTTTTACAGCTTCTTCGCTAGGTGTGCCGATCACGCTCATATAAAAGCCCGTCCTACAGCCCATCGGCGAGATGTCTATGATCTCCACGCCGTTGCCATTTAAATGGTTTCTCATAAAACCAGCAAATAGGTGCTCTAAAGTGTGAGTGCCCTTTTCTGGCAAAATTTCCTCATTTGGCTTGCAAAATCTCAAGTCAAAAACGCTGATATCATCGCCCTTTGGGGTCTTCATACTCTTTGCTAGTCTAACTCCTGGGGCTTTCATCTTCACATGATCTACGCAAAAACTATCAAGTAGTGGCATATATTCTCCTTTAAATTTTTGGTAATTTTAGCGTAAAAAAGATTTAAAATTTAAAGGCCCACGTAAATTTACATGAGCCCGGTAATATTTGAGAGATTTTGGGTATTAAAATTTATTTTTTCTAACGTCTGTTAGTATGACCTTCGCCATGCCGTCTATCTCGCTAGTTACGTCGTTTGTAGTATTAACAACTGAAATATTTTCTTTTGTAACATTATCTATTTGAGATACACTTTGATTTATCATATCAACAGCTGTTGTTTGCTCTTTGATTGATTCACTCATCTCGTTAATTGATTGAGCAAGGACATTTGTATTTGCCTCGATCTCGCCAAGTGATTTTTGTGTTCTTTCAGCTAGCTTTCTAACCTCATCAGCCACAACTGCAAAGCCACGTCCATGCTCACCTGCACGAGCAGCTTCTATGGCAGCATTTAGAGCGAGTAAATTTGTCTGATCAGCAATATCACGGATAATAATGATGATATTTTTGATCTCATCACTTTGTCTTATAACATCCGCTGTCTTTTGAGATATTGCATTCATTGAGCTTGACATCTCTTCGATAGCTGCTGCACTTTCTTGAATAGACTCTGCTTGCTTATTTGCTCCTGAAGTTAAATTCTTCATAGATTCAGATAAAATTTGTGCTTTTTCTTCCAAAATTTGTGCCTGGCTTAGATTATCATTTAGCATATTGCAAATAGCAACACCAGAGCTATTTATACCAAGCATCATAGCTTTTAGATCAGCTTCAATGTTTTCATCTATTTCAATCTTTGCAGTATAGTCATTTTTAGAGTAAGCGTTTAATATATTTATTACATTACCCAAATTTTTACTAATAGAACTAAAGAAAGTGTTTAGTAAATCTTTTAGTTTGATAAGAGATGGGTTATTTGGGTTCTCACTTAGTTTGACGCCTAAATTTCCTCTTATCATATTATTTGCAGCTATATTTAGCTCTTCAAGCATGGTATTATCTTTTTTGATGCCAGCTATGACTTTGTCGATATTTTTATTTATCTCTTCGCTCATCACGCCAAATTCATCAGTAGTGTGGATATCTAGCTTACTTGGGGCAGTGCTGCTCTCATAAGTGATAAATTTAAATGTATCAGAAAGCTTCTCTTGGATAACTCCGATAGGTTTAAGTGAGCGTTTTAGTAGCACGAAAACAATAGCTGAGAGTATGACTATAAAGAGCACCGCAAGTATTAGTTGAGCTTTTAAGATAGGCATAGTGTGGTTTGAAAAGGTATCCGCACCTATTGCAACAGCAGCAAGCCAGCCATCATCGTTGATAGGTAAAATTTTAGCTGTTACATCTTGGTTTTTAGAGTTTTTATATGAGATCAGACCATTTTCGTCAAATTCTTTATTGTTATACTTTTCTGAGACGACCTTTGTAGCAGGTAAGATGGTACCAACTTCTGAAGCTATATCAGAAATAAGCATAGTTCCATCTTTTTTCATAATATAAGCATATCCACCTTCTTTAGTTTTACCAATATCAAGGATCTTGTCACTTAACTTTTTAATGTCTATATCAATACCAAAAACACCTTGAAATTTACCATTTTTAGTAACAGGAGCAGTAAAAGTGATAACTAGATCATTTGTAGAAGTAACTCTTGGCTCGGTATAAATTTCTTTATTTTTCTCTTTTGTACTCTTATACCAACCTCTAGTTCTTGGATCATATTTATCAGCTACGGTTGTTCTTTTACCATCTGATTGAAAGAAGTGTCCATCCTCATCGCCGTAATAAACATAGCTCACCGCAGAGTTCGCGACCTTTTTTTCTAATAAGACAAAGTTCATTATCTCATCACCACTTTGAGCGCCTTCAACGACTGATGAAATTTTCTTGATATACTCTAAATTTTCATCAAAAAAAGTGTTTGTAACACTCTTTATATCTTTAAGGACTTGATCCTCTTTGCCACTGACAAGCTCAACGATCTTGCCTTTTGAAGTAAAATAACTAACCGCCGAGATAGCGCAAAACGAAATGATGAGTAAGATCATCAAGGCTAGTGCTATCTTATTTGTGATAGAACGAAACACCTCTGCTCCTTTAATTTTTGTTTGAAATTTATTTGTAAAACAAAATCGGAGCAAAAGTATAAATGTTTATAGTGTTCTCATAAATTCGGTGCTATAAATTCCCTCGATACGTCTTTTCATATCATCGTGCCAGCCATTTGTAAGAGTGGTGAGGGCGTTAAATTTCTCTAGTAAATTTAAATTTTCACTTGGCGCGTAAAAGAGCCTATTTATCTCTAAAATGCTCATATGAACTGGGTCATTTTCTATAATCTCTATCACGTCGCCTGCCTTGCACGAGCCTGGCGTAAGAACGCGGTAGTACCAGCCAGTAAGGCCTGTTTCAAAGATATGAGTGGCTAAATTTTCCTTGCCCCATCTTTTTGAGAGCTTAAAGCATGGCTTTCTAGGCTGCGAGACTTGAAGCACAAGCGAGCCTACCTTATGGATATCGCCCACATAAACGCAGCTCTCATCAAGCCCATCAACGCATAAATTCTCCCCCATCGCCCCATAAGCCATATTTTTTAATCCTAAAAATTTCTCCCACTCGGCGTAGTTTGCAAATGAATTTGCAAAGACTGCCTTTTCAGGGCCGCCGTGATGCTTCGTATCAGCGACACTATCGCCCTCGAAGCCAAGCTCATTTGCGAAAATTTCGCCATTTTGAGCTACTTTAAAAATAGCCGAGCTCCAAGGTAAATTTAGCTTATCAGTTGCGTTTTGCGAGCCGTAGTTTTTCACATCTCCTATTAGTAAAGCTTTTAGTGTTGCCATATTTTTCCTATCAAATTTAGTTTATTCTTAAATTATTCGCGTGAGTTAGCGCGATCGCGATAGCATCAGTGATATCAAGCGGTTTTATCTCTTTATTTATGCCTAAAATTTTCTTCACCATAAATGCCACTTGCTCTTTGTCAGCCTTTGCCTTGCCAGTGACCGTTTTTTTTACTTGAAGTGGCGTGTATTCGGCAAAGTCGCCATGAAGCTGCAAAATTTTAAGACTAAGTGCCCCACGAAACTGAGCGAGCTTTAAGACTGTTTTTGGGTTGTAGGCAAAGAAGATGTCTTCTATCGCAACCTCGTCAAATTTATGGTTTTTGAAGATGAGATCAAGCCCCTCACAAAGCTCTGTTATTTGGTATTGAAGCGTGTTTGGCTTTATCTTTATAAGCCCAGCTTCAAGAAGCATAGTTTTAAATTTGCTCTTTTCAAGTATCGCGTAACCGCAATTTTTCGTGCCTGGATCGATTCCTAAAATTTTCATCACAATCTTTTCAATACTTTTTCACGACTTTTTCACGCCGTGAAAAAGTTTGTCGGAGTTTAACAAAGGTTTTATTAAATTTAAGATAAAATCGCTAATAAAATTCATTAAATAAAAAGGGTTAAAATTTGCTAGCAGACGAGATTTTAGAGCTTTTACAGACAAAAATATCAGCTAATGAATTTGACTGCTACATCAAACAATTAAAATTTAATGAAAAGGCTTCAAACGAAGATTTTATAGTTTTTAACGCCACGAGTGAATTGATGGCTAAATTTATAAAAACTAGATATGCAGAAAAGATAGCCTACCTTTACGAAGTAAAAACCGGCAAAAAGCCAGAGGTCGAGATAACTAGCCAAACCAAGCTAAAAAATATAAAACAAAGCCAAGTAAATGTAAAGCAGATCAAGGCGCAAAGCAGCATTTTAAACCCTGGATATACATTTGAAAATTTTGTCTGCGGCGACTCAAATCAATTTGCTTTTTTAAACGCAAAAGCAGTTGCGGACAAGCCTGGCGTGCTTTACAACCCACTTTTTATATATGGCACAACTGGCCTTGGCAAGACGCACCTGCTTCAGTCAGTTGGCAACTACTGCCTAGATCAAGGTAAGGTCGTTATCTGCGTGACGAGCGATCAGTTTATGATTGATTTTACCACGCATCTAAATAGCCACTCGATGACTAAATTTCGTGAGAAATACCGAAACTGCGATGTTTTACTAATAGACGACGTGCAGTTTTTAGGCAAAACAGATAAAATTCAAGAGGAGTTTTTCAACACATTTAACGAGCTTATAGCCAAAAAAGGTCAGATCGTAATGACCTCAGACCGCCCAGCAAAGATATTAAAGGGCTTTGATGAGAGGCTAAAGTCAAGGTTTGAACAAAGCATAATGGCTGATATCACGCCGCCTGAGCTTGATACAAAGATAGCTATCATCATCAAAAAATGCGAATTTGACAAAATTTATCTAAATAAAGAGGTCATCGACTACATCGCTACAAACATGGGCGATAATATCCGTGAGATCGAGGGCGCTATCATAAATTTAAACGCCTATGCAAGCTTGATGAGAGTTGAGATAACGCTTGAATTTGCTAAAAATACACTAAAAGATCTCATCAAAGAGAAGCATGAAAATATAAATCTTGAAACCATTATAGAGATCGTTAGCAAAGAGCTAAACATCAAGCCAAGTGACATAAAAAGCAAGTCAAGAGTGCAAAACATCGTAGAGGCTAGACGCATCATCATCTACCTTGCGAAGATGCTCACGACAAATTCGATGCCTCAAATCGCAAACTATTTTGGCATGAAAGACCATAGCGCCGTTAGTCACAACATAAAAAAGATAAACGAGCTCATGGAGAGTAACGAAATTTTCAATCTCAGAGTGACTGAGATAAAGAACAAAATTTTAACAAAAGGATAAAAACAGAATGAAATTCGTGAATAAATGTGAAGAAATGAAAAATTCTTTTCACATTTTAAATAACGATGCTGGCGTGAGAAAAGATGGTTTTCACACTTTCACGCTACCAACTAATACAACAAAAAGAAAATTAAAAATAAGAGGGAGTATTTAATGAAGGTTTTAATAAACAAAAACATGCTTGAGAGCATAGTAACAAACACTAATCCATATCTCGAAAAAAGAGATCTTAGTGCTATAACTTCTCACATCTATATCTCTGCAAAAGATGGAGTTTTAAACATAAAAGCAACTGATCACGAGATAGGACTAGCATATAAACTAAGCAACGCAAAGATCGTTGATGAGGGCTATGCAACTGCAAATGGTAAAAAGTTACTTGACATCATAAAAAGCCTAAAAGATGAAGAGGTAACGCTTGAAACTGTTAATAACTATCTTTACATCAAGCAAAAAAACTCAAAATACAAACTTCCAATGTATAAATTTGAAGACTTCCCAGAGTTTCCAACGATAGAAGGCAAGGCCAAATTTGACATAGACGCCATAATGCTAGGCAGAAGCTTAAAGAAAATTTTGCCATGCATCGATAGCAACAACCCTAAATTTGAGCTAAACGGCGCTTTACTAGATATAAAACAAAACTATATAAATATAGTAGGCACCGATACAAAAAGGCTAGCTGTATTTAAATTTGCAAATGAAGCGAGCAATGAGTTTTCACTGATCATCCCTAAAAAAGCGATAAACGAAATTCAAAAGCTATTTTTCGACAAGATAGAAATTTACTATGATGAAAACGTCCTCATCGCTCAAAGCCAAAATTTTGAGTTTTTCACAAAGCTGATAAATGGCAAATTCCCTGACTATGAGCGCGTTATACCAAAAGATATCGCTATAAGATTTGAGCTAAGCAGAGATAAAATGGTTGAAGGCATTAAGACTATCTCGATGCTAAGCGATCAGATGAAGATAACTTTTTCAAAAGAGAGCATCACGTTTGAGAGCATCATAGAGGATAACTCTGAAGCCAAAACGATGATAGAGTTTCAAACTGGACTTGAAGAAGATATCAGCATAAATGTAAAAAATAGAAATTTAATAGACTTCCTACAAAGCATAGAAGATGAGAAATTTGAGTTTGGATTTAAAGATAAAAATTTACCTTTCGTTGTTAGCTCAAAAGAGCTTTTAACAGTTATAAGTCCATTAAATATATAAGTTAAAAAAGGTTTATGATGGAAAATAATTACGGCGCAGAAAATATTAAAGTACTAAAAGGGCTTGAGGCGGTCAGGAAGCGCCCAGGCATGTATATAGGCGATACTAACATAAGCGGTCTTCATCACATGATCTACGAAGTCGTTGATAACTCTATCGACGAAGCGATGGCAGGATACTGCGATACGATAGATGTTGAACTTACACGTGAGGGCTCAGCGATCATTAGCGATAATGGCCGTGGTATCCCAGTAGATATGCACCCGACTGAGAAAATTTCAGCTGCGACTGTTGTCCTAACTGTGCTTCACGCTGGTGGTAAATTTGACAAGGACACTTATAAAGTCTCTGGTGGTCTTCACGGCGTTGGTGTATCTGTCGTAAATGCCCTTTCTAAAAAGCTAATCGTAAATATCAAACGTGATGGCAAGCTTCATAGACAAGAATTTTCAAAAGGTATCCCTCAAAGCGACCTTGAAGTGATAAAAACTACAAATCGCACAGGCACACAAGTCGAGTTTTGGCCAGATGATAGCATATTTGAAGTGACTGAATTTGATGATGAAATTTTAACAAAAAGATTTCGCGAGCTAGCCTATCTAAATCCAAAGATAACTATAAATTTCAAAGATCAAAGAAATGGCAGAAGCGAGAGCTTTCATTTTGAGGGCGGTTTAGAGAGCTTTGTAACTGATATGAACAAGGCAAACGCTGTCAGCAAAGCGGTCTCATTTAGCGGCGGTGAAGATGATGTTATGGTTGATTTTGCGCTGCTTTATAATGACACTTATAGTGAAAATTTACTAAGCTTTGTAAATAACATCAAAACTCCAGATGGCGGTACGCACGAAGCTGGCTTTAGAGCGGGCCTTACAAGAGTTATCACAAACTACGTTCAAGCAAACGCTGCTGCTCGTGAAAAAGATACAAAGATAACTGGCGAAGATATCCGCGAGGGACTTATAGCAGTTGTTAGTGTGAAAGTGCCAGAGCCGCAGTTTGAGGGACAAACAAAGGGCAAACTAGGCTCAAGCTACGTAAAGCCTATCGTTCAAAAGATGGTTTTTGACGTGCTTACAAAGTATTTTGAAGAAAATCCTATCGAAGCAAGAGCGATAATGGATAAAGCTCTAATGGCAGCTCGTGGTAGAGAAGCTGCTAAAAAAGCTAGGGATCTAACTCGCAAAAAAGAGAGCATGAGTGTAGGCACGCTCCCTGGCAAACTAGCTGACTGCCAGAGCAAAGACCCAGTAATTAGCGAACTATACCTAGTGGAGGGCGACTCTGCGGGCGGTTCTGCAAAGCAGGGACGTGATAGAGTTTTCCAAGCGATATTGCCGCTTAAGGGTAAAATTCTAAACGTTGAAAAGGCAAGACTGGATAAAATTTTAAAGTCTGATGAGATAAAAAATATGATAACAGCGCTAGGTTGTGGTATCGGAGATGAATTTGACGCTGAAAAGCTTAGATATCATAAAATCATCATCATGACCGACGCCGACGTCGATGGTAGCCACATCCAGACGCTACTTTTGACCTTCTTCTTTAGATTTTTAAATAAAGTTGTAGAAAATGGCCACATCTACCTAGCTCAACCGCCACTTTACCGCTACAAAAAAGGTAAGAAAGAAATTTATCTAAAAGATGAAAAAGCGCTAAATGAATTTCTTATCGAAACTGGTATCGAAGGCGTTGATATAGAGGGCATTGGTAGTGCTGATTTGATTGATTTTTTAAAGATCGTTGCAGCTTATAGAAGCGTCTTAAAAGAGCTTGAAAAACGCTTTAACGTCCTTTCGGCGATCCGCTATATGATAGAAAATCCAGACATCGTCTCAAAAAGCTACAATGAAATTTTTGAAATTTTAAGAGACTTCTTAAAAGCTGAGGGTCACAACATCCTAAACCACTACGTTAGCGATGATGAGGTTAGAATTTATGTCCAAACTGAAAGCGGTCTAGAAGAGCTTGTGGTAAATGAAAATTTATTTACAAATCCACTCTATGAAGAGGCACTTTACATCAGCCAAAAGATAAAAGAGCGCGGCCTAGACTTGCATAGTGACGTTATAGACGTGCTTGATGAAGTAGAGAAAAATGCGAAAAAAGGTGCATATATCCAGCGCTACAAAGGTCTTGGTGAGATGAATCCTGAGCAGCTTTGGGAGACTACGATGAACCCTGAGAACAGAAGACTTTTAAAGATCGATATAAACGATGCCATAAGCGCTTCTGATACGTTTAATCTCTTTATGGGCGATGAGGTCGAGCCAAGAAGAAACTACATCCAAGACCACGCAAAAGACGTTAAACACTTGGATATTTAAAAGAAAAAGGATAAAGAATGAGCGAAGAGATGAAGTATGGCGAGAAAATTTTAAAAGAATTTGACGTAGAGAGTGACCTTGAGGTCTGGGAAAATAAGCAAACAAGGGACTATGTCATAAAGATCACTCTGCCTGAGTTTTGCTGCCTTTGCCCTCGCTCTGGTTATCCTGACTTTGCAACCATATACCTTGAGTACATCCCAAATAAACTAGTTGTCGAGCTAAAAGCGATAAAGCTTTATATAAATAGCTTTATGAACCGCAACATCAGCCACGAAGATAGTATAAATGAAATTTACTCTGTTTTAGAGAAAAAACTTGAGCCTAAATTTATGAAGATAGTTGGTGACTTTAACCCACGTGGAAATGTCCATACGGTTATCGAGATCAGCTCTGATCTAGTGGTAAAAAAGCCAGCTGAAGAGAAAGAATACGCTCCAAGAAGTAGGGAGAGAAGCTTTAACGACAAGCCGCGCGAGAGACGTAGCACAAGTGATCGTGCTAGTAGCAGAGGTAGCAGAGATGATAAATTTAAAAAAGATGACAAGCCAAGAAGAAGCTCAAACAAAGAGGGCTTTAGAAAGATAAGCTACGCCGATGATAAGAAGCCAAAAGTAGTCAAAAAGGATAAATAATGATAAGTGCTAAGCTTATAGAACATATCTTTAAAGCAGCATCTATATCACGTTGGAACGACTATCCAAAGATGACAAATTTAGTCGAGCTTGACAAACAGGCTCATAAATTTATCATCGCTTATTTTATAGCAAAACAAGAGCAAAATGCCGATATGAACTACATCATCGAGGCTGGAATTTTTGAGTTTTTAAGCAGGGTCGTAGTCACAGACATACGCCCTGACGTCTTTCACCACATCCAAAAGACAAAAAAAGAGCAGATAAATAGCTGGGTTTTAAGTAACCTTGAGACACTCATCTCAGATATCGAGGGCGGCGAGTTTTTGGAGAGATTTAAAAACCACTATAAAAACGACAAAACTCACGAAAAAGAGCGCCTCATCTTAAAAGCAGCCAGCTATCTTGCCACGAGGTGGGAATTTTCTATCGTCTATCAAACGAGCCAGTTTTTAAGTGATATCGACGAGCTTAAGGCGAAGGTTGAGGAGGAGATGGAAGATTATTACGAGTTAATTGGCGTTAGAAAGATCGCTATGAACCAAAAATTAGCCCGTCTTGTTGATCTAAGTGGCAGGCTAAGGTTTCAAAAGCGCTGGGCACAAACGCCTCGCATCCCTGAAACTGCGGTCTTAGGACATATGCTAGTTGTTGCGATACTTAGCTATTTTTACTCACTAAAAGCAAAAGCTTGCAAAAAGCGCTTGGAAAATAACTTCTTTTGTGCACTATTTCACGACCTACCAGAGAGCCTTACAAGAGATATCATAAGCCCTGTAAAATACGGTGTAAAGGGGCTAAATGAGATCATCAGCGAGTATGAGATGAGGCTTATTGATGAGAGGATTTTGCCATTTGTGCCTGAAAAGATCAAAGATGAGTTTAGCTACATCCTTGGTATCAGAAAAGATGGCGAGAAATTTATCAAAGATGAGTTTGAAAATAGGACATTCGAGCGCAAGATCATCTGCCACGAAGGGACTATGGAGAACGTAAATAAGGATAAATTTAACCCAATAGACGGCAAAGCACTAAAATACTGCGACAAGCTCTCAGCCTACATCGAAGCTGGAATTTCCATAAGCTACGGTGTCAAGTCTAAAGAGCTAACTGACGGCTTTAATAATATGTATAAATTTTTTAGCGAAAAACCTAAGATCGACGGAGTGGATTTTTTAGAAATTTGCGATGATTTTAATGAGCATTTTGGTTTAGAAAGACCCCCTCTCAGATGACTGCGGCACACACTTAATACAAGTGCTCTGCTGTGTTCCCACCCTGAAGCGGTGCTCATAAAAAGCATTGCACAGGTCTAAGAAGGAGCTTCGCAATCATACAAAAACTATACTTAAATTTAGTTTTATAGTTACATTTTTAAAAATTTAGCTTTAAGAGTATATAATCTCACATAAATTTCACCAAAAGTAGGGCAATGCCAGGAAAGATCAAGCTTCGTTTTTTATCGGCTTTTAGGGATTTTTTCATCTATCACCACAAGTCTTTAGAGTTTCGTGCCAAAATTTTTGCTGCGATTATCTCGGCTAAATTTGATCCAGATGAGGATGATTTTTCCATTTTAAATGACATCGTAAATGAAATTTATGAAAACGATCAAACTAGAAAAGACTTCTTAATCCAAACCGTTAGAGAGTACGTGGCAAGGGTCAAAAGAAGCGACAGGATCACGCTTGACACGCTTCTTTTAAGCATAGATAAAGATATGAAAGATCACAAAAGATATGCTAAAAAGATAGACTTTTCGCACCTTCGCCGCTTAATGAGTGGCTGCGAGGAGGAAATTTTAGTGCAACAAAGGGTCTATGAGTTTTTGATAAACGAAGTCAAACTATACTCGCAAAGCGCTTAAATTTCACTCTAAATTTAATCAAAATTTTTCGTGGCTTGTAGTTAAATTTATTCATTTTTGACCTTGATTTTTCTCTATTTGTCTCGTTAGTTTAAGCGATTTATGACCAAAAATTTGAAAAAAACACTTCATAAGCTAAATTTACATTGATAAATGTTAATTATTTTGTGATAAAGCTGTTGCCAAGATAAAAAATTAAGAGCATAGATTAGCCCGTTTTGTAGCTTCTTAGTGATGCTTGCTTGCTACCCTACAAAGGGCAAGAGCCTAAAGTAAGCATAGGGCTTTTTAAAGAATATATCTGCTCCATTATAAAAGAGAGTATCGACACAAAGCTAGGCAAAAACCGCCTACTTTGGCACGGAGTGAAGTAAATTTAAGCTGCTTTTTGTACGGCGGCTGAGTGAGTGATGATGTCGTGTAAATTTAGCTTGTCTTTTCTAAAAAAGCAAAGGCAAAGTCCAAGTATGCTAAAGCCGGCAAATGCAAAGCAAATTTGGCGCAAGATCGCGTGAAAAAGGCTTAGTTTTTTGCCAGTTTGTAAATTTATGAGATAAATTTCTTGCGCTTTGTAGCCTGGAGTTTGCGCCTTTATGCTAAAAAATAGGCACATTATAAATGATATGATGCTATTTACCACAAAGATGGCAAGCTGGTTGTTTAAAAATTCCTCTTTACCGCCAAGAACGAGATATGTGCTGATGTAAAATACTGGCATACCGATGATGAAAAGATCGATGATAAAGGCCTTTACTCTAGCCCAGATAGGTGCGATTTTCGCCTTTTGTTTTGCCAAGTTATTTTCCTGTATTTATGTAGATACGGCTAAATTTCTCCCAATCATATAGGTAGATAAGGCAGTCGATCACCTCGCAGCACTCATCGTAAAGATCGCCGTCCTCGCCGTTGTCTTGCATGATAGGTAGCATGCCTGATCCTCGCCAGACCTCGCACCAATACTCATAAAAATAAAGCTTTTTGATATCGCTCTCTAGCACGCCAAACATGCCTAAAAACTGATAGACACTAAGGTCAAAAAAACTCTTATTTTCAGTTTTTTGCAGGCGTTTTACACTATTTGTGTGCATCAAACTAGCTCAACGCCTTTTCCGCTTACCACTTCGCCGATCACGTAGCCATCGCTATTTGCTAGCACAGCATCAACGTTTTCTTTAGGCACGACAAGGATCATACCAACGCCCATGTTAAATGTCCTCATCATCTCGCTATCTTCTACTTTTTGAGCTAGGATTTTAAAAATTTCAGGCGTTTTTATAGCGCTTTTTTGCACCTTCGCGCCAAGTCTGGCAGGGAAGACGCGAGGTAAGTTTTCAACTATGCCACCACCCGTTATATGCGCCATCGCTGTGATCTTATCTTTTAGGTTTAAAAAGTCGCTCACGTAAATTCTAGTTGGTTCAAGAAGCACGTCGATTAGCTTGCGTTCACCCACTTTTTCATCAAATTTTAGCCCGAGTTCGCTTACCACTTTTCTTGCAAGCGAAAAGCCATTTGAGTGCAGACCGCTACTTGGAAGTGCGACTAAAACGTCGCCAGATTTTACAAATTTACTCCTATCTATCTCGTCAGCCTCAGCGATACCCACGGCAAATCCAGCAAGGTCAAAGTCACCCTTTTCATACATCGACGGCATCTCGGCTGTCTCACCGCCGATCAGCGCGCACTGCGCCTTTTTGCAGCCATTTGCGATGCTTTTTACCACCTCTTTGGCGCTTTCTATCTCAAGCTTTGCAGTCGCGTAGTAGTCGAGGAAAAAGAGTGGTGTGGCGAAGTTGCAGATGAGGTCATTTACGCACATTGCGACTAGATCCTCGCCAACGCCCTCAAATTTCTTAGCGTCGATAGCTAGGCGAAGCTTCGTGCCAACGCCGTCGGTCGCGCCTAAAATGGCTGGATTTTTATATCCGCTTGGCAGTCTGACCGCACCTGAAAATGATCCGATGCCGCCTATGACGTTTGGTGTTTGCGTAGATTTTACAAAAGGCTTGATCGCCTCAACAAAGCTATTTCCAGCATCTATATCGACTCCGGCATCTTTATAACTTATCATTTTCACCCTTTTGGTTATTTTTTAAAACTTTAGCCAAAAGTTGCTAAAATTGTTATCAATTTTCAAAAATGGAGCGAGTTTGCAGAAATTTCCAAACGCCTACGTCATCACAGGCTCGATCGCTAGCGGCAAAAGCACGGTTGTAAATTTACTAAAAGAGCGAGGTTTTAGCGTGATAGATGCGGACCTCATCGCGCACGAACAGCTTGAAATTTGCAAGCAAGAGATAATAGAAGCTTTTGGCGAGCAAATTTTAGATGAGACTGGCAAGATAGATCGCAAAAAACTGGGCGCCATCGTCTTTAACGAGCCAAAAAAGCTTAAAAATTTAGAGCAAATTTTACATCCAAAGATAAAAGCTGAAATTTTTTTCAAAGCCTCGCAGCTTGAGCGCTTGAGGGAGATTTATTTTGTCGATATCCCTTTGTTTTTTGAAAAAAAGGAGCGTTACGCTGAGTTTAAAAATGTAGCCGTGATCTACGCTCCAAAAGAGCTTTTGCTAAGCCGTCTAATGAGCCGAAATGGACTAAGCTTAAATGAGGCAAAAGCTAGAGTAGAGCTTCAGATGGATATCGAGCAAAAGAGAGAAATGGCAAAATTTGTTATCGATAATAGCAGCGACATGGAGCATTTAAAGCTTGAGCTAGAGAAATTTCTAAAGCAAATTTGCGCTATTTCTTGATAAATTTACTAGCAAATTTATATGTTTGCAAGCTCTCTTTACTACCCAAATCCCAGCTATAAAGTTCGGCTTTTACTAAATTTGGAAATTTCTTACTTATATCCTTTATTGCATTGCCAACTGACTTTCTAAGATACTCGCTCTCGTCTTCTTTTAGGCTAGAAAGCCGTCTAATCGCCTCATCTGGGTTATCTTTAAAATAGGGCCTGTTTGTCCATATCCTAAGCCCCTCTGTTACGGCTCTTTTTGCATTTGCGTTGCCATTTTTTAGCCACTCATCGATCGTTAAAAGTGCCTGTTCGTAGCCAATTTTCTTGCAAAACTCGTCAAACGCCTTTGCCAGCACCTCTTGAACCCTCCAGTTTTCATCTTTTGAGACTTCATCTCTCATAAACGCCAAAATTTCTTCACTATCTGATAGGTGTCCAAAGAGAAAAACCGCATACATCCGCACTTGATAGACATTCGAGCCGTATGCTAGGTATGCAAGCTCTTTGCAGCGCTCTGCTCCCTTTGCTTTATAGTCAGCCAAAGCCCTTCTTTCTTGCTCTTTAAAGCCATTTTCTATCAAAGAAAACTCTTTTTCTAAATTTAAGATGTAGCTCTTCAAGGTGGCTCCTTTAAATTTATTAAAAACTCTTACCTAAATTTTAG
Organism: Campylobacter concisus; assembly: GCF_050447485.1. Taxonomy (GTDB): domain Bacteria; phylum Campylobacterota; class Campylobacteria; order Campylobacterales; family Campylobacteraceae; genus Campylobacter_A; species Campylobacter_A concisus_BQ. The sequence continues at coordinate 1,343,155 of NZ_JALMFY010000001.1, forward strand.
TAAAATCAAGCAAAAAATAAAAGGATGGCTCATGCAAGTCTCAAAATACAACGCTAGCGGCAACGATTTTGTCATATTTCACACATTTTTGAGCAAAGATAGAAGCGAGCTTGCAAGGCAAATTTGCAGCCGAACAAACGGCGTGGGAGCTGACGGGCTCATCGTGCTTTTGCCTTACGAAAAGGGCGTGAAATGGGAGTTTTACAACAGCGACGGAAGCTACGCTGCGATGTGTGGCAACGGCTCTCGCGCGGCTGCTAGATATGCCTATCTAAACGGCCTTGTTAGTTCAAGCGAATTTGCTCTGCTAACTGGCAGCGGCGAGGTGATGGCAAGCGTGAAAGATGAGTGCGTCGAGGTCGTGCTAACAAGTCCAAAGATTTTAAGCGAGTCACTAAATGAAAACGGCAAAACTTGGTATTTTTACGATACTGGCGTGCCTCATCTTGTAAATTTCACACAAAATTTAGATGAATTTGACGTCAAAGAGTGCAGGGCGCTTCGCCAAAAATACAATGCAAATGTAAATTTAGCCAAATTTGATGGCGGCGTTTTAAAGGTGAGAACCTACGAAAGGGGCGTGGAGGACGAGACGCTAGCTTGTGGCACTGGCATGGCGGCTTGCTTTTATGGTGCTACTTTAAATTTAAACGCAGCGCAATGTCTAAAAGTCTATCCAAAAAGCGGCGAAGAGCTTGGCCTTAGGCTTGAAAACGGCAAAATTTTATTTAGTGGAGCGGTGAAACACTGCTTTGATACGAGTATCGAAATTTAGCTATTTTGGCTGCTAGTAGTTTGTAAGAGTCACGGGTAGTAAATTAAAACAAAGAGTTTTATAGAGTTTTTGTTATTAAAATTTAAAGTGTATAAAAAAAGATCTCCGCCGAAGCGGAGAAAAGGTGTTATTTCAAAGCATCTTTTGCTTGTTTTGCAAGTGCCGCAAATGCCTTCGCGTCATTCATAGCTAGATCAGCTAAAATTTTTCTATCAAGTTCGATCTTAGCTTTATTTAAGCCGTTGATAAATCTTGAATAGCTAATGTCGTTTAGTCTGCAAGCTGCGTTGATACGAACGATCCATAAACGTCTGAAATCACGTTTTTTCTGGCGTCTGTCGCGATATGCATAAACTAAACTTCTCTCTAGTTGCTCTTTAGCTTTTCTAAAGTGTTTATGTCTAGCACTGAAAAAGCCACGTGCTAGCTTTAAAACTTTCTTATGGCGTCTTCTTCTAACTACGCCTGTTTTTACTCTTGCCATATTTATCCTTTTACAAATTGGCGCTCACGAAGTGAGTCTTGCCCCTAAATTTGGGGGAGTTTGAATGACTTTTTTGTCAAAAACTTAAATCTACGCTGCTTTATACGCCGAGCATTTTGCGAACGGCTGAGACGTTTGTGCTATCCACGTAGTGTGGGCCACGAAGGTCTCTCATACGCTTAGTAGGTTTTTTTGTTAAGATGTGGCTTCTAAAAGCAGAGCCTCTTTTTATCTTATTTTTACCTACTTTAAAGCGCTTAGCAGCACCGCGAACGGTTTTCATCTTTGGCATGCTAATCCTTTTTGAAATTTTATACGCAAGTGCGTAAGATTTGGATTATAGCGAAAAATCCTTTAGAAAATTTAAATTTCACTTAGACAAAATTTGCAATAAATTTACATTAAACTTAAAAAAATTTTAAAATTTATAATTAAATTATTAAATTTGACATATAATCACATATAAGAAATTTATTTTACTAAAGGAGTAAAAATGAAAGGGAAAATTCTTGCATCAATCGTCGCTATGAGTGCGATTTTAGGCACAAGTAGCTTGGCATGCACTACCATTTTAGTAGGAGATAAAGCTTCAAACGACGGCTCTATGCTAGTGGCTAGAAGCGCTGATAGCAAGGCTATAAAGGCTCAAGTCTTTTTGATACATCCAGCTACGAAAAATCAAACTGGCATGCACAGCTCAAAGGCACATGACGGCGCAAATGACTTTACATATCCACTCCCAAAAGATGGCATGAGATACACAACTATCGCAAACTCACACACAAAACTTCACGGAGCAGTCGGCTACAACGAGGCTGGCGTTGGACTAAGCGGCACTGAGACCATCTACGCAAAAGATGAGCTTTTAAAAGTTGATCCATACAACGAAGAGACTGGCATCACAGAAGATGACATCCCAGACGTGCTTTTGCCACGCATTAAAAGCGCAAAAGAGGGCGTTAAACTTCTTGGCGAGATAGTGGAGACAAAAGGCGCTGGCGAGGGCTTTGGCGTGGTATTTGTCGATGCAAACGAGCTTTGGTACTTTGAGACAGGTACAGGCCATAAATGGATCGCTTCAAAGATCCCACAAGATGAGTATTTCGTCACTGCAAACCAAGGCAGACTTCACGCTTATAAAGAGAACGATCCAAATTTCATGGGAGCAAAAGATGTCATAAAATTTGCGATCGATAACAAGACTTATGACCCTGCAAAAGACGGAGAATTTAACTTTACAAAGGCCTATACAAGGGATGATGAGAGAGATGTGACTTACAACTACCCACGTGTTTGCTGGGTTCAAAGCATGTTTAACCCAAGCTTAAAACAAGACTTTGCTGACGGTCAAAAATTCCCAGTATTTTTAAAACCAGAGAAAAAACTAAGTGTTGAAGATCTAAAAGCTGCGATGAGAGCCCACTACAACGGCACACCATTTGATAACTACGCTAGTAAAGATGAAGATAAGAAAAACATCTACCGCGCTATAAGCGTCTTTAGAACATACGAGTCTCACGTCATGCAGGTGCGCCCATGGCTACCAAAAGAGATCGGCCGTGTGACCTACGTCGCTCTTGGCATGGCTGATCTTAGCGTTTATTTGCCGTATTACGAGGGGCTTGATGGCTTTATAAAAGGCTACTCTGATGGCTCATACGACGCTGATGATACTTCGATTTACTGGGTTTATAGAAAGCTTCAAACCCTTGTGATGACTGACTATGAGAAGTATTCGCCAGTGGTAAAAGAGGCCTATGCTAAATTTGAAAAAGAGTTGGCGGTAAAACAGGCTAAATTTGAAGATGAGTACGTAAAGCTTTATAAAAAAGATAAGAAAAAAGCGGACAAACTCTTAAATGAATTTAGCCAAAAGACTATGCAAGAGGCTAAAGATCTAACGCAGGAGCTTACAAACAAAGTCTTTACTATGCTTACAGCTGATATGGATGCTAAGCTAAAATCTCTAAATAAAGGCAAAAAAGACTAAAAGTTTTGGGCGTGAAATTTAGTAGCGCCCAAATTTAAACAAAAATTTGGCAAAGAGCGTTTATAATGCGGCAAAAATTCACTACAAAGGAAAAACGCTGATGCCTTGTCCCATGCGTAAAGCTCATTAATCTCGGCAAAAAACATATCAGCGATTTTCAAAAAACACGCAAATTTTTAAATGATTTTACTTTTTTTCACATTGAGATAAATCCATTTTTGCTAGCAGGTCCGCTGCATTGTAACTGCATTTTTAATAGCAAAGCTAAGCAATGCCTGAAATTTGGCAAGGATCTTTTTAGTAGGGTTTTTTATAAATTTTACTTTAGTTTAAGAAAAAGCGGGTGTCATCCACCGGTGGTGTGACCCAGACTTGTGTGCAGCACAACAACATTGAACGTGCTGGGGGTTTGGGTCGCAGGGATATACCTGCATAAAAATATTCAAGGTTGCTGTGCATGGCACAGTTTTATAGTAGTCCGCAGAGCGAATTTTCGTCTGCAAATTTAAATTTAAAAAGGATAAAAATGATAAAAAGTTATGTTTTAGGTTTTCCAAGAATCGGAGAGAAAAGAGAGTTAAAGCGCGCATTAGAGGGCTTTTGGGCTGGTAAAGAGGGCTTTAGCGAAGAAAATTTGCAAAAGACTGCAAAGACGCTTCGCCAAAGACACTGGAAATACCAACAAGACGCTGGCATTTCAGCTATTAGCGTTAATGATTTTTCATTTTACGACCTAATGCTTGATAACATCATCGCTTTTGGCGCTACACCTCCAAGATTTGCAAATTTAAGCGGCTTGGAGCAATATTTTGCTTGCTCAAGAGGCAACAAAAATGGCGTTGCGATGGAGATGACAAAGTGGTTTAACACAAACTACCACTACATAGTGCCAGAGCTTAGCAGTGAGAGTAAATTTAGCCTAAAAGCGGACAAAATTTTAAATGAATACAAAGAGGCGAAGGCTAACGGCGTAAAAGGCAAGGTAAATTTGATCGGCCCTATCACGTTCTTGGCTCTTTCAAAGACGACTGACGGCAGCTGCCCATTTAAGCACCTTGACGCACTTGTAGGCGAGTACAAAAAACTACTTGAGCAAATTTCTAAGCTTGATGATGAAATTTTAGTGCAGTTTGACGAGCCGATCTTTGTAACAGACAAAAACGAAAGCGACCTTTTGCCACTTATCACAAAGGTTTATAACGAGCTAACAGGCGTTGCAAATAACATCAAGATCGTATTTGCGACATATTTTGAGCATGCTATCAAGGCAGTTAGCGAAGTGGCTAAAACTAAAATTTATGGCATCGCACTTGACTTCATCCACGGCAAGAGAAATTTCGAAGCACTTGAGACTATCAAAAACAGCCATTTAACGCTATTTGCTGGCGTGATCGACGGCAGAAATATCTGGAAAAGCAACATCGATGATAAGGTAAAACTTGTTCGTGAAATTTCAGAGAAAATAGGCGGCAAAGACTTTTACATCGGCACTTCATGCTCACTTCTTCACGTGCCATACACCCTAAAATATGAAGAGAATTTAAACCCTGAGATCAAAAGCTGGTTAAGCTTTGCGGTTGAGAAGCTTGATGAGATCAAGATCATCACAAAACTAGCAAATGGCGAGAAGCTAAATGAGAGCGAAACAAAAATTTACGAAGAGAACAAAAATGCAGTTAAAACTCGCGCTACTTCAAAGCTCATCCACTCTGAAAGCGTCCAAAACCGCGTTAAAAATTTAAGCAAATTTGAGCGTGATGAGAAATTTGAAGACCGCATCAAAATCCAACGCGAAACGCTAAAATACGGCATATTGCCTACAACAACGATAGGCAGCTTCCCTCAAACGGTTGATCTTCGCGTACTTCGCCAAAATTTCAAAAAAGGCGAGATCGACGCGGCCGCTTATGAAGCAGGCATCAAAAAATATATCGATCACTGCGTGAAATTTCAAGAAGATATCGGCCTAGACGTGCTAGTACACGGCGAGCCAGAGAGAAACGACATGGTTGAATACTTTGGCGAGCAGATCAGCGGATACGCATTTAGCCAAAATGGCTGGGTACAAAGCTACGGCAGCCGCTGCGTTAAGCCACCACTTCTCTTTGGTGACGTAAGCCGCCCAGAGCCGATGACTGTTAAGTGGATGAAATATGCTCAAAGTATCACAAAACACGTAATGAAGGGCATGCTAACAGGTCCTGTGACTATGCTAAACTGGAGCTTTGTGCGTGACGATCTGCCAAGAAGCGAGGTAGCAAAACAGCTCGCACTTTGTATCTATGACGAGATCGCAGACCTTCAAAATGCGGGCATCAGAGTGATCCAAGTCGATGAGGCAGCGTTTAAAGAGGGCTATCCGCTAAGAGCTGAAAATATCCCAGCTTATGAGAAATTTGCGGTTGATTGTTTCAAGCTTTCAGTAAGCTCAGCAGAGGAAAAAACTCAGATACACACGCATATGTGCTACTCTGAATTTAATGACATCATCAAGACTATCGAGGCAATGGACGCTGATGTTATCAGTATCGAGACTGCAAGAAGTGGCAACGAGCTACTTAAAATTTTCAAAGCCGTTGGCTACAAACAAGAGGTCGGACCTGGCGTTTACGACATCCACAGCCCACGCGTGCCAAGTGTCGAGGAGATCGTCGCTCAGATCAAAGCTCTGCTTGAGGTTTTACCAAAAGAGCAACTCTGGATCAACCCAGACTGTGGCCTAAAAACTAGAAAATGGGAAGAGGTCGAGCCAAGCCTTAAAAACATGGTAGAAGCCGTCAAGATCGTAAGAGGTCTATAAAATTTAATTAAAAAGGATTTGAAAAATGAAAAGGATTTTTCTATTTGTAATATTAGTTATATTTGCGTCCGGATGTAGTTCTGGACGCCACTCTATACCACTCAACAAAGGTGCGTACAAACAAACAAATATCTATAGTATCAGCGAGGCTTTAAATTTAGAAGCTGCCAAAAAAGAGCTAGAAGGCTTTGAAAATGTGAGGCTTGAGTTTGGCTCAAACGACCAAAATAAAAGCGTAATAAAGGCAAATGTAAAGGTTCAAAGATTTATCACTGATAGCGGAGATATAAAGGGCTATTGCCAAGAGGCTTTTGTCGCCGTCATGAAAAGATATATGATAGCTGCTAAAAAGCAAAATGCCGACGTGGCAAATATCGTAAGTTTTTGGCGAGCCGACGCGAAATATCTAAAAGACGAGTTTGTCTGCATGTCGTCAAGAAATTCTGTTGGTGTGGTGATGAGGGCTGATCTAGTTCAAAAGTGAGAAAATGCTAAAAGAGAAAATTTTAAATAAAGAAAAAGGGCTCGTGCTATATGGCCTCACGCCGCCAAAGGCTGAATTTGAAGAGTCAAAGCTACGTGAGATCTCAGAGCGCTGGAGCGGGCGGATAAATGATATCAAGGCCGATGGGCTTGTGCTTTACGAGGTGCAAGACGAGAGTGAGCGAAATGATAGCGAGAGGACATTTGAGTTTAGCGGGACGTTAAGCCCAGAAATTTACTACAAAAGGTACCTAAACGTCGCAACACCTAGCATATTTTACCGCGTGGCTAGCGGATACGGTGAGGATGAATTTCGCGCAGCACTTAAAGCTCAAAGCTCAAATTTAAACGTTCTAGTGGGGGCAACTTCAAGCACGCAAAAAGTAAGGCTAAATTTAGCTCGCGCCTATGAGATCGCTAGCGAATTTAAAGAGTTAGCAGTAGGCGGCGTCTGTATCGCAGAGCGTCACGGCAAAAAGGGCAATGAGCCACAAAGGATGCGTGAAAAGATCGCAGCTGGGGCTAAATTTTTCATATCGCAAGCGATATTTGACGCACAGCTAGCGCGTAAATTTTTAGAGGATTGCGCGACTGCAAAGATAAGCGAGCCGATATTTCTTACATTTAGCACAGCGGGCAATGCAAAAACGCTTGAATTTATCAAATGGCTCGGAGTGAGCGTACCAAGCTCGGTTGAGGAGAGGCTAAATTTAAGCTCTGACTACCTAGCTAGTAGCTGCGAGATCATCAAAGAAATTTGGTGCGAGCTAAAGAAATTTGGCGATGAAAATGGGCTAAATTTAAGCATAAATATAGAAAGCGTCATGGCAAAACGCGCCGAGATCGAAGCGAGCCTGGAGCTAACAAAAAGCATAAGAGAGTTGGTGTAACGCCAGCTCTTGCTATAAAAATTTTTAAACTTCTAGCTATATAATCCATATTTAAAGCATTTTTATTAGATTCTTAGTCTATTTTTGCTTTAATTAAAAAGAATTTTTAAAACTAATTTAAAGTAGAAATAATTTATGACTAATATATTATTATGTGGTGGTTCTGGTACGAGACTATGGCCTATTAGCAGGACTTTGATGCCAAAACAATTTATTAAATTATTTGATGATAGGTCTCTTTTTCAGCTAACAGCACTGCGAAACAGTGAAATTTGCGATAGGACATTTGTTGTAACAAATATTGATCATTACTACTTAGCAATGGATCAGATAGAAAATTTAAATATCACAAATTTTAAATATCTGCTCGAGCCAGTTGGTAGAAATACTGCTCCAGCGATCACTCTAGCTTGCCTCGCAATTGATCCAAATGAAGTGGTTTTAGTAACGCCATCTGATCATTTGATAAAAGATGTTAAAGAGTATCAAGAGAGTGTAAAAGTAGCAAAAGAGCTGGCAGAGCAAAATTTCTTGGTTACTTTTGGCATAAAACCAAGTTCGCCTGAGACTGGATTTGGCTATATTGAGAGTTTTAGCGGTGATGTAAAGGCTTTTTATGAAAAGCCAGACTATGAAAGGGCAGTGAAATTTCTAAAAGATCAGAATTTCTATTGGAATTCAGGTATGTTTGTCTTTAAGGCAGGTATTTTCTTGGATCAGATGAAAATTTTTGCCCCTGAGATACTTGAAGCATGTAAGTTAGCTTTCAATAACGCAAAAAAAGATGAATTTGATATTAAAATAGACGCTACCGATATGCAAAATATCCCACAAAACAGCATAGATTATGCTGTGATGGAAAAATCAGATATCGTAAAAATGGTAACTTTAGATACGCCTTGGAGCGATCTTGGAAGTTTTGATAGTTTGGATGAGCAGCTACCAAAAGATGCCAATGGTAATACAATAAATAGCGACCTGATGCAGATAAATTCTCACAATAACCTAGTCCTATCTAGCGGTAAAAAAATAGCCTTGATAGATGTTGATGATCTAACTATAGTTGATACAAAAGATGCTCTTTTAATATCTAAAAAGTCATCTAGTCAAAAAGTAAAAAATATTGTAGAAATTTTAAAAGAGGAGACCTCTGAGCTTTGCAATGCTCATATTACTACAAATAGGCCTTGGGGGAACTACACTGTTCTTGAAAATCAAGATGGCTATAAGATAAAAATAATAGAGGTAAAGCCCGGTAAAAGGCTATCTTTGCAAAAGCATTTTCATAGAAATGAGCACTGGATAGTACTATCTGGTAGTGCCACTGTGACGATAGGTGAGATAACTAGACTCGTTTGTCCTAACGAGTCGATCTATATAAAAATGGGTGAAATTCATAGGCTATCTAATGAGGGTAAGATCCCCGTGGTTTTAATAGAAGCTCAAGTCGGCGAATATACAGGTGAAGATGATATAATCCGCCTAGATGATGATTTTAAAAGGTGATTTATGGATAAAAAGGTAGCGTTAATAACTGGTATAACGGGTCAAGATGGATCGTATCTGGCAGAATTTTTACTAAAAAAAGGTTATATAGTCCATGGTATAAAAAGGCGAACAAGTCTTTTTAATACAGACAGGATAGATCATCTTTATCAGGATCCACACGTTGATAATAGAAACTTTTTCTTGCACTATGGCGATATGACGGACTCTATGAATTTAACAAGGATCATCCAAGAGGTACAGCCAGATGAAATTTATAACCTAGCTGCCATGAGCCACGTGCATGTAAGCTTTGAGACTCCAGAGTATGTCGCAAATGCTGATGGCACAGGCACTCTTAGGCTTCTTGAAGCTATAAGGATACTAGGGCTTGAGAAAAAGACAAAAATTTATCAGGCATCTACCTCTGAGCTTTACGGAAAAGTGCAAGAGACACCGCAGAGCGAGACTACGCCATTTTATCCAAGAAGCCCTTATGCTGTCGCAAAGATGTATGCGTACTGGATAACGGTTAATTATAGAGAGGCTTATGGCATTTTTGCTTGTAATGGTATATTGTTTAATCATGAATCGCCAGTTAGAGGTGAGACATTTGTCACTAGAAAGATCACAAGAGCAGCTAGTAAGATAGCGCTTGGGCTTCAAGACAAGCTCTATCTTGGAAATTTAGATGCCAAAAGAGACTGGGGTCATGCAAAAGACTATGTGAAGATGATGTGGATGATACTTCAAGCCCCACAGCCAGAAGACTGGGTGATAGCAACTGGGCAAACGACAGCGGTTAGAGACTTTGTAAAATTTGCATTTGCTTATGCTGGTATAAATTTGAGATTTGAAGGAGCTGGCGTAGATGAGGTAGGAGTCGTGGACTCACTAAATTTTGAAAAGGCAAATGAGTTAAATTTAAATTTGTCTCATTTAAGCGTTGGTCAAACTGTGGTTTGCGTGGATCCAAGATATTTTAGGCCAACAGAGGTTGACTTGCTGCTTGGAGATCCGAGCAAGGCAGAGAAACAACTAGGCTGGAAGAGAGAATTTAACCTTCAAGACCTAGTAAATGATATGATGAAATCAGACTTAAAGCTTATGACAAAAGACGTCTATCTAAAAGATGGTGGATATGAGATAATGAGCTATTTCGAGTAAAAAATGGATAAAAATAGCAAAATTTATGTAGCAGGACATAGGGGACTGGTAGGCTCTGCTATAGTGAGAAATTTAAAATCAAAAGGCTATGAAAACATAATCACAAGAACTCATAAAGAGCTTAATCTAATGGATCAAAAAGCGGTTTGTGAGTTTTTTGAAAAAGAAAAACCTGAGTATGTAGTGCTAGCCGCTGCAAAGGTCGGTGGAATAGTGGCTAATAGTACGTATAGGGCTGATTTTATATATGAAAATTTACAAATTCAAAATAATGTTATCCATCAAAGCTATCTGCATAAGGTAAAAAAACTATTATTTCTGGGAAGTACTTGCATATATCCTAAAGATGCTCCACAGCCAATGAGCGAGGGGGTGCTTTTGACATCTCCACTTGAATACACAAATGAGCCATACGCGATAGCCAAAATAGCTGGCATGAAGATGTGTGAGAGCTATAATTTACAATACGGCACAAATTTCATATCTGTAATGCCTACAAATTTGTATGGCCCAAATGATAACTTTGATCTAGAAACTTCGCATGTATTGCCAGCACTTATAAGAAAGATACACCTAGCAAAGCTTTTAAGCGAAGAAAAATTTGGCGAAGTGGTAAAAGATCTAAAAGTAAGAGATATAAATGAAGCTATGGTTTATCTTGATAAATTTGGTATTTCAAAAGATAGAGTAGAAATCTGGGGCACAGGTAAGCCTAGACGAGAATTTCTATACTCAGAAGATATGGCCGATGCCTGCGTGTTTTTACTGGAAAATAGAGACTTTAAAGATACTTATGATAAAAATAGCAAAGAGATAAGAAATACACATATAAATATAGGTACAGGTAAAGATATCTCGATAAATGAGCTAGCAAATTTGGTTAAAAATATAATTGGCTTTAAAGGCGAGCTATACTTAAATGATAACAAGCCTGATGGAACGATGCTAAAGCTAACGGACCCATCTAAGCTCCACTCTCTTGGCTGGAAACATAAAGTAGAGCTTGAAGATGGGATAAAGACACTTTATGAGTGGTATTTAGAAAATATGGGGATAAATTTTTAATGAATAATTTGGTGATATATTGTAATGAAAACATTAAATTCGCACTTTTGAAACTTCAAAAAAATAAAAAAAGATTTTTAATTTGTCTTAATAATAATAATTCTGTTATAGGAGTCCTAACTGACGGTGATATAAGAAAGGGTTTCTTAAATGAACTTACTATATATGATACAGTTAATATGGTTATAAATGTTGATTTTGAATATTTGTCTTTAGAATCGACTTTTAATGATGTATGTGAGAAATTTAAATCCGATAAGATAGATTTTTTGCCGATAGTGGATGAAAATATGAAACTTCTTAATGTTATTACAAAAAAACAATTTCACATTATGCTTTTAGAAAACATAAGCTTTGATTTAAAGTATGATTTTTCATCATTTGACAACTATGTTTTGGAACATGAAATCTACAATCGCCCTTGGGGGTTTTATAAGAGCGTAATTTTAACGTCAAATGCGCAAGCCAAGATAATTACAGTATTTCCTGGAGAGGAGTTAAGCCTCCAAGAGCATAAAAAAAGAGAAGAACACTGGATTATAATAAAAGGTAGAGGTAAGTTAGTATTAGATGAATCTTTATCTGACATTTTTCCTGGAAAATATATTTATATACCAAGAGGATGCAAGCATCAGATTATTAATGATAGTGATGAAAATATTGTTCTATCTGAAATTCAGCTAGGGGAATATTTTGGTGAGGATGATATTATTAGATATGCTGATAAATATGGTAGAAAATAAAAAATAATATAAATAGGAGAAAGATATAAATGGCATTTAAATTTGACTACATAGAACCAAAAGTGGTTGCAGAAATTGGTTGTAATCATATGGGACAACTTAACATAGCGAAGGAGCTTATATCTTTAGCAAAGCAAGCGGGAGCTCATTATGTAAAATTTCAAAAAAGAAATAATAAAGAGTTGCTTACAGAAGAACAATACAATGCTCCACATCCTGTTCCAGAGAATTCGTATGGTGCTACTTATGGCGAACATAGAGAGTATTTAGAATTTAATTTAGAGCAGCATAAAATTTTAAAAGAATATTGTGATGATATCGGAATAGTTTATTCTACTTCAGTTTGGGATACAACTAGTGCAAGAGAGATGATATCTCTTAATCCACAATTCTTAAAAGTTCCGTCAGCTTGTAATAACAACTTTGAAATGTTAAAAATTCTTCGAGATGAGTTTAATGGGCAAGTCCAGCTTTCTATTGGTATGACTTCAAAAAATGAAATTGAACAAATAGTGAATTTTTTTGAAGAAACAAATCAAGCAAAATCGAGATTGCTCATTTATTCTTGTACTTCAGGCTATCCTGTACCGGCAAAAGATGTTTCTTTACTTGAGATTAATTGGCTTTATGAAAATTATGAACATAGAATAAATGAAATAGGATTTTCTGGACATCATTTGGGTATTGCGCTTGATGTAGCAGCTTATACTTTAGGTGCTAGATGGATAGAAAGGCATTTTACAAAGGATAGGACTTGGAAAGGAACTGATCATGCGGCTTCGCTTGAGCCAGATGGTCTAAGAAAACTTATAAGAGATCTTAACGCTACATATGAAGCACTACACTATAAAAAAGAAGAAATTTTATTTATAGAACAAATTCAAAGAGAAAAATTAAAAAATAGGAAATAAGAATGAATATAGCGTTTATTCCAGTAAGAGGTGGGAGTAAATCCATACCACTTAAAAATATTAAAGCATTCTGCGGCAAACCACTTGTTTACTGGACTATTTTATCGCTTCAAAATTCAATTAATATCGATAGAATATTTGTGGCTACTGATTGTAATAAAATAAAAGAAATCGTAAATAATTTTAATTTCACGAAAGTCGAAGTATATGATAGAGATCCTAAAAATGCCGAAGATACATCTAGTACAGAATCTGTAATGCTAGAATTTATTTATAAAAATAATTTTAGAGAGGATGACTTATTTTTCTTGGTGCAAGCAACTTCTCCTCTTACGCAGACAGAGGATTTTGATGAAGCATTAAAGTTGTTTAAAAAAAATAAAGCCGATTCATTGCTTACTTGTGTTAGAACAAAGAGATTTTTTTGGGATAGTGATGCTAGTCCCATAAATTATGATTTTAAAAATCGTCCACGTAGGCAAGATTTTTATGGTCTCTTTATGGAGAATGGATCATTTTATATAAATAGTATAGGCAATATAAAGAGGTATAAAAATCGTTTAAGCGGCAAGGTATCTATTTATGAGATGAAAGAATTTACAGCTATTGAAATAGACGAGGAAGATGATTGGGTAATAGCCGAGAAAATGATGTATAAATATATTTTGTCAAAAAGAACAAAACCAATTATAAAGCTTTTCTTATCTGATGTCGATGGAACTTTAACAGATGCTGGAATGTATTATGGTGAAAATGGTAATGAGCTGAAGAAATTTAATACTCGTGACGGAAAAGGGTTCGAGCTATTGCACCGTGCCGGTATAAAAACAGGAATAATTACAAGCGAAAATACGAAAATTGTAGAGAATCGTGCTAAAAAGTTAAAAGTAGATTTTTTACGTCAAGGAATAGAGCATAATGGTAAGTTAGAAGTAGTTAAAAAAATATGTCAAAATGAAAATATTTTACTTAGTGAAGTAGCATATATAGGAGACGATATAAACTGTAAAGAACTATTACAAAGCGTAGGATTAGCTGCTTGTCCTTTAGATGCTACACAAGAGATTAAAGACATCTTAAATATTATCGTACTTTCAAAAAAAGGTGGAGACGGTGCTGTTAGAGAATTCGCTGAGTATGTCTTAGGAAATTACCATGATAAATAATCTTATACAATTCCCAATTTGGAGAAATGATGATAAATCAATTGTATCCTTGAATAAGTTACAAAAAGATACCATACTAAAATTTAAAACTAAGATCAAAAATGGCGAATATAAATTAGTGCCTAATCCATGTCTATGTGGCAACACTAATGAATTTATAGATATTGTTGTCGCAGAAAAAGATAGATATGGGATACCGTGCTGTAATGTACTTTGTAAGAAATGCGGGATCATTAGACTAAAAGAACGCCTCGACGACTACTCAACTTCAGAATTTTATAGAAATGAGTATAGGGATATATATGTTGGTATGGAATTAGCTAGCGACGAGTTTTTCAACTCACAAGTTCAAAGAGGTCAAATTTTTTATAATCTTATACGAGAGAATATTGAAATTTGCAATATTAATACTGTTTTTGAAATAGGATGTGGTGCTGGTGGAATCCTATACCCTTTTTATCAGAATGGTAAAAGAGTATCTGGCTGTGATTTTGGAGAAAAGTATTTAAGATTCGGACAAAATAAAGGATTAAATTTATATCAAGGCGAGTTTGATATTGATAAAACTCCAAAGAAATCTCAAGACTTAGTAATTTTATCTCATGTTATGGAGCATTTTAATGAACCAATAAGCACAATGAATAAAATTATAGAGTTGATTTCTGATGAAGGATACTTATTGGTAGAAGTACCAGGTATATTTGATATTCAAAAGACATATTTTAATCCGATCTTGTATTTTCAAAACGCACATGTGCATAACTACTACTACTACTACTTAAAGGTTTTTTTCGAATCATTAGGCTTGAGGGTCATATATGGTAATGAAAGATGCACTTTCGTACTTCAAAAGCCTATTGATTGGAGTATGAGAGATAATATTGTAATTTATGATAATGAGATGACGAAATGGGCAATTAAGGTCGAAAATCAATTAAAAAGAGATTATATTTTACATGTTTTAAAGTTGAACCCTTATTATATTAGGGAGGCAATTATAAAGCTATTAGATAAGCTAGGCATGAAAGAATTTGTAAAAAGAATATTGGGCAGATAAGTTGCAAAAAGTTATTTTACAGAATTTACTAATAGCTATATGTTCAAAAGGATTGTCTTTTTTATCATTTATATATATAGCCAAGAGTCTTTCAGAAAGAGACTATGGCACTTTTGTTTATATAACGATGGTATTGTCTTTATTGCCGTTATTACAATTGGGCTCTATGCATGGTACGGTCATTTTATTACCAAAATATATAGTAGATAAAAAAAATGAGAATGAATTATTTTTATATAGTAACATTATTTCTCATATTATTCAGTTTATAGGTGCAAGTATACTTTTGCTATTAAATATTAAGCTTAGTTCATCAGTAATTCTTGTAATAGCTACAAATTTCTTTTTTTCACATTATACAGAAAATGTTAAGATTTTTTTAAATTCTAAACATGAATTTGAAAAAGTTAATTTTTTAAAAAGTTTAGATGAAATACTTAGACCATTTGTAACAATATTAATGTTTTATTACTTTCGAAATATTGAGTCTATATTTATTGCTCAGTTTATAGTAACATCCATAACTTTTTTAGTGTCTTTTTGCTTAGTCCCATTAGTATTTAATAATATTAAATTTTATAGTTTTAAAAAGAAGGTTTTTGAGATCTATAAGATAGGTTTTTTTGTCTATTTAATTTGGGCGATAGACATACTTTTTAGAACTGAAGATAGATGGTTTATATCTACTTTTTACTCTTCTGAAGAACTTGCTACATATGGCTTTACATCTTCGTTAGCTATGAATATATGGCTATTATCGATGAGTTTTTTTGGACCATATTCTCAACTATTATATACATATGTAGCACAAAAAGATTTTATTTCTGTAAAAAATATTGTAGAGGCTACCAATAAAAAAGTATACTGTTTTTTGGTAGTAGCCTCTGTAATTGCGGTGGCAACATATCCATTATTCTTAAAATTCATTGTTAAAAGATATCTTGGTACAGAATTTCTATTTTTTGTTCTAATTTTATCTGCAATATTTTTGTCGATTAATAATATGTATATTTATTATATGATTAGTGATAATCATCATTTTGTATTATTAAAATATCAATTTATAATTTTAGCCTTAAATTTAATTTTAAATAGTATTTTTGTTTTTTATCATATTGATATTTTATATTATAGTTATTCAACAATTTTTTCTTTAGGTATTTATTTTATTTTAGTAAAAAGATATTTTTATGCTGATATACTTAAAAAAATATATTTGCAGTGTGGTAGTTGAGCTTGGATTGGAGTGTAGTAATGAAACGTTTAGCAAAAAAAATAATGCCACCAATACTATTAAATGGATTAAGATATGCAAGAAGCTATATTCATTTTTTAAAATATAAAGAAGTGATATTAAAGAATATTAACTTAAAAGACAAGCATAAAGGCAAAAGATGCTTCATTCTTGGTAGTGGTCCGTCAATAAAAAGTGAAGATCTAAAACCATTAAAAAATGAAATCGTATTTGCACTTAATAACTTTTATGTACATAACGATTTTGATGAGATTGTAAGCGGAGATATACAAAAATATTATTTAGTCGCTCCTATTCATCCACCACAAACGGAAGATGAATGGAAGCGATGGTTTAAAGATATGGAAAAGCATGTACCTGTAAATGTTAATATGATTTTTGGACTTGACATGTATGATTATAATATAAGATATATCCTTGAAAAATACGTAATATTTAAAAAACATAATATTAATTGGTATTTCGCTGGAATCAATGTAGACAAAGAATATAAGTTTAAAGAGAAAGATATAAGTATTGAAAATCAAATTTGGGCTGCAAATACTGCTAGTACATATGCTTTAATAGTTGCTATTTATATGGGATTTAAAGAAATATATTTACTTGGAGTTGATCATAACTACATCTGCTTAAAAAATGAAGAGAGCTTTAGATTTTATAAGACTTCTATTCATCAGCATAATGAACAAAGAAGAATGTGCATCAAGAAGTCAGATGAATTTTTTTCTACTGGCAAGGTATTTTTGGAAAAAGAGTTAATTGCTGAAAATTTTAAAAATGGTAAAATATTTAATTGTTCGGTTGATAGTTTGTTAAATATGTTTGAGTACAAAAGATTAAATAGTCTAATGATTAACAAAATATAAAATCTATAAGGATTAATAATGCTTTTAAAAAAATATTTGATGTGCTTGATGTATTTATGTAAAAATTTAAGTTGGTATTATCTATGTAGTCTGAAGACCGTATCAAGAGTCTTTAGTCTATATAGTCGAGTGCTTATTGATATGTTTTGCATCGAATGTTTTTTGTATCAAAATAGAAGTTTTATAAAAGACACTGTATGTGAAATATCCAAAAATGGTTACTCAAAAAAATTTAGTTCAAATGTAACAAAATTTGAAATATTTCATTATTCAAATAATAATGCAACTGTTATTGAAGATTCGCAAATTTTATCTACAAAAAGAGCTTTTAAAGATGTTATTGTGAGAGAAATGCCGAGGTTGAAATATGTATAAATATATTGTTGTCAACAGTTTTTGCAAAGTACTTCAGCTTAGGAGCTAACAAGAGATGAATTATTTTAGATTATTTTGTATAGACAGAGATTATCAAGTAACTCTAGTTGTAAAGGTATTTAAAAGATGAAATATTTATTAAAAAATATGATTAGGCCACTTTATCATTATATTAAAAGCAAAAACGAGAGAGAGTTTTATCGACTTTATGATAAATGGGGGAAACATAAACGATATGAGAGAGTTAACAATGTTAAATTTCATAAATATAGTTTTGATGTTCCAGACTTGCCAAGTTTTGTTTGGCAGTTTAAGGAGATATTTGTTGACGAAATATATAAATTTCAAACTGATTCGATAACGCCAGTTATATTTGATTGTGGATCGAATATTGGAATGAGCTGTCTCTATTTTAAGCAACTTTTTAAAAATGCTAAAATAAAAGCCTTTGAGGCTGATCCAGAGATAGCAAAAGTATTAAAAGCTAACATTACAAACAATAACATTAATGATGTTGAGATTATTGATAAAGCTGTTTGGATAAATAATGAAGGAATTGAATTTGGCAGTGATGGAGCCGATGGTGGATCTGTTAATGCAGGTAATAATAAAGTTAAAATTAAAAGTATAAGATTAAGAGAATTTTTAGAAAAAGAAGCATTTATTGATTTGTTAAAAATTGATATTGAGGGCGCAGAGTATAATGTTTTAAAAGACTGTAATGATAGTCTAAAAAATGTCCAAAACATTTTTATAGAATACCACTCTTGGAATAGCGAAAGTCAGAAGTTGGGTGAGATATTAGAGATATTGGAAAATAATAGATTTAGATATTATACTGAAGGCATTACAAAAAGAAGGCATCCATTTGTAAATCATGGCAAAGATGTAAATATGGACTTACAACTTAACGTTTTTGGATATAAATATTGAGAAGATTTATAATAAATTTATTATCAGATATGCCATTGATTCAAAATTATTTTTCTGGTATGGCAACTATTTTTATGCTACATAGAGTGAGTCATTTTGATTCAATTAAATTATGGCCAAATGAAAACATGAAAATTTCACCAGAATTCTTAGAAAAATTTATTTTTAATCTAAAATCACAAGGCTATAAATTTATATCTTTGGATGATATATATAATATGCTAAAGGAAGGTAATAAGACAAAAAAACAAATTGCTTTTACTATGGATGATGGCTATAGGGATAATTACGAAATAGCTTACCCAATCTTTAAAAAATACGATATACCTTTTGCCGTATATGTTACTACCTCTTTTCCTCAAAACAAGGCTATTTTATGGTGGTATGCGTTAGAAGATTTAATCTTAAAAAACAAGACTTTAAAATTAGGTAATGGAAAGATTTATAACTGTAAAACGAAGGAGCAAAAAGAAGATACTTTCTTGCGGTTACGTGAAATAATTATATCTTTTGATAGAAAAGATTTTTTAAATTCTTTAAACAATCTTTTTTGTGATTATGAGGTCGACTGGTTTGCCAAGAATGATGAGCTTTGTATGGATTGGAAACAAATTATTGAATTATCAAAAGATGATATGTGTACGATTGCGGGACATACCAAAAATCATTATGCCTTAAATAAATTAACAATTGAAGAAGTAAAAACTGAGATAATGGAGGCTAATAACCTTTTAGAAGAAAAAATAAGTAAAAAAATAGAGCATTTTGCTTATCCTTTCGGAAGTAGATTTGAAATAGGCCAAAGAGAATTTGATATTGTAAAAAGTATGGGATTTAAAACAGCGGTAACTACAAGAGCTGGAACGATATATAGAGATCACATAGATCATTTGGAGTCTCTCCCTAGGATCATGCTAACTGAAAATTTTGATATAAAAAGTATTGGCAGAATCAGACGAAGTAAAGTAGTTACTATATGAAAATTTTAATAATAAATGCTAATGAAAATAATGGAGGAGCAGCAAAGGCTGCAAATCGTCTTTATTGTGGTTTGCTGCATGAAGGCATAGATGCTTATTATTTAGTTGACAATAAAATAAGTGATGACTTTAGAATTTTGTCTTCAGAAAGAAAGATAGATAAACTAAAAAAAATATTTAGGCAACAATATGAACATCTTAGAGTGAGACTTTACAAGTATCGGACTCGCACGATATTTTCTCTAAATAATACTTTTTTTAACTCAGGTCTGATTAAACAAATAAATATGATAAATCCAGACATAGTTCACTTTCACTGGGTTAATGGAGGGATGATAAATATAAAAGATTTATTAAAAATTAAAAAACCTATAGTATGGACTATGCATGATAGTTGGCTTTTTACTGGAGGATGTCATTTGCCATATGAATGTAAAAAATTTGAAAGTGAATGCAAAAAGTGTCCTGTTTTGGGGTCTGATAAAAATAATGATTTATCAAATAAAGTATTCAATATAAAAAAGAAGATATTTTCAAAGTTGAAATTGAATATAGTGACTCCAAGCAACTGGCTTGCTAATAATTGTAAGAAAAGTATGTTGTTGCATAACAAGAATATTAATATTATTCCAAACCCAATTGACACTATTATGTATAAGCCTATTCCAAAAAACGTAGCCAGAGAAATATTAAATTTACCTAATAATAAAAAAATAATTCTATTCTCAGCAAGTTCTGCCACTAGCGATCCAAATAAAGGCTTTAGAGAACTAAATATTGCAATTAATAGTTTAAAATTGGATGATGTTTTCTTGCTTGTAATGGGTGGATGTATGCCAAAAGAAAATAATATTTTTAAATACCCTATAAAATATTTGGGCCAGTTAAATGATGATATAAGTATTAAACTTGTTTATAACTCTGCAAACGTATCAGTTGTCCCATCTTTATCAGAAAATTTATCTAATACGATAATGGAAAGTTTATCCTGCGCAACACCAGTCGTAGCATTTGATATAGGTGGAAATAGTGATATGTGCGTGCATAAGGTTAATGGTTATTTGGCAAAACCTTTTGATTGTAAAGACTTTGCAGATGGAATAGAATGGGTTTTAAACACTTCAAAGTATAATGAATTGTGTTTAAATTCTAGAAAGAAGATTCTAAATGAATTTGATAGTAAGATCGTAACTAAAAGGTACATTAAATTGTATAAAAAAATACTCAATCAAAAGCAATAATGTTAAAAAGTATTATATAATGAGTAAAAAGATCTATTATAAAAACTACAATGAAAAACCAACTAAACTTAGCGTAATTACCGCAACCTACAATGCAGAAAAATTCCTACCTAGAGTAATAAAAAGCCTGCAAGAGCAAGTCGATAAAGATTTTGAGTGGGTTGTTTCTGATGGAGCATCTAGTGATAGTACTTTAGAAATTTTAAAAAGCACCGATGGGATAAATATAAAAATTATATCTGAAGAGGACTTCGGAATTTATGACGCTTTAAATAGGGGTATAAAGGCTTGTAACGGAGAATTCTACCTTGTTATTGGCGCCGATGATGAACTTTATCCAAATGCTATTCAAAATTATAAGGAAGCTATAGAAGATGGTGTAGACATAATAACAGCTTATATCGATACTAATAATGGCAAAATCGAGCCAAATAGTGGTCCAAAATGGCTTAAAGGACAATTTCACTATATTTCAGGGCATGCTGTTGGCTCAATATATCGTACAAGTCTCCATCAAAAGTTTGGATACTATTCTAGAAAATTTCCAATAGCGGCAGATCAGCTATTTGTATTGACTGTTGCAAATTGTGGAGCTCAGATAAAAATACTAAAAAGTGTGGTCGGTAAATTTTCAAATGATGGAGTCAGTAGTGTTGATATATTAGGAACTCTTTGTGAATTTTATAGAGTTCAAGTGGTGATGGGTGAAAACAAATTTTTACAAACTGTCCTATTTGTTTTAAGACTTATTAAAAATTTTGGAAAAATGCAGAGATAAGCAAATGAAAGACCACGATGTATCCATAATAGTACCCATTTATAATGTGGAAAAATATATAGAAAAGTGCGCAGTTACGCTTTTAGAGCAAGATTATGACAATATAGAGTATGTTTTTGTAAATGATTGCACGCCAGATAAATCTATGAAAATTTTGGAGAATATGATAGAAAAATATCCAAATAGAAAAGATGACATAAAAATTATCAATAATATAAAAAATAGTGGGTCAAGCCTTACTAGAAAGTATGGATTGGATGCTTCGATTGGCAAATATGTCTTATTTATAGATAGTGATGACTGGGTCGATAGAGATATGGTAAGCTCTTTGATATATGAAGCTAGAAAAAGCGATGCAGATATCGTTTGTTTTGACTACATTAAAGAATTTAGTAAAAAAAGTGTTATAAAAAGTTTTTTTTATACAAAGAATCATCCAAAGATAAATTTGGAATTTGTAAAAGCTATTTTATCTCATGAGATTTCTGTTTCTATGTGCGATAAATTAGTTAAAAGAGAGCTTTATAAAAATATTGATTTTCCACATTTTTCGCATTGTGAGGATAGTTTTGTAAGTTTACAGCTTTTTTATGAAGCAAAAAAAATTACTCACATTTCAAGGCCATTTTATCATTACAGAACGAATCCCAACTCACTTTCTAATAGTTTTTCAAATAATAAAAAAGCTCTTGATGACTTTGCTGAGTTTAGCAAAGCCGTAAGGAATTTCCTGTTGCAGAGAGGTCTTTTTGATGAATATTTTAAATATCATATCCCTGCAATTTTAAAGTTTATTTTGGATTATTCGGACAGCAACTTTAAAAAGCATATAAATGCTATATGTCCAGAGGCAAATCATATAAAATATGTTTTTAAAATAAATAGAAATTTCGTTTACAAAATTTTATACAGTTCTGTATTTTTGGGGTGTCCTCAAATTTTTGTTTTTGCAAAAAGGATTTTTCTTTCTTTGAAAAATAATTAGGAAAATTTATTGCTTTATTTTGTAATATTTGCTTACATATCAACATTTTTAGTGTTAGATCTGACTAAATTTTTACGCTTTAACAAAATAGCATTAGTTGTGCTCTATCTATTCTTAATATTGTTTATTGGTGCAAGATACGAGATTGGTGGCGACTGGAATTATTATTTATATGAAATGTTTTATAAAGATGCAAGAGCTGATCTCGGATATGAAATTTTAAGCCTCATTGGGAAAAATATTTCTGCGCAATATGGGATCATTTTTGTAAATTTATGCTGCGCTTTTTTATTTTTAAGCTGTTTCTTCTTTATTGTAACTAGGTTTAGATATCCTTTTGCTGGATTGCTTGTCGCATTTCCTTATAGTATTACGATAGTAGCCATGGGATATACTAGACAAAGTGTTGCGATAGGATTTGGCCTTGTAGCGATGTACTTTATGGCAAGAAATCATAACTTTAAATCCATGATTTTTATTTTGATTGGTGGTTTATTCCATAAGTCGATTGCTATATTACTGATATTTTTACCATTGCTATATTTAAGACAAGTTGATATAAAAAAAGTTTATATGGGCATAGTATTTTTTATCGTTCTTGTATTGATATGTTTTAAATTTGATATTTTTGCTGGATATATTAGCAAGATAAAATTTTTATATTTATCTGATATACACTATTCCAAAGGTGGATTTATTAGGATTGCTATTCATATTATTCCACTTATTTTATACATATTTATGAGAAAAGATATAAAAAATAGAAATAATATAAATTATATATTATTCGATGAGCTATCTATTTTAATAGTTGTGGCTATGTTTTTGTCTATATTTTTATCTACTTTAGTAGATAGACTCGGTTTATATTTTATTTTTTTTGATATCGTAATTTTTAGTATTTTCCTAGAAAGACTAGAGATAAAATTAAAATTTACCTTAGTATTTTTAATCATAATAGAAAATTTTTTAATATTTTATGTTTGGTATAACTACTCCTTCTATGCCATACATTATTGGCAACCTTATAAAAACTTTTTTTTGGAGGTGCTATGAAAATTTTTATTATTGGCAATCTCGCCTCTACGATGATAAATTTTAGAAAAGAGTTTATCAAAATGCTTGTATCAAGTGGGCATGAAGTTTATTGTTTAGTTAGTGACTACGATGAAAAAAGTAGAGAAAAAATAAGCTCGCTTGGTGCAATACCGCTTGACTATACTTTAAATGCAAAAGGTTTAAATCCATTTAAGGATCTCATTGCTACATATGATTTGATTAGGCTATTTAGAAAGCATAGACCAGAAGTAGTTTTTTCTTTTTTTGTTAAGCCGGTCATTTTTGCAACCTTAGCTGCAAAAATAGCAAGAGTGCCACGAATAGTTGGTATGATAGAAGGACTTGGCGGGGCTTTTACTACTCATAAAAATGGGCAAACAAAAAAGGCAAAAATTATCAAGACTATACAGATTTTTCTATATAAAATTTCTTTGCCACTTCTTAATGAACTTATATTCTTGAATAACGATGATAAAAAAGAGTTAGTAGATACTTGTAGTATGAATGTAAAAAGCGTCAATATACTGGGTGGCATAGGTGTTGATTTGGATAAATTTTCATACTCTAAAGCAACAAGCGATCCTATTAATTTTATATTCATAGGTAGATTGCTTGCAGAAAAGGGCATTTTTGAATATTTGGAAGCCGCAAAAATAGTTAAAGATAAATATAAGGATATAAATTTTTATATATTAGGTGGCTTTGAAGAAAATAATCCATTTGGATTAAAGAAAGAAGAGCTAAGACCTTATCTTAATGACGAAATTGTCATTTTCCCAGGATACGTAAATAATATAAAAGAATGGATCGCAAATAGTTCGGTATTTGTCTTACCGTCATATAGAGAGGGTGTGCCAAGAAGCACACAAGAGGCGATGGCAATAGGAAGGGCTGTTATAACAACAGATACTATTGGTTGTAGAGAAACGGTTAAGGATAGTTTAAATGGCTTTTTAGTGCCGCCATACAATAGTGATGTGTTAGCACAAAAAATGATTTATTTTGTAGAAAATCCAGAAATGATAATTCAAATGGGCATTGAAAGTAGAAAAATTGCAGAAGAAAAATTTGATATAAATAAACAGAACAAAAAGCTTATAAGTATAGTTATTGGAGATAAAAACTAGAGATTTTTAAATTTCCTGATGCAAAATCCACTCACTCCACCTTATATCCAGTGCCTCACACGGTTTTTAGGCAAATAGTTGGTATCTTAGCTCTGATCTCTCGCACGAGCGATCTTATGCGGTCTTGAGATAATGTCTCGTTTTTGTATAGGTGATGATCTATCTCGTCGTAGGTGATGACGTGGGGCGAGTTTTTGCATAAAATTTCAAGTAGCTGGCTCTCTTTTTTGCCAAGGTAGATGACATCGTCCTCTTTTCTTATGCAAAGGGAGTCTTTGTCAAAGACTAGGCCATTTTTTAGCTCAAATTTAGAGCCTAAAAGCACCTTGCAAAGCTAAAGGCGTGAAATAAAAACTCTTCAGGACAAAATGGCTTGATGATAAAGTCACTCACATAGCGTAGTAAATCCTCTTAAAAACGCTAGGGACACTAACATCTAGCAAAAGCATAATGGGAGTGATGTTTTGGCTATCTCTTATAAATTTAACCAGATCAAGGTTTAAATTTCTAGCCTTTACGTCAAAAACATAAAGATCGTATCTGTTGCCACACTCAAAGTCTTTGATGACTTCGTTGACACTTTTGAGCTGGATCATCCTAAACCCAAAGCGGTAAAGCGATGCATTTAGGATGATATTTTGCCAAAAGTCGATTAAGAGCAACAAGATATTCTTTATCAGCCAGCCATGCCACCGCCAGCTGGTTTTTTAGCGTCTTTTTCAGCCTTTTGTTTTATAAATTCCTCTTCTTCTTTTGTAGGTTTGTACTCATCTTTGAAGAATTTTTGCTTAGTTTCGATCCTCTTTTCGATCATTTTTTTATCATAAATTTTATATGTTGGCTTCCAGTACTCAAGATAGTTTCTAAAGCCAGCGCCGTGACCTGCGTCGTAGTGGCAGCTTACACATTTTAGCTCTTTAGGAGTGCCAAGAAGCTTTTTGTAGTGAGCATGCATCTTTTGAGCTTGCGCTGAAGTGCTGTTGCTGTCTATCACGTTTGTGTGGCAGCTTGTGCAGCCGTTGTCAAAGACAAAATGCTCGCGATTTTTGAGGTTTTTGTGCCAGTCGATTGCATTAGGATCGCCAAAGAAATGCACCCAGCCCTCTAAAATGCCATTTTTCGCCTTTGTTAGGGCGTATTTTGCGATGTTGTCATGTGGTATGTGACAATCCACGCATTTTGCTTTGATGCCAGTTTTGCCCTTGCCGCTGTGGATGTCGTCGTTATAGGCGATGACCATAGGGTCCATCTCGTGGCAAACTACGCAGAATTTATCCCCACTTGTCTCATCAAGTGCGTAATGAACTGGCAGAACGACTAAAAATCCAACAATTCCGCTTATGAAGATTATAAGCGCTAGTAATTTTTTTGAAATTTTCATGGTGTTACTCCATTCATCCATTGTGGCACCTCGTGTTCATGACACTCAGAGCACATGTTTGTAGACGGTTTGTGCTCGTTGTGGCACTCGTCGCAGTACAAAGTCGGACCATCGTGAACAGAGTTGTGAGGATTTGCCTTTAGAGTATCCATAAATTTTAGCCTTTGAGCTAAGAGCTTTTTACTCTTATGACAGGATAGGCAGCCAGCGTCGCCGATCGCTTTAAATTTGCTAGGATCATCGCCTTGGTTTTGGTGACAATCAATGCAGTCAAAGCTTAGATGTTCGTGATGAGGTTTGATCTTATACTTGGCTCTTAGCTCATCAGAGACTGCTACTTTTGTGACGTTTAGATCGCCCTTTGGCATATCGGCACCAAAGAGATGAAGCGAAAATAAACAGGCAAAAATAGCGATGAATTTAAGCTTATTCATACCCTTTTCCTTTCTATTAAGATTTTATAAACATCAAATTTCAATGAAAAACTAATATTTTTGCTTAAACTTATTTTTATGAAATTATAGTCCTTGCTTGATTAAATCTGCATTAATAATATTTTAGAGTATTAAAATATAGACTAGTTTTATGAAGTTGAATTTTAAAGAAAATGGCAATTAAGCTAAATAAAATGGAAAATAAAATATAATCCCAAATCTTTGGTCCCGTAGCTCAGTTGGTAGAGCACTACCTTGACATGGTAGTGGTCGATGGTTCGAGTCCATTCGGGGCCACCATTCTTATATCAAATTCTCCAAAACACAAAAATCCAAAAAATAAAATTTAAAAATATTTTTTTGTAACTCTACCATTTTTAAATTTTAAACTAAATCCCTAAAATACTGTAAATTTTTACTAAATTTAACTCAAAAATTTACAACTTCACATTTCTAAAATGTCACAACTGTACCAAAGTACAATAGCAAAGAACTAAAATATTTACTTATAATTGCAGCATAAAAACTAAAAACATAAAAAGGAAATGTTATGAGTAAAGTTAAAGGACTAATAAAATCAATAATCGGCACGGATGCCATTGTCGCTATAGACGCTAATGGAAATGAAAGAACTCTAAAAGCAGGCGACGTGATCTATGACAATGAGGTCATAAAAGAGCAAGATGGCGTAAAAGTTGAGGTGCAGGCTGCGCAAACTCAAAATGAAAATGCTAGCGATGAGACTGGCAAAGAGATAGCATCGCTACAAGAGCAATTATTAAATGGTAAAAATATCTCTGATCTTGAAGAGACTGCAGCTGGCGGCACTCAATCAGCAGGTGGAGTAAGCTCGAATGGCGTGAGCCTTGGCGCTGCTGGCTTTGCAAATGGCGGTCACTACTCAAACGTAAATGCAAATTTTGGCGATCTAAGCTCTCAAGCAAATGCTAGCGCAGAGGCTTTTACAAATGTAAGCGGTAGCGCAAGCGAGGAGGGCTTTAGTCTTGATACACTTGCAGCTGCGATAGATAATGCATATAACAATATATTGCCACAGACGCTAGAGGTATCTGTCACAGCAGTTGATGATAACGTAGTGACTGGTAATACAGATCAGGCAGTAGGCAGCAACCTTGACATCGAGGGCAATATCTTAGAGCATGAAAATTCACAAAGAACAGGTCTGCATATCACAAATGATAACACTCCAACTTTAGTTGGTAAGGCTACTTCAAACGCTACTATAAGCATATTTGATGGTGAAGGTGAAAATGCACCGCTACTTGGCACGACAACTACCGATGCAGACGGAAACTGGTCATACACACAAACTTCGCCTTTAGCTGATGGAGATCATAAATTTACTATCGAAGCTAGCAAAGTAGCTGCAAACGGCGAAGAGCTAAAAGCTACAAGCACACAAGAGATAACTGTTGATACAGACAATAGCACCTTGTCTATCACAAAAATATCTACTGATGATTTTGCCGACTTAACACAAGGTAGCCAAACGATGTATGATATTAATAAACAATACGACTTCTCACCAACTATCGAAGGTAAGGCTGAGCCATTCGCTGATATAAATTTGGTTATTAGGATAGCGGATAATAACACTTCAGAAGGTCATATAGTTGAAGAATTAAAGACCAAAGCTAAAGCTGATGGCAGCTGGGAAGTTGAAAGTCAAATGTTGGATAGTGAAAATTCTATTAAATACACAGTTCAAGCCTCATCAGTAGATGAAGCTGGTAATAAATACGCAGAACCTCAAGCATCAACGTTTTATTTACCGACAGAGCCTATATACCTAGCTCCAACTGACCACCTATAAAACATAAAATTAATGTGGAGAGGCTCTCTCCACACGCTTTTAAATTTACTTCAAATACTCTTTTACGTCGTACTCTTTGCCAGCATCGTGATCTTTTAAAAGTTTGGCTACAACTGGGCTTAGAAGGATAATGGCGATCAAATTTGGCACAACCATAAGGCCGTTAAACATATCAGCTAAACTCCAGACAAAATCGACCTTTTGCAAGCTGCCTAAAAAGACAAAAACAACAACTAAAATTTTAAAAATTTTAACCGCCTTTGCGCCAAAAAGGTAGCGCACGTTGATCTCAGCAAAGTAGTACCAGCCAAGTATGGTCGTAAATGCAAAGAAAAATAGGCAGATCGCCACGAAGCTATAACCGCCAGTTTTGCCAAAGATGTGCGATGAAAACGCCTCTTGCACCAAGGTGATGCCTGTAAAGACCGCCTTGCCGTTTTCAAAGCTGATGACATTTGCAGTAAGCACCACAAAAACGGTTATATTTAGGATGACAAAGGTGTCTATAAAGACGCTCATTATGCCAAGAACAGCTTGATCGACTGGGTGTTTGACGTTTGCGGCAGCGTGTGCGTGTGGAGTTGAGCCCATGCCAGCTTCGTTGCTAAAAAGTCCCCTTGCGATGCCGTATCTCATAGCAGCTGCGATGCTAGCGCCAGTTGCACCGCCCCAAGCAGCCGAAGGGTTAAATGCAGCTCTAAAGATTAGTGAGATCGCCTCTGGGATTTGGTGAAAATTTAAAGCGATGATAACCACGCCAACGATGATGTAAAGTAGCGCCATTAGCGGCACGATCTTTTCAGCGACCCTTGCGATCGCCTTTACGCCACCTATGAAAATTAGCGCGCAAATGAGAGCTAAAAACGCCCCTGTTATCCACTGCGGTATGCCAAAAGCGCCGCTAAAGCCGTCTGATATGGAGTTTGCTTGAACCATGTTGCCGATAAAACCAAGTGCGATGATGATAGCGATAGCGAAAAATCCAGCTAGAAATTTAGCCCATTTGCCCTTTAATCCGCGGCTTATGTAAAACGCTGGACCGCCTATTGTGTGGCCGCTGTCATCTTTGGTGCGGTAAATTTGAGCTAGACAAATTTCAGCGAAATTTGTAGCCATGCCTAAAAATGCTGCGCACCACATCCAAAATATGGCTCCAGGACCGCCCATGATAAGAGCTGTCGTCGCGCCTACTAGGTTGCCAGTGCCAACTTGCGCCGCGATCGCCGTTGCGACTGCTTGAAACGAGCTCATACCAGCCTTGCCAGCAGCCTCGCCGTGAAGTGAGAAATTTCCAAAAAGCTTGCCTAAACCCATTTTAAATTTAAAAATTTGAACAAAGCCAAGTCTAATGGTGAAAAATAGTCCAGTGCCGCAAAGTAGGGCGATAAGGAAGTATGGACCCCAAAGAAATGAATTTATACTTTCAACGCAGTTATTTAAAATTTCAGCAAAATTTGTAGACATTTTTTAACTTTCGTGATTGATTTGGATTTGAGAAGTATATTTGAAAAAATATAAAATTTAAATTAACTACTAAAAAATCATGGCCGAGCTAAATTTTTACAAAAGCACCCTGCAAAACCATGCTTGAGTAGTAGTAAAAGCTGTAAAATAGCCTATCGTCATAGCTTAGCTCGTCTTGCTCGATGATCTTAAGATACTTTGGCTCTAGCATTTGCTCCATCTTTGCAAGTGGCTTTGCATGCTCCATCTGCTCTACTTTTTCGCAAATTTCAAGCATAAGCTTAAAAAACACTTCAAGCTTACGTGAGATAAATTTAGCTGCCTCGCCTTGTTCGCTTAGTGCACTTTTATAAATTCGCACTAGAAAAACGAGCGCAAAGGGCGTTGCGTGCCAAAAAGTCTCTTGATACTCGCACTGAGCCACTATCTCATCAAGCAGATCATTAAGCTCTTTTTCATCAAATTTAGACTTTTTCACAGACTTTATAAGTGTGTTTAAAATTTGTGCAAAAAGCTCCGCCGTGCCGTAACTGCAGCTTAGTCTCTCCCACGGCACATCTTTTATCTTTAAATTTGCGATATATTCTAAATTTTGCTCGACCATGCGCGTACCTTTTTAAATTTCAAAAGAGTAAAGTCTAAATTTAGCCCTTTGACCTTATCTTTTCTAGCCACTCATTTAGCGTTTTTTCAAAGCCTATGCCCTTGCTTTTGTAAAAAACGAGCGGTTTTTCTAGGTATTTTTGCTCGACCCAGCCGCCAAAATCATGCGGATAAAGGTAGTCTTTGCTCTCTTTTGTGTGATTTTTTAGATATGGCGGGATTTTTAAAATTTCTTCGCTTTGCACGTATCTTAGGGCGGCATTTATCGCGTTGTAGCTAGAGTTTGACTTTGGCGAGCTAGCTAGATAGACGGCGCACTGAGCCAGTATGATCCTAGCCTCTGGGAAGCCTATCTCTTTTACGATGCTAAGCGTGCTTGCGGCTAAATTTAGCGCATTTGGGTTTGCGTTGCCGATGTCTTCGCTGGCAAATATCGCCATCCTTCTAGCGATGAAGTCCGCGCTCTCACCAGAGTCTATGAGCCTTGCGAGATAGTAGATGACGGCGTTTTCGTCGCTTCCACGTAGGCTTTTTATAAAAGCGCTTGCTAGCTCGTAGTGCGTGTCGTCCTCTTTTGCCCCCTCTTTTAGGGTGTTTTGGCGAAGTGTTTTTAAATTTTCTATGCTCACATTTTCATCAAGCGTGACGGCAAATTCTAATAAATTTAGCATAGCTCTTGCGTCGCCGCCGCTACTTTTAAAAAGATACTCTTTTGCTTCTTCGTCAATGCTAAATGAAATTTGCTCTCTTATCTTGCCAAGAAGCTCCTCAAAATCGCCACTGCTAAGCGGCCTAAACTCAAAGAGCATCGAGCGGCTTCTTATGCCTGAGCTTAGGGTGAAAAAGGGATTTTCCGTGCTAGCGCCGATGACTAGGGCTTTGTAGTTTTCCATGGGGATGAGCAGCGCTTCTTGCTGGGTTTTGCTTAGGCGGTGGATCTCGTCTATGAAAAAGAGTGGCTTATTTAGGGCGTTTTCGTAGTTTTTTAAAATTTTGCGAAAGTCATCTATCTTTAAATTTCCGCCGTCAAACTCGTAAAAGTCATAGTTTGCCCCATTTGCCACGGCTCTTGCAAAGCTCGTCTTGCCACAGCCTGCTGGACCATAAAATATGGAGTGCGGTATCTTGCTTGTGGCTATAAATTTTAAAAAGGCCGCTTTAACCGCCTTTTGTCCGCAAATTTCATCCAAGTTTTTTGGTCTAAACATCAGTGCAAGTGAGCTCAAATTTACTCCTTTACCGCTTTTGGCAAAATTTTGGCCTTTGCGCTAAGACTCTCTATCTTTAGCTCGTAAATTTTCATGTTTTTTAGCCCATACTCGGCCGCCACGTCAAAGGTGCTCATCGCGTAGGCGGTGTATTTTTGGCTGAGGATTTTTAAAATTTCATATCTTTTGGCATCATCTGTCACTTCGTAGGCTCTCGTTTTTGCGATGGCGCTTTTGTACTCAGTCGTAAAGACCTTGCCGCCAAGCGCCTTGCCATCGTCTTTTATCATTTCTAGCTCGCTATCATTTAGATGCGGGACCTTGTTGAAGCTCACGCAGACAAACTCCACTTTTCGCCCATTTTGAAGCAGCTTTGCCTTGCTACCAGCGCTCGCTCCATGCACAAAAATGCTCTCACCAACTCTAACTGGCGAGATAGGCACGCTAAAAATTTCTCCCTCATCATCCACGCATGAGATCACGCTGTATTCGCAGTTATCGATGATCTCAAGCGCCTCGTCAGGACTTAGTTCTCTATCTTTTCGTCTCATTTTTCATCCTTTTTTTGCAAAATATTTTAAAATTTAAGTGCTTAAAGGCTAGTATAACGCAAAAATTTCAAGGAAAAATATGAAAAAATCTCTAATTTTTGCCCTTTTGCTGGGCGTAAATTTATTTGGTGCAAGCGAGGTTTGCAAGGAGTATGTCAAGCAAAGTAGGCTCTATCTTGACGAGCTTTACGCCAAAGAGAGCAAGAAGCTTGCGGGTGATGAGAAGGCGCTAAGGCTTTTTGAGCTTAAATTTGATGAGTTTAAGCAAAGGCAAAGCGGCCAAGAGGCGATGATAATGCAAAATAACGATGAGAAATTTTGCAAAAGCGAGCTTGAAAAGGTAAATAAGCTTCTTGTTGAGCTTAAAAAATAGCTCAAATTTGAGCGTTTAAGTCCCACTCGATGGGCGTTTTGCCGTGGTTTGCTAGGTAGATATTTGCCTTTGAAAAGTGCCTGCAGCCAAAAAACGCCCCGCGAGCTAGCGGACTTGGATGGGCTGCTTCCAAGATGAGGTGCTTGCTGGCGTCTATTAGCGGCGCTTTTGCCTTGGCTGGGTTGCCCCAGAGCATAAAAACTACGTTTTGTAAATTTTGGCTAATCTTTCTTATGACGGCGTCTGTAAAGCCCTGCCAGCCAAAGCTAGCGTGAGAATTTGCCGCTCCAGCACTTACGCTTAAAGTTGAATTTAATAAAAGCACGCCTTGCTTTGCCCACTTTGTAAGATCGCCACTATTTGGCTCTTTTATGCCAAGATCGGCGTAAATTTCTTTATAAATATTCACAAGGCTTGGCGGCACTCTCACGCCACTTGGCACTGAAAAGCTTAGTCCCATGGCTTGATTTGCACCGTGATATGGGTCTTGGCCTAGGATGACGACTTTTACGGCGTGAAATGGAGTTAGATTAAATGCGTTAAATATAAGCCCGCTTGGTGGATAGACGACGCCAGCGCTCTTTGCTTTTAAGAAATTCTCTTTGATGCGTGCAAAATTTTCACTCAAAAACTCATCTTTTAGCACCTCTTTCCAGCTTGGCTCGATCTTTACGTCGTCTAAATTTATCTGCATTTTCCTGCCCTTTTTTGGTTTTAGCGGTATAATTTTAACTAAATTTATCCAAAGGAAAGAGCTGTGTCAGAGCAAATTTTTAATAAAATCCACGACCTTCTTAGCAAAAATGGAGCTAAATTTAGAGTGATAGAGCATGAGAGCGCGAGAACTTCAGAGGAGGTTGCGAATATAAGGGGCACGAAGATGAGCCAGGGCGCAAAGGCGCTGGTATGCTCTATAAAGGGCGTAGATGAAGCGAAATTTAGAGAAATTTTTAAAGATGAAAATGTGCTTGAAGGCTACTTGCTAGATGACGAAAGGCCAGTGATGAAGGCTGGTAAAATTTACTTGCTAGCGGTCTTACCAGCGGACGAGCAGGCTGATCTTGACGCGCTTGCACAAAAATTTGATGGTAAAAAAGCAAGCCTTGCTAGCCCAGAGGAGGTTACGGCCTTGGCTGATTGCGTATTTGGCTCGGTTCCGCCATTTAGTTTTCATAAAAATTTACACCTTGTTGTGGATGAGAGTTTGCTAGAGCGAAACGAGGAGATCGCCTTTAATGCGGGGCTTCTTGATAGATCGCTCATCTTAAACGCAAAAGACTACGCCAGGATAGTAAAGCCGATGCTTGTTAAATTTGCAAAAGAAAAAAGTGCTAGGCTAACCACTTCCTAGCACTAAATTAGTCGGGAGAAAAATGAATTTAAGTAATGCAAAGACGAGAAATTGCTAAATTCATTTCAGGAGCAAATATTATCAGTGGTAATCTTAAAATATAATAAAGTATATAGATAAAATACGCATATTTTAGGGATATTTATCTTTATATATAAAAAAATATATTTTAAAATCCAAAAATTTTGACTCAAATTTTACTAAATTTAAAAAGAATTTATAAAAATTTGCTTAGCAAATATTAAGTTTAGCTTAAAGCCCATTTTGATAAAATCCTTAATCGTTCTTTTATCGTAAAAAAGACAATTTGATATAAGGAAAAACAATGAGCGATATCATCGCATACAAACTAAATGGCGAAATAGTCGATACTCAAAGTATCGCAGGGCGTGAGAGTAGTGCTGAGCCTGTCTATTTCGACAACTCAAAAGAGGCACTACACGTTATCAGACACTCCTGTGCGCACCTAATGGCACAAGCTATCAAATCACTCTATCCAAAGGCGAAATTCTTTGTCGGACCAAATGTAGAAGATGGATTTTATTATGATTTTAGAGTTGATGATGAGGGCACGAAGCTAGGCGAGAGCGATCTAGCAGCGATCGAAGATAAGATGAAAGAGCTTGCTGAGAAGAAATTTGACATAGTTAAAACTTGCTCAACCAAAGCTAATATGAGTGAGAAATTTAAAAACGACGATCTAAAACAAGAGGTCTTAAAAAGAATTCCAGATGGCGAAGTGAGTAGCTACGCACAAGGCGATTTTGAGGACCTTTGCCGCGGACCACACCTACCAAATACTAAATTTTTAAGATTTTTCAAGCTTACACGCGTGGCTGGGGCGTATCTTGGCGGTGATGAGAGCCGTGAGATGCTAACTAGAATTTACGGCACAGCTTACGCAGACAAAGAGAGCCTAAAAGAGCACATCCGCATCATCGAAGAGGCTAAAAAGCGCGATCACAGAAAGCTTGGCGTCGAGATGAAGCTATTTACATTTGATGAAGAAGTGGGTGGTGGTTTGCCTATCTGGCTACCAAATGGCGGACGCTTAAGATCAAAACTAGAGCAACTTCTATACAAAGCTCACCGCGACCGCGGCTACGAGCCAGTGCGTGGTCCTGAGCTTTTAAAGGCTGATGTGTGGAGAAGAAGCGGCCACTACGCAAACTACAAAGAAAATATGTACTTTACAACGATCGATGAGACAGAGTATGGCATCAAGCCGATGAACTGCGTTGGTCACATCAAAGTTTATCAAAGTGACATCCGCTCTTACCGCGATCTCCCGCTTAAATTTTTTGAATACGGCGTCGTTCACCGCCATGAGAAAAGCGGCGTGCTTCACGGACTTTTCAGAGTTCGCGAATTTGCACAAGATGACTCACATATCTTTTGTATGCCAAGCCAGATCAAAGAAAATATCTTAGAAATTTTAAAATTTGCTGGCACGATAATGGAAAATTTTGGTTTCCACTATGAGATGGAGATATCAACCAAGCCAGCCAAAGCGATCGGTGGCGATGAAATTTGGGAAACTGCTACAAAAGCACTAAAAGAAGCTCTTGATGAAAATGGCTTTAAATACGGCATCGACGAGGGCGGCGGCGCATTTTATGGACCAAAGATCGACATTAAGATAACTGACGCGCTTAAGAGAAAGTGGCAGTGCGGCACGATACAAGTCGATTTTAACTTGCCAGAGCGCTTTGATCTAGGCTACATCGATGCAAATAACGAAAGACAGCGCCCTGTAATGCTTCACAGAGCCTTGCTTGGCAGTTTTGAGAGATTTATAGGAATTTTACTTGAGCACACTGCTGGTGAGTTGCCATTTTTCATAGCGCCAACGCAAGTCGTCATCGTGCCTATTAGCGACGCGCATTTAGACTACGCAAAAGAAATTTCACGCGAGCTAAGAAAGATCAACGTCGATAGCGAGATCGCAAGTAAAAATGAGAGTTTAAATAAAAGAATAAGAACGGCAGAAAAACAAAGGGTGCCTATGATAGTCGTGCTAGGAGACAACGAAGTAGCGAACAAAAGCGTTGCATTGCGCGACAGACAGGCTAGGACGCAGAGCGATATGAGCTTGGCGGAATTTATAAATTTAACGAAGGAGAAACTTAGTGAGGTACATTTTTGAGTAAGGAAAATGAAGTATTGCTCAACGAAGATATAAGGGCGAGAGAGGTAAGATGTGTAGGGGATGATGGCACGGCGTACGGTGTCATCTCAAGAGATGAGGCTTTAGAGATCTCAAACAAGCTTGGGCTTGATCTAGTGCTTATAGCGCCAGACGCGAAGCCGCCAGTTTGCAAGATAATGGACTATGGTAAATTCCGCTATCAGCAAGAGAAAAAGCAAAAAGAGGCTAAGAAAAAGCAAAAAACCATCGAGATAAAAGAGATAAAACTCTCTGTCAAGATCGCCCAAAACGATATAAACTATAAGGTTAAACACGCAAGCGAGTTTTTGCAAGATGGCAAACACGTTAAATTTCGTGTATTTTTAAAGGGTCGCGAGATGAGCACCCCAGAGGCTGGCGTAGCCATGCTTGAGAAGGTCTGGGAGATGATCAAAGATGAGGCTGACCGCGACAAAGAGCCTATAATAGAAGGTCGTTATGTAAATATGCTTGTAACTCCAAAAAAGGGTTAAAATCTCACAAAGAGCAGGCTAGGGCTTGCTCTTTTTCATTAAATTTTTAATACAAAAACTCACAAATAACTATTTTCAAAAATTCTATCATTTTTATATTTTCTAAATTTTCGCTGGGGGCGTTTGATGGGCTGATGTGGCTTGCGGTTAAATTTTGTAGGATGAATTTAGACGTGGCTTAAATTTAGTAAATTTTGATTTTTACTTGCTGGGATTTATTCGCTTTGCTATCACTCGCAAAAGTGCTGTGCCTAAAAACTTCTTGTGAGTTTTAAATTTCGTTTTTTATATGCTTGTATGAGTGTTTTAGTCCAAATTTGCTTAATAGCTGGCTAAATTTAATAAGTTAAATTTGGTTTTTCTTATAAAAATGCGAGCAGTTTTTATCGTTTTAAAATGCTTTTTGCAAAGGTTTTTGACTGCTTTTGTTTTTAAAATTTGATAAGAGAAATTTAGATGTGGCTTAAATTTATAAAATTTAACTATCTCTTGCCAAAAATGAAACTCTTTGTCGTCTGCTTGGACAAAATTTAGGATTTGCTCGGTTGGTAGTAGGACTTTATTATTTAGCCTTACTACGTCGAAGTTGCAAGTGCCATGAAATTTTTCGCTCGCAACGCATTTGCTGCAAATTTCTTCATCGCCAAGTAGTCATGCATAGACCGCACCACCATTTGCCACTATATTAGCTCTTTTGACAAAATTTCTATAAAAAGCTCTAAAAATAGCGATCTGCTAGCCACCCTACTGAAATTTAGCCAAGCTTCAAATTCACATCTATCATACCAGTGCAAATTTATTAAAAAAAACGCTCTATATACACGGCATAAATGCTTCAAACTAGCGTAAATTTGATAGCTTGCTAGTAAAATTTGCCATATAAAAGGCAAATTCTATTTTGGCTAAAAACCATAGCCTACCTCGTATCGATTTACGCCCAAATTTAACTTGGACGTAAATTTACGGAGCGAAATTGGCCTACACATATCCTTGATCTATCATCGCGTCAGCCACTTTTCTAAAGCCAGCGATATTTGAGCCAAGCACTAGGTTGCCCTCATCGCCAAACTCTTTACTTGTTTCGTAGCTTAGTTCAAAGATGTGATTCATGATGCCATGAAGTCTGCGATCGACCTCCTCGAAGCTCCACGAAGTCATGCCAGCATTTTGCATCATCTCAAGGCCACTTGTGCCCACGCCGCCAGCGTTTGCTGCTTTTGCTGGAGCAAAGTGAAAGTCTTTTTGTGCAAGCATGAAATTTATCGCATCAAGTGTGCTTGGCATGTTTGCGCCCTCAGCCACGAAGCGGCAGCCATTTGCGTAAAGCACTTTTATATCAGCTAGGTGAAGCTCGTTTTGTGTCGCACATGGGAAGGCTCCGTCGCATGGCACGTCCCAGACGCCGTTTCTACCCTCTTTGTATTCGCTCACGCTTACATATTTTGCATTTGGTCTAAATTTGGTGTATTCGCTAAGGCGAGCGCGTCTCACTTCTTTTAGCTCTTTAAGCACCGCTAGATCGATGCCCTCAGCGTCATAGACATATCCGTTTGAGTCAGAGACGGTGATAGGTAGTGCGCCTGCTTGATAGAGCTTTTCGACTGTGTAGATGGCGACATTTCCGCTACCACTGACGCTGCATTTTTTGCCCTCTAGATCAAGTCCAGCTTTTTTTAGCATGTTTTGAGTGAAATATACTAGTCCGTATCCAGTAGCCTCTGTGCGCGCTAGGCTGCCGCCCCAGTTTAGCCCTTTGCCAGTTAGGATGCCATCAAACCTGCCAGTTAGCTTTTTATACTGGCCAAACATATAGCCGATCTCTCTAGCGCCCACGCCGATATCGCCTGCTGGCACATCCACGGTGTTGCCGATGTGGCGATATAGCTCGCTCATAAATGCCTGGCAAAATCGCATTATCTCACCCTCGCTCTTGCCCTTTGGATCAAAGGTGCTGCCACCTTTTGCGCCGCCGATATTTACGCCAGTGAGCGAGTTTTTGAAAATTTGCTCAAATCCAAGAAATTTTAGCACGCCAAGATCGACGCTTGGGTGGAGCCTTAGACCGCCCTTGTATGGGCCAACAGCTGAGTTAAACTGCACGCGGTAGCCGTTATTTACCTTTGGTCTGCCATCATCGCCTGTGTATGTGACGCGAAAGATCACCGTGCGCTCAGGGATGACGATGCGCTCTAGGATCGCGTGTTTTTGGTACTTGCTCTCTCTTTTGATAAGCGGCTCTAGGCTGTTTAAAACCTCAGTCGCAGCTTGGACAAAGACGCCTTGACCTGGGTTGGTCTTCTTTATCCACTCCATCGTTTGTTCGATGTACTCGCTCATTTTTGCTCCTTTTTCCTTTTTTTGTAGTTAAATATTAACTCGGCTAGAAAAAATTTTTATTTAAAGATATTTTAATATTTTTATTTTGGGCAATTAGTGTTACATATCGAAACTAAATTTATAAAAAGTG
Organism: Campylobacter concisus; assembly: GCF_050447485.1. Lineage (GTDB taxonomy): Bacteria > Campylobacterota > Campylobacteria > Campylobacterales > Campylobacteraceae > Campylobacter_A > Campylobacter_A concisus_BQ. Next base: position 1,382,097 of record NZ_JALMFY010000001.1, read on the forward strand.
GTTTTTGCATCATTTGTTGGGATAAATTTATAAAAGAGGATTTGGCTAGAGTGAGCCTAAATTTACTAAATTTGCGCCATCTCTTGCCAAAAATCAAGTGCCGCGTCGTCTGCTTGGACAAAATTTAGGATTTGCTCGGATGATGGCATGGTTTCGCCATTTAGTCTTGTTATATAGATACTAGCAAGCGCTATGAAAAATTTTTCAAAGTCACTCGCAACGTGCCTGCTGCAAAGCTCCTCATCTCCAAGCAGCCACGCATAGACCGCACCACTCGTACAATCAAGCAAAAATATCCAAGGATCTCCCACGGCAAAAACTATCAAATTTGCTGGCCTCTCCTTGCCCTGCCACCATTTGCCACCAAACTCATCTACGCTGTTTAGGCGCACTAGCTCGCTTGCGTAGTCACCTCTAGAGCCAAAGCTGACATTGCAAATTTCAAACCCTCCAAGATCAAATTTACTTAAAAGCTCTGTAAATTTAGCTGGAAAATTTACGCCAAGGCTCTTTTGCGCTTGCATAAACGCCGAAGCGTCCTTTTGCGGCAAAAGTCTCATACCAGTCATACCCTCTTGCTCTAGCGGCAAGAAAATTTGATCTAGTTTTTTGGCGATCTCATCTAGTTTTAAAAACATATCGGTCCTTAAATTTGCTAAATTTTGGCAAATTTTATCAAATTTAACCCAGTGTGCTTTGAAATTTGGGTTATAATCGCCATAAATTTAAGGAGCTAGCGTGGTTAGATCATATCCTCTTGATATGCCTGGCGTGGAGTTTCGTGGGCACGGTGTAACTGGCATTTACGAGATGGGTGAGCGCATTGCATTTGTGCATTTTGCTTTTGGGGTGCCTAGCGAGCTAGAGATAGCTCAAAAGCTAACGCCAAACTACGTGCTACTAGATACATTTTCACGCGACTTTAGCGAGCATAAAAGATCAACGCTTGCCTACAAACAAAGCGAAATTTTCATAGCCAGCGACGCACTTTGCTACCCAGAAAATGGCTACTTCGTGCTAAATACTAGATACTACAAGGGCTACATAAACTCCCCAGCAAAGCTTATAAAGATAAGTGACGGGCTGATGAGCGAGCTTGGCGTTGCTAATGAGCCCGTAAAAGAGATATATAACGACGCTAAAACGTATGAATTTGATGGTTTTTGCGTGCGAATGAGTTCGCCATTTATGATGGAGTGCAAAGAAATTTTGGACAGCGCAGAGTTCAAAAGCGAAGCAAAAGATGAAAATTTAAACGCAAGTGTGCCGCCCAAAGAGCAGGGCGCAATGATAGGCAAAACCATCTGGCGGCTAAAGCTTGGCGCATATCTCTATACGCCAGTTTGCCTGCGTGAGGGAGTGCTTTACTTTGGCACCGCTGGCAAGGGCGGAGATCTATACGGCGTGGATGCAAAAAGTGGCGAAGTGGTGTTTAAGTTTAAAACCAGCGGCACGGAGCATTTTGTTTGGATCAAAGGTCAAATTTTGCTCGCGAACCGTAAAAATAAGCCAGTTTTGATAAGCGCCAAAGATGGCTTGCTATTAGAAGAGATAGAGTTTGAGAAATTTAGCCTTAGTGCAGATCAGATCATGCTAGTAAGCGGTGGCAGGCTCTATGCTGTGGCAAATGACGGAGCTAAAATTTACGCAGTTTGCGCGGAAATTTAGCCTTGGCGAATTGATCGCCAAAGCCGCAATTAGATAAATTTATCTCTTCTTTTTATATCTTTTTATCGCCTCTACAATTACCTCTTCTAGGTCGTCGTTTGGCTCTTTGTTCATATCATCATAGGTGTTTTCAAGGATAGTTTTTAAGTTTTTCTCAACGTAGCTAGTATCGAAAAATCCCCTTCTAAATTCCTTACTCTTGCTGATCGTTAGCAAAAATGGGATGATCGTTCGCACGCCCTCGATGGTAAATTCTTCAAGTGCTCTTTCAAGCTTATTTACCGCAAGATCGTAGTCGGTCGCTTTTACGATCAGCTTTGCTATCAAAGAGTCGTAAAATGGCGGTATGGTGTAGTCCTTATAGACGTGGCTATCGACGCGCACAGATGGGCCAAGAGCTGGGTAGTAGCCCTCGATCGTGCCTGGTGCTGGGATGAAATTCTCCCAGACATTCTCAGCCGTGATCCTTGCTTCTATCGCGTAGCCGCGCGGCTTGATGTCGCTTTGCTCGATCTCTAAAATTTCACCAGCTGCGATCCTTATCTGCCTAACGACAAGATCATGTCCTGTGATCTCTTCAGTGATGCCGTGCTCCACTTGGATACGAGTATTCATCTCCATGAAGTAAAAGTTATTGTAGTCATCTAGCAAAAACTCGATCGTTCCTACGTTTGAGTAGCCCACAGCCTTTGCAGCAGCCACTGCGGTCACACCCATGATCTTTCTTAAATTTTCACTGATCGATGGGCAAGGTGCGATCTCGATGATCTTTTGGTGGCGCCTTTGGATAGAGCAGTCACGCTCGCAAAGGTGGATGATGTTGCCGTAGTTGTCGCCTAAAATTTGAAACTCGATGTGGCGAGGATTGACGACAAGCTTCTCCATAAAAACTTCGTCGTTGTTAAAGTATGCTTTTGCCTCTCTGGTGCACGACTCAAAGGCATCTTGCATATCTTCTTCTTGCCAGACCTCCCTGATGCCGCGGCCACCACCACCACCGCTTGCTTTTAAGATGACTGGATAGCCGATGCGCCTAGCGTGCTCTTTTATGGCATCCATGCTCTCATCATTTAGCTTTTCAGTACCTGGCACTATCGGTATGCCGTTTTTCTTCATCAGATATCTAGCGATGTTTTTATCGCCCATTTTCTTGATGACTTCAGCCTTTGGACCGATGAAAATGAGCCCAGCATCCTCAACTGCCTTTGCAAATTCGTAGTTTTCGCTTAAAAAGCCGTATCCTGGGTGTATCGCATCAGCCCCACACTCCTTAGCGAGCTTTACGATCGCTTTGGCGTCAAGATAGCCTTTGATCGGATCTTCACCCACTTGATAGGCCTCATCAGCTATCCTTACATGCAAGCACTCGCTGTCTGGCGCTGTGTAAATTCCTACGCTTTGGATGTGTAAATCCCTACAAGCTCTGACTATCCTAACTGCGATCTCACCACGATTTGCGATAAGAATTTTATGTATCATAGGCTATCCTTTTTGAGTTTTTCTTATCATATAACTATTCGTTTTATTTTTAGATAAATTTGTTAAGTCTGGTTTTAAAATTTGAGTGCAAAGGCTAAATTTACACTCAAATTTCTTTATTTGCTAACGATCTGTGGGAAAGGTGTGGCTAGGGCTTTTTTGCTAAAATCTTGCGACTCGATCGTGAAATTTGTAGCAAATCTTTGAATGCCCTCTTTTTTATAAGCACGCCTTTGAATGGTAAAAAGGACTAAATTTCCGCCTTGTTTGGTGTAGCGATATATCGAGTGCTCGGCCGTTGGAGTGCCATTTAAATTTGAAAATATCGTGATATCAAGATAAATTTCATTTGCTAGCGAGCCCTTTTTATAAGCTACTTTTAGCCCTTTTGCCTTTAGCTCTTTTAGATCATTTATCTTTTGCTCGACTGCTTGCTCTGGCGTAGCGTCAAATTTAAGGGTATTTAGCGAGAGCATATAGCTAAAACTATCTAGTTTCTCACCAGGGAGCAAGTACTCCTGCGTGAATAAATTTGGCACAGGCTTGGCTGAGCTTACTAGCGAGTAGAGTCTGTTGTCAAATTTTATCTGCATTGGCTCAAAATACTGAGTAGCCGCGAGCAAGAGCGCTGGCAAAGCGATAAATGCTAAAAATTTCTTCATCAAATTCCTTTAAAATGGATTTACTATCATGACCCAGATGATGATGAGCATCGCGATAGTTGGCACTTCGTTGTAAGCTCTAAAGAAGATGCCACTTTTGTTACAGCGTTTCTCTTTGAGCTGCTTCATGTAGCGTCCAAGGTCTAGGTGATAGATAGCCATTAAGATGACAACTAAAATTTTGACATGGATGTGACCAGTTTTTATAAGATCAGGCATCGCGATAAGTATCAAAATGCCAGTGACAAATGAACCAATGAGTGCTACCCAGCCGATGTAGTGATACATCTTGTACTCCATCACCTCAACCACTTTTACAAAGTCTGGCTTGTCCATATTTTCTACGTGATAAACGTAGAGCCTTGGCTGATAAAACAGCACTGCCATCCACGAGATGAAAAACAAATAGTGGAGGTATTTTAAGTAAAGATAATATTCTGCCATAACGTCTCCTTATCTAAAAAGTATCTCTTTTCTAGCTTCAAATTCAGCCTTGCTGATCGCACCACTCTCAAAAAGCTCGTAAAGCCTTTTTAAGTCATCTTCTTTATCTTTTAGTTTTACTCTCTCTTTTAGCTCGGCCTTTTGTAAATTTTTCTCGACATAAGCGCCAACCAAAAATGCATCGATTATCCACCAAATGCCCCAAATAGCCAAAAATAAGTAGCCAATTAGAATTACAGCTAACGATGAGCCAACGAAAAATAACCCCATCATCAAAAAACCAGTGATAAATTTACCAAGGTAAATTCTATGCGCTCCAAGCCAGCCAGTAAGTAGCCAAAGCGCGTATGCGACGTAGATATTATTTCCCACTCTCTCTCCTTTTTCTAAAACTTTGCCAAAGTATCATCACGACGCAAAGATCGATCATCACATCAGCGAAGTTAAAGACTGCAAAGTTAAACCACTTATGCCAAAAGACATAATCCACGACGCCGCCATGGATAAATCTATCTGTGATATTTGAGCTACCAGCTCCTAACAAAGCTCCAAGCCAAATGGCATGCGAGCAAAGCAGTTTTTTTTCAACGACTAGATAGACAAAAACGCCTAAAATGAGGGCGATCTGGATAAATTTAAGCCACTCATTTAAAAAGGCAAACATCGAAAATGCAACGCCCTTATTATATGTAAGAACTAGCGAGAAAAACTCGCCCTCCCACGAAAAACCATCTATAAATATCATCTTTATCGCTTGATCAACGATAAAAATGAGAAAAAACGCGATGAAAAATTTAACTAAGCTTTTACGCATTTAGGGCTTTTACGAAAAATTTCTCAACTTCATCCATGCGTTTTTCAACTAAAGTTTGATTTTTACCTTCAAGCAAAAGTCTGATCAAATTTTCAGTGCCAGAGTATCTAAAGAGCGATCTTATGCCCTCTTTTGCAAGGCTAGCCTCAAGCTCTTTTAGCCCCTCTATCTTATCAAGCGGCTTTTTCTCTGTGATCTTTAAATTTAGTAAAATTTGCGGATACGGCTTTAACTCACCAAAAATTTCACTAGCTTTTTTGCCTTTTTTAAGCATCATTGCTACAACTTGCATCGAAGTAACAAGGCCGTCGCCAGTCTTGGCGTAGTCGTTAAATATGACGTGACCGCTTTGCTCGCCACCAAAATTTATGCCATTTTCTTTCATCATCTCAAGCACGTATTTATCGCCTACGTTTGAGCGAAGTAGCTTGATCTTGTGAGCTTTTAGATAGTCATCAAGCGCGGCGTTACTCATTACTGTAGCCACGATGGCTCCACCTTTTAGCGCCTTTTGCTCGTGCAAAAATGCTGCTAGTGAGCCAAGTATCGCGTCGCCATGCACAACTTCGCCATTTTCATCGACAACGACAAGTCTATCAGCATCGCCGTCAAATGCAAAGCCGATGTCAGCACGAAGCCTTTTTACCTCGCTTGCTAGATCTTCTGGGTGAAGTGCGCCGCAGTTTTGGTTGATGTTGCTACCATTTGGCTCATTGTTTATGACGATGACATCAGCTCCAAGCTCGCTAAATACAGTTGGTGCGACCTTATAAGCAGCTCCGTTTGCCACATCTAAAACTACTCGTAAATTCTTTAAATTTAGCTCTTTTGGGAATGAATTTTTGATCTGGACGATATATCTGCCGATAACATCGTCGATCCTCTTGTTTGCGCCGATCTCTGTCATCGTCTTTTGGGCATTTGCGATGAGCTCGTCGTCGTAGAAGATTTTTTCTATCTCGGCCTCTATCGTCTCATCAAGCTTGTTGCCAAAGCTGTCAAAAAATTTGATGCCGTTATCGTAGTATGGGTTGTGTGAGGCGCTTATCATTATGCCAGCGTCACAGCGCATATTTTCTGTTAAAAATGCGATCGCAGGCGTTGGCATAGGGCCTATTTGAAGGACGTTGTAGCCAACTGCAGTTAGTCCTGCAACGATGGCGGTTTCGATCATATAGCCACTTTTTCTAGTATCTTTTCCAACCAAAATCACATTTGTCGCTGAGGTCTTTCTAAAGTAAATTCCAGCAGCCATTGCAAGGCGCATAGATGTTTGAGCTGAAAGCTTTTCGCCAGCCTTACCACGAACTCCGTCTGTTCCAAAAAGTTTCATCAATTTATCCTTTTTATTATAAAATGGTGCTATTTTATCAGAAATTATCAAATTTAAAATCTAAAATTTTATTTGTTTTAAAGCAGACTTAAATTCAGTTACAATTAAATATATTTTTCATATAATCACGGACTAAAATTATCAAAAAAGGTATATTATGGCAAACCATAAATCTGCTGAAAAAAGAGCTAGACAAACTATAAAAAGAACAGAGAGAAACAGATTTTACCGCACTAGACTTAAAAATATCACAAAAGCAGTGCGTGTAGCTGTAGAAGCTAAAGATCTAAATGCTGCAAATGAAGCTTTAAAAGTTGCTAACAAAAGCATCCACAGCTTCGTAAGTAGAGGCTTTTTGAAGAAACAAACTGCTGCTCGTCGCGTTAGTCGCCTTGCTCAATTAGTAAATACTCTAAAAGCTGCTTAATCTATTAAATTTTAATGTTTGCTGATAAACTTCATCCATTTTTGGATCGCTATGATGAAATTTCTACGCTTCTAAGCGATCCAAATATAGCAAACGATATCGAAAAGATGACAAAGCTCTCAAAAGAGCAATCATCTATCGAACCAGTCGCAACTGCTGCAAAAAAATATCTACAAATTCTAAACGACATCGAAGAGAATAAAGCCTTACTTGAGGATTCTGAGCTTGGCGAGCTTGCAAAAGATGAGCTTAAAAATTTAGAAATTTCAAGAGAGAAGCTTGAAGAAGAGATTAAAATTTTACTTCTCCCAAAAGATCCAAACGATGATAAAAATATATTTTTAGAAATTCGCGCAGGTACTGGTGGTGACGAGGCTGCACTATTTGTTGGAGATCTTTTTAACGCTTACATCAGATATGCAGAGCTTCGTGGATATAAATTTGAGATCGTTAGCCAAAGCGAGGGCAACACTGGCGGCTTTAAAGAGATCATCGTGCTCATAAAGGGCAAAGGCGCTTACTCTAGGCTAAAATTTGAAGGTGGCACACATAGGGTTCAGCGTGTGCCAGAGACTGAGAGTCAGGGCAGGGTGCACACCTCGGCTGTGACTGTGGCTATCATGCCAGAGGTCGAAGATAGCGAGATCGAGATCAATCCAAATGATATAAGAGTTGATGTTATGAGAAGCTCAGGCCACGGCGGCCAGTCGGTCAATACAACCGATAGTGCCGTTAGGATCACGCACATACCAACAGGACTTGTTGTGACAAACCAAGATGGCAAGAGCCAGCACAAGAATAAAGAAGCTGCGATGAAGGTGCTAAAAGCTAGACTTTACGAGATGCAAGAGCAAGAGAGGCTTGCAAAAGAGACTAGTGAGCGAAAGAGCCAAGTAGGCACTGGAGACCGCTCAGGCAGGATAAGAACTTATAACTACCCACAAAACCGCATAAGTGATCACCGCATCAATTTAACTCTTTACCGCCTTGATGCTATCATGGCAGCGGGGCTATTTGACGAGATCATAGAGCCGCTCATCACTCACTATCAAGCTGAAGCTATGCTTGAAGCTGGCATTTAAACACCCTAACTTCTATTATTTCTAAACTCAAATTTATAAATTTCTCTTGTTTAAATTTAAAATTTAGAGTCAAATTTTATAAAAATAAGGTAAAGGTAATATTTTAGTAATATTTATTTGAAAAAATTATTTAAATTATTTTTGTAAATTTGACCTTATAAATAGCGTTATTTTAGCGTTTGAGAAGTTTTAAATTTTAATTTTTGATATTATAAAATTTCATATAACAATTTTAAGTTTGCATTAAAAGTATTACTTTACAATGTCAAAACAATTTAAATCATAAAAAGGAAAAATATGTCACTAAGTGCAAGAAATCAACTAAGCGTTGAGATATCAGAAGTAAGAACAGGCGCGGTAAATTCGCTAATAGCTGGTAAAATCGCAGGTGGTGAGGTGCTAAAAGCAACTATTACGGTTGATAGTGAGAAAGCTCTTGATCTTAAAGTTGGCAAAAAAGCTATATTTTTATTCAAGGCTTCAAGCGTTATCGTTTCAAAAGATGACAGCATAAAACTTAGCGCAACAAACCAAATCAAAGGCGTTGTTAGCGAGATAAAAGACGGCGCTGTAAATGCTGAGGTTATCATCGACGCAAATGGCAGCAAAATTTCAGCTATCATCACAAGAGAGTCAGTTCAAAATTTAGCTTTAAAAGTAGGCGACAAAGTAACTGCTATCATTAAAGCAACTCAAATAATAGTTGGTGTTAAATAATTTTCGGAGCAAATTTGCTCCGATTTTCCTTTAAACTAATATTTTTTATTAAGCTATAAAAGAAAATCCTCCCAAAAATCTAAAAAAATTGATCTATAAAAAATTTAATTCATATTCATTTCTGGCAAATTTTAAAATTTAAATTTCTAAACTTTATGCTAAATTTACTTTAAATGCCTATTTTACGTCAATCCAAAGTCAAATTTGGATAAAAATAGTGTCAATAAATATTACCAAACTACGCTCTATTCGCACTTAGCTTTAATAAAATTTAATTTAAAAAATTAATTAGGCTATTTTAATAAAAAAATCGTATAATCTAGTTAGTGAATATCTTACTTCAAAGGAGAGAGCATGAAAAATTCAGGTTTATCTAGAAGAGATTTTGTCAAATTTAGCGCTATCGGTGCTACGGCACTAGGCATGGGCGCAACAAATTTAATGGCCACACCAATGAACGAAAAAGATGTCAAATGGGACGAGGAGTATGACGTAGTCATCATCGGCTCAGGCTTTGCGGCTCTTGCAGCTGGCGTGACATCAGCCAAAAAAGGCAACAAAGTCGTTCTGATCGAAAAAATGGGCCGCACAGGTGGCAACTCTGTCATCAATGGCGGAATTTTTGCCGTTCCAAATAGCGACATGCAAAAGAAAGCTGGCATCAAAGATAGCACCGAGCTGTTTATCAAAGACTGTTTGAAAGCAGGTCGCGGCATCAACCACGTTGATCTTTTGGCAAAGATCGGCGAGAGAGCGCAAGATGCATACAAACTCACACTTGATTGTGGTGCAAAATATATCGACCAGATCACTCACGCAGGCGGTCACTCAGTGCCAAGAAGTCTTCAAACAGAGGTCGGCAGCGGCGCTGGCATCGTGCTCCCTATGACTGCGACATTTGAAAAGTTAGAGGGCGCATCGATCAAAAAAAGGACAAAATTTGATGATTTCGTCTTTGACGACAAGGGCGCAGTTGTGGGTGTCATCGTCAGAGAAAACTACAAATTTGATGGCAATTTGATGAGTGACGATGTCGAAAACAAAGGTGGCGATACAAAATATATAAAAGCCAAAAAAGGCGTCGTACTAGCAGCTGGTGGCTTTTGTAGGGATAAAATTTTTAGACGCCTTCAAGATCCAAGGATCACACCTGAGACAGACTCAACAAACCAACCAGGCTCAACAGCAGGCGCGCTTTTAGCGGCATTTAGAGCTGGTGCTTATCCAGTTCAGCCAAGCTGGATCCAATACGGCCCTTGGGGATGTGCTGACGAGACAGGCTTTGGCGTTGGATCTATGTTTAACGTAAATGGCTCTTTTCCGTTTGGAATTTCAGTCAATCCAAGAACTGGCAAACGCTATATGAACGAGCTTGCAGACCGCAGGACAAGAACTGAAGCGATGTTTAAAGTCATCCACGAAAAGGGCGAAGACGATAAAAACTTCCCTATCAACTTCTGCGACTCAAGAGCCCTTCCTCACATGCTTCCAGCTCACTATGAAAAGGCTATCGCAGCTGGAATTTGCAAGAAATTTGACACACTCGATGCTTTGGCAGCTGAGTATAAGATCCCAGTTGATGAGCTCAAAAAAACAGTCGCAAGATACAACGAATTTGTCAAAAAAGGCGTTGATGAGGACTTTGGCAAACCAGTTGCTGCGACTACGACAAAGGGCATTGATATCTCAGTCCCGCCGTTTTACGCAGAGCGTGGCACGCCAAAAGTTCACCACACAATGGGTGGCCTAAATATCAACACAAAAGCCCAAGTCATGAACTCTCAAACAGCTATGCCTATACCAAATTTATATGCAGCTGGCGAGATCACAGGTGGCGTTCACGGAGCCAGCCGTCTAGGATCAGTTGCGATAACTGATTGCTTGACATTTGGTATGATCGCTGCTGAAACTATAGGCTAAAACAAGTAGTGGCAGGCATTTGCTTGCCACTATAAATTTTTAAATCTATAAACCCCGTTTTTTACCCGCTCAAAAATTTTCTTCTCTTCAAGCAGCTTAAACGTGCTTATCACGGTTGGTTTGCTCACATTTAGCTTCTCGCAAATTTCTGAAATTTTAAGCACGATAAAGCCATTTTCATCGCTTAGCTCGCAAAGTAAATTTATGATCTCTACCTTTTTCTCGCCAAGAAGCGCTTTGTAAATTTCTTTTTCTAGCCCCAAATTTTATATCCTATCGCCACGCACCAAAGCGCGCCACATAAGAAATTTGCGATCATCACGGCCGCACTTCCAGCGTCCTTTGCCGCTTTTGCTAGGGCATGATAGTCTGGGCTCGCAAGATCAGTCACTCGCTCTAGGCTTGAGTTTAGGCACTCGCAAACTAGCACAAATGCCATGCTAAAGATCAAAAATAGGTTAAAAATAAGGTCAAATTTCCAAAAAAATAGTGAGATCGTAGCTACCAAAAATATACAAATTTCTATGCGAAAGCTCTTCTCGTTTTTAAAAATTTCAGCCAAACCCTCTCTTGCGTAGCCAAAATTTTTAAAAAATTTATACGTTGGCTGGTTTCTCATAACTTTCCTTTTTGTGATTTTTGGCATAATTATAATTAAAAAAAGGATGAAATTTGAAACTTATTAGCTGGAACGTAAATGGGCTGCGTGCAGTCGTGGCAAAAGAGGGCTTTGCTTGGCTTGATGAGGTTAGGCCTGATTTTTTGGGACTGCAAGAGATCAAAGTCAAAGAGGACGACGTGCCAAAAGAAATTTACAATCTTGGCTTTAAAGATATCAGTGTAAATTCAGGCGCAAGGGCTGGCTATTCTGGCGTGATGAGCCTGGCTAAATTTGACGTGCAAACGCAAAAAGCGGCCTTTTTTGACGATACGGAGGGGCGAGTTTTGGAGCATAGATTTGGCGATATCGTGCTTTTTAACATCTACTTTCCAAACGGCCAAAAGGACGACGAGAGGCTAGCTTACAAGATGGACTTTTACGAGAAATTTCTAGCTTACTGCAAAGAGCTAGTAAAAAGCGGCAAAGAGGTGATATTTTGCGGCGACGTAAATACCGCTCACCGCGAGATCGACCTGAAAAATCCAAAGGCAAATGCCAAGACTTCGGGCTTTTTGCCTATCGAGCGCGCGTGGATAGATGAGGTGCTAAAAAGCGGCTTTATAGATACATTTAGAGCCGTAAATGGCGACGTTGCGGACGCTTACTCATGGTGGAGCTACCGCTTTAATGCAAGGGCGAAAAACGTCGGCTGGAGGATTGATTATTTCTTTATCTCGCAGGGGCTAAAAGATAGGCTAAAAGACGCCTTCATCTTGCCAGAGATCACTGGCAGCGACCACTGCCCAGTTGGCATAGAGATAGAAATTTAGAGCACTCCCTCTTCTAACAGGTGGGTGATGAGGATTTTAAAGCCTAGAAATATAAGTATCGCTCCGCCCAAAAATAGCGCCTTTTTCTCTAAAATTTCACCCATAAATTTACCGATGTAAAAGGCGGCTAGGCTTAGCACAAAGCAGACTACGCCGATGATGAGCGCACTCTCAAATACATTAACCGCTTCAAAGCTAAGCGTGACGCCAACGGCAAATGCGTCGATGCTCGTGGCAAATGCGCCTATAAAAATGGTCTTAATATCCATGCCCAAAGAGTCGCCAGCCTCGCTACTACAGGCCTCTTTTAGCATTTTAAAACCAAGAAAACATAGTATAAAAAATGCGATGAAGTGATCGATAGAGCTTATAAATTTAGCAAAGCTAATGCCTAGAAAATAGCCAAGAAGCGGCATGAGAAACTGAAAAAAGCCAAGCATGAAGGCTATAAATAAAATTTTGCCAAGGGCAAGACTTTTATACCTTGCGCCGTTTGCCATATTTAGCGCTGCGCTATCCATGCTAAGAGCGAAGCTAAGAAGTAAAAGCTGCATAAATTCCCCTCAAAAAAGGGTGAATTTTAGTGCAAAAATATTAAATTTATTTTAAGCGTTTAGATATTTTTTGTATGATTTTGCTTTAAATTTAAAAAAGGAGAGAAGATGAAAAGATCACTTGTTATTCTTTGTGGCGCGCTTGTTTTAAATTTACAAGCCGCAAGCATGGACGATATGATAAATAAAGGTGTCAAAATCGCCACTCATGCATCAAGCGGCGACTACAAAAGTCTAGTTAGTGAGGCGCTAAATGCTGCTGTTAGCGAGCTTTCAAAAGAGGGCTTTATGAACAACGCCACAGCTAAAATCCCGCTTCCAAAAAGCCTTGAGATGGCGTCAAATTTAGCCAAAAAAGTGGGCGGCGAAAAGTGGGCGCAAGACCTTAGCAAGTCGATAAACAACGCTGCGACCACGGCCGTGCCAAAGGCTGCTGAAATTTTTAGCGAGAGCATAAAAAATATGAGCGAGGCAGACGTCAAAAAGCTCTTTAACGGCGGTAGCGACAGCGTTACAAAGTATCTGCAGGAAAGCTCTAGCAAAAAGCTAAAGGCGGTATTTACGCCGATAATTGAGAAAATGATGAGTGATAATAGCTTTGCGACTGCCTATAATGGGTTAAATTCTTTCATCGGCAACTCAGCAAAAAACAACGAAACGATAAAATCAGTAAAGAGCCTAGCTAAAAATTTAGGTGCTGGCGAATATGTGCCAGATGATGGCGAGGATCTAAACGCCTACATCACGAGAAAGACGCTAGATGGGCTATTTAACGTGATGAGCGAGAAGGAAAAGGGGCTAAGAGGCGGCTTTAGCCTAGATAGCGGCAAAAAGGTGCTAGACTCTATATTTAAATGAGAAATTTAAGCGCTCAAAACAGAGCTGACATCGCTCTTATCGTAGTTTCCATCGTTTGGGGCGCTACGTTTTTACCCATGGCAAACGCACTAAAGACAAATGGCGTCTTTGTCATGCTTTTTTGCCGGTTTTTTCTCTCGGCTATCTTTATGGGCTTTGTTGCGCTTAAATTTACTAAGAAATTTGACAAAAAAAGCGTCATCTACGGGCTTATCCTTGGTGCGGTGCTCTTTTTGTCATTTGCAACGCAAACTTACGCCCTAAAGCTCACATTTAGCTCGAGCGTCGCCTTTATCACGGGGCTTGAGTGTGTGATAGTCCCTTTTATGGCGGCGGTGTTTTTTAAAAATAATATAAGTATTTTTGCAATTTTAGGCGCACTCGTCGCTATTTTTGGGCTTTGGCTCTTAAGTGGCGCCACGCTCGCACTTGGGGCTGGAGAGGCTTTGGCTTTGATCTGCGCCATATTTTACGCACTTTACACGACACTAAATGGCCACTTTGTAAGAAAGAGCGAGCTTTATCTGCTAGTCTTTGTGGTCTTTCTCACAAATGCCCTGCTCTCGTTTGTTTTTGCGCTTTTTCAGGGCAGTATCGTGCCAAATTTTGATAGGGAATTTTTCATAGCGATATTTATCACGACGGTGATTGGCACCATATTTTGCTACTTTGTGCAAACTATCGCTCAAAGATATACGACCGCTAGCAAGGCGGCCTTGTTTTTCTGCCTAGAGCCAGTCTCTGCAGGGCTCATTGGCTACTTTTTTGCAGGCGAGATACTTATCATCTGGCAAATTTTTGGAGCCATGCTCATCATCTTTGGTGTCATTTTTAGCGAATTTGGTAAGCAAATTTGCTCTAAATTTAAGCTCTAAAAGACAAAAAGCTTCATTTGAGAGTCTATCTTTTCATCTATAAACTCGCCGTCAAATCTCTCTTTTAACATCGCTAAAACCGCCTTTTCATCGTAGTTTTTAGCCCCATTTATCTCAAGGTGCCAGCAGATATTTTCAGCTGCTTCTTGCACGCTTCGTCTAGCGATCCTAGTTTCGTTTAAAATTTGACTCTTATAAGCGATGCCTTGCTCATTTAGCCACGCTTCAAGCCTATCTACGACGTTTTTTTGAGAGAGCACGCGGCCAAATTTTTCAAAAAATGGCTCAAGTAGATCTGAGCTTCTAGGCTTGTCCCAGCCAAGATAGAGCTTTTGCTTGGCGCAGTTTTGAAATTTAGCAAAATCTTCATCGCTCGCAATGGCCGGGCTCATCGTGCAAATGGCGATATCAAAGTGCCTTGCTGGCTTAAATTCTCTCCACGAGCAAACCTCGCTGGTTAAATTTGTCACGCCAAATCTCTTTGCGTCCTCGTTTAAAATTTCTATCATCTTTTCTGAGCTATCGATGCCAGTTATATGCTTAGCCGTTTTTGATAAAAATATAGTCCAAACACCTGTGCCACAGCCTATATCTAAAATTTCTTTGCCGTTAAAGTCTATCCCCCAAGCCAAGGCTTTGCCATAAATTTGCTGCTGGATAGCGCTGATCTTGCCGTCAAATCTTTGGTAGTTTGACGCCTTTTTATCCCATAAATTTTGCATTTTAGCTCCTCTTTTTGGTTATAATTTTAGCAAAAAAGGTCAAAAATGAGAGATTTTATATATCGCGTCATCATCCCGCCACAAGCCATCGACATGCACGGACATATGAATAATGTCTATTATTTCACGCTTATGCAAGAGGCCGCATTTGCCCACTCTGCCGCTGTTGGCGACACGGTCGAGGCGCAGTATAAAAGGGGAGAAATTTGGCTCATTAGAAAAAATGAAGCAAAATATATAAAAAGCGCAAAGCTGATGGACAAGATAGAAATTCACACCTACACGCAGGCCGATGGCAAGGCCACTTCGAGCAGATATTTTGAGTTTAAAAAAGATGGCGAGCTAATAGCAACTGGCAAGACGGAATTTGTCTATATCGATCTAAAGACAAACCGCCCAAAAGCTATCCCAGCACAGATCATCGCGCTTTACTCGTGACCGCACTCGTCGCAAATGCCCTTTATCACGGCGCTTTTTATATTTTTAGCGACGCTTAGGTGTGGCATGTCGATGTTTGTCACCTTGTGGCAGACGTCGCAGATGAAGTAGGCTTTGGCTTCATTTGCTAGCTCGTAGTAGCTCTTGTGGTTGTTTTCAGTTTTTATCACGAGATTTTCTTTTTCGAAAATTTCCATACTTCTATAAAAGGTCGTCTTGTTTGCGTCAAGGCTCTCTAAAATTTCATCGTAGCTTAGTGGCGCCTTGGCGTTTTGTAAAATTTCAACAAGCTTTATGCGAAGCGTCGTAGCCTTGATATTGTGCTCTTCTAAGAAATTTCTCGCGTTCATCTTTGCCCTTTTCATTTTTTGTATATTAACGCTAAAAGATTTAAACTATATTTAAAAGAAAAGGCTAAATTTAGGCTTTCGCTTTTTAAGTTGCAACCAAGTTGCATTTTGCTAAACTTCGCAATTATTTTTAAAGGAGAGATAATGAGAAAAATTATCGTTTTTTTAGCTGTTTGTGCTTTGTCTCTTTTTGCAAAGCCGGTTGTAACTACTAGCATACTGCCAACGAAATTTTTCGTCGAGCAGATCGCTGGAGATACGCTTAGCGTAAATGCGATGGTTGGCAAAGGCGCTGATCCGCACACCTATGAGCCAAAGCCAAAGCAGATGAAGGAGCTTGAAAAGAGCGAGCTTTACTTTGCTATCGGCATCGAGTTTGAAGACGCGTGGCTTGATCGCTTCTCAAAGACGTTTAAAAATTTACGCATCGTAAAGACGCAGGAAGGCATCGAAAAGATCGCTATGAGCGAGGAGCATGAACATGAAGAGCACCACGAGCATAAGCACGAGGGTGAGCATAAGCATGAGCATCATGACCACGAGGGCGAGCACCATCATCACCACCACGACGGCCTTGATCCGCACATCTGGCTTGACCCTATCTTGGTAAAAACACAAGCTGATAACATCGCAAAGGCGCTAATAGAGAAATTCCCGCAAAATGCAAAGCTTTATGAGGAGAATTTGGCTAAATTTAAAGCTAGTCTTGACGAGCTTGATAGCTTTATCAAAAACGAGCTAAAAGATGTCAAAACTCGCGAATTTATCGTATATCACCCATCTTGGGGCTACTTTGCAAAGCGCTATAACTTAGAGCAAATCGCCATCGAGATAGAGGGCAAAGAGCCAAAGCCAGCTGAGCTAAAAGAGCTTATAGAAGAAGCCAAAGAGCACGGTGTAAAGGTCATTTTCGTGGCTCCACAATTTCCAACAAAGGCTGCAAATTTGATCGCAAAAGAGACTGGCTCAAAGGTCGTCATGATAGACCAACTGCCTGAAAACTGGCTAGCCGAGATGAAAAAAACGGCTGAAATTTTCGCAAAAAGTCTATAAAAATGTTAGCACGCCTGATCGTCATTTGCCTACTAGCGATAAATGCTTTCGGGTGTGCTCTATGCTCGCTTTATAGCCCAACAGCTCACGTTAGTGCGAAATTTGTCGCACACGAAAATAACATCACGCAGATAGCCTTTACTTGGACCTTTTCGCAAAATTTCTCAGATCTTATGAAGCAAAATTTTGACCTCAATCAAGATGAAAAGATAGATGAAAAAGAGCTTAGAAAGATCCGCTTAAATTTACTAGACTACCTCGTGCCAAGGCACTATTTGACGGACATTGAGTACTATTACAAGGATGAAAACGCCACTAAAATAGAGCCAAATTTAAACGAATACAAGCTCTATTTTGACGAGGGCAGGCTTAAATTTGACGTGAGTTTTAAGACAAATTTAGTGATCGCTGAGGGACTTGTCGTGTCGGTTGATATGGAGGACAAGGAGGGCTATTTTAACTTCAAATTTACGCAAAATAACGCATTTTTGGTGGGTAAAAGCTTCTGGGCGATACCAAATTCAAACTCAAATTTGATATTTTTTACATTTTCAAGCAAAGAAGCAGCCAAAGCTCACAACGAGAAGCCAGCGCTTAAAGAGCTGCTAAAAGAGCCAGTAGTAGGCGCGAGCGATGAGAATTTAAGCCAGATAGATAAGATCGATGAGGCGAAATTTGACATCGTCTCAAAAACTAGCCTAAGCTTGCTTGATAGGCTAAAGCAAATTTTAAGAAGCGTGGATTACAAAAGTCCGCTTGCGCTGCTATTTTTGGCACTTATCTCATTTGGCTATGGCTTCTTGCACGCTGCTGGAGCAGGCCATGGCAAGGTGCTAACAAGCTCATATTTTGCCGCAACTGGTGGCAGCTACAAAAGGGCGTTTTTATTTGCGCTAAAGATCGGCTTTTTGCACGTTGTGGGCGCATTTGTCTTTGTCTTTGCTAGCTTTTTGCTGCTTCGTGAAGTAAGCAGCGACCTCACAAAGGACACTGCTAGCATAACGACTGCGTTTTCTGGAGTTGTGATCTTTTTTGTGGCGATTTTTATGCTCGTTAAAAAGATCAAATTTTACCTTTCAAACAAAAATGAGACTAAATTTTATATTTTTAGATCAAATTTAAGCCAAAATTTGAGTAAAAATACAAAATTTAAAAGCGAGTGCGGCTGTCAAATTTGCTCAGCTAAAAAGCCAAAGAGCAAAGAGGAGTGGCTAGTAGCGGCCGCTGCAGCTCTTGTGCCCTGTCCAGGCACGATACTAGTCTTTGTGCTGGCAAATGAGATAGGTAGCTACTTTGCAGGCGTGATAAGCGGCGTATTTATGGCGCTTGGCATGAGTGTGGTGATATTTGTAGCGGCAGTTTTTGGCTCAAAGATCAGCACAAACATTAAGCTAAAAAAGTTTAAAATCTACGCAGAATTTGCAGCCCTTGGCATCATGCTTTGGCTTGGACTTTTCATTTTTGTCACGACATTTACGCAAAAGAGTCTGTTTTGAAAGATATTATAAAAATTAGAAATTTAAACTTTAGCTACGATAAGCAAGTCGTTTTAGAGGATATTAACTTAGAGTATAGTAGCGATGAGTTTTTAGCGATAATTGGCCCAAATGGCGGGGGCAAAAGCACGCTTTTAAAGCTCATTTTGGGTCTGCTTAAGCCTCAAAGTGGCGAGATAAAACTCTTTGGTAAAGAGCCAAGCGAGGTTAGTAAATTTATAGGCTACGTGCCGCAAAATTTCCTCTCAAATCAAAGCTTTCCGATGATGGTTCTAGAAGTTGTTTTGATGGGGCTAATCGATAAAAAAATCTTTGGCTTTTACTCAAAAGATGAAAAAGCCCTAGCACTAAGTGCCCTTGAGAAAGTTGGTATGAGGGAGTTTGCAAACGCAAGGATCGGCGAGCTAAGTGGCGGTCAAAGGCAGCGCGTCTATATCGCTAGAGCGCTTTGCGCAAACGCAAAAGTGCTCATCTTAGATGAGCCAACGGCAAGCATCGACACAAAAGGGCAGGCTGAAATTTATGAAATTTTAAAGGGCATAAACGCAAATGGCGTGGGCGTAGTTTTAGTCAGTCACGACCTAAATATCGTGCTAAATTATGCTACAAAGATCGCTTACGTGAGTAAAAATTTACACATTCACAAAACACATGAAAACCTTGCAAAGAGGGAATTTATCGAGCATCTAGCTAGAACGCACAGCCATTTTTGTGATGTCGAGATCGCACTTGGCGAGTGTGGCTGCGAAAAAACAAAGAGCAATATTTTTAAATTTTAAAGAGAGAAAATGAGTGAAATTTTAGAGTTAAATTTTATGCAAAATGCCTTTTGGGCGAGCATTTTAGTAAGCATAATATGCGGCATGATAGGCTCGCTTGTGGTGATAAACAAGATGACTTTCATCGCTGGAGGCATCGCACACGGCGCATATGGCGGCATAGGACTTGCGTTTTTCTTCTCACTCGAGCCACTTTTTGGAGCGAGCATATTTTCGCTGCTTCTAGCGCTCATCATCGCCACGATCACGCTAAAAGATAAGACAAACATCGACTCCGTAATAGGCGCTATTTGGGCGATTGGCATGGCGATTGGCATTATTTTCATCGATCTCACACCTGGCTATAACGCTGATCTTATGAGCTATCTTTTTGGCTCGATCCTTGCAGTTAGTGGCACAGATATTATCTTTATGAGCGTTTTAGACCTCTTGTTTTTGGCGCTCATCGCACTTTTTTACCGCCAGTTTGTGGCGATCAGCTTTGACGCGGAGTTTGCAAAACTTCGCGGGGTAAATACCACTTTTTTTCACTATCTGCTAGTTTGTATGATGGCGCTTTGCGTGGTGGCTACGATACGCGTGGTGGGGCTAATACTTGTCATTGCACTACTTACCATACCGCCTTATATTGCGCAAATTTTTGCCAAAAGGCTGGGGCTCATGATGCTTATCTCAACCATTTTTTCTATCATTTTTTGCTTTATCGGCCTTGTGATCAGCTTTTATTACAACCTCACAGGCGGAGCTAGTATCATCTTAGTCGCCTCGCTTTGCTTTTTTGCGTTTAGCTTTAAATTTAAAAGCTTGCGCTCGTAGCTCTTTTTAACCTAAAAAGCGTCCAAGCCAAAAAGCAAATCGCCGTAAAATAGACGCTAAAAAAGAGCGCTAGCCACATAAATTTGATCTCAAGTCCTAGCCAAAAGACCGCCGCGTAAAAGAGTGAGCATTGAAGCACGAGCTGTCTAAAGCCATTTAGCAAAAAGATCGCTACTGGGCGTTTTATCGCCTGCAAAGTGCTGCCTGAGATGTTTATCGTGCCGTAAGCCATGTAGGCAAGTGAGTTGATGCCAAGGTAGAGTTTGGCTACCTCAAGCACGGCTGGCGTGCTATCAAAGAGCCTGATCGCGCTCTCGCCAAAAAGCCTTATAAAGATGTAGGCAAAGACGCAGTAGATGAGCAAAAAAAGAAGCGATAGCTTGTAGCACTGCAATGCTCTTTGAAAGCTCTTAGCGCCGTAGTTTCTTGAGATGATGCTAAGCACTCCTGCTGCCATGCCGATGGTTGGAAGCACTAAAATTTGCTCGATCCTTAAAGCTATGCCATAACCTGCTACTGCATTTACGCCGTAAAAGCTCACAAATTTTAAAAGCACGAGCGAGCCAAGCGACATTGAGAGGTAGTTTAGACAAGCTGGCAAGGCTTGCTTTAGTATCTTTGCCCAGACGGCGAAATTTGGTACGAAGTAGCCTAAATTTCTAGGATCTATCATCTTGCTCTTTCTAACTTTAAAAAAGAGATAGAGCATGCCTAAAAACTGCACGCTAGCCGTAGCTAGAGCAAGGCCCTTTACACCAAGAGCAAAGCCAAAGGCAAAAAGATAGCAAAAAAATGCGTTGATAAAAAGGCCTAAAAATAGCCAGTTGCGGTAGCTTTTAGTATCGCCAAGCGCGACTAAAACGCCGTTAAGTGATTTTATAAGCAAGAAAAATGGAGCTGCAAGAAAGATGACACCAGCGTAGTCAAGTGCCTCTTTGATGTAGTGATGGTCAGCGCCTAAAATAACTAGTAAATTTGGTGCTAGCAAGTAGCCACATAGCCCCATAAAAAGGGCAAAAAGAAGCACGAAGATGATGCCATTTGAGGCGTAAAGTTTAGCCATTTTTGGTTTGTTTGCGCCTAGGCTGTTGCCTATTAGCGCGGTGAGTGCCGAGCCAAAGCCAAGCCCGATGCCAACGACGCTTAGATAGAGCAAAAAGCTCATCGCCATGCCAGCAACTGCTATGGTAGAAATTTTAGCGGCGAAAAATGTGCCAGTGACGTTGTAAAGGGTGTTAAACATCATGCCCACGCCAGCTGGCAGCGAGAGCGAGATGATTAGTTTATTTAGCGGGTCTTTTAGTAGGTCCAAGCTGCCTTCTTGTTAAATTTCATATGAGCTAAGTTCTATCAAATTTCCATCAAAATCGTAAATATATAAACTCTTCATTGCCCCAAGTGCTCCATTTCGCCTAACGATGTCAAGCTCGATCTCTACGCCTTTTGCAAGAAGCTCCGAGCGCACGTCTTCTATGTTGTCTTCAACTATTAAACATATATCAGCACTGCCCTTTGTTGGGTGCTTTGCCGCAGGTAAAAACTCGCCCTCAAACCTATGTAAATTTATCTTTTGTGAGCCAAAATTTAGGCTAATGTGACCGTCTTTCTGGGATAGTCGCATGCCTAAAATGTCGCAGTAAAATTTAAGCGCCTCTTCAACGTTGCTTACTACGAGCACGATGTGATCTAAATTTTTTATCTGCATTTTGGCTCACATCTTTATTTTTGATCTCTTAATGCCCTTTTTCTAGCGTAGATATTTAGGCATTCAACCGCTAGTGAGAAGCCCATAGCAAAGTAGATGTAGCCCTTTGGTACATGCACGCCAAAGCCATCAAGCACGAGCGCAAAGCCAACAAGCACCAAAAATGCTAGTGCGAGCATTTTTATCGTTGGGTTGTTATCGACAAATTCAGAGATCGCCTTTGAGGCAAACATCATCACGCCAACTGCGATGATGACGGCAAGTATCATGATGTCGATGTGCTGAGCCATACCAACTGCGGTGATAACGCTATCAAGCGAAAATACTATGTCTAAAATGCCTATTTCTAGGATAGTCGCAAAAAATCCTGGATGAGATTTGCTCTCGTGAGCCTCTTCATGCTTGCCAGTGGCGTTTGCGTGGATCTCCATTGATGATTTTACTATCAAAAATAGACCGCCTATTATGAGCACCAGATCGCGCCCAGTGATGCTAAGCTCGCCTATGCTAAAGAGCGGCTTTGTAAGCTTCATGATCCAAAATAGCGAAAGTAGCAGGATGATCCTAGTGATCATCGCAAAGCCAAGCCCTAAAATGCGGCCTTTGCCCCTTTGCTCTGGCGGCAGTTTGCCTACTAAAATAGCGATAAATATGATGTTATCTATGCCTAAAACTATCTCCAAGCCAGTTAGCGTAAGTAGCGATATCCACGCCTCTGGCGAACTTAACCATTCAAACATTTACTTCCTTTGTTAAAATTTTTATTATACTTTGGGGCAAAATTTCATGCTCTATGGCGTGAATTTTAGCCTCCCACTCATCTAAACTCATGCCATCCTCACGCTCAAACGCCCTTTGCGCGATCAGTTTGCCACCATCAAGCTCCTCGCTCACATAATGCACGCTCACACCGCCTATCATCATGTCGCTCTCAAAGCTCTCCTTTATCGCATGTGCGCCCTTAAAAAGCGGTAGGATAGATGGGTGAATGTTTATGGCTTTTATCTGCGCCGTGAAAACCGGCGTTAGTATCCGCATAAAGCCAGCAAGCACCGTTAGATCAGCCCCACTTTTTAAAATTTGCTCCACCAAAACAGCGTCAAATTCCTCACGATTTTTAAATTTAGCACTCTCTATTATAGTCGTTTCAAGCCCAAATTTCTTAGCACGCTCTATGCCAAATGCACCTGGCTTATTACAGATACAAAGGCAAACCTCGATCTTTACACCGTTAAAAATTTGATTATGAACTTTTTTAAGTATCGCTTCTAAATTTGAGCCACTGCCGCTAAAAAGCACGGCTATCTTTTTCGTAAGCATTTTACTCCTTTGATGATGTCTGTTGGCTCAAGCGCGTAGCTGTTTTTGCTAAAATTTTTAAGACTAAGCGCGTGAGCTAAAGTGGCTGAGATAGCAGCATTTAGTGGCTCATAGCCTTGAGCTAAAAGTGCTAGCACAAGACCGCTTAGCACGTCGCCGCTTCCGCCTTTTGCAAGTGCGTTTTTGCCATAAGGCATGACGTAAATTTGCCCCTCTTTAGCGATTATAGTATTTGCCCCTTTTAACACAAGAACAGCCTTAAATTTCTCGCTCCAAGCCCTCGCGTAAGCGTATCTGTTTTCTTGCAAAGTTTGCACATCTATATCGGCTATTTTGCAAATTTTTAAAAGCGAGCAAAACTCCTTTGGATGAGGTGTCAAGACGCAGTTCTCGCTTAGTAGATCAAGTACTTTTGAGCTGTAAAAGATATCAGCGTCAAGCACAAGCTTTTTGCCCTTTAAATTTTGCACTTCAAGCTCTTCTACGCCCTTTTTGCCAAGCCCCATGCCAAGGGCTCCAGCGTTCATTTTCTCACTTATCTTGCTAGCTTGCATGATATGCGTTGGTAAATTTAAACCCTGCTCGCCTATCACGCTAACTAGCCCAGCTCCAAAGGCAAATGCCGCCTTTGCGCAAAGCTTACTAGCTCCCACATGCTCGCCAGATATGATAAATGCGTGGCCAAAGTCGCCCTTATTTACGCACTGATTTTTTCTATTTGGAAGTATAAGATCACTTTTTTCAAGTAGGTGGTAGTCGCTCTCGCACTCGTAATTTTGCGTGCTTATGCCAAGTGTGGCGACCTTTATCTTGCCAACGTAGTCCTTTGCCGCGTCGCTATAAAGCCCAAGCTTTCTAGCTCCCATCATGATCGTAATATCTGCTTTTACGCAAGCACCAAGCACTTTGCCCTCGCTACTTAGCCCACTTGGCACATCACAAGCGATAGTGTAGGCAGAGCTTTTGTTTATCTTTGAGATAAGCTCTATGTGATTTTCGTCTAAATTTCTATTTAAGCCAGAGCCAAAAAGTCCGTCTATGACGCATTTTGCACTATTTAAGCCATTTTCTACATCTTCACTCTCGCGCACACCAGCAGACTTAGCTCGCTCAAGCTGCTCAATGGCTAGTGGCTTTAAATTCTGACTAGCTAATATAAATTCACATTCGAACTCACCCTCGATCATTCTTAACGCACAAAGCACGTCAGAACTGTTATTGCCACTTCCACAAACACCTAGTACTCTCTCGCCTTTTTTAAATTTCTTACGGATAAAATTTGCTATGGCTGCGGCTGCATTTTCCATTAAAAGCTCTTCGCTAAGGTCAAATTTCTCGCTTGCTCGCTCGTCCAAAACTCTCGTGTCTAAATATAAATTCTTCATTTTATGCCCTAAAACTAAGCGCCTCTAGGATGTGGGGCTTTAAAATTTGCTCGCTCTCATCAAGATCGGCGATGCTTCTAGCCACTCTAAGCGTCCTTTTTATGCCCCTTTGAGAGAGGTTGTACTTCGTGGCGGCCTTTTGTAAAATTTCACTTGCCTCGGCGTTTAACGTGCAAAATTTAGCCACCTGCGCGTCATTTAGCTTGCCATTTAGCTCATCTTGACCCCGCCTTTTTTGAAAGATAAAGGCTTTTAAAACCATCTCGCTCATCTGCTGCGAGCTCAAACTCGCCTTATCATCTGGTGAGCTCTCATCCATCGCGACTTTTAAGTCTATGCGGTCAAGCACTGGGGCTGAAATTCTGGCTTTGTAGTTTTTTATCTCATTTTCGCTGCATTTGCAGTTTAGGTTGCGGGAGAATAAATTTCCACAAGGGCAGGGATTTTGAGCGGCTACGAAGATAAATTTAGTCTCATAAGTCACTTTTGAATTTACCCTTGCGATGTGGATTTGATTGTCCTCAAGTGGCTCTCTTAGGCTTTCGATCACCTGTTTAGCAAAGTGTGGGAACTCATCAAAAAATAGCACTCCGCCATTTGCAAGTGCTATCTCGCCAATCTTTGCGACGTTTGAGCCACCGCCAAATATCGAGCTTTTAGTCGAGGTGTGATGAGGCGAGCGAAAGGCTCTAGTGCTTGTAAATTCGCTATCTTGCAGGTTTAGCGAGCGGTAGGCGGCGGACTTTAACACCTCTTCTAGGCTTTGTGGTGCCATGATATAGACGAGGCGTTTTGCGCACATGCTCTTGCCGCTGCCTGGGCTGCCTTCAAATAAGATATTGTGCATGCCAACGGCTGCGACGACGCAGGCTCTTTTAGCTCTTTCTTGACCCAAAACGTCCTTAAAATCAAGCTCGAAGCTTAAATTTGGAACATATCTTTTGCCGCCAACTTCTATCACATTTGAAAATAGCTCGTGCGTGGCGCTAAAATGCGTGCTTTTAGCAAATTCTGCGTCGCTAAAAAACTTTATCGCCTCTTCTAGTGTGCTAACGCCATAAACCTCTAAATTTGGGATCATCGAGGCTTTAGCAGCCATCTCTTTTGGCACTAAAATTTTAGCCTTTTGCACCTGCGTGCTTAAAAAAAGTAGGATTGAAAACAAATTTGCCGTGCTTTTTACGCTCCCGTCTAATCCAAGCTCGCCAAAGACAAAAATTTTCTCCAAGCTTTTTGCCTTTTGAAGAGCGATGAGAAGGGCGATGCTGAGGTCAAAGTGTGAGCCACTTTTTGGCAGGTCTGAGGGGGATAAATTTATGGTTATTTTCTGAGCAGGAAAGGCAAAGTCAAGCGCTAAAAGTGCCGCCTTTACACGCTCCGTGCTCTCTTTGATACTGGTGCTTGCAAGACCCACGATACTAAAGCCAGGAAGCCCACGAGAAAAGATCGACTCAACATCAATGATCTTTAGTCCGTCGCCGTAAGTAGCACATTTTAGGGACTTCATGATGTCTTTTCTTTTTTTTGCTTTTTGTATTCCTTGTCGAATTTTTTGCGTTTGTTAAAGCCTATTTTTTCTATAAAAAGATGTCCGTCTAGGTGGTCATTTTCATGCTGGATAGCGATCGCTAGTAGCCCATCAGTCTTTAAGGTCTGCTCTTTGCCAAAGCGGTCTTGAAATTTGATGCTAACGACCTCACTTCGCTTAACGTCCTCGTAGTAGCCAGGCACGCTAAGGCAGCCCTCTTGATAGACGCACTCGCCCTCACGTAGCTCAAATTTTGGGTTTATGATCTCGATTAAATTTTCTTTATCTTGCACGCCCTCTTCGTTGGCTAAATTTATGATGAAAATTCTCTTTGCAACGCCTATTTGTATGGCCGCAAGGCCGATGCCTTCTTTTGCGATCATCGTCTCATACATATCATCAAGAAGTTTGTGAAGCTTCTCATCGAAGACTTCAACCACTTTTGAAATTTCATAAAGTTTTTTATTTGGATAGGATAAAACTTCTAGGATCAAACTAATTCTCTGCTTTCTCGTCTAAAAATAGTGGCTCATTTAGGTCTTGGTTGTTCTCTAGCTTGTCAAGTGCGTGAGAGAGCAACTCTTCGGTGCTTTTCGTCTTTGAGATCATGCTTGAGACGATCTGCACTTCGAGCTTGCACTCTTCGTTGTCGATCTTCCAAGGCATAGATGAGAGCATGTTTAAAATTCTAGCGCACGCTTGCTTTGTGCCGTTTTCGTCGGTGTATTTCATCACCATAGCAAAACAGCCATCGCCGTAGTGTGCGACTATATCACTTCTACGTGAAGTCCTTAAAAGAAGCTGCGACATGCTTTTAAACATATTGTTTCGCTCTTTTAAATTTTTAACGCGATTTGCAAATTTGTCTTTTATCTTGACTAACAAAAATGAGGCATTATAGCCGTAGCGCCTAACAGACTCGATCTCGCTGCTTATGGTCGCTACTAGAAATTTCTTGTTATAGACCTCATAAGTCGTATCGTAGATCGACTGCTCTTCGATCGCCTTAAACATCTTGCCGACCTCTTCATAGCTCATCTTGATGACGTCAAGGTGCTTATCCATGAGGTCGTTTAGCTTGATGAGGTCTTGGTTAAAGGCGCTTAAAACATTTTGAAGCGCAAGGACATTTGTGTTGTTTTTAAGCCCATCCATACGCTTTTGCACTAGGCCTCTCATAACGCCTAAATTTTTGTAGATGAGCACGACTGCTTGAAGCATGCTCTTTATCTGGATAAAGCCTTGTTTTACCTCTTTTTCGATAGAGATGTTGCCATTTGTCGGCACTGAACTTTCAGAATTTGCCACTATGATATCGCCGATCTCTTTTCTAAACTCATCTGACTGCCCATCAAGCATCTTTTCAAAGTAGATAGAGTAGTTTGTCGGTGTAGATGGGACGTTGTCATCACTTAGTTCGTGCAAAACGTCCTCTGAAAATTTATAGATATTTACCTTTTCTTTTTTGACAGCTGGTTTTGCTTCAGCTGCTTTTTTCTTTGGATCTGGTGCGTTATCTATCTTTATCACTTTGGGCCTTATTTAAAACTTTTCTCCAAAATTTTATCGACAAGTCCGTACTCTTTAGCTTCAGCTGAGCTCATAAAGAAGTCGCGCTCAGTATCTTTTACGATCTTGCTTAGCTTTTGGCCTGTATTTTTTGCCAAAATTCCATTTAAAATTTCTTTCAAACGTAAAATTTCACGAGCTTGTATCTCGATATCAGTCGCTTGTCCTCTAGCACCGCCAAGTGGTTGGTGTATCATGATACGAGAATTTGGCAGCGCATATCTCTTTCCAGGTGCGCCACAGCTTAGTAAAAATGCACCCATACTTGCAGCCTGACCGACGCAGATCGTGCAAACATCTGGCTTTATGTAGTTCATCGTGTCATAGATGCTAAAGCCACTTGTTATCACGCCACCTGGTGAGTTTATATAAAGGTAGATATCTTTATCTGGATCTTCAGCCTCTAAAAATAGCAGCTGAGCGACGATAGAAGCAGCCATGCCGTCCTCTATCTCGCCACTTAGCATAACGATCCTGTCTTTTAAAAGACGGGAGTATATATCATAGCTTCGCTCACCTCTACTAGTTCTTTCAACTACGACAGGAACGTAATAGCTCATTACTCAGCCTTCTCTTTTTTGCTTGCTTTTTTCTCGTCTTTTTCTTTGTTGAAAAGCTCGCTAAATAGCTTCTCTTCGATCATCGACATCTTTATAGCTGGGAGCATGCCTTGGTTGCGGTACATCTCAAGGTGTGCTTTTGGATCTTGACCGCTTCTATACGCCTCAAAATAGATCGCTTGAACAACCTCTTGATCGCTCACTTTCACGCCTCTTACGCGAGCTAGCTCATCGATGATGAAAGTTAGGCGAACGCTATTTTCAGCGTCTTTTCTATACTCGTCACGTTTTTTGGCTAGAGCATCTTTGTCCTCTCTAAATTTCTTCATATCGTCTGGAGTAAATGAGCTCCATGCGTTTCTAAACTGCATATCGATCTCTTGCTCGACAATATTTTTTGGGACGTCAAATTTAAATTTCTCAACCACGGCTTCAGCAAATTTTGGTTTTAGCTCTTCGTTTATAAGTTTATAAATTTTCTCTTGGCGAATTTGCTCTTTTATGCGCTCTTCAAGTAGCTCTTCAGTTGGTTTTTCTTCATTTGGAAGGATAGTTTTTAGCATCTCTTCGTCTAGCTTCTCAGGGATCTTTCTCTCTTGAATTTCATGAAGTTTGACTTTAAAAACAGCGTCTTTGCCAGCTAAATGTGCAGCGCCGTAGTTTTCTGGGAATTTAACCTCGATATCTTTTTCGCCGCCAGCTTTTATGCCTACCATGCCGTCTTCAAAGCCTGGGATGAATTGATTTGATCCGATCTCAAGCACGTAGTTTTCAGCCTTGCCACCTTCAAATGCAACGCCATCAACAAAGCCCTCAAAGTCAAATTTAGCAAAATCGCCCACTTTTAGGCCTCTTTTGCTATCTACTTTTTCAAGCGGAGCTATCATTTTTAAAAGCTCAGTTTTCTTCTCATCGATATCTTTTTTCAAAACGCGTGGGTTTGAAAACTCAGGTATCAAGCTCTCATAGCCGCTCACATCGACGCTTGGCTTAAATGAAACTGTTAGCTCAACGTCGATCTTGCCATCTTTTTTGTCAAATTTTGAAACGATAGGTTCGCCGATAAGTTCGTCATTTTTCTTGCCTGCTTGTTTGATAGCCTCTTCGACCACATCTCTTAAGACATCTTGCTCAGCGTCGTTTGTTAGCTCTTTCTCGTAGCGTTTTAGCACGACAGCGACTGGTACATGACCTTGTCTAAAGCCATCTACTTTCATAGTTTTTGCCGCTTTTCTTGCTAGTTTTTCTACGCTAGACTTTATAGCATCTGCACTTACAGTCGTGCTTGCTAGGGTATTTACGCTATCTAGAGCTTTGATTTTGATTTCCATCGAATTCCTTTATGAATACAAATTTTTAGCCCAAAATATAGCAGAATTTTCCTTATTTCATTGTAAATTTGTAAATTTTTATAGATATAAAAGGCGTTTTAACGTAGAATTTGGCGATAAAATTATGGAGAAAATTTATGCAAGAGAGTTTTGAAAATTCAGTTAAAAATATGCTAACTATCATCGGCGAAGATCCAAACAGAGAGGGGCTTGTTAAAACCCCAGAACGCGTTTATAAAGCTTTTAAATTTCTAACTAGCGGATACGAGCAGGACCCAAAAGAAGTCCTTGGTGACGCGCTATTTACTAGCTCAAATAACGAAATGGTTTTAATGCGAAACATCGAGTTTTACAGCCTTTGCGAGCACCATTTGTTGCCAATAATTGGCCGTGTGCATGTGGCATACATCCCAAATGGCAAGGTTGTTGGCCTTAGTAAAATTCCACGCATGGTAAATATCTATGCCAGACGCTTACAAATTCAAGAGCAGATGACCGAGCAGATCGCAAAGGCGCTTGAGGACGTGATCGCTCCAAAAGGCGTTGGCGTCGTCGTCGAGGCAAGGCATATGTGCGTTGAGATGAGGGGTGTGGAGAAGATAAACTCGACTACCACGACCTCTGCGCTTAGGGGCTGCTTTATCAAAAACGCCGACACAAGACGGGAGTTTTTCTCGCTTATAAATTCGCCTAGGGAAACGCATTTTTGAGTTTAGAGCGCATAAATTCAAGGCTTAAAGAGGGCGTGAAGCTCTCAAATACCTTTGGCGTCATCACAAAGATCACAGCCACTACGATAGAGATCACCGGACTTCGCCCAAGTATCGGCGACATCGTGCGAATAGTGGCAAAAGACAAGAGCAAAAACGGCCTTGGCATGGTCACGCAGATAAAGACAGATGGCGCTTATATCAGCCCATTTGGCTTTGTCGAGGGCTTTAGGATAGGCGACTTTGTCTACGAGAGCGATCAAGGCATGAGCATACCGGTGGGGCCAAATTTGCTTGGCCGAGTGGTCGATCCATTTATGAAGCCCATTGACGGCAAAGGGGCGATTGATACAACTGAATATATGCCGATCATGAGAGCGCCGATAGATGCGATGAAAAGAGGGCTTATAAACGAGCCTTTTAGTGTTGGCATAAAGACGATAGATGGACTACTTACTTGCGGCAAGGGGCAAAAGCTGGGGATTTTTGCAGGTTCAGGCGTAGGCAAATCAACCCTTATGGGCATGATCGTAAAAAACACTCTTGCGCCCATAAAAGTGGTCGCATTAATAGGCGAGCGTGGCCGTGAGGTACCTGAATTTATAGAAAAAAATCTAGGTGGCGACCTGGAGGGCACGGTCATCATCGTAGCGACCAGTGATGATAGCTCGCTCATGCGAAAGTACGGCGCATTTTGTGCGATGAGCGTGGCTGAGTACTTCAAACAGCAGGGCAACGACGTGCTTTTCATCATGGATAGCGTGACGCGTTTTGCGATGGCGCAGCGTGAGATCGGTCTTGCGCTTGGCGAGCCACCGACCTCAAAGGGCTATCCGCCAAGCTCGCTCACACTCTTGCCACAGCTAATGGAGCGCGCCGGCAAAGAGGAGGGCAAGGGCAGTATCACAGCGTTTTTCACCGTGCTAGTCGAGGGCGATGATATGAGCGACCCGATAGCTGACCAAAGCCGCTCTATCCTAGACGGCCACATCGTGCTAAGCCGCGAGCTAACGGACTTTGGCATCTACCCACCTATCAATATCCAAAACTCGGCCTCGCGTGTCATGGGCGACGTCATCGGCAAAGAACACAAGTTAAATGCGATGAAATTTAAGCGCCTCTACTCGCTTTTAAAAGAAAATGAGGTCTTGCTTCGCATCGGCGCATATCAAAAGGGCAGCGACAAGGAGCTTGACCTTGCGATCTCAAAAAAAGAATTTATGGAGAATTTCTTAAAACAAAGCTCGGAAGAGGCCTTTGCACTTGAAGAGGTCGAAGAGCTACTTGATAAGATCAATCAGTAAATTATTTTTAAAGCATTGGACGTAGTGCAAAACTATGGAAATAAATTTTTATTATTGCACCATTCATCAAAATGTTTACACTTTTGCCTAATATTATCTATACCGATATTTTTAGCTATGGCGGTCCCATGCAACACTTTTCTGTATTTTGGTAAATTTAGAATTTCGACCAATCTAACCAATCTATGAGATGGGCTGGTGCTAGGAGAATTGTTAATTTCTTCTGGGTTTGGATAGTCATTAACTATTTTTGATAAAGAGCTTATTAAAGCCGCTTTTTTATTCCAGCCGGGATCTGCTTTTACTATTTCATTTATATCGCTAAAAAGTAAGCTTTCAAATTCATGCGGTTGTATATACGGAAAAAATCTATTATTAGAAAAAATTGAATTTATATCGTCTCTAAATTTTTCCTCCAAATGTTTAACTTTTTTATATATATCCGGGATTGCGTTTAGTTGATTGTGGCCAGGGAAATTTGTATCAAGAGCATAGTAGTCAAACATAGTGGTTATGTATGCAGTCGTATCCCTTTTGATGAAATTTAATATAAAGTCCTTAACTCTATCGTATGATAATGCTCCACCTCTTTGATTTACAAGCAATGGTGTAATGGCAATCTCCTGTTGATTAAAGTAAGGTGCAAAAACATCTTTAATAAATTTTTCTTCAGTTTCCCCCTCACACACAACAAATACCCTTTTCATGGTCTGCCACCTATTAGATTACTCTTCCAAATTTCACCCATAGTGTAGTCTTCTAACCAATCATTTAACTCTTCCTCCTTTAGTCGCCTAAAGACTGTTTCCTTATTTTCTCTATCAACCACTATAATATCCTCTGGAGTAAAATAGTTTATAAGTTCTACCGACTGAGATGAGATAATTATTTGTTTTTTTTCAGCAGCTCTTTTAATGAGTGCACTTAGAATATTTATCGCAAACGGATGAAGCCCTAGTTCAGGTTCATCTATAATAATAGTATCAGGCATTAGCTCAAAAGGCTGTAATAAAAGAGTGGCTAAGCATATAAAGCGCAATGTCCCGTCTGAAAGCATATGAGCTTTAAATGGAGTATCAGGATCTGATTTATCGTACCATTCAAGTTGAATATAATCAGAATCCCTAAGAATGAATCCACCAAAGAAAGGCGCTACATCTTGTATAGTCGAAACTATTTTTTCATAGTAATCTAAATAGTCATCCTTTAATCTTTTTAAATATGCGGAAATGTTTTGGGCATTTGCTTTAAATATTATATTGTCGTTAGCTTGGCATACGCCCTTTATGGGTGATGTTTCTCCCGTATCGTGAAAATGATAGAGTTTCCATTTTTGAATACCATCCAAAGAGTATTTGCCTACACTTCTTGATCGTGCATAGGCTTCTGCTTGAGATAGATTGCTTTCAAAAATATTTTCTCCTATTGTATAGCTGTATTCGAGAAATCTAACATGCTCTCGTTGTATTAGTAGCTGGTTATTCTGTGTTGGGACTAATGCAACGTCATAACCGTTTGATCCGAATTCAAATTTTAGTGATATTTGATTTGTAATTTTTCTTCCGAAGTATAAAAAACTATCAGGACCTTTATCTAAGGTATGCTCTTGAAGCTGTTTATATAACATGTAGTTAACCATTTTAAAAACGGATATAAAATTACTTTTACCGACTCCATTTGCACCTATTAATATATTGATATTCTTTAACTCAAAATCCTTTAATGATTTTATGGATTTATAGCCTTCTATAGTAATTTTTTCAATTTTCATAATTTAACCAACCTAGCAATTATCATAACTTCCAAATCCCATCTTTTTATCCTCGCCAAAGCTTGAGTTTAGCTCGCGCTCTATCGTAGTTTTGAAGTCCTCAAAGGTAAAAATCCCATCATCTTTTATCGCAACTTTTAAGGCGGTATTTTTTAGCGCAAGGACGATCTGGGCGCCACTTAGGTTAAACTCAGCCAGCCTTTCTACGCTAAAGCCATCTTCAAAGCTCGCATTTTCAGGCAAAATTTTACGCCAAATGGCGAGCCTGCCGTTATAATCAGGCTTTTTAAACTCGATTTTGTAGTCAAACCTTCTAGAAAACGCCACGTCAAGGCTTTGCAAGAAATTTGTCGTAGCGATCAGCACACCCTCAAAGCGCTCGATCTGCTCTAAGAAGATATTTTGCATTTGGTTATGCATCTTCTCAGCGCCGCTCGAGCTCTCCACCCTCGTGCTTAAAAACTGATCGGCCTCGTTTAGCAAGAGCACCGGCTCGCTGCCACTTTTTTTGCAAATTTCTTTGTAAGTATCAAAAATTTTCCTTACATTTTGCTCGCTCTCGCCAACATATTTGCTTAAAATTTTTGAGCAGTCAAAGCTTAGAATTTGCTTCTTTAGGCTCTTTGCAAGCCCAACGGCACTCATCGTCTTACCAGTGCCAGGCTCGCCATAAAAGATGATCTTGGCGTCTATATTTTTCCTAGTTTTTATGCCCCAGCTGCTAAGTCTAGCTAGCACTTTTTTATCGACTTGCTTTAGTATCGTGCTTAAAAGCTGCTTTGTCTTCTCATTTAGCACGACGTCTTCTAGGCTCGTTACTGGCTCTATTAGCTCAAAAATTTCTTGCTCTTTTACCAGGTTTTCGATCTTGATTTTCTTGCTGTTTTTGTCATTTTTTGGGTGCATTATGCTTTGCAAAATTTCTTCGTTTATAAAAAAACTTTTGCTTACGTTGCCATAAGCGTTTAAAACCTCGTCGTAGTCGATTAGTGCGCCCTCGATGAGCCTTGAGCCATCCTCTAAAAGAGTGCGATTTTTGATGCGCTCAAGCTCGTCTTTGCTTATTAGCCCAACTAGCGTGTTTAGGTCGCGACCATTTTCAAAATCACCCGCATACTCCTCTTTTAAAAGGGCTAAAAATATGATCTGTTCTTTTTCATCAAGCGAGTTTTCTTTAAAAATTTGCTCTATCTTTAGGCTGATCTTGCTTAGTTTTACGCGCTCATTTATCCGCTTTGTAAGCTCAGAAATTTGCTCATTTATGCGCTTTTTAGCGTCATTTGAGCCACCTTCAAATATCGCAGCCTTTGAGTAAAGCTCTATCTTTAAAAACTGATCTTTTAAATACTCCAAATGATCTTCATAAGGCGCAAGCTCTGGTAAATTTATATCAGCGTTGCCATCTTCTAAAATTTTTAAAAATGTGCTTGAGAGTGAAATTTCAGAGTGAAGTAGCGAAAGTAGCCCTTGGTTTGAGCTTTTTTGTGAGTTCTCTGGCATTTTAAAGAGGCTGTAGTTTTGCACTATCCAGCCGCTATCTAGCAAATTTTTTATAAATTTAAGGTACAAAAGCTGCTTGTCATTTTGCGTGCCAAAAACAGCCCCAAGCAGCTCATAAACGCTCATGCTAGCCGTTCCTTGCACGTAGGCTTTGCTTAGGTATTTTAAAATTTCTCCCTCTTCATCTCCGCACTTTATAAGCTCGTAAATTTTACTTTTTTTGAGGTCTTGGTTTAGAAAATCAAGCAAATACTTCACTAAATTTTATCCTTTATCTGCTCTTTTAGCACGCGTTTTAGCACCTTGCCAGTCGCGTTTCTAGGCAGCTCCTCGGCAAAATAAATGCTTTTTGGAATTTTGAAATTTGCTAAATTTTTCTTTAGATGCTCTCTAACCGTCTTTTCATCAAGATCCATGCCATCTTTTACCTGTATAAAAGCTACGACCTCTTCGTCTGCATGCACATCTTTTACGCCTATTACTGCTGCAGCCTCGACGGCTTCAAGCTTATAGATGACCTCTTCGATCTCGCGCGGATAGATGTTTATGCCCTTTGATATGATGAGGTCTTTTTTGCGATCAACGATGTAGATAAAGCCCTCTTCATCGATCTTACCAAGGTCTCCAGTCTTTAGCCAGCCATTTATGATGGTCTCATCAGTCACGCCTGGCATGCTGTAGTAGCCTTGCATGACGCAGTCACCTTTTACGATGATCTCGCCGATCTGCCCGACTGGTAGCTCCATCATCTCATCATCTACGATCTTGACCTCATAGCCATTTAACGCGGGGCCCACGCTTAGAAGTTTTTGCTTGTCAAATAAATTTGCCGCTACGACTGGCGAGCATTCGCTAAGGCCGTATCCTTCAACTAGCGTTGCACGCGGGAATTTCACTCTAAAATCATCAATCGTTTGCTTAGCAAGTGGAGCAGCGCCACTTACAAATAGCCTTATGCGGTTAAACCATCTAAAATACCAAGGAATTTTTGCCTTGCCGATGGCTGTATAGATGGCTGGGATACCCAAAAATACAGTGACTCTTTTAAGTAGCGTCTGTTTTAGCACATTTGAAAATGGAAAGACCGATCTTACAAGCACCATCGAAGCGCCTGCATATATCGGTAAAAGCACCATAGCTGTGAGCGTGAAGCTATGAAACATCGGCAAAAATACGATAAATCTATCGCTTTTTTTAACCTTAAAACGCTCATGAGCGCCGATGACATTTGAGAAGATATTTTTATAGCTTATCATAGCACCCTTTGGCTTGCCTGTGGTGCCTGAGGTGTAGATGATGTGCATGAGATCGTCTATTTTAGGGTATTTTGTGATGCTTAGAGTGTATTTGTGATTTAGTGCTTCGCTGAAATTTACATTTTTTACAACGCCGCTATTTTCATAGCCCTTGCTCATATCCTCTTTTGAAATTTGTGGCGTAGAAGAGAGATAAGCACTCTCGCCATACTCCTCATCAACGCTTACATAGTCGTCTTTTGAGGCGCTTTGAAGCTTTTTAGGCGTTTGACCGATCCAGATGATCTTTCTTAAAATTTCAAGCTCGCTAAGTGCGATTAGCTCTTTTGCAAGTGAGCTGGAGGCGAAAAGCACCCTTGCGCCACAGTCATTTAAGATATACTCAAACTCATTTGTTTTTAAAAAGGTATTCATCGGCACCGCAACCGCACCGATAGCCGTGATAGCAAGGTATGAGATGATAAATTCTTTCGAATTTGCCACCGCCATAGCCACTTTGTCGCCAAAATTTACTCCGCAAAGCTGCAAGTAAGCCGCCACTTTATCGACGTTTTGCTTTATTTCGTGGTATTTTAGCTTCTCTTTTTCGTCAAAGATCGCTATCTGGTTTGGACTCTGCTTTGCTACTTTGGTCAAAATTTCATAAAAATTATTATAAGAGTATTGCATTTTTAGCCCTAGAAAGAGTATTTAAATGTCATTGCAGCTATCTGAACGCTACTTGCGTCAAATTCGCCAGACATCGAGCCAGTGCCGTTGCCAGTACCATTTTTTATACCTGTCGCACGCTTTTTGTCTCGGTGCTGATAGAGATAGCCTAGCCCTAGCTCTAAATTCGGCGTAAATTTATAGTTTGCTCCAAACGAATATGCCTGAGAGGTGGTGTTTGGAAGCTCTAAGCCAGTATGCTCGCTGCTAGTGATATCCTCATCGTATGAAAAGCCAGCCATTAGCCTAAGTTTTTCATTTACGTCGTAAGCAAGGCCTATCCTATATGTGTTTGTATCTTTTGCATTTTTAACGACTGGATCGTCCATAAATGCCTTAAAGGATCTACCTAGAATAGGGTGTGAATGAGCTGCCGTCTTATCATCATATTCAAAGTCATAATCTTTAAATTTAGACCAGTATGTCCTCTCGAAAGCTAGCAAAAGGGTAAAGTCGCTAAATTTATATCCAGTAGCAAGCACTAGCTGTGCAGGTAGAGGGATTTCAACTTTTGTCTTACCATGATAGCTTATAGGCGCTAGCTGCCCGTTAAAATCAGCATCAGCACTACCTTTAAGCTCTAAATTTACCTTCGAGCGGTAAGTCACTGCAAAGCTTAGATCCTCGATAGGTCTATATGTAAGAGCGACGTTGTAGCCGTAGTTTATGCCATCACCTTGTATCTCTCTGTAGCCAAAACGTCCAAAATCACTTGCTATCTTGCCCTTGCTATAAACGCCTCTAGCGCCCAGAGCAATAGCAAGTTTGTCATTTATGCGGTAAGCCACGGTTGGATTTAGCTCGACAACTTGTAGTTTGAACCTCTTGCCAGTAAAAGCAGTCTCTGGATCCTCCCACGAGATGCCAACAGCAGCGGGCACAGCAAGAGCTAGTCCAAATCTCCAGTTTTCATAAATTTCTGGCGTTACAAAGCTAAATGTGCCAGCTAGTGAGTCAAATTTCTCTGAGCTGTAGCTCTTGCCACCATCGCTTTTAAAGTCGATGGAATTTATATGAAACCAACCAAGCGTGCTTTCAAAATGGTGAAGCCCGTCTAAAAACATCATATTTGCAGGGTTGAAATAAGCCGCATCAGCCCCAAAACTAAAGGCTACGTTGCTAGCAGCAAGCCCTAAAGAGTCAGCACTTTGCTCAGGGACCTTATAACCCCCAGCATTTAATAATGAACAAGTCGCAATAATGCTTAAAAGCACTCTTTTCATAGCTTTTCCTTTTCTAGGTTTCTTAAAATTTTGATCTCATCTTCCCAAATACTCTCGTCAATCGTCTCTAAAATCAAGGGAATTTCGCCTATTTTATCATCATTTATTATATTTTCAAAAGCGCCAAGCCCAAGCTCACCCTTGTCAAGGCTCTCATGCCTATCTTTTTTTGAGCCAAGCCCAAATTTAGCGTCATTTAGGTGCATGCCAGATAGAAATTTATAGCCGATGATCGCGTCAAATTCGCTCATCGTCTTAGCGTAAGCCTCTTTGCTTCGCAGGTCATAGCCAGCGGCAAATGCGTGGCAAGTGTCGATGCAAACGCCAACTCTGCTCTCATCATCCACACGCTCGATCAGATACGCCAGCTGCGCAAAATCAAAGCCTAAATTTGAGCCTTGTGCGGCCGTGTTTTCGATGATTAGTTTTACGCCGCTTGTTCGTTTTAGCGCTTCGTTTATGCATCTTGCGATGTTATCTAGGCACTCATTTTGACTTATTTGCTTTAGGTGTGAGCCAGGGTGGAAATTTAAAAGCTTTAGTCCAAGCTGGCTAGCTCGCTCTATCTCATCGATAAAGGCTTCAAGGGACTTAGCTCTTGCCTCTTTTTCTGGATGGCCTAAATTTATGAGGTAGCTTGCATGCGGCAAGACGTGATCGGCGCTTATGCCAGAGGCTTTTAAATTTGCTTTAAACTGCTCTATCTCGCCCTCGCTCAGCTCCTTTGCACTCCACTGGCGCTGATTTTTTGTAAAAAGTGCAAAGGCATTTGCTCCTATTTTTGCAGCATTTATCGGTGCATTAAAGACGCCTCCAGCCGCGCTTACGTGAGCCCCAATGTATCTCATTTTAACTCTTTTATTATTACTTTTATTTTATTTTTGCTATCGATAAATTTGACGTAGTTATCGCAAACTTCGTATTTTATAAAATAAGAACTTAGATCTTGTCTAAAGCCGCACTCTGTGGTGCTTAGATCTTTGCCGTCATAAATTTTTTGTCTTTGCAAAATCTCTTCAAAAAGGCTCTCATAATGCGGCGCTAGAAAAAATTTCTCGTTAAATTCAGTCTTTTTAAAACAAGCGCTATTTACGCAAATTTTGTCCTTTATATTGATATTTGCGGTATTTACGCCAGAGCTATAAATTTGCAAATTTAGATCATTTTTGTATGTGTGAAAAAATCCAACATCATTTATCTTTATCATCGGAGAAAATAAAGTGACCTGAAAAGCTTGCGAACTTTGCGGTGTTTTAGTCGCAACACAGCCTGAAAAAATGAGAGCAAATAATAAAACAAGTGAAAATTTCTTCAACGATTTGTCCTTTTATGTAAATTTAAGTTAAAAAGTAATATAATCCCAACTTCATAACCGACCGTGGCCCATTCGTCTAGCGGTTAGGACATCGCCCTTTCACGGCGGTAACACGAGTTCGAGTCTCGTATGGGTCACCACTTCTAAAAGACAAAATCTTATCCACATAAGCTTTAAAATCTAGTTAATCCAAATTCCCAGCTTTCTAAAAACAAATTTTTTAATTCAATTGTTGTAAAAGAGATCAAATTTCACGTCTAG
This sequence comes from Campylobacter concisus, assembly GCF_050447485.1. Taxonomy (GTDB): domain Bacteria; phylum Campylobacterota; class Campylobacteria; order Campylobacterales; family Campylobacteraceae; genus Campylobacter_A; species Campylobacter_A concisus_BQ. The sequence continues at coordinate 1,421,461 of NZ_JALMFY010000001.1, forward strand.
CAAAATTTAAAAAAGAGGTTTTGCGCGAGTATAAAAGTAAAAAGCAGTTAAATTTAGCCTTTTAATAGGCTTTAAAGTAGCTGCAAAATTTACATCTGATGTGGCTTGCCTAGCAAAAATCCCTGCGCATACGAAATTCCAAATTTCTTTATATACTCTAAAATTTCTTCGTTGCTCACAAACTCAGCCACTATCTTATAGCCTTGTCTTCTAGCAAAGCTCACGATAGTCTCAACCAAAACCCTTGCGTTTTCATCAGTTGGTAGCTTTTTGATGATCGAGCCATCTATCTTGATATTATCTATATCAAGCTCTAAAATTCGGTAGTAGTTAGAGTAGCCAGAGCCAAAGTCGTCGATTGAGATTTTACATCCATATTTTTTAGCTCTTTTTATAAATTCATTTGCCATGGCGTAGTCGCTAAGCTCTTCGCTCTCTAGCATCTCAAAGCAAACTCTACTTGGATCTGGGCAGCTCTCTAGCTTTTCATCTAAAATTTCTCTAACACCTGGATCTGTTAGATCCGAGCTTGAAAGGTTGATAGAAAATGTATAGTCTGGATATTTTTTCACTAGATCAAAGGCTAGAGCGATCACCTTTTTTGTTATCTGAAGATAGAGTTGCGTTTTCATCGCGATCTCTAAGAACTCGCCTGGGTAGCGGATCTTACCGTTTTGATCGACTATACGCACCAAAACCTCGTAGTATTTTGCCTCTGTCTCATTTTCTTGCACGTTAAAAATTCCCTGACACTCAACTATCACCTTGTCGTTTTCTAGGGCGTACTCGATGAGTTCGGTTATGAGTTGGTTTTTATAGTATCTCATCTCGATCGCGTCGTTTTCGAGATAGTAGTAGATCTCGTTGCCGCTATCACTTGCTTGTTGATTAGCTAGGATTGACTGCATTAGACGGTTTGTTTGCGGTGTGTCATTTGATAAAGATACGCCAAGAGTTATCTTGATACCAGGTAGGTTTTCAAATTTACCATCTATCTCGATGTTCATCCTGCTAAAGTTAAAATACTCTTTTATAAAGCCGATATCTCTAACGATATCATCGCCTTGATACCAGATGTAAAACGCATCATCTTGAAATCTAAATAGTTCAGCATTTATAGAGTAGGTATCAACACAGAGTTTTAGTGTATTTGCCACCGCTTTTAACATAGCGTCAATAACCTTTGTCTGGTAGAAAAATCTTAGCATCTTGTAGTTTTTGATGCTTATGCTGATCACAATTCCATCTTTTTTCGCCTCTATCATCTCAGTCAGAGCAAAATAGTTTCCAAAGCCAGTTAGCTTGTCGATTGAGGATTGAATTTTTATCTGCTCATTTTTTTGAGTTAGCTCTTTAAGCATGCTAAGCTCTTTTGTCCTATCAAGCTTTATAGCCATGTAGCCCTCTAGCTTGCCCTCAAAGAAAAATGGCGCAAAACGCACCTTTTCATAGAGCAGTTTGCCACTTTTTGTTCTGCTTATCAGCTCGTCGCTTTCCCAAGAAGTATGCTTATTTATGGCATTTCTTATCTCAGCATAAAAGCTCTCTGGGTGCATATTTGATTTTAAAATTTTAGGGCTTTTTCCGATAACGTCTTTTAGTTTATAACCAGTTTTTGCCTCAAAGGTTTTATTTGCATATAAAATTTTATTGTTATTGTCACAAAAGACTATCGAGCTGTGTCCAGCATCCACTGTCGTTTTTAGAAGTTTTATCTGTTTTAACTGCTTAGCTAGTACCCTTGCTTGATAAAAAGTTAAAGCGCAAAATAACACAAAACTGATAAAACAAAGCACTTGCATTATCACTATATTCCGTATCATTATTTTGTAAGAGGCTAGGGTGTCATCTCTAAATTTTCTTAGTGTTTCTCCAAGTTTTAGATCAACAGAGTCTTGAGCTACGGCACTTAGGTTTTTTGCAAATTCAAGTGCGTAAGTTGCCTTGTTTAGCACCAAGATCGCTTTTGTGTCATTTTTGTAGGTATCTTTATACTTTTCTATCTGCTCTTTTGTTTGATTTAGCGTTTCGGGGCTGATTAGGGCTGAGCTTTTTATCGCATGAAATATCACATTAAGCGCATCTAGCTTCTTTTCTGATGCTATTTCAAACTCACCTGATAAGATATAAGCAGCCATTGACGAGCTAGCGTAGTTTGACCTATCTACAAGCCTTTGTTTTTTTAAAAAGTCGTCGTTTATGACCTTTAAAGTTTTGGCATTTTTCTCTTGGTAAAAGACCTGTATGATCGCGTTTAGCTCATCAAGCTTGGTTAAATTTTGATCAAAACTTCTTAAATTTTTATTTACATCGTCGTAGTTTAAGCGAAGTACGTTGTTCTCTAGGGTGAAGCTTAGCTCATTATCTAGTAAGATAAGACTTAAGATCGTATCGTTAAATTTACTAACAGCAGTAACTGCTTTATTTGCCATGTAGATGTAGGTTGAGCTAAAGCAAAAGATGATTGCTAGGACGATTAAGATGATATTTGCTTGTCTTTTATTCATTTAGTATCCTAGGTCTGCGTCCATTTAGTGTTAGCAAAAATTTATAAATTTGCCCTATCTCTTCGCTATTTAGTGTATGGATCAGCTGGTGATAGCTCACAAAGCCTATGACTTCTTTTAGATCGCTCATTTCGCCACTACTTAGATATGGAGCTGTTCTTGCTACATTTCTAAGCGAAGGCACACGCATAAGGCGCCTGCTCTCACTAGCATCCTTTAAGCCCACGTTTTGCATCAAATTTCCACCTAAATTTCTACCATTGTGGCAAGCCACACAGCCTACTTTATTAAAGAGCTCAAAGCCTTTTTTTGCCTCAGCGTTTATGGAGTCGTCATTGCCAGCTAGATACTCATCAAATGGCGAATCTATGCTTAAAATAGCCTTTTCAAATTCTGCCAAAGCACCTACTATATTTTCATAGTTTATGCCATCACTATATGCATCATTAAATAAAATCCCATACTCGCCTATGCTTTTTACCTTTTTTACTATCTCATCTTTGTTTGAATTTAGCTCATTTCTAGAATTTATCGACTCTTTTACCTGATCTTTTAAGCTTCTTACCCTGCCATCAGTAAAAAATAGAAAATTTAAAGCCGAATTTAGCACGCTAGGTGGGTTTATAACGCCTTTTTGGCTGGTGTAAGATGAGTTTGTACCACTTAAATTCCAGTATAAGTTGTGGCAAGTTTCGCATGAGTAGTTTTCAGTGGTGCTTAGCCTTTTGTCAAAAAAGAGCTTCTTACCGATGTAGGCTTGTTTTTCGTTATATTTTGATGAAAGCACTGGCTCAAATGATGAATTTGCGCTCAAAATGCAAAAAGATACTACCATCCAAAATAAAACTTTTTTCATAAAATCTCCATATTCTTGAGCGTCATTATAGCGGAATTATTTTTCATAACTACCAAATCGGCTAAATTGTAAAAAATTTAGTTTTTATTTGCATTTTGAAAAAAATGTTGTATAATCCGCCAAATTTTTAATTTCAAGGAGGAAACCATGAAAAAAGGTTTTACAATGATCGAGTTGATCTTCGTGATCGTGATTTTAGGCATATTAGCCGCAGTCGCTATACCAAGACTAGCTGCAACAAGGGATGATGCAGAGATAGCTAAAACTGCTACAAATATACAAACGCTTGTCTCTGATTTAGGCTCGTATTACACTTCTCAAGGTAAATTTTCTACAAATATAGCTGATATGACAAACGTATCTAACCCAGTTAATGCAAAAAGCGTAGCTTGTCTTACAATAGGTGCTCCTGATAATGACAAAGGAGAGATAGTGGCAACTGTAAATAATGCAACTGGACTATGTACGGATGTTTGGAAGTTGCCAGGCTTAACAAATGTTGCAAAAATGATAACTTCAACTAATAATAAAACTGGAAATACGCTTAAATTCGGTGGCATGGGCATAAATTACAAATAAATAAAACCTTATGTCTTTTTGGCAAGGAAACTATCCTTGCCATTTCTTTTAAATCTTAATAAAATTACCTGACTATATAATCTCATTAACTTCAAATTTCAAGGATGAAGTGGTGAAAAAAGCTTTTACAGTGCTCGAGCCAATTTTTGTAATAGTCATTATGGGAATACTGGCCGCAGTTATCATCTCTAAGATAAATGCCACAAGAGAAGACGCCAAGCTTACAAAAGCTATGTCGGAGATAGTGGTCGCCATTCAAGACATAAATGCCTACTATATATCAGAAGGTAAGCTAGCTATTGATACAAAAAATAACAGAGTTGATTTTAGAGCGATGACAAATGCTGGGATTGTGGATAGCTCTGGCGATCTTGGCTTTTTTGCCAAAAACGAAAGATGCATTTCATTAAAATTCTTTGCTGCAGACCAAAGCTGCTTAGGAGTAGATATCAGCGAACAAGGCCTATGCAAAAAGCTTTGGGAAGCTCCAGAATTTAAGCGCTTTAGCCAGACCATGATAAAGCCAGCACAAGGAGCATTGCCAGCTCATATCAGCTTTAGTGCTGTTCGCATCGTTTTTTAACTAGATATTTTTATCAAAAGTTTTAAAGTCTGAAATTTACACTTAATTCTTGAAAATTTATAAAAATAAAGTCCAAAACTAATTTTTTCTTGACAACAATAACATTTTTAGATACAATGCGACTTTTTAATGAGGTAGTGGCATAAACTTACAAACACGACTCAGGCGGGGTGTAGCGCAGTCTGGTTAGCGCATCTGGTTTGGGACCAGAGGGCCGAAGGTTCGAATCCTTTCACCCCGACCATGTTAAATGGTGAGTGTAGCTCAGTCGGTTAGAGCATCAGATTGTGGTCCTGAGGGTCGTGGGTTCGATTCCCATCACTCACCCCATTTTGGGCGCTCGTAGCTCAATTGGATAGAGCGACAGACTTCGGATCTGTAGGTTATGGGTTCGACTCCTATCGGGCGCGCCACTTGAAAGACTTTATGCGCTCATAGCTCAGCTGGATAGAGCAACGGCCTTCTAAGCCGTAGGCCTCAGGTTCGAATCCTGATGGGCGTACCACTTATTATTGTTGTGCGGATGTGGTGAAATTGGCAGACACGCCAGACTTAGGATCTGGTGCCCCACGGCGTGGAGGTTCAAGTCCTCTCATCCGCACCATCTTTTTTTAAACTCCATTTTAAAACTTTCAGAAACTAGATTTTCATTTGAATTTATCAAATTTGCTTATTCAAAATTTAGTAGAAATTTTCACTTATCAAATGATCCGCATTAAATTTATAAAATTTATATATCAAATTCTTACGCCATTAGAAACAAAGAGACAATAAAAACCTAGAGCAAGTGCAGTAGTGTCGAGGTTGCCGCTTTTAGCAATGCTTAAAGACGCGCGTTGATTTGGTTTGATGAGCATTTTGAGCCATTTTTGACGAGTTTGATAACGCACTTTTGGGTTAAACAAGATCGATCAGTGCGGGATAGAAAGATCTGTTGATATAAATGTGATGGTTGGCTTGTAAAATGGTGACTGGATAGATGGTTTGTTTTTTTGGTAGCAGCGCTATTTGTGTTTTTTGTGGGATAAATCAAAGCAAATATCTTGTTTTAAATGGCTTTTTAGCGCCTGTAATGGTGCTATTTGCGAGTTTAGTGATGCTAGTAAAGCAAATATGTCATCTTAAAGAGCCATTTTGTCCTGCGCCGTAAAATGTGAAAATGGCTATGAAAGCGGTAAATTTATTTATTAATCCAGTGTCTTTGATATTTAAAACAAAATTTATATGGCAGTATGATTGATATGAGCCATTAAGTAGGCATTATCTATCGTAAGAGTGTAGCACGACAATGGGCACGAGATGACTTATATAGGGCACAAATGCAAATCTTGATAAGAAAAATTTATGGCTAAATTTGGCAATTTTTATCTTTTCTAGTAATTTCATATCAAAGTTAAATTTACTACTAGGCGAGAAAGTTGTCATTGGACTGTAAGACCCGCATGAACGTTGTGTGAATATATGCGAAAATGTTGTGGCAACTGCAGTAATGCCTTTGGGTGGGATAGCTTATGTTGGGAGGCGCAACTATAAATCCCAATAAGATAAAATAACCTCTAAATTTAGCCATTTTTGGTTTAAGCCTTTAATATTTAAGGCGTAAAAATGCCAAATTTAAAATCAAATTTGAACTATTGGCAAGCATAATCTAGTGCGGTGTAATAACAACCGCGATAGTTTGGTTGCAGCCGAGGCTCTACTGCTAAATTTGAGCGCAAATTTTAAAATTCTAGGGGCTAAATTTAGTTATTTTGGGTTTAAATTTAAAAATTTAGATGTTGTGATTTCAAATAATTGTAGTGCCTGTAGTAAATTTATTGAGTAAAGGCGGCTTTTGTAGGTCGTATAATAGTAGAAGCCTATCGATTTAATAGTAAAGTTGGTTATATTTGATATGCCTCAATTTAACTGCAAACCCAAATAAGATAGAAATTTATGGCTAAATTTGTTTGCTATGGCTTAAATTTTTGAAGCTACGATACTTAAAAAAGAGACCAAATTTGCAACGAAAGCGCTAAATTTGAGCTACCAGAAAAGATGCTTTTTTATAGTTTATGTTCTAGCGATGTTCTAATGGCTCGTGATAATTGGGGATAGCTGCGGTTGATAAGCGCTTACTAAATTTGACCATAAATAGAAATTTGCGCCTAAATTTAAACATTTTTGGAGTCAAATTCTACTAGTAAATTTGTATCTTGAGCTAAATTTAAAGATTAAAAACAGAGTTAATTATAAATTTGGGCTGTTAGAAAAATGGTTGCCTTTAGCTGGTGGCAGTGTTTTAAGGGCTAGCGATAATGGAGTTGGTTGATTGCTCTGCTCTAATTAAATTTAACGAAAAAACTTAGCAGCATGAAAATTTACGATGAAATTTAGTCGTATCGGACTTAAATCTAAAATTTTACTAGCAAATTTTTAGCCAAATTTACACTTGCTTCGAAATTTACTCAGCAATCAGCTTGATCTAAAAGCGCCTTTAGATAGTAGTTTGCCTTTTTAAAGATATAGAAATTTGTTTGCTTTGTATCTTTTAACTAGGCGATAAAGCGTGCCTAAATTTACGAAAATGTAAATTTAGTAGCGATCGTTTTGGTTTCATAGATAAATTCTAGCGCCAGTTGTTATTTCTGATAAGTGATATTTAGCGCCTTAGGGCAGGTTGATTAGACTAACTATGGATCAAATTTAAGCCACAAGATGATTTTGATTAAAAACAGCAAATGATCAAATTTAGCCCCCAAACGAGGGCTAAATTTATATAAATTCTACAAAGATTGCAAAATTTTTGGTTTAGAAAATGCAGTGATCGGCTTGATCTCGCCTTTATATTTTTCCAAATTTGCAAGGATCGTGTGTCCGCAGTTGCTTTGAGCGATGCTAGATGTGCCTTTGTCGCGAGTTAGGACATTGACGCAGCCATGCTTGCAAAGGCTCTTCTCGCCTAGCACTTCAGGGTCGTACCACGCACCCTCGCAGATAGCTATAACATGCTCTGGGATGATGTCGGTGACTAGTGCGCCAACCAAAATTTCGCCCCTGTCGTTAAATACTCTCACCACGTCGCCAGTTGCTATGCCTTTTGCTTTTGCGTCATTTACGTTTATTAGCATTGGCTCGCGCGCGCATACTTCAGCGTAGTTTCTGATCACGGAGTTATTTAGCTGTGAGTGGAGGCGGTATCTTGAGTGTGGGGTTGTGACGCTAAATGGATACTTTTTGGCTTTTTCGCTGCCAAGCCACTCAAACGGCTCGATCCAAGCAGCGTACGGCGCAAAGTCTTTGTAGCCAAATTTAGCGATAGTTGGAGAGTAGAGCTCTATCTTGCCAGATGGCGTGCCTAGGCGGTTTTTGTGAGGATTTTCTCTAAAAGCACTAAGTCTTGTGTAGTATCTGCTCGCTTCGTCATCTTGCTCAAATCTAACATATCCCTCTTTCCAAAACTCGTCAAAGCTTGGCATCTTGACATTTATGCCCTTAGCTTGCTCAGCTGCGTCTGCGTAAAATTCTTTCGCCCAGCCAAGCTCATCTTTGCCCTCTGTAAAGACCTCTTCTCTGCCCCAGCGTTTGCAGATTTGTGAGCAGATCCAGTAATCGCTCCTGCTCTCGCCCATAGGCTCTACGACAGGCTTGTAAGCCACGATGTACTCGTTTGTAGGCACGCTTTGGTTGATGTCATTTCTCTCGACTTCAAGAGCTACTGGCAAGACGATGTCGCTTAGTTTTGCTGTGCTTGTCCAAAATGGCTCAGCTGTTATTACGGTGTCAAATTTACGCCACGCTTTTACGGCGTTATTTACGTCTTGATGTCTTGTAAACATCGATCCAGACGCCATGTAAGCCACTCTCATGTGTGGTAGCTTGATCTTTGAGCCGTCATAGTCTATCTCTTTGCCAGGGTTTTGCAAAGCCTCGATCGATCTTGAAGATGGGATGGTGACGTTTTTAAATTTCTTCCAAGGAGCGCCATCTACGTTGTCGTATTTCTCGCTTATGCTAGTGCTGATGCCTTTTAGTGACGGAGCTATCTTGTCTGTAGCGCCATTTGAGTAGTAGAGGTTAAACTCGAAGCCAAGACCCTCTTTGCCTATCTGACCTAGCATCGCACTAAGTGTTACGATGCCCCAAAAGCCCATCTCGCCGTGATCTTGTCTTTGAAGTGACCTGCCTGCGATGATGACGCTTGGCTCTTTTGCAAGTGCTGTTGCAAATTTAGCGATATCCTCAGCTTTTACGCCACAAATTTTACTAGCCCAGTTGATATCTTTTACCACCTTGTCGGTTGTGCCAAGTAGATAGTCTTTAAATTTATTAAAGCCAACTGTGTATTTTTTGATAAATTCTTCGTCATAAAGCTTGTTTTCATATAGATAGTGGCACATGCCAAGCATCATTGCTACGTCGGTATTTGGACGAACGACGATAGCTTCAGAGTCAAGGTATCTTGTGGTGTCGTTTTTAAAGACACAAACGCTATAAGTTTTTATGCCTGCCTCTTTTATCTTTTTGATGCCAAGATAGCCATCATGTGTTGGTGGTTGCCATGAAATTTGACCAGTTACAAGCGGGTCAGTACCCCAAAATACAACGTTTTTAGCATTTTTAGCGATGGCCTCCCACTTTGTCGGAGCGTCATAAACGGCGCTGTTGCCTAGGACGTGCGGCATGATGACAAGGCCAGCTCCAGTTGAGTAGTCGCCACTCTCTTCGACGTATCCGCCAAGCACTTTTAGCATCCTGTGACCAACGGTTCTGCCCCAGCTGATCTTACCGGTGCCGCCCCACCAGTAGCACTCGCCGTAGATGCTCTCAGGGCCATATTTGTCGAAATTTTCTTTTAAGGCTTTTGCTGCTAGATCAAGCGCTGTCTCCCAGCTAACACGCACAAATTCCTCTTTGCCACGAAGCTCGCTCTTTGCTGCACCCTTTGCCTTTAGGTAGCTCTTTCTTACGTATGGATAGAGCACGCGGCTTTCATTTTGGATGAGGTCTGGTAAGCTGTTGTTCATAGTATTTGGGAATTTATCGCCCTCAAATGGATCGACGGAGACGATTTGGTTTGAGTTGGTATTTGCCCAAAATAGACCAAATCTATTTGCGCCAAAGGTTTTGTTTTGGTCAAAAATGGTCTTTGTCACGCCCTCTATCTTGTTTGCCTGCGCTGCTGTGGCAGCAAGTGCAGAAAATTTTATAAAATCTCGTCTTTTCATATTTTCTCCCTTATGAAAATTTATTTTACTTTTTTGGCATTGTGTTGTAGGTATTTAAGCACTAAATTTAGGTCAGTTTCATCTAGTGCGACAAATTTCGCATCGACCATACCAGATAAATTTGCTGGCCACTGAGCGGCTGTAAAACTGTTTGGTTCGTGCAGTCTGTGACATGCTGAGCAGGTCTCTTCGTAAATTTTCTTTGCCTTTGCGTAAAGCTCTTTTTGGTTGCCACCAAGCGCGTCATTTGGCACTTCATAAATGCCATTAGCTTGATACCAAACCTCGCCGTAGTCATCTTCAAGATCTTTTACTTTTTTGAAATTTGCCTCGCTCTCGTTATCAAAAGCTACAAAGACTTCAGGATCTTCTACGCTTCTTTGAAGCTGGGCTAAGTAGTTTGCCGACACTACACCACTAACCTTGATCTTGCTTGTTTTATCGCCTTTTTCGACGACTTCAACTGGCGTTAAAACCTCGATCTTACCGATCATCTTGCCATCAAGTGTAATGTTTGCGTCTTTTGCGATCACATCAGCACCAAAGGCAAGACTACATGCTAGCACTGGGGCTAAAAATAGCATTTTCATTTGACAATCCTTAAAAAAAGAAATTAAATGAATTTTATAACCAGCACGCTTAAAATTATATTGCTATATTTTGAGAAAAGTGAGTATTTTAGGGGATTTGAAAGGGATAAAGTAAATTTAAAGTTATAAAAATAGGGCGATTGCTCGCCCAAATTTACTTTAAGGATTATTTCTTCATCTGGATAGCAGTTTGTATCATCTCATCACTTGTCGTGATGCTTTTTGCGCTCGCTTCGTAGGCCTTTTGCGTGACGATCACCTCGCTTAGTGCTTGACCAAGATCGACGTTACTCATCTCAAGTTTATTTGCCAAAATTTGCGCCCCATAAACGGTTTCGCCAGCCTTGTTTTTGTAAAAAAATGGCTCGCCAGAGTTGGCTGTTGCTTCATAGAGATTGTCACCAACCTTTGCCACGCCTTGGTCATTTATAAAGTGGTAAAGCGCCACTTTTGCCACGGGGAATGCTCGAGTGTTGTCGAAATTTGCCATGATGTTGCCACGGTCATCGACGCTATACTTTGATAAAAGCCCCTCAGCGTATCCATCTCTTTTTATGTTGAAGTCTTTTCTGGCGTTTGCTGAGCTTGTCATGCCGTTATAAACGTCCGCATCGCCGTCGCCTTCGAAGTTTAAATTTACGCCGCCAACGCTTGTTAGTGTATTTGCGATAAGCCTGCCGCTGCCATTAAATGTAAGCGAGCCCATTGCGGTATTTTGCACGGCTCCGCTAGCATCAGTTATCGTTGCCACCGCGTCCCAGATAGTCTGGTCGCCAGTTTGTGGGATCTGCTTGGTTAAATTTATAGTGACCAAACTTTTTGTGCCGTCTGCGTTGTAGATATCAGAGGTTAGTTTCTCTTTGTTTGGCACTTCAACGAGTGAGGTGACTTCAGCATTTACCTCTAAATTTGCAAAATCCATAAATTTAAGGCTCTTGTCGTTTATCTGCCAAGTACCATCACCCTCAAGCGTTGTTGAAAACTCGCTAAATTTACCATCACCATCTTTTACTTTTACGACCACGCTGTCGCCAGCTTTTGCGCCAAGTGATGTGGTGCTTAGCGGGATCTGTCCGTTTAGCGAGATCGTTTTGTTGGTATTATCAAGCGTGTAGGCGTATTGGCTAGCCTCAAGCGCTGTCGTTTTTTTATCTGTTATGCGGCTTGAGTTTAGGTTGCCTTTTAGGCTGATGTTTGTAGTAGCCTCAGCTGGCATAAATAAAAAATGAGGCAGTGTTATGCCCTTTTGCGAGCCAGGATCGCCCAGACTTAGCTCCTCTTGCGAGACCGTGTAAGCTTGTGGGGCGCTTGAGGTTTGACCATATTTTTTAAGGGCGCTCGCGCTTGGCGTGGTCGGAGTAAAATTTGCAAGCGTGCCAAGGAGTAAATTTCCCCTAGTATCTACTAAATTTCCAGCCGCGTCTATGTCAAAAGTACCTGTTCTTGTGTAGTAGTTTTTGCCTGTTTTATCGACAACGCCAAAGAAGCCATCTCCGCCTATGGCAAGGTCAAAGTTGTTATCAGTGCTTTGAAAGCTACCATTTGACATGTCAAGCGCAGTCGTTTGCTTAGTAGCTCCAAGTCCTACTTGATCGCTAGTTGGGCCACTGCCAGCTGAGACTAGGTTTTGGTTTATTAAATTTTTAAACTCAGGGATTGAAGCTTTGAAACCGACATTGTTTATGTTTGAGATGTTGTTTGACCAAACATCCATGCCAAAGCTTTGCGTCTTGATGCCGCTAACCCCGTTGTAAAAACCTCTCATCATGGCTTTTAGCCCTCGTAATATTCAGATACTTTATCCATTGAAACGTATTCGCCAGCTACCTTCATCATAGCCTTGCCATCTACAAATTTCACCGCCTCGACTGGGTAGTTGCCTACTTGTGTTTTATACTCTTTGCCATCTTTGCCAGTGTAAGTCGCTGAAATGGTATATGAGCCATTTGGCACTTGGTTGCCAGATGCGTCTTTGCCGTCCCAAGCTAGGTTATGAACGCCTGCATTTGTCTCATTTAGATCAGTTGTTCTTACGACTTGACCATTTGCGTTTTTGACCTCTATTTTGCCATTTGCAAGATCTGTCTTAAAGTAAAGCGCAAATTTTGCATCTTTTTTCTCATCTGTTAGTGTGACTGCATTTGAGCCAGTTGAGACCATTTTGCCAAGGGCTGAAATAGCGTAGGCATTTGCGTTTGACTTTAGCTGACTTACTAGCTCTTTCATCGCTTTGTTTGTGTTTTCTTGCATCTCGACTGACGCTAGTTGGCTAGTTTGAGTGAGCATCTTTTCAGTATCCATAGGGCTTGTTGGGTCTTGGTACTGAAGCTCTGTCAAAAGTAGCTTCATAAATGCATCTTTGTCAAGCTGTCCATTTGGATTAGTTCCTGTGCTAGCTGCAGCGTCTTGTCTTGCTTTTGCCTTTTTCTCGGCATTTTTTTGTTGCGTTGTTTGTGTAGTTATATCTGAAACTGAAGCCATAATCTCTCCTAAATATATCTTGGTATTACTAGCTCAAGCAAGCTTTGTTCCGCTTGAGCGTTTTCGCTCTCGTCGCTTTGATTTGAGCTATATTTGTTCTTTGTTTGTTCTCTTTTTTCTTGTCTTTGGTTTTGGTCTGAGAAATTCATCTCAAGCTCGGTAAATCCCATATTTACAAGGCTGTTTTTAAACTCAGCTTGGTTTTGTAAAAAGAGGTTCATCGTAGCTGTTGTCGAGCTAAAATTTACATGCAAATTATTGCCGCGATTTACCATCGTGATCTCGACCTCGCCTAAATTTAGCGGGTTAAGCGTGATGTTAAAGCGAGTGATCGGCGCTTTGTAGTTTTGCACCTGCTCTTTTAGCGTAGAAGAGAAGTTACTAAGCGTCTCTTTTATCTCCGCCTTTGTCTGAAGCTGGTGTTTAGCGCTATTTGCGATATCTTTTACCATTTGATTTAGCTCTGATTTATTATCACTGCTAAAGGTCTCCTCGCTTGGCTCAGTCTCGCTCATCTGCTCTCTTTCTGGAAAGAGTAGCGACTCAAGAGTTGGGACTTTTTGTGCCTTTTGCTCGTGTAAATTTACCTTTGCTTTTGGCTCTTTTGGCTGCTCCTCTGGCTCAACATCCACTAGCTCATCATCAAGCCTTACTTCACTATCATCTAGTTTTTTAGGCTCTTCTTTGACTAAATTTTTGACTTCATTTGTTGGATTTGCCACCACCTCTTTTAGCAAAGTATCAAGCTTTACGACCTCTTTTGGCTCGTTTTTGATGATAGTTTGCTCGACCTCGTTTTTTAGCTCTTTTAGGTAAAAAGGCTTGTCCTCAGTCTTTATCGGCGTGAAAAATTCCTGCTTGCCCAAATTTTTAAACATATCGTTTAGTTTTGGCACATCTTCATTTGAAATTTCTATATTTTCAAGGCCAAGGTCAAATTTCTTAGCAAGGTCGATAAGATCGCTAACGCTTTTAACGTTGCTAAGCTCTTCGACGTTTTGGGGCACACTTAAGAAATTTGCTATTTTGTCGCTGAAATTTGGAAATTTACTTACTTTTTCATTGCCATTTAGAATTTCTAAAACTTGCAAAAGCTGCATGAAATTTGCATTTTCATAGAGCTCATTTTTTGTATCTTCGTCCAAATTTTCTTCAAGTGCTGCTGAAATTTTTGCCACGCTTTCGTTTTGCGCCTTTTCTATCGTCTCTTTTTGGATATCAACAGTTTTTACTATCTCTTTGACATCCTTTTCGGTGATCTTTTGACCGCTATTTGCCTTGCTCGCAGCCGCATCCAAAACCATCGACAAAAACTCGCCGTTGTTTTGAGACTTCTTCGCAGCCGCAGGCTTTTTAGTAGCCGCAGGAGCTAGCAAATCTACGTTGTTTTTCGCTGTGTAAGCTTGCATTTAATCCCTTTAAATTTAAAAACTTAACGCTTACATGCAAAATCTATTCCAAAAATTAATTTCTTGATATCAGCTTAAAATTTATAAAAATTTGGATATAATCTGCCCCTATTTTAAAACTGATAAGCGAAAAATATCAAACTAATAAACGGAGAAAAATTTGGAAAAGATACGAAATATAGCCGTCATCGCGCACGTCGACCACGGTAAGACAACAATGGTTGATGAGCTTTTGAAGCAGTCAGGAACATTTAACGAGCATCAAAACCTTGGCGAGCGTGTAATGGATAGCAACGACATCGAAAGAGAGCGTGGCATCACGATCCTTTCTAAAAACACCGCCATTCGCTACAAAGATACAAAGATCAACATTATCGACACCCCAGGCCACGCCGACTTTGGTGGCGAGGTAGAGCGTGTTCTTAAGATGGTTGATGGCGTTTTACTACTTGTCGATGCGCAAGAAGGCGTTATGCCACAAACTAAATTTGTCGTCAAAAAGGCGCTCTCACTTGGACTTCGCCCAATCGTCGTCGTAAATAAGATAGACAAACCTGCAGGCGATCCAGACCGCGTTATAAATGAAATTTTTGACCTTTTTGTCGCGCTTGATGCAAACGACGAGCAGTTAGAATTTCCAGTAGTTTATGCAGCTGCAAAAAATGGCTACGCAAAGCTAAAACTAAGCGATGAAAACAAAGATATGCAGCCACTTTTCGAGACTATCCTAGCTCACGTACCAGCCCCAAGCGGCAGCGACGAGAACCCGCTTCAGCTTCAAGTTTTCACGCTTGATTATGACAACTATGTCGGCAAGATCGGCATCGCGAGGATTTTTAACGGCAAGATAGCTAAAAACCAAAACGTCATGCTTGCAAAGGCTGATGGCACAAAGACAACTGGTAGAATTTCAAAACTCATCGGCTTTATGGGACTTGACAGGATCGATATAAATGAGGCTGGCACTGGCGACATCGTAGCGATCGCTGGCTTTGACGCGCTTGACGTTGGCGACAGCGTCGTTGATCCAAACAACCCACATCCACTTGATCCTCTTCACATCGAAGAGCCAACCCTTAGCGTTGTATTTTCTGTAAATGACGGCCCACTAGCAGGCACTGAGGGCAAACACGTCACATCAAACAAGATCGATGAGCGCCTTGCAAATGAGATGAAGACAAATATCGCGATGAAGTATGAAAACATCGGCGAGGGCAAATTTAAAGTAAGCGGCCGTGGCGAGCTTCAGATCACTATCTTGGCTGAAAATATGCGCCGCGAGGGCTATGAGTTTTTACTTGGCAGACCTGAGGTCATCGTAAAAGAGATAAACGGCGTAAAATGCGAGCCATACGAGCTTTTAGTGATCGACGCGCCTGATGATACGACAGGCACAGTCATCGAAAAACTAGGCAAAAGAAAGGCTGAAATGGTCTCTATGAACCCAACAGGCGACGGCCAAACAAGGATCGAATTTGAGATCCCAGCGCGCGGCCTTATCGGCTTTAGAAGCCAGTTTTTGACTGATACAAAAGGCGAGGGCGTTATGAACCACAGCTTTTTGGAGTTTAGACCACTAAGCGGCACCGTCGAGCACAGAACAAATGGCGCGCTAGTTTCTATGGAAAACGGCGTAACGCTTGCTTATTCGCTATTTAACTTGCAAGATCGTGGCGTGTTATTTCTTGATCCGCAAGCAAAAGTCTATGTGGGCATGATCATCGGCGAGCACAGCCGTCCAAACGACCTTGATGTAAATCCTATCAAGGGCAAAAACCTAACAAACGTGCGTGCAAGCGGCAGTGACGATGCGATCAAGCTTGTGCCACCTAGAAAGCTAAGCCTTGAGCGCGCGCTAGAGTGGATAGAAGATGACGAGCTAGTCGAGGTTACACCTATAAATATCCGCGTTCGCAAGCGCTATCTAGACCCAACAGAGCGCAAAAGAAAAGCAAAACTATAATCCAAATTTGCTAGCAAAATCCCTTTGGTGCCAGCCAAAGGGGCTAGCAAGTGAAATTTAATCCCAAAAGCAAATTTAATAATCTAGTTTGTAAATTTATCTGCTCGTGCCAAATAGTGCTGGCTAAATTTAGTCAAATTTGGGTTTTAACTGCCCTAAATTTATAAAGGCTACTTTTTGTTTTTTGAGTTCTGGCGCTTCAAATTTGTAAATTTATGCTTGATAAGTAAATTTATATGATCTGATACCGTCACGAGAAATTTATAGAGTAGTTTGCGTTTTACAAAGACTATTTTGCCCGTGAAAACGCAACTAGTTGTGGTTAGTGAATTTGCTTATTTGAATTTGCAAAAGGGTTAAATTTAGGTTTTGAGAGCTGTTAAATTTGCTTATTTGACTATCTCTGCATCCAAATTTTAGTAGTGGCTTAAATTTTAAATTTGTGGCTTGACTGAATTTACTTGCGTGGTTGTAGTGGCGTTGCGATGAATAGCTACTTTATCCGCACAAACAGACTAAATTTAATGAAATTTAGTCCTTTCTCGCTCTAAATTTGTAAATTTATGCGAGTTGATAGGATTTGAGCGATATAAATTTTGATTTTAGTGGGCAACTTTATATATTGGTGCAAATTTATATCAGCCAGTGCTTGGCTAAAGCATCTGGCAGACTTTAAATTTTAAAATATAGTCTGAAGCGAGGTCTATAGCAAGTGAAAGGCTAAATTTGGTTTGACTATTTGTAAATTTATCTAATTAGTAGATTAAATTTAGACCTTGTCTAAAAAACTATCTTTTAAAATCACTCTTGTTAGTGATGAAATTTAGCAAATTTATCACCTCAAACCACAATAAAAGCTACCTAAATTTATAAAAAGTGCAGGGAGTAAATTTAACTAGCGGATCTTTTTTAGTCTGCTCTTTGAAATTTTATAAATTTTTGATGGCGTATCTTCAAAAAATAGTTCATCAACAACTTCATCAGCCACGCTTCTAGCCCAAACTTCGTCAAATTTCATACCATTTTTGTTCGCGCTGCTTGAGTAAAGCCAGTCAAATTTGCTTAAAAATTTCTCATGTTTGCACTCTTTTACGACCCTGATCGCCTTTAAATTTGGATATAAAAATGTCGTCTTTCTTGAGCGGCGGATGAAATTTTTATACTTTTTTGGCGCTCTAGCAAGCTCATGTAAAACGCTAAATTTAGCCGTCGTGATGAGGCAAGGTTTGCCCTCGCTTCGCATTTTGACGTGATTTATCTCCTTGTAGTCCTTGCTTAAAAAGCCAGCCGTCGTGTCAGTTTGCGCTAGATATATCATCTCTCTTCTTTGAAAGTAAAAATATGCACGATATGATGAGAACAAAGCCTAAAAAGTCCCAAAAGACAAATTTTGTCCCAAGCCAAAAGTAGCCAAAAAATGCCGCGCTTAGTGGCTCTATGCAGGCTATCATGCTGGCTTTTGAGGCGCCTATGAGCTTAACACCAGTCATATAAAAGCTAAATGCAAATATCGTGCCAAGCGTGATAACGGCGAGAAATGCCAGCCACTGCGCCGTGCCACTAAGCCCCGCAAACTCCCACACTCTCATATAAAGGCAAAGCACCACGCCACCTATCACCATGCCCCAGCCAAGCGTGAGCGTGACTGAGTATTTGGCATTTAGCCTTGCGGGAGCTAGGTTATAAACGCAGACGCAAACAGCACTTACCAAGCACCAAAATAGCGCTTCTGGCGAGATGACAAGGGCTGAAATTTGCGCATGAGTAGCCAAGAAAAAGACGCCAAGCATCGCGCAAAGTAGGGCTAAAATTTCAAGCGGTCTTGGTGCTCGCCTCTCTTTTAGGCAGATGATGGCTAGGATGAGAACTGGAGCGGTGTATTGGATAACTGTCGCAACTGCGGCGTTTGAGAGCTCGATAGAGTAAAAGTAAGCATACTGCGTCATCATTAGCCCAAGCAGGGCGTATATAAAAAGCTCAGCCATCAGTTTTACGTCAGTAACTGGCGCAAAAACGGCCTTTTTAGCCTTAAAAGCGTAGTAGAGCACGATAAGAGCACCAGCTAGCAAGAGCCTATAAGGCACTAGAAAATCAGCGCTAATGCCTTGCAAGAAGAGATACTGCCCGCAAACTCCGCTAAATCCCCAAAGAACGCCACCAACTAGCGTAAGAAGCACTCCAAGTTGATGGCTGGACATAAAATTTATCTATCTTTATGTAGCTGGGCGTCTTTGCCGTAGTGAGGCGAATAAGGCCCATAAAGTATGCAGTCGTGGCAGTTTCTAGAAAAGAGATAGGCATCGGCTCTTACTGCTAGATCGTATGATCTATCTGAGATGGTGTTTGCTACCTGCGTGATGACGGCTGAGACTAGCATGCCAAGTAGGCTGTTTTGCCCGCTGCCACTATCCTCTGCGGCTTCTGCCTCGCCCTGCCAGAGCGTCGCACCGCTTTTTATATCGACTAGCTTTGCTTCAAGCACTACCTTTGTAGAACTTGAGACCACGACGTAGCTCGTGCCGTAGTCTTTGATGTTTATGTAAAGCACGCTATCGGCGTGGAAAATTTTATCAAGCTTATTTAGTGGCACGGCTGCGATCTCGCTTGGCTCGGTTATGCCATTTTGCTTAAATGTATCATTTACAAGAGCCACTGGAAATACATAGTATCCAGCCTCGCTAAGTGGGGCTACTGAGTTAGCTAGAACCGCTGCCGAGCCGCTTACCTCGGTGCTATCGTTTGTTGGCATGAGCACTAGGATGGAGCGTGGCTTTTTTTGTAAAAAGGCTGAGTAGTCGTATGGCTCAGGCTCTTTAAAAGAACAACCCGCAAAAAATATCGCAAGAAGCGTCACAGCTATAAATTTCAGGCTATTTTTCATCTTTCGCTCCCTCTTTTTTGCTCTGCTTTTTTGGGGTTAAATTTTTAGAGCCCTTGATGAAATTTATAAATTCTTTTGACTCTGGGAAATTTTGCACCTCTTTGTCAAAATTTGCATTTGCAGCGCCTAAATTTCCATTATTTAAGTATAAAAGTCCAAGGTGTGCATAAAGCCCTGGCGCAACCTTGTAGCCCCTTTGGGTTGAGTTTTGCACTAAATTTTCTAAGCGTGAAATTTGCTCAGTTGCGTCGCCATCTTCGCTTAGATAGCTATATAGCGAGCTACTATATGTGCCATCCCAGTAGTAAAGCGACCTTGGGCCACTTGCGTTGCTGCACCCTGCTAGCACGAGCGCAAGAGCGCCAAGGCTGGCAAGCCCTATTTTACTTGCCATGCTCCGCTTTCTATGCCATTTACTAGGTTATTTACCGCTTCAACTATCGCTAGGCTTAGCACCTTGCCATTTAGCGTAGAGTCGTATCCTGCGGTACCGCCAAAGCCGATGATCTCTCTATTTGAAAGGGTGTATTCGCCAGCGCCGCTAACTGAATAGACGACCTCAGCCGTTTTGGTATCGACAACGTTTAAATTTACCTTTGAGTAGGCGGTTTGTTGCTTACCTTTGCCAAGTATGCCAAATAGCTGGTGATCGCCTGTTGTCTTGCGTCCAAACTCAGTCACATCGCCAGTTATGACGTATCTTGAGCCTTTTAAATTTTGAGCCTCTTTGCTTAGCTCGCTCTCTTGTTTAAGGACTGACATATTTGATCTCTCAAGCACCAAAAATCTACCGCTTTGCTGTAAATTTGTAATTAGGATGCTTTGAGCTTGGTTGCCAAGTCTATCCTCGTTATCACTAAAAACGCCATTACCGTAGTTTGATTGATTATTAAAGCGACCAATAGAAACTGAGACCTTTTTGCCGTTATAAACTGAGCCGTAGCTTGCTACTTTTGGAGTTTCAACCACTCTTGAGCTCTCGCTTGCACACCCTGCAAAAAGCGATGCGATCACTAGAGCTGCACTAAATTTTAAAACATTTTTCATCTTTATCCTTTGTGACAAAATCGTGTGTATATTACTACTTTTTTTTAAATGGCTCGAAATTTCATCCACGTGCCATTTGCGTATCTGCGCACAAAGAGCACCGCCTTTACCGCCCAGTCGGCAAACATCGCAAACCAAGTGCCTATCATGCCAAGATCAAAGGTGAGTGCAAAGATATAAGCTAGCACGATCCTGCAGGCAAACATGCAGGCTAAATTTACTATCATCGGGTATTTTGCGTCCCCAGCAGCACGAAAAACGGTCGGATAGGTGTAGGCAAGCGGCCAGATGAGGCACATAGCGATGCCGTGATACCAGACGATCTGCCTTGTTAAATTTATGGCCTCGCTAGAGAGATTATAAATGCGAAGTAGCGGCTCAAGAAGCAGTAACACGACAGCCGTGCTAAAAAGCTGTACGATGTAGATGCTTAGCATTGATTTTCTTACGTAAAATTTAGCCTGATTAAAGTCATTTGCGCCGATGCATCTAGCCACTACTACGCTTAGGCCTGTGCCTATCGCCATGCCAGGGAGCACCTGAAACATCACGATAGTCCCGCCCACGGCATTTGCAGCGATGCTTGCCGTGCCAAAGAGCGAAACAAGGCTCAAAACGATGATGCGACCCACGTAAAACATCGAATTTTCAAAGCCATAAGGCACGCCGATATTTAAAATTTTCTTGATGATCTCGTAGTCAAATTTATAGAAAAGGCTCTTTCTTATGTGAAGTTTTAGCTTTATATCAAGTAGCAGATAGACTATGACAAAGCAAGCGATCGCTCTAGCTATGAGCGTGCTAATGGCGATGCCAAGCACCCCTGTGTGAAATGTGTAGATGCTAATGGCAGTTAGCAGCACATTTAGTAAATTTGCAGCCGCCATGATATACATAGGTAGCTTTGCGTTTGACATCGTGCGAAAGATCGCCGCAGCTGCTGCATAGAGGGCTAGAAAGGGCGCTGAAATGGCTGAGAAAACTAGGTAGTGGCTAGCATCGCTCCTCACTTGCTCGCCGATATCGCCAAAGACTTTATCTAAGATGATATCTTTTAAAACTATGATGGCAAGGGCTATAAAGATGGCGAAAATCAGGCTAAACCAAACTAGCTGATCGGCGGTATTTCTGGCGTTGCCACTTTGTTTGCTACCTAGATACTGGCTAGCGACCACCGAGCCACCAGTGGCTATGGCGGTAAATATGCTAATAAATAGCGCCATGACAAACTCCACAAGGCTTACCGCGCTCACCGCACTTTCGCTAACGCTTGCTGCCATTAGCGAGTTTGCAAGGCCCAGGCTATACTCTAAAAACTGCTCTACGGCGATAGGGAAAAAGAGCCTTGCAAGGTCGGCATTTGAGAAAAATCTCTGCTCGGTTGTCAAATTTTTCAAATTTCATCCCCTTTGTAAAGTGTGGGTAAATTATAAATTTTAAAAGGTGAAAGGGCTATAAATTTTGGGTCTTATTTATTGACAAATTTGTCTTAAAGTGAGTAAAATCACGCCAGTTCTAAGTTTTAGAAAGACCTTTTTTGGATACAAAATGCACTCAATCGGTATTGATATAGGCTCAACATCTGCAAAAGTCGCGATCATAGAGGCAAGTAGCGGCGAGATAAAGGAGCTCTTTTTACTCCCAACTGGCTGGAGCAGCGCAGATACGGCTATGCTTATAAAAGAGCGAATTTTAGGCTTAAACCTTGGCGAGCTATATTTTACTGCGACAGGTTACGGCAGAGTTTCGGTGCCATACGCTGATAAAACTTTTACAGAGATCACCTGTCACGCGCTTGGGGCGCACTACTTTTGCAAAAGCAACTGCACAGTTATAGACGTGGGCGGACAAGATACGAAGGCTATCAAGCTTGAAAATGGCTCGGTGATGGACTTTACGATGAATGATAAATGTTCAGCTGGTACTGGTAAATTTTTAGAAGTGATGTCAAACCGCCTTGGAGTTAGGTTTGATGAGCTGACACGTCTTGCTAAAAATAGCGATAAAGATATATCCATAAGCTCGATGTGCACGGTCTTTGCGGAGTCTGAGATCATAAGCCTTATCGCTCAAAACGTCTCACGAGAAAATATCGCAAAAGCGGTGATCATCTCAGCTATAAATAAAATTTCAAATTTGGTCAAAAAACAGGCAAATACGAGCTATTTTCTAAGCGGTGGCTTTAGTAAGAGCGAGTATGTGAGAGAAAATTTAGAAGCGTGCTTGCAAGCTAGAGTCACCACGCACAAAGATGCGATCTACTGCGGTGCGATCGGCGCTGGCCTTGCAGGGATAAGAAATTTAAGGAGAGAATATGGCAATAAATGAGAACATGAATTTAAGCGAAATTTTCGCTACCTATGACAGCGCTAAGAAAAATTTAGCCCAAAACGTCGAAGCGGTCAAAAATAGTGGCCAAAAGATCGCAGCGATATTTTGCACCTACACGCCAAGAGAGCTCATCCACGCAGCAAATGCCCACAGCGTGAGCGTCTGCGCTACTGGCGATAACGCCGTGGTCGAGGGTGAAAAGTACCTGCCTAAAAACCTCTGCCCGCTCATAAAGGCAAGCTATGGCTTTGCCAAGGCAAACAAGTGCCCATTTGTGCGAAATTCTGATATTGTCATCGGCGAAACGACGTGCGACGGCAAGAAGAAGATGTATGAGCTAATGGGCGAATTTAAAGATGTGCACGTCATGCATTTGCCACATTTCAAGAGCCAAAAGAGCCTGGAGCTTTGGCAAGATGAGGTTAGGGAGCTAAAGGAGCGGCTGGAGGCTAAATTTGATGTAAAAGTGAGCGATGAGGAGCTTAGAAACTCTATCAGGCTATTTAACAAAGAGCGCGAGCTGATGGGCGAAATTCAAAATTTCATGAAGCTAACGCCACCACCGATGAATGGCAAAGAGCTGCACGCACTGCTATATGGAAATGGCTTTATATTTGATAAAAAGGAGCAGATAAGCGACCTTGAGATCATCGTAAATAAGCTAAAAGAGTGCGTGAGGGACAAAATTTCACCCGTGCATAAGGACGCCAAACGCATCATCATCACAGGCTGTCCAAGTGGCGGGGTTTATGACAAGATCGTACCAGCCATAGAAGAGGCAGGCGGCGTCGTGGTGGCTTACGAAAACTGCACTGGAACTAAAAACTTTAGCAACCTTGTCGATGAAAATGACGATCCAATTAGCGCCATCGCCAAGCGCTACATGGCGATACCTTGCTCGATCATGTCGCCAAATAAAGATAGAGAAAATGTGCTACAAGAGATGATAAAAGAGTATAAGGCGGACGGCGTGATCGACGTTGTGCTGCAAGCCTGTCACACCTACAACGTAGAAACTACCAATATAAAAAGGGCGTGCAATGACGTAGATACGCCTTATATGGCGCTCGAGACGGACTTTTCTACAAGCGATGCTGGGCAGATCAAGACAAGGCTCGAGGCATTTATAGAGATGCTTTAGTCTAAATTTAAAAGAGCAGGGGGCTAAATTTAGCTTTAAATTTAAAATAGCTGACTTTAAATGCAGTGAAATTTACTAAATTTACAAGTCAGCTAAAGCGAATAAAATTTATTATTTGGCTTGCTTAATAGAGCAAAAGCCACCATGCAGAAGCATCTTTATAGATATATCTCATGTGTTGATAATCATAAAGAACTGAATTCCACTTTTCATCTTATCGTTATATTCTTTAGTCTTTTCTCTATAGCCGTCAAACAAACTCCATGTAGGAGTACTACTTGCAGCAAGCGCACCAACTAGAACAGGAGCTAAAATTTGCTTTTTTATCTTGATGAAAAAGTTTAAATTTAATGTCTGAGTGCTAGCTAAAAGGTGCAGAGTATGTCAAGCAGTCTGCCAAGCTTTTGCATATCATTTAAGAAAAGCTGGTTTGATTTTTGTGTAAATTCTTTGGCTTCTTCTAGGATTTTGGGCTCTAAGATGCTATAAGCAAACTCCTTTTTTAGTATCTTTGCACCCTTTTTATAGACAAATTTTGCATCAATTAAACTTGCAAAAAAGCTATCATCTCTTAAGTAGTAGTTGGTGGCCGCATTTACAAAAACTGGCTTTTGAGCCAAGAACTCGCCACAAACGCCGTTTGGTGATCTAAATTTAACACTCTCAACCACATCAGGCCTTATCTCATAAAACCTTATCTCGCTAGCTTTTTTAAGAGCTAAAACGTCACTAGCTTTGTTTAAATTTATAGAGGCGCTATCTGCTTCAATGACGTTTATAACGCCTTTTACTAGAGAGTAGGCACTTGTAGTTTTATTTTGATCAAGAAAATTTACCATGCCAAAAAATGGCACACTGGCATTTTTATCAGCCAAATTTGGCATGCTTTTTATGAGTAGCTGCTGCTTTTTGCCATTTAGCTCAAAGTAGCTCACTATGATAGAAATTTCATCCTTTTTGCTAGGCGTCTTTTGCGAGCAGCCAGCAAAAAAGAGTATTGCTAGCAGCAAAACTACTAAATTTCTCATTTTATGAAGTAATCGCCATCAAAGCTAACAAGCGAGTATTTTCTCTCGTTGCCGATGCTCTCTTTAAGCTCATCGATGCTTAAAAACTCTAGGCTATCGGCTCCGATGTACTCTCTGACCTCTTCGACGCTTTTTTTGGCGCTTATTAGCTCCTCAAAGCTTGGTGTGTCGATGCCGTATCGCTCAGGATACTTTAGCTCAGGGCACGCAACTCTGAAGTGAATTTCTTTCGCCCCTGCGTGTCTTAAGAGATCGACCACCTTTTTAGAAGTGGTGCCACGAACGATGCTATCATCGATCACGACGATACTTTTACCAGCTAGCACGCTTGACATTGGGTTGAGCTTTAGTTTGACCTTTAAATTTCTCATCTCCTGGCTTGGCTCGATAAAAGTCCTGCCCACATAGTGGTTTCTGGTGATGGCAAGCTCAAATGGAATTTTGCTCTCATTTGCATATCCAAGCGCTGCTGGCACGCCACTATCTGGCACAGGCACGACAAAGTCAGCCTTTACCTTGCTCTTTCTAGCTAGCACCTCGCCCATCTTTTTTCTCACTTCATAGACGCTTTTGCCCTCTATCACGCTATCTGGGCGCGCAAAATAGATGTACTCAAAGGCGCAAATTCTAGGATCTGGCTCGAAAATTTGCAAGCTTTGAAACTCGCTCTTGCCATGCTCAAAAACTATCATCTCGCCAGGTCTAACATCTCTCATAAATGTCGCTCCCACAAGGTCAAATGCGCAAGTCTCGCTAGCTACGATATATCCGCCATCTTTTAGCCTACCAAGGCTTAGCGGCCTAACACCCCAGCGGTCTCTTATGGCAAAGGTCTTGTGGCGTGACTGCACGAGCAAGCAGTAAGCGCCTTTTATCTTATCAAGTGCTGCGATGATGCGATCTTGCAGGTGTTCGTCGTGGTTTCTTGCGATGAGGTGGATGATGTTTTCGGTGTCCATATTTGTCTGAAATATCGCGCCATCTTTGATAAGCTCGTCTCTAACCTCATCTTTATTGACCAAATTTCCGTTATGGACGATTGAGATTTGACCTAGGGCGTAGTTGGCGGCTATTGGCTGGGCGTCACGGCCTGAGTTTTTGCCAGCTGTTGCGTAGCGGTTGTGACCGATCGCCATGTCGCCTTTTAGTGAGCTTAAGATCTCTTCGTTAAAGACCTCAGTGACTAGGCCGTTGCCCTTGTGAGTGGAGATCTCGCCGTCGTTACAGACGCTTATGCCACTTGCCTCTTGACCGCGGTGTTGCATAGAAAATAGCGCATAATACGCCGTTTTCGCCGCATCCTTAGAATTTATGATACCAACTATCGCACACATCTTTTATCCTCTTTTCATCTTTTTAAATTTCATCTTTGCAGTTAAATTTCATAGCCAACGCCTAAGCAGCATTTTGAAAGTGGCTTGTTGCCCAAAGTGCTGGCACATTTGCCGTTATTTGCACCATTTA
This sequence comes from Campylobacter concisus, assembly GCF_050447485.1. Classification (GTDB taxonomy): domain Bacteria; phylum Campylobacterota; class Campylobacteria; order Campylobacterales; family Campylobacteraceae; genus Campylobacter_A; species Campylobacter_A concisus_BQ. The sequence goes on from NZ_JALMFY010000001.1 coordinate 1,447,528, forward strand.
TAACAATCCACATACGCTAAAACTAAATTTTATCATCTCAAACCAAATTCATTAGCTCTTAAATTTTGACGCTTTTTATACTCTGGCAGGTAGAATTTATCGCCAAATTCTAACTCGTATCTCTTTATATCATCAAGCTTAAATTTAATCATCAAGCCCCAAACTATCATCTATTGAGTATAGGCCGCTGCTTTGATCTTTTAGCCAGATGGCAGCCTTAATGGCACCTTTTGAAAAGGTCGCTCTGCTAGTTGCCGTGTGGTTAAGCTCGATAAATTCGCCGTCATTATAAAAACCAACCGTGTGACGACCGACTACGTCGCCTCCACGAAGTGCCATAACTGCGATCTCGTCTTTACTTCTTGCGCCCACCATGCCAGCTCTGCCTGTTACTAAAACATCTTTTAAATTTAGATCCCTTGCCTCTGCCACGCAGCCTGCTAAAGTCATCGCAGTGCCGCTTGGAGCGTCCTTTTTGTGTCTGTGGTGTTGCTCGACGATCTCGATATCAAATTCTCTTAAAACTTTTGAAGCTATCCTTGCTATGCGGTTTAACACTGCTACGCCTAGACTCATGTTTGTTGCATAAAGTATTGGCATAGTGCCTGATGCTAGCTGAAGCAAGTTTTTCTCGTCGTCACTTAGTCCAGTCGTGCCGATGACTAGTGGTTTTGGGTTGGTCCTAGCGTAGTTTAGCAGTGCTACGGTCGCCTCTTTTTGGCTAAAGTCGATGATGACATCGCACGCTTCAAAAAATTTAGCAAGGTCGTTTGTTAAAAGCTCGCTACTTAAATTTTCAACCTCATTTTTTTGGCTAAACGCAACACTTAAAATGGCATTTTTCTCATCTTTTAAACAAGAGATGATGCTCTGAGCCATCTTACCGCTAGCGCCGTAAAGTCCTATTTTTACCAAAATTTATCCTTTGATTTTTGGTTGAAATTTAACATAAAATTTATTATAGAGAGATTACGAAATGGCTTTTGAAAAGGGCTACTTGTAGCTAGAATTTAATTAAAAATTATCATTTTGCTAATTATTAGACGCGCCTACTTTTGCCTATTTTGTGCAAAAAAGATGACTCGCTATGTTTAGAGTTATTTTATTAATACAATTTTTGAAAATAAATTTTGCTAAAAGCGGTTTATTTTAAAAGAGAAATTTAGCCAAAAATTTGGCTAAATTTGAGTATTAATGCAAGCTTTCTATGTAGCTCATAGCGCTAAGTGCAGCCACTGCGCCGTCACCTGCTGCTACGATGACTTGCTTTGGAGCGTCCTCTCTGATGTCGCCTGCTACAAATAGCCCTTTTAGGCTAGTTTGCATCTTAAGGTTAGTCTTTACCTGTCCGCCATCAGTCATTTCGCAAATAAATTTGCCGTTTTCGTCTTTTAAAATTTCGTTATTTACATTTAGTCCGACAAAAGTGAAAATGCCCGGCACATCAAGCACGCGTTCGCCATTTTTAGTATCAAGCACGATCTTTGTTAGGCCCATTTTATCGCCAAGCGCCTCTTTTACAGTCGCACTTGTTATAAACTCGATCTTCTCATTTTTTCTAGCTTTTTCAACGGTTGTTGGTGCCGCTCTAAACTCGTCACGTCTATGCACTAGATAAACTTTTGAGCAGATATTTGCTAGGTAAAGTGCCTCTTCAACAGCTGTGTCGCCACCGCCAAGGACTACTACCTCTTTGTTTTTGTAAAAGAAGCCATCGCATGTTGCGCATGTGCTAACGCCTTTGCCAAAGAACTCGTCCTCGCCTTTAAAGCCAGCACGTCTTGGGGTTGAGCCAGTCGCTACGATGACAGCCTTTGCCTGCTCGCTCTTGCCACCTTCAAGCAAAATTTCAAAGCTACCGTCGTTATTTTTTCTAACACCAACGACATTTGCCCACTTATGAACTAGTCCAAATGCGCTACACTGCTTCCACCAAGTGCTCATAAAGTCAAAGCCACTCTCGCCAGGGGCTTTTTGGCCTGGGTAGTTTTCTATCTCTGAGCTAGAGGTGATCTGACCGCCAGGCTCGCCTTTTTCAAACATTACAACATTTTTTAATCCGCCTCTAGTGGCGTAAAGTCCGGCGCTTAGTCCTGCTGGACCGCCTCCGATGATCGCTAAATCAAGCATAAATTTCCTTTATTCTAAAACATTTATGGACGAATTTTGTTTATAAATTTCGCCTCTTTGATGAACTATCTCAACACTGCTGGGTAGCTTTGTGATGCTTAAATTTCGCATCAGCTCCAAAACTGTATTTATATCCGAGCTTATGTATTTTAGTGTTGAGTTTGACTCATATCTTTTTTGAAAGATATCGATCGCCACAACTGTTTCATTTTTGGTTGGTAAAATTTCGTCTAATTTTGATTGATTTGAACTGAAGATTAAAAGCGTGTATTTTGGCTCTTTTGGAGTGAAAATTTCGCTTTTTTCGTAAAAAACCAGCTTCGCAAAATCAACAAATTTATATTGTGAAAAACGATAGTTGCTATACGCAAATGCAGCCGCTATCATAGCTGCACCAAAAAATGAACCAAATATATAGGTAAGAGGAAGCAGACTTCCTCTTCTTTTTTCGCTCATTAAAGAAGCGAATTTAGTTTGTCAGTTAGGGCTTGTTTTGACTGTGCACCGACCATTTGCTCAACTAGCTCGCCATTTTTGAAAAATAGCAATGTTGGGATCGATCTGATGCCAAACTCAACTGCAAGATCTTGCACTTCATCAGTATTTACCTTGCAAATTTTCGCTTTGCCCTCGAAGTCTTCAGCAAGCTCTTCAATCACTGGAGCTAGCATACGGCAAGGTCCGCACCATGGAGCCCAGAAATCTACTAGAGCAACGCCTTCTTTTGTTACATCAAAATTTTCTTTTGTGAGTTCGATGTATTTTCCCATTTGTTCTCCTTATTTTTAAGATGTGGCAATTATACAAAATCAAATTTAAATTTTAGCTAAATAATAAATTTTATTATAAACTAATATTTTCTATCAGCTCAAAATTTTCATTTTTTACAACAAGCAGATCGAGCTGATAGTCCCTGTTTGGCTCATTTTTCATCATATAAAAATTTATTGTTTTTAAAATTTTCATATATTTTGCCTTGTTTAGTCTATACTCCGCTTCGTATCCTCCGCTAGTTGCTTTTACCTCTATAAAATGTAAAATTTTATCACTACTTAGCGCGATGATGTCGATCTCGCCAAATTTAGAGTGAAAATTTCTCTCTAAAATGACAAAACCAAGCTTACGCAAAAACTCGCAAGCCCTATCTTCGGAGCTCTTGCCAAAGAGATACTCTTTTAGCCCCAAGCTACTCCTCGATCCTCATCATAAATGGCTCTTCTTTTATATACTCTTGCTCTTTTAAAAGCTCCATCGTTCGCTTCGCATCAGCCTCTAAGCTCGTGTGCGTCGTGAAAAATAGCACGGCATACTCGCTCTCATCTTTTGGCTTTTGCAGCAAGCTGTCGATCGAGAGGTTGTTTTCACTCATTAAATTTGTGATCTTTGCTAGCACGCCCATTTTGTCTTCAACTTTTAGCCTAAAGTAGTACTTCGTCTTTATCCTGTCGCGATCAAGTAGCTCTAAGGTGTTTAGCTCAAATGGCGCTTTGTATCCAAGCATCGGCGACTTGCTATCTCTTGCGATATCGATGAGATCGCTAATTACCGCACTTGCTGTCGCGTCGCCGCCAGCTCCTGGGCCATAGTACATAGTCTCGCCAACAACCTCGCCAACGACGCTGATCGCATTTGTTACGCCACTTGCCTTTGCTATCATTTTATTTTGTGGTACAAGCGCTGGATGCACGCGTAGTTCGACCTTGCCCTCGCTTTTTTTGGCGATAGCTAGAAGCTTGATAGAGTATTCAAAGTCTTTTGCGAAAAATATATCTTCTGGCGTGATGCCTTGTATCCCTTCGATCAAGATATCCTCTGGATCGCCGTGCACGCCGTATGCGATGCTTGCAAGGATGAGAAGCTTGTGAGCCGTATCAAAGCCGCCCACGTCAAAGGTAGGATCAGCCTCGGCATATCCGAACTCCTGCGCCTTTTTAAGCGCATCTTTGAAATTTGAGCCCTCATTCATCATCGAGGTTAGGATGTAGTTGCTGGTGCCATTTAGTATGCCATTTATGCTTAGGATGTGGTTGGCACTAAGCCCCTCTCTTAGAGCCCTGATGATCGGCACGCCACCAGCCACGCTCGCTTCAAAGCCAAATGGCATATTTTTAGCTAAATTTTGCAAAGCGTATCTGTGATAGGCAAGAAGCGCCTTGTTTGCAGTGACGACCGCTTTTTTGCGCTTTAAAATTTCACTCACCACTCTAAAAGGCTCTTCAACACCGCCCATAAGCTCGACAAAAACGTCGATATCATCGCGGTTTATGACGCTATTTATATCATCAGTTAGCGGTATGCCTACATCTCTTTTTTTGTTTAAATTTCTAACCACACCGATTACTGGCACTATCTCCTCGCCACATCTTGCTGCGATTAGCTTTTTGTTTTTTAGTAAAATTTTTGCGACCGACTCGCCAACGGTTCCAACGCCCAATATCGCTACATTCATTCAAATTCTTTCAAATATTTTTTTATATTTCTTGCTGCTTGCCTTATCCTATTTTCGTTTTCGATAAGAGCTAGACGCACATAGTCGTTTCCTCCCTCGCCAAAACCAATGCCCGGGCTAACGGCGACTGATGCCTTTGTAAGAAGCTGCTTTGAAAACTCAAGACTGCCTAAGTGGCTAACCTTTGGTGGAAGTTTCGCCCAGATAAACATGCTGGCATTTGGCTTTTTAAGCTCCCAACCAGCCTGAGCAAAGGCCTCTATCATCACATCTCTTCTTTTTTCATAAATTTGGCGTATCTCTTCAACACAGCTTTGATCGCCGTCAAGCGCGACTGTGGCTGATACTTGTATCGGCGTAAACATGCCGTAATCAACCCATGATTTTATCTTTTTAAGTGCGGCGCAAAGTCTCTTGTTTCCGCACATAAAGCCGACTCTCCAGCCAGCCATGTTGTAGCTTTTTGAAAGGGTGTAGCATTCGACTGCGACGTCTTTTGCGCCTTCTACTTCAAAGATGCTTGGCGTTTTGTAGCCATCAAAGGTAAGATCAGCGTAGGCGATATCCGAGATGATGTAAAATCTCTCTTGCTTTGCAACGCTTACAAGGCGCTCGTAAAAGCTCTTTTGCACGGTCACGGTCGTTGGATTGTGAGGGAAATTTACGACTACATATTTTGGTTTTGGTGAGCTTGCATGTATCGTCTGGATTAAGTTTTCAAAAAATTTATTCTCATCTAGTTCAAATTTATCATTGTAGTGAAGTGGCATCTTTGCGACACTTCCGCCAGCAAACAAAAAGGCCTGCGTGTGTATCGGATATGCAGGGTCAGGCACGATAGCCACGTCACCTGGGTTTATTATGGCTTGAGCAAGATGCACAAAGCCCTCTTTGCTACCCATGGTGGCAACTGCTTCAGTTTCTGGGTCTAAATTTACGCCGTATTTGCGCTTATACCAGTTGCAAATGGCAAGGCGGAGCTTATAAATTCCAGCGCTGGCTGAGTAGCCGTGAGTCTTGTCTTTTTGTGCGCTTTCGCATAGTTTATCGACGATGTGCTGCGGCGTTCTGCCCTCTGGGTTGCCCATAGAGAAGTCGATGATGTCCTCGCCAGCTCTGCGTGCTGCCATTTTTATAGCATTTACTTCGGCAAAAACGTAGTTTGGCAAACGCTCAATTGTATTAAATCTTATCTCATCAAACACTGTTTGCTCCTATTTTATAAGCTTGATAATTATCTCGTTTTTAATGTTAGTTATGTCGTTATTGTCGCTAATTAACGCATATTTTGCGTCACTAGCTAAATTTATGGTGTAGTTAGTTTTTATCTCGTTTTCTCTTTTTAGATCGATTTGGTTTAAATTTTTATCATAAATTCTAACAAGTGGCACCCATTTGTTTGGCTCGTTTGAGATGATATTTAGGCTACTTGCACCTGCTACATCTACGATATAGACGCCGCCACTTTTGATAAGTGGGGTCTCTTCGTTAAAATTTACTTTTGACGCATCAAGGCTCATATTTTTAGCATCCAAATAAAGCGCTAAATTTCCATCAAGCCTATCAAATCCCATGATCTTAAAGCCACTTTTACTAAGTGTGAAATTTAGTAAATTTGGATCTATGCCGCCACTTTTTAGAGCTAAAATCCCATAAGAAATTTCATTGCCATTTTTTAGAGAATTTACCCTTGCCACGCTTATATTTGCATCTTCAAGAGCTAAATTTATCGATTTTACAAATAGAGCTGAGGGGACTTTTTGCGTGCTTATAAATTTTAAATTTAAGCTATTTGAGCTAAAAGAGAGAGCATCGTAGTTCGAGCTTTGTTTTAGCCTTGAGACCAGCTCGCCAACGTTTAGCGAGCCGTTAGTGTCTAAATTTTCTAAAGAAATTTGTAGATCTTTCCCACTGCTTAGTGCGTTTGCACTGCTATTTAGATCAAAAGCGTATGAAAAAACGCTAAAAAGAAGAAATATGGCTAGTTTTTTTACCAAGATTTGCCCTTATTCATCTCGACAAACTCGTCATAAGTTAAAAATTTCATATCGCCATTTTCTACTAAAAATCTAGCTGGACGGCTTGGGTTATACTTTGTTACTTTATCGCCGATCTTAAGCTCGATGTTGCCATTTCCGCAAACGACTAGCTGTCTTTGGTCTAAATTTATATTGACACTTTTGCTTGTATCGCTTGATGTTTTTTGGCCATTTTCAAGGTTGATGATGCCTATCCAAACGCGTTGTTTTGGTGTGATGACTGCCTCATTTAGCGGCTTTGTCACGTTTTGCTCTATTTTTGGAGCTGGTTGGGCTGCCATGCTAGGTTTTACAGCATTTTGCTCTATACTAGCAGGACTTACAGTCACGTTTTGCTCAGCTGGAGCTGAAATTTTCACGCTTGAAGCGTTTGCATCGGTCTTTGTAGTGTTTTGAGAGATCGTTACGTTTGTGTCGATTATATTTTTCTTCACTTCATTGACGATGCTTGATTGCGAGTAGCTCACGCTTGTGTTGTCTTCATTTAAGCTTGCGATAAAATTTTGGACGTATTTGTAAGCGTCAAAGTAGTAAGCGCTGCCAGCGATGATAGCTAAAATGATGATCCAGAAGAAAAATCCAGCCCCGCCGCCGCTACTTTGTCTTTGGATCGAGACATCCTCAGGTGTGTAAGAAGAAATTTTTGGGCTAACTTTTGTTTTTTTGCTCTCATCAGGCATGTTTTCTTGCATGAAAACGTCGTATTCAGTGAGAAGTTCGCTAAGATCGACGCCGTACTCACGCTGTAAAATTTTGGCGTAGCCTCTCATGTTTAAGCGTGATAATTTTTCAAAATTTTTGTCAAAAATGTATTGTAAAAAAGTGGGTTCAATGTGCGTTTTACGCGAAATTTCCTTTATACCTATCTCTTTTAAATTTTCTAATTCATTCATCTATCATCCTATCACAAATTATCGCAAAAGCTGCACTTACATTTAGGGAATCCCAGCCGTCTTTTAGCTTGATACCGACGCACTCATCGCACTTTGCTAGAGCTTTTTGCGGTATGCCCTCGCCCTCTGAGCCCATCACCAAAGCCCTTTTGCCAGCAAATTTCATCTCTTTTATATTTTTGCCATCACTTGCCGTCGCGTAGAGCTTAAAGCCACACTGTTTTAGCTCGTTTAGAAGGCTAAGTCCGTCTTCAAAAATGGCTATTGGTATCTCGTAAGCAGCACCGCTACTTGACCTTAAAACGCCTTGCATATTTACACTTTTTGTAACGATGACAAGTCCTTCGCAACCTAGAGCATAGGCACTTCTAGCGATAGCACCGATGTTTCCAACGTCGCTTATGCCATAAAGCACGGCGATGAAATTTAGTTTTTTTAGCTCGCTAAAGTCTGAAAACTCAAACTCACTAACGCTTGCTAAGAAGCCTTGATGGTTACCGCCATGCGCCATCGACTGAGCTTTTTGATTATCCACGCGGATGATCTTCTTGCCTGTGCCACAAATTTTTGAGAAGAGTTTTTTATCACACTCTTTTGAGAGATAGATCTCTTCTAGGATCTGTGGGCGCTTGTTCAAAATATGTAAAAATAGCTGTTTTCCGTATATTATCATGGTTGCTTATGGTAGCTAAAGTCAAGTAAAATTTAACTTATTTTGCTTCTAAATTTGAGTGAATTTTTGAAACTTTTTGAGAGAATTTGAGCTTTTAAATTTATGCTTTTATGAGCTCGTCGTATATCTTTTTGACATCTTCGCCAGTTATTTTGCTAAGCAGTTTTGCCTTTGCTTTTGGGGCGATGTCAAGCGAGATGATCTCATCTTTTGTAATGTTTTGAGTGGATGCATTTGCGCTTTTTGAGATGACAACAGCCCACTCGCCGTTTAAATTTGCTTTTTCTAAAATTTGGGCTAAATTTTTGGCTCTATCCTTAAATTTAGTCTCAAATTTTTTGGTGGCCTCTTTTATGGCAAAAATTTCTCTTTCTGGCTCTAAATTTGCAACGCTTTGCACTAAGCTTAATATGCGTTTTGGGCTTTCATAGATCACGGCTGGATAGGCTAAATTTAAAGCATTTTGTATAGCTAAAGCCCTCTCTCTACCGGTATTTGGTAAAAAGCCTAAAAAAACAAACTCTTTATCGCAAAGTCCGCTTGCAACCACGCTTAAAAGTGCGGCGTTTGCTCCGCTTAAAATTTCGTATTTGATATCATTTTTTTGAGCGTATCTTACTAGGCTAACGCCTGGATCGCTTATGCCTGGCATGCCAGCGTCGCTCATATAAGCTACATTTTTGCTCCAAATTTCATCACTTAAATTTGCAAAAAATCCATCTTCGTTGTGAGTGTGAAGTGGGATAAAATTTGAGATGTTTATGTTTGCGTCAAAGCGTTCGTTTAGTAGATTTACAAGGCTTTTGCAAACTCTTGTATCTTCGCAGATAGCTATCTCGCATTCACGCAAAATTTTGATCGCACGAAGCGAGATATCTTCTAAATTTCCTATTGGAGTAGGAACAAAGTAGAGCAAGGCTTATTTTTGAGCGTATTTTTTCTTAAATTTCTCAACACGGCCAGCGCTATCAACTATCTTTTCGCTGCCTGTGAAAAATGGGTGGCACTTGTCACAAATGTCAATTCTGATTTCACTTTTGTTTGACTTTGTCTTAAAAGTGTTGCCACACGCGCAAGTTACGGTGCAATCTACATACTCTGGATGGATCTCTTTTTTCATCATCTTTCCTTTATTATTTTGGGCTATTTGTTACCTTAAAAGTTGCTGATTATATAAAAACTAATCTAAAAATCAAATAAATCAAGCAAGAAATTTTGCCGCAACTGATATGACTGCGGTCTGTGATCTTAGGATATTTTTTGTATTTAGACCGTAGATATTTTTAAATTTAGCCGTCTCATCCTCGCTAAATCCGCCCTCTGGACCAATTATCAAAATTTCATCATCTCTTTTTTCATTTAAATTTTTGCCACCAAAATTTATGGCCGAGACATTTTTATAAACGTTCATTAGCTCGTCTAAATTTTTGTAAATTTCAAACTCCATTAGCGACGTTCGTCCGCACTGCTCGCATGAAAGTGCGGTTATGTAGTTTAGCTTTTCAAGGTCGATCTTGAAATTTGCCTGAGAAAATTTAGTATAGACAAAGGCAATCTTGCCAATGCCAAGCTCATTTAAAAATGGCAGCGCCTTTTCGATCGTCTTTGGATCGACAACCGCCCAAGCGATGATAAAGTCAAATTTATGCTCGCAGTTTAGGCTGGCAAAGACAAGGCTTAAATTCGCACTTCTGCGCTCTATCTCATCGATCTCGTAGATATACTCTTTGCCATCGTGTAAATTTCTAACACTTATGCGCTCACCTGCTTCAACCCTTCTTGCTTTTAGGTGTAAAAATGCCTCATTTACTATTTTTAAGCGCTCTTCACCAGCGTTTTTGTCATACAAAAATTTCATCTAAATCCCTGCTATGATGATCAAAATAATGTCACAAATGCCTTTAATAAGGGCAAATTTTTTAAATTTCTCTAGCTCGCCAGCAAACGCAAATTTTTTTAGCCTTTTATACCCAACTGCGCTAAGTGCGATTAAGGCTATTAAGATAAGAAGCATTTTTATGGCGTTAAATTTTGGCTCGTAACTATAATATGCCCACAAAATAAGCCCAGTTAGCACCAAAAAGCTAAGCAGCATATGATAAATAGGCAAGAAATACCTTATGCGAAGCACGTAGTTTTTGCTTCTCACTCCAAACTGAGTAAGCGCTAGATAAAGCACCGCTAAGGCAAGTAGCACATAAAAAAATGTCACATGAAATGGCAAAGCATAAGCATAAAGTGAGCTTAAATGTTCGTTCATTTCTTCTCTTTAGGGGGCTCGTTTTCTTCGACGACTGGCTCAGGTGGCAGCTGCTCGTCGATAGTTACATTCGCATCAGGCTGAGCTATCGTAACATCACTAGGGACTGGCTCACTAACGTCACTTTTGGCCTCTTCTTTATCTCCACATCCCAAAAATACGCCAGCTATAAGCAAAAAAGAGGTTATAAATTTTTTCATTAAACGTCCTTTGGATTTTCTATTTTTATCTTATTTATCATCTTTTCAAGCAAATTTTTATCTTCCCACTCGTCTATAATCGCCTTGGAAAATTTGATATCGCTAAGCCTTATCTCGCCCATTTGTGGGTTTATCGCGTCTTCTTTGAAGCACTGCGCATAGCCAGTGTCGGTTTCATGGACGATGACGCTATGAAGCTTCACTTCTCGCTCGCCGTTGTTCATCACGCTAAGCTCAAGTATCCGCTCGATCATGACAAAAAATATACGGCAAAACTGCTCTGCGCTGGGATTTAGCGGGATCTCGATCCACCTTGCAGAGTGCTTTTTAAGGTCGTTTTTGTATTCGTCACTATCGCCTGAAAATATGGTCGTAGCGTGATCAAAGCTATCGATGATCGTTTTTATGTTTTGCTTCATCAGCCCAAAGTCATAGACCATGCCAGCGTTATCAAGAAAATTTGAGCTAAGTAAAATTTCTGCTATGTAGCTGTGACCGTGGATGCTCGTTCTGCAGCGCTTTGAGCTACAAAACCTCACGATATGCGCATTTTCAAATCTAAAAAGTTTTCTAATAATCATCAAACACCCTCTTTGTCGCCCCAAAGCCTGATGTGGATACGCTCTGAGTAGTTAAATCCATGCTTTATGGCAAATTGCGCTGTTTTTAGGGCATTTTTGCTTAGCTCGTCCTCATTTGCACCCATCGCCATGCACCAAACTGGCAAATTTGCTCTATCTTTTATATATAAAATTTCCTCCAGCTCGCTTTTGTCAAAGCGCGAGAGGACAAATTTTAAAAAGCTGCTTTTTGCGTTATTTTTGATAGCCAAAATGGCATCTAAATTTATGCGTTTTTGCTCGCTAACTCCGCTATTTGCTAGCTTGATGCCAAGTGCAAAATGGCAGTTTTTATAAATTTCAAATTTATCAAAATCAACCAAGATCGTGCCATTTGTCTCAAAATGCACCTCGTAATTTATAAGCAAATTTCTTACCAAATTTATGAAATTTTCATTTTGATGCCAGATGAGTGGCTCGCCGCCTGTTAAAACGATGATCGGCTTTTGCTCTAAGCCTTTACAAAGCCCATCAACTAGGCTTAAAATTTCATCTGCGCTATATGTTTTGTGGTGAAAATGTCCCTTAAAAACGGCTCTTATGCTATCGCATCCTAAAAGCTCTTCGCCTGTTTTTAAAGACCTTGTCTTTACACCAAAGCCAGAGCAGTTTAGGTTGCAGCCCAAAAAGCGTAAAAACACAGCGAGCCTGCCCTGATAAGCGCCCTCGCCTTGGATGCTTAAAAATGCCTCAACTAATTCTAGCTCTTTGCTCATCAACCACCAGTTTGGTAAAAGGCCCTTGAAGAGGTTTCATTTTCAGCTCCTAGAGCCCATTTGTTCTCTTTTGGCTTGTTAGCTAGCACTTGCCTTAAGATCTCGCTTGCTGCGACGATGTCGCCATTTGCAACTGCTTTTTTGATACTTAGCGCATCTTCAAAGTAAAGGCAAGGTATCAAAAGCCCTTCAGCGCTTAGTCTGATGCGGTTGCAACTCTCGCAAAAGTCGTGTTTGTGAGGGTCAATGATGCCAAATTTATAGCCGTCATCGAGCCTGTAAATAGACGCAGGTGCGTTTGGTAACTTTTCATCTTTTGTGACATTATATTTTTGCAAGATGATATTTAAAATTTCATCGCTTTTTAGCCCTTTTAGATCCTCTTTGGCGTGCGAATTTTCCATATATTCGATAAATCTGATCTGAGAATTTCTAAATTTAGCAAACTCAAGCAAATTTACGAGCTCATCGTCGTTAAAGCCTTTTAGCGCGACGGTGTTTATCTTTACCTTTAATCCAGCATCAAGTGCCGCCTCAAAGCCAGCTAAAACCTCGTGCAAGACGCTCTTTTGAGCGATAAATTTAGCTTTTTGCTCATTTAGCGTATCAAGCGACATATTTATGCGCTTTAGACCAGCGTCTTTTAGCCTTTTGGCAAAGTGTGGCAGCATAAAGCCATTTGTCGTAAGCGCTAGATCGATGTCTGGCTTATAATCGCTTATCATCTTTATAAAGACGTCCAGATCCTTGCGCACGAGTGGCTCGCCGCCTGTAATCCTGATCTTTTTCACACCCTCGTCGATAGCTACTTTGACAAATAAAAATAGCTCTTCAAATGTCAGTAAATTCTCTTTTGGCGTCCAACTAAATGGCGTCGTAGGCATGCAATATCTACATCTAAAATTGCAACGCTGCGTCACAGAAATTCTTAAATAATCAACAACCCGACCATATTTATCTATTAGCATAAAGCACCTTTTTTAAGCTTGGTTAGAGCTTTTTTAATTTTCAATTATATGTTAAAAGATTTAAATTTAAATAAAAATTTAAGCTAATTTTTGTAGTTTAAGAGTAGTTTTGTCTTTTAAAATTAGCCCAAATTTAGGCTAATTTATGAAATTTAAGCACAAATTCAACTCGCCCCATACCCACGTGAAGATCTTTAGCGATCATGGCTGCACTTTTGCCATCTTTAAACATCTTTAGGATCTGCTCTTCTTCATTTATAACGCTTGGGGCGATTTTATTGATATCTCTTGTTCGCTCTTCAAGGTTAAACATCCTATCTTTTTGCTCGTTTGCAAAGTCATCGATCACTCGCTCGATGCTCTTTATAGCGCGGATTATCGGCACGATTTTTTCATTGATCTGCTCGTTTATCTGCTCTTTTAGCTCATCTTTTACATCTTTTAGCTGCTCGTCGTCATCAGGCTTAAAGCTTGCCAGTGCGGCTAGCTGTTTTTTGAGATTATAGTTTTCTTGCATGGCGCTCTCTATGGCACGCTCATACCTTGTAAATTTCTTATTTGTTTCGCTATCTTTTATAAATATCAAAGCTATTATTATCGCTAAAACGATGCCAAAACCTAAAAAAATGTAAATTTCCATATTTTTCCTTTACGAATTCGCTCTAAGCTCTCTTATCATCACACGCTCTCTAGCCGTCACGTAAGCGTTCCAGTCGGCCTCGTCCTCTTCGTGCATGTTCTCTATCTTTGCTAGCCTCTCATCCTGCGCCCTTAGATAAAGGCTCAAATTTCTCTTTGGAAAGATAGGCATCGCGATCCTTGCGTAGTAAATTTCACCTTTTTTAAATTTATCTTCGCTTATTTTTATATGCGTAAAGCCGATCTCATCGATATCTGCGCTCTCTTTTAGCGGCAAGTATTGCTTGTGCTCGTTTTTTATATAATCACTAAGCGCGTCGATCTTTCTATGAAGCTCGATGACAAGCGTTAGCAAGACTTGGTCGCTCTCTTTGGTCTCGCCGCGTGATTTAGCTCGCTTTAGCCACGCTCCAAGCGCATCTTCGTCGCCTGGCAAGATAGAGTTAAATTCTCTTAAAAATTTCTCATCCCCACTTCTGTCGCACTCATAAACCATGCTAAGAGGCGCTTTAAAAAGCCTTACTTCGCTCATAATACACTGATCCAAACAAAGATGAAAAATAAAATTCCCAAGTAGCCATTTAGCGTGAAAAATGCCCGATCTATCTTGCTAAAGTCGCGCATTACGATCCTGTGCTCGAAAAATAATATCACGCCGCTTACCACAATGCCAAAAAATGCCATCGCTCCAAGTCCAGCCGCCCAAGCAAAAAGTAGCCAAAGTATAAAGGCTAGAGCGTGAAAAATGGCTGATAAAAATAGTGTCGCCTTGTCGCCGTAAATGGCTGGTATGCTAAAGAGCTTGTTTTCTTGGTCAAATTTAATATCTTGTAGCGAGTAGAGCAGGTCAAATCCAGCCACCCAAAATGTCACACCAAGGCAAAGTAGCACGCTCCAAAGCGGTATGGCAGCGCTCACTGCGACCACGCCAGCGATCGGAGCAAGTCCAAGACTAAGGCCTAGCACCAAGTGCGCTAGCTCGCTAAAACGCTTAAATAGCGAGTATCCGCCAAGCACGGCAAGTATGGGGAAGCTTAACCAAAATGCGAGCGAATTTACAAAATAAGCGCAGATGATAAAGATAAGCGCGTTTGCCGCGATAAAAAGCTGCATATTGCCCTTGCCGATGCGCCCATCGACGCTTGGACGGCTTGCGGTGCGTGGGTTTAGCTTGTCGATGTCCTCGTCTTGGTATCTGTTAAACGCCATGGCGAAATTTCTAGCACTGACCGCGCAAATAGTGCCTAAGATAAGCAGTTTAAAGCCAAACCAAGCCGAGCCATTTTCTATCTTGCTCGCAACTATCATCGCCACAAAGATAAAGGGCAGGGCAAAAACTGAGTGCTTAAAAACGATGAGTTCTGCGATATCTTTTAGCTTTTTGATCATATAAATTTCCATCTTTTTTAAAAAGTGTCTGATTTTACATCATTTTGCTTTAAATCTAAATTTATATTATCATTGCCACATTATTTTAAAATGAAGGGTTATGATGAGTAAAATAGCGATTATCGGAGATAGTTTTAGTGCGTTATTTACGGCGCTTGAGCTAGCTAAAAAGGGCGAGGAAATTTTAGTTATTAGTAGCCAAAAAGATGAGTTTGAGAGCGGAATTTTAACCCCATTTAACACCCCAGCGCTCGCAAGAGATGGAGCGATATCTAGCTCATTTATGGGGCTGGTTAGTAAAAAAAGCGAGCTTGATATATCGCTTTGCCTAAATGAAAATTTTAGAGCTTGGATGGCGAATTTCACGCTTAAATCAACAAAGGCTCACGATAAAAAGATGAGAATTTTGTTTAAGAAATTTGGACAAAAGAGCTTTGAAATTTTAAAAGAGCTAAACGAAAAATATCCGCAGATAAATTTTGATGAGAGTGGCGTTTATCTCGTTTTTAGCGAGGATGAGAGCTTTAAAAAGAGACTTGATGAGATGAAAGTCGCTGATAGCGAGCAAGAAATTTTAAGCGTGGATAGTGAGCTAGCAAATTTTGGTCTGATAAATAAAAATGTAAAAGGGGCACTAAATTTAGCTAAAAACGCAAGCATTGACGCGGTTGAGCTAAAAAAGGCGCTTGTTAGCGAGCTAAACGAACTTGGAGCGCAGTTTATAAATGATGAAATTTATGAGCTAAAAACGCAGGGACAAGCCGTACAAAAGGCTGTTGGCAGGGCTGGCGAATACGAGGCTGATAACTTTGTAGTGGCTAGTAGAAGCTTGGAGCTTTCAAGCAAGCTTGGGACAAATTTAAGTGCCATTTTGGCTAAATTTTACACGATAGATCTCGCGCTAAGCGAGGGCCAGATCCCTAAAAAACCGATCATTTTAAATGATATGTTTGCCAAAATTTATCCAACCAAAAATGGCGTCACGATCATCACAAATTTACAAGTGGGCGCGATCGATACGCTTGTAAAAACAGAAAAGATCAACGCATTTTTAAACGAGCTAAAAAGACACCTTGGCATAAGCGAGTTAAAAGAGCCTAGTTTTAGGGCAAATTTCGTGCTTCTTAGCTCAAACGACAAGCCAGCGATCGGACGCGACGAGACATATCAAAATTTACTCTACAACCAAGCGTACGGGCTAAACGAACTAAGCTTTGCACCGCACTTTGCAGGCGTTTTAGCTGATCTTATAAAAGAGGGCAAAAGTAACGAGCAGAGTGATGAAATTTTGCTATTTAGCTCATTTTACGAGGGCTAAGCTTGTTTGGCGAGCTAGCACTAATTGGCACCACGGCAAGCGGCAAGAGCGATCTAGCCTTTGAGCTAGCAAAGGAATTTGGCGGCGTCATTTTAAGCCTTGATTCGCTTGCGCTTTACAAAGAGATAGATATCGCCAGCGCAAAGCCAAAGCCTTGGCAGCTGGGGGCTGTGAGGCACTTTGGGGTGGATGAAATTTACCCTGATGAGGAGTTTAGCGTTGGGGCGTTTTTTGAAATTTACAAAAATGCAAAGAAATTTGCGCGCTCGCAAGAGTGCTTGCTCATCATCACGGGAGGCAGTGGCTTTTATCTAAAGGCGATGCTAAGCGGTCTTGCGCCAGACGTGCCAAAATGCGAGCTAAATTTAAGCAACGAAGAAATTTACGAGCTAGCTTTACAAAATGACCCTGAGTTTGCAGGCAAATTTAGCCAAAACGACTCTTATCGCCTTGAAAAATGGTATCAAATTTATAAATTTAGCGGCCAAATTCCAAGCATTTGGCTAAAGCAAAACACTAAGCCAAGCGTCATAAAAGAGCTTGCGATATTTGAAATTTTGTGGGATAAAGAGGAGCTTAGAGCTCGCATAGCAAAGCGAACGAAAAATATGCTAGATGAGGGCTTGATAGATGAGGCGAAGTTTTTATTTGAGAAGTATAAGAGCGAGCCAAAACCCTTAAAGTCGATAGGGCTAAAAGAGTGCAAGCAGTTTTTGGAGGGTGAAATTTCAAAAAGCGAACTAGAAATGCTCATCGCCACGCACACAGCCCAGCTTGCTAAGCGTCAGCGAACCTTTAATCGATCGCAGTTTGAGAAGAAATTTGTGGGTGACTTGGCACAGACTAGAGGTGAAATTTTGAAATTTTTAAAAGGGTAAATTTAAATTGTCTAGGTGGTAAATTTAATTTAGCAGGGGGGGGCGAACAGCTCCAAAAGAAGCCGTTCGATAAATTTATATAGGCATAACCCTGATTTTTGGGCTTAGGCTCTCTTGCAATACATTTTCTATCGCATAAAGCGTGCCAGTCGAGCCGCTTGAACAGCCTGAGCAAGCGCCAAGATAGCGGATATAAACGTCGATATTTTCGCCGTTGTCGTTTCTGATGTCTATGATCTCTAAATTTCCGCCATCCATCATAAGCATCGGGCGGATCTCTTTATCGATGATCGACTCGATCGCTTTTAGCTGGCCAACCATCGTCATGCTCTCAAAGCTAACGTCGCTAAGCGTGTTGTTTGCTTGAGCATTTGCCTGAGCTTCGAGCCTCTCTTGCTCCATCTCAGCCCTAGTATCGCGTAAGATATCAACCAAATAGTAGTCTTTTTTCTCGTGTCCGCCAGGTCTAACGCATGATTTACAAAATGCGCCTGCTTTTGTGTATTGCGTGATCTCCTCAACCGTATGAAGGTCGTTTAGTCTTATCACCTCTTTGATAGTGCCAAGGCTCACTCTAGCGCACTCGCAAACGATGATCTCATCTTCAAAGTGCTCTGGGTCTATGCCCTTGTAGCTTGCAGCAGCTGCCTTGATAACGTCATATGCCATGACCGAGCAGTGCATCTTTTGAGGTGGCACAGCTGGAGTATCTGGGTTGTCGCGCATAGCTCTTTCGACATCAAGGTTTGTGATCTTAACCGCCTCATCGACTGTTTTGCCGATGCAAAGCTCAGCCATCGTATCAGAGCTAGCTATAGCCGTACCACAGCCAAAGCTTTTAAATTTAGCGTCTATTATCTTGTCAGTTTTCTCATCAACGAGCCAGTAAAGCCTTACCGCATCGCCGCAGCTTTCCGCGCCAAAGTCAGCGATGATGAGCTTTGCGTTTGCTTTTTTGGCGTCTTCTTCGGTTAGCTCGCCCATGAATTTAGGATTGTTCATCCTATCTTGCACTACCTTTGAGTATTCATCCCAGATAGAGCCGCCGATTAAGTTATTTTTTGCCATATTTTTCCTTTAAATTTTATAATCCACTCTTATGCCACTCTGGGGCGTACGCGAAGGTGCTTGATATGCCTCTTAGCCTATTTACCGCTTTTGTTATATGTTCGATCGCGTAGTCGATCTCCTCTTCGGTGTTAAACCTAGAAAGTGAGAGTCTAAGTGCGGTGTGGGCTAGCTCTTTGTCAGCGCCGATAGCCTCCATGATAGGGTTGCTCTCTAGCGTCTCGCTCGCACAGGCAGAGCCGGTAGATGCTGCTATGCCAGCTCTATTTAGGTCCCAAAGCATAGCCTCACCCTCGACGCCTTTGATAGAAGCTAGGATGGTGTTTGGCACGCGCTGCTCTTTTTTACCAACGACGCTAACGTCAGGAATTTGCAGTAGTGCGTCTTCAAGTTTGTCACGCAAACGACGAACGTGTGAGTGCTCGTAATCCATAAATTTATTTGCCAGCTCAAGCGCCTTACCCATGCCAACGATGCCAGGTACATCAAGTGTGCCGCTTCTGCGTCCGCCCATGTGCTCGCCGCCGTGAAGCAAGCTGCTTAGTGGCATGCTATTTTTTATAAATAACGCGCCAACGCCCTTTGGTCCGTGAAATTTATGCGCCGAAAAGCTTAGAAAATCAACGTCTAGGTCTTGAACATCTATCTTTATCTTGCCAACTGCTTGTACGGCATCGGTGTGAAATAATGCGCCGTATTCGTGAGCGACTTTGGCAAGCTCTTTTATAGGAAAGATCATACCAGTTTCGTTGTTTGCGCTCATTATGGCGACAAGTGCGACGTTTTCGTCCATGACAGTCCTTAGCTGATCTGGAGTAACGAAACCATCGCTATTTACGTCTAAAACCGTAAGCTCCACGCCATATTTTTCTAGAAATTTACAAGTTGCTAAAATGGCTGGATGCTCGACCGCGGTTGTAACGATGCGTTTTTTCTCGCCAGTTGCTATTTTGTCAAAGTAGATGCCTTTTACAACCCAGTTGTTGCTCTCGGTCGCACATGAGGTAACGACGATGTCATCGCTATCTTTTGCGTTTATGCCAGCGTAGAGCTGATCTAGCGCTGTTCTTAGCGCTGGGTGGGTTTCTGAGCCAAATTTGTGAAGTGAGTTTGGATTGCCGTATTTTTCGCAAAAAAACGGCTTCATAAGCTCAAAAGCCTCTGGATCAACCATCGTTGTAGCGTTATTGTCTAAATATACTCTCAAATTTAAAACCTTAATTCGGATAAAAAATATCCCTTTTATTTTTGATGGGATATTATAACAAAAAAGTTAAAAGCAAGTTTAAAAAAATGCTTTAGTTTTTTCAATATTTAGCTCATTTTGATAGTAAAAAATATTGAAATTCTTTATCAATATTTGGCGGATACGCTATTTGCAAAATTTCGTCTAAAAGAGCCTATTTTACTCTTAATATTAATTCTTTTTCTTAAGGATTAAAAATTTAAAAGCGAGGTAATTAATCGTAACGTAAATATTGCGACAATAAAATAAGCAAAATAAAATTTCTAAAAGGATATAGGATGAAATTTATAGGCATTATACTTCTACTACTAACAAGCATATTTTTAATAGCCTGCTCTGCAAATCAAGCAAGCAATAATACAAGTAACTCTGAAATAAAAGAGCTTGGTAAAAAATATGGAGGGGTTTATATATTTAATAAGAAATTCTATGATGAGATAGAAAAGCAAGAGCAAATAAGAGATGGCAAAAGAAAAGAAATTTTAGAAAGAATAAAGACGATACCTAATAAAAATGAGAGAAATAAAAAAATGAGAGAAATTTTAAAGCTAGAATTTTATGACAATCCTAAAATGCAACAAATTCTTTCAAATGGAAAGCAATATTATACCAGCTGGATAGACTACGAAAGACAAACTAAAAAAACACTACCAAACATAGATGTTTTTTATGAAAACAAGATAAAGCACATAACTGGACAAAGGGGATATGAATATGCCACTGTGTTGCCACTGTACCTATATATAGATGACAATGAGCAACCTAAATATATAAGCATATCGGTTGGCTATGATTTTGAAGTAACTAAATATGGTCTTTATGGAGATGAAGGTAGAGGTTTTTCTTTATCGAGAAAAGAGACTAGATATGTAAAAGGTGGAAATAAATTTTATATAGAAGATTTAGAAAAATAAATAAAGAGTAGAAAATGAGCCAAATTTCAACAAAAGAACAGATAATAAAATTTAAAAACTATGCAGATATAGCAGATGCAAGCTACGCAATGCTTCACTGGGTAAGTGAGAATGAAAAAAATGGACTTGATGATCTAAATGATAAACCAAACAAAAAGGATATAGGATGAAATTTATAGGTATTATACTTCTACTACTAACAAGCATATTTTTAATAGCTTGCTCTGCAAATCAAGCAAGCAACAACACGAGTAACTCTGAACTAGAAAGCTTAGCTAGTAAATATGGTGGGGTTTATATATTTAATCAAAAATTTGTTGATGAGATAGAGAAAAGAGAGGCTGAGAGAAAAGAGCTAAGTAAAAAAATGAAAGGTAGAGATTTGGGCGATGGTCTTTACGCTATTGATCCAAAGCCTATTAACGAGAAACTTCCGCGAATTCTCTCAAACGGCAAGCCATATTACCAAAGAAGAAACTACTCTAAAAAAGTAGTAATACCTGATGACGTAGTTATCAAGTTAAAAAATTTTATGGGTGAAGCTGCTTATAATCGTTCATCTATCATGATTAGTGATTTTTATATAGATGATGAAAAACTTAAAGTTATCTCACTAGATGTAAACTTTTACCAAAGCTATACCAAATATGGCTTATTTGGAGATGAAGGTAGAGGCTTTTCTTTATCTAGAAAAGATATAAAAGATATAGGCGGAAATAGTGAATTTTATTTTGATGGCCATAAAAATACTTTTGTTAGGGAAAAATAATGAGTGAAATCTCAACCAAAGAACAAATACTTAAATTTAAAGACTATGCTGATATTGCGGATGCAAGCTATGCAATGCTTCACTGGGTAAGTGAGAATGAAAAAAATGGCTTAGATGATCTTTATAGTAAGCGTGGCAAAGAAAACGTCCCTGAAAACATTGTAAATTCATACAAAGAACAAGAGATAAAAAAGCCCGTTTGGAGATATAAAGACAATATCAGAAAGGGTGATATTTTAAACGATAGCATTCAGGATAAAGATGGAAATATTGTAAGAAAAGCAGGTGACCCAACCGCATACGCCCTAACCATAGAAGCACGTTTTAATCAAGATATGGTGATAACTAAACCTATATCTAGCGAAGGTGAAAAGCCTGAAGTAAAACCTATAAATAACGAAATTCAAAGTTTTATCTATACTGACAAGAAAACAAAAGAGTCTTACATTTTTGTCAATAAACCAACCTTCCACCAAATTTCCCTCCGCACAAAAGCCTTTGTCAATCGCTATGAACTAGTCCATCACATCAAAAATACATCTATCACTGGTTTTAGCTCGACACTCTTTTATGATAGTAAATTTAAAAACTATATCATAGGCTTTAGGGGAACTGAAACTGAGCTTAATGACTTAGTTTTGGCTGATGGCATGATAACCTTTTTAGGTGCAGGACTAAGCCAAATAGCCTCTATGGCTATGCTAAAAGGTGATATGTATGATGCTATAAGAGAGCATAAGCTAAATTTAAATCCAAATGATAAAAGCGAAGTCTCTAATCTTGTCTTATCAGGCCACAGCTTAGGTGGCCATCTAGCTCAATCCTTTGCCTTTTTATACACTAAAGATGTAAAAGAGCTATATACTTTTAACGCTCCTGGATTTGGTGGTATATATGCTAGTTTGCTCACTATAGCTTTAAGATTTGTTAGCTTTATAGCTAAGGCAATACTAAAAGGTGTAAGGTGGATAGCAAGAGTGCTTGATCCAAATGGCTTTGTAGGAAAGATAGCTAGCTCTATCTTTAACAAGATAAAGGGTATGTTTGGCTTTAAAGATGACAATAGCACACTAAAAGAGTGTGTAGATACTATCAAAGATAATGAGAAAGCTTGCAAGGAAGTAGGAGATAAAAAGGTAAGCTCTAATATCAATAAATCTAGCAAAGGAAGCTCTGAAGTAGAGATACACCACTGCGATAGCGTCAGACATAAAATTTATGACAAAAATGATGAAGGGCTATTTGATGCTAGTGATGATAGTGGTGAGGATAGCTTTAAAAGAGAGTGGAACCAACTCTATGAGCCAAGCACATCGGTGATATCTGACCTTGGATTTAGATATGGACTAGAACCACTTACTAGAGTAGGTGATGAGGCAGAATTTGACTATAAAAATACAGACAAGCTACATCTTATAAATATATTAGTTGCCTAATAAAATTTAACAATCTACAAATAAGGCATAATAAATTAATAATATTATAAATATAATGACAATAAAATAAGCAAAATAAAATTTCTAAAAGGATATAGGATGAAATTTATAGGCATTATACTTCTACTACTAACAAGCATATTTTTAATAGCCTGCTCTGCAAATCAAGAAAGCAACAACACGAGTAACTCTGAACTAGAAAGCTTAGCTAGTAAATATGGTGGGGTTTATATATTTAATCAAAAATTTGTTGATGAGATAGAGAAAAGAGAGGCTGAGAGGAAAGAGCTAAGAAAAAATACCAAAGGAAAATATTTAGGTGACGGTCTTTATGTTGTTAATACAAAATTGGTTGATGAAAAACTCCCCCAAACCCTCTCAAACGGCAAACAATACTACACACCATCAAGGTCTTATGAGAAAAAGCCTGAATTATCAAATCAAGATAGACAAAAGATAATAAACTACATAGGCACTGAAAACTATAATAAATTTAAACCTACAATGCTCCCATCTTATTTTTATGTAGATGAAAATAATAATGTAGTAGCCATAGCAGTATCTGTTTACTATGCAGTTGGTTATACTAAATATGGTCTTTTTGGTGACGAGGGTAGAGGATTTTCACTATCTAGAAAAGGCATAAAAGATATAAGTGGAAATAACAGATTTTATTTCGATAGTCATAAAAATACTTTTGTTAGGGAAAAATAATGGGAAGTAATAATATTTCAACCAAAGAACAAATAATAAAATTTAAAGACTACGCTGATATAGCTGATGTAAGTTACGCAATGCTTCACCGGATAAATGAAGTCGAAAGAAATGGATTAGATAACAATATAGATAAAAATAACCTCAATTAATAAAAAATTTAACAATCTACAAATAAAACATAATAAATTAATAATATTATAATTTCAAAGACAATAAAATAAGCAAAATAAAATTTCTAAAAGGATATAGGATGAAATTTATAGGCATTATACTTCTACTACTAACAAGCATATTTTTAGTAGCCTGCTCCGCAAATCAAGCAAGCAACAACGCGAGTAACTCTGAAATAAAAGAGCTTGGTAAAAAATATGGAGGGGTTTATATATTTGATAAGAAATTCTATGAGGAAATAGAAAAAAGAGAGGCAGAAAGAAAAGAGCTAAGCAAAACACTTGGCGATAAGATAAGGTCAAACCCTAGAAAAATAAAACAAGGGGATAAATTTATAACAATATATGATGTTGATACGACTTTAATCAATAAAAAACTCCCGCAAATTCTTTCAAATAGTAAGTCATATTACGAAAGAAGAAACTACTCTAAAAAAGTAGTAATACCTGATGATGTAGTTGTCAAGTTAAAAAACTTTATGGGCGAAACAGCCTACAATCTTTCATCTATAATAATTGATGAGTTTTATTTTGATAACGAAAATTTAAAGGTTATTTCTCTAGATGTAAGCTTTTATGAGGGCTATACCAAATACGGCTTATTTGGTGATGAAGGCAGAGGTTTTTCACTATCTAGAAAAGGCATAAAAGATATAAGTGGAAATAACAGATTTTATTTCGATAGTCATAAAAATACTTTTGTTAGGGAAAAATAATGGGAAGTAATAATATTTCAACCAAAGAACAAATAATAAAATTTAAAGACTACGCTGATATAGCTGATGCAAGCTATGCAATGCTTCACTGGGTAAGTGAGAATGAGAAAAACGGCTTAGATGATCTTTATAGCAAGGTCGGAAAAGAAAACGCCCCTGAAAACATTGTAAATTCATATAAAACACAAGAAGTAGAAAAACCTGTTTGGAGATATGCAGATGGTATTACTAAAGGTGATACACTAAAAACAGATCAAAAAGATGAAAATGATAACACAATTAAAAAGTCTGGCGACCCAACCGCTTACGCTCTAGCTATCGAAGCTCGCTTTAATCAAGATATGATAATAACTAAGCCAACAGACAAAGAAGACGACAAACCTGAAATAAAACCTATAAATAATGAAATTCAAAGTTTTATATATCAACCAAAAGATATAAATAAACCACCATATATCTTTGTAAATAAAGAAAACTTCCACCAAATTTCCCTTCGCACAAAAGCTTTTGTCAATCGCTATGAGCTAGTTCATCACATCAAAAACACATCTATCACCGGCTTTAGCTCGACTGTCTTTTATGATAGTAAATTTAATAACTACATCATAGGCTTTAGAGGTACAGAGCTAGGGTTTAAAGACCTAGTATTTACCGATGGTATGATAGCCCTTTTAGGTGCAGGACTAAACCAGATAGCCTCTATGGCTATGCTAAAGAGCGATATGTATGATGCTATAAAAGAGCACAAGGCAAATTCAGGTGATACAAGTGAAATTTCTAACCTAGTCTTATCAGGCCACTCACTAGGCGGCCACCTAGCTCAGTCATTTGCCTTTTTATACACTAAAGATGTAAAAGAGCTATATACTTTTAACGCCCCTGGCTTTGGTGGTGCATTTGCTAGCTTAGTCACTATATCTTTAAGATTTGTAAGCTTTATAGCTAAGGCAATAATGAAAGGCATAAGGTGGGTGGCAAGAGTGCTTGACCCAAATGGCTTTATAGGAAAGATAGTAGGCTCAGTCTTTAACAAGATAAAAAATATGTTTGGCTTTAAAGACGACAAGAGCACAGTAGAAGATTGTGTAAATGTAGTTAAAAATAACGAAAAGGCTTGCAAGGAAGTAGGAGATAAAAAGGTAAGCTCTAATATCAACAAATCTAGCAAAGGAAGCTCTGAAGTAGAGGTACATCACTGCGATAGCGTCAGACATAAAATTTATGATAAAAATGATGAGGGGCTATTTGATGCTAGTGATGATAGTGACGGAGATAGCCTTAAAAGAGAGTGGAACCAACTCTATGAGCCAAGCACTTCTGTGATATCTGACCTTGGATTTAGATATGGGCTAGGGGCTGAAAGTTTAGATGGGCATTTGGCAGAATATGACTATAAAAATACAAAAAAACTTCATCTTATAAATATATTAGTCGCCTCACACTTTATGAAGCAGATAGTTGAGAGCCTATACTTGATGGAGTACCTGCTAAGTAATGAAAAAAATGAGGCAAAGATAAAAGACAAAGATGTGCCAGCCGCTCTGGACTATCTAAATGACTATATACAAAGCCTAAGCTTTAACGTCTATTTTTATAAAATTTCTCTAGGCTATCTACCAAAACTAGGCAGCGAGGATAAAAAAAGGCTTAGCATACTTGAGAGTGTGATATATCCTGTGGCTTTATATGTAAATTCTCTTGGCTTTGAAGATGAAAAAGATGCGCCAAATTTAGAAGACCCTGTAAGCTCACTCTTGTACTACAAAGAGAAAGATAAATTTGTAGATATGATAGATAGGGAGGAGATAAAGGCACTCGAGGCTAAAGATATAGCTAGTAAGGTAAAAAGTGGCGATCTAAATCTTTTCTTTGCTATCTACTCGGTCAGATACTTTATGCTAAGTAAAAAGGCTGATCTGAAGGCGTTTAAAGAGCGCATGAGCTATATATCTGACTTCTTTAAGATAGCAAGCTCGCATGCAAATTCTAACTCAAACGAAAAAGAGCTAGAGCAGTATATAAACACAAGGCTAGAAATTTACAGAAGTGCGTATGAGCTAAAATTTGAGAGCTTTAAATATGCGGACGATAACAAACACTATGTGGTAATAGCTAAGACAAATACTGATAAAAAGATAACAAGAGGCATAGTGCTAACGCATAACTTTAAGCTAATAGACAATGTGGCAAAAGACGCTAAAAATGACATGGCAAAAGAGTACTTAAATGTGATAAGGCTCGAGCCAAACGAGCTAATGCATATCAGTGAGGGCAAGGTGGATATACTTTTAAGAGATAAGAGTATATTTGATATCAATCAAGTTAGCTCTGATCTGGATATAGACTTTACAAAGCTAAAAACGCAGGTTTATATCATAGATAAGCCACTAAACACCGCCACTGAGCAATCAGACTATCCACTATACTTTAAAAATGAAGAGAGCGGAGAGGAGGAAAATTCTAACCTACTAAGCTTTACTCATCAGCCAAGAGATGAGGATAAAGACAAGGGAAGACTAACTATCGATTATAAAAACCAACGAGCTTGTGTGCTAAACTACTCTTTACTAAACAAAAGCCTAAATATAGACCTAAAGCCAACAAACAAAGAGACCAAAGAGTCGCTTGAAAAGGCAAATGAGAGACTAAATTTAGAAAAGAAAAGTAGTGCGCTAAGTGCTGGCGGCACTGCATTTGCTAACCCAATAATAGAAGATGACGTGGTGGTTTGCCCACATGGCGGCCATGTGATATTAAAAAGTAGAGCGGGCAAAAGCATAAGATCAGATGATCAAGGTGTGATACTTGATGTTGATTTTATAAACTCACCGATAGTTGGCTGCTCAGCACATAATCCTTGCACAAAGGTGGCATACGTGCCAAGAGCGGCTCTTAGTCTAAAAAGTATGAATAACCACTATGCTGTCATGCAAGACCTAGTGCCAGCGTGCCTAAGCAACACCAGCTCACCGCTAAGATGTATCAAAAAAGAAAATAGGATAAAGCTAGCTCATAGCATAGGTAGTCCAACATCTGAAAACGATAATCCAGCGGTGCTAAATCCAAATTTAAACAAGCCAGTGATAAGACTGCATGTAAAGGCTTTTGCTTCTCAGAGTGATAATCTTTTAGTGGCTACGTACTATCTATTTGATAAAAAATTTGAAGATAAAAATGGCTTTAGTAAGATCAAGCTCAATTTAGACGAGGGAAGAGACATAGACGATAAGAATTTAAAGGCTCTTTTGGTGGATAATTACGACGATAAGCGCTATGATATCAAAGAATTTAAACTAAGATACGGGGCGGATAAGCTAAATTTGGTATTTGTTGCTCCAAAGAATTTTAGCGCACTTGATAAAGAGAACTATAAAAAAGCAAATAGCCCTGAAAGCGGTGTGGGATTTTATGCTAGTTTGGATGAGTTTAATAGCTCTAGTACAGATAAAAACAAGCAAACTTATACAAATGTATTTTTAACCCCAACCGGCGCTAAAAGCATAGAGCTTGAGATAGCTAAAGGGCTAGATAGTGGTTATGAAAATGACATAAACACCACTAGCTTTGTAATGCTTGTTAGTTGATAAATTTAAAGTGAAGGATCATCCTTGAGATTAGATAATACAAAAATTATTAGAAGCATAGAGGAATTGCTTTTCGAGTTTGGTGTTAATGGTGAGACATACAAAAATATAACCTTTTATTGTCGTGATTTAAATCGCTTTTACGAACCAAATGTGTTTAGTGGAGAGGCATTATATAATAAAATAATTACAAGGTTATTTTCTCTAAAACAATACAGCAATAA
The DNA here is from genome assembly GCF_050447485.1 of Campylobacter concisus. Classification (GTDB taxonomy): domain Bacteria; phylum Campylobacterota; class Campylobacteria; order Campylobacterales; family Campylobacteraceae; genus Campylobacter_A; species Campylobacter_A concisus_BQ. Next base: position 1,475,544 of record NZ_JALMFY010000001.1, read on the forward strand.
ATCTTTGTCTGTAAAAACATATAAATACTTGGATAAGCCTAGTTTGTTCAATAAAAATATTACGAAAAAAAATAACAAGATAACACTTCTTAATTCTAGTATATATGCAGAAATCCTTAGTGAAGAGCAAGATCCAGTAGAAGAATTTGTTGATGGATTAATTTATCTTGCTAATAGAGTTAAAAGCGATGACAGTGAGGTTAAAAATTTCGAGGAGGCATCTAGTATACTAGTTAGTGAATATAATACAATAGAAAAAAGACTTTGGACTTTGATGGACAAACTAAAAGTTGCGTTAATAGATAGGGCAAATATTATATTAATTCGTGAAAATTTTAGCAAAAGAGATGAAGTAATAAAAATAATAGAAGAGAGTTTTGATGAGATCAAAAAAAATCTTAAGAAAGCTTCAGAGGATGGCAACACTTATATCAAAAAAGAGATATTTAAATTTTTTATGAGTTTTTTTGATATCACTGATTTTAAAAAATCGTTCAGCTTATTAAATATTGTGCTATCTGCGCCAGACGCATTGAAAACTACAGAAAATATCTTTAGCTCTCTAAACAAAAGAGGTTCTTATGCTTTTTCTAGTCCCGTTATGAGTTTGCTAGCTACTAAGTTTGGTTTTATATTAGGACTATTAAATACAGTGTCGTTTAATAATATCTTAGTTTTTACAAACGACGATCAAAAGCGTGGAGCATTTATAGACTTTTCAGGGTTTGATATAACAGCCACTAATACAAAAAGTAATTATGATGAGTACATCGGAATTTGTTCTGATTTTTCATTAGAAGGCGATGAAAAAAGCCTATTTGATGCAAAGATAAGTAAATATGAAAATATAGACAAAAAGAATAATATATCAATATGTAAAAACGATAAGGATAATACTGAAGAGAGCTTGCTTAAAAGGATAGAAGAGTGTGTGATTGCAAATAGAGCAAATTTTGTCTATATGCAATATCCATTTTTTAACTCTTTGAAATTTGCAAATCTTTTAAGAGACAAATCCTTAACCACAAAAGACAATACTCACAATACAAATAACAGTAGCGGTATCTCTAAAAACTATCTTGTTATTTCAAATGCTCCTTCGATACTAAACGCAAAGCTAAACGAGCATCTTTTACAAAACGTATTAAACTATAAAATAGTAGATAGCCTAAATAGAGCAGATGATAAGAAGGTGACCGATCCTAAACAACTAAAAGGTATAAAAGACTATAGTCAGTACTCTATACAAATAGACGCCAAAAACGATGAAGATCTATATCTATTAAGCTTAAGTCCATTTACAAGGGTTGACAACGATAGAATTAAAAAATTTCAAAAAGATATAGATACTTTTAATGATTTTATGCAAGATAAGCAAAATCAAATAAATACGATTATGCACTTTGATACACTAAGTGAGAATGAAAAGCAGGTGGCATATAGATTTTTAAAAGCTAATTCTTATCTTGGACACATAAATAAGTATTTTAAAAATGCTAAAGATATGGAAGAGATAGTTAAGAATGAAAAGGATTTTTTAGATGCAAGCATAAAAGAATTTGAAACTTTCTTTTCAAGTATAAATTCTTGTTTAGAGCACAGTGAATCACATGTTGTTGAAATACCTTCTTTTCAAAATTTAAATTCTATGATGAAAAAAAATGATGCTGTAATTAAAGTACCAGATATAATAGTATTATCTGATTATTATTATCCAGCTACTAGAGTATTTCTTTTAGTTATGGGCTACTATGTCATAAGACAAACATTTGATAATTCTATGATTAGTCAAAATTTTACTGTACCTGCTTATGAGTCTATAAAAATATCCGATAAGTCATTTATGGTTTGTTCTGAACACTCTTATTACTTGAAAGAAGACGAAGTCAAAGTGCCGATTTGTTTTTTTAAAAAAACAAAAGAGGACAAATTGGCAAAACTAAAAACAAACAAGGAAGAAAATAAAGAGATACAAAATAATATAATTTGTATAGAAGAGATAGTGGAAAGTATAGAAAAAAGCCATGTAAGGGACATTGATCATATATTAGATGATCATTCATATGAGGAGCTAAAGGAGCTTCTTAAAAATTATACAGGTTTAGATGGAGAGAGCATCGAGGATGAGAATTTTACAAAAAATATCAAGCAATTAGATGATGACGAGTATAAATATACGATAGATTTTGCAATGATATCTACGCTAGATGATATTTTATATGACATATTTCCGTTCTATGGATTTTTTATAGGTAAATCATACGAAACTATACTAAAAAGCATAACAAAGGCTTTCTTTTCGACCAGTAAAGATAACCTTGTAAAAAATATTTTTATCGAACTAGTAGGAGAGCTTAAAACATTTAGTACATTAAATGAGTTGCCAGTTGTAAAAATAGTCAATAAGGATCATGGCAAAATAATAAAAGAAAAAAAGAAAAAAGGATTTATTGAAATAACTAAGGAAAAAAGCAACAAGATTCTACTTATAAACATGGAACGCACTAATAAAACTAAACGGAGTTTAAAAAATGCAAAAAACTGGATAGATGAATTTGAAGTAGGTGAAGAAATAAAACGGCGGATAGCCATAAAGGCAGGTAAAGAATTTGTAAAAAATAGTTCGATAACATTTGCAAAAGATTTGGTGAAGGCTGGATTTGGCTTTTTAGTAGATAGTTTTTTTATCAACACCTACGAACAACAAAAAAGATCTTATGAACTAATACTTCATAAGTATTTCACAAATAAATTTAATGATACCTATGCTGTTAAGAATACATCTTATGAACCAAATTCAAATAAAACAAGTGAATATACTTACTACCCTATAGAGATATACTCATCTTTTATAAATATAGACCTGAAAAGAACTATCATAGGAGGAAGACTATCTAGTGGAGGACTAGACTATCATAACTTCTTCTACTATGATATAAACACCACTACAAACAAACTAGACTCTAACCTATCTAAAGATATAAGCCTAGATACTATGATATCTTATCTATGTCTGGATGAGCTAAGAACAGATAATAAAACTGATGAAGAGTTCTTTAACAACCTTAACAAAAGAAATAAAAAACTAGCATATTCACCAAAAGAGCTTATGCTACAAGGAGTTAAAACATTGCTTACAATAAGTCCATCAAATCCAATAGGTATAAAACAAAGAGGTGAAATTTATGAGATGTATAAAAGATCTGTAGCTGAAAACAAAAGTGCCAATGCAACTTTTGATATTCCAATAGACAAATACAATGAAGCTATGGAGATACTAGAAGACTTTAAAAATGGAAATTTAAACACCTTTGGCTCAGAGGTAGATAATAAATCAAGAAGACTACTAAAAGCACTAGATGTTATAGGCAATAACAATGTCAAGGGTATGTATGTGGGGTGTAAGGAAAGCTGGAAAGAAAATGAAAATTTAGAGGAAAAAAATATCCCTCCTCGCCTAATAGGTCGTCTAGCTACCACCATAATAATGGAAGATGGTCTATATATAGGATAAGAGATGAAGAAGATCATATTTATCATCATAGCTATTTTAGCAGTCACAGTAGTAGCAGTAATAAGCAAAGGAAAATTACAAGATAAAGGAAATTTAATGGATAATAGTAATACATATACGGTTATAGCTCCAAATGGAATGGAAATACCATTTGATAAAAAGACAAATTTGATAGTTGCTAAAAAAAATCCCAACATGCAACTAGCTCCAGATCTTGCAGCTAAACTAGTCCTCGACTCCCGCTCCATCCTAGACTCATCTCCATATAAAAACTATAAACCTCTATACTATAACCCTAAACCAAATTCTCTAGGTCAAACAGATTATTTAGCATTTAAACCATGGCTAGATATTAGCTATAAACCAAGCTCAAATAAAATTTCACCTTGGACTAAATCAGAAAAAGCTTACTATGAAAGTTTAAAAGATAAGAGAGATAGATATATCTATCTAGTAAAAAGAAGTAATCTAAAATGCACCATGATAGATATACCAGATGATGCCATAGGTAGAGTAGATAGTAATGGCAAACTAACAAAGCCAGAGTATGCTGAAATTTATGATGAAGTAGATAGAAATAAAAATACACTTAAATCAGAGCTTTTTATAGGAGAGTGGAATTTATGTGCTGGAGTGTTGGGTAATCCATCAGCATTTGGTACTGGCGGTTCAGCAGGATTTAAAGCAAGAGATTTTCAAAAAGCATTTCTGGCAGCACAGCTGGGAGTAGTAGAAGCATTAAACTATCTGGCAGACTCTTTTAAATACTACACTTATGGTATGGGAGTAAATAAAAATTTAGATACCTACGAAAAAATTCGTAAACTATATAAAAATCCCCCACTAGATGAATATGGAATGATACCTTATCTTGATGAGATAGTGGGGAACTATTTCGTGATGGATTTTAATAGGGGTGGCGTCATTAATAATGCGGACGGCTCTTTTCATAAGCGCTTAAGAAAATTAGTAGAAGACGAAGGTAAATTACTAGACCCTAGAGACCTAGATGCAAACGAGGCTACAAGGGAAGAATTTGTAAATTATATTAAAAGTCATATGAGCGAATTTCAAGAAGAATACGGGAAAGGTGCTTTTCCTAATAGATGGAGTGAAAAAGATCTTTCTCTTTATATTGATTCTGCTCTTCTAGAAGCTAAAATAATGTCCCTAACCCCACCAGAGGGATATCCAAATGCACCATACTACAACACACCAGAAGAGCTAACAAGACTATATGAGGCTGGTAAATTAGATAAAAAGCTAAACCCTTTAACACCAGTGATGTATAGAGATAGCTTTCCTGAAGATCTTAGGCAAAAGATATTAAGCTATGCCAAAGAGCATAATATAAAGGATTAAAGAATAAATTTAATATCTATGGCTCCAAACGGAGCCACCTACGAACAACAAAAAAGATCTTATGAACTAATACTTCATAAGTATTTCACAAATAAATTTAATGATACCTATGCTGTTAAGAATACATCTTATGAACCAAATTCAAATAAAACAAGTGAATATACTTACTACCCTATAGAGATATACTCATCTTTTATAAATATAGACCTGAAAAGAACTATCATAGGAGGAAGACTATCTAGTGGAGGACTAGACTATCATAACTTCTTCTACTATGATATAAACACCACTACAAACAAACTAGACTCTAACCTATCTAAAGATATAAGCCTAGATACTATGATATCTTATCTATGTCTGGATGAGCTAAGAACAGATAATAAAACTGATGAAGAGTTCTTTAACAACCTTAACAAAAGAAATAAAAAACTAGCATATTCACCAAAAGAGCTTATGCTACAAGGAGTTAAAACATTGCTTACAATAAGTCCATCAAATCCAATAGGTATAAAACAAAGAGAGGAAATTTATGATTTATATAGTCAGGGTGTTGAAGAGGGTACTGAACTGCCAATAGACAAATACAACGAAGCTATGGAGATACTAGAAGACTTTAAAAATGGAAATTTAAACACCTTTGGTTCAGAAGTAGATAATAAATCAAGAAGACTACTAAAGGCACTAGACGTTATAGGCAATAACAATGTAAAGGGTATGTATGTGGGATGTAAAACTCCTAAAAATAAAACAAGAGAGAGTACAGAAATTCCCCCTCGCCTAGTAGGTCGTCTAGCTACTACCATAGTAATGGAAGATGGTCTATACATAGGATAAGATATGAAGAAGATTATATTTATCATCATAGCTATTTTAGCAGTAGGATCACTGCTAATAATAAATAAAGAAAAATTACAAGATAAAGGAAATTTAATGGATAATACTAATACATATACGGTTATAGCTCCGAACGGAAAAGAAGTTTGGCTTGATAAAAATACAAATTTAATAGTAGCAAAGCCAGATAGTAAAATAGATGCTAAAAACAGGATTGCAAATAAAGAAGCCTCCGAGTTAGTTATTCAAGCCCGTGCAATCCTCGACTCATCTCCATATAAAAACTATAAACCACTATACTATAACCCTAAACCAAACTCTCTAGGTCAAACAGACTATCTATCATTTAAACCATGGCTAGACATTAGCTATAAACCAAACTCAAATAAACTATCTCCTTGGACTAAATCAGAAAAAGCTTACTATGAAAGCTTAAAAGATAAGAGAGATAGATATATCTATCTAGTAAAAAGAAGTAATCTAAAATGCACTATGATAGATATACCAGATGATGCCATAGGTAGAGTAGATAGTAGTGGCAAACTAACTAAACCAGAATATGCTGAAATTTATGATGAAGTAAATGCTCACAAAGGCACATTAAAATCAATGCTCTTTTCGGCAGAGTGGGGAATGTGTGCAGGAATACTTGGAGATCCTATGGGATTTTCATATGGAAATGAAGCTGGGTTTAAAGCAAGGGATTATCAAAGAATTTTCTTAGCTGCCCAGCTAGGAGTAACAAAGGCTTTAAAATTTTTAGGAGATTTATTCGAATACACTACTTATGACATAGGGCTAAATAAAAATTTACAAATGGCTGAAGAATTTAGAAGACTAGCTAAAAATCCCCCATTAGATGAATATGGAATGATGCCTTATCTTGATGAGATAGTGGGAAATTACTTTGTTATGGATTTTAATAGAAATGGTGTCGTTAATAATCCAGATGGCTCAATCCATAGGCATTTAAGAAAGCTTGTAGAAGACGAAGGCAAACTACTAGACCCTAGAGACCTAGATGCAAACGAGACTACTAGAGAAGAATTTGTAAAATATTCAAAAAAAGTATTAGAAGATTATAAGGAAAAGTTTGATGAAGTTGGCTATCCAAACACATGGGACGATCGCGACTTAAGTCTCTACATCGACTCCACCCTCCTAGAAGCCAAAATAATGTCCCTAACCCCACCAGAGGGATATCCTAATGCACCATACTACAACACACCAGAAGAGCTAACAAGACTATATGAGGCTGGTAAATTAGATAAAAAGCTAAACCCTCTAACACCAGTGATGTATAGAGACAGCTTCCCAGAAGATCTTAGGCAAAAGATATTAAGCTATGCCAAAGAGCATAATATAAAGGATTGATTAACGCTCATTAAAGTTTTATTTAAGAATATTGATTTTAAAATAAGTTTCTTCTAAAATAACTTTAGATAGAATTACATAAAAATAATATTATTAACGTGAGGTAAAGGAAACCATGAAGAAAACGTTTAAATTTCTTTGTTCTTTAATTTTTATGCTATTTATCGCAGGATGTGCAAAAGATCTTATCATAAGCAACACTCCAAATTCAAATTTAAACTACCACGGTGACAACGTTCCAGTGACCATCATCGCTTATAAACTAAGAGATGTGGCAAAATTTCAGCAAGCTAGCATAGTTGATCTAGCTGAGAAAAATGGTGACATACTTGGTCAAGACAAGATAGACTCGATAAAAACGCAAATTCAGCCAAATACAAACAGATACGCTTTTACAAATGTCGATCCAGACGAAGTGCCATACGTGGGCATTTTGGTGCTTTATGCTGATCAAAGCAAGACAAATATCAAAGCTTATAAATCAACAAAAGAAGCAAAAGAGAAAAATATAGTTTTTGAGATAACTAAAAATGGCGTAAATACCATAGACGCTAGCGGCTCTAAGATCCAAGCAAGCAAATAAAATGTCTGATAAATTAAAAGTTGTCTGGTACAACGGGATGAACGTTGACAAGGTTCATTTCGAGCAACAAGAGAGGTATTTTGAGAGAAATTTAAATCTAAAAACCGTCTCGTCTTTATCAAATTTATATGGAGTTTTGGAGCTTGAGATCTCAAGCGAGCTTTTACTTCAAGGCAAGATAGGGCTAAATAAAATTTCTTGTATCTCGCAAGATGGTACGATATTTAACGCCCCAGATCAAGACGACCTACCAGAGCCTCTTGAGATAAGTCCTAGCGAGCTAAATTCTGCTGTCATAGTGCTAAAGCTACCAGTTAGCTCAGGGCTTGTTGATGTTAGCTTGCAAAACAACCTGCCAAATCTAAAATTTACAGCTAAACAAGCGCTCATTAGCTCAAGAGTGCATGATGAAGCTAGCAACGATATCTTGAACGAGTTAGATGACAAAGATGACTTTGAGCTTTCGTCTGCTTTTACGCAGGATAAAGAAAATTTGATCCTGGCAAGCCAAAGATCGGCTCTAGGAGTGCTTGGCTCAAAGACACCTTATGAGCTTAGCGTGCCTATTTGCAGGATAAAAAACATTGACCTAAACAAGCAAATAACGCTTGATGAGAAATTTATCCCAACCTGCATCGATATAAGTAAAAATTCTTTCATCACTAGCTTTATAGATGAGTTTAGCTTTGCTACAAAGCAGCATCAAGAGAGCTATACTGGGCTTTTAGGCGGTATAGATCAGGCTAAAAATAGGCTTGATATCTCAACATATTTGACGCTAAATATGCTTAAAAAATGGCACTTGATATTCTCATATCTTTTCAAAAGAGACAAAATTCATCCAGAGTATCTATATGAAAAGCTAGTTGATTTTCAAGCTGATCTGCTAGCCCTAAGTCACGATGATAGTTTTAGCGAATTTATAGCTTATGATCACAACAACTTAAGTCAAACTTTTGTACCGCTAATAAACAATCTTAGACTTTTGTTCTCTCATATCTTGTCGCCAAAATACGTCATGGCACAGATCGTTAAAAACAATCACGGCTTTTTTGACTGCGTCTTTGATAATCCAAGCATCATAGAAAACTCAGAAATTTACTTTGCTATCCATAGCGATACAAAAAATGAGTACCTGCTCAAAAATTTCAAAGAACAGTGCAAAATTCACACCCAATCAAACATCAAAAGTATCGTCTCATCGCAGCTTCGCGGCATAAATGTAGAGCAAATTTCAGCTATACCTAGTACATTGCCAAAGCTAAATGACTATATCTACTACAAGATCGATAAAAAAGATGAAATTTTTAAAAGCTTCGCAAATCAAAGCGTTATTAGCGTCTATATAACAGCAAATTTATCAAATGCTGACATTAAGATGTGGGCTTTATTATAAGGATAAAAAATGAGTGAGAATCAAAATGAAATTTCGGCTTTAAGCCAGACAAAGCTTCTAGGACTTGGTGCAAATCCTGCCCTAGATCACGTACTACCACTGCTTCTTTTAGCAAACAGAGTGTCAAAACTACAAAATTTTTCACAAAGTGAGATGCAAAATTTACGTGAAAAGCTGATAAATGATATATTAAGCACCACTTCAAAGATCTCAAATTTAGGCATTTATGAAGAGGATGACATCATTAGGCTTAGATATTGCCTTTGTGTTTTCATCGATGAGAGCTTGCTTAAAAACGAAATTTTTATGAACAGTTTTTGGGCGAACAACACCTTAACAACAAGATTTTTCAATGAAAATTTAGGTGGCAACAAATTCTTTGGCATCATGGATAAATGGTTTGAAAACGTTGGCAAAAACAAGGACTTTTTAGAGTTCATCTATGCTTGTTTGGTGCTTGGCTACAAGGGTAAATACGAAGCACAGGAAGATTGCAACGAGAAAATTTCATACCTTTGTGAAAATATAGCCTCAGCCGTTTCACCACTTATAAAGGCTGATGAAAATGTATTTGAAAAGAGCTATTTAAAAACTAAAAAGAGAAGCTTTTTTGAGATATTTTCATTAAGACATTTGAAATTTTATTTTATCCTTATAGCGCTTGCAGCTATTGCGGCTGCGTTTTTATATAGCACCTACTCGATGGATCAAAACAACGTTAAAAACGATAGCGTCCTAAACAATAAGATAGAAAATTTTATGGACAAAAAGTAAGTGCAAGATAAGTTTTTCAACAAATTTAACGAAAACTTTTCAGAAAACGAACTCTACATCAGCCTTATAGACGAGATGTCAAAGTATAAGACTTTGACGCATGATACCATTAAGTGGGACTTTGTTTTTAGCTCGTCTTTAAAGACATTAAGCGAATTTAGCCTCGATGTAAAGCTTTTAAATTTCTTAGCGATCTCTGCTATAAATTTAAACCAAAAAGATAGTTTTAAAACCCTGATCGAGGCCTTTTCATTTTTTCTAACTACTCTAAAACAAGAGCCAAATTTATTAGCAAAAAATGAAAAGCAAGTGCCTGCTAAAAAAAAGATATTTGCTCAAACGATAGAGCTTTTTACACAAGCTCATAGGGATGGTATAAATTTAGACGAAGCGGACGCAAGAGCTTTTAATGAGCTTGTGCCTGAGCTCTCACGTGAGCTTAGCACGCACTTTGATACGCTTTATATAGAAGAGAAAAGCGAGCAAGCTCAAAAAGTAGAGGAGCCAAAGCAGCCAGCAAAAGCCGAGCCGAGCTACTCACAAAGCATCTCTTTTGGTAGTAGCGACATTAGCTCATTTAGCGATAGAGAGTTTAGGGAGTACTTTGTAAATTTATCCGTCTCTCTTTTAAAAAATGACATAAAAAATTTGACCGCTTACTCGCTTGTTTTTGAGGCGATGTGGGGCAGGATCAAGGCTTTGCCAGTTAGCAGCGAGCAAATGACGCAGATACGCTATCCTGATGAAAATTTGATCTTACTTTTTAAAAATATGAAAGAAGCAAGTCAAGAAAATTTGGAGAAATTTATAAGAAATTTAGCCCTTAATCCATTTTGGATAGATGGCGTTAGGATATTTTGCGAGTTTTTAAGATCATCTGGGCTAAGCGAGCAAAGCGAACTAGTTTCTAATACGACTTTAAATTTTATAGAAAAATTCCCAGATATGAAAAAGCTCAAATTTCAAAGTGAAGAGGCATTTTTCAGCGAAGAGAGTGCTAAATTTTTTAGTAAAAAAGAGACTGCAAATTTTATCTCTAGTGACGAAATGAAAAAAGATATGAGCTTTGAGGAGCTGATAAAAGCCCTTGATAGAAGCAAATATACAACAAATTCGCAAAGCGAGCTTAGCTTTTTGTTAGAGCTTTCCAAAATTTTTACAAGCCAAGGCATGGACAACAATGCAAAAGTTGTATATTCGCAAATAGTTAAATTTATAGAAAACACTGAGCTTAAGGATTATTTGTCAGATATTTATATAAAGGCAAAAACATTTTTGTGATAAAATATGTTTTTTTAAAACTTCTTTAATTTTATTTAATTATAATTCTTAAATCATTTACTCAAAAAAAGGATGTTATTATGGCAGAGAATTCAATCCCACCAAAAGAACGTATAAACATTGTTTATAGAACAAAAACAAACAACCAAGAAGCAGATGTTGAGCTTCCGTTAAAGCTGATGGTAGTTTCAAATTTAACTGGTGAAAACCAAACTCCACTTGAAGATCGCGAAGTTGTCTCTATAAATAAGATAAATTTCGATCAGGTTATGAAAAGTTTGGACATTCATACTGAATTTTCAGTGAAAAATAGACTAAATTCTGGTAGCGAAGATCTAAATATCGATCTTAACTTTGAAAGCATTCAAGATTTCAATCCAGACAATATCATCAACCAAGTACCTGAGCTAAAAAAGCTATTGCAGCTTAGAAAAGCTTTAGTTGCGTTAAAAGGACCTATGGGCAATATGCCTGATTTTAGAAAAGCAGTTTTAGAGGCTATTAAGGATGAAGATAGTAGAAAACAGCTTCTTTTAGAACTTAAAGACGAAAAAGATAAGGAATAAAAATGTCTGAAACTAAAGTAAAAACTCCTATCATTGAAAGCATAATGCAAAGGAGCAAATATACAAAAGATGATGAAAGTTATAGCGTAGTAAAGCAAGGAGTTGCCGAGTTTATCTCAAATGTCATCACAACAAATAATGCTGAAGAGAAGATAAATAAGCTTGCACTTGATGAGATGATAGCTCATATAGACACGCTTTTATCAGCTCAGATGGATGAAATTTTGCACAATAAATCTTTCCAAGAGCTAGAATCTACTTGGCGTGGCATTAGATTTTTAGTCGAGAGAACAAATTTCAACGAAAACGTAAAGATCGATCTTTTAGACGCTACAAAAGAAGAAATTTTAGATGACTTTGAAAACAATCTAGATATAACTCAAAGCACACTTTATAAGCAAATTTACTCAGCTGAGTATGGTCAATTTGGTGGTGAGCCAGTTGGCGCGATAGTTGCTGACTATGAGCTAGATAAGTCAAACCAAGATATGACTTTCTTAAACAAAATGTCGTCAATTGCGGCAATGAGCCACTCTCCGCTTCTAACTTCGCTATCTTCTAAATTTTTCGGACTTGATAACTTTGGCGAGCTTGAAAACATAAAAGATCTAAAGAGCCTACTTGAAGGCCCACAATACACAAGATGGAGAACTTTTAGAGAGAACGAAGACGCAAAATATACAGGTTGTATGGTAAATAGATTTCTTACTAGATCTCCATATATCCCAGAAGACAATCCTATAAAAAGCTTTAATTACCGCGAAAGCGTTGATAAGCACGATGATATGCTTTGGGGCAACGGCGCTTATGCGTTCGCTACAAGACTTACAGAGAGTTTTGCGGACTATAGATGGTGCGGAAACATCATCGGACCAAAAGGTGGCGGCGCTGTAAAAGACCTACCAACTTATACTTATGAAAACTACGGAAGCGTTCAGACAAAAATTCCAACCGAAGTTTTGATCACAGATAGAAGAGAATTTGAGCTTGCAGAAAACGGCTTTATCACACTTACACTAAGACGTGATAGCAATAACGCAGCGTTTTTCTCTGCAAACTCAGTGCTAAAACCTAAAGTTTTCCCAAATACTCCAGAAGGCAAAGCTGCTGAGACAAATTTCAGACTTGGCACACAGCTTCCATATGTATTTTTGATCTCTCGTTTGGCTCACTATCTAAAAGTACTTCAAAGAGAAGAGATCGGTACTTGGAAAGAGCGCAGTGATGTTGAGCGTGGCTTAAATGAGTGGCTAAGACAGTACATCTCAGATCAGGAAAATCCACCAGCTGATGTAAGAAGCAGAAGACCATTTAGAAGCGCAAAAGTCATCGTTAGCGATATAGCTGGCGAGCCAGGCTGGTATAAGATAGAGCTTCTAGCTAGACCTCACTTTAAATTTATGGGGGCAAATTTCGAGCTTTCTTTGGTTGGTAAGCTAGATAAAGAGTAAATTTAAGCATGTCGCTGATAGATAAAATTTTATATGAATTTAGTGATGAGTCAAAATTTCGTCCCTACTTCAAAGACCTAGACAGCGACATCAAAGATCACATTGATACTATCTTAAACTCAAGGCTTGGAAACTACGGCCGTTTAAACGATAGTATCATTGATCTTTGGTCAGTTGGGGTCGAGATAAACGAACTTGGCCATAGGCTTGGCATGGCGATATATGAACTAATCACCTCAAACGAAAATAGAATAGAGATAACCTCTATCGGCTATGATGACTCGCTAAAGCCTTGGCGCATCATCTTTAACATAAACTATAAGCATAAAAACGACAATTTCAAAGAGTATTTGCTAAAGGTTATTTTTAAAAACAATAGATATTGTGAGATTTTATAATGGATTATAATGAAAATAATTTAGCTTATTTTCAAAAAGAGATGGCGTATCTTGATGAAACAAGAGCTCTTTTTATAAAGAATTTCCCAAAAGTTGCACCATTTTTAGATACTAAGAGCAAAGATCCCGATGTTGAGAGTATCATAGAAAATATGGCTATTTTGACATCAAGGATTAGACAAGAGCTAGATGAAAATATCCCCTTAATAGCTGAGTCTTTGATAAATATCTTAATGCCAAGCTACACAAACCCTTTTCCGTCAGTTTGCATGCAAGAATTTGCTCTAAGAGATGACTTTTCAGAAAAAAAAGAATTTATACCAAAGGGCAGCATCATAGAGTCAAAGCCTATAAATGGTGTAGCTTGTAAATTTCAGACGATATATGACGTAAATTTGCTTCCATTAAAGATATCAAAAGCTTTTATGTCAAACAACAAAAGCGATTATCTTTTAAATTTAAACATATCTATCACCAAAGATGAGCTTAGCACCAAAGAGCTTGATATTGATTTTTTAAATTTATATCTTGGCGATAACATATACTTCTCTTCAACCCTTTTGATGTGGCTAAAAAACTACTTGAAATTTATAGTTATAAGCTTTGAAGATAGCGATGAGGAGATAAAACTTGGAGCTGATAAGCTTGGCTTGGATGAATTTGATGAAGCTTTGATAAAGAGCGATGAGTTTGGTTTTGAGGCATTTGAGCTTATAAAAGAGCTTTCGTATTTTTCAGCTAAACTAAATTTCATACGTATAAACGGACTTGGTTTTTTAAAGAGATTTGACGCAAAAAGCTTTAACATCAAATTTGTCTTTTCAAAAGATATGCCAAATGGTTACGTGCCAAGGCTAGAGTATTTCTCTCTTTTTGCCACTCCTGCGATAAATTTGTTTGCAAAAGGTGCTGAGCCTATACAAAATAACAACAAACGAAGCGAGTATAGAATTTTCATAGACCGCTCAAACATAAATGCTTACGAGATAGTCTCTATCACAAAGGTCGTCGCTCACAGCAGCAATAATGAAAAAAGGATACTTAAAAACTACAAAAGCTTTGAGAGATTTGAGTTTTTAAATAGTCAAAGATCAAAGGATTATTACTTTGTGAGCAACAAAATAGATATGAAACTAAACTCTTACAAAGAAATTTCATTTTTTAAAAATGACGCTAAAGAGCAGACCGTGAGCATCGAGACACTTTGCTGTAACGGCGATCTACCAACTAATCTAAAACTAGGCGAGATAAACAAAATCCAAAATCACCAAGGCGTAGTAACCAAAAATTTAACCATCCCAACTAGCGTAAAACGTGTAAATGTAGATGGAAATTTACTCTGGAGGCTAGTTAGTATCTTGTCATTTAGCTATCAAAGCATACTAAACAAGGGCTCTTTTCTAGCACTGCTTAATGCTTTTATGCTACCTGATGATGAGTTTTTGAAGAAATTTTCTAGCTCACTTCATGAGATAAAAACAAAACAGATCCACAGGGTCGATGGAGGCTTTGCAAAAAGAGGAGTGCTTTGCATATTTTATATAGATGAGAGCGAGTTTGAAAGCCTTGGAAATGTCTATGTCCTAGGTATAAATTTGGCTAAGTTTTTATCAAAATTTGCTTCTATCAACTCATTTTGCGAGCTTAAGATAAAGTGTGTAAAGAGCAAAATTTTATTTGATTATGGGTTTTTAAGCGGCATGAAAGAGCTAGTATGAGCGAAGAGATAAGCCAAGCTTCTTTTTTTAAATTGATAAAAAACATCCTAAAAGATAGGGATAGGAGCGAGATATTTTTAAAAAATAGCTCGAGTTTTGCCTACCCGATCAAAGAGCTCGAGAGCTTAGATGAGCAGGAGCTTACAAAGATAATTGTAAATTTTATGGGTCTTTTAGGAAGCGGCTCGCACCTAACAAGCTACATTTTAGAGAAAATTTCAAAGACTAATGACAATAGCTATGAGTTATTTTTTGATTTTTTTGACAACTACTTACTTTGGCTATTTTTTGACAGCATTAGTCTAAAAAACTACGCAAGATCTTTTGAAGATGAGCTTGATGATAAAATTTCAAAGATATTACTTGATATGCTTAATATAAAAGAAAAGCAGCTGGCAAAGAAGTTTCTGCCATTTTCGCCACTTGCAGTTAGCCAAAGAAGGCCAAAAAAAGAGGTTGAATTTGCGCTTCAGAGCCACTTTGGGCTAAAAGATAAGCTTTTTATACTTGAAAATTTACCAAATCAAATTTTCATAGCCCCCTCAAATTTAAACTCTTTAGGCCATAAAAATAGGACGCTTGGTAAAAATTTCATTCTTGGCAAAAAGCTTTTTGAAAAGCAAACCAAGATCGCAGTCTTTATAAACGGCATAGAGTACGAAGAGGCTGTGAATTTCTTCCCCAAAAAAGATAAATTTAAAGAGCTTCAAGAGACTCTTTCTTATTTTACTAATGATGAATTTGTTTCTGATTTATATTTGAAGATAAATTACTCTCACAAGATGCAGTTTAAGCTTGGGTCAAAATATACAAGTAGTCAAATTGGCTTTGGTTCAAGGCTTAAAAATGATAAAAAAATGTCAAATTTTATAAAATTTAGACTTTGTTCATAAAATTTAACTCCAAAATCAAAAAAATCTGATATAATTACATAAAAGAAATATATTTATTTGTAAAAGGATTTGCAGCTATGGCATTTATCGACTACTTACGCAGATTTTTCACATTTTTTAGGTTTAAACACAGTGTTGTTTTAGTAACCTCTATCGCTCTTAGTGTTTTGTTTTGGCTCTATGCCCCACTTGTAGCATTTAACGATATATATAGCTTTGCTAGTATTAGCTCACGAGTTAGTGTGCTAGTTGCTTTTTGGGCAGTTATATTGTTTTTTGTCTTGCTTAGACCGCTGATGAACTATTTTGCATCACGCAAAGATGAGAAAAATGACAAACTAAAAGAGATCAAAAAAGAGTCAATGGATAGTTTTGGCAAGGCAAAGAGAAATTTCTTACTTTCGCTAAAAGACGCCAAAATGACTTGGAAAAAAGATATAAATTTCAAAAAATTGCCATTAATAATGATAATAGGCAACGAGGGCGCTGGCAAAAGTGCTTTTATAAACTACTCAAATATCGAATTTCCTCTATCTGATAGCCTAGATACTTATAAAAAGATACACCAAAGTACGACAAATTTTAACCTTTATGTATCAAAATTTGGAGCACTATTAGATACTGAGGGCATTCACTTTGCGCAAGAGAGCCTCTATCAGCCAACTGCAACAGAGGAGCTTCCTGAAGATGATGTAGAGAAAAACAGAGACTATCTACTTAAAAAAGGCGTTTGGAACGAGTTTTTACACTTTTTAAAGAGAAATGACTTTAACTCAAGACTAAGCGGTGCCGTACTGATCATCGATACTAAAAAATTCCTAGAAGGCACTCAAGAGTATTTTGACGAGCTTATAAGATATATGGTAAAGAGGATAAATGACTGTGAGAAGCACCTTGGCATTAAATTTCCTATTTACGTAGTCTTTAGCAAGCTTGATCTTATAGATGGTATGGGTGATTATTTCAAATTATTTAATGAAGACGTGGCAAATAAAGCTCTTGGTATAAATTTAGACTCAAATTTCACCGCCCAAACACTTGAGACAGAGCTTAAAGGCTTAAGCGACTCACTATTTAAACACCTAATGAGCAAAAACTCGATCTCGCACATGCTAGAAGATAAAAAACGCTCATATTTGTTCTTAAAACAGCTAGAAAATTTCTTTGTGCTAGTAAAAGACTTTGTCACAAAGCTAAGCTCTCAAAATGCTCTTAAAAACACATCTGTTATAAATGGAGTTTATTTTGTAAGTGCATATCAAGAAAATATCCCTATAAACTACCTTACAAATACAATTTGTGATAAATACAGCATCAAAAAACCACTTCTTAGAGCGGTAAATAATTACAGCAAACAAAGCTACTTTGTAAAATCATTTTTAAAAGAGATCGCTTTTAAAGCAAATGTAACGAAATTTGGCGCTCAAAATAGATTTGTTAAATTTATAAATTTCGCCCTAGTGGCTGCACTTTGTGTGGGAGTTTATTTTGGCTCTAGCTATATTTTAAATATCAAAAATACAAAAGAGCAAATTGCGGCTAACAACGTAGATAAAATTTCTAACTATCTTGATAGCAAAAAGTATAAAGACCTTACCGCTACACAAAAGATCGAGCTTTTAAATCTGCTAAAACAAAGTCTAAACGACTATCCAAGGATCTTTAGCGGTGATACTAAATTTGAGTACATCACTCTTGATACCTCTTATAAAGGTTTTACGCCTGTTAAAGCGCTTTATTACGATCTTAGTGCTGACTTTTTCAAAAATACAGTTTTAACTGAGATGGAAAATATCCTAAAAACAGAGAGTGACCCAGATAAGCTTATAAAAGCCTTTTATATGTATGATTCACTTTTTGATAAAAACTATACAAACGTAGATCTATTTAAAATTTGGATAGCTGCAAACTGGGATAAATTTGAAAAATATGGCGTTGCTAAAGATGAGTTTTTAGCACACATTGAAGCCATTTTAAATGCTAAAAATTTAAGCATTTCAGCAGATCAGAGCGCCCAAAGTGCTGCAAATACCAAACTAACACCTGTTCAAAGAGCAAAAAGGCTCTACTCGATACTTGAGTTTATATCATTTAAAGATGAAAAATCATTCTACGACATCAAAAAAGAGGTTGAAAATTTAAACCAAGTAGTTCAAGAAAAAGAGGCGTTTAATCCATTTAATAAAATTTATACAAAAGAAAATTTAAGAGACTTCTTGGCAAAGCTTAGCTCAAACATCGATGAGACTGCAGGCATCGAGTCATGGCTGATGGATACCAACTCATCTTTAAAAGATATCAGCTCAAATGAGAAAAAAGAGCTAAGCATCGCAGTTGTAGAGCTTTACTTGCAAAACTATGCTGATAAATGGAACCAAATTTTAAGAGCGATCGAGCCAAATGAATTTGCTACTAAAAAAGAGGTCATAGATGAACTTGAAATTTTGTCAAAAAGAGAAAACCCACTAAATTCTCTTATAAAACTAACCAACCAAAATACAAATTTAAATGATGAAAATTTACTAAAATACATCTACTCTCTAGGTTTTGCTTCAAGCGAGATAAAACGTGTATTTACAGACTTTAGCACTAAATTTACAAACTATCATGCGCTAAATTCTGACGGATCGCTAGATCTTATCAGCAATGACGTCACAAATGTATATAAAAAAGTTAGTGACTATAACTTTGAGATGCTTCAAAGCAGTGACGATAAGATCGTTTATGCGATAAATGGCATAAAAAATGAAAATGATCCATTTATCGTGCTAAATAATGACGCCAAAAAGCTTCCAGATGAGCTAAATGAGTACTATCAAAAGCTATCAAAGCTTGCTTGGAAACAGGTAGAAAACGGAGCTTCATCGCTTTTAGCAACGGCTTATAAAGATGATGTTCTTGATGACTTTGAAAGTCTTATAAAACCTTATTATCCATTTAATGAAAACTCAGCAAAAGCTGTTAGTATCGAAGAATTTAAGAGATTTTTTGGCAAAGACGGAACATGGAATAGCTTTTATGATAAATATCTAAAACAAATTTTAAGCAAAACTGGCAGTGGCTATAAAGTAAGACCAAAATATGCAAAAGAGCTAAGATTTAATAAAAGCTTCCTTGAAAATATCGCTTATATCGATAGAATTTCAAATTTGATGCTTGACTCAAATGATGAGCTAAAATTAAACTATAACTTAAAAGCGGTTGATCTATCGGCAAATTTCAGCCACATAAATATAGGCTACGGAAATAGCTCTTTGGCGTATGATCACACGATCCCATCAAATTTACTTGTCTCAAGTAAAAGCTTTGATATCTCAACGCAGTTTAAATTTAATGCTGTTTCAAATGCAGGTAGCGACAAAAAAGAGATCAGCTTTGATGGTGAGTGGGGCTGGTACAAGCTCTTAAAGGCTTCAAATTTCAGTAGCATTGGCGTTAGCACGCTTAACTTTGATGGTAAAAAAGAGTCATATTTTGGCTTTGAAGTTACTCCAAATGGCGGAGAGCTTTTAGAGCTTATGAATATCATACCAACGATTGATTTACCAAGAAAGATGCTTTATTAAGGAAAAAATATGCAAGAAATAGCAGCGGTTATACAAAATTTTGATAAAGCTTCGAGCTTTTTGGCGCAGTATGTCATTTTTGATGAAAACGGCGGAGACATAGGCTCGCTAGATACGGTTAAATTTCCATGCAGCGATACAAGTGGCTCTATAGCTTCAAAGCACGCTCATATAGGCTTTGAAGAGGGCGTTTTTACCATTTGTGGCTATGAAGGATGCGAGATATTTTATAGCGATTCTTATTCGAAGTTACCTGATGATTATGAAAGCGTGATAAATCTAGGAGATATTTTTAGGATAGGAGAGCTTAAATTTATATTTATAGATCCTTCTAGGATAGACGAATATGTCGGCAAAGCCCACAAGATCATAGAAAATACCAAAAATTTTGATGAGCTTGATAATAAAGAATTTGAGCCAGTTGGGAAAATATCAAATGTTGATTTTAAAGAAGAGCCAAAGATAAATTCTCTCATAGATGAAGAAAAAGATATCACTTTAAATGAGAATGTTAATGATGTGCCTTTAAATTTAAATGAGAGCGCTCAAAATTTCGATGAAGAAGATATAAATAGTCAAAGGATGCTAACAGCAAAGAGCATGGATGAACTTTTGATGAATTTGGTTGAGAGCATAAAAGTGCAGCCAAACATGAGCCCTATAAGCGAGCAGAGCAGGACGTTAAATACAAAAGATATGGAAACTATTATAAAAACGCTGCCTCTAAGTGACAACACGACGCTTGTGAATGCTGTTTTGCTTAAGCTTATTTGCAAAGAGCTATATAGTCAAATGTACGATATAGTCGAGAATAATTCGTTTTTCAAATATCTCTCTGGTGCTGTAACAAAAAGCACCAGAGAAGATAAAGAGGCGTTTAATTATTTATTACATAAAGCACTTGAAAGCTATATGTTAAAAAAGTAATGTTTTTAATAAAATAGAAAGTTAATAAAAGTTAAAATAACCAAATTTTTTAATAGGAGTAAATATGTCACAACCAGTGTATATTAAGGTGAAAGGTTCTACTCAAGGACTTATCTCAAGTGGTGCTTCAACAGAAGCTAGTATCGGTAATCGCTATCAGTCAGGTCACGAAGATGAGATCATGGCACAAGAGGTTTCTCACATCGTAACTGTTCCAGTAGATCCACAAAGTGGCCAACCATCAGGACAAAGAGTACATAAGCCATTTAGCTTTACAACATCTTTAAACAAAGCTGTTCCACTTCTTTACAACGCATTAACTCAAGGCGAGAGACTTCCAGAGGTTGAGATCCACTGGTATAGAACATCAACTAGCGGTGGCGCTGAGCACTTCTTTACTACAAAACTAGAAGATGCAACTATAACAGATATCACTCTAGTAAGCCCAAATGCTCAAGACAAGCTAAATAGCGACAAAACTGAGCTTTTCAAAGTTTCAATGAACTATAGAAAGATAGTTTGGGAGCACGTAGCTGCAGGTACAAGCGGAAGCGATGACTGGAGAGAAGCTACTAAAAAAGCTTAAAAAATAACCTAGGGATCCTCCCTAGGGATATCAATCTTCTCGTTGGAAGGACACAAATGAGCCCTTTTTATCATTATCTTTTAAAACACCATGATATGTGAAATGCGATATGAAACACTTAGCTATGATCATATTTCTCATAACATCTTTATATTCACACGAAGCAAATTGCACGGATATGTTTGGACTCATTTTCAATAAAAATTTAAGTGACGCTGAAACGGCTAAGTATATAAAATACTACATAGATGATCTTGGATGCGATGCTAATGCTAGTATAAATTTACCAAATTTAACGATGAAAGCTAGCTTATTAGAATTTGCTTATAGTGCAAATAAACCAAAAAGCATTGACAAACTTTTAGAAAAAGGCGCGGTACCTAATGCGTGGTTGGCTGGCTCAATAGGATTAGACTTTTTGCTTTTTTTTGAAGAAAATGGTGTTAAGTTAGAAGGACAGTCACCAAGCCCTGAGCTACTAGAATTTATAAAAACTCAAAAATATAAAGAATTTAAAGAAGAAAAATTTAAGCTAATCAAAAAACTCCTAGAACATGGACAAGATCCAAAAGGCTATATCCTTTTACATAAAGTATTAACGCTTGTAAATGATGAAGAAGATTTAGAGAATTTATTAAAAGATGGAGCTAAAAAGGAATTAGCACAATGAAGCAATTAGCAATAATCATATTTCTTATAACATCTTTATATTCACATGAAGCAAATTGTACGGATATGTTTGGGCTTATTTTTGATAAAAAAATAACTGATGAAAATACCGCTAAATACATAGAATATTATATAGACAAACTAGGTTGTGATGCTAATGCTAGCGTAAAATTAAATAATTTAATGGCTAGATCGAATTTATTAGAATTTGCTTACGATGCAAACAAGACTAGAACTATTGACATGCTTTTAGACAAGGGTGCTACTCCAAATGGCTGGCTATCTACGTCAATAGGGCTTGACTTTTCGTTTTTTTTTAATAGTAATGGAGTTCCAATAGAGAATAAAAGAGCCAGTAAAGAATTGCTTAAATTTATAAAAACACCAAAATATAAGGAATTTAAAGAAGAGAAATTTAAACTGATCAAAAAACTATTAGATCATGGGCAAGATCCAAAAGACTATGCTGTTTTAAAATCTATTTTAAAAATTATAAATGACGAAAAAGATTTAGAGAATTTATTAAAAGATGGAACTAAAAAGGAATTAGTACAATGAAGCAATTAGTAATAATCATATTTCTCATAACATCTTTATATTCACATGCAATAAATTGTGCTGATATGTTTAACATAGTAGCTGATAAAAATATAAGCGACAATGATACAAGAAAATATATTGAGAAATATATTAAAAAATATGGATGCACGACAGATATAGCTTTAAAAAATAAAAAGCTTTCTAATAGAACATATGATTTGCTCGAATTTGCACATGATTATAAAAAAAATGAGACTTTCGATCTGCTTTTAGATAATGGTGCTAAGCCAAATATGCAATTAGCTACATCTATAGGATTTGACTTTGCATTTTTCTTTAGAGAAAATGGTGTAGGTATAGACAACAAAAAAGCAAGCCCTGAGCTACTAGAATTTATAAAAACTCAAAAATATAAAGAATTTAAAGAAGAAAAGTTTAAATTAATCAAACAACTATTAGATCATGGGCAAGATCCAAAAGATTATGGCTTCTTAAAAAATATATTAATGCTCATAAATGATGAAAAAGATTTAGAGAATTTATTAAATAATGGGAATAAAAAGGAATTAGTACAATGAAGCAATTAGCTATAATCATATTTCTCATAACATCTTTATATTCGCATGAAGCAAATTGTTTAAATATGTTTGCTGTGGTATTTGACAAAAATACAACCGATGAAAATACTGCTAAATGTATAGAATATTACATAGATGAGCTTGGGTGTGATACTAATATAGTCCCAAGTTTCGCTAATGATGGCTTCAATTTACTAGATGCTGCTTATGAAAATAATAAGACTAAAACGTTTGACTTACTTTTGAATAAAGGTATTACGCCAGATAAATGGCTAACTGCAATTATAGCAACAGAATTCCTAGTCTTTTTTAGAGAAAATAGCGATGGCATAAAAGACAAAAAAGCAAGCCCTGAGCTACTAGAATTTATAAAAACTCAAAAATATAAAGAATTTAAAGAAGAAAAATTTAAATTAATCAAAAAGCTTTTAGAACATGGTCAAGATCCTTATCATTATGGCTATTTGAGGGTTATATTAAAGATAGTAGGTGATGAAAAAGATTTAGATAACCTATTAAATAATGGAACAAAAAAGGAATTAGCACAATGAGGCAATTAGCAATAATCATA
The DNA here is from genome assembly GCF_050447485.1 of Campylobacter concisus. Lineage (GTDB taxonomy): Bacteria > Campylobacterota > Campylobacteria > Campylobacterales > Campylobacteraceae > Campylobacter_A > Campylobacter_A concisus_BQ. Next base: position 1,499,125 of record NZ_JALMFY010000001.1, read on the forward strand.
CTTCTCATAACATCTTTATATTCGCATGAAGTAAACTGCTTAAATATGTTTGCTGTGGTATTTGACAAAAATACAACCGATGAAAATACCGCTAAAGTCATAGAATATTACATAGATAAGATTGGTTGTGATGCTAACATGACTATTGAAATTCCAGACCTTTCAATAAGACCAAATTTATTAGAGTATGCTTATGATGCAAATAAAACAAAAACTTTTGATACTCTTTTGGAAAAAGGTACAGCGGCTAATGCTAGTTTAGCAACATCCATAGGTATGAGCTTTGCATTTTTCTTTAGAGAAAATGGTGTCGGCATAGACAATAAAAAGGCAAGCCCCGAGCTACTTGAATTTATAAAAACTCAAAAATATAAAGAATTTAAAGAAGAAAAGTTTAAATTAATCAAACAACTATTAGACCATGGGCAAGATCCAAAAGACTATAAAGTTTTAAAGATTATTCTGAAAATTATAAATGATGAAAAAGATTTAGAAAAATTATTGAATGGTGGAAATAAATAATGGATTTCTTTAATATTAATAAAAAAAAATTAGATACAGCAAACGATAATTTGGAAATAAAAAATTATGAAAAACAAGATACATTTACAAAATTTAACGAAGTAATTGACAATACTGGTAAGGTATTTGGCGCTTTGGGTTGCAAAACATGTGAGCTTTCTACTGAAGTAGCGAAAACTGGAATAGATGATCAAAAAGAAAAATTTTATAATGAATACAAAGAAGCAAAAAGAGGCGGAATAGAAGAAAGTGTAAAAACTATGCGTAACCTCACAGACGCTGATATTGAAATGTTTGAAAAAAGATTACAAGAAGAAGAAAACGAAAAAAGATTGAAAGAGCAACAAATGGACAAAAACATAACATCACCAACATCATCACTAACTAAGCCAGTCATGCTAGCATCTGGCAACTCAGTGGCAACAGACGGCTTTGTAGACTACGGCGTATCTAACGATGCCTTCTCTACTCTTCAGATAGCAAACGATAAATTTATAGTCACAAGAGCTGATATAAATGAGAGTTTAGAGGATATATTTAGCATAGAGTGCTTTGCCTATATAAATTTAGTCAAAAATCCGCTTTATGAAAATTTAGAGAGCATTTATAACGATAACGCTCAAACTGGCATATATAGATACCTTGATAAAGGCATGAAGCTAAGCATAAAAAGACCATCTTCTACAAACAAGAGTATCATCCCAGGCAATAATGGCAGCGACTATATCTACTTTAGTGGCATAGTAAGCGATGTCGAGTATCTAGGCGTTGATGATGACAGCAGCACAAATATAGACAAAAAATACTTCTTCAAATTTAAACTCACATCTTCGCTATATAGACTAAGTATAAATAGAGCAAATAGAATTTACACAGATCAAAGCGTGCTTGAAGTGGTAAAAGAAATTTTGTCTTTTAACAAGCAAAGGCTAACTAAAGAGCTAGACTTCTCAAACATCAAAAATAGCTACAATAAAAAAGAATTTATAGCGCAGTACAACGAAAGCGACCTAGCCTTTATAACAAGACTTTGCCATGATAGCGGTATATATTTTTATGAAGATAATGAGAAAATTTACTTTCACGATACCTTTATCCTAGCTTATAGCAACCAAGCTGAAGGCCTAGCACAAAGCGAACCGAGCAAAGGCAAAGAGGCTAGAAAAGTAAGCTTTAATGTAAATTTAAATAACAATCTTGCAAGCGAACACATAAATAAAATCACAAAGAGCGAAACTCTAAAAGCAAACAGCTTCACCCACTCATTTCAAAACACAGCCTATCCAAACGTGCTAGAGAGCAAAAATGAGAAGATATTTGACGAGCAGGTAAATATCTATGATAAGCATATAAATTTAGATGAGTATTCATTCAGTGATACGAGGTTGCTTGAGGTTAGCACCTATCTTAAAAAGCTAAGAAGCGATATGCTTTTGAAAGAATTTGTCGCTAGCTCAAACGTCTTTGCTCTAAATTTAAACGACAATATCTCAGTCGCCATAGATCAAAGTAGCGGCGAATATGAGTTTAAAATAATAGCTATAAAACACACTTATATAGACGAAAGCGTTTTAGAAAATACTCTAAATTTAGGTGATAACGTCCCTTTAAAAGATAAAAAATTTATAAGCTCATACACAAATGAACTAAGCATCATCCCAAGCAGCGTGAAATTTGTGCCAAGCTATAAACAAAAGCCAAAAGCACCAGACATCACTCTAGGCCTTGTCGTAGGACAAGATGGGCTAAATAGCCAAACAAACACCATCCATACGGATAGTTACGGCAGAGTAAAGGTAAGACTAAACGCCTTTAGCACACAAGAGCAGATAGATAAAGACGACATCATAAACGCAAGCTATCATAAAAGTGCCTATCTAAGAGTGATCACACCTATCGCAAGCAACAGTTCTGGCTTCTTTGCGATACCTAGGGTCGGCGATGAGGTGATCATCTCATTTTTGCAAAACGACATAGATAACCCAGTGGTAAGCGGTAGCCTCTATAATGCCTCAAATATGCCACTAGTAAATGTAGATAACAACTACCATCAAACATCGCTTAGCTCAAAAACGATCGGTGCAAACGAGACTGGCATAAACGAGATCACTTTGTCAAACTTAAAAAACAAAGAGCAAATTTATGTAAAAGCTGAGAAAGACTACGACGAGCTAGTAAATAACGACTTTTCTCAAACGATACTAAACGACAAAAGCTCTCAAGTGCATGGTAGCTACACTGAAAGGGTCAAAAAAGCACACATCCAAACGATAGATCTTGCTAAAAACGTAAATGTCGGCGGCGAATATCTAACGACGGTCGGACTTTCAAAAGATACGGTAGTAGGCGTCTCAAATACACTAAATGTAGCTGTTGATGATACAACTAGAGTTGGTCAAGATAGACATGAGTTTGTCGGCAATGACAAATTTGTCGAGATAAAATCAAACCTCAACACAACCATACACAACGATGAGACTAAAGAGATAAAAGGCACCAAAGAGCAAAACATAGACGGTAGCTACAAGCTAAATTCTCAAAAGGGCATAAATGAGTTTAGTAACGAGCACATAGTGCTTCAGGCAAACAACTACATCGACATAAATGCTAAGTCAAATTTCACAACAAAAACAGCCGCGCAGCACACCGAGATGGCAGACTCTAAGTATAGCGAGATCGAGACGACATACGAGGTCAATGCTAAAAATGAGATCATCCACCAAGTAGGCAGTACCAAAGTAACGATAGATGGCGCAAGTGTCGTGATAGAAGTTGGTGGCATAAAAGCGATATTTGACAGCATGGGACTAAGAGTCATCGGCGGAGATATCAAGGCGTTGTAAAAATAAATGGAGAATAATATGAAGAATGTCTTTTTTATACTATTTTTAATTGTAAATTTATACTCAGATAATGAAAATTTTGAGTCAAAAGAGTGGGTAGGAAATTATTCGTTTGAAGATCAGATTATGCTAGATAAAGAAAATTATCGTGGGCATATTCAGGATTTGAATATATCGATGTGTAAAAACAATATTTGCAATGTTAGGTTTGAAAGTTACCGTACATATGGCGTTAAAGGAGATGAAGATAGCGAAGGTGCAAATATTTGTCTGATAGAAGTTGAGGACAAAGCGATGAATTTGCAAATTCTTTCTTCTAAAGAAGCAGTTTTAAAATTAGCAACAAATGACAAAAGTAAAAAGTGCAGCGCAAATATCATAAAGACTGATAAAGGTTTTAAATTTACTAAGCCAGAAATAAATGCAAATGAGTGTGCAAATATACTTATAGATTATGGTTGTGGAGAAGGAACTGATCCGTATTGGGACGGAGAATTTATAAGGAAAGATAAATGATCTTTAAAGAGCTAAGTAAAGATGAATATGGCAAATTATTGGGCATATTCATGTGTAATACAGAAGTGGATCCAAACTCTGAATTAGTTAAGTCAGGACGCTTTCTCAAGCCTCACGCTGATAATTATAAAAATGTTAATCAAGGAAATATCGCTATTGGCTATGGATTTGATTTAAAAGTAAATGATATAGCTCAAATTACAAAAATGTATAGAGGTGTCTTTGGAGATGAATGGCAATTAACGCAAGAAGAGACTTTGGTTTTAAGAGACTATAAAAATGGAAAAATAACAACCTCGGCAGCATTAAGTAAATTTGGCTCTATTCAAAATTTAAGCTTAGATTTAAAAACAAGAGATAATGCATATAAACTGTACTCTTTAACTCTTAGTACTTATGAAAATAAAGTCAATAGTAACATTCCAAAATCCTACGAAAGGCTGGCATTAGTCTCAAGAGCATACAATCACTATGGCTCAGATCTTATGAAAGCTGTATCGCAAAGAGATAGATTTTTAATATGGTTTCATCTACGTTATACCATAAACACTCAAAGAGGCAAGGAGCTAAACGGCCTAACCAAAAGAAGGTTGTGGGAATCAGATATTTTTGACCTTAAATATAAAGACGATTTTGAAGCGATAATAAATATTTTTAGTCACATAAATATATCAAAACACAATGATCAAACAATAGCTAAATATATACGAGCATACGAAGGAAGAAATTTTACCGAAAAAAATATCACAGATTTTAAAGCGGATGCCGTAAGTAGGAAGCTTAATAACTACTTTTCATTTAAATATAATAAAATCAATGCTACTCTTGCTCCATTTGTGGATAAGCTCCACTCTCTTCTAAAAGAAGTTATCAATACTACATTTGATAATAAAAATATATATGTTGTATACTTAAAAAGTGATGGTACTAACAATATATCAGCTATAAATAAAGCACTGCAAGAACGCGAGAAAAACTCAGAATTTAAAGAAGGTAAAAAAGAAGAAATTTTACTAATATATCCTCATCAATCTGCTCAGCCAACAGCACCATATCAACCAAAAAATACAAGGCTAACTATTATTTTAGCAAGTGGAAACTATTTAGATTGTTCTAATCTCAACCCATCAGGCAATAGCAGCGAAAGTAGACTAATACTAACCAACTATAAATTTAACTCGTACAAAATAAATTACAACGCTAGTAATATAAAATTTATAAACCCTTTTACAAGTAAAGAAACTATACTTTACAAAGATGAAGTTGGAAATTTTATATCACAAGACAAAAAATATTCCTACAATAGCGCAAATAAAATAGTATTAAATTTCTTTGATAATCTAAATTTTAACCTACTAAATTTTGCCAAAGAAAATGGCTCTTTAAGAAGTGATAAGGCTTCGTCAATGTTTGATATAAAGCTTAAATTAGCAAGCAACAACAGCAGTGTCCCTACTACCAATAATGGAAATTTTAATCTAGTCATAACAAATTTAATAATCACTGATGAAAATCAAAATAGCACTGACATAAAAGAGATATATTTGCACAACGGAGAAGATAAGAGGGTATACAAATCATATTATCTTAAGAAAAATGAAACTACCAGCGATGATGAGTTAGAGAAAAACTCATATACGGCCAAATTTAATATCAATTTGATCTTAGATAAAAATCAAGGAGCATTTAAGAAGACTACAAAATTTATACTTGCCGCTCGTGATCTAAGCAAGGACTACTCTACTAGTGAAATCCACAGCATGAGCGATAACGGTGTCGTATCGCTTGAAGCCAATCAGAAACAAAGCGGACAAGCTACATACGAGCTAAAAACATCACTCATCGATATAGCAAATAATATATTCAATGTAACAGTAGATGTCCCAAACAAAAAAGATAGAACAACAATAACCACAAAAGATACAATAAACCTAAAGGCAAAATATAAGCCAAATAAGGGAGATGATAACTATAAAGAAATAAACTGGTCTTATAAGATAATCAAAAAAGATGAGTACAATGGTGAAGTAAGAGCAAATATAGTAACAAATGACATAAAACTAGAAGGCGAGAAATTTAAAGGCAAGGAGATAAACTTCACCCCGCAAACGGACATAAAAGATCAAGAGCTACTTGAAAAGCTAAAAGAAGATGATAGCACTATTGTGTTTTTTGCATGTTTGAAAGCTCCAAGATATACAACAAGATATGGAAAAGCACACGGAAAAATTAATTTTAAAGTGCCTATAAAGCTTAAATATGAAAACAGCAAGCTTTATATATATGAATTTGGTCATACCGATAAAAGTCTAGGCTTTGATGCAAGTTTATCAGATAAATTTAGTTGCGAGATCAATGAGGCAAAAAAATCAACTAACTCTGGTGGAAAATATTACGTAAGCTCAAGTATAAATAGTCAAAGTATAGGTATCTTCAAGGATCATAAGCTAAAAGAACCTGCTTATCAAGTAATAAGTAATAATGGTAAGTCTAGTAGAGTGCCATTTGAAATTTATGTAGCTGATGTTAAGACAAAAAATACGATATTGGGTAATAAAGGCGGAATAAATCTAATAAACAATGAAAATAAAAGTAAATTTATTTCTAAATTTAACGAAATAAAACAAAAAGTTAAACTAGAAAATGGAGAATCTATTGGTGTTGAAATAATTGAAGATGATGTATGTTTTTGTTTAAGCCAAGGCTTAGTCAAAAAGAGTTGTGGTGGAAATGGTTGTAATATAAACGATAATGACTATGCAACAACGGCCAAAGATCTTGGTGTAGAAAAAGAAGTATTAATGGCAATAGCAAGCCAAGAGTCTAAACATACTTCGTTTAAAGCAGTAAAACAAGCCACTATTTTATTTGAAAGACATAAGATGTATTGGCTTCTTATTAAAAAAGGTTATACTAAAGCTAGCGTAGATGCATTATCTAAAAAATATCCAAGTATCGTAAATAAAAGTGATGGTGGTTATAATGATATGACATCATACGAAAAACTTAAAATTGCGAAAAGTATAGATTATAGTTGTGCTGTACAGTCTTGTTCATGGGGGAAATTTCAAGTCATGGGATTTAACTATGCTAATTTATATTCGTCACCTATGGAGTTAGAAATAGCTATGAATATGTGTGAATTGCAGCAATTCAAGTATTTTGTTTCATATCTTAAAAATACGAGCGGTATGGTTGATGCATTGAAGAATAAGAACTGGGAAAGAATAGCAACACTATACAATGGTCCTAACTGGAAAGATAAAAATCCAGAATATGCAAATAACATTAAAAGATATTATAATCAGTTTAAGGCATCTAAATGAAAATATTTTATATAGTAGTTTTACTAAATACATTTTTATTTGCTTCTGAAATTTCAGAAGCTTTTGGGGATCTAGATGGTGATGGCGTGGATGAAAGGGCAGTAGTTTGGCAAGATAGTGACTTGCATAGAGTTTTGCAAATTTTCAAAAAAGATAGTGAAAACAAATGGAGTGAATGGCAAGAATTTAGTAATGTAATAATGAATTCTAATGACGGTGGTGCCATGGGAGATCCTTTTGAAGGTTTGGAGATAAAAAATAGAGTGATCACAATAAATCATAGTGGTGGCGGCGGTAGATTTGAGTGGGGATATACCCACAAATACAGACTTGACTTAAAAGATAAAATTTGGAAATTAATAGGCGTTACCGTAGATATGCTAGATAAAAATGTAAGAGATCAAAACTTGGACTATAACCTTCTAACAAAGAAAGCCATATACAAGGTAGAGTGCTTAACAAAAGAGGCAAACAAATGCAAAAATATAAAAAATTTTATGTTTGATGCAAAAAACAATAACCAAATAGATATGAATAAAATAAAACTTGGAGAAAACCAACTTATCGTGCCAAAATATAATGAGAAAATATATTATTGACGTAATAGGGTATTAAATTTTAATATAAGTTACTATGTAAAACACTCTAAATTTAATCCAAATCCACAAGTAAATTTATATAAAACTTTATCTTTATAATATTTTGTAATGTCACACATTTTTGCTAAACTCACCCCTTTTAATTTACCTAAAAGGGAGAAAATGAAGAGATATTTAGCCGAGTTTTTTGGCACATTTTGGTTAGTTTTTGGAGGTTGCGGTAGTGCGATATTTGCAGCAGCTTTTCCAGAGCTTGGTATTGGTTTTGTGGGTGTTGCGTTTGCTTTTGGTCTTACAGTTCTTACGATGGCTTACGCAGTTGGTCACATCAGTGGCGGTCACTTCAACCCAGCTGTCTCAGTTGGTCTATTGGTCGGCGGAAGATTTGACAAAAAAGACTTCGTGCCTTACGTCATCGCACAGGTTATCGGAGCGATCGCAGCTGCTGGCGTGCTATATCTTATCGCTTCAGGCAAGGCTGGATTTGACGCTACTGCAAGCGGTTTTGCTAGCAACGGATACGGCGAGCACTCACCAAATGGCTACAATCTAGTCTCAGCGCTAGTTGCAGAGATAGTTCTAACTGCGTTTTTCCTTATCATTATCCTAGGTGCGACTGATGAGCGTGCTCCAAAGGGCTTTGCACCGATCGCTATTGGCCTTGGCTTGACACTGATACACCTTATCTCGATACCTATCACAAACACATCGGTTAATCCAGCTCGCTCAACTGGTGTCGCGATATTTCAAGGCACTTGGGCACTAGAGCAGCTTTGGCTTTTCTGGGTTGCACCTATCGTTGGAGCGATCATTGGAGCTATCATTTATAGGATTTTAGGCTGCACATGCGGCTGCAAAAGCGCAAAATAATCAAATTTTATACTTCAAAGGGCGATCTTCGCCCTTTCTACTCTTTCAAATTTAAATAAGTAAAAAGAAATTTATAAGATATTTTTGAGGGGTCATCTAAGAAATTTAATTCTTAGATGAATAGAGGTTTTAGGCCTTTTTTGTCATCGCCCTAATAGGTATAACAAATATCGCTGCGATAAGGTAAAAAACGATACCAAAGACAGCTGCCATCATAAATATCTCGCCGATATCATAAAAGCTTGACTCAAGCCTAATAGTATCCACGTAATTTATCGCAAACCATAATGCTACGCCAAGAGCGATAGCAAAAACAAAAAATCCCCAAGAAAATAAGAAATTTAAAATCTTAGTCATCAACTTTTCTCCTTTTTGAGTTTATTTATCTACCTTAAATCCGCCGCCAAGTGCCCTATAAACTTCGACCGCGCTATCTACCTCATCAAGCTTTGCAGAGACATCTTGAAGCTTTGCTTGAAGCAAATTTCTCTCCGCATCGAGAAGCTCTAAGTGGCCGATATAGCCAGCATTATACTGATCTTTAGCAAGCGAATAAATCTTTTGCTGCGATTGTAGCAAATTTTTTACCTGATCCAAAGAGAGCTTTGCGTTTTGCCTTGATATAAGGGCATCTCTAACCTCGCCAAGGGCCGATCTAACAGTCGCTTCGTAAGTGATAGCTGCGATTTGCTCGTTTGTCTCAGCAACGCGGACGTTGTTTTTTATCCTGCCGTAGTCAAATATTTTTTGCGCTAAAGAGCCACCTATATTCCAAGTATTGGCATTTCCTACAAATATATTTTCAAAATCAATACTTGTAAAGCCCAAAAGTCCAGTAAGTGAGATTGTAGGAAAATAATCAGCCTTTGCTACGCCAACAAGAGCATTTGTAGCTTTTAGATCTGCTAGAGCTTTTGCCACGTCGCTTCTTCTAAGCAAAACATCTGAGCTGATGCCAGCGTTTATCTCAGGTGAGCTTGGTAAATTTTGCGCACTAGCAACAGCTCCTTTTAAAATTTCATCATTACTCTTGCCAGTTAAGATGGCTAGCGAAGTAAGCGCTTGCGACTTTGAGTTTAGCACTGAAGTTAGGCTAGTTTTTGCCCTTTCAACCTCAGCCTTGCTTTGCAGGTAGGTCATCTCATTTATGCCACCAAGATCAAGCTGCGTCTTGCGAAGTGCTAACGTATCTTCGTAGGTCTTTAGCGTCTCTTGAAGTACAGCCTCTTGCATATTTAGTGAAACTAGCGCAAAGTAGCTTTTTGCTACACTTGAGCTAAGGCTTAGTCTAGCGCTATCGTAGTCAAATTTGCTCGCATTTAAATTTTCATTAGCTGCAAGCACGCTATTTCGCACTCTACCCCAAAGATCTATCTCGTAGTTTAGCCCTAAATTTATGCTCGAGCTCCTATAACGTGTTTGAGGCTGCCCAGTGTAAGTTTCACCGCTGGTCTTTGCCTTGGTATAACTTACATTTAAATTTACCCCCGGTAGCAAGTCAGCCTCAGCAACGCCAAGGCTTGCCTTTGCTTTTTGTAAATTTAAATATGCAATGCGTAAATTTGTATTTTTCTCAAGCGCGCTTTCGACTAGAGAATTTAAATTTTCATCGTGAAATTCTTTCCACCAAAGATCTCTTATATCGCTTGTCTCGAAAGTGTATGTTGAGGTGAAATTTGTATCCACATTTGGCATATCTGGGCGAAACGAGCAACCAGCCAAAAACGCCGCTGTTATAAGTATAAACGCCTTATTTCTCATCTTTTTTTGCTCCCTTTTTCCAGTATTTTTCATTTAAATTTTCAAGCAAATAGTAAAACATAGGCACGAAAAATATCGCTATCGTAGTAGAAGCGATCATGCCGCCAACCACGCCAGTTCCAAGTGAGTGACGAGATGCAGCGCCAGCGCCTGTGCTTATAACCATTGGGAAAACACCTAGTGTAAATGCGATAGATGTCATTACGATAGGTCTAAAGCGAAGTTTTGCTGCATTTACAGCTGATTCAAATATGCTCTTTCCGCTCTCGCGCTCTTGCATAGCAAATTCTACGATCAAGATGGCGTTTTTGGCCGCCAGACCGATGAGTAGTAAGAGCCCTATCTCAAAGTAGATGTCGTTTGTTAGCCCTCTTATCCAAACAGCTAGCAACGAGCCAAATACCGCAAATGGCACAGCTGTGATGACTGCTAGTGGGATGAGCCATCTTTCGTACTGAGCAGCAAGGATCAAAAAGACAAAGACCATACCAAAGATAAAGGCAACCGTGCCTGTTCCTTGAGAATTTACCTCTTGATACGCAGTTCCTGCCCAGCTTATAGCGTACTCATCGCTACTTAGCGTGTCATTTACGACCTCTTGGATCGCCCTTATCGCATCACCTGATGTGTAGCCAGGTTTTGGATCGCCCATGATCTTAGCCGCTGGAAAGAGGTTAAATCTATCAACGATATCAGGTCCGATCGATCTTGTAAGCGTTGCTACTGAATTTAGTGGCACCATGCCGCCATCTTTTGAGCGGACGAAAATTTTTCTTAGATCCTCGGGGTTGTTTCTAAAGTTATCGCTTGCCCTTGCATATACGCGGTATGATTTACCCGCAAGGTTGAAGTCGTTTATGTAGTAAGAGCCAAAGCTAGCTGCTATCGTGCTAAAAATTTCGCTCTCGCTTACGCCAAATAGCCTTGCCTTTTCTTTATCAACCGTTATCTTAAACTGGCGATAGTTTGTCTCAAGCGTCGTTCTTACGCCAGTTAGCTCAGGTCTTGCGTTTGCAGCTGCAGTTACCTTTCTAGCATCCGCTTCTATCTCGTTGTAGCTCTTGCCGCTCTTATTTTGTAGATACATCTCAAAGCCGCCAGTCATTGATAGACCCATGATAGGTGGCACATTTACGACAAAAGTCATTGAGTTTTTTGAACCCCAAAGCATGCCGTTAAACTGACCTACTAAGGCATCTGCATCGTCCGTTGCACCCTTTCTTTCGTTCCAGTCTTTTAGCTTGACAAAGCTGATGGCTGAGTTTTCTCTAAGCGAGCTAGCTAGCATATCATAGCCTGCAAATCCCATGGTAAATTCGACATTTGGGTTGCTCAAAATGGCGTTACTAATAGATTTTACCTCTTCTTTGGTCTTTAGCATATTTGTTGAAGGTGGAAGCGAGGTGATAACCATCAAAGCGCCCTTATCTTCTGAAGGCACAAGCCCTTTTGGCACTTTTTGAAAAAGGCCATACGTCGCAAATCCCATTATGCCAATGACTATAAAGCTAATGATGACGTGTTTTAAAATTTTTGCCACGCCTGCTGTAAAGAGCCTAGTGCTAAAGTCAAAAAAGTCGTTAAATTTCTGAACTATCCAAAATGGCTTGTTCTCTTGTTTTTTAAGCATAACCGCACAAAGTGCTGGCGTAAGAGTAAGAGCGACAAAGCCTGAGATACAAACAGCAACAACAAGCGTTAATGCAAACTGCTTTTGTATAACGCCAACAAAGCCCTCCATAAATGAAACTGGCACGAAAACCGCGCAAAGCACGAGCACGATAGAGATGACTGGGGTTTGTACCTCCTCCATCGCCTTAAACGTGGCGTCTTTTACGCTTATTTCTTTATCTTCATGCAAAATTCTTTCAACATTTTCTATAACGATGATCGCGTCATCCACGACGATACCGATGGCTAGGATCAGGGCAAAAAGTGTGATCAAATTTATACTAAAGCCCATAACATAAAGACCGCCAAATGTGCCTATGATAGAGACTGGAACAGCAAGCATTGGTATGATGGTAGCTCTAAAGCTCTTTAAGAAGAAGTACATTACGATAAGAACTAGCACCATCGCTTCTATGAAAGTTTTTATAACTTCGTCTATTGAGACGGTGATAAATTCAGTTGGGTTGTAGGCTATGGTGTGCTCTAGGCCAACTGGATAGGTTTTCTTTAGCTCTTCAAGCTTTGCTTTGACCGCTTCAGCAGTTGCAAGTGCGTTTGCATCGTTTTGTAAAAATAGTAAAAGCGGCACTGCTGGCTTGCCATTTAGCATAGCTTCAGATGCGTAACTAGCAGCTCCAAGCTCGACTGTGGCGACCTCTTTTAGCTTGACGACTGTGCCATCTTCACTTTTTATCAAAATTTCGCCAAACTGCTTTGGATCTTTAAAACGTCCTTCAGAAACTACTGAATAAACATAAGGATTTTCACCCTTTGATGGCTGCTCGCCGATCTTGCCAGCGGCGTATTGTGAGTTTTGAATTCTTACTTGTGAGATGACGTCGCTTGGAGTTAGTTTAAACTGAGCAAGTCTGTCTGGCTTTAGCCAAATTCTCATCGAGTATTCTTTGTTGCCAATTAGAACTGTATCGCCGATACCATTTACCCTTTTGATCGCGTCAGCAATGTTTAAATTTACATAGTTGTATAACTCAACTTGGTTCATATTTGGATTTGTAAAGCCAACTACTTGAAGGATCGAACCGCTTCTTTCACGCACCGTTACACCCATATTTTGCACCTCTTGAGGCAATCTTGAAAGGGCAGCTTGCACGCGGTTATTTACATCTATCGTAGCTTGTTTTGATGATGAGCCGATCTTAAAATATACACTTATATTCATAGTGCCTGCAGAGCTTGATGTGCTTTGCATATAGAGCATATTTTCAACACCATTTATCTGATCTTCAATGGCGCTTGCGACTGAGTCAGCGATAGTCTGCGCGTCAGCACCGCTATATGTCGCAGTTACAGAGACAGTAGGCGGTGTAAGACTTGGATACTCCTCTATAGGAAGCCCCTTGATACCCATAAAACCTGCTATAACTATGATGATAGATATAACAGTTGCAAAAATCGGGCGGTTTATGAAAAATCTTGAAAACATCTATCTGCCTTTACTTGCTACTTGTAGCGTTTGCATCTTTGTTTAAGAAATTTGCGCTTAAGTCTTTGTCAGTTTCAACTGGTGCGCCAACTCCGATTTTAAGGAAGTTATTAACTATTATCTTATCGCCCTCTTCAAGGCCCTCAGTCACTACGACCATATCTTTTGTTTGGTAGCTAGTTTTTACATTTTTTTGTCCTACTTTGCCATCTTTTACGACCAAAACATAAGTGTTTGTAGCGCTTTGTTGAAGGGCAACTTGCGGGATGTTAAAGGCATTTTTTTGAACAAATCCGCTCATCTTTATATGACCAAACGCACCTGGCAAAATTTTACCTTCACTGTTATCAAAGCTAGCCTTTGCCAAAACGCTGCCAGTCGCGGTATTTACGACGTTATCTATAAATGTCACTTTGCCGGTGAAATTTTCATTGTTTAAATTTAAGACAGCCTCGCTATTTAGTTGCTGCCAAGCGCCGTTATCTAAATTTGCTTTTCTACTTAGATTATCCACGTCTGCGATGTAAAAGTCAGCCTCGATCGGATTTATCTTTGTTAGTCTTACAAGCTGGGTTTGGCTTGCTGTTACAAGTGAGCCAACATCTACTTTATTATCGCCAACAACGCCGTCAAATGGAGCCGTGATAGTTGTATAGCCAAGATCGATCTTGGCATTTTTTAAAGTTGCTTTTGCGCTTACTAAAGTTGCATTTGCGATGTCATAAGCTGCAACGGCTGCGTCGTAGTCTTTTTGAGAGACTGCGTTTTTCTTATAAAGGGCAGAAATTCTTTTAAACTCAGTCTGCGCATTTTTTAAATTTGCATTTGCCACGCCAACAGCTGCGTCAAGCGAGTCATAGCTAGCCTCGTATTTTTCTGGATCTATCAAAAATAGCTTATCTCCAGCCTTTATCTTGTCGCCTGGCTTAAAAAACTGCTTTATGATCGTGCCACTAACTTTTGGATAGATGATGACATCTTGGTTGCTAGTAACTGTGGCCGTGTAGTCAAAGCTAATAGGCACATCTGCTTTTTGTGCAACGAAAATATCAACGTGAGATGGTGGCATTTGACGGCCTGTAGCAGCCTTTTTGTCGCTACTTTCAAAGCAGCCAGAAAATAAAAAAACGGCAGCCGAAAGCACAAGAAAACTTTTAAATTTCAACATAAAAACCTCTCTTAATTTTAAAATTTAATCCCAAATTTAGTTTTGTAATAATCATTACAAAATTTTAAAAGTCCCTGACTATAACCAAAAATAAATTAAAAGTCAATTTTGCTTTTTAATGATGCCATTTAAAAATAGCTCAACACACAAGGCAACGTGCTCTTCACGCTCCTTTTTGCTTAGTTTTGGCTCCTCATCTAATATGAGGGCGTTGTAGTAATGTGACCCCTTTACATTTTCTATAAAACATTTTGCAGCAAATTTGGCTGGAAATTTTGGATTAAGCTGGGCTTTTATCTCATCTCTTTCAAAGAAATTTATAAGCACAAGGTCGATCTTATTTAAAATTTGATCTAAAAATATCCTGCCAAGCTTGCCACCATTTTTAGAGCTCTCGCTTATCATAGTTCTGCTAAGCAAGACGCTTTTTTTGGTGCAGACGATGGAGAAGATAATGGTTGCAAATTTGGTTAAAAACTCCTCTAAACTATGAGAAATTTTAAGATCTATCTTCTCATCGATCTCTTTTATAAAGTCATCTATCTCTTGCTCGATGATCGCCTTAAAAAGCCCCTCTTTGTTCTCGAAAAATGTGTAAATGCTAGCAAGCGAGCCGCCACTTATCGCCACGATATCGCTAAGGCTTGTCTTTTCGTAGCCATTTTTTAAAAATAGATCAAGCGCTGTTTTTACGATGAGTTCGTATCGTTTTTTGCCTTTTTCTGAGATCGCCATTTTACTTCCCGCTAAATTTTTGCCATTTTATCATCTTTTAGGATAGATAAAGGTGCTGGCTCTTTGCACGCTGATAGTTGGCTCGTCAGTGGCGTAAGCTTTTATATTTATATGTTTTAAAAGATCTTTTTCGCTCGTGTTTTCATTTTTTGATTTTAGTGTTACGATGACCTTTTGTTTTGCACCAGCTTTTAGCGTAAAAGGCCTATTTGGACGCGAAATTTCTATACTTTTATCATCTATCTCAAAGAAAAATGTATGCTCTTTATTTTGGGTGTTTTGCACCAAAAAGACGTAAGAATTTTCAACTTCACCTTGATCTAAAACCTTGTAAAGTTCGCTAGTTCTATTTATATTTAAAAGCATGCTCTCTTTTTTACCACTCATCAGCACAGCAGCTACTAAGACAACGCATAAAATGACAAGATAAGCAACCGTTCTAAATCTAAAAATTTTCACTTTTTTATTTTCATTTTGAGAATTTATACTTCTCCACTCTATAAGTGAGCTCTCGTTAAAGTGCCCCATCACTTTAGCGCACGCGTCGCTACATTCAAGGCAGTTTATGCACTCAAGCTGCATGCCCTTTCTTATATCTATATGCGTTGGGCATATCCTCACGCAGGCCTCGCACCCAGTGCAAAGTGCGCCATCTTCTTTTGGCTTTTTAAATTTCTCCCGGCCCTCATATATGGTGCCGCCTCTATTTTGGTTGTAGATAACTTGTATCGTGTCGCTATCAAACATAACTGACTGCACCCTCGCATACGGGCAGACATAGACGCAGAAATTCTCTTTTAAAATGACCACGTCATAGACTAGCCAAGCGGCTATGCCAAGCCAAAATGCAAGTAAAATTTTATGTTCGCTTGGATCACTTATATAGGCTAAAAACTCAAATGGCGGCACAAAAAACCACATGAAATTTGCAGCTATGATAAGAGCCAAAACAGACCAAATTCCAACAGCTAAAGCACGTTTTAAAATTTGACCTTGTGGCTCATTTTGTTTGTTTTGGATATTTTTTCTGATTTTTAAAATTTTAGTCTGCAAAAGGTCACGAAAGAGCGTTCTAAAAATGGTCTGCGGACAGCTCCAACCGCACCAGACACGCCCCGCAAGCGTCGTTAGGAAAAATATAGTCAAAAACAAAGTGATAAACAAAAACGGCATCAAATATAGCTCTTGCATATCAAATTTTGTAAAAAATAGATCAACCCTGCTCTTATCAAAGCTCAGCAAAAATAGCTGCGCGTCATTTATCCTGATAAATGGCAAAATAAATACAAATAACGTGATACAGGCAAAAAAAATGTAACGCCTCTTGACGTAGTTAAAGCGAATGTCCTTTGACATGGTGAGCCTTTTTTGAAATTTTAAGATTATAAATTTTAGGTTATTAAAAAAGTATTAAATATTTTAAATTTACCTAAAAGCTTAAATTTATGAAAGTTAAACTATACTCACGGCTTATTTTAATCTGAAAGGTGGTGAGGACGTTGCCTGGTATTAAGGTACATCCTAACGAGTCATTTGACGAGGGTTACAGAAAGTTTAAAAAACAAACTGACCGTAACTTAGTCGTTACTGAAGCGAGAGCTAGACGCTTCTTTGAGCCTAAAACTGAGATCCGCAAGAAACAAAAAATTGCAGCTCGCAAGAAAATGCTTAAACGTCTTTATATGCTTAGACGCTACGAGTCAAGACTCTAAAACCAATACAAAGGGAGCTTTGCTCTCTTTGTTTAACTCTTCTTTTAGCCTTATTTTTTTATAATCAAAGCAATTTTTTTATTTTATTTTAAACGGAAATCCGATGCAAAAGCTAGCTGTAAATGAAGCTGCAGAAATTTTAGGCATAACAAAAGAAGCAGTCTATAATAGAATCCGCCGAGGCTCGTTGAAAACAGTCATTGAAAATGGCACTAAATTTGTCATCCTTGACGAGGAGCCAAGTAGCGAAAAACCCGCAAAAACCGCTTCAAAAAGCACAAAAACTAAATCCCAAAACGACGAGTTTGTAAGCTATTTGCTAAATGAGCTAAATGAGCTTAAGAGTTTAAATTTAAACTTGCAAGCCGACAAAGATAGGCTTTTTAAAGAAAAAGAGCAGATGCTCATCGAGCGCAAAAATGAAATTTTGCAAATTTACAAGGATAGAGACGAGAAGCTCATGCAGTTTCTAAACGCCATGCAAAGGCCACTTTTAGCACCTAAAAATGAAAGTGCCACAAGCGAAGTGGCGATAGATGCGCAGATAGAGGATGAGTCAAAATGGATAAATTTAAGCGAATATCTAAAGGAGTTAAATTTAAAACCAAAGGCAACGAAAAAAATCAGTGAAAAGATAATAAAAGCGATACATCACTCCAAATTTATCAAATTTAAACACGGCGTGATACTTGTTAGAAGACATAAAAATTTAAAAGAGTTGATAGGAGAGATATGAAACACATCAAAAAAATAGCAACTTATGCTGCGGTTGGGGGATTTGGTGCCATTATCATGGCTGGACTTGCAGGTTGTGGGAGCGACGATGGCGGCAATGAAAACGCACTAAACGAAGTTGCACAAAAAAACGGTGCCTTTGTCATCATCGAAGAGAGCGCACCTGGCGTTTATAAAATTTTAGAAGAGTATCCAAGCACTGAAACTAGGGTCGTGCTAAAAGATATAAACGGCACTGAGCGCGTGCTAAGCAAAGATGAGATCGATAAACTTCTAGCTCAAGCAAACGCAAAGATCGACAATAACACTTCAAATTTGACAAAAACGAGCGACGCACAGCTAAGTAGCGGCGGGCTAAGCCTTGGCGAGACGATCCTTGCCTCAGCAGCTGGCGCGATACTTGGTAGCTGGATAGGCAGTAAGCTTTTTGGCAACCAAAATTTCCAAGCAAATCGCCAAAGCACATATAAAAATCCAAGTGCCTACACAAGAAGCGTCGATAGCTTTAACAAGCAAAAAGCGGCAAATTCTGCTGCAAGAAGCAGTGGCGGTAAGAGTGGATTTTTTGGTGGTGGCTCAAAGTCAAGCTCTAGCTCATCAAGCTTTGGAGGCTGAAAATGGTAAATTTAAGAAAAATCACCCCATTAAATAACGAATTTATGGAGAAAATCGGCTTTGCATGGCATACAGATAACGATAACAGCTCATATATCGCTGATGAGATCGTGCAAGTAAGCGAAAAAGAGGCAAATGCCTACTACGAGGCGGCAAACGAGCTATATGATATGTATGTAAATGCCGCTCAGCACGTGATCGACAACAACCTTTTTCACGAGATAGGCATACCATTTAACCTTGTTGATATCATCAAAAATAGCTGGGAAAATGACGTTCATTGGCACCTTTACGGCAGATTTGACCTAGCGGGTGGGCTTGATGGCAAGCCTATAAAGCTTATTGAGTTTAACGCCGATACGCCAACGGCAGTCTTTGAGACCGCGATCATCCAGTGGGCGATGCTAAAGCTAAATCACATGGACGAAGCAGCCCAGTTTAACGACCTTTACGAGTCGCTAAAGCAAAATTTCAAACGCCTTATCACGCTTGGCGACGAGGATGCCGACTTTGACGAGCTTTACGAGGGCTGGGGGATACTATTTAGCAGCATCGCAGGCAGTATCGAGGACGAGCAGACCGTAAAACTACTGCAATACATCGCAAAAGAGGCTGGTTTTAAAACAGACTTTGCCTACGTCGATGAGGTCGTTTTTGACGATAATGAGGGCATTTTTAAAAATGATGAAAATTTCGAGTACTGGTTTAAGCTTGTCCCTTGGGAGAGCATAGCGATCGATGAGGGCGAGCTGGCACTCATACTCTCAAACATCATCAAAAACCAAAAAGCTATCATCATAAATCCAGCCTACACGCTGCTTTTCCAAAGCAAAGGGATTTTAAAAATCCTTTGGGATCTATATCCTAATCACCCACTTTTGCTTGAAACCTCAAACGAGCCGCTAAAAGGCAACAAATATGTGAAAAAGCCGGTATTTGGCAGAGAGGGTGCAAACGTCTCGATACACGATGAAAACGGCGCACAAATAGCATGTAATGACGGCGAATACGACTCAAACAAAGCCATTTATCAAGAATTTTACGAGTTTAATCAAGATGAGAGAGGCGAGAGCTACCAAGCTGGCGTATTTTACGCTTATGAAGCGTGCGCTCTTGGATATAGAAAGGGCGGCAAAATTTTAGATAACTACTCTAAATTTGTAGGACATTTCATTAAGGACTAAGGATGAAGATCGTTTGTTTAGACGCGGCCACGCTTGGTGAAAACGTTGATCTTAGTGTTTTTAAGAAATTTGGCGAGTTTGTCAGCTACCAAAAAACCAAAAGCGATGAGGTCGTGCCACGTCTAAAGGGCGTTGATATCGTCATCACAAACAAGGTCGTCATCGACAAAGCCGTGATGGACGCGACAAATTTAAAGCTTATCTGTATAAGCGCAACTGGGATGAATAACGTAGATCTTGAGCATGCAAAAGCTAAAAATATAGCTGTAAAAAACGTCGCTGGCTATTCAACCGCAAGCGTCGTGCAGCATACATTTGCCTTGCTTTTTGAGCTAACAAATCGCATAAAATTTTATGATGAGTATGTAAAAAACGGCGAGTGGGTGAAGAGTGAAATTTTCACCTATCTTGGCGCAGATATCAGCGAGATCGCTGGCAAAGAATTTGGCATCATCGGACTTGGCGAGATAGGACGCGGCGTGGCAGCAGTGGCACGTGCATTTGGCGCAAAGGTAAGCTACTACTCGACAAGTGGAGCAAATAAAAATAGCGAATTTAAGCAAAAAAGCTTAGACGAGCTACTAAGAAGCAGTGACATCATCAGCATCCACGCACCACTAAATGAAAAGACTAGAAATTTACTAGGTATAAACGAGATAAATTTGCTAAAAGATGATGCGATAGTGCTAAATTTAGGACGCGGCGGCATAGTGGATGAAGCGGCAATGGCAAGGGCGATAGATGAGAGAAGCCTGCGTTTTGGCACCGACGTTTTGGAGCGTGAGCCAATGAGCGAAAATAGCCCATTTTTAAAGGTAAAAAATAGAGCAAATTTAGTGAACACCCCGCACGTGGCATGGGGCAGTTTGGAGGCCAGAAAACGGCTAATCTCACTGATAGTTAAAAATATAGAAGAATTTATAAAAGGATAGAAAATGGCAACCGAACATAGCTTTGATATAAGCGCTGAGGTCGATATGATGGAGGTTAAAAACGCTCTTGAAACGGCTAAAAAGGAGATCGCTGCGAGATATGACTTTAAGGGGCTTGCGGCCGAAGTTGAGCTAAACGAAAAAGAGAAATTTATCACGCTTCTTAGCTCAAGTGATAACAAGATCGACGCGCTAAAAGATATAGTGATCTCAAAGCTCATCAAGCGCAACATCCCACCAGTTGCGATCACAGAGACAAAAAGAGAGTCAGCGAGCGGTGGAAATTTAAAGGCTACGCTAAAGCTAAACGACACGCTTGACGGCGAAAACTCAAAAAAGATAACCAAAGCGATCAAAGACTCAAAGATCAAGGTGAGCGCACAGATCAGGGGCGAAGAGATCAGGGTAACAAGCAAAAGCATAGACGATCTGCAGGAGTGTATAAAGCTGGTTAGGGGGTTGAACTTGGAGCTCCCAATTAGCTTTAAAAACCTAAAATAACTGCTTCTCGTGAGCGCCTTTAAATGAGCTAGAAAAATTCTCACTCCGCAGGCTAAGTGCCTAGCGCACGCTTGATTTTTTGTCGCAATATTTAAGTCCATCTCACGATATTTTTGTTTAAATTTGGTAAGTTGGCAGGCTAAATTTTTGAAATCGCCTCGCCTAGTTTTGCGAAATAGCCACTAAATTTTTCATTTAAAATTTAGCTATTTAGCCTAAATTTGGCAGTTTTTTTGCAATTTTACACTTAAATTTATTTCACTAAGGATAAAAAATGAGTTTTTTTAAGAAAATTTTTGGCAAGCAAGTAGATCTTGGCGAGCAAATGCCGATCTATTTTGTAAGTAGCGACGAAGACTACATGCAGCGCGCATTTGAGCAGGCTCGTGAGAGCTTTAGATATTTTTGGCGTGAGCTTTACTGGGAGCGCCGCAGGATCGTGCCCGGGCTTGACTATGCGATGGTAAAAATTTGCTTTATTGACACCATAAACGGTGAAGAAGTTGGCGAGCACATGTGGGTAAATGACGTTGAATTTGACGGCGAAACGATATATGGCACGCTTGTAAATGAGCCTGATAGCGTGCAAAACGTGAAAGTAGGCGACCAAATAAGTGCCAAAATAGAAGAGATGAGCGACTGGCTCTTTGCCATAGGTGGGCGCGCATACGGTGGATTTAGCGTGCAGGCGATGCGCTCACGCATGCAAAAAGATGAGCTAGCCGAGCATGACGCGGCTTGGGGGCTTGATTTTGGCGATTATAACGATATTTTGGTAGTCTATGAGCAAAAAGAGCACCCAGAAAATTTGATCGAGCATCCGATGAGCAAAAATATGACTGAGCAGTTTGAAAACTACGCAAAAGAGTACCCAAGCGTAGCCACAGACGCTGATGAGTTTGGATATACACAGCTTCACCACGAGGCGATCGCTGGAAATTTAAACCTTGTAAATCTCTTGCTAAAATATGGCGCTGATAAAAATGCCCGCACAAAAAGTGGCAAAACAGCAGCTGATTTTGCTGAGAATTTGGGCTGGGAGCACATAGCAAAGGTGCTTAAATAGCAAGTTTTTATAAATTTTTAGGATTTAAATTTGAGTTATCAAAATATTTTAATTATAAAGGAAAACTTATGAATCAAAAAAATAATCAAGAGTCAGTAAACAGTGTAAAAAACGAATGTGTCAATGAAGAAGTTACTAAAGATAAAAATCTTTTAGATACTCTTTTAAGATTTTATCCATTAATACTATCTAGCATTAGTTTGGTTGGCATGATTTTTTATTTTATATATTTTGGCTTTGAGATTGGCAATTTTCCGAGTCTAGATGGATCGGAGGTTATTTATATAGGTATATTATTTTTTGCCATATCAACGATAATTTTTTTAATTATGGCTTCACCTATTTTTTTATATCCAAGTTATCATAATAAAAAGAAACCATATTCTTTAATATATATAGTATATGTATATAGTATGTATATTACATTGGTTATTATCGCTGGGTACTTTTTTTGTCAAAAAAATTATCTCTTCGGTGTTATATCAATAATAGTTCTTCTTGCTATATGTTTTTTTTATTTTTACGGAATAAAACAAATATATGATAGTGGCGATTTCAAGTATTTGGTATTCGCCGTATTAATTGTAGGAATATGTTATTCTCCTGTGTTATTTACAAGTCAAGTAGCAAGTTGGTTTGAAATAAGTAATGTTAATTACAAATACTTAGTAATTGAGAAAAGTGCTTTGGGGGCTATTTCGGATAAAATTCATCAAAATGGCAAAAATATCGGTAAGTGTAAAACTTATTACGAAGAAGATAAAGTAAGTGGAACTATAAAACTTTACGACATTAAAGCCTTATCAACTCTTGGTAAATTTTATTATTTAGAAGCAATTGGTTGTGAAAATAATGAGAAAATAAGATTTGAACTTGACGCAAGTAAAATCATCTCAAGAAAAAAATAAGAAAGGTAAATTTGAGTTATCAAGACATTTTAAGTGAAAAATATGAGAGCGTAAAAGAGGCTAGTAAATTTATAAATTTTATTAAGGCTAGTTTCTTAAACTCTCATATCATAGGCAGCAAACAAGGTAGGCTAATAGCACTTTTAGAAAGCGAACACGAGCTTTATTTGAAGCTAAATAGGACAAATTACGTTGAAATTTCAAAGGAGTTAAAGGAGCTAAAAGAGCGAATTTGCTTCGTGATCTTAGACATAAAAGATGAGATCGCAAAGGATTTTCGTGAAAATAATTACGAAATCTATAACGATATAAAGCAAAAAGATGAAGAGCATCTTAAAAATCTCAAAAATGAATTGCTAAATAACACTTATTTTGAGAACAGACTTAGTGAATATTCGGCTAATTTAAAGACAAACTTTATCAAAGAGTGTATTTCTTTTTTCTTTAAACATTCAAATTTCATAGTACCTATTATCAGTGTGATTTGCTACTTTGTATATTTCGGCTTTGAAATCGGATATTTTCCAAGTCTAGATAGCTCAGAAATGATATTTACTGGTATTTTACTATTTTGTGCGACTGCTCTTGTTACAGCTTTTGAGATATTAGTCCTTGTTTTTGTCTCATTTTTGTACCAAAGCGATGATAAAAAATACAAATTTAAAAAGCCAAATTTTCTATTTTTTTATAACTCAACCTTTGTTTATCTTTTAACAGTCATCTCGTCTATTATTTTAGGTATTGTTGATGGTAAACTATCTATTAGCATACAAACTACTATATCGCTACTTGTATCATCGTACGTTGGCATAAATTTAACAATTTTCTTTAAAGATAGAGCAAATTTTATTATTGGACTTTTATTGACTCTTATGATTTTACTTTTTTTTATTTCAATAATTATTTTAAAGAATGGTGAATCCTTTACTCTTTGGATACTATTTTGTTCATTTATGCTTTCATTTATGCTTGGTATCGGCAATATTAGAGAAACAAAAGACTTTACTGTTATTTTTTATATTACACTCACATTAATGATCGTTTCAAACTCGCTTTTGTTTATAAAATACACAGCAAAAACCTTTAACATAGGCGACGTGGATTATAAATTTTTGCTTGTGGATAAAAGTGCGCTAAATGCCCTGCCAAAGTCACTTTGTGATGCAAAAAGCAAAGAGCAAATGCCTTGTGAGATAGATGAGAAAGCAGTTAAAATTTATGGTATAAAATCACTTTGCAATATCGGTAAATTTTACTATCTTCAGACAAGAGATGGAGTGAAATTTGAGCTTGACTCAAGCAAGGTCATATCAAGGGCTAAAGAAAAGTAGGCTAAGCATAAATTTATAGAGCAAAAGCGAGCTAGATATGTAAAAATCGCAGGTTTGCAAAAATGAAAAATTTAAA
This sequence comes from Campylobacter concisus, assembly GCF_050447485.1. Taxonomy (GTDB): domain Bacteria; phylum Campylobacterota; class Campylobacteria; order Campylobacterales; family Campylobacteraceae; genus Campylobacter_A; species Campylobacter_A concisus_BQ. The sequence goes on from NZ_JALMFY010000001.1 coordinate 1,523,640, forward strand.
AATGATTGCATTTTTTACTCAAAATTTACGTTACTACAAGGCTAAATTTATTAAAATTTGGCTATCCTAATGGACTAAATTAAAACTAACTTATTTAAGGCGATTAATTATGATTTTTAAAAATATTATTGAGAGTTTTGCTGTAAATTACGCTCATAATTCTATACAAAAATCGCTATATAACGAATTTAACATAGACATTTTAAACACGACTTACACCAAAACTCCAAAAAAAGACAAAAAGTACATGCTCTACGCTCACGTGCCGTTTTGTCACACATTTTGCCCGTATTGCTCGTTTCATAAGTACCACTACGAGCAGGAGCTTGCGAAAATTTACTTTGAAAATTTACGCGAGGAGATGAGGCAGATAAAAGAGGCTGGCTTTGACTTTTCATCGCTTTATGTGGGTGGTGGCACGACGCTTATAAATGAGCCAGAGCTTGAAAAAACGCTAAAACTCGCAAAAGATCTCTTTAGCATCGAAGATGTATCAGCCGAGAGCGACCCAAATCACATCTCGCCAGAGAGCCTGAGCCGTTTTGACGGCCTCATCGACCGCTTAAGCGTAGGCGTGCAAAGCTTTGATAACGAGACGCTAAAAAGAGTTGGCAGATATGATAAATTTGGCTCGGCCGAGGAGACAAAAAGAAAGATAGAGCAGGCTCTTGGCAAGATCCCAGTTATCAGCCTTGATCTCATCTTTAACCTACCAAATCAAACAAAAGAGCAGATAATAAACGACGTAAATGTCGCAAAATCAATCTCTCCGCAGCAAATAACATTTTATCCGCTTATGAAATCAGAGCTAACAAGAGAGAACATCGCTCGCGCACTTGGCGTCTCAAACGTTGATAATGAGCGAGAATTTTACGAGATCATTGTGAGTGAATTTGCTAAAGGCGGCTATAGACAAAGCAACGCATGGGCGTTTTCAAATGAAAAAAGCGCAGACCTTCGCGACGAATATGTAGGCTCAAATTTAGAGTACGTGGGCGTTGGTAGCGGGGCATTTAGCTTTCTTGACGGCGAGCTCGTGATAAATGCCTTTAACCTACTTGACTACGGCAGAAAGGTCAAAGCAAGACAAGGCCCAGTCATCGCAAAATGCGCATTTAGCAAAAAAGAGAGACTAAAATATACATTTTTAACAAGGCTTTTTGATGGCGCCGTGGATATCAAAACCTACAACGAGCAAAACAACGCAAACATCAACAAAGACCTATTTGTCGAGCTTAGCTTGCTAAAACTTGTAAATGCGATCTACGAAGAAAATGGCGTTATCAAGCCAACATTTTTTGGCAAATATATCTGCGTCGTGCTCATGCGTGACTTCTACGCTGGCATGGATAAGGTGCGCGCGATATTTAAAGATGACGCGAAGATCAAACGCAGCAAGGTGCTTCGCATCATGAGTGAAAATACCGAGCAAAAATTTGATCAAAACATCATTCAGCCACGCGCTGCGATGTAATGCTTGCAAATTTAATAAAAAGCAATCTTTTTTCAATAATCAAAATAGTGATCCTGACGCTTGCCTTTAGCGGGCTTGGCGTCTGGACGCTCTCTTTTATCAACAACGAACTTGTAAATTTAAAAGAATTTGACGCCTTTGTGGCGGTTAAATTTATTGTTGTTTTGCTCCTCTTTTTTCTAAGCGCCATCGCTGCAAACATCTCGCTCACAAATTTTGGGCATAAATTTATCTATGAGCTTAGATATCAAAGCGTAAAGCAAATTTTAGACACGCCAAATAGCGTGATAAACGAGATCGGCAAGGCAAAGATCATAGCTAGTCTAAACAACGACATAAAAACGATCACATTTGCCTTTATGAGCGCTACTGGCTTCATACAAAGCCTAGTTTTTATCGTTTGTGCGAGCTTTTATCTAGCTTACATCGCGCCAAAAGTTTTTATATTTCTAGCCGTTTGGATCGGTGCGACGCTTTTTATAAACACGCTTTTGATGAAAAAGATCCACTTTTACTTTAAAGACTCAAGGACGCAAGATGACGCGCTGCAAAGACACTACGACGACATCGTCGAAGGGCATAGAGAGCTTAGTCTAAACAGAGCAAGAGCGCAAATTTGCTTTGATGAGCTAAATTTGACAGGCGATAAGAAGCGTCAAAGCATGGTAAAAGCCGATATATTTCACGCATTAAGCGATAATTTTACCAATGTAATGCTCCTTGGCGCAGTCGGACTTTGCGTATTTTTGTGCGTGGCATTTGGCTGGGCGAGCCTGCAAACGGCGCTTAGCATAAGCCTAACGATACTATTTTTAAGAGGCTCATTTATGAGTATGGTTGGCTCCATACCAGCCGCACTTAGCGCAAAAGTGAGCTTAGAAAAGATAATGAACTTAAATTTAAATGATTTCAAAGAGGGCTTTAAATTTGATGATAGCCTAAGCGATGAGTGGCAAAGTATCAGGCTAAAAGATATAAATTTTAGCTACGAGCAGGGCAAATTTAGCCTAAAAGGGGTAAATTTAGAGATCAAACGCGGCGAGATAACATTTATCATCGGTAAAAATGGCAGCGGCAAAAGCACGCTTATAAATATTCTCTGCGGCCTTCTTCGCCCAAGTAGCGGCGAAATTTACCTTGATAGCACAAAGATAGATGAGGCAAATTTACAAAGCTATCAGGCAAAGATAAGCGCAATATTTGCTGATTTTTATCTATTTTCGCAAACACTCTCTCGTGATGGCTTTGCCAGCCAAAGCGATATAGAGGAGCTCTTGGCCATGCTTGAGATCGATAAAAAAGTAAGTGTCGTTGATAATAAACTTAGCACCACGCAGCTTTCAACCGGTCAGAGAAAGCGCCTAAGCCTGCTAATAGCCATCTTAGAGCACCGCTCTATCCTTATACTTGATGAGTGGGCAGCCGATCAAGACCCGCTATTTAAGCGTAAATTTTACAAAGAAATTTTGCCATTTTTGCAAAGCAAGGGCATAAGCGTCATAGCCGTGAGCCACGATGATAGCTACTTTGACGTGGCGACTAGGATCATTTTAGTAAAAGATGGTTTTGTGCGCGAGCTTGATGAAGCAGAGCGCATAAGTGCCGCAAAAGACGCCGTGGAAAAGATAAAATAAGAGTATTTTTTACACAAAAAGAGATTTACATCGCTACTCTTGAGCTATTTCAAGGTCAAATAAATTTAAATTTAGTAGAATTTTGAAAATTTCATAAAGGCAGAGGCATGTCACACTCAGAGCTTGACAGCACCTATCTTGGCGCTTTTATCATACTTTTGTTAGCTACTTGTTCATTTAGTCTGATAACATTTTTATCCTCAAAGATAAGCAAAAAGCTAGCCAACCGCAACACCGAGCGCTTAAAAGTTGGCTTTTACGAGTGCGGACCGACCACGGTAAAACAGCCAAATAAGATAAATATCCACTACTTTTTTTATGGAATTTTATTTATTTTATTTGACGTTGAGGTCATCTTTATGTATCCGTGGGCGGTGGATTTTAGGCTGCTTGGGCTATTTGGGCTCATTGAGATGCTACTTTTTGTGGCGATACTGCTAGTCGGCTTTGCCTACGCTTGGCAAAAAGGAGTCTTTAAATGGCAAAGCATCAGATAAACTACGCTGCAAATGGCGGCCTGCCAGTAGTTTTGACAACCGTTGATAAGCTCGTGCAGTGGGGCAGGAGCAACTCGCTATGGGCGCTTAGCTATGGGCTTGCATGCTGTGCGATCGAGATGATGGCAAGCGGGGCGAGCAGATATGACTTTGATAGATTTGGCACTATATTTCGCGCTAGTCCAAGGCACTCGGAGGTGATGATCATAGCTGGCACGCTAACTAAAAAGCACGCTGAATTTACAAGGCGTCTTTATGATCAGATGCCTGAGCCAAAGTGGGTCATCTCGATGGGTAGCTGCGCAAATACTGGGGGCATGTTTAATACCTACTCGACCGTTCAAGGCGTAGATCGCATAATACCTGTTGATATCTACATCCCAGGCTGTGCCCCGCGCCCAGAGACGCTTCAGTACGCACTTATGATGCTTCAAAAAAAGATAAGAAAACAAAGTGCATTTAGGGCGCAAAAGCCAAGAAAGCTAGATATATGAGAGAGTATAAGCCAAAAAACGACTTGCAAAAAAAGCAGTACTACAGCGAGAAATTTTATATAGCTAAGCAGACGCCAAAGGATGAGGCGGTAGGCTCTAAATTTGACGAAGAGCTGGCTGTTTTAGAGCAAAGCGGAGTGGAAATTTTATCTAGCTACGTGGAGTTTGATCAGCTTGTAATTTATGTAAATTCTAGTGAAAATTTTAAAGCGCTTGAAGCGTTAAAGGGCTTTGGCTACGAGCAGCTTTGCGAGCTTGCGGCGGTTGATCTTATAGCAAAAAGGGGCGGATATGAGGTCTTTTATCAGCTTCTTAGCATCAGTAAAAACAGGCGTGCACGTTTAAAGTGCTTTGTTAAAAAAGAGGAAATGCTAAAAAGCGTTTGCGAGCTTTATAAAAGCGCAAACTGGGCGGAGCGAGAGATGTATGATCTAAGTGGCGTTCTCATCAAAGATCATCCAAATTTAAAGCGCCTAATAATGCCTGATGACTGGCACTCGCACCCGCTACTAAAGAGCTATCCGTTAGTTGGCGACGAGGCGGCGAAATGGTACGAAGTGGATAAAATTTTTGGAAGCGAGTTTAGAGAGCAGATCGGCGAAGAGAACCGCGATCCAGCCTTTATCGATGAGAAAGATACCTTTGGATTTTCACGTGTGTTTGATGAAAATGAAGACTACGAGTATCAAGAAGAAGGCGGCGTGAGATTTGTCAAAAAGGCTAAATTTAACGAGAGCCAGATAGTAAAGGAAAGACCTTGAGCCAGGCACCAAACCGCTTAAAACCATTTTTTGAAAATTTAGAATTTGAGCAAAATGACGGCAAGATGATACTAAATTTTGGCCCGCAGCACCCAAGCGCACACGGACAGCTAAAACTCGTGCTTGAGCTTGATGGCGAAAAGGTCGTGCGCGCTATGCCAGAGGTTGGCTTTATGCACCGAGGCGTTGAAAAGATGGCTGAAAATATGACCTATCAGGAATTTATCCCAGTGACTGATAGGGTGGATTACATAGCATCGAGCGCTAATAACTACGCATTTTGCGCGGCTGTGGAGAAGCTTTGCGCCATAGAAGTGCCTCGCCGTGCGCAGATCATTAGAGTGATGCTTTTGGAGCTAAACCGCATCAGCTCGCACCTTTTATTTTTAGCCACACACGCACTTGACGTGGGGGCTATGAGCGTCTTTTTATACGCATTTAGAGAGCGCGAATACGTCCTTGATCTCATAGAAAAGTACTGCGGCGCAAGACTAACTCACAGCTCGATAAGGATCGGTGGTGTGCCACTTGATCTGCCTGATGGCTGGTGCGAGGAGCTGCTTAAATTTTGTGAGAAATTTCCAAGCGACATCACGCTTTATGAAGACCTGCTAAGTGAAAATAGAATTTGGCAAGCAAGGCTTGTTTATGTGGGTGTAGTTAGCAAAGAGCTAGCCCTTAGTAGCGGCTGCTCTGGCGTCATGCTAAGAGCAAGCGGGGTGGCACGTGATATCAGAAAAGAAGAGCCATATCTCATATACGACGAGCTAGAATTTGATGTGCCTTATGCCACCAAGGGCGACTGCTACGCAAGATACCTACTTTATATGAAAGAGATGCGCGAGTGCGTGAAAATTTTAAAACAGTGCGTTAGCAAGTATCAGACCAGCAGCCCTGCCATCATCGCCGACGCGCCAGAGTACGTAAGCGCTTCAAAAGAGCAGATAATGAGCCAAAACTACTCACTTATGCAGCATTTTGTGCTGATAACTCAGGGGCTAAAGCCACCAAAGGGCGAAATTTACTTTGCTAGTGAGTCACCAAAGGGCGAGCTTGGAATTTATATAAACTCAGACGGTAGCGCAAGCCCATACCGCCTTAAAATTCGCACGCCAAGCTTTTGGCACTGCGCTATTTATGAAGATCTGCTAGTTGGGCAGTATGTGGCAGACGTGGCTGCGATAATAGGCAGCACAAATATCATCTTAGGCGAGGTTGATAGATGAGAAGGGTCGATCTTAGACATCTAAAGGGCGAGTTTTTGAGCACTCTTGGGCAGCAGATAAAGGCGAGCGAGCCAGACGAAGTGGTGATATTTTTGTTTGAGATAGGAGATTACAGCGGTGTTGAGAAAGCTGTAAATTTGGCTTATAACCTAAACTGCGAGGTGATGAACTCGCTTAAATTTAACCAAGTTGATTGGGCATTAACGATAAAAAAGGGCAAGATATGAAATTTAATGATCTAATAGCAGGCAAGAGCCTAAGTATCGCAAATTTACTAAGTTTGAGCGACGAAAATTTAGCAAAAAAGATAAAAGAGCACGAGTTTAAATACATCTCATGCTTTGAAGATAACGAGCTTGGTGGCGAAAATTTGATCCGCTGCGAGATAGGATCAATAAGCTACGTCTTAGCGCTTCTTTGCAAGTATGCAAATTTGGTGCAAAATGAGTTTTTCGACGAGCTTGATGATGGGCTCATAAGCGGCGAGTGCAACGTGGGCGAGGAGGAGTTTGAGGAGCTTGGCGAGTGGATAAAGGACGTTAAAAACGTGATCATCGATGACTCGCTCTTTACTCATCCAGATAAAGATGCGATCTTTTGGCTGCTTGAAATTTTAGGTAAAAATGTCGTCTTAGCAGGTGGCAATGTCAAAGAATTTGCAAGCGTCAAAGAAGTAAGCGAGCTAAGAGAGCTTGAAAATTTTGACGGAGCGGTCGTTTATCTAAACAAAAACGCAAGCGATGAGATCGTTGGTGGCGTGCAGTTTGGCATCGTGGCAAAGGCAAAGGATGGCGAAACCTTAAATTTAAAGGCAAAAGACTTTAGCGTGAGTGCTAAATTTAGGCTTGATCCAGCGCTAAAAGGCACGGTTGCCGTTCTTGGTGCAAAAGAGTTTGATGGATATGCATTTAAACAAGTAGTAGTTAGCAAATGAAAATCACCATAAACGATCAAATTTTAGAGGCAAACGAGGGCGAGAGCATCCTAAACATCGCAAGGGCAAATGGCATCTACATCCCTGCGCTTTGCTACCTTAGTGGCTGTTCGCCAACGCTTGCTTGCAGGCTTTGCATGGTCGAAGCAAACGGCAAAGTGGTCTATAGCTGCAATGCCAAAGCCAAAGAGGATATGCAAATTTACACAAATACGCCAGAGATCGCTGCTGAGCGAAATGCGATCATGCAGACTTACTGCGTCAATCACCCCCTTCAATGTGGCGTTTGCGACAAAAGCGGCGAGTGCGAATTGCAAAATTTAACAACGCATTTAAATGTAAATGAGCAAAGCTTTGCCATTACAGACACGCACAAACCGCACAAAAAATGGGGGCTCATAAACTACGATCCAGCCCTTTGCGTGGTCTGTGAGAGATGCGTTACGGTTTGTAAAGATAAGATCGGCGAGAGCGCACTAAAAACGGTGCCAAGGGGCGTTGAAGTGTCAAAAGAGCTAAAAGATAGCATGCCAAAAGATGCCTACGCCGTATTTAGCAAGATGCAAAAGAGCCTAATTGGCCCAAGCGCTGGCGAAAATTTGGACTGCTCGTTTTGCGGTGAGTGCATCAGCGTCTGCCCTGTTGGAGCGCTTGTTAGCTCAAATTTTCAGTATAGCTCAAACGTCTGGGAGCTAAGCCGTGTCCCAGCGGCAAATCCGCACCAAAGCGACTGCGAGCTCATATATTACGACATAAAAGAAAAGAGCACTAGCGACAGAAGCAAGCAAATTTACCGCGTTAGCAACGACTTTCACTTTGGCGAGATAAGTGGCGCTGCTAGGTTTGCCTACGACTTTCACAACGAAAAAGCAGGCAAAAATGAGACGAAATTTAACGAGCTCATCTCAAATTTCAAAAACGGCAACATAAAAAATATAAAATTTAATAGCTTCATAACAAACGAGGAGGCGCTTATTTTGGAGCGCTTGAGAGAAAAATTTGACCTAAATTTACTAAACGATGAGGCTTTTAAATTTCAAAATTTCTTAAATATTTTTAGCGAATTTAGCGGTCTTAGCTCATATAACGCAGACTATGAGAGCCTAAAAAATAGCGACTTTATCATCACAGCCGGTAGCTTCTTGCGCCACGAGAGCCCAGTAACGAGCTATAAGCTAAATAACGCCCTTAAGATGAATAAAGCTAGTGGAATTTACTTTCATCACATCGCTGATGAGGTGGTGAAGAAATTTTCAAAGAATTTCGCCTGTGTGAGCTATGAGGCTGGGGATTTGGAGCAAATTTTACTCTTTGTGCTTAAAAACTGGGGTGAGAATTTACCAGTAGCACTTCAGGCTAGACTTGAAAAATTTGAAGAGAGCTTTGGCTTAGAAGTGGCAACTCTTAGCGAGGGTAAGGCTAAATTTACGCTCATTTTAGGTAGCGACTTTTACGCTCATGAAAATGCAAATTTACTTGCCGCTCTTACTGGAGTGATCGCAAGAGCTACGCCGTTTCGTGTGATGCTCATACCACCTCGAACGAATTCGCTTGGCGTGGCTAAAATTTGCACGCTTTCATGCGAAAAAAAGCCTGGCAAGACGCTAGGATACAATGAAATGGGCGAGTTTAAATTTAGCATTTTTGAGGGCGATCTTGACGCTGGTGCGCTAAATCAGCAAGAGGGCACATTTACAAGCATAAATAACGAAGTAGTACCGACAAATGCGGCTTTGGCTCATAATGGCTACTTCTTAAACGATATCGCAAATGCGCTTGGGCTAGTGGCTAAAAATACGATTGATTACACAGCGCAGCTACCAAAAGAGAAGGGCTATAGGGGCGTTAAATTTGATGATTTAGAAAATTTTTACGCAAATGATGGCACAAGCCACAGAGGCTACAGGCTTGAAATTTCAAATTTCGCTCCAAAAGAGGACATAGAGCCATTTTTTAAAGAGAAAAATGAGTTAAATTTAAAAGAAGACGAAGCACTAATAAGCCTTGCAAATCCTATAAATTTGCCTTCATTTTTTGCAAACTATGCTAGCCAGACAGCTAAACGCGCGAAACTTTACGCAAGTAGTGAGTTTATGGCTAAATTTGAAATTTCACAAAATGAAGCGGTCATTTTAGAAAAAAATGGGCAAAAGCTTGCCATTTGCGTGGAGCTTGATAGCGAGCTAGGAGGCGTGGCGGCCTATCTTGGCGACTACGATGATAAGCTTGATGTAAGCGCCATTTTTGAGGGCAAGAGTTTTGCTAGCGTAAAAATAATAAAGGCAGAGAATGAGTGAAATGCTATTTTTTGTGATAACAACTATTGTTAAAGCAGTCGTCATCTTGGCCGTCATGGCTAGCCTAGCAGGACTTGCGACTTATGCTGAGAGAAAGGTGCTAGCCTACATGCAGCGCCGCGTGGGACCTGATATGGTGGGACCTGCTGGCGTGCTTCAGATCGTGGCTGACATGATAAAGCTCTTTACAAAAGAGGATATCGTCCCAGCAAATGCAAATAAATTTATATTTCTAATAGCCCCTCTAATCTCTGCTATCGCGGCATTTGCAGCGCTTGCGCCTGTGCCATTTTTGCCTGAGTTTGAGGTTTTTGGACATACGATTAGACCGATACTTGCAGATATAAACGTGGGCGTTTTATATATCGCTGGCGTGGCAGCAGTTTGCGTCTTTTCGCCACTTGCAGCAGGTCTTGCAAGCTACAATAAATTTGCACTAATCAGCGCCGCTCGCGCAGTCGTGGCGCTTCTTAGCTTCGAAGTGGTCGCTGGCATGGCACTTTTAAGCGTTGTCATGGTGACTAGCTCGCTCTCGTTAGTTGATATAAACAACTACCAAAAAGGCATCTTTAACTGGCTCATCTTCAAGCAGCCCCTTGCCTTCGTGCTTTTTGTAATGGCAAGCTTTGTGGAGTGCAACAGAACGCCATTTTGCCTAACAGAAAACGAGACTGAGATCGTGGCAGGCTACGGCACTGAGTATAGTGGCATGAGATGGGCGATGTTTTTTATCGGCGAATACACCAACATGATCGCAGCAAGTATCATCATCACGCTTTTGTTTTTGGGCGGTTTTAACGAGTTTTTATTTATCCCAGGTGCTTTGATGATCATTTTAAAATCAAGCCTAGTCTTTTTCTTTTTTCTTTGGACGAGGGCGTCGTGGCCGCATCTAAGGGTTGATCAGCTTAGCATGCTTTGCTGGAAAATTTTGCTTCCGCTTGGCATCTTAAATGTCGTAATCACCGGCTTTGCACTACTTATCTAAGGCGTAAAATGAGCGAGAAAAGATATATTTTGATAGACGAAAAGATAGAGCCAAAAGGGGCATTTGATAAATTTAAGCACTTCATCGCCGCTACTTTTAAGCTTGATCTTTTGGTGGGGCTAAAGATCACGCTAAAGCAGATGCTCTTTAGCAAGTCGCACACTCTAAAATACCCTATGCAAAAGATGGAGCTAAACGCCAGATATAGGGGGATTCATAGGCTTTTAAAATTTGTTGAAAGCGAAAATGAGCGCTGCATAGGCTGTGGATTATGCGAGAAAATTTGTGTTAGCAACTGCATCTCGATGAAAACTTCTCTTGGCGAAGATGGCCGCAAAAAGGTCGCAAGCTACACGATAAATTTAAGCAGGTGCGTATATTGCGGATTTTGCGCTGATGTCTGCCCTGAGCTTGCTATCGTCTGTGGGCAAGAGTACGAGGTCGCAAGTGAAAACAAAATCCTCTTTGGCACAAAGGCTGAGTTTTTAACAGATGATAAATTTTTAAAAGATCAAGCCGAGTTTGAGGGCTATGGCGCTCTACCTAAAAATGCTAGTAGCCTAGTGAAAAAGACGCCAAATGCGCTTACAAATGAAGATAAGGCAGAAGTGATGGATATAAATTTAAAAGGGTCAAGCGATGTATGAGAGCTTTGCATTTTATCTTTTTAGCGCCCTTATATTAGTTAGTTTTTCTTTTAGCGTGCTTTGCAAGAACGCCCTAAACGCAGTCTCTGCGCTAGCTGCTGGCATGGTTTTTATCTCAGCTATATTTTTCTTGCTTGGGGCTGAGTTTTTAGGTGTGGTGCAAATCGTCGTCTATACAGGCGCGGTGGTCGTTTTATACGCATTTGCGATGATGTTTTTTGACACCAGCAAGGAGTGCGAGCCAAAAAGTGGCAAAAAAGCAAAGATCATCGTCTATCTTTTAAGTAGCTTCATAGCGCTTCTTTTGATATTTATCTTTTTAGCACCGATCTATAGCGCTAAGCAAGAGGTGGTAAATTCTACCCTAGCTAGTCTTGGCAACATCGAAGCGGTTGGAATTTTGCTCTTTAGCAAGTATCTGCTAGCCTTTGAGATGTGCGCTATCATGCTACTTGTGGCGATGGTAGCTGGCATCATCTTGATACACAAAGACATGAATGCGCAAAGCAGCCTTGAGGAGATGCTATGATAGGACTTACTCACTATCTCATCCTAGCAAGCCTAGTCTTTGTCATAGGGCTAGTTGGCATAATGAGAAGAAGAAATTTGATAATGCTCTTTTTCTCAAGCGAAATTTTACTAAACTCAGCAAACATCGCGCTTGCAGCTATCTCGAAATACTACTTTGATCTAACTGGGCAGATCATCGCATTTTTTATAGTAGCCATCGCTGCCAGCGAGGTCGCTGTGGGGCTTGGACTGCTCGTGCTTTGGTATAAAAAGACTGGCAGCATCAGTTTAGATTCGATGACAAATATGAAAGGCTAAGAGATGATTTTATTTTGTATTTCGCTATTTTTCCCGCTTCTTAGCTTCATCATAGCTGGCATCTTTTCGCATAGCAGTAAGAATTTATTTATCGGTCTTTTTTGCTCGCTTCTCATGATCGCTAGCGCCACGGCTTCGCTTATGCTAACGGCTAGCCTTAGCGTAGATGAGCCTTTAAATTTAACTCTAAAAGAGTTTATAAACTTAGGCTCGCTTGATCTTAGCTTTAGCTTCTACCTTGACGCGATTAGCCTTGTGATGCTTAGCACCGTGGGCGTGGTCGCAAGTGTTGTGCATATCTACTCCATTGGCTACATGAGAGATGACGCGAGCTTTAACCGCTTTTTTAGCTACCTTGGGCTCTTTGTCTTTTGCATGAACGTCCTTGTCTCAAGCGATAACTTCATAGGGCTATTTATCGGCTGGGAGGGCGTTGGACTTTGCTCGTGGCTACTAATTGGCTTTTGGTATAAAAGACCTAGCGCAAACGTCGCTGCAAACGAAGCCTTTGTGATGAATAGAGTAGCTGACCTTGCCATGCTTGTTGGCATTTTTTATATATTTTATAGCTTTGGCTCGCTTAAATTTAGCGAGGTTTTTAACGCTAGAAGCGACCTTTCTGGACTAAATTTAGGCGTCATCGCCACGCTACTTTTTATAGGCGCCATGGGTAAAAGCGCGCAGTTTCCATTTCACACTTGGCTTGCAAACGCCATGGAGGGACCAACGCCAGTTTCTGCACTCATCCACGCTGCGACCATGGTAACAGCTGGTGTATATCTAGTCATACGCGCAAATTTCATCTTTGCAAACGTGCCTGAAGTCTCGCACTTTATCGCCTGCCTTGGCGCATTTGTAGCAATATTTGCAGCTAGCATCGCGCTTGTGCATAACGACCTTAAAAAGATAGTCGCTTACTCGACGCTTTCGCAGCTTGGCTATATGTTTGTAGCAGCTGGTCTTGGGGCATACAAGATCGCACTTTTTCACCTTGTCACGCACGCATTTTTCAAGTCACTACTCTTTTTATGCGCTGGAAACGTTATGCACGCGATGAATGACGAGCTAAATATCAAAAAAATGGGCGGGCTTTATAAATTTATGAAGCCAACCGCACTTCTTTCTATCATCGCAAGCTGCGCACTGGCTGGTTTTTATCCATTTGCTGGCTTTTTTTCAAAAGATAAAATTTTAGAGGTCGCCTTTAGTGAAGATCAAATTTTGTGGGCTGTCTTGCTCTTTGGCGCGGTGCTTACGGCATTTTATAGCTTTAGGCTTGTCATGCTAGTATTTTTTGCAAGGCAAAAGAGCGAGGAGCACGCACATGAAGCCAAAAACTACATGCTTGTTGGCATGAGCGTGCTTGGCGTTCTCTCAGTCATCAGCGGCTTTTTCTGGAGCAACTTTAGTGGGTTTTTAAGTAACAGCCTTGGGGATTTTAAGCTAAATTTATCTCACAGCAGTGAAATTTTCTTACTTGTTTTAACGCTTACTTTAGTGCTTGCAAGCGCTGGCTTTGCTGTATTTGCTTATAAAAAAGAAATTTTTAAAGAGAGCATTTGCGAAAGTAGAGTTTATAAAATTTTGCAAAATGCCTACTTTATCCCAAAATTTTATGAGAAATTTTTTATAAATGGCTACACGCTAGTTTCGCAAATTTTTAAGAAATTTGATGAGATGATAGTTGATAAAAGTGTTGATTTCGTCGCATTTGTGGTTACTAAATTTGCATATCTTGCAAACAAAATGCAAAGTGGCGATCTAAGCGTCATGCTTAGATTTATGGTCGCTGGATTTGCCTTGCTTTTAAGCTTTATATTTTTATTAAACGGAGCCAAATAATGCTAAGTGTTATCATATTTTTCCCAGCCATAAGCGCAATACTTGGCTTTTTGATAGAAAATAAAAGCATCAAATTTTATGGAGCAAGCATCGCGCTAATCGAGCTTTTGCTAGCCATTTTTATCTGCGTAAATGTCGATTTTCAGGGTTATGACTTTGTTTTAACGCATCAAGTCTCGCTCATACCAAGCCTAAATATCAGCTATTTTGTGGGCATCGACACCATTTCGCTAGTGCTTATAGTCCTTAGCGCATTTATGAGTTTCATCTCTATCGCAGCCCTTAGCGATGATGGAAATTTAAAGCACCTTGTTATTAGTGTGCTATTTTTAGAGAGCACGATGATGGGCGTCTTTAGCGCGCTTGATATGATCTTGTTTTATAGCTTTTGGGAGCTTAGCCTCATACCGCTTCTTTACATCATCGGCGCATTTGGTAGTAAAAATAGAATTTACGCTGCGATTAAATTTTTCATCTACACATTTTTAGGCTCTGTTTTTATGCTAGTGGCGATCATCTTTATCGGATATCTGTGCTATCAAAAAAGCGGCGTGTTTAGCTTTAACTTGCTTGATTGGTACAAACTTGGCATCGGAGAAAATGCTCAAATTTGGCTATTTTTAGCATTTTTCTTCGCTTTTGGCGTGAAAACTCCGCTATTTCCATTTCACACGTGGCTACCTTACGCACACGGACAGGCTCCGACTATCGGCTCAGTTTTGCTTGCTAGCGTGCTTTTAAAGATGGGTACTTACGGCTTTGTGAGATTTTCACTGCCACTTTTTCCAGATGCGAGCCTGCTTTTAAGTGGCTTTGTCTGCGTCATAGCCATCATCATGATCATCTACGCAGCCCTTGTTGCCTACGCGCAAAGCGATATGAAGCAAGTGATCGCTTATAGCTCCATTTCACACATGGGCGTCATCATGCTTGGCATCTTTTCACTAAATTTAATAGGCCTTGGCGGCTCAATATTTTTAATGATAAGCCACGGCATCGTAAGTGGCGCTTTGTTCTTGCTAGTTGGCGTCATATATGAGAGGGCTCACACAAAAGAAATTTGCGAATTTGGCGGCCTTGCTAAGGTGATGCCAAAGTATGCGCTTGTGTTTTTTATAGCAACGCTTGCAAGTATCGGTCTGCCACTAACGATTGGCTTTGTGGGCGAGTTTTTGAGCCTACTTGGCGTATTTAAGCTAAACAAGCTCTTTGCGCTACTTGGTGGCTTTAGCATCATCGTGGGCGCTGTTTATATGCTGGTACTTTATAAAAGGGTATTTTTTGGCGAGTGCAAGGAGAAAAATTTAAGCCTAAAAGATTTAAATTTTAAAGAGTTAGCCGCTCTTGTGCCACTTTGCTTGCTCATAATCATTCTTGGCATCGCACCAAATTTGATCCTAAAACCACTTGAGCCAAGCGTGCAAAATATCATAAGTAAAATGCAAACTAGAGCTGTAAATAACAGCACAAAGGATAAAATTTCATCTTTAAATGGCGGGAGCAAACTATGAACGAAATAGCCTTTTTAGACCTAAACGAGATCTCGCTACAATCGCTCTCGCCGATGCTTAGCATGATGGTTTTTGCACTTTTTATCCTCATAGTTGGAGCGATAAAAAAAGATCTTTCGAGGAATTTCTACTGCGTATTTTGTATCATCGCTATATTTGTAAATTTAGGCATTACGCTTGATTTTAACGGGCTTAGCCTAAGCTTTTGGGATATGCTCTTAGTCGATGGAATTTCTATCATCTCGCAGATCATCATCCTAATCGCCTCAGCCCTTTTCATCCCTCTTGCACTTAGCACAAAAGAGTATTTTGAATATAAAATTTACGAGTATTACGCGCTATTTTTATTTATGATCGCTGGATTTTTGTTTATGGTGAGCTCAAACAACCTACTCATCATCTTTTTAGGCCTTGAGATCAGCTCACTTTGTCTCTACACCCTAATTGCCCTTCACAACAAGGCAAAAAGCGTCGAGGCTGCCATCAAATACTTCGCGATGGGCTCGCTCTCAGCTGGTTTTTTTGCGATGGCGATAGCGATGTTTTATCTAGCAACAAACTCAATAGACATCGCTCGCATAGGCGTTGTCATAAAAGATCTTAGCCTAAATCAAAATTTAATAATCTTGCTTGGCTGCGTTTTCATCGCTTCAGCCATTGGCTTTAAGCTCTCACTCATACCATTTCACACATGGATACCAGACGTTTATGAGGGCTCAAATGCCCCGCTAGCAGGCTATATGTCGATAGTGCCAAAGGTGGCGGGCTTTATCGTCGCGTTAAGAATTTTTGCGATGCTTGAGGGCTCTGGAATTTCATGGATAAAAGATATGCTCTACATCATCGCCGTGCTTACGATGAGCCTTGCAAATATCATGGCGCTAGTGCAAAAAGACGTCAAGAGGATGCTGGCCTTTAGCTCGATAGCTCACGCTGGTGTCGTGCTTTGCGCGCTTGTGGCAAATTCTCACGAGGCAAATGTCGCCTTGTTTTTCTACTGGATCATGTTTTTGTTTGCAAATTTGGGCGCATTTTCTATGCTCTGGGTGGCAAGGTGCGACGACGTCGTCTGCTGGGACAAGCGCTTTAAACACCCGTATGAGAAATTTTCAGGGCTTATTAAAATTTTGCCAAGCTATGCCGTGATAATGGGAATTTTCATGATAGCCCTTGCTGGCATACCGCCTTTTAGCGTATTTTGGGGCAAGATGGTGCTTATCTCATCGCTTATAAAGTCTGATTATGTCGTGCTTAGCCTCATCATCATGATAAACTCGGCGATTGCTATTTATTACTACCTAAAACTTATCGTCTTTATGTTTTTAAAAGAGCCTATCGTAAAAGATAAAAATATCTACATCTCAAACGTCTCGATGGCACTAAAGGTGATCGTTGGAGTTGCCGTTGCTGGTACGGTCTTTGCCTTTTTATTTTCTGGGGCGATTTTGGAATTTATCGAGCATTTTGTCTTTGCTTCAGGATTTTAGAAAATTTAACTATAATGGCGGCATGAAAAAGCTCTTAACCATCTTATTTTTACCGCTTTATCTATCCGCCTTTAGTCTTAGCTTAAACAGCGGTGCAAACGCAAATAAGCCTTATAGCGTCCTTCAACTAAGCGACGAGAAAGAATTTGAATGTGTGGAGCAAATTTTAGCCTATGATACAAAGCGCTACGTTTGTATGCTTGATGATGGGATCTTGCCAAAGATCGAGGATACGACGCTGCCTTTGATGGATATAAAATACAAAAAGCAAGATGGCAAACTCTTTATCGTCATCATGCCAAAGGCGCCTTCAAAACTTCTAAATGTTCAAACTGAGCTTTACAGCAGTCCAAGCGTGCAAGATACGCCAAAGACGACCATCTCAAAGCACTTTAGCATCATCATCGACACTTCGCTTAGCGAAAATAACAAAAGAGTATCTGGGCTAAATTTTTCGCCTGATTTTAGAGATATGCTAAGTCCAAGCATCGGAGCGCTTGATCTTAACAAAGCACCTATCGCTGGGCTTGATAGCAACGATATAGACATCTACATAAATATAAAAAGAGCTTATGAAAAGGGCGCTTATGAAAGCGTAGTAAAAGATACGCAAACAGCGATGAAAAGGCACCCAGCCAGTCTTTTCTCAAGCGAGTTTTTACTTTTTAGACTAAGAGCACTTGATAAAATTTTTGAGACAAAGAGCGAGTTTGAGGGGCTTGAGCCAAAAGATATCGTAAGCGAGGGCAGAGCTTGGATAAGGAAATTCCCATCTGACGAGAACTACTCAGAGGTGCTATATCTCATCGCCAGAGCCTACCTCAAAGATAGCATCGCAAGTGATGCAAAATATATGCTTGACATACTAAGCGAAGAGCACGCGGAGTCTAAATTTACAAAGCTTGCCACGCTTGATTATGCTGACTACCTATATAAAATAGGCAGGCAAAAAGAGGCGCTAAGCGACTATGAAAAGGTGCTCTACTCTACAAACGACATTGACCTTGCAAGTAGAGCTGCACTAAGTCTAGCGGATGCAAATATCGATAAAGAGAAATTTGACGAGGCGAAGAAATTTGTACTAAAGATCGCAAATGCAAATGAAAAATTTTTCATGAACGATCCGACAAAATCGATGAATTTAGCCTATACATTTGCCAGCAAAGATATGCCAGACGTGGCTGCTAAAATTTATGAAATTTTGGTCAATAATAGTGACAGGACAAAGGACTTTTACGAGGCAGCATTAAAAAATTTAGCGCTAAATTTAGCCAAAACCAAAGATGAAAAAAGGGCGTATGAGTATCTAAACAGATACGAAAAAGAGTTTAAATATGGCGATTATATCGATGAGGTCGCTAAGGCAAAGGATGGGCTATTTTTTGAAGAGGATGACAAAAACGCCACTGCACTTCACGCAAGATATAAAGATCTCATCGAAAAATATGCCGGCACAAATATCAGCCAAAAGGCACTAATCAGCGAGCTTGAGCTTGATCTAAAAGAGCGTAAATTTGGCGATGCGCTAGCCTATCACAACCTCGCAAAAGATGAAAATTTAAGTAGAGCTATGGAGCTTGTAAACGAGGCTGCGCTTGAGCTAACAAAAGAGTTTTTTATCAAAGATGACTGCACGGCGGTTGTAAATTTACTAGAAAACTACGATGTGAGCAAGGTCTCTTTGCCACAGTTTAAGCTCTTTAACTGCTACTTTAGAACGGCACGCTACAACGACGCGCTAGAGCTTGCCAAGGCGCATGTAAAGGATGAAAATTTAGAAGATAGAGTCGAGTGGCTGGTAAATTTGAGCAAAATTTTATATAAAAATAAAGACTACGAGCATGCGATCACTGCGGCAAATGACGCACTCTCGCTTGGCTCAGCAGTCGAGTACTCGGATCCTACGCCATCGCTTTTTGATAGATTTTACTCGCTGCTTGCGCTAAAGCGCTTTACCGAGGCGGTCTCAACGATCAGTGCGATCGAGCAGCTAAGGGGGCAAGACTTTAAGATCATCGAGGCATACGCAGCTATATGTGACTACGCGATGAAGAGCAACGACTATGCTATCGCTGCAACCTACGCTAAAAAGGCGCTTGAGCTGCAAACTAGGGCCAAGATAAATACCTTTTCACCAAAGCTAAATTTTGACTATTCGGAGGCTTCGCTAAAGATAGATAACCTTGACGAGGCGCTTGATGAGGCGAAATTTATACTAAATATGAAGCTTGAGCCAGAGGACCGATTGCATGCTCTAAATTTGGCAAGTGAAATTTACATCAGACAAAAGCAGTATAAGCTAGCTAAGCCTTATCTAAACGAATGCGTTGGCTCAAATTTCACAAGTGCTTACAAAGATGCCTGCAAAGCCAAACTTGAGATGATAAAGTAAAATTTAGTGCTAAGTTTAAATGATCTTGAAAAAGAGTATCTAGAGCTTAAAAATATTTTATTTTTCTTTTAGCAAAAATTGTTATTCCTGCAATTTGTTATGATCGTAAGTACGATTTTAAGAATATTTTTTTAGGAGAAGATTATGTATAGCGGCGCAACGAAAAGTAGCGAGAATTTAGAAACGATAGCCTAAGTAGCGGTATGAAAAAAGGATATATAGTATGAACGTTTTTTTAAATTTATGGTCATGAAAGGATAGGGATGATAACACTGACATGGTTAACAAAATTTTGGTTTCTTTTATTGATAGCAGGTGTTATACTTTTGAACTCAGTTTATCTAAAAGGAAACTATTTAAAACATTTTTTTGATTTTGGAGAATTAAAAAGAATTGCTCAAAAGATAAAAGATGAATCTAATTATTTGGGGAAATCTGTTTATTGCTTTTTTGGTGCAATCGCATTATTTGCCTATGTATGGATTTATTTGGGATTGGTGGGTTTAACCCTAATGATTATTATTAAATAATGAGATAGAAATGAGTGATCAAAACAGAGCCGAAAAGATAGAAAAAGCTAGAAAAACAGCTGTAAGATTTTTAGGCAGGGATTAAATTTGCCACTAAGCGGATTAGGTGCTTGATTGTGTTTTGCTTGTTGGATTATAAAGTAAAAATGATTTGAATTTCTAAGAAATTTTGGCTTTAAATTTATAAGATTTAAAAATAAAATTTTATATTTTTTGCTTAGAAATAGCGGACAAAATAGCTTTAATTTGATTTAAAATTTAATTTTTTCTTGACATATAATAATGTTTTTTGTATAATCTCAATTCTTTTTTAAATAATCATGTCTTGCTAGCTCAGTCGGTAGAGCATCTCACTTTTAATGAGGGGGCCGTTGGTTCGAATCCAACGCAGGACACCATTTTTTGGGTTTATGACCCTTTCGTCTAGTGGCTCAGGACTCTACTTTCTCTGTGTAGGAACAGAGGTTCAAATCCTCTAAGGGTCGCCAGATTTATAAATTTTAGGTCGCTTAGCTCAGTTGGTAGAGCGCCACCCTTACAAGGTGGATGTCATAAGTTCGAGTCTTATAGCGACCACCATTACTTTTAGGTGCAGCGGTAGTTCAGTTGGTTAGAATGCCGCCCTGTCACGGCGGAGGTCGCGGGTTCGAGCCCCGTCCGCTGCGCCATCTACTAAACCTTAGGTTAAGGTTCTTGATTCTATTTTTCTTGTTTTTTGAGTGATCAAATTAAATTTTAAGATTATAAGTTCTAAGATAACACTTTATGATTTGTTATTGATACTTAATCTTGCCTCGTTAGCTCAGTTGGTAGAGCATATCACTCTTAATGATGGGGTCGTAGGTTCGAGACCTACACGGGGCACCATCTTTTGGCCCATTCGTCTAGCGGTTAGGACACCAGCCTCTCACGTTGGTAACACGAGTTCGAGTCTCGTATGGGTCACCATTTTTCCTATAAATTTAACTCAAATTTTGAAAATTTACTGCTAGTGCAATAAATTTGACTAATAAATATTTGATCTGTAATAAACTGAATGTATTTTGCTACCGAAATTCTAAAATTGAACTTTGGTGTAAAAAATGTTTAAAGTGTCTTTCTATTTTACAAAAGGTAAATTTGTGTTAAAAACTACTAGAGTTACACATATAGAAAGCAATGAAACACTCGTTTTCACAGTAAAATGAATTGTATATTGTTTCCATTAAATTTTACATCCAGGGATTATGATATTTTCTTTATTGTTTGCTGGTATGCGAAGCAATTTTGGTATTTAGATAGCAGAAATTATATTGAAATGCTGTATTTCAAAATCTCAAAATTCTTTGCCGAAGCTCTAAAAACTTGTTTTAATAACGAGATACTTGAGTTTTATAAAAGTTTAGAGATTACAAATAATGATGACATTATGACCGTTGGAGTTATTAAATCTTTTAGAAATATACAAATTTTAAAATTTAGCCTCAACATAAATTTGCTGATTTTGTCTTGATAAATTTGACTTATAAGATAAAAAGAATAGGGCGCATTTAAATACGCCCTTTGATAAATTCTAAATTTGATCTATTTTAGCTCAAATGCAAGTGTTGCAGCAATCGTCTCATCATCGCAAATTTTTGAGTCAGCAAATGGCATTTTATGCACTGTTTGTAGCAGCCATTTTCCAGGCTTAAGTGCAAGTACCTCTATCGTGCCATCTGGCTCAGTTTGGCCATGAAATGCGCTTTTTTCTTTTAAAAATCCATCAAATGTTCCATCAAGCGTGGCATTTTCTAAAGGTTTGCCCTCAAATAGAATTTTTACTTTAAACGGCACGCCAACTTTGAAATTTGCTGGATTGTCAAGTGGGACTATCTCTAAGCGCTGCTGTGAAGGCTTTGTCACAGAGTCGTCCTTGGCGTTTTTGTTTATGATGCCTTTTGCGCTCATGCTCGCTTTTTTGCAGTATTTGGCATCCTTGATGTCCTCTTTGGTTTTGCCCATGTGCCATGTGCCATCGCTTGCTTTTGTCCAAAATGTAGGCTTATACTCGCCAGCTATAAGGTATGAGCCGTCTTCTAGTTTGGCTCTTTCATAGTGGTAGTTTTCACCGCTTTGTTTTAGGCTTAGTTTCTCGCCATTTTTGTTTATAACGTATGGGGCTTCAAATAGGGCGATCCTATTATCTGGGATCTTTTCAACAGTCGGAAAGTCGTCTGCGTAGCCGATATCAACGCTAGTTACCTCTTTGCTGCTTCCAAAAAGCCAGAATTCGTGAGCTAAAGAGTGACTGCTAAGTGCTGCCAAAGCCAAAAGTGCAAATAAATGCTTGTTCATTGCCTATCCTTTCAGATTAAAATGTCTATTTTTCTTTTTCTAATATATGTCACAAAAATATTGTTAAATTTTTATAGATCTAAATTTTACTAATTTTTAGAAAATTTAGTAATCAAAACCAAATTTACTTTATCAAATTTATAAAAATAGCATGATTATAAAAATAGTTTAATCACTGAAATTACGAAATAAAATCAGTGATGCAATTATATCAAAATAATAATCATTGTCAATATAAAATTAAATTTTACATACAAGAGAATAAACCAAATTAAATTTGCCTTTGCCATTTAGATAGCTAAAAAGTTTCATTTATGAAATATTTTGTATAAAAATTCTTTTTTCTAATTATATTTTAATATTATATTAAGATTATATCCTTTATAATGTCACTAAATTATTTTAAAAAATATAACTTTATAGTTATTTCCAAGGAAGGTTGAGATGAGAACTCTCTTATCTTTAGGCATAGTGTGTGCTGCGCTACTTGCTAATGAGACTAATCTAAAAAACGAGTTAAACAACGAAGAGATTAGGGCGAATATGGCAAGCTCTTTTAACGAAAGCTCCAACATAAATTTGCTTAACGAAAAAACAACTTCAGTAGGTAAGCTAAATTTAAACGAAACCCCATGCTTTAAAATAGATAAAATTTCACTTCTTAGTGAGAACGAAGTAGCTAGCTTTAACGCTAGTAGTGGCGCTGATGAGGCTATAATAAGAGAAGCTTATAATGCAAACTACTCTAAATTTAACTCTATTTTAGAGGCTAGCTTAAACAAGCTTGATTTTAAAGCTGGCAGCTGTCTTGGCAAAAACTCTATCAATCTAATCATAAACTCTTTTAACAACGAGATAATAAAAAGTGGCTATATCACTTCAAGTGCGAGCCTAGTTACAAAGAGCTTAAAAGATGCCAAGCTAGAATTTGTGATAAATCTTGGCTTAATAGATGATATAAGCATAAACGAGCTTGACAGCCAAAGAAATAGAGCGAGCCTCTTTAGCGCATTTGGTGAGTACTCTCACAAAAATAAAGTGGCAAATATAAGAGATATCGAGCAGGCTCTTGAGTCACTGCAAAACGTCTCAAAAAATGATGTTAGCATTAAATTCTTACCTTCAAATAGAGCTGGCTTTTCAAACATAGTGATCACTAGGGTTGATAGCTTCCCACTAAAAGCTGCCATTAGCCTTGACAACCTTGGCTCAAAACAAAGCGGCAAATATCAAGCAATGATAAATTTAAGCACACTAAATTTACTTGGATTTAACGAAATTTTTAGCTTCTCACGTGGCAAGGATGTGCTTAAAAAGTATAAGGTGACTAATAAATTTAATGGCGCAAGTGATCACGGAGCTTCAAATAACTACTATTACGGCTTTAGTATCCCATTTGGCTATTTTATGCTTGAGTATGAAAAGAGTAAGTATGACTACGCCCAGATCATAAATGCGGCCTACAATCTCTACACATATAAAGGTAGAAGCGAGAGTGACTCACTAAGCCTTGCTTATACATTTTATAGGGACTCAAATTTTAAAAATAGCGCCTATGTAAAGCTATTTAAGAGAAAAAATAAAAACTACCTAGAGGACTACGAGCTAGATAACCAAGCTAGAAGAAATGCTGGATATGAGGTAGGCGTAAAATCAAGCTGGAATTCTTACAACCAAGCTTTTAGCGCCAAGCTGGCTTATAAAAAAGGCACTGGGATATTTAACTCACAGCCAGATCCTTTAGAAGATAGCGGCGAGGCTACATCTAGGTTTGCTCTAATAAATTTAAACCTAAACTACAAATATAAATTTGAACTTCCACTAAGTTATGATCTAAATATCAACGCAAGATATGGACTAAATAAACTAAGCTTGCAGGATAAATTTAGTATCGGTGGATACCACAGTGTTAGGGGATTTGACGGGGAGAGCTCGCTTGTTGGAAACCACGGAGTAAGCGTAAGAAATACCCTCTCATATAACTACTATAAGAGCAACTTTGTCTATGCAGGGCTTGACGCTGGCATGGTAAGAGCCCCAAGTAGTGGTATAAAGGATAAAAACACCCTTGCAGGATGCGCCATAGGTCTAAGAGGCAGCATAAAAGCCTACAACAACCTAAGCTACGACATATCTGTCTCAAAACCTCTTTATAAACCAAAGAGCTTTGAAACTAAATCAACAAATGTAAATTTCATCATAAGCTACGAATTTTAAGGATAAAATATGCTAAAGAACAATCAAATTTCAAATGCACAAAAGCCTAGCCTTTTAACCATAGGCTTAAATTTCTACGTAAGTCTCTCTTTGCTACTTGGCACTATGCCAGCATTAGCAAATGAGCCAAGTATCATAGCTGACCCAGGTGCTAGTAACCGCCCTGATATACTAAAAGCTCCTAATGAGACGCTAATAATAAACATCACAAACCCTGATAGCAAGGGCGTCTCTATAAATGAATATAGTAGGTTTAATACGCCAACCACTGGCACTATCCTTAATAACTCTAATAAAAACATAGATACAAAGATAGCTGGTCAGATAGATGCAAACTATAGGCTAAATAAAGAGGCAAGCCTTATTATCAACAAAGTAAATTCGGCTGAAAAATCATCTCTAAAAGGAAATTTAGAGGTTGCTGGTAGCAGAGCTGATGTGGTCATAGCAAACCCAAATGGCATAAGCGTAGATGGTCTAAATATGATCAACTCTCGCTCACTCACACTAACAACAGGTAGTATCAATAAACTAAGTCCTAAAGAGATAGAGCTAATATCTAATAACTCTATCGATATCGTAGGAGACGGCCTAAACGATAAGAGTAGCGACTATACAAATGTCATCTCAAATGCTGTAAATTTAAACTCAAATATCCACGCAAATGAGCTAAACATCATTGGTGAAAAGACGGTTGGCTCAAGTAGCGGCAAGCTATATAACGACGTAAAAACTAAAAACCAAGAAAACAGCTTTAGCCTAGATAGTAGCGCGCTTGGCGGTATGTATGCTAATAAGATAAAGCTAGTTGGCACAAGTAACGGCGTAGGCGTAAATAATAACGGCCTAGTTATAGCAAATAACAACATAGAGATAAGCCTTGATGGCGATATAGTTAATGCTGGTACTATCGCTTCTAACAAAGATGCAAACATAAAAGCAAATACTATAACAAACAAAGATGAAGCACTAATAGCAGCCAAAGAGAGCCTTAATATAAAAGCAGACACTTTGGTAAATACTTCAAGCCAAATTTATGCTAAAGATATAAATGTAGAAGCTAAAAAGCTGGTAAATAACTCAAGCTCGCAGGCTAGGGTGGAGAAAAGCTCATTTGCTAAAAATTTAGCTCTAAAGCAAAGCGGTGAGAATAGATTTAAACTTGAAGAGGTAAATTTAAAAGAGATAAAAGCAAAGATCGAGGCTAAATTTAAAAAACTAGGCAAAGAGCTAAGCGAAGATGAGCTAAATGCTGAAATTTTAAAAGAGGCTATAAGCAAAGATAGCACCCTTTATGCTCTAAATTTACACAAAGACTCATATCTATATGGCACATCAACAAAGGTATTTGCTAACTTAAGACTAGACATCGATAAAAACGAAGTAGTACTTGATACTAGTAAAGCAAAAGACCGCGAAGTGCTAAAGAGAATTTACTACTCTATAAACAAAGAAATTTTAAACGAAGATGATAAAGCCAATTTCATCCCAGGTAGCATAATAGCAAGCAATGATATAAATTTAAAAGTAGATGAAGTGCTAAATGATAAGAGCTTTATCTACGCAGGCAATGACCTTGTGCTTGATAGCAAAGATGTAACAAACGTAGCGCTAAATTTAACAAGAGATGTTAGCAGCTTTAACGAATTTAAATGGAAAAAGCAAGAGTGGAAAGGTAAAAGAGGAAAAATCCTTGGTCAAAAAAGATGGGTGACTAAAGGTGGCAAAGGTGCTGTATTTAACTTCTCATACACAGATGTTGGCTTGCCAGCAGTATTTGCAGCGGGCAATAACATAGTAGGAAGCACACAAGACTTTTCAAGCTACGCACTAAATGATGATATAAAGCTAGCAAATGTTGATCTGGATAAATTCTCTGAGCCAATATTTAATAGCCCAATAATAAAAAACCTAAATAGAAGGGTAAAAAACCAAGGATACTACTACAGCCTTGATAGCATAAACTCTGCTTATATAGCAAATATTCTTGATGGCTTATATGAAGCAAGAAATGAGAGCATAAGTAAATTTAAAAAAGAGGCCAAAGATAAAAACGTAAAAGCCTCAGCTCTAGTAATGGCAAATAATATAGACCTAGACGCCAAAGGCAACATAAGTCTAGCTGGCAGCGTAGTGGCTGATAGTCTAAATTTAAACTCACAAAATTTAAACCTAAATCACCTAGAGCTAAACTCTAAGGATCTAAATTTAAAAGCAGGCGCAGCAAATATCAACTCAAGTGAAATTTCAGCCAAAAATATAAATGTAGATGCCAATAATATAAGCTTAGACAAAGAGTCATCTCAGTTTAGCAAAGCTTCAAATTTAAAAGCAGACGAGAGCTTAAATTTAAGTGCTAAAGAAAATTTAAACATCACTGGCGGAGGTTTGGAGGCTGACAAGCTAAATTTAAGTGCAGATAATATAAATATAAACGCCAAAGAGTTTGCCTACAGCCATAGCGCAAAAGAAAAGGGCATAAGCTTTAAACAAAGCATCCAAACACTAAATAGCGCAAACCTAGACGCAAAAGATATAAATTTAAACTCTAAGTCAAACACACAGATAAGCTCAAGTAACTTAAGAGCTACTAACAAGCTAAACGTAGAAGCTGGAAATGATATATATGTAGTTGGAGCTAATACAAACGAGAGCACGCAAACTAAAGAGAAATCTAAAGGCTTTTTCTCTAAAAAAGAGTCTCATCTAATGGCTATAAATCAAAAGGTCATCAGCTCAAATTTAAACGCAGGTGATATCAGCCTAAAAGCTGGGGGTAATGCAATAGTAACTGGCTCAAATTTAAGTGCTAAAAACGATATAAACATAGATGCAAATAATATAGGCCTAGCTCCAACAGCTTATAAAAATGATGAGGCAAGGGCTAGCTCTAAGAAGTCATTTGGTGGATTAAAATCTAGCCTTGATATGCACTCTCTAGCAAAGACAAATATACAAGGCTCATCCATAAGCACCGCTCAAGGAGATATAAATTTAAATGCAAACAACGACATCTCTATAATCTCATCTGACATAAAAGGTGGTGGTGATGTAAATTTAAATGCTAAAAACAACCTATCTATACTAGCAGCTAAAGAGCAAATAAAAGAAAAAAGCATTCACAAGAGTTCAGGTATTAATATAATCTCATTATTGACATACCCGGGCATGCTGGTAGCTTCTGCAATAGATCCTATTGGGACTGGTTCAAATACCTACTTATTTGAGCAAATGTTTGGAGATACTCTGACTCAAATTTATCGTTCAACCTATAACGAAAAAGGAAGCCTTGACGCATTAGCGAAGCTTTCAAACATATCTGCAGCCAAAGAGCTTAATCTAAAAGCAAATGAAGCTACTATAACTGCAAATTTATCAAGTAAAGATGATACTAATATAAAGGCAAATTCTATTGAGATATCTAATGCAGAAAACGAGCATAGTAGCTATGAGATATCTAAGAGCAAGGGTATAAATTTACCAAGCACCAAAGATCTTGCGAATGATCAAAAACCAAAACCTATAAAAGAATTTAAGTACGATACTAGCACTAAGACAAGAGTAGCAGACGCAGAGTATGAAAAATCTACCACCGATGTAGCATCAACTAAAGCTATATCGTCAAACCTTGTTTCAGATAAAAATATAAATTTAAATGCAAACGAAGAGATAGGTATCACTGGATCAAATTTGATCGCCAAAGAAGATATAAATCTAATAAGCAAAAATGCAAATATAGATATATTAAATAGCACTGACACTACTGATATATCAAAAACACTAAAACAAGCAAAAGCAGCTCTTTCTATCACTGCCCAAAACGAATACGTAGAGGTAGCTCCTGCTACTCTAGCCTTACTTGAGGCAGTTAAGCAACTAAAAAAAGTCAAAAAAGAGTACGATGGCTATAAACATACTAGAGATGATCTAAAAGATAAACTACATGAGCTAAAACAAGCCTATAAAAGTAAAACTCCTGGCATAGATGGCTCAGATATAGAAGATCTATCAGATATCCTTGAAAATGTGAATGATGAAGAGAGATACTATAAGGCAAATATAGCTTTGGCTATGGCAAACGTAGAAGCTAAGAGCCTAGCTCTAGTAGCTCAAGTAGCAGCAGCTGCAAAAGCAGCATCTAACTGGTATACATTTGGCTTTAGCGTAGGAGTAGCAGCTAGTGTAAATGGCCACAAATCAAAATCAAACTCAAATGAAGTAATCTCTAATCCGTCAAATTTAATGGCAAATAACATCAAGATACTAACTCCAAATGATACAACTATTACTGGTTCAAATTTAAGCGCTAATAATCTAATAGATATAAATACAAACAACTTAAACATAAACTCTAGCAAAAATACCTATACATCAGGAAGTAAAGACAAAAGCATAGGTGGAACTATGAGATATACTATGTATGGTGGTGGCGGCGGAAGTGCTGGGCTTAACTACTCTACTAGCAGCAGCGACACTGAAAGCCTAACAAACAACAACTCTCATCTTTACTCAGCTAAAGATATGAATATAAATACAGCTAATGACGCAACCATCAAAGGAGCAAATTTAAGAGCTGATGAGAGATTAAATTTAAAAGTAGGAAATAACCTAAGCTTAGAGAGCGTAAGAGATAAGTATGCTCACAACGAAAGAGGATATAGTGTAGGTGTTGGCATAGGATTTAGCGCAGATAAGTCACCAAACTCAAGCTTTGCTAATCCATCTAGCACAAAGACAACTAGCTCTAATGCAAATTTCTCTAGATCAAGATCAAATACTATAACTAAACAAACCGTACTCTCATCCATAACAGCAAATGAGCTAAACGTAGAGGTAGGTAAAAACACTCATCTAAAAGGATCACTTCTAGCAGCAGGAGAGTATGATAAAGATAATACCTTTATAGATAACCACAACCTAAATTTAAAGACAAATACCCTAAGCTATGAGAACCTATCAAATACAAGCTATAACAAAGGAACAAACTTTAGTATAGGTGCTAACTATATATTAGAAGATAAAAACAATAAAGATAGCAAATCAAATAACAATCAAGAAGATAAATTTACAGGTCTTAAATCAATAGATCTATCTAACCATAGAAATCTAAGCTACACACTATCTAAAAACCTAGCAACTCTAGGTAGTGGCAACATAGAGATAGCAAATAAAGAGAACTCTGATGATCTAACAAGACTAAATAGAGATACCACTAAACTAACAAAAGATCTAGTAAATACTAGCATAAGCTCAAATGTAGATGCTAGTATGGATTTAAGGGTGCTGACTAAGAGTGGGCAAAAGGATATCAAGGATGAGTTTAATACAGCCACTGCCATAACAAAAGCACTAAATGCCATTATAGAAACAGGCGAGTTTAACTTTAACAGTGAAGTAAAAGAAAATGTTGCACAGTATGAAGCTGGAAAACTATTAGGCAAGGAGCTTGCTCAAAAACTAATAGATGATAGTGTTACCATAGAAGAAAAAGAGGCCTTAGGAAATAAATTTATACAGCTATTTGCAAGTATGTCAGGTCTTGATCTAGATGGCATATCTTTAAGAATAATTGATGATAAATTCGCAAAAGGAAAAGACGATGAAAAATTTCTAGGACATTTTAATAGTGGCTCAATAATACTAAATTTAGCTCACATTAAAAATGTTGATCAGTTTGTGAGCACTCTAGGTCATGAGTTAAAACATGCTATGGATTATAAAGCTGGCAAATTTATACCAGGAGATAGTAAGCAAGATAGATATGCAAAACTAAAAGAAGATAGTTTTAGTGACTATCTAAGTAAAGCTCTAAATTTACAAGATAGTGGCATCAATACCAAAGATGCAGCGATAAACTATATTAAAAATCAAAGTAGCTTAAATACCCTTCTTTTAAATTCTTATATGTTTAATGGACTAGATAAGAGTAAGGGGGATAATAGACAATTTAGTCAGCCAGAAATAGACTGGCTAAAGGCTAATGGCAATAATTTCGCCAACTTCATTAGAGAGAGAACAGGTATAGACATTTCTCAAGATGAAGCCATTTCAAGACTTTCAGTGCAAGCACTAAAGCAAAGTGATAATGTTTGGTCTTTGATGTTTAATAAAGATGATGCCTTAGCAAAAGAGTTTTTGACAAAATCTGACAACAAAGAGGGTCTATTTGTTGTTGATAAATTTGATAATAGAAATAATAGATTAAATTTAGATGTAGCTATTAATAATATAGATTTTTACAATAAATATATTCATCCAAACATAGACTCTTTACCGCTAGAAACAGTTAAAAATAGTATATTAAACTTGGCATCTAATGCAGATAAAATACCAAGCAACTTGCAAAACTGGTATAAAGATCAGACTTTTACCGCCGCTAGCTTGCGTGACGGTGCTATATCTTTAGCAAAAGATATAGCAGTAAACGGAGTAAGTGGCGTAAGAAATATGTACTATAATATATTTAACAACGATAAAAAGATTTTAGAAAAAGTTTATGACTATAATGGCATAAGCGATGATATAGCATTAATATCAGGATTTGATACATCTAGTTTGACTGGTGTAGCAGCAATAGGAAAAGAAGTGGGTGTTGGTCTTGGAAAAGGGGCTGTATATGTAGCTAATGGTCTAAAAGCTCCATTTGTAGAGATGGAAAAGAGAGTGGCTGCAAAAGTAGTAGCCAATACCCCAAAAGGTGGAACATTAGGTAGTGATGGTATACTAAGACACAATGGCAAAGAGTATGTAGCTCGCAGTCTTGATCTATCAGGAAATAAAGTGATATATGAACAAGTAATAAACAAAAAAGGCACTGGAAATTTTAAAACTACCAACGATAAAGGTTACTTCATAACAGCCAGTAAGCCAAAACAAATAACTGAAGGTGTCAGTTATCAGTTTGGAAATTTTATTTATGATCCAAAGACTTGGGCGTACGGTGTTGCTTTAGAAGAGATAGTTAATGGGTATCTATCTCCAGAGCCACCAACGAATGGATTTCAAGCAATTGGCGGTGGCATATATAAATTTATAGAAATGCACAACAAATGAATTATTTAATAGGCTTTATTATTTTTATCGAAGGAGTATCTATTATGATAGATCCTGCCCCATCAATAAATCCTTTTGGTATACCAAAAGGAGATACTATCCCTTATGGTTTAAATATACCAGCAGGATTGCTCATGATATTACTTGGTATTTTTTTTATATACAGGGAAATAAAAAGAGATTAACAGGATAAGTAGAGGTATTTTTGTTAACCCACCTGCAGAACTATACTCTCAACTTAAAGATAGATCAAAAGATGTGGATAAAGATAGAATTCTTATAAAGGCTGGAGTTGGTGGACTTATAGGTTATGGAGCGAGTCACATGGGAAAAATAGGAGAAAAAATACCAAGAGGTAGGGACGGTAATTACAAGACCATACTGGAGAATACAGCAGGAGCAGCCATGGGTCTTATGCAGGCCGAAGTAGATAATAGGCAATAAAACAATGAAGAAATTCTTTAAAAAACTATTTTTTACACTTGTTGTCGCTATAATATTCGGTCTTGTTCTAAATGGCTTTTTGCATATATTAAAATACTTTTTCGGAGAAATTTATTATATAGATGCACTAGGTTTTATCTTGGTATGTTTTTATGGATTTTTTGCAATAAAAAATGATATTAAAAAAAGCGACCTTACCAAGAAGAACCTAGAAAATATAGAGATAAAGTATGGAAGTGTGGCGTTATTTTACACGATCGTAATTCTTCTAATTTGGTTGATGCTAATTTGTATAAGATATTTCTAAAAAAGAATTTTAAAACAATGGACGTCACAATAGGTGGCGTCTCTTTGGTACAAGCTATATTTGTATTTATAATGTGGGTTGGTTACAATGCAACAAGAGGATAAGCATAAAATTTGGCGATGGAGATTTACAGACTGTAGCAGAAGTAGAAACAAATTTTCTTACTACAACAGGACAAGCTATTGCAGATAGTGTAGAAAGCAAAAAAGATAAAGCAAAAAAAGCAGATAAGCAATGAAGAAGAATTGGATTGTATTTTTTTGGTCAATAGCATTTTTTATAGTAGGTGCTATTTGCATAATAATCCTAAAACTTCTCTTTGGAGAATACTACGGTGATGTTATTTTTGCTGGGATAATCTTGACCAATATATATTACATAATTAAAAACGGTATAAAAAAGAGTGACTTTAGGAAAAAGAATTTTAAAACAATGGACGTCACAATAGGTGGCGTCTCTTTGGTACAAGCTATATTTGTATTTATAATGTGGGTTGGTTACAATGCAACAAGAGGATAAACATAAAAGTTGGTATAGTATCTTGTTACAGGAACGGGTCAAGCAGTAGCCGATAGTATAAAAAGCAAAAATGACAAAGATAAAAAAGATAACAAAAAGTGAAAAAATTTCTAATTATTTTTTTTGGTAGCATATTATGTCTCGGCTTTATAGTAATCCTAAAACTTCTCTTTGGAGAATACTATATTGATGCCATGGCTGTATTGCTAATATTTGCCAATGTATGTTTTATAATAAAAAATGGTATAAAAAAGAGCGATTTTAAAAAAGAATATATACAAAAAATGGAAATAAAAAGAGGTGGTGTTGCTTTAATCCACTCCTTTTTAGTTTTTGTATTTTGGCTTCTTTACAATGCCACAAGAGGATAAATATAAAAGTTGGCGTTTTTGGATAAAACAACGTTTAAATCTGTTAAATTTAAGCAAGAGTTAAATGCAAAAATCCAAATGACATCAACAAAGCTAAACCTAAATTCTTTAGAATTTCTCGATTAAAAAGCCATAGGGAGAAATTTAGGGAATGGATATGATAGTAAATAAAAATGATAAGCAGCACCATCTAACAAAAGGGCATTTGGTACAAAAAGTATGAAACAAATGAACTATTTAATAGGTTTTGTTATTTTTGCCGAAGGGCTGTCTAACCTAGTGGATCCGGCCCCGCCGATAAATATTTTTGGTCTGCCAAAAGGAGATGTTATCCCTTATGGTCTAAATATACCAGTCGGATCGATCATGGCGTTACTTGGCTTGCTTTTTATATATAGGGAGTTAAAAAAGTAGTTGAGGAGCTGTAAATTTGACCCTTGTTGGCTTAAAGGCAATGAAAAATGAGTAATTTCTTTATATCTATTGGATTTTTGATAACTGCTATTCAAATTTTTACTAGCAAGAAAATAGCAAGAGCATATGATAGTACCGACTACTCTTTGATGGGAGATTTCTACTTGCTTTCTGGTGTGACGGCATTAGCGGGCGCCATATTATTTTTTTGGCTTGGATATAGGTCTATTAAATTTAAAAATATCAAGAAAGAATTTGAAGACAAATGGTGTAATAGCTGTGGCAAAATCATTAAAGTCAGCAAAGATGTCTCTTGGTGCCCAGATTGTGGCAAGTCACTAACTAAATTTAACGACAAGCACGGTAAAAAAGCATCTAAAGTATAGCGTTCTTTCATCGGCTATGTAAATTCCATATAAATTCATTTAAAAATTTAGGCGATATTACCAAGATAGGAAGTAATATGGAGAAAAGTCAAAGAATAGCTGCGGGTTGTATATCATTTGTAGAGCTTGTTTTGTGTATGATCTATGGGAAGTACTATATTAGAGGTTGGAGCGAAGCTAACCTTCTTTCGGTCTCCTTTTTTATTTGTGTTTTTGTATATTGCGCTATGCCCTTTTTCATCAAAGGTAATATTGCAAGTTCATTAATTAAATTTGATATTTTGTCAACAATTACACTTTTTTTAATATATTTGCTTGGTTTTAAATTTATCTATGATAGTTTTGAAGGATACATACGATATATTGCTATTTTTATACTTATTATAGTTATAAAGACATCGCTTAAAATATTTAATAAAAATGGGCAAAAAGATGAATGATAGGCTAAGATACATGATCATCCTGGGGTATTTTTTAGTTATATACTCTGGGATTATCATGGCGTATCTTGGCTATTCCTATAAGATTTCTCTACTATTATTTTGTTTATTTAATTTAATTGTTTTCTTAAAAATATTTTATATTATAAATTTTAGAGATGAGCCATTAAAAATTGTTACAGTTTTTCTTAGCATACTCTTGTTTGCTGTTTTTATGGTTATTTTTGTATTTGTGGAAAGACTGATAATGAATGCAATTTTGTGCGGTATGGATGGGTATGGGTATTTGCGTAGACATGGCTATATAGATTGTAGTTGTGCAGGTCTATCACCAGGTGATCATCTTTTTTGGGATGTTTTGTCAACTTTGTATTATCCGATATACATATTTATATTCATCAAACCTTTTGTAGGATATTTAAAAAAGAGCACACAAATATCTAAAAAAACATTATAAAATCAAAATTTATATAGAAATAGTAGAAAGTTAAAGCAAGAAAGTAGATAAAAATGAAAAATAATTTATTAATACTTTTAAAAGTTTGGCTACTACTATTTTTTGTCTATCTTATTTTTAGGATATTTATTTATTTTTTTTGGTGAACAAAGGCTGTATATGTTGATTTTGTGCCCTATTTTGTTTAACGGATATTATGTGATAAAAAATGGCATTAAAAGAAGTGACATAACTTTGTATAAATAAAAAACGATCAAGTAAAAAATAATGGATTTGTAGCATTTGTATGGTTTGTTTTTTGCATTTTTGTATTAGTGTTTTGGATAGTTGTTAAGTGAAATAGGTCAAATAATTTTTGTATTAGCATGGAATTTGGTAATATTTATATCGTATTTTGAGCAATTGCTATCATCCAAAGGGGATATAATGACCAGAAAATACAAGGTTCTACAAGTTTGCAAATTTTCATTGGGCAAACTGTGGTTTTCGTAATGTAGTAAAGATAAGACTATTGGTGGCAATGGTAATGAATGAGTTTTTCAGTGCTTTCTGGCGAGAATTTCAATATAAAATTGTAGATTTGATCGTATATTTGGCTAATCAGTACTCAATTGTTGCTTGGATCATCTTATATCTTATTGGTTTACCTGTGCTGTATTTTAGTTTCAAGTTTATTCGTCATAGCTTTATAATTTATAGCAGAAATAAAAGTATAAAAATTTTAAAAACAAATATTTTACTTTTAATTTCTATTGTTATTGTTTTTTACTTTCTCATTAAATTTACAATTTATAAATCAGATGGCTATTTAATCTATTTGTGTATTTTTTCATGGATTTCTGCTGTTGGTGTGATTATTTGGATTTTGTGGCCTGAAAAATTTGTGGAAAATAAACCACAAAATAGAAAACCAAAAAAACAAAAGAAGTCAAAAGTTAAATTTGAAAAAAAGAATTCGCTTAATTTTACAAATGTAAAGTTAAAGAATAAACAATGCAGCAGTGGTGATGATACGGTGGCATGATCCATTAATTAAAAACTATATAATAAGACTGATTGAGCCTATAAAAAAGAAAAGATGCTAGTTTAAAATCATTATGAAGTTACGCAAGATTGGCTTTTGGCTGTTGGGAAAAACGCATTGCAACGATCAGGTATAAAAACTATCTCAAAACAGGAATTTAAGAAAGCTAGCGATTTAAGCATGATAAATTATGCGCGATGGGGAGAAGATTTTATTACAAGTTATGCCCCGACTAGGATACCAGAAGCTATTGGGCTGGCATTGGTGGCTGGATTGCTTCTGACCCAAGAGAACAGATAAAAGATACTTATTATTTTTTTAAAAAAGGCATAATAAATACTATAAATTCAATACAAGAAATTAATACAAAAGAGAGAAAGTAGTGGATAGAATTTTTGCGTTTTTTGTGGGTGTTATGTGTTTTTTGCATGTGTTTAGTCTGCTTGTTAATCAAAGCGTAAAGATAGGTGAAAAATTTATTGATTTTAGAAATATGGGGGATTGGTATCTTCTATCAGTACTTGCATTTTTTATTTTAGGCTGTATTGGATTTTATTTTGCCTTGCGTTCCACAAAAAACATCAAAAAATACCCAGAGTATTTAGTATGCCTTAAATGTAAAACTACTTGGTGGTTTGGGCATTTACGCGATAAAAGTAAATGCAATTTTTGTGGTGGCGAGGTGATGGATGCAAATAAATATGGTGACTATATAAGAAAACTAGAATTTTTAGAAAAAAGGAAAAAAGGACCCAAAAGAAGAAGCATTAGAAATAAACGAAAAAAAGATAAAGGCAATGTTGATGATTGATGTAAATTTACGAGTAAATAGGCTTAAGTCATGATTAAAATACGGATCGTGATAGCAATATTTTTTACATTGTTATCATCTTTAAATTTATATAAACTATTAACAGACGAAGGCTATAAAGGAGGAAAAGTATATGTAGTATCAACTGCGCAGTCTATAATCATGCAGATAGTTTTAATTATTTTGTTGATCACATATACGATATATTTGATAAGGTTAAATTCTAAAATACCAGAATTTACAAAGTGCCCAAAGTGTAAAAATAGTTATAATTACGCTAATACTAAAAATGGCAAATGCCCTAAATGTAATGTTGAAACAATAGAAGTTGAAAAATATTATAGACAGTTTCCAGATGAGTTGAAAAATTTAGAAAAAGATAAAAGTGTTTAGACATTCTCTTGCTTTGGGCAGTAGGAGCTGGCTTGTGTGGAGTTTATAAAGAGTGGAAAAACGACAAATGAGAACTAAGATTTTTTTGATTTTTATATCTATTAGTTCATATATTTACGCTTTTAGTTTTTTGGAATTTAATTATATTTCATATCGTGGATTTAAATATTACTTTTCAAATGATGTTGAAAAATTTATATTTTTTGCGTTATTTTTTATATTTGCGAGTTTTTGTATTTTTGGTATTTTTTATAAAGAGAAGCCTAAATGAATAAAATGTTGCAAAAAGATATAAGTAGATCGCATGCATGGGAACAAATAGGCAAAATAGAACCTAGATATTAAATTTGCAAAAGATTGTTTAATGATAATATAGTCTTTGTTTAACAGGAGTAACAATAAGTGACTTATTCTTTTGATAATATAGCAATATAAAAAAATACTTGGAATAGAAAATGAACACTAAATTTGAATTTATCTTTTTAGGTTGTATTTTTCTTTTGGAAGCCATTTGGGCTTTATTTGGTGGCAAAATTTATTTTAGGTTTCATGGTTGGCAAACAATTGATGAAAAAAATATTTTTGGATTTTTCATTGTTGGGTTATTTTTTATATGTTTAGGATTTTTCTACAAATCCAAAGAATAAGTCAAATTTAAAGATGCAAATTTAGAAAACAGCAAAAACAATAACAACAAATTCAAGGAATAACTATGTTTTATAAATTTTTGCTATGGATTTATTGGCTTTGGATTTTTATTTATGTCTATTAGAATATTTGTAAATAAAAAATTCGAAAGATTTGCAATAGAGCATGATTTTTCTAGTTTGGGTGATACTTATTTTATTCCAGCTATTATTAGCTTGGCAGCTAGTTTTGCATTTTTTTATCTTGCCTTCCGTTCCACAAAAAACATCAAAAAATACCCAATTACAAAAATGTCCGAGTAATGCAAATTTTTATTTTATAACACCAAAATCCAAAAAGAGAAATCAAAAAAAGAAAATCAAGAATTTGCTAAAGGTTAAAAATGTAAAATTAAAGGATAAAAGCAAAAGTTGGCGGATTTTGAACTAATTGACAAGGTTTGGAGTAAATCCATTTTTCAGCTTACAAAGTGACAGGATAACAAGTGGACTTAATATCTATTTTTTTAATATCAAATTTAGTGCTTTATTTAATACTATATATAAGTAAGCGATTTATGCTAAATTTCATATATAAATTTCTGAGATTTTTATCTATTTTATGTATTTTTATAGGTTTTGCCATACTTGTTTATTTTGCTTGCTATATTGTCTATTATCACAACAATTGGTCAGAAACAAGCACCGGAATATTAATGGCTATGATAGTTGTTTTTTTTATGAATATGATCTGGCCAGCCATTATATTGATAGATTGGCAAAATAACCCTAAGCACTTTTCTGGCTATTATCAACTATTTTTGAATATATTTCTGATAGTTACTGTTTTTTTGATGGGAGATAACGTTGGCTTTTAATAATATTGGTCTAATTTGCGGATCTGTCGCAAGTTTTATATTTTTGATTTTTTGGCTAAAAGAGTCTAAAAACAAGGGCAGAAAGTTTATTATTAGGTATTTTTTCGTTTTTCTTGGTGCTATAATGATCATCCTGACAAATTTTATAAACATTCCTCAATTTTTTGCATACGACCTAGGTGATAGAAATTTACTCTATATCGCATTTGCTTGTTTATGTCTTCAGCTCATAGTTGATATTTGCTATCTTGCTTGTTCTTTTTTTTGTAAATTTAAACAAATTGATGTGTGAATATAAATAATACTTTTATGAGTCTTAAGCTGGTGGATTCGAGGGGCAATAACAAAAATAGAAATTCTGGAACAAGCGGAGAGTCTTTAAAGTAGGCTAAAAAAGATGTAAAAATTAGTTATTACTCAAAGTGCTAGAAATTTACATCAACAAAATACTGGCGATTTATGTAGTCTTATGCTGGTAGCATATTGATAATAAAGGTAGGCATTTGGGAGAGGCTAATGGGTAGGGGTGCAAAAAGTGAAATCTAAACCAGAATCTAATATTTGTGTTATTTATTATAATAAATTTGATGATAGTTCTGTAAAATCTATCCCTATTGAAAATTGTACGTTAAATGATATTGAGAATGTTTTATTAAATGTATATCCATATGAAAAACATATCCAATTAGATGAAAATGGGAATGAATACCTAAGTGGAGCCTACGATATAACGCCAGAGATAAACAAGATACTGTTTGAAAAATTTGGTATTAAAATAGATATAGAAAATTTCAGTTGCCAATTAGAAGAAGAATATGAGTAAAATGAGTTAAATATGACTACTAATATTTATGTAAAAATACTAAATGAAGATATACCTGTTTGGCGTCCAGTCAAAGCAGTTTATTTAAAGGAAAATATCTTTAAGATAGTAGATAAGACCGATTTTGAAAAACTTGATGAGATGCTAGAATTTAGTTTTGATGATACTGTTGTATGCAAAAATAGCAATGGCAATTTTTATGCTGTAAAACTATATTCATAAAAGGAGTTAGTATTGGCGATTTGGCAATGTGATTTTTACATTTTACCGAGTAACAGCGATGAGGCGGTTTTAAATTTAAAAACATTTGATGATTCTATCCTTTGGCATAAAGTATCAGTTAATAAAGAAATTTTTAATAGTGTTGCTTCTATTTTGCCACAAGTAAAATCATGGTCGGACAGCTTGGACATTTATGGCAATCTAGAGGATAGCTGCCTGCAGATCTCTTTTGACAACAATGGATTGGTAGATGGGGCATTGCTGCGTATAAATTTCACTAGTGAATATAAGGATATTTTAAAATTTATCATATCGTTCTGTGTCAAAAATGATTTTGAGATACTAACTAGCGATCTTCAAAAACTGCCACTTTTATATTCACAAATAGATCAATATATTTCGGGTTCTAAACAAAAAGAAAAATTTATGAAGTTGCAGAAGCTTATTTAATTGATTTTAAGTAGCAAAGAAGGCAAGGTACTAAGAAAATGAAGCTTAAGGATATTTCAAATTTAGCGACTACTGGCTCATAAAGTAATGTAAAAACGAAAAGACAATGACAAAGGAGGTATGGTACAGTGTGGTTACAGATAAGATTTTTATTTATTATCTTATTTTTGTCGGGATGCGGTATTGTTACGAGTGTAGATGATGACAATAAAGAATCTAAAATTTTGAGTATAGATCAATGGATAGACAAAAGATGCGTCAGCATGGGTTATTATTTAATACAAAATCAAAGGAGATAAAATGGAAATAAAAAAATTAATCATGTTTGCTTTGTTAGCATTTGTTTTTACAGCTTGCGCTGAAAAAGAATATATATGTCAAGACCATGAAAAAGATGGTGCAGTATGTGGATATAGACCATAAGTGGCCATAAATATTTAGAAAGGTAGAATTTAAATTTATAGGACGGGCTCAACAAATCCTTGTTTGTATAGAGAACTAGATAAAAAGTAGGTGCTAAGTTATCTAAGCGAATTATATTAAAAATATGGCGACAAATACGAAATAGTGGATGATTTGCGTTAAAATAAGCTTTTAAATTATGATTAATAAATCTCATAATAGATACAATAACAAGATTTCATTATCAGAATAAAAGGAACTCTAATGAAAAATTTAAAACTTATTGTTATATCCACATTACTAATCACATCAAACCTCTACTCAAGTGAAAAAATTCAGCCTAGCTTTGATTGCTCTAAAGCTAAAACAAGAGTAGAAAAGCTAATATGTTCTGATGAAGATATATCAAGAGTAGATAGAGATATGCAAAAAGCTTATGATCTAATGATGGGTAAATATGACCTTGCTTATATGAATGAAGAAGCTAAAGAGGAGATAAAGCCATATTTAGAAAAGCTAAAACAAAGTCAGATCGACTGGGTTAAGTATAGAGATAGGTATTGCAATACAAAAAAAGATGAAAAAGAATTTAATAGCTGTGTCTTTAGTAGATATGTTAATAGAATACAATCTATAGTACCAAGATACGATTGGAGAACAGGTTTTTCAATAAATGATAAAAATAGCACAAATGATCTATGCTATAACTACTTTACTCAAAAATTCTGGATGGACTCCCCAAAGCCCGTAAATAAAGATAATCCACCTTATGGAGAAGATAAAGAGTTTTATGAGAAATTTCTAATCGATGCTCTTGATGAAGATGTTGCAAAAAGAGAGCTAAACACCACCAAGAACTACTACTACACTAAGCTTGACTTTGCTCCAGTTGGAAGCTTTATCATGTGCGTAGGCATAGGCGGAGAAGAAAAAGATATATATGATCTAAGAAGTAAAACATATAAGCCTTATTGCAGACAGTCTAGTTTGCAGTTTAGTGATTTTTTGGATGGTGAGTATATAAGACCTGGGAAAAAACCAGAGTCTGGACTTAAATTTAAAGAGGTAGAAGAGACCAAGGAAGAGTTTAAAAGAAGAGGCTTAGACTATAAAAAGGATGATAACTTTTCAACAGAGGTCTATAAAAAAGCAATAAAGAATGATGCAGATAGTTTTAGTAATGCAATATATAGTACCGATAAAAGCTATGATGCAAACATACTTTCAGATGGGATGGTAAGAATAATATATGCTTCAAATTTAGAGTGGGAAAAAAGAAAGGAAAAATTTGGAGAGTATACATATTCCAATGGTCATTCCAATTCGCCAGCTTTTATAGTTGCTGATAAATTCTTTTTTAGAGTTTATATGGATAAATACGGAAATTATCTGGTTTGTAGAATGCCTATCCAAAGCAGGTTTAAAGATAGAAATGATACTAAGCTTATAAGAGAGTATCTTGAGCAGTTTAAGGAGTTTTAATGAAAAATTTTATAGTTATGTCAATACTACTAATCTCGTCACATCTTTACTCAAACGATCGTATCCAGCCTAGCTTTGATTGCTCTAAAGCTAAAACAAGAGTAGAAAAGCTAATATGTTCTGATGAAGATATATCAAGAGTAGATAGAGATATGCAAAAAGCTTATGATCTAATGATGGGTAAATATGACCTTGCTTATATGAATGAAGAAGCTAAAGAGGAGATAAAGCCATATTTAGAAAAGCTAAAACAAAGTCAGATCGACTGGGTTAAGTATAGAGATAGGTATTGCAATACAAAAAAAGATGAAAAAGAATTTAATAGCTGTGTCTTTAGTAGATATGTTAATAGAATACAATCTATAGTACCAAGATACGATTGGAGAACAGGTTTTTCAATAAATGATAAAAATAGCACAAATGATCTATGCTATAACTACTTTACTCAAAAATTCTGGATGGACTCCCCAAAGCCCGTAAATAAAGATAATCCACCTTATGGAGAAGATAAAGAGTTTTATGAGAAATTTCTAATCGATGCTCTTGATGAAGATGTTGCAAAAAGAGAGCTAAACACCACCAAGAACTACTACTACACTAAGCTTGACTTTGCTCCAGTTGGAAGCTTTATCATGTGCGTAGGCATAGGCGGAGAAGAAAAAGATATATATGATCTAAGAAGTAAAACATATAAGCCTTATTGCAGACAGTCTAGTTTGCAGTTTAGTGATTTTTTGGATGGTGAGTATATAAGACCTGGGAAAAAACCAGAGTCTGGACTTAAATTTAAAGAGGTAGAAGAGACCAAGGAGGAGTTTAAAAAGAGAGGATTAGACTATTTTGTAAAGGAAAATTATGCTGATTTTGCAACAGAAGTCTATAAAAAGACAATAAAAAATGATATAGGTGGCTTTAGTAATAGAATATATGCTACCGATAAAAGCTATGATGCAAATATACTTTCAGATGGAATGGTAAGAATACTATATGCTTCAAATTTACATGGAAAAGAGAGAAAAGATAAATTTGGAGAATATATAGATTCAAGTAATTTTCCTAATGTGCTAACTTTTATGGTAGCTGATAAATTTTTCTTTAGGGTTTATGCTGCGGAAGGTAGTGGAAATCGTTTAGTTTGTAGAATGCCTATCCAAAGCAGATTTAAAGATAGAAATGATACTAAGCTTATAAGAGAGTATCTTGATCAGTTCAAGGAGTTTTAATGCCAATCAATGAGAGAAATGCTAGTAATTTTAAAAATGAGCTAGGAGATACATTAGAAAAAGCTGAAGGCTTTAGAGAAAAACTATATTATGATGGTAAAAATATTGCCACCATAGGTTGTGGTTTTAATGTGACCTTAAAAGAGATACTAAAAAAGTTTGTGACGAGATCTACTCTGATCCTAAGATGAGTGAAGAAGAATTTACTGGGTTACTTAATACCATTAATGGAGTAGGGGTAAAAACTGATGAAAATTTAAGATCTAAGGTATCAGAATATCTAGAGGGTATAAAAACAGAAGATAAAAAGAGCACGAAATTTGGAAAATTTGAGCTAGATGATGATCAAATCATTAATATATTGCCAGAGGTTGTTGAAATATTTAGAGATGGTCTAAATAAAAAACTAGCTTATACCTCTATAAGCCCGCAAGAGAGTAAAATAGATAAATATAGCATAGGTAGTAAAGAATATATAGCTCTAATGAGCATGACATATAATAATCCAAGCCTTGTAGGAGACGGTCTAAAAGCTCACTTAAGAGCTAAAAACCGCTTTGGAGCTTGGTATGAGATAAGGTATAAGAGTAATGGTGATAATGAGATAGGCATAGCCAAACGAAGATTTATAGAGTCGAATGAATTTGGACTTTTTGAAAGTAATGCTAACAATAATGCGGTTAAGCAAAATACCCTAATAGACATAAGCATAAACGCAATATCCTTTGAAGAGTGTTTGGATCTATTCTCTCTTTTAAATGTAGCAAAGATAAAAGATAAAGATGAGCCATCTATAACCTATCTACAAAACGCTATAGCTTATGAGACTACTAAGGAATTTAAAGGTAATAGAACTATAGCTGGCTACTCAAGTGGTAATGCTGACTTTAACGAACACTACAGAAAATACAACACTATCTTGCAATTTTTCGCAGATAAGATAAATGCCCTTTTAAAAGATGTCACCCAAAAGAGCTTTAAACTAGAAGATATCTATGTGATCACCACAAAAGATGATAATAGCCATAATATCTCAAGGATAAATAAGCTCTTAAAGATAAGAGCAGAAAATGGTGAGTTTAGGCCTGAAGCTAAGAGAAATATCTTGCTTATATATCCAACAGCTTCAGCTCTTCCTGTAATGCCTATCCAACCAAAAAACACAACCTTTACTATCGTCTTAG
This sequence comes from Campylobacter concisus, assembly GCF_050447485.1. Classification (GTDB taxonomy): domain Bacteria; phylum Campylobacterota; class Campylobacteria; order Campylobacterales; family Campylobacteraceae; genus Campylobacter_A; species Campylobacter_A concisus_BQ. The sequence goes on from NZ_JALMFY010000001.1 coordinate 1,567,624, forward strand.
CGGATAATACATCGCTTGATTGTTCAAATTTAAATCCAAATGGAAATAGTAGTGAGAGCGAGATAGTGCTTATGGACTATAAGCAAGACGTAAGAGAGCCTAATAAAAACTCAAGAGATGAAGAGATAAGCTTTATAAAGCCTTCTACAAATGGTGAAACCATCATCTACAAAAATACTAACGACATTTTCATATCACAAGATGAGGGATACGCCTTTAATAGTGGCAATGTAATAACTCTTAACTTCTTTGAAAAAATGAGCTTTAATCTCTTAAATTTCGCCAAAGAAAACAGCTATAGTATAAGAAGCGACAAGGCTTCAAGTATGTTTGATATAAAGCTAAGGCTACCAGATACTACTGATAGTATCTCAACTAAAAGCGAAGGAAATTTCCACTTAGTGGTCACTAATCTAATCATAGAAGATGAAGAGGGCAAAAGCTGTGATATAAAAGAGGTATATCTTCATAATGGTGAAGATAAAAGGGTCTATCCCTCTTACTACCTAAAGAAAAACGATGATAAAGACGCAGATAGTAATAGTAGCTCTAAAAACTCATATACGGCTAAATTTAGAATAAATATAAATTTAGACAAAAACTCTTCAGGCTTTAAAAAGACTTCAAAATTTATCATAGCTACATTTGATCTAAGCAAAAGGTATGACACTGGCGAGATACATGCCAAAGAAGATACTGCTGTTGTAACTTTGGCTAGTAAAGATAAAAAAGATGGGGGTGCTGAGTTTAACATCAAAGTATCTACGGTCGTTTATCAAAAAAATATAACTGAGATAAGGTTAAATACCTTAGAAAACACTAGCGCTACAAATCTAACCACAAATGATACTTTAAATTTAGAGGCTGTTTATCTACCAAATAAGGGAGATGATGACTACAAAGAGGTAAGCTGGGCATATAAGGTGATAAGAGAGGATAAATATAATAGTGAGGTTATGGTAGATAAGGTAGCAGGGGCGATAAATTTAAGCGAAGAGAAATTTAAAGGTAAAAAGATCACCTTTAGCCCAAAAGATGATATAAAAGATAAAGAGTTACTAAAAAGACTAAATCATGGCAACCATATCATAATGTTTTTTGCCTATCTAAGATTACCTGCGTTTAAGACTAAATTTGGAAAGACACATATTAGAGTAGATATAAAAGCACCTATCTATTTAAAATACTCTAATGGCAAGCTTTGTATATATGAGTTTGGGCATACTGATGCCACTATGTGCTTTGATACAAGCTTGTCTGGCGGTATCTTTGATAAAGAGAGCAAAGATGAGAAAGTAGAGCATATGCCTAAAGGAACGTACTATATAAACTCGAATTTAAGCAGTGGTGATATAGATATATATGAAGATGATAAGCTAAGTGAGACATGCTACCAAAGCATAGATGGCAAAGATAGATCATATATAGAGCCATGCAAAATTTATGCAAGAGATAGCAATATACAAAGAGCATCATCTATAAAAAGCGGAATAAATTTGATAGATAGTGAGAATAAAAACAGATTTATCCAAAAATTTAACGAAGTAAAACAAAGAGTTGGACTAGATAGTAAAGAGGTTAAGTTAGAGGTTGAGTAAGGAGCTATATTCTAGTTTTATATTTTGGCATTTGTAATAACAGACAAGCAAATTAGCTAAATTTTAGCTATCTCTTAATGTATTTGCTACTACTTTCCATTCGCATTTGAGCTTTTCAAAGCTAAATTTAGCATTTGCAGGGCTGGTTGATGGTAGTTTTGTTACCTCGTTTTTTGTCGCTTTTATGATCTCATCTTCTAAGTATTTTTTACAAATTTCATAAGCTTTGCCGCCGTTTGCGAATACCTGTGCTATGCGCGCGCCGCTAAAAATCGGCTCTAAATTTACAGGTATGATCTTGCTCATTTTTGCGTCGCTTGAGCCCTCTATCTCGCATGATATCGCCGCGTCATATATCGCGATGTGATGAGAAAGTAAAAATTTTATCTTTTCGTCCGTACTTTCTGGCACGGCAGCGTTTAAAATCGCAGCTAACACCCTCCAAAAGCGGTTTTGCGGATTTGTATAGTAAAAGCCAAATTTACGAGATATGACAGAGGGAAATGAGCCTAGGATCAAAATTTTAGAGTTTTTATCAAAGATTGGCTTAAAAGGGTGTGTTTGGCTCATATTTTACCTTTTAAATTTATGGGTAATTTTAGATAATGATATATAAAATTTGCTTTAGAAGTTAAATTTAAGGAGCTGCAGTGCCTTGGTGCAAGATGAGGTTTTTCGATAAGGGTTGGATAAGTGGCGATCTAGACGATGATGGGTTTGAAAAGAGGATAGAGGATTATGGCTCGTATATAAGGTCTTTTTATGGCGAGCTAAAGACGCTTGAGAGAATTTTTGTAGATATAAATTTTAGTGACGCAAAGATAGTATCTTTTGCCCTTATGAAAAGCGGCGCTAGGGTTAAATTTTACATCGGAGACTTGCAAAATGGCTACTACGAGCTAAGTGCCCTTTTTAAAAATTTTCATATAGATGATAGCGCTCTTGGAGAGATCATAGCCAGTGAAGTGGCTTTTGTGGAGAAGAAATTTTATTTTTCATATATGATGGGCGATCTTAAGGAGCGTCATTTTGCCTTTGACGAGATATTCAGTATTAAATTTAAAAAGATTTCAAGCAAGATGTATTCTAGCTGCTAGAGTAAATTTTAGGTGCAAAAGCACCTAAAATTTAATTGATTTCGTCGCTAAAGTCTGCTAGGCTAAGGCGTTTTAGCTGGCGGTAGCGTCTTTGCGCGTCGGCCTTGTTTTTAGCTAATAGCTCGTCTGCATGCTCAGGGTTGGTTTTCTTAAGCGAGTTGTAGCGAACTTCGTTTAGCAAAAACTCTTCATAAAGTGACCAATCAGGCTCTTTTGAAGTGATTTTAAGCGGATTTTGTCCCTCTTTTAAAAGGCGCGGATCGTATAGGTATGTCGGCCAGTATCCGCATTTTGTAGCGAGTTCGCCCTGGCCGCCTGACTGTGACAAGCCGCCTTTGATGCCGTGAGCGATGCACGGAGAGTAGGCGATGATGAGGCTTGGGCCATCATACGCTTCAGCCGCTGCGATCGCTTTTATCACGTTTGCTTGGCTTGCGTTTGAGTTGATCTGCGCTACGAAAATGTTGCCGTAAGTCATCGCGATGTAGCCAAGGTCCTTTTTCTGAGCTGGCTTGCCACTGGCTGTAAACTGCGCTATCGAGCCTGCGCGGCTTGATTTTGAGCTTTGGCCGCCAGTGTTTGAATAAACTTCGGTGTCAAGCACTAGCACATTTACGTTCTCGCCGCTTGCTAGCACGTGGTCAAGTCCGCCAAAGCCGATGTCATACGCCCAGCCGTCGCCGCCGATGATCCATTGGGACTTTTTGACTAGGAATTTCTTAAGCTCTAAAATTTCTTTAACGCCTGGCGCGCTTAAATTTTGCTCTAAAATAGGCAATAAATTTTTCGTGATCTCTTGTGTTTTTTCGCCATCATTTTTGAAATTTATCCAGTCGTTGTAAAGCGCTGAAAGTGCGTTTGGCACGCTATCTATATTGTTTCTCATTATATCTTCAATGCGGTGGCGCATAGTCTCCATCGCTACGTTCATACCCATGCCAAACTCGGCGTTATCTTCAAATAGCGAATTTGCCCACGCAACGCCCTTGCCTTCGTCATTTGTGGTGTATGGAGTAGATGGGGCTGAGCCGCCATATATTGAGCTACAACCAGTCGCGTTTGCCACGATCATACGCTCGCCAAAGAGCCTTGTAATAAGCGTGATATACGGAGTTTCGCCACATCCCGGGCAAGCGCCGTGGAATTCAAAGAGCGGCTTAGCAAAGCCAACGCCTTTAACGCTCTCTTTGTTCATGAGATCGTCTTTATAAGCGACCTTTTTAAATAGATAATCAGCGTTTTCTTGTTCGTTTTTGCCTAGCTCTTCTTCAAGCGGCACCATGACGAGCGATTTTTCTTTGCTTGGGCAGTTTTGCGCGCACAGCTCGCAGCCGGTGCAGTCTAGCGGGCTTACTTGGATTTTATATTTTAGTCCCTTGACCTCTTTGCCTTTGGCTTCTAAATTGTGCTCTTTTACGCCATCTGGGGCTGCGCTAAGCTCGTTTTCGTCTATCAAAAATGGCCTGATGACAGCGTGTGGGCAGACAAATGCGCACTGGTTGCACTGGATGCAGTTTTGCTCGATCCATTTTGGTACCATGACGCCAACGCCGCGTTTCTCGTAAGCCGTCGTGCCAGCTTCAAAGTGTCCGTCCTCGTATCCTATGAAGGCTGAGACTGGTAGGCTATCACCGCGAGCCGCATTTATCGGTTTTACGACGTTTTCGATGAAGCTGTTGCCGATGTATTTTTCATCTTTTTGTTCATCATCTGCTAAATTTGTCCACGCAGGATCGACTGGCACTTTTATGAGCCCATTTGCGCCAACGTCGATAGCGTTGTAGTTCATCTGCACGATCGCTTCGCCCTTTTTAGCGTAGGCTTTGTGAGCGTACTCTTTCATGTATTTTTGCGCATCTTCAAATGGTATGATGTCAGCAAGCTTGAAAAATGCCGACTGCATTATGGTATTTGTGCGGTTTTTAAGACCGATGTCGTGCGCTAGTTTGGTTGCGTTTATGATGTAGAAATTTATATTTTTGCTAGCTAAAATTTTCTTAACTTTATTTGGCAGCTTCGCTATGGTCTGCTCTGCGTCCCAGATAGAGTTTAATAAAAATGTGCCGTTTTCTCTGATGCCATCAATTACATCGTAAATTTCAAGATATGCCGCGACTGAGCAAGCCACAAAGTGCGGGTTTGAGACGAGATAAGTCGAGCGGATCGGCTTTTTGCCAAAGCGAAGGTGCGAGCGTGTGTAGCCGCCTGATTTTTTACTATCGTAGGCAAAATATGCCTGCGCGTAAAGGTCGGTTTTATCGCCGATGATCTTTATCGAGTTTTTGTTTGCGCCCACGGTGCCATCAGCGCCAAGGCCGTAAAATAAGCACTCTTTAACGCTCTCGTCGCTTAGTGAAATTTTCTCTCCAGTTGGTAGCGACGTAAATGTCACGTCATCGACGATACCAACCGTAAAGCCGTCTTTTGGCTCGTTTTGGTTTAAATTTTCAAATACAGCTAGCATCTGCGCAGGATCGACGTCCTTTGAGCTTAGGCCGTATCTGCCGCCAACTATGACTGGTGCGTCCTTTTGGCCGTAAAACGCTGCTTTTATATCAAGATATAGTGGCTCGCCAAGGCTGCCAGGCTCTTTTGTGCGGTCAAGGACGGCTATTTTTTTCACGCTCTTTGGCATCACGTCAAATAGGTACTTTATGCTAAATGGGCGGTACAAATGCACCTTGATGATGCCCACCTTTTCGCCTTTTGCGTTTAGATAGTCCACGACCTCTTCAAGAGTTTGCGTCACTGAGCCCATAGCCACGATGACGCGTGTCGCTTCCGGGTCGCCGTAGTAGTTAAACGGCTTGTAGTCACGGCCAGTGATCTTTGAAATTTCAGCTAGGTAGTTTGCTACGATATCTGGCACTGTGTCATAGAAGCGGTTGCTTAGCTCTCGTGTTTGAAAATATATATCGTCATTTTGCGCTGTGCCACGAGTTTTTGGGCTCTCTGGATTTAGTGCATTGTCTCTAAATTTCTGCAACGCTTCGCGGTCTAGCAGTCTATCAAAGTGCGCGTAGTCAAGCACCTCGACCTTTTGAATTTCATGGCTCGTTCTAAAGCCGTCAAAGAAGTGTAAAAATGGCACTCTGCCCTTAATCGCTGCTAAATGCGCCACGCCAGCGATATCCATCACCTCTTGCACTGAGCCGCTTGCTAGCATAGCAAAGCCAGTTTGACGACAGGCATAGATGTCTTGGTGGTCGCCAAATATTGAAAGAGCCTGCGCTGCTAGAGAGCGAGCTGAGACGTGGATGACGCCAGGGAGGAGCTGGCCTGCGATCTTATACATATTTGGGATTTTTAAAAGTAGGCCTTGAGAAGCTGTGTAGGTCGTAGTTAGCGCACCAACTTGTAGCGAGCCATGCACCGTGCCAGCTGCGCCGCCTTCGCTTTGCATTTCGACCACTTTTACTGGCATACCAAATAAATTTTTCTTGCCCTGCGCTGCCCAAAGGTCAGTGTAGTCAGCCATAGGCGAGCTAGGAGTGATAGGGTAAATTCCAGCTACTTCGGTAAATGCGTATGACGCGTAAGCTGCGGCCTCGTTTCCGTCCATAGTTTTCATTATTTTTGACATATTTCCGCCTTAAAATTATCTTAAAAATGGCTTTATTATAAGGAAATAATCCAAAATTTGTCATTAATCTCTATCATTAAAAAATTAAAATTTATAAATAACTAAGATGTAAGTCAAATTTTAATATTGTAGAGGCAAAGTAAAAAGGATAAAATTTTGATAAATGTCCATAAAATAGCCTATCTAAGGGTTATAGCACTAGCTTTTGCAGCTTTTATATTTAACACGACAGAATTTGTCCCAGTGCCGCTTTTAAGCGATATGGCGAAGGATTTTGGCATGAGTACGGCTGATACTGGGCTCATCATCACGATATATGCGTGGAGTGTGACGATACTCTCGCTACCATTTATGCTTTTAACTGCAAATTTAGAGCGAAGGTCACTACTTTTAAAGGTTTTTATCATTTTTGTCGCTTCTCACGCACTTTGCGCGGTTGCTTGGAATTTCACGGTTTTAGTCATAGCTCGCGTGCTAATAGCCATCTCACACGCCGTATTTTGGTCGATCACCGCCTCGCTTGCCGTCAGGGTCGCACCTATCAATAAAAGCTCGCAAGCTCTGGGACTTTTGGCACTTGGCACATCGATGGCGATGATACTTGGCTTGCCACTTGGCAGGATTTTAGGCGATAGCTTGGGCTGGCGTGTCACATTTGGGCTGATAGGGATCTTTGCTGTGGGGGTTGGCGCTTGGCTATATAAAATTTTGCCACTTTTGCCTAGCAAAAACTCAGGCTCGCTAAAAAGCCTACCAGAGTTAGCAAGAAATGGCTTTTTGATGGTGATATTTTTGCTAACTGCTATCGTTATCAGCGCGCATTTTAGCACCTATAGCTACATCGAGCCGTTTGCTAAAGACATAAGCGGTTTTGATGGTAAATTTATCACCATATTTTTGCTTTTGTTTGGCGTCGCTGGCATCGTAGCAAGCGTGCTTTTCTCTAAATTTTATAAGCTCATACCAAATGCTTTTACAGCTATCTCAATAGCGATCATTTTAGCCTGCTTGCTGGAACTAAATTTGATCGCTATAAACGAGAGCTTGATGCTTGTGCTTGCCTTTATCTGGGGGCTTGGCATAGCTGGGATAAATATGAGCTTTCAGATAAAGGTGCTAAGCTTAGCCTCAAACGCCACAGACGCTGCGATGGCGATATACTCGGCTATTTACAATATCGGCATAGGAGCTGGCGCACTCATAGGACATCAGACGATAGTTCGCCTTGGAGAGCAAAATATCGGCAACGTTGGTAGCCTTTTTGCAGCGGTTGGGCTTGTCATCTTTCTCGTTGCGGCGGTTAAATTTAAAAAGGCTAATTAAATTTAGCCTTTTTAAACAACCAAAAACGTTACAAATTTCTACAAATAAGTGATAATAAATATCATAACTAAGAATAATTTTAGCTAAGCTTTTTTATAATCGTTATCAGAAAACGAATAAATTTTAGGAGCTTGTTATGTCAGTTTTAGTTATCGGAGCAGATGAGATCACGCCTATTAAGGCTGTTTTGCATGATTTGGGGGCTGAGAAGATAGAGCACTGGGACGCTAGAAACGAAAACCGCGTAAATCGCAAGCCGATCCCACAAGACACCGAGTGCGTGGTGATGCTCACTAGCTTTTTAAATCACAACACGATGAAGACCATTAAAACTCAAGCAAAAAAGAGAAATATCCCTATCGTTTGTGCTAAAAGAAGCGTTAGTTGCGTATTTTGCGAGTATTGTAAGGTCTTTGGCCTAGATAAGGAATTTGGATGCAAAGAATAATCGATGAAGTTCGGGTTTTTATCAGATATTGGCGAAATAACTCCAAGTATTTTTGCAAAGCTTGACAAGCTTTCACGTGCGAAAATTTTCATCGCACTTTATAATGTTGGCGTTGAGGGCGAGCTAAAGATCCCGCTTTCTTACGCTAAATTTCTAAATTTCAAAGATATTTTTGAGGCTAGGATAAATTTCTTGCTGCGTGAGAAATTTTTAAATTTCAAACCAGTTGATAGCTTTTGCATGCCTTCAAACATCATCATAAATGCTTATTTGAAAAATGACTTTAAAGCGTTGAAATTTGTAGCGAAAGAGCCAAAGATGGCAGCTGCAAAGATGATAAAGATGCTTTATAAAAGCGGGAAATTTGAGTTTTTCATTGACGCAGGGCAGATGTTTTGCCAGTTTGTTTATGATAAAATACGCCTCCGCCATCAGGACAAAGAGGTCGTGCTAAACGGCGGCGTCATCTCGGTCAAAAAAAATGGCAAAAATTTACTCAGCGTCATGCCAAGCTTTAAAAGGGTGAGCTTTGATGATATGAGAAATTTAAACGACGACATCGATGCAGCCGTTTGCGCGCTTGGTAGTGAGTGCGAGATGGTTTATATCGTCTGCCCTAGAAATGAGGAATTTAGGCGGCATGTTGAGGTTAGGCACTGCTTTGCAAGAGGGTGCATAAAGCTCGTGCCTTATACGATTATTAGTAAAATTTTTTAAAAAGGATAAAAATGATAGGTATAGTTTATGGAAGTAGCATGGGAAATACCGAAGATGCAGCAAAGCTTATAAGCGAGGGTTTGGGGCTTGAAAACGAGCTTTTAAACGTCTCTGATGTGGACGCAGCAAAGATAAATAGCTTTGATAAGCTCATCCTTGGCACATCGACCTGGGGCAGTGGCGATCTTCAAGATGACTGGGACGCGTTTGACTTTAAAGCGTTAAATTTAAGCGGTAAAACGGTCGCTGTTTTTGGTATGGGCGATAGCGAGAGCTACTCAGATGAGTACTGTAACGGCATGGCAAAGCTTTACGATGAGGTCGTAAAAGCAGGTGCAAAAGTAGTGGGCGAGGTTAGCACTGATGGATATACATTTGATGGCTCTGATGCCGTAAGAAATGGTAAATTTGTAGGTCTAGCGCTTGATGCTGATAACCAAAGTGACAAGACTGAGGGTAGAATTTCAGCTTGGATCGAGCAGATAAAACCATACTTTGCATAGTTAAATTTAGCTAGATCTTCTAGCTAAATTTATATATCCATAGCCGAGATGAAGCTTTTTATCCTCTCATTTTGGCTGTTAAAAAACTCATCTACCAAGCCATCAAACGCAATCACTCCTTTATCCAAAAACAAAATTCTATCAGCTATCTTTCTAGCAAAATTCATATTATGAGTGACGATGATCATAGACTTTTTCTCTTTTGCAAGAGATAAGATGACCTTTAAAACTTCAGCCTCAAGCTCTGGATCTAGCGCACTTGTAGGCTCATCAAGTAGCAAAAAGTATGGATTTACAGCTAGTGCTCTAGCGATGGCTACACGCTGCGCTTGTCCGCCTGAGAGCCTGTTTGGATAGGTATCTTCTTTGTGGCTAAGCCCCACTTTAGCTAAAAGCTCTTTTGCCTCTTTTATCGCCTCGTTTTTATCCTTTTTTTGAACGTAGATCGGAGCTTCTGTGACATTTTGAAGCGCTGTTAGGTGCGGGAAGAGGTTGAAGCTTTGAAAGACCATGCCTGTTTTTTTGCGAATTTCTAAAAGCTCTTTTGAGCTAAGCTTCTCTTTAAAATTTACACTCCTATCATCTACCTCTAAAGTGCCACTTTGTGGGATCTCAAGTAAATTTATACATCTAAGAAGCGTTGATTTGCCACAACCAGATGAGCCAACTATCACGGTCGTTTGCCCCTCTTTAAAGCTTGTGTTTATGTTATCTAGCACCAAATGATCGCCGTAAGATTTGCTTATATTTTTAAAATTTATAGCCATTAGACATACCTTGAGACAGCTTTTTCAAGCCTTGATTGAAGATAGGTTAAAAGTGTGCAAACTACTAGATAGATGAGTGCTGCTAGGATGTAGAGGATGAGTGGCTCAAAGGTCCTTGCTGCGATCCTTTGAGCGACCATAAACATATCTACCATCGTTATAGAAGCTGCTAGTGAAGTGTCCTTAACAAGGCCTATAAATGTGTTTGAAAGCGGAGGGAGTGAGATCCTCACTGCTTGAGGCGCGATGATGCGCTTTAAAATTTGATAGTGCGTCATGCCAAGCGATGTGGCAGCCTCCCACTGACCTTTTGGCACAGAAAGTATGGCAGCCCTTACAGACTCAGACGCATAAGCGCCCACGTTTAGGCTAAATGCGATAGTAGCAGCACTCCAAGTATCAAGCGTGACACCGATGCTAGGAAGTCCGTAAAATACGATGAAAAGCTGCACAAGAAGCGGCGTGCCACGAAATATCCAAACATAGGTGGCAAATATAAATTTTAAAATTTTTATACTTGAAAGCCTTGCTACTGCTGTGATAATGGCGATGACAAGCCCTAGCGAAAACGAGAGCAAAGTAAGTGGGATCGTCACTTTTAAAAGTGCGATGATCATCGGTAGCGTCGAGCTTGAAACAAGCTCGATCACTCTATCTAAATTTTCCATTTTTGCCTTAGCTATTCCTTATTTTTGAAGATATAAAAAAACATACATAAAATTATTATGAAAAATATAATTGGTAGATATATGTTGAAAGCTTCTAGATTACTCTCTGAACCAAATAATGGCAATATGCCTTTTGCTTTTTCTAAAAATTCAACGCTTAATAAATTTAGATAATCATTCCAAACACTTAGAAGCGCAATGAATTGAAATAAAGTTATAAATAAGAGTATCTTATTTTGTCTTTGCTCCATTTTGGAGCTTTTCTTGGTGTAAATTCTTGCTAGATAATCTTTAAAATAGACAACATATTCGTTTGAAGTTTTGATCATATTTTCTATATTCCATTTTTCTTCTATTGCGTGGTAAATTTTACTATCAGCTTCAATAGAAAGTTTAAATTTTTGATTAAAAATATTTAGATTTTCAATTTTATTTATTATTGCATCGATTTTATCGCTGTATTCTGATATTTTTGATATAGAGTTATCTTTTAAAATATTGTCATTGTAAAACTCGAGTATTAAATTTATCTGTTTAGATAAATAAAACCAAAGGTATTGCATTTGAAATTGTATTGGTATGTATCTGTATTTATCTTTTTGATTTTGTAATATTATCGTATGAAAGCGACCATTGAAAAAGTATAAATTATCATGTTTTGAATTTACTGATTTTATTTTTATAGGAGAACTATAGTTTTGATTTCTTTCAGCTAATGAATTTAAATTTAATAAATAATTTGAGTATTTTTCGAACTCTTTATCATTTAAGTTTTCTAAGATAGCTACATTTGTTATATTTCCGCTATTATTTAGTATTTTAAGGCTATCTACACTATCTTTGAGGTTAAAATTTGCATCTATAAATTTTTTTGCCTCTTTGATCAGGTTGTTTTGTAAATTTAAGATAATAGACGGCAGATATGAGCTATTGGTTTCTTTAACGAAGATATTGCGAATACAATTATAAAAATCTAATTTGTCTTGTTCATGTCTAGTGACATTTTCTATATTATTTAGTGGCAAAACAAAGTCTATCTCGTGCACTATACAAAATTGAAATAGCCTGTAGTCAAACATTAAATATGCTTGCAAACCATTGTCATCTATAAAATCAGATATATTAAATTTATCATTGATATTAAAATGATCATTTTTTAATTCTTCTTTTAAAGCTTTAGAATTTATAAGCTGGTTATCTAAAATTATAAATGAACTATATAGATTAAAAAGCTCATCCATAGTTTGTTTCCAACAAGGTGCTTTAATATTTTCATATTTTTTAAAATTTTCAATATTTATCTTTGTATCAAAAAGCTTTATTAATGTTTGTGTGTTGATTTCTATTGGTTGAATAATTGTGGTTTTAATATGTATCACAAAAACCCTTTTTCTTTGTCGTCAAGGTATTCTTTTTTTAATGGTTCTTTGTTGTAGTCTATAACTATTTCATCATTTTTATTTATTTGTTTTATTGTTTCTATGCGAATTGGATTGTATTTTATCTCTACATTTGGCACGCTTGAGTGATTTATATAGCTATATTTTGTCCTAAATGCTCGCACAAGTAATGTTTTATTGCTAAGAGCATTCCACTCCATAAAAATATAGTTTTGATATTTTCCTAAATTTATATTCTTTGCTATTTCATCATAGTGATCCCAACTCATTACTTGTCCATCTAAAAAGCAAAGTATTGTGCCACTATCTAAATTTTTATTAGCAAAAAGTCCAAATCCGTGAATTTTACTTTCAGAAATATACGTAAAATTTATATTGTCAATTATGGTTTCATCTATAAAGCCTATGTCTTTTGTTACATCTGTATCTTTTTCGCTCAAAATTTCTCCTAGTTCTCAAAAAGTAAAGCCAATAAAAATATTGGCTTTAAAATTATTTTGAAATATCTTTTCCAAAATATTTCATCGAAATTTCGCTTATCTTGCCTTCGGCTTTTAGCTCATCAAGCGCTTTGTTTATCGCTTCTAGTAGCTCGGTGTTGCCCTTTTTAAGAAGTGTAGCTGTTGGCATCGGCTCGTTACTAGTGTATGCGATCTTGAGCGGTGCATTTGGGCGTTGTTTGATGTAGTCAAAAAATGTGACATTGTCATTTATCGTATCGTCAGCTCTTTTTGAGATGATAAGCTCCACGCCTTTGCTAAAGCCATCAGCTACGACCACTGTTGCGCCGTTTTTCTCGGCTATCGCTGCCCAGTTGCTAGTTGCAGAGTGCACGCTTTTTTTGCCCTTTAGATCAGCAAAACTTTTGATATCGTTATTGTCTTTATGTACGACTATTACAGGATATGGCATGGTGTAAGGCACGCTCATGTCATACTTTTTCTTTCTATCTTCGTTTATACTAACTTGATTAAACACCACGTCTGCTTTGCCAGCGTCAAATGCTGCTAGCATCGCGTCCCATGGAGCTGTTAGAAACTCTATCTTTAAATTTAGCTTCTTTGCTACAGCTTTTGCGATATCTACGTCATAACCTACTAGCTCGCCCTTTTCGTCATAAAATGAGTAAGGTGAGTAAGTGCCTTCAGTTGCAACTATAAGCTCGCCTTTTTTGATAGTTGAAGCATTTAAATTTAAAGCTAAAAAAGCACCTGCGATAAAGCCAAAAATGGGCTTAAAATTCATTGATTCTCCTTATTTAGAAATGTCTTTGCCGAAGTATTTAAGCGAAATTTCGCTTAAAACTCCTTCTTTGCTAAGCTCATTTAGGGCATTATTTATCTTATTTAGTAGCTCTTTGTTACCTTTTTTAACAATCGCAGCCGTATACATCGGCTCGTCGCCAGCTTCGATGATCTTTATAGGGGCATTTGGATGTTGTTTAATGTAGTCATAAAACATCACCGCATCATCTATCGTATCATCTGCTCTTTTTGTGATGATCAAATTTATCTGATCGCTCAAACTATCGGCCACAACTAGCTTGGCGCCATACTTTTCAACGGTTGGTATCCACATGCTATTTACTGAATGCACGCTTCTTTTTCCTTTTAGATCAGCAAAGCTTTTGATGTCGTTATTATCTTTATGCACGACGATGGCCGAGTAAGAGAGCATATATGGCACGCTGTAGTCATACTTTTTCTTTCGCTCATCGGTTATGCTAACTTGGTTAAATACCACGTCAGCCTTGCCAGCATCAAATGCCGCAAGCATCGCATCCCATGAAGCTTCGATAAATTTTGGCTTTACGCCTAGTTTTTTAGCCACAGCTCTTGCTATATCTACGTCATAGCCCATTAACTCATCTTTTTCATTGTGAAATGAAAATGGCGAATAAACACCCTCGGTCGCTATCCTTATGACGCCATCTTTCTTGATCTGCTCGTAAGAATTTGCCGAGGCAGAATTTAAAGAGAATAAGCAGGCAACTACGAAGGTTGCACCAAATTTAAAAGCACTAGAAAATTTCATACAAAACTCCTTATAGAAAAAATAAAATCAATAATGGAATTTGCAAAAAAAAGAAAATTTTTTAAGATTTATGCAAATGTCAGTCGCAACTGCGACCTATATGATATTTTGGCGCTATTTTATCACAAAAATAAAATAGCGGCGCCTCACTCCGCTAAAAGTGAGACCGCTAGAGCTTTAACGCCCTTAAAATCAACCTTTCCGCTTGCAAGTGTTGGTATATCATCAACGATGAATATATAGCTTGGCATCATGATCGGAGCTAAGTTGCTCTCTTTTAAAATTTGCTCGATATTCTCAGGCTCTGTGCCGCTTTTTACTAAAAGTGCGATCGCTTCGCCCTTTTTGCTATCTGGCACGTTTGCGCTGCTAAAAACAACATCGCTACCAAGCACTTTTGCAAGCTCTTCTTCGACGCTTCCAAGGCTTATCATCTCGCCGCCAATTTTAGCAAATCTCGAGTATCTATCGACGATAAAGACAAAGCCGTTTTCGTCTATGTGGCCTTTATCGCCAGTTTTATAGTATCTTACGCCATCAATGTGCGTGATGACCTCGCTTGTCTTGGCCTCGTCGTTTAGATAGCCCTTCATCACCTGCGAGCCGCCGATCACGATGAGTCCGTCTGTGCCAGTTTCTAGCTCTTCAAGCGTCTCTGGGTCGATTATTTTTATGATAGTGCCAGGTAGAGGCATGCCAACGCTGCCAGGTCTATTAAATGTAAGCTCTTTTAGGCTCTCTTTTTCTAGGATATTTGGCATATTTACAGCCGCCACCGGCGCCGTTTCGGTCGCGCCATATCCTTCATAAATTTCTATGCCAAATTTGAGCCTAAACTCGTCTTTTATCTCAGGTTTTAGCTTTTCAGCCCCAGCTACGACCATTCTGGCACTTTGAAACATCAGTGGATGAAGCTTTTTGTTTCTTGTGTAGAGCCTAAAGAACGTTGAGGTGCCAAAGATGATGCTAGCGCTGTGTCTTGCAGCCATTTTGCCGATAGTCGCTCCGTCTGTTGGGTCAGGCACACTTACCATTTTTATGCCCTCGCAAAGCGGCATGAGTGTGGTGACTGTTAGGCCAAATGAGTGAAATACTGGGAGTGAGTTTAAGATGACGTCATCTTTTTTGAAATTTAGAAGTTCGCTTATTTGCTTAATGTTTGCAAGTAAATTTTTGTGGCTTAGCTCGATGCCTTTTGGCTCGCCCTCGCTGCCGCTACTAAATAAAATGGTAGCCGTATCTTCTAAGCTTACACGCTTAAAATAGCAAAGCTTAATGAGCCAAGTTGGAGCAAAAAACGCCGTTAAAAGCGCTAAAAATTTCTCTTTTTTTGAGACACTAGCTGAGAGATCTTCTGCAAATTTAGCCTTGCCACTCATCGCATCTTTTAGATCAAAACCCTTAAGTGCGAGCTTTTCAAGAAATTTGCTAGATGTGATCACTGTGTTTATATTTGCCTTTCTTAGGGCGTGATTTAGCGAGGTCTCATTTAGCGTGTAGTTTAAATTTACGCTCACTTTGCCCATTGCAAGAAGCGCCATATTTACGATGGCTGCGATGCTTGAGCTAGGTAGCAAGATACCTATATTTTTCTCATCTTTTAGCTCGCGCTTGAAAATTTTGATAAAGACTAAAACAGCTGTTATAAATTTCAAGTTGCTTAAATTTAGTCCAGTGCTGTCACTCACACACTCTTTAAATTTACTCTCTTTTGCGTTGTTTAGCCACTCGCTCATTAGTGGTTTTTGTCTTGAGATAAAGTTCTCCCACGATGAGAAGCTAAGCTCAAGCACCTTTTGCTTCATCTTTGCAGCGTTTATAAATGTGGTTATTGGTTTGCCAAAGGCGACGATGATGTCGCGTCTGCCGTTTTTAGAAGTGAGGTCTTTGTAAAATTTACTAGCTCTTGAAAAGCTCGAACCCCAAAGGCCACGAAGATAAAATGGCACGATGCAAATTTCTTCTATATCTCTGATGATAAGCTCAAATCCCTTTTGAAACTCATTTATCTGGCCGTTGTAGCTGATGTGTCCCTCTGGGAAAAGTGCGACCACTTCGCCGTTTTTTAGGCACTCACGCACAAGCTCGATCGACTCTTTGCTAGCGCCTGCGCCTATTGGGATCACTTTAAAAAATTTAAAAATTTGCTTTAGATACCATTTGTTATAGATCGTTCTATACATGACAAATCTTATGCCCCTTGGGCTTGCAGCTTGCAGCACGAGCCAGTCGATCCAGCTGATGTGATTACCAAGAAGTAGTGCGCCGCCACTTTGCGGTAAATTTTGAAGTCCTTCAACGAAAAAGCGGTACTTTGTCTTTAAAAATGGCAGTAAAAGTAGCCTTGTAAAGAGATGTGGAAGCTGTAAAATGGCGTAAAAACTGCCAATCAAGCAAACAAGCGCTGTAAAGACAAAGAGCCCAGTGGTTGAAATTTCAAAATAAACTAATCCTATGCCAATGGCTAAAAATAGCAGCATTGAGACGTTTTGCAAGAAGTTGTTTGCCGCCATTATCTTGCCAGTGCTCTTTTGCGGGGCAAAGTACTGGATCATCGCATTTAGTGGCACTATGAAAATTCCGCCAAAAAAGCCAAATGCAAATGAACTAAGGCTTACTACACCGATATTTGAGCCAAAAGCAAAAAATAATAGCGAGAAAAATATACCAATAGCGCCCATCGGCACGATACCAAGCTCGATGTGTAGCTTTGACATAGAGCCAGCCACGTATGAGCCAAATGCGATACCTATGGCGCTTACTGCGAGTATGGCCTGCACCGCTAGAGAGCTATCGTCATTGAAAACCGCCTTGTAGTGAGCTGGGAAGGCTGCTATGATGATCTGAGAAATTCCCCAAAATATGCTAAGTCCAGCGATGCTTAGCCAGATATTTTTATCTGATCTTGCCTCTTTTAAATTTTCTCTTAAGTAGCTAAGGCTGATGTATCTTTTAAGCTCAAATTCTCCGCTTTGTTCGTTCGTTTCGCTGATATAAGGTAGCTTGTAGGCAAAAAATGCTTCAAGTGCGCTAAATACGACCAAAAAGATGCCGATAGGATAGACACTTTTTAAAATTTCTTCTGAGTTTTCGCCTTGGATGTATAAATTTTCAAATATAAATGAAAACAAAAATGAGCTAACAAGTATCGCTACGATGGTAAGTGCTTGGATGACGCCGTTTGCTGTGCCAAGTCGCTCAGGACCGACGAGGGCTTTGATGATGCCATATTTTGCAGGCGAGTAGATCGCGCTTTGAGCAGCTAGTATGAGTGTGAGCGCAAATGCCACGCCAAAAGCGCCCAAAAGGTAGCTAATAAGCACCGCAACGCTGATAACAACGCCAAAGACGGCGCAAATTCTAATAACCTTTGTCTTTGCAAATTTGTCATTTATAAAGCTTGAAGGCGAAAATAAAAATATAAATGGAAGCAAGATCATCGCATTTATAACGGCTGTTAGGATAAAAAGCGTGTCGCCTGAGTAGGTCTTTAAAAGGACGTTTTGAATTGTTATTTTGTGCGCCAGATCGACACTTGCGTTTAAAAACGCGATCGCAAGGTAGGGCAAAAAGCCAGTGACTTTTAGTAAATTCCTCATGAATAAAGCCTTTTTGGATTTAAAATTTTGTAAATCTAACAGCAAAATATTTAAAATATCATTAATAAAAAACTCTAACCATAAATTTTGTGATGAAATTTCTTTGAAAAAATTTAAATTTTATATGCTTTTTGATAAAATCTGCCCATCAAAAATAAGGAAAAATTTATCATGGACTATGAAATCATCGTCGTTGGCGGCGGACATGCTGGCATTGAGGCGAGTCTTGCGGCTGCTAGAATGGGCAAACAAACTTTACTGATCACAATATTAGCCGAGCAAATAGGCGCTGCAAGCTGCAACCCAGCCATCGGAGGCCTTGCAAAAGGGCATCTTGTAAAAGAGATCGACGCGCTTGGCGGTCAAATGGGGCTTACAACTGATGCTGTTGGTATCCAGTTTCGTGTGCTAAATGAGAGCAAAGGCCCAGCAGTACGTGGTAGTCGCGCTCAGATCGATATGGATAGATACCGCGTTTATATGAGAAATTTGCTTTTAAACACTCCAAATTTAGAAATTTCTCAAGAGATCGCCACTGAAATTTTAAGCGAAAATGGCGAAGTAACTGGCGTTAAAACCCACCTAAACAACATCTATAACGCAAAAAAGGTGATAATTACAACTGGCACATTTTTAAACGGGCTAATCCACGTTGGATTTAACAAACTTGAAGCTGGTCGCGTGGGTGAGCTAAGCGCAAAGGATCTAAGCTCTAGCCTAAGAGAGCTTGGGCTAAATTTAGGCAGGTTAAAGACTGGAACATGCCCAAGGATCGACGCAAAAACGATAAATTTTGAAATTTTAGAAAAGCAAGATGGCGACGCAAAGCCAGTTGCATTTAGCTTTAGAACTAAAAATTTCTCCCCAACGCAGCTGCCGTGCTACATCGCCTATACAAACGAAACCACCCATGAGATAATCCGCTCAAATTTCGACAAAGCACCACTTTTTACAGGTCAGATCGAGGGTATCGGACCAAGATATTGTCCTAGTATCGAGGATAAGATAAACCGCTTTGGCGACCGCGACAGACACCACCTTTTCATCGAGCCTCAGACCCTTGAAGCGACAGAGTACTACATAAATGGCTTTTCAACGAGTCTGCCTTATGAGGTGCAAGTGCAGATGCTCCGCTCTGTAAAGGGTTTTGAAAACGCCAAAATCGTAAGGCACGGATACGCCATTGAATACGACTACGTCGAGCCAACACAGCTAAAACATAGCCTTGAGACAAAAAAAGTAAAAGGGCTATACTTGGCTGGGCAGATAAACGGCACGACTGGATACGAGGAGGCCGGGGCTCAGGGGCTAATGGCTGGTATAAATGCAGCGCTTTCACTGGATAACAAAGAGCCGCTTATCTTGCGCCGTGATGAGGCGTATATCGGCGTTTTGATAGACGACCTTGTGACAAAGGGGACAAAAGAGCCATATAGGATGTTTACGAGTAGGGCGGAGTATCGCTTGCTTTTGCGTGAGGAAAATGCCATTTTAAGGCTTGGCGGATATGGGCATGAGCTTGGACTGCTTGATGATGAGACTTTTAACGAGATCAAAAATATAAAAAGAAATTTAAAAGAGGGGTTGGAGTTTTTAAACAGCACTCAGATCACGCCAAGCAAGGCAAATTTAGAGCTTTTAGTAAGTCTTGATGAAGAGCCGATCAGCCAAAACGTGAGCCTTCAAAAGATAGTTGCTAGAAAGAGCTTTACGGCTGAAAAACTAAGAAAGCTTGATGAGAGATTTGCCACACTTGATGATGCGAGCATGGATCAAATTTTAACCGAGTGCAAGTATCAGCACTACATCGGCGAGCAAAAAAATCAGATCGAAAAAATGAAAGATATGATGGATGTAAAAATTCCTGAAAATTTCGACTTTAGAAGTATAAGCGGTCTTAGCAACGAGGTGGTCGAAAAGCTTGAGAAATTTGCCCCGCCAACGCTCTTTGCGGCGAGTGAAATTTCAGGTATCACGCCAGCAGCTATCGATATCTTGCATATCTACATAAAGATGAGCGAGAAAAAGGCTTAAATTTAAGCCTTTTATGGTTTTAAAGTTTAACTAGCGTTTAAAACTTAAAACAAAGTCACTCGTTTTTAGTAGTTGCTATTTATAATTTTTTAAGTTTAATAAATTTTATTATTAAAATTTTCTATTTTTCAAGCGCTAAAATAGAAAATTTTTTTATCTTAACGTTTGGGCATTAGATCAAATTTCTCTTTTATAAAAAGCTTGAAGTCGCGATATACAGGCGTTTTTAGATAAATTTATTTCAAATTTTAGTGTAAAAAAAGCTTAAATTCACTTTATTTTTACAAACTATATTATGAGATTATAGTTTTTTAATTTTTTGGGAGTATAATCGTTTAAATTTTATTTATAGAAAGGAAATTAATGTCAGTAAAGCAAGAAAGACGAAGCTTTATCGGCCTTGCGTTTGGTGCAGTGGCAGCTGTGGGTGGCGCGATGTCACTAGTTGCCATGAAAAAGACCTGGGATCCGCTCCCTAGCGTAAAAGCTGCTGGTTTTACAACTGTTGATCTAAGCCCGATCAAAGATGGCGAGATGAGACAGGTTGAGTGGCGTAAAAAGCCTATCTTCATCCTCAAAAAAAGTCCAGATATGGCTAAAAACGACAAGAGAGATGTAGTCGTTGGAGATGCGAGATATGTAGTTCTTATCGGACTTTGCACACACCTAGGATGTATCCCTGAGTACAAGTCTAGCAAGCAAATTTTTGTCTGTGCCTGTCATGGCGGCGAATTTAACGTCGATGGCATACAGACATACGGACCTCCACCAAGACCGCTTGATATCCCACCATTTAAGATAGATGGAACCAAGCTAGTTCTAGGCGAAACAAGCCCAGAATATGAAAAATTAGTAGCTAAAGCTTAGGAGGTTAGCGATGTCTTTATCTCATAAATCAACTGGCGTTATTGACTGGCTTGACCAGCGCCTAGCTTTTACAAAACTTATGAAGGTTCTAGTTAGCGAATACTGGATCCCAAAAAATATAAATTTCCTTTGGGCGATGGGCGTTATCCTAACGACACTTTTCTTACTTTTGATCATCACTGGCTTTTTGCTTATGATGTATTATAAACCAGACATACATTTAGCCTTTGATAGCGTAAATTACACTATCATGCAAGAGGTCGAGTACGGCTGGCTGTGGCGTCATATCCACGCGATTTCAGCATCGACTATCTTTCTTATCATGTATATCCACTTGCTTACTGGACTTTACTATGGCTCATACAAAAGAGGCAGAGAGGTCATTTGGGTAAGTGGTATGGTGCTTTTTATCTGTTTTTCAGCAGAGGCATTTAGCGGCTATATGCTCCCATGGGGTCAGATGAGCTATTGGGCGGCTACTGTTATCACTCAGCTCTTTGGTGGCGTGCCGGTTATTGGCGATGCTTTGGTTGAGTGGATCAGAGGAGACTATGCAGTTGGCGACTCAACGCTTACAAGATTTTTCATGCTTCACGTCTGCTTGCTACCACTTGTGACTATCGTTGTTTTGGTTATTCACTTCTACTCATTAAGAGTTCCTCACGTAAATAACCTAACAAGTGAAGATATCGACTTTGAAGTAGAGGCGCAAGAGTATCTACACGGCGACAGAGCAAAAGCTAAAGTTATACCATTTTGGCCAGGATTTTTGGCAAAAGACTTCATGTATGTATCATTTTTCATGATCTTTGTCATATATCTTGTTTGCTATCACTTCAACTTTGCGATGGATCCTATCAACTTTGAGCCAGCAAATCCACTAAAAACTCCACCACACATCTATCCAGAGTGGTACTTCTTGTGGCAATATGAAATTTTACGTGGCTTTTTCTTTGATATAGCTGGAATTTCAGCTTATAACATCGGTCTTATCGCATTTGCCTTTGCAGGCGTTGCGTTTATGCTTATACCACTTTTTGATAGAAGCGACCTTGTAGCTCCAGCTCACAAAAGACCACTATTTTTCGTATGGTTTTGGGTGCTAGTTGCAGACCTTATCGTCTTATCTATATATGGCAAGCTCCCAACAGGCGGCATCAACGACTGGATAGGATTTTACGCTTCACTGCTATTTTTAGTGCTATTTATAATCGCACTTCCAGTTATCACAATACTTGAAAGAAAAAGGGGCTAATCATGAAAGAGCTTAAAATTTTTGCCATCGTTGTTATCCTTTCAGGTATTTTATACTGGGGTATCGAGCCTTACGCTCACACAAAGCTTCATCCGCACACTGCAAATGCCGAGTACAACTTCTCAAAAGAAGATACTGACTACGCAAAGCACTTTTTAGAGCAGAAAAAAGAGGCGCTTGAGGCTGCAAAAGCTAGTGGTAATAAAGCTAGTATAGAAGCAGCTACAAAAGATGTTGAGACGGCACAAAAAATTCTTGATGACTATACAGCTTTTTGGGCTGATATAAATTCGATCGATCTTGCAAAGGGTGATGCTGCAAAAGGCGCTGAGACATTTGGCGCAGCTGGATGTACAGGATGTCACGGCATCGAAGCAGCCGGCACGCCAGCTAGTATGGACGCTGAGACAGCTAGCCAAAGCTTTGGCGTAGTGCCACCAGATCTTAGCACGGCTGGTAAAATTTATGACGAGAGATTTTTAGCTGCACTTATCAAAAATCCAACTATGGCTGTAAAACTATCTCATAAATTTAATGACGAGCATCCTTATCCGATGACTGCATTTATGGGTGCTGGCGGCGATATAAATGCTGAGGTTGCTGACATAATTGCTTATCTTAAAAAGGTTGCGGCTGAAGCAGACGCAAAGAGTAAGATCACAGACGAGAAAGTCTTTGCTGATGCATGCCAAAGATGCCACGATATGAAGTATGATAAAAAGTATGCTTTCAGCAACAAAGTAAGCCTTGCAGCTTATATGGGCTCAAATCCACCTGATCTATCTATGATGATCCGCTCAAAGGGTGCTGACTACTTGCATAAATTTATAAACGATACTCAAAAGATGCTCCCAGGCACTGCGATGCCTAGAGTTGGCTTAAACAAAGCTACTGAAGACGACATAGTATCTTACATAGAAAAAGTAGGAGACAGCAAAAAGGCTGAGCGCGAGAGCACAGGACTTTATGTCATGATCTACTTCTTCATCTTAGGAATTTTTGCTTGGCTTTGGAAACGCAAAGTCTGGAGCGAACTCCATTAAAATTTAAGAGCCTTTTTGGCTCTTAAATTCTTTCTAGTAAATTTACATATATAAATAGGTATGTGTTTTTTAAATTTATTCTTTTACAAATTTAATCAAGCTGTTTTGAAAATTTTAAAATTTGCTTAACACCTATCTAATTTAACAAAGCAATTCTGCAAATTTTAAAACTTTACTCACTCGCCTTAGCAGACTACTAAATTTAGGTTGCACTACGTTTAGCACTAAATTTAGAGCCGTGATATGCCAGCTCTAATTTTAAAATTTGCCTGACACTTGCCAGATAATAAACCGCATGCGACGCAAAGATCGAGTCCCCTTGTCTCCCTTTTGATAAAAACAAAACTTTAAATTTATAAAAATCTATATTTGTAAATTTTAAACTTTCATTCACTCGCAAGAATTGACTATTAAAATTTGGCTTCGCTTATAGCTTAGCTCAAATTTTAGAGCCGAAATTACTCGCTCATGAAATTTTAAAATTTTCCTTTATCTATTGACTAGCTTTAAATTTATAGGCTAAAAACATTTGAGAAATTTGCTGGAATTTTGCGCATTAATGGCGTTATACGTGCAGTTTGTAAGAAAAGATGTGCTTAACAAAAGATGCGGCAAATGTGAGAATATTAATAACTAGCAAGTGGGTAAATTTGTATTTTTTAGCAAATTTACTCAGTAAAAACACATAAATTTACACAAAATAGCCAAATTTAGCTCGCCGTAAAATCACACTAAACGGCTAAATTTCTTTAGCGATCTTGCTCATTTTGTTTATCAGCTCTTCGCGTTCGCTTGATTTTAGGTTGCCGTATTGAAGCTTTGTCATCATCTGCATGAAGTCAAATTGCTTAAACATCTGCGCGTCGCTCTTTAGCTCTTTTTCAAGCTTCTCGTAGATCTTTTCCGTCTCTTTGTTGGCTTTTTCTAAATTTTGCAAAAAGCTTCCAGTTGCGCTTGCATCAAGGTCGTTTTTTGCCGCCTTGTCGATGGCATTTTTTAAATTTGATAAATTTTCAGAAATTTTCATCTGCACTTCCTTTTGGATTTTAAAATTTAGAGCAAATTTTATTCCTAAATTTCATCCCACCACTTTTTGCTAGGTGGATTTTGTGCGGTGAAAACCTCTCCGATCATCGGTGTGGCGTAGTTTAGCTCAAGTTTTGTCGCTGCCTTTTCAAAACGCTTGATCGGCTCATCCCAAGCGTGATAAGAAAGATCAAATTTGCCCCAATGCACCGGCACGCCAAGCTTAGCTCTAAGATCTTTTAGCGCTTGCGCTGACTCCTCTGGCTTCATATGCACGTAGGGCCAGCCATCGCTGTAAGCACCATTTTCTATAAATACTAGATCAAATCTGCCAAATTTCTCATTTATCATCTTAAAATGCTCGCCGTATCCGCCATCTCCGCTAAAATAAAAACTAAAGCTAGCCTCCTCTACCGCCCAGCCGCCCCAAAGCGTGCCGTTTCTTTTAAATGTGCGCCCGCTAAAGTGCCTTGAAGGGCAAAAAGTGAAGTTTAAATTTCCTATTTTTTGATCACCAAACCAGTCAAATTCGTAAATTTTATCTTCATCTACGCCCCATTTTACGAGGTGGGCCTTGACGCCAAGTGGTACTAGAAATTTGGCTATTCTATCCTTTAGCTCAAGGATCGTTTTATAGTCAAGATGGTCGTAGTGATCGTGCGAGATGAGGGCGATGTCGATCACCTTTGGGTAGTCGCTGGCGGTTATGGCATGCTCGTAGGCAAAGGGCTTGCCGCCAACTGGCAGCGGAAATGCTCGGTGCAAAACTGGGTCCGTGATGATGGTTTTGCCATCAAGCTTGCAGATGAGGCTAACGTGCCCAAGCCAGATAAACTCGCCGTTTTTGAGGGCATTTGCGTTAAATTTTAAATTTGGCAAAGGGCGCTTTGGCAGCTTGCCCTTTGGTGGAAAGAGCGCTTGGATAGCGAAATTTAGCATAGATGCTTGCGAACTTTTCTTTACTAGATCGATCGTTGGCTCTAAATTTACAAAAACTTTGCCGTTAAAATTTGGCGATGCTTCCATGAGTTTTTGACTCTTAACATCTGGTCTGCCGCCAAAAACAGGGGCAAATTTCATAAAAGCAAAAACTGAAGCGATAAATAAAACTATGACTATAAAAATTTCCATCAATAACCTTTTTGAATTTAAAGGTTGGATTATATTTTATATTTTTAAATTTCAGTTTCATTTAATTAACCCAAGCTTAAAAAACTAATTTTTAAATTTAAACTTAATTAAGATAATTTTACTCTTTTTACTAATTATCCGTTATGAAATATTAATCTTTTTTGATTAATCACACGATAATAACGCCATTTAATAGCATATCTTAAACTAATATAAAATAAAAATTTAATTTCAAAAATACAAAATTTGTCAGATAGCTGACGGAATTTAATCGCCAGAAGTTATAGAATTGTTTCAAAAATTTCAGGAAGGAGCGTTTGAGATGTTAAATAAAAATTTAACTATCTCTATTCATGTGATTAACAATCACTCTATTAGTGAGCAGGGCGGTCTTGCCTTGTTTTTTAGGAGGAATTTATGAAAAAACATAAATTTGTGATTGCCGATTCTAAACGCTGCATAGGATGTGCGACCTGTATGGCTGCATGTTTTAAAAGTGCTTATGAACGCGGCAAACTATCACGTGCAAGGCTAAGCGTCTTAAGAGAAGCTAGCGGTGTTATGCCGACTCAGTGCAGACAATGCGACGATGGCCCTTGCGCAAATGTATGCCCAACTGGAGCGTTGCGATTTAATGATAATTGCATCGAGCTTCACGAGGAAATTTGTATAGGTTGCAAGATGTGCACGATCGCTTGCCCTTATGGTGCGATAAGCTCAAGTGCAGAGCTTATGCCTTCAGTAAATTACGCTGTCGAGCCAAAATACTATCTTGAAGTAGAGTCACAATCAGGCGCAAAAAACATCGCAGTAAAATGTGATATGTGCTTTGGCCGTGAAAATGGACCAGCTTGCGTTGATGTATGCCCAACAAGCGCTCTTATAATGGTAGATCCAGAAGAGGGCAAACATAAGCTTGGCAAGAGGATAGACTACGATGCAGCGAATAAATTTGCTACTAAAATTTTAAACGGACAAGGAGCATAAGATGACTACGGTTTATATGCTATTTCTTGTAAGTGCCGTCGTTAGTATCTTGCTCTACTGCGCTCCAAAAGCCGCTGTTAAAGTTGGTTTTGGACTAAGTGCTATAAGCTGCTTTTATGCGATGTGTCACTTCGTTGCAAATATGGGAGTAAGTGATAGCTTTACTCTTATGGATGGCTTTTTGTATTCGCCAAAATTTGCGCTAAATCCACTTGGAAATTTCTTCAGCTTTGTCGTTGTTTTCATCGGATTTGCAAGTAGTGTTTATGGTATGAGCTATGCAGAAGAGTACATAAAAAAAGCAAATGTTGGTGTGTTTGCATGTTTGTTTAACACATTTATCCTTTCAATGCTTCTAGTAATCAGCGCTGATAATGTATTTTGCTTTGTTGTTTTATGGGAGCTTATGACTCTTGTATCATCATTTCTTATCATCGTCAATGACGGTAAAAATACACTTAAAGCGGTTATGGTATATCTTGGTATCGCACAAATCGGTGCATTTTGTATAACCTGTGGCTTGCTTATCACAGCTTACTATGCAGGAAGCTTTGAATTTAGCGCATTTATGGGTGTTAAGATGCCATTTGGCGCTTCTGCTGCTGTATTTATACTATTCTTGGTTGGCTTTGGTAGTAAGGCTGGTATGTGGCCATTCCACGTTTGGCTTCCGCAAGCTCACCCAGCAGCACCATCAAACGTTTCAGCCCTTATGTCAGGCGTTATGATTAAAGTTGCTCTATTTACACTAGTTAAATTTACACTTTACCTACCACTTAGCACATATTTTGGTCTTACAATACTCGCTCTTGGTGCAGCTAGCTCACTATTTGGTGTTTTATACGCTCTTTGCCAACACGACTTCAAAGCCTTGCTTGCTTATCACTCAGTTGAGAACATAGGCATCATCTTACTAGGTCTTGGTACTGGTATTTACGGCGTTGCAGCTGGAAATTTAACACTTGCAGCAGTAGGTTTTCTAGCAGGTTGCTACCACGTAGTTAACCACGCTATATTTAAAGGTCTGCTTTTCCTTTGCGCTGGTTCGGTCATCCACGCTACTCATACACAAAATATGGACATCCTTGGTGGCCTTGCTAAAAAGATGCCATGGACAAGCCTTGGTATGTTTATAGGTATCATGGGTATCGCAGCTTTACCTCCAGTAAATGGCTTTGTTTCAGAGTGGTTTACATATCAAGGTATGCTTCAAGGCGCGATGGGAGAAGGAACATTAGTTAGATACGCATTTACACTTGGTGTTGTAGCTCTTGCGCTAACAGGCGTTTTGGTTGGTATGCACCTTAAACTTTACGCTGTTATCTTTGCAGGTACTCCAAGAGATCAAAAAATTTGGGAAAATGCTAAAGAGAGTCCAATAGGCATGGTTCTTGGTATGATCATCCTAATGATAGGCTGCGTTGGCTTTGGTCTTGGCGCAAACTACATAGTTGATTACATCATGCAAGCTGTAAATTCTATCGCTATAAGCGACTATAAAGCTAGCCTTGGTGCTATAAATGTAACTTCACCTATGGGTAGCATGATCTCAACTCCACTTATCGCTTTAGTCCTATGTGCAACTATGATTTTGCCATTTATCATCCTTGCTGTTATGAAAGCAAACAGAGATAAACCACGCGAAACTGATCCTTGGGCTTGTGGCTTTAAATATAGCTCACGTATGCAAATGACAGGTGGTCCATTCACTGGCGACCTTAGAAAAATTATGCAATGGCTATTTAGAGCTGATAAAAAAGTAGTTACTAGAAATTATTTTGACGCGGTTGAGTATCACAACCATCCAAAAGATATTTGGTGGGGAATGTTTTATGAGCCAGTCATTAAATGGTGTGTGAAATTTGCTGATAAGCTAGGTATCGTTCAAAGTGGTTATACAAATGTATATGCACTTTATATCTTGCTATATCTTTGTGTCATACTTGCTGTGGGCTACTTTTTAGTTTAGGAGACGAAAATGCAAACTATACTTTTAATGATATTTCAAGTAGTCGTTATCGTTTTGGTAGCTCCTTTGTTTGATGGTATGGCAAGAAAACTTAGAGCTAAACTTCAATCAAAACAAGGTAGCGATTTCTTTCAAACATATCGCGACATTATAAAGCTTTTTAGAAGAGGAAGAACCGTCCCTGAGTGCTCACACTGGGTATTTAGATGGGCTCCATTTTTCCTTTTTGCAACTTCAGCTGCAGTGCTAGCTGCTATACCTATCACTTATAGCAAAGATACTGTATTTGGAGCTTACTCAGATATATTTGTTATCCTCTATCTTGGTGCGCTACTTAGATTTGTATTTGGTGCAGCTTCAATGGATAGCGGCAACCCATTTGCAGCGACAGGTGGCGGCAGAGAGCAAATGCTTGGTGTTTATGTTGAGCCAGTTATGATTATGTGCTTAATCGTAGTTATGCTTGCAGCTAAAACATCAAATTTAGTTGAGATCCAAGAGATGGTAAGAACTGGCGTTATCGGATATCAAATTCCAAGTTTTGCCGTTGCTTCTATCGCATTTTTGTGGTGTATGTATGTTGAGACTGGTAGAAAGCCATTTGACTTAGCTGAAGCAGAACAAGAGCTTCAAGAGGGTGTTCTTGGTGAGTACGCTGGTAGCGACCTTGGCTTAGTTCAAGCATCACTTATATTAAAACAGTTTGCTATGATTGGACTTTTCCTAAGCATATTTGAGCCATGGAATTTTAGCAATCCTTTCTTAGCTATTATCGTTTTTGTGATAAAAACTGGAGTATTTTACGTCGCAGCTGTATTTATAGACAACTTTGGACCACGCTTTAAAATGACTTCATCTTTACGCAAAAATGCTCTTGGTGCACTTGCTATTTCGTTTGTTGCACTAACACTTTATGTAGTAGGAGCGTGAGATGCAAACACTAGATATATTAGCCATTTGCATGATCGTAACTTCGCTTGCGGTTTTTGGTCTTAGAAGCTTGAAACTCTCAATCATCGCTTATGCGATAGAGACACTACTTTTAGTTAGTATATTTTTCTTGCTATCTGAGAAATTTAACGCTGAGCAGCTAAAAACTTGGGCGATCGTTGCGTTTTTTACCAAAGTTCTTTTCGTGCCAGGAATTTTGTTCTGGCTTATCAAAAAACTTGGCGTAGTTAGCGAAGATGAGCCAGTTGGTGGATTTTTTGTAAGTCCTGTTATTGCTATGGGATTTTCTCTAGCTCTTTCAATGAGTATCCACCCTATATTTTTAAAATTCTCTCTTATCAAAGAAGAGATTATGTTAATCGCTGCTGGAACAGTATTTATGATGGGAATTTTTGGCTTTATGCTAAGAAACTCATTTATAAAACAAATTCTAGCTTACTGCTTGTTTGAAAACGGTATCCACCTAAGCCTTGCTCTAATGGCTTACAACTCACATGAGCTAGTTGAGCTTGGAATTTTAACAGATGCGATATTTGCTGTTATAATTATGAGCGTTCTAGCGATTAGATTTTATAAAGCTTATGATAGCTTAGATACTTCTAAAGCTTCAAATTTAAGGGGTTAGAGATGGATAGTTTAGCTTTAATACTTATCTTACCGCTCCTTGGTGCTTTGATCTTGTTTTTAAGTCCTAAAAACTATGCAGTACTTAGCGGACTTCATGTCTTGTTTTCTGCTGCGACATCAGTGGCTTTACTTAACAATGTTCTTAAAGTTTTAAGTGGCGGAACTTTTTATAGTTTTGATAAATTTTTATTCTTAGATAGCTTAGGCTGTGTTTTCTTGGTGCTTATCGCCGTAACTGGATTTATAGTAAATTTCTACTCTATCCATTACATGAGATGGGAACTTGAAGATGGACACATCCACTTAAGTGATCTTAAAAAATACTACGCACTAAGCCATGTATTTATCTTTACAATGACTTTAAGCGTTATTTGCAACAACGTTGCGTTTATGTGGGCAGCTATCGAGGCTACAACACTAGCTTCTGTATTTTTGGTTGCTATACACAAAGATCAAAAATCAACAGAGAGTGGTTATAAATACATCGTTCTTTGTTCAATCGGTCTAGCATTTGCTCTTTATGCAACTGTTCTTCTATACTCAGCTACATATAGCACACTAGGAGACGGCGAGGCTTCTATGCAGTTTTCAAGCATAATGGCTAACGCTAAAAATTTAAATCCAGATGCAGCAAAACTTATCTTTGTGTTTGCGCTAATTGGTTTTGGTACAAAAGCTGGTCTAGCTCCAACTCACACTTGGTTGCCAGACGTTCACGCTGAAGGTCCAGCACCTATCTCAGCATTGCTATCAGGTGTACTTTTAAAATGTGCGATGCTTGCACTTTTAAGATACTACGCTATTGCAGCTCAAGCAGTTGGATTTAGCTTTGTTGAAGGCGTAATGATCGTTTCAGGAACTATCACTCTATTTGTAGCGGGATTTTTCCTAATCAGACAACACAACGTAAAAAGAATGTTTGCATATCACTCAATAGTTCACATGGGTGTTATCGCATTTGCACTTGGTGTTGGTGGTAAATTTGGTCTATTTGCAGCGATATTCCACTGCTTAGCTCACAGCTTCACAAAAGCTTTGGCTTTCTGCTCAACAGGTAACATAGCAAGAATTTACGGCCACAAAGATATGAGTAAGATGGGCGGCATGGTTAAGATCGCACCTATTACAACTATTATGTTTGGTGCAGCTGTATGCTCACTAGTTGGTGTTCCAGCATTTGCTATATTTGTTAGCGAATATAACGTCTTTGTTGGAGCTATCACAAGTGGTCAATACATCGCAGTTGCGCTATTTGCTATTGCACTTGCAGTTATTTTCATAGCTGACTTTGCGCACTTTAACATGGCAAGCTTTGGCGAGCCAAAAGGTGTGGTTGTTCATAATAAAGAGATGAGTTTATTTGAAAATTTACCTCTTATAGCACTCTGTGCCCTTATCATGATCTTTGGCGTATGGCACGTAGATAGCTTTTATACGCTAGTAAATAACGGTGTTAATATAATGATGGGAGCTTTAAAATGAGAGGCGATAAATTTGTTGAAATCCTAAAAACAAAGGTAAAAATTTTAGAAGTAACTCGTCAAGCAGACGATCAGATCACAGTTTTAGTTGATAGAAACGATCTTCCACTAGCTGTTAAAACACTTTATTATGATATCGGTGGCTTTATAAGCACTATGATACCAAACGACGAGCGCCAGATAAATGGCTGCTATGCGCTTTACTATGCTATCTCAATGGAAGGTGGCAAGATGACTGAGGCGGACGACTTTGCAGCTGAAGATAAGTGCTTTATCACAGTTAAAACTCTTATCCCAGGAAGCGATCCGACATTTCCATCAGTTACTCCGCTCGTACCAGCTTGTGTTTGGTATGAAAGAGAAGCTTATGATATGTTTGGTCTAGTAGCTGAGGGTCTGCCTGATAAAAGACGTCTAGTTTTAAGTGATGACTGGCCAGACGGACTTCACCCACTTAGAAAAGATGCTATGGACTACCGCTACCGCCCTGATCCGGTTGATCACAGAGATGAGCCTGATGCGGAGTTTTTATTCCCAACAGGTGATGCAGTAGTTGATGTGCCACTTGGACCACTACACGTTACATCTGATGAGCCAGGTCACTTTAGACTTTTCTGTGATGGCGACGAGATCATCGACGCTGACTACCGCTTATTCTATCAACACCGCGGTATGGAGAAGCTAGCTGAAAACAGAATGAACTATGATCAAATGGGATATCTTGCAGAGCGCGTTTGCGGAATTTGCGGTTATGCTCACGCTATCGCTTGTATCGAAGCAGCAGAAAAAGCTATAAAGCTTGAAATCCCACTAAGAGCTCAAGCTATACGCGTCATCTGTCTTGAGATCGAGCGTCTTCACAGCCACCTTTTAAATATCGGTCTAGCTTGTGAGGTCACTGGTAACTACAACGCATTCATGCATATCTTTAGGGTGCGTGAATACTCTATGGAGCTAGCTCAACTTGTAACTGGCGGACGTAAAACATACGGCAACGTCGTTATGGGCGGCTTAAGACGTGATATGACAAACCATGAGATCAAAAAAGGCTTAGAGATCATCAACAAACTTGACATTCAAATTTCAGAAATTTGGGATGCAGTTTTGGAAGATAAACGCCAAATCGGACGCTGGAAAGGTGTAGGTATCTTGGACCGCCAAATAGCACGTGACTTTAGCCCAGTTGGTCCAAATATGAGAGGCTCTGGCTTTAAACGTGATAACCGCTATGATCACCCATACGACTTCTTCAAACAGATAGAATTTGAAGTAGCAGTTGAGCATGGTTGCGACGTTTTTGCTCGTGAGATGGTTAGATATAAAGAGCTAAAAAGCTCTATCCACATCATCCGCCAATGCTTTGAGATGATGCCTCAAACTCCGATCATGATCGATCCTGTGACTATGATCAAACCTGAGAATTTCGCACTTGGTCACGATGAAGCACCACGTGGTGAGAACGTTCACTGGATCATGCAAGGTAGCGCTCAAAAAGTATATCGCTGGAGATGTAGGGCTGCGACATATAACAACTGGCCAAGCCTAAGGTATCAATTTAGAGGAAACAACATAAGTGACGCTGCGCTTATCGTTTGCTCACTTGACCCTTGCTACTCATGCACCGAGCGTGTTACTTTGGTTGATGTAAGGACTAAAAAAAGTAAAATTTTAACAGAAAAAGACCTTAAAAAATTCTGTCAAGATGGCGGGGTTAGTAAGAAGGATTTAAGATGATGAAGTTATTTGACATCACAGAAAAATATGGAAAGGCGACATATGCCTATCCATTTGAGCCATATATTGTGCCTGAGAATTTCCGCGGTCAGCCAGACTATACGTACGATCTTTGCATAGGTTGTGCAGCTTGCGGTATCGCTTGTCCTAGTAACGCAATAGAGCTTAAGATGAACGATGAGCAAACAAGACTTGTTTGGCAGTTTGACTGTGGTCGTTGCATATTCTGCGGACGCTGCGATGAGGTTTGCCCAACTGGAGCTGTAAGACTTAGCGATAGCTTTGAGCTTGCGGTTAAATTTGACAAGAGTGCTCTTATACAAAGAGGCGAGCTTGAGATGCAAACTTGCAAATGCTGCGGCAAGCCATTTACGCCAAAAAGGCTTATAAATTTCACTCTTGAAAAGCTTGGCACAGCAAATTTACTCCCAGGCAGACTTGAAGAGGCAAAAGAGTACCTTTTTATCTGCCCAGAGTGCAAGAAAAATCAATCTGCTGAGAGGCTAACAAAAGGCGTTGAGGAGGCTATAAAATGAGTCTATATCAAGTCCCAGAGGACATAAAAACAGCAAATGACCTAACTGCAAAGTTAGAGCATTTAAAAAATATCAAAAGAAGCTTTAGCGTTTATAGGATCGACTGCGGAAGCTGCAACGGTTGTGAGATCGAAATTTTCGCTGCTATCACTCCGATGTGGGATCCAGAGCGCTTTGGTTTTAAGCTTGTGGCAAACCCAAGACACGCTGATATCTTGCTTTGCTCAGGACCAGTCACAAGACAGATGTATTACCCACTTCTTCGTGCTTATGAGGCAGCTCCAGATCCTAAGATCGTAGTTGCTTTTGGCGCTTGTGGTAGCACAGGTGGAATTTTCCACGATGCTTACAGCGTTTGGGGTGGTATAGATAAGATAATCCCAGTTGATGTCTATATCCCAGGATGCCCTCCACACCCAGCAAGTGTTATTTATGGTCTTGGCATGGCTCTTGGCATCATCGATCAAAAATTGCACAAAAAAAGCTATGAAAATGACAGCACTACGCCTCCACCAGTTGAGAAGTCAGTAATGGGCGATATCTTGTTTGAACGCGACTTGCAGGCTGAGAGTAAAAGGCTAATGAGCTATATCTTTGGTAGGACATTATTTGAAAAATATATGGACGCTATCAAAGCCTCAAGAGATATCCACAACCCAGAGCTTGCACGTGAAGCGGTTATAGCAGCTATCAAAAAAGAAGATGACCCTAGATATGCTGAGTGTATGGCACTTTTGCATAACGACATCTATCTAAAATACGCAAAAGCTGGTAAAAATTTTGCGATCGATGTTGATAGCGAGGTTTGGAGTAAAAGATGATACAAGTTTATAAGCTTACAAAAAGGCATATGGACGACAACGAGAAGCTTCCACGCGAGCTAAAGGAGATAAAAATTTTCTCCACTTGCGTGGGACACGGCGTTGGTACGATTGATTTTAGCGAGAAGATCTTAGAGCTAAGCGATGAGGAATTTGACGAGATGATCAAAAACTCAGGCGAATATGTGAAATTTAAGATCGGAAATTTAAGCAAGTATTTTGAAGTTGAAATTTTTGCTGAGCATATCGCTAGACTCTTGCCACAGCTTTGTGAGTGTAAGCTTAAAGAAATTTTGGCAAATTTAAAAGAGGGATATATCGTGCTTAGGAAGGACTTTTGATGAAAAAGGCCATCCTTTGCATCGGTAATCCTATGCGTGGCGATGATGATGTGGGCAATGAAGTCGGTCGCATCGTAGAGCAGGAGCTAAAAGAGTGGAAGGTCTTTTTTGGGCAAGATGTGCCTGAGAATGAATTTTCAGCTATTAGAGATTTTGCACCTGACATTTTGATAGTAGTTGATGCGATGAGCGGCTTTGATGAGGATAAGATAGAGTTTTTTGACCTAAGTGACGATAGAGACTATATCTACTCAACCCACAACCTCCCAACGCCAGTACTTTTAAGCTATTTGCGTAAAATTTGTCCAAAGACGCTTTTTCTTGGCATTAGTGTCTTGCTTGAAAATGTCCTTGATTTTGAGGAGGGGCTAAGCGAGCAGGCTAAAAAAAGTGCCAGAAAAGCTTTTTTAAGAATTGTAGAGATTGATAAAAATTTAGTTGGTTAAATTTAGTAAGAGCTAAATTTAATCTGGGGTTTGCTAAAGATAAATTTGATCATTTTGGATTTGAAATTTAGTGTAAAACTAATTTTTAAACATTAAATTTTGACGCTAAAATGTCTATCTTTGGCACTACTTCTTTGCTTTATATTTGTTATAGATCAAAGAAGGTCAAATAAAAAGGAGACGTGATGTTAAATCCGGCAGAAACCGCTCAAGCGGTGTCAAGTTCTATGGAGCATAAAGCTCATACGCCACTTGTAAGCATTATATTCCTTGCTATTATGGCTGGAGCTGCTATTGCAATGGGTGATATTTTTTGGGCTCACTCAACAGTTGGTATGGCTGAAAAACAGTCTATCGGTCTTTCAAACTTCATCGGTGGTATCACATTTAGTTGCGGCCTCATGATGGTTGTATTTTATGGTGGTCACCTATTTACTAGCTCTGTTTTAAGTGGTGTTAGTGCGTATGATGGCAAATTGCCACTTGGCAAAACCATAAGCTACTGGGTAATTGTTTGGATATTTAACTTCGTTGGTGGCGCATTGATCGCTTATATGTACTACTACTCAGGCTTGCCATTAAAATACGACGGCTACATCTTGCAACACTTTGTACCAGCAGCTATTGGCAAGATCACAGCACCATTTCATGAGCTATTTCTTCGTGGTATCTTTTGTAACGTCTTTGTTTGTATGTCTATCTGGACTGCGACAAGCGAGAGCAACCTATCTGGTAAATTCTTTGCCATTATGTGGATGATCGGCGCATTCGTTGCTTGCTCAATGGAACACTGCGTTGCAAATATGTTCATCATCACTGAAGCTATCATCTCTAAAGCTCACTACATAGCAGCAAGCGGTGGCGATATCAACGCTGCAGCAGCTTTACTTCACACTACAGCTGATAAGCTAGATGTCATCAACTGGACAAATTTCTTAAGCAAAAACTTGCTTCCAGTTACACTTGGCAACATCTGCGGTGGTCTTTTCTTTGTTGGTCTTGTTGGCTTCATGGCTAATAAATTTGATATGAAGAAAAAAGCTTAAAACTAACTTTTAGTCTTTGCTTTTATGGCAAAGGCTAAATTTTAAATTTCTCTCTTTCTTACCTTAAAAGTTTCAAAAAAATCTCTTATTTTTTATCTAAAAAATGTCACACTCATCTTAAATTTATCGTTTTAACTCCCCCTTATTTGAAAATTTGTGACATTTTGGAGTTTAAAACATCCTGGCTAATAAATTTAGAGCAATAATAAAGCTAAAATTTAATATAATCCCACGAAAAAAGGAGAGCTTATGAAAATTTTTAATGCATTTTTTACTGGCATTATATTTGTTCTTGCTCCTATTTTTACGCTATTTGTTGGAATTTACAACAACTACTTTTCATTTTATGGCATAAATGAGTATTTCAATGTGATTTTTGTGGATAACGTGCCTTTTTTGTGGCTTTTACCTGTATTTTTTATATTTGGATATTGTTTCTTTTACGCGCCATTTAGGAAAATTTTTAGAGCCTTTTATCTGCTCTTGCTCGTGCTTTGCGCACTTAGTTGGTATCCTGATTTTGGACGAAGCTTGGGCGAGGCTTATTTTATGAGTAAGCCACTTGAGATGGATCTATCTTCAAATTTACAAAACGAGCAAAAAACAAGCGGCAAAGTCCTTTATGACGGACGAAGAGAAATTTATTTTCTAAGAAGTGACAATGATAAAGTCGTTAAAATTTCAAAGTAAAGTTTTACCTTTATTTAGTTACAATGGCATAAAAATTTAAAGGTTTAAAATGCGTATAAAACTTCCACACGTACCTTATGTCTCACATAAAATAGCAATAGATCTTTTAAACTGTGGTTTTGTAAAGTTAAACAAAGGTATTGAGCCAATCGTAGCAAAAGCAAGTGAAATTTTAACTACCGACGTTCAAAAAGAAAGAGCGCTAGATGAGCGAGTAAATGAGCTTTTAGAGAAAAACGAGGACGAGATGCAAACTATGCAAATCGACCGCAAAAATATGTTTTGGCTCGTTAAAAAGAAACTTGCTGGCGAATTTGACGTCATTTTAACTCATGAAGATAGATTTAGCAATGTCGCTCACAAGATACTTGAAACTATTTGGAAGAGCGGGTTGGTTGATTATAGCGTATCTGAAAACCGCGTAAAAAACGTGATATATGGCTCGATAGATGAGTATCTAAAGAGCTATGAGAAGATAGAAGATAACGTCTATGAGATGATGCAAAACTACAAACGCAAACTTATCCCAGGAACTGACGAATACGACCTGATTTTTGAGCGTTTATATCAAGATGAGCTTAAAAAAAGAGGAATGCTTTAATGAAAGCTTATATCTACATTGAAAACGGCGTTTTTTTAGAGGCAAAGGCCTTTGGTGCTCACGGCGAGTGTGCAGGCGAGCTCGTTTTTAATACCTCTATGACTGGCTATGAGGAGATCATGAGCGATCCAAGCTATGCTGGTCAGTTTATCGTCTTTACTATGCCAGAGATCGGCATCGTTGGCATAAACGAAGATGATATGGAGAGCCTTAGAATTCACGCAAGCGGCGTAATAATGAGAAGCTACAACGAGACTCCGTCAAACTACCGCTCGCAAAAATCTTTGGGTAAATTTTTTGAAGAGCATGGCAAATTTGGTGTTTATGACGTAGATACTAGATATCTAACAAAGATGCTACGTGATGAAGGCGCTTTGATGGCATACATCTCAACGCAGATAAGCGACAAAGATGAGCTAAAACGCAGGCTAGAAAGTAGCGGACGCATAGAAAATATAAACTATGTAAAAACAGTGAGCGCAATGGATGAGTACGAGCATAAAAAAGGCGCTTGGGATAGAAATTTAAAATCATATAAACCGCTAAAAAGTATCGGCAAAAAGATAGCTGTTTTTGACTTTGGAGTAAAGAGAAATATCCTAAATGAGCTATGCGAAACTGGACTTGAGGTTATCGTCGTACCACACGATACTAAGGCTGAGGTTTTGATAGAGAAATTTAAAAATGGCGAGATAAACGGGGTATTTTTATCAAATGGCCCAGGTGAGCCAAAGAATTTAAAGGCTGAGATCGCCGAGATCAAAAAGATGATAGAGGCTAAGATCCCGATATTTGGCATCTGCCTTGGTCATCAGCTGCTTTCAAATGCCTTTGGATACGAGACATATAAACTTAAATTTGGTCAGCACGGAGCAAA
This sequence comes from Campylobacter concisus, assembly GCF_050447485.1. Classification (GTDB taxonomy): domain Bacteria; phylum Campylobacterota; class Campylobacteria; order Campylobacterales; family Campylobacteraceae; genus Campylobacter_A; species Campylobacter_A concisus_BQ. Next base: position 1,605,824 of record NZ_JALMFY010000001.1, read on the forward strand.
TCATCCAGTCTTAAATTTAGAGACAAAAGCGATCGAGATAACAACGCAAAATCACAACTATAACGTACCAGAGAGCATCGCTGAAGTAGCGGTTGTGACACATAGAAATTTGTTTGACAACACGATCGAGGGCGTAAGATACAAGGACTATCCGATCTTCTCGGTGCAACATCACCCAGAAGCAAGCAGTGGTCCTAACGAGAGCAAATATATATTTAAGCAGTTTTTAGAAATTTTATAATGCAAGATATAAGCCTCTACACGATCATCGCGGTTGCTTTTATGAGCAGCTTTAGTCATTGTGTCGGGATGTGTAGCGGGTTTTTGGGCTTGCAAGCTCTATTTTTTAAAGGCAAAAGTAAGAGTAAAATTTTAATGCTAAGCACGCTTTATAACCTAGCTAGAATTTTTGCTTATGTGGCTTTGGGAGCACTGTTTGGCGCTTTTGGAGCAGCCATTAGTTTTGGTGTGCAAGCAAGAGGTGTTATATTTTTCATAGTTGGCCTAGTGATCGCATTTATTGGCATCGCATTGCTTTTTAGGGGCGAGCTTTTAAAATTTATAGAGAGCGAAAAAGCACTTAAATTTATAGTAAAAATGGCAAAAACAAGCGTGCAAAAGAGAAATTTAGCAAATTTCTTGCTGCTTGGCTTTTTAAATGGCTTGCTTCCTTGTGGAGTGGTCTATTATTTTTTAGCGCTTGGAGTTTTAAGCGCAAATGCAGCCGATGCGTCGCTCATAATGCTTATCTTTGGGCTTTGCACATTGCCAGCGATGCTGTTAGCTAGTTTTGTTTTTGGTTTGCTAAGAGAGAAATTTAAAGAGATCATGTTTAAGCTCTCAGCTTGCATAATGATCTTAAACGGACTTTATCTATCATTTTTAGGATATAGAGCAAATGCCTAGTTTAAATTTAGATGAAAATTTTCTATCAAGTAGCGAGGGTATGAGGATTGTTAAGCTCGCGATGATGGGCGAGATGATGGCAAATATAACCCATCAGTGGAAGCAGCCGCTAAATGAGCTAAGCTTAGTTTTATATAAGATGAAAAAGCTCGCAGGCAGCGAAGACGGCGAATTTATTGGCTCTTATGAGAGGGCTATGCAGATCATAAAGTATATGTCAGAAACTACTGATGAGTTTAGCTCGTTTTTAAACCCAAACACACTTTCGCAAGAATTTAGCCTAGCAGATGCAGCTAGAGCATCGATACAGATCGTAAAAGGCGTGATGAAAAAAGATGGCATTCGTATAGAGCTTGAAGTTCTAGGCGATTCTAAAATTTATGGCCACAAAAACAGACTTATGCAAGTCATTATAAATTTACTAAATAACGCAAAAGATGCACTAAATTTAAAAAATATAGAAGATAAAAATATAAAAATAAAGATTGATAATGACGAAAAATTTGCTTACCTAAGCGTAGAAGATAATGGTGGTGGCATAGATAAAAATGTGATAGATGAGATATTTAAGCCATATTTTACCACCAAAGAAAATGCCAAAGGTACTGGCTTAGGACTTTATATGTCAAAGCAAATAATCGATCAATTTAACGCAGAAATAACAGCGGGCAACAGCGACAATGGGGCCTGTTTTTTAATAAAGTTACCACACAAAGGAGAGATAGATGAATAAAATTTTAAAGAACCTAACGGTTTTGCTTGTCGAAGATGATAGCGATAGCAAAAAGATCATGCACGATGTGCTAAGTGACAATTTTGAGAAAGTTTTTACTGCTCAAAATGGCGATGAAGGTTTGAAAAAATTTAAAAAATACAACCCAAATATGGTAATTACAGATGTATTTATGCCAATTAGCGATGGACTTGATATGACAAGATATATCAAGGAAATTTCTAAAGACACACCTGTCATCGTCCTAAGTGCGCATAGCGAAAAAGAGACTTTGTTAAAGGCGATCGATGTTGGTGTTGATAAGTATCTTATAAAACCTATCATGGCAGATGATCTTTTAAAAACTATAGAAAATGTCGCAAAAAGCAAGATAGAAACTGCAAATATCATCCAAGTCGCAAACGGATATAGCTTTAATAAGATCAAGCGTGTACTTATCAGAGATGGCGTTGAAATTTCGCTTACTAAAAAAGAGCTTGCATTTATCTCACTTTTGATAAAAAGACTTGGTACGCTTGTGCTTCACGATGAGATCAAAAGCGTCGTTTGGGTTGGCGAGAGCGTTACTGAGGCAGCTATTAGAACCTTTGTTAAGCGCGTTAGAGACAAAGTTGGCAATAATTTTATAAAAAATGTCCCAGGACTTGGTTACAAAATAGACAGAAGACTTTCCTAGTTAATGAGAATTTATATTAATTAAGTTTTTTTATAGTCCTTATACTCTAAAATAACGAATCATTAATATAAATTTAACTAGGAGGATATTTTATGCGACCATCTCAGCTACTACACTATGATTATAGTGTAGCAAAGCTATTTATGTTTGCCACGATACTCTTTGGTATCATAGGCATGGTTGTTGGCGTAGTTATAGCTTTTCAAATGGCCTGTCCAGAGCTTAACTACATAGCCGGCGAATATTCGGCGTTTGGGAGGTTGCGTCCTCTTCATACTAATGGTATCATCTTTGGCTTTATGCTATCTGGCATATTTGCCACTTGGTACTACATCGGACAGCGTGTTTTAAAGGTCTCGATGAGCGAGTCGCCATTTTTGATGTTTATCGGCAAGCTTCATTTTTGGCTATATATGCTTGTTATGATTTTAGCTGTTGTTACGCTTTTTATGGGCGAAAGCACAGCGAAAGAGTACGCCGAGCTTGAGTGGCCACTAGATATCGCAGTAGTCGTTGTTTGGGTGCTTTGGGGCGTTAGTATATTTGGCCTCATCGGTATCCGCCGCGAAAAGACGCTTTATATCTCAGTTTGGTACTACATCGCTACATTTTTAGGCGTTGCGATGCTATATCTCTTTAACAATATGGAAGTTCCAACAAGACTTGTTAGCGGATATGGCTCATGGCTACACTCTGTCTCTATGTATGCTGGCTCAAACGACGCTTTGGTTCAGTGGTGGTACGGCCACAACGCAGTTGCATTCGTCTTTACAGTGGCTATCATCGCTCAAATTTATTATTTCTTGCCAAAAGAGAGCGGCCAGCCGATATTTTCATATAAATTATCGCTATTTTCATTCTGGGGTCTGATGTTTATCTACCTTTGGGCTGGCGGACACCACCTCATATACTCTGCTACGCCTGATTGGATGCAGACTATGGGCTCAGTCTTTTCTATCGTTTTGATCCTGCCTTCATGGGGTTCAGCGATAAACATCCTTCTTACGATGAAGGGCGAGTGGGCGCAGCTTAGAGAGAGTCCGCTTATTAAATTTATGGTTCTAGCTTCTACATTTTATATGTTCTCGACACTTGAAGGACCGATACTTTCTATCAAGTCTGTAAATGCTCTAGCACACTTTACCGACTGGGTACCAGGACACGTTCACGACGGCGCACTTGGCTGGGTTGGCTTTATGATCATGGCGGCACTTTATCACATGACACCACGTGTGTTTAAGCGTGAAATTTACTCAAAGTCGCTAATGGAAGCTCAGTTTTGGATACAAACAACAGGTATCGTTTTATACTTTGCTTCTATGTGGATCGCTGGTATCACACAAGGTATGATGTGGAGAGCGACTGATAGCTACGGAAATTTACTCTACTCGTTCATAGACACGGTAGTTGTGCTTATCCCATACTACTATATAAGGGCTATTGGCGGACTTCTTTATCTAGTTGGCTTCTTGATGTTTGCTTATAACATCTACAAATCAACTTCTGCTAAAGCTATCTTAGCAGAGCCAAAAAGCGCTTCGCCAATGGGCGGCGGGGCAAAAGCTAGCGCGGAGGTGATGTGATGTTTGCTTGGTTAGAAAAAAATCCATTCTTTTTTGCAGTTTGTGTATTTGTCGTCATCGCTTACGCTGGCATAGTTGAAATTTTGCCAGACTTTGCAAACAGAGCTAGACCGCTTGAGGGTACAAAGCCTTACACCGTCTTAGAGCTAGCTGGCAAAAACATCTATATGCAAAATGGCTGCAACACTTGCCACTCTCAAATGATCCGTCCGTTTAAAGCTGAGACTGATAGATACGGCATGTATTCGCTAAGTGGTGAGTTTGCATACGATCGTCCGCACCTTTGGGGCTCAAAAAGAACAGGTCCAGATCTTATGCGTGTGGGCAACTATAGAACGACTGACTGGCATGAAAATCACATGCTAAATCCAGCCTCAGTAGTGCCAGGCTCGATCATGCCAGCATATCCATTTTTGTTTAAGAAAAATGCTGATATAGAGACTGCTTACGCTGAAGCGCTAACGGTTAAAAAGGTCTTTAACACGCCTTATGACGAAAAAGATATGCCAGCACTTGGCACGTTAGAGCAGACAAATGCTAACGTCAAGGCCGAGGCTGCAGCTATCGTTGAAAATATGAAAGATGAGCAGGTAAAAAGTGCTTTTGCAAAAGGTGAAATTCGCCAGATCGTAGCACTCATCGCTTATCTAAATAGCCTAAAGTAGGAGCGAGAGATGGAAAACATTAGAGAGTTTCAAGCTTATGGCTATTTTTTCTTAACAGCATTTTTGGCGATCACTTTGTACGCCTACTTTTTTCATCTATATAAGAGTGAAAAAACTGGCAGAAGAAACTACGAGAAGTACTCAAAGCTCGCACTTAACGATGAGATCGGTGGCGAAATTTTAGAGCGTAAGGCTACAAAGGAGAGCGTATGCAATGGCTAAATTTAGAAGATAATGTAAATTTACTAGCTCTTATAGGAGCGGCTCTAATCATCGTGCTTACCATCGTTGTGGCTGGCAGGTACGTGGGGCAGATGAAGGTTAAAAAAGATGATAGCGTTGAACTTAGCGAGCATAACTGGGACGGCATAGGTGAGTACAAAAACCCTGTCCCACTTGGCTGGGCGGTTGTCTTTTTACTAGCGTTAGTTTGGGCGGTTTGGTACTATTTACTAGGCTATCCTTTAAATTCTTACTCACAAATCGGCGAGTATAATAAAGAGGTCAAAGAAGCAAACGCTAAATTTGAAAAAGAGTATGCAAATCCAAGCAAAGAGACGCTTCACGCTATGGGCGAGAGCATATATCTCGTGCAGTGCTCAGCATGTCACGGCATCACAGGCGATGGCATAGGTGGCAAGGCTGCAAATTTACAAATTTGGGGTAGCGAAAAAGGCATAGTCGAGACTATACTAAATGGCTCAAAGGGGCTTGATTATCCTATGGGTGAGATGCCAGCGGGCTTAGCTGACGCTGATGGCGCAAAGGCGATTGCAGCATACGTAGCTAAAGAGATAAGCGCGATAAAAAGCACTAAAAATAAAAATTTAGTAGCCACTGGCAAAGAGCTTTATGCTGCATGTGCGGCGTGTCACGGCGAAGATGGCAAGGGCATGGATGGCATGTCGGTTGATCTTAGCAAATATGGCTCGGCTAGCTTTGTGGCTGACGTGCTAAATCGCGGCAAAAAAGGAGCGATCGGCACTATGCCTAAATTTAATGATGGCAGGCTAAACGAGATCCAGCAAAGCGCAGTTGGCGAGTACGTCATATCGCTATCAAAGGGCGAATAATGGAAAATAATAATAGAAACATCTTTGCCTTAAACGGCATTAGCGGGTTTTTAATAGCGGTGGTGCTTTTGCTCTCTATCCTAGCGGTGCTTACATACATTGGCATCGGCTTGCAAAAAGAGGTCGCGACCAAGCCTTACTCACTCAAAGATGCAGCTAGTATCGAGATGAAGAGCGTAGATAACGCTAAACACGTCATTGTAAAGGAGAAGTGATGCTAGGCATAATAGAAAAAGCCATTATCCTGCTAATAATCGTTGCAGGCGCCATTTGCGCGTGGTCAGTGCTTACACCAAATCACCTCTTTGTAGGCTAAATTTGAAGAAATTTGCACTCATTTTTATCATTTTGCTCTGGCAAAATTTGGCTTGGGGTGCAAATTTCGTTATCAATGATGATGGAATTTTAAGCCAAAAAGTGAGCCAAAAACTAAATGAGATAGGAGACGAGCTTTATCAAAAAAGCGGCATAAATTTAGTAGTTGGCGTATATAAAGATGGCGAGCTTGGCATGCTTTTTAAAGAGCAAAATTTAAGCTCGCCTTTTGTCTTCTTGGCGCTCATAAAAGATAAGCAAAAGGTTGAAATTTTTAGCGATACAAACACTTCAAAGCTCTTTAATAAGGAGCAAATTTTAAGCGTAAGTCCAGAATCAGGCACGATCATCCCCATTTTAGTCTCAAAAAATGGCAAAGATGTCTATAATGCCGCCATCTTAAACGGCTACGCTGATATCGCCGAGCAGATCGCTGGGAGCTTAAATTTAAAGCTAGAAAGTGGTATTGGCAGCTCAAACAAAACGACCTTAAATTTCTTGCGAATTTTCATCTACGGCTTGATCGCATTTTTCGTTCTCATCATCTTTTATAAAAAGGTAAAAAATGGCTAAAAAGAGCTTTTGGCCTTACGGCATCGTGCTTAGTATAGTGGCTATCATCTTAGCTTGCGCCGCAACCATCGTTGTTGCGATAAACAACCCAGTCGAGATGGATAGTGCTTATATGCAAAGTCACCAAAGCGTCGATGAAAACATCACTTTTATAAAAGAGAGTGAGGCTAGATTTGATAAGAAATTTGAGCTTAAATTCGAGCCAGAATTTAAAGGCTTGCATGGCAAATTTAAATTTCTTTTAACGCCAAAAAACGGCGAAATTTCAAGTCTTAGCTATGAAATTTTACTCACTCGCCCACAAACAAACAAAGATAACAAAACATTAAACGCCTCATGGCAAGAAAATGAGCTTGTAAGCGAGAGCGTTAGCCTAAAAGAGGGCAGGTGGCAGCTACTTTTAAGGCTTAGCGACAAGCAAGATACGAGATATTATAAATTTGATTTTAACGCTACAAAATAGACTAAATTTGTACCCAAAAGTTTTTTAGCCAAAGTCAAAACCAAATAAATTTACCCACAAATTCGCTAAATGCCAGCTCAGAGCTCTTTAAAGCCAAAATTTAAGCCCAAACGCTTGCCAGTTTTAACATACTCTTTAAATTTATAGATTAGAGGCGACCAATTTTTAGTATCGATCTTTTCATCTTTTAGTAAATTTTCATCCACAAATATGCCAACTATCTTGCAAGTGACGATGCAAAGCCACTCTTTTATCTCGCACTTTTCTACGATCGTTTTTATCTGTATCTAGCACTCTTTTATGCGCGCGCTTTGGTTTTTGGCGCTAAATTTAAGCAATATAAACCCCGCGGCACCCGAAACTACCGAACCTAGCAAGATAGCGAGCTTGTCGGTGTAGGCAAAGGCGTCCGTGTCGTTGTAGGCTAGGCCGTTAACGAAAAGGCTCATCGTAAATCCTACGCCGCAAAGCACGGCGATGCCGTAAAGCTGGATGAAATTTGACCCCTCGGGCAGCTTGGCTAGCTTAAATTTGATCGCTAAAAAGCTAAATCCAAATACTCCGATTTGCTTGCCGACGAAAAGCCCCAGCGCCGTGCCTAGCGCGACCGGAGACAAAATCTCGTCCAGTCCGACGCCTCGCAGTGAGATGCCTGCGTTTACGAAGGCAAATATCGGCAGCACGCCAAACGCTACCCAGCCGTGCAGGTCGTGCTCGATGCTTTTTAGCATAGATTTGCCCGGCTCGTCTTTAAAGCTAAGCGGTATGAAAAAGGCCGCCACGACGCCGGCAAGCGTGGCGTGAACGCCTGATTTTAGCACCGCTACCCACATCACCGCGCCTACGATCAGATACGCCGCCTTGCTCTTTACGCCGAGTCTGTTTAGCACGAAAAGCGCGGCTAGACAAACGCTCGCGACCGCAAGCATTTGGGCGCTAAGCTCGCTCGTGTAAAATAGCGCGATAATCACGATCGCGCAAAGGTCGTCGACGATCGCTAGCGTCATGAGGAAAATTTTTAAACTAGTCGGTACGCGAGGCCCGAGTAGGCTCAAAATCCCCAGAGCAAACGCGATATCCGTCGCCGTCGGTATCGCCCAGCCGCCAAGCGCGAAGGAGTCGTGCTTCGTAAAAAGATAGAAGATAACCGCGGGCACTATCAGGCCACCTGCCGCGCCGATCGCTGGCAGCGCGATTTGCGACGGATTTTTTAGCTCGCCCTCCAGCACCTCGCGCTTTAGCTCAAGTCCGATGAGAAAGAAAAATACCGCCATCAACCCGTCGTTCACCCACAAGATCAGGGGTTTGCTTAGTCCGTATTCGCCGAAGCTCATGGTAAATTTGGTATTTAAAAATTCGTTGTAAAAATCGCTCAAAAACGTATTTTGACACAGTAGCGCCGCGACCGTAGCGATCATCAGCAAAATCCCGCCGCTGGCTTCGTGTTTTAAAAACTCTTTTATTCCGCCCATTTTGCTTCCTTTTTATAAAATTTGGCGATTATAGCGTATTTTTACGCTCGCATAAAATTCGGGCGAATTTGGCTATAATCAAGTCAAATTTAAAGGTAAATTTAGTAGACACGTCGCTAAAATTTGCCATGCCGCGCTTGCGGGAGCGGGACGCTTGCGCACGGTTTTTATAGATTAAGGAGCGAAAATGAATGAAATTTTAGATATATGTAAGCGTGCAAAGGTTGTTTGTGGCGAGCTTTTGAGACTTGATAGCAGGGCTAAATTTGAAATTTTAAACGCCGTGGCGGACGAGCTGCTAGCGCAAAAAGAGGCTATAAAAGCGGCAAACGCCAAAGACCTTGCAAACGGCGAGAAATCGGGCCTTAGCTTGGCGTTGCTTGATCGTTTGCGACTAACGGATGCCCGCATCGAGGCTATGGCGAAGGGTGTGCGCGAGGTGGCGGGCTTTGCCGAGGTCGTAGGCGAAAATTTAGGCGGCTGGAGCCATCCAAACGGCATGCAAATCAGCCGCATTCGCGTGCCGCTGGGGGTGCTCGGTATCATCTCGCTCTTTTTGATCTTTTGTAGTAGCAAGCAGGACAGGAAAGCCGTAGTAAAAGCCAGATCTGTTTAACTCTTTATGCATTTTTGCTCCTTTTTTAGATTGTATCCCCCAGTAGTTTAAGGCTTAAAATTTTAATGAATTTAGAAAAATTTTCAAAGCTTATCTTAAGTGAAAAAAAGCGCTCTTTTATCAGCTTTTGGCTATCATTTTTTTAAAAATTTAAGAGAGTAAAATGCGCAATCTAAATCAACTTTTCGTCTTTACAAACTCGCGTAAGATCAGGGAATTTAACGCTGGTTTTAATGACGAGCTAATCCCAAAAAGTCTAAGCATCGCAGAGTTTTATAAAAAGGCTGTTTTTGTAAATGGCCGCTTTGAGTGCGATAGCACCTACTCTTTAGTGCTTATGAACAGAGCCTGTGCCAGCGTCAAAGAGGCAAACTCGGTGCTTAAAATTCCAACTGAGTTTTTTGAGTTTTTAAAAAACAACGACTATCTTTTTTCGTTTTTTAAAGAGCTTGCCATCAGCAAAAAGAGCATTGAAGAGATTAAATTTAACGACATTTACGCTGATTTTGAGGAGCATCTAAGCATACTTGAAGCGGTTTTAAAAGAGTATGAGAGCTTGCTTGACAAAGAAGATCTTTATGATGATATAACCCTGCCAAAAATTTACTCCATAAATGAAGCTTACATAAGAAGTTTTAGTGAAATTTCACTGCATATTGACGGCATTTTAAGCGAGTTTGAGTGGGAAATTTTAGAAAAAATTTCAAAACTAACTACGCTAAAAATTATCTTTCAAACTAGCATTTTTAATAAAAAACTTATCGAAAAGATAAGGCAAATCTCAGCCATTAGCGAGTTTGAAAACTATAAAAAATATGAGCTAAATTTAAACACAAACGAGCTAACTTGCCTAGAAAATATCACAAAATTTGAGCCAGTTTTAGTGAGAAATTTCGCCACAAGAAGCTTGCAGTGCGCTTACGCTATGGCAAAGGCGAGTGAGTTTGTGCGTGAGGGCATAAAGCCTGAAAATATCGCTGTCATCTTGCCAGATGAGGGCTTTAGCGAGATTTTAAGGCTTCATGATAGTGCTAAAATTTTCAACTACGCCATGGGCGAGAGCTTTAAAAATACAAAATTTTATGAAGCGCTTTACTACATCACAAGAGCGATCAACGAAGAGGCAAGTCCAGTTTTTGATCAAAGCAAGTGTGAGAGCTACGAGGAGCTTGGCTTTATTTTGAGCGAATTTGGCGTGAGTGAGCAGCTTTTTGAGAAATTTAAGGCTAGCTATTTTGAGCTGTGCGAATTTGCTAAATTTAAAGAGCTAATAGATGAGCTTTTGGTGCTTGAAAATGAGCCAAGATGCGAAGAGAAGCTCGCACTTGAGCTTTTTAGGATGGAGAATTTATGCAGGTATTTTAGCTTTAGCTTAAAGCAGCTAAGTGAAATTTTCTTGCTAAATATCTTGCGCCTAAGCATTGACGACGTGGGCGGTGGAAAGATCAGCGTCATGGGCATGCTAGAGAGCCGTGGGATGAAATTTGATGGCGTCATCATAGTTGATTTTAACGACAACTTCATCCCCGCAAGAAGCGCAAATGAGATGTTTTTAAACTCAAAAGTGAGGCAAAAAGCGGGGCTTATAAGCTATGTGGAGCGTGAAAATTTGCAGAGATTTTACTACGAAAGCCTCATAAATAACGCCAAAAAAGTGGCGATAAGCTGCTGTGTAAATGAAGAGAGCATACCTTCAAGATTTTTAAAAAATTTCAAAACGATAAAAGATGAGAAATTTAGTGACGAGGCCTATTTGAAGCTATTTTTAAAGGGAGAGGCGAGCTTAAATTTAAAGGATGATGAGGTTATTTTAGAGCATGATTTTTTCATAAATCCACTCTCGTTTTCGACGCTAAATTTATTTCTAACCTGCCCAAGAAAATACTACTACACAAAGATAGCTGGCATAAAGCCTGCAAAAGGCGTAGCAAAAGAGCTTGGCACAAAACAAGGCAATAGCGTTCATAGCGCACTTTTTGAGTATTACACGAGCGAATTTTATAAGCAAAATAACACCTTTGATCTAGCCGTTTTTAAAGAGATGCTAGCAAAGCAAAATCTTACGCCACTTGAGTTTGAAATTTGGACGCATAAATTTAAAGAGTATGAAATTTATGAAAACGCTCGTTTTAGGGCTGGTTTTAGAGTGCTTGAGTGCGAAAAAGAGGTGCAAAGCGAGTTTTGTGGCGTGCAGATAAAGGGATTTATCGATAGGATCGATGCGGACGCAAACGGTGACGTGCTTATACTTGATTACAAAACGGGCGAAGCAAATGTAAATTCGCTCCAGCTTGCCTTTTACGAAGCGCTTTACGGCGGAGAGGTACGAAGTGCCTACTATGCCCTAAAAAACGAGCCTAGCTTACTATTCCCTAAAAAAAGCGTAGAGGATCTAAGCGGCGAGATAGAAAAGCTAAAAACTATAAACAAAACCAAGATAAATTTTGAAAGAAAGAGCGGTGCTTGCGCATTTTGCGAATACGTCACACTTTGTAGGAGGGAGTTATGAAAAATTTTTTAGCCCTAAAGGCAAGCGCTGGAAGCGGTAAGACCTTTGCGCTGAGCGTTCGCTACATCGCTTTGGTGCTTCGAGGCGAAAATATAAACGAAATCGTCGCTCTAACTTTTACAAAAAAGGCAGCAAACGAGATGAAAGAGCGCATAATAGCCACTTTTTTGGACTTGCAAAACAAAAAAGGCGAGCTTGAAGCGGTGTGCTCGGAGCTTGATATAAGCCAAGATGAGGCGATAAAAAGGCGAGATGAGAGGCTTAGCGTCTTTTTGCAAAGTGAGCTAAAAATTTATACATTTGATGCGTTTTTCTCTGGGATTTTGAAGAAATTTAGCCAAAATTTAGGGCTTAGTCCAGACTATAGCGTGCAAGATAGCCTGCAAGATCTGGCGTGGAAAAAATTTGTAAAAGAGGCGAGCAAGGATAAAAAGCTTCTTAGTGAGCTAGCACTTATGATGATCATCTCAAGCCAAAAAGAGGCTAGCTTTTCGCAGACTTTGGCGAAATTTTATGAAAGCTTTGGTGGCGAGCTAAAAGATAGTGGCGCAAGCTATCCAGATGATAGCAAGGTAAGGGCGGCGCAAAGAGCGATAAATGAGCATATAGCCTTGCAAAATGGCGCTAGCGATGTGGCTAAAAAGACATTTGGCGAGCAAAATTTATTTGAGCTATTTAAGAGTAAGGTTTTTGCTAGAGAAAGCCTAGACTACCGCACTTTTAACAAAATTTATACCCCAGAGCTTGATAGGCTTTTTTGTGAGTTAAAAGAGGCAGTGAAAAACTACATCTTAGAGGTCGAAAAGTATAGGCTAAGTGGCTTTAGCAAGCTATTAAAGCTTTATAAGGCTTCAAATTTAGAGCTAAACAAAGAGATAAATGCGCTAAGTTTTGCTGATATAAACAAGCTGGTTTTTAAGCTTTTGGTGCAAAGCTTAGACAAAGAGGCGCTTTATTTTAGGCTTGATGGCAGGATAAATCACCTCTTAGTCGATGAGTTTCAAGATACAAACGTGATCCAGTACGAGATCATCTTGCCGCTAATCGCTGAAATAGTCTCTGGATACGGACAAAACGGGCTTGGAAGCTTCTTTTACGTGGGCGATACTAAGCAGAGCATCTATAAATTTAGAGGCGGTAAAAAGGAGCTTTTTGACAAGCTTGGAGATGATTTTAGCCAGATAGATATAGAAAATTTACCAAGTAACTACCGCAGTTTAAAGGCTTTGGTGAAATTTAATAACGCTGTTTTTGAAGAAATTTATCATAGATATGGGCTTGGTTTTGAGCCGCAAGAGCCAGCCAAAAAAGATGAGACGCTAAGCTACGAGGTAGGCGGTGAGTGTGCATACTTTGAAGTAGAAAAAGATGACTACGGCTACTTGCGTGTGCTAAGCGATGAAGATATCGCAGGTGCGGTCGTTTCGCAGACAAAAGAGCTTTTAAAAGCTGGCGTAAATGCAAGCGAGATAACCGTGCTTTGCTGGAAAAATAGCGACATCAGCCTCATCTCAGAAGTGCTTAGTCGCGCAGGGATAAAAAGCGTCAATGAAGGCACTTTGGAGCTAAAAAGAACGCCACTTGTTGCAGCGATCATCGAGTATGCGAAATTTTGCCTATTTAAAGAAGAAATTTATGAGAAAAATGTAAAAGCGCTAGTAAATGCAAATGTCAAAAAACTAAATATAAAGCCTGAAGAGAGCGCTACAAATAGCCTATTTTACTTAGCTAAAAATTTAGGCATAAGCATGGCAGACGTCGATATCTTGAGGCTGTTTGAGCTAAGCGCGGGGTATAAAAATTTAAGTGATTTTATATTTAACCTTGAAAACTTTAGCTCTAAAATCAGTCCAAAAAGTAGCGACGGCGTGAGAGTGATGACCGTGCATAAGTCAAAGGGGCTAGAATTCGCTCACGTCATAGTTTGCGACATGATGGGCAAGGGCAGGGGAGATGACTCAAATTTCATAACCGAATACAGCGAAAAAGGCGAGTGGATTGTAAAGAGTAAAATTTCAGGCAGAGAGAATTTTGATATCGACTATGCAAGCGTTTTAGAGCAGATGAAAGAGCTTGAAAAACAAGAAAATATCAATAAAATTTACGTCGCTTTCACAAGAGCCACAAAGTCGCTCATCATCATCAAGCAAGCCGTCCCAAGTGGAAGTAGCCCAAGCTTTTTTTCATTTTACACAAAAAGCGACAAGAGCGAAGCAAATGACTATCTTGATCTAAAAGAGTTTAGCTTTGGCAAAATTTTACCTAGCAAAAGCGAGCAAAAAGAGACAAAAAATGATGAAAAAATGCCTGAAATTTTAAAGATAGAGAGGCAAGAGATTGAGGCAAAAGAGCAAAAGACGAGCGGGAAAAATTTAAACGCGATATATTTTGGCCTTGCGTTTCACTATCTGCTTGAGATGAGCGAAAAATTTGATGAAATTTCACTAGAAAAAGCTAAAAATTTGATGCTAAATAAATTTCATAAATTTTTGCCGCTTGAAGTCCTTGAAGATGCCCTTACTAGGGCAAAAATGCTTATAAGTGAGCCAAAATTTATAGAGTGCATAAAAGACAAAGAAATTTATAAAGAGCAACCATTTAAAGTAAAAAATGAGTTAAAACAGATGGATCTTTTTTGCTTTAATGAGCGTGAAATTTGCGTGATTGATTATAAAACGACAGATAAAAATATAGAAGAGAACAAAAAACAGGTAAAAGAGTATAAAGATGCGCTCGCTAAATTTTATGAAAAACATAGTATAATCGCCGTCATCTTCTATGCACTTGAAGGCAAAATTTCATATATTGAAGTTTAAACGCTACTTAATTTAAGCTTTATTAAAGCATTGTTTAAATACAATCACAACTCAAAAATTAACTTGGCAAAGGTAAGAAAATGACAAAAATAACAAAGCCAAACGAAGTTAAGCGAGACTGGATCGTAGTTGATGCAGCCGGTAAGCGCTTTGGTAGATTGCTAACTGAGGTAGCAACTATACTTCGCGGCAAAAACAAACCATGCTTCACGCCAAACGTAGATTGTGGCGACTATGTTATCATCATAAATGCTTCTAAAGTAGAATTTACTGGTAATAACAAAGCTGAAGATAAACTTTATCACAGACACTCAGGATATTTTGGCAGCGTAAAGAGCGAGAAATTTGGCGATTTGATAGCAAATAAGCCAGAAAAACTATTTAAATTAGCTGTTCGTGGCATGCTTCCAAAGACAAAACTTGGAAGAGAGATGATAAAAAAACTAAAAGTTTATGCTGGCAGTGAGCATCCTCATACGGCACAAATAGCTAAAAAAGAAGGAAAATAATTATGGCAAAAGTTTATGCAACTGGTAAAAGAAAAACTGCCGTAGCAAAGGTTTGGATAAAAGCCGGAAGCGGTAAAATCGTAGTAAATGGTATGGATCTTAACACTTGGCTTGGCGGTCACGAGGCTATCAAGCTTAAAGTTATTCAACCACTTTTAGTAACAAAACAAGAGAGTTTAATAGACGTAGTAGCTATAACTTTAGGTGGCGGTTATTCAGCACAAGCTGAGGCTTTAAGACACGGCATTTCACGTGCTTTAGCTGACATGGATGCTGATTTTAGAGCAGCTCTTAAACCAAAAGGCTTGCTAACTAGAGATTCTCGTGTTGTTGAACGTAAGAAATTTGGTAGAAGAAAGGCTAGAAGAAGCCCACAATTCTCTAAACGTTAATGGTTTTTTGCAAGTGCTTTTGCATTTGCAAAATTTAGGTTATGTAAATTTCAGATTTACATTAAGAATTTGGTTATAATTTAAAGTTGATTTATTTTTATTTAGGTAAAATTATAGTCAACATTAAAAATCCCTATTTGAAAGGAATTCTATTATGAAAAAGATTGCTTTAGCTATGGTTGCCGCAACAGCGGTTTTTGCGTCTAACGCAGCATACAACTATGAGATCACTCCAACTATCGGTGGTGTTCATCCAGAAGGAAATCTACGTGTAAAAGACCACAATTTTGTTGGTATTAGAGCGGCTAGAAACCTTGAAGATTTCTTCTTTGATCAAGTCGAACTTGGTGTTGATTACTCTCAAAAACTAAAAGAGAGAACAGGTAACGTTGTAAGAGAGGGTAGAGCTCTTAGATACCACGCTAACCTTGTAAAAAATATCGTTGACTTTGGACCAGTTAGCCTATACGGTTTAATCGGTGCTGGTTATGAAGATGTTCCAGCTATTTTTGTTAAAAACGAAGATGGAGGCTTTGGTCAATATGGTCTTGGTTTAAGATACCAAGTAACTGATAGATTTGCTCTTAAAGCAGAGGCAAGAGACGCTATCAAATTTGAGCACGCTGATCACAACCTATTCTATTCACTAGGCTTTGGCATCGGTCTTGATTCAAAAGCAGCTCCAGTTGTAGCAGCAGCTCCAGCAGCTCCAGCAGCAGCTCCAGCTCCAGTTCTTGATGATGACAATGACGGCGTGCCAAATGATATCGATCAATGCCCTAACACTCCAGCTGGTGTAGTTGTTGACGAAAGAGGATGTGAGAAAGTTATCGTTCTTAGAGATCTAGATGTTAACTTCGCATTTGATAGTTACAAAGTTGGACCAAAATATGCAGCTGAGATCAAAAAAGTAGCTGACTTTATGGGCGAACACCCAGATTATAAAGTTGTACTTGCTGGTCACACTGATAGCGTAGGTGCAGAAGCTTACAACCAAAAACTATCTGAGAAAAGAGCAAAAGCAGTGGCTGAGGTTCTTGCTGGTTACGGTGTAGAAAAAGCTAAAATTTCTACAGTTGGTTACGGCGAACTTAAACCAATCGCTACAAACAAAACTAAAGAAGGTCGCGCTGAAAACAGACGTGTTGAAGCTACTTTCAACAAATAATTTTACTATTTAAAATTACTTCTTTAGGGCTTGGCTTCGGCTGAGCCCTTTTTTATTTCTGCGGAGAATATCATGAAAAAAACTATACTTTTTGACTTAGACGGCACACTTATAGACTCTACTTCTGCTATTTTAAAAGGTTTTGATGCTGCGTTTTTAGCTCACGACAAGAAAGAGCCTGATCATGATGCACTAAAATCTCTAGTAGGATATCCGCTTGAAATAATGTTTGAAAAACTTGGTGCCAAGAAGAATTTAATAGGTGAATATGTAAAAGAGTATAAAGCTTGCTACGAGAAGATTTATTTAGATGAGACTGTGCTTTTACCGCATGCTATGAATGCTTTAAAAGAAGCTAGCATGTTTGCTGATGTTGGTGTTGTTACGACAAAGACATCAAAATTTTCTATCATTTTGTTAGAGCATTTAGGCGTTATGAAATTTATAAAAACGGTTGTCGGACGAGATGATGTAGTAAATCCAAAACCAGATCCAGAACCTATAAATTTGGCTTTAAAGAGACTAGACAAAGAAAAAGATAATGCCTTTATGATTGGCGATACCATCATGGATCTAAAGGCTGCTAAAGCTGCTCTTATAACTGGCGTTGGCCTTACATGCGGATATGGTAAAGAGTCTGATTTAAGGCAGTTTAGCGAGCATATATTTGCAAATCCACTTGAGGCTGTTAGCTTTATCAAAGAAGCTTAATAGTGAAAGTTTATTAAAGTACTTGGGTCTGATACTATTTAAACATAAATTTATTCATAAATTTTTTGTTTTTAACTTATTACAAAATACTTTAGATGGATCAAAAAGATTTTTCTAATTTCATATCAAAAATGTCTGCTACTATTTTATTAATCTAAATAATTCTTGCTTTTAGTAATATTTGTTGTTTTTGGCAAATTTGCTAACAAAATATGTAATTAAAATGCTTGTATTAGAATTTACTAAATAGAGATTTTGTAGGCATTGAAAAAGATCAGGAATTTATAGATATCGCACTTAACCGAAGCTGGCGTGGAGGCTGAGTTTGTCTATAAGATAAGCGAGGGCAGACCAAATGTCGAAGATAGGCTAAAAAACGGCGATATAGCGCTTGTTATAAATACAAGCGATACAAAATCAAGCGTGGATGACGGCAAAAAGATACGCCAAAATGTACTTAGATTTAAAATTTCATATTTTACAACCATCCGTGCAGCACTTGCAGCTGCCAAGTCGCTAAGCACAGTTCAAACTGGCAAAGCACTCGAGGTAAAAAGCCTGCAAGAGTATCTAAGCGAGAGATAGTAAATTTAGTGGCAGTTTTGGCTGCCACTAGCTAAATTTCACTCTGATTTTTAGCTATTTTTTAAAGCACTAGCCACCTTTAGAGCACTTGCAAAGGCAAAGTGCAAGTTGTATCCGCCAAGCATACCGGTGATATCTAAAACTTCACCTATAAAATAAAGTCCTTTTACGCTTTTGCTCTCTAAATTTTCATCTAAAAAATTAGTCTTTACGCCACCTTTTGTAACTTCAGCCCTTTCAAAGCCAAATGTCCCAGCTGGAGCAAATTCATAGGCAAAAAGCCTTTTTATAATGCTCTTTTCATCATCACTAAATTCATAATAAGCTCTATCTTTTAAGCTAAAATTTCTTAAAAACTCCAGCACAAATCTCTTTGGCAAAGGCAAAACCGAGCTGAGCTGTTTTTTACCATTTACTAAATTTTTCTCACTAAATTTAGGCAAAAAATTTATGCAAATTCGCCCCTTTTGCCAAAAGAGTGAAGCGTTTAGTATCGCCGGACCACTTATGCCCCTATGCGTAAAAAGCACATCGCCACTAAATTTATGGCTCTCATTTTTGGTATTTATCACTACATCTGCGCTTAGACTAACGCCACTAAGCTCTTTAAACCAAAACTCATCTTTTTGCACGCTAAAGCCAACTAGAGCTGGGGCAGGCATTGAGAGTTCAAGGCCAAATTCGCTAGCTATTTTATAGCCAACATCGCTTGCGCCAAGGGCTTTGTAGCTTAGTCCGCCACTTGCGATGACCAAATTTCTAGCTCTAAATTTCTCATCTCTTGTTGAAATTTCAAAAATTTCATCTACTTTTTTAGCGCCAAGAACCCCTTTGTTATAAAAAATATCTGCATTTTGCCTTTTTAAAAGCAGGCTCAAAACGCTCTTTGCACCGCTATCACAGAAAAATTGATTTTGCTTTTGCTCGCTAAATTTAAGCTCACTAAAAAATTTCAAAACCTGATCAGAGCTTAGTGCCTTTAAAATTTGCTCTATAAATTTCTGCTCGCCAAGGTAGTTTTTAGCGCTTACGAAGCGGTTTGTGATGTTGCATCTGCCGCCCCCGCTTGCCAAGATCTTTTTGCCAGCGCTGCTGTTTTTTTCTAAAATGGCAACCTTTTTGCCCTTTAAATTTGCCCCTAAAAAGAGCCCGCTAGCGCCAGCACCAACGATGATGACGTCGTAGATCAAAACTTCAAGCTCTCTTTTAAGGCCGCCTCGCTTGTTAGGCGAGAGTCAAATTTGATCACTTGATTTTTCTCATTTTTGTAATAATCCACCACGCCTTTTTGGCTGTTTAGAAGCTCTAAATTCAAGCTCGCTTCTGGGCTTAGGTAGATATTTTTAAAAATCCTTGGATCGCTTAGGCTAAAGAGCAAAACAAGCCAGATCACGCAAAGCACCACGCAAATGATGGCAAGCACTTTAAAGTCAAAGGTGTGCATGATGTATCCGCCAAACGCGCCCCCAACGAAGCTGCCAAAGTAGCCAAATGAGTTAAAGATGCCAAGAGCAGTGCCTTTTTGTGAGGATTTTACAAATTTGGTCGCGGTTGATTGCATGATGGGCTCGTGAAGGTTAAAACCTATAAAAAATATCGCGATGCCAACCACAAAGATAAATTTCGTAAAGCTAAGGGCAAAAGTGGCGTAGGTTAGGGCAAAAAGCAGCGTGCCAGCTATCAAGATGACCTTGCTAAGCCCCTTGCCATCGCCCAGCGCGCCAGCTAACCCCATAGCCAAAAAGCCAAGCACAGCACCAAGCGTATAGACCTTGTAAAGCTCGCTGCTCTCATAGCCATACTCTTTTACTAAAACGATCGGGATCACCAAAAATGCGATGCTTGTGAGCATCTTTTGCATGAAAGAGGTGAAATTTATGATCATATAGTCTTTTTGTAAAAATAGCTTGCCAAATGGCACCTTCTGGGCCTTTGCGCTCACTTTTATCTCTTTTGGCACGACGGTGTAGAGCAGCACGACGCAAAGCAAGCTAAGTGCGGCGCTTAGATAAAAGAGGCTTGAAAGCCCGTAGTCTTTGGCAAGAAGCGGTCCAAGCACCATCGAAAGCGTAAAACTAAGCCCTATAAAAGCGCCCATTATCGCCATGGCTTTTGAGCGATTTTCTTCAGCCACAAAGTCGCTTATCATCGCTGTTGCCACGGCTCCTACAGCCCCCACACCTTGTAAAAACCTGCCAAAAAGCATCGTGTAAATTTCACTTGCCAGCGCGCAGACGATAGAGCCAACCACAAAGATCAAAAGCCCGATGGTTAGGGCTTTTTTGCGACCGATCTTATCTGAAAGAGCGCCAAAAGGCACTTGAAATATCATCTGTGAGATCGCATAGACGCCTACTATTAGCCCAACTAAAAATTCGTTTGCGCCCTCTAAATTTAGGGCATAAAGGCTAAGCACCGGTAGGACTATAAAAAGTCCAAAAAATCTGCTAGCTACGATAAAAGATAGTGGCAAAACGCTTTTTAACATAAATTTTCCCTTATTTTTAAAAGGACTAAGTTTATCATTTTAATACTAATTTAAATTTAAAAATTTAATCTACTTTTTTGTAAAATACGCCCAAAAATCAAGGAGTTTTGCGATGAAAATCGTGCTTGCGACATCAAATTTAGACAAAGTAAAAGAGATAAAAGAGTTTTTAAAAGGCTATGAAATTTACGCTCTAAGCGAGGTTGTAAAGCCATTTGAGATAGTTGAAGATGGCAGTAGCTTTCAAGAAAACGCACTCATAAAGTCAAAAGCTGTCTTTGAAAAGCTTAAAGAGCTTGGGCTTGAGGGCGAATTTATCTCGCTTAGCGATGATAGTGGCATTAGCGTGGACGCACTTGGTGGCGAGCCAGGGATTTACTCTGCACGCTACTCAGACATCGACGAAAGCGGCCAAATGGCTGCTAAAAACGCCACGGACGCAAGCAACAGAGCAAAGCTCATCAGCAAGCTAAACGCTCTAAATTTACAAAGCTCACTGGCTCACTACACCGCTTGTATCGCTATTAGCTCAAAATTTGGCGACTACACGGCGCATGGCTTTATGTATGGCGAGGCGATAAACGAGGAGCGCGGCACAAACGGCTTTGGCTACGACGCACTCTTTATCCCAGATGGCTTTACTAGGACGCTTGGCGAGCTAGATAACGAGACAAAGCTTAAAATTTCTCACCGCTCAAAGGGGCTGGAGCTTGCAAATTTCGTACTAAAGAGCCTAAAGAAAAACTACAAATAAGAGCAGTTTATGAAGAAAATTTTACTTTTTATATTTCTTGCTTTTGGTATTTTGGCGGCGAGCGAGTATAGGGCGCTTGAGCATAAAAGCATAGTTTATAAAGATGAAAATGGCAATGGAAAGATCGACTACATCGCACTTTTTAAGGCAACGGACGAGCTATATATCTATGCAAGAGCATATCCTTTGAAATTTAAAGACGAAGAGCAAAAGAAGGCGGCGTTTAACGACCTTTTGAAGGTGGAAAAAATTTTTGATTTTATGGATAGTGAGGGCTTTAGTAAGAGCTTAGGCGGGCAAGAAGGTGAGTATTTTAAAATTTGCCAAGCTAGACTCCATGTGATGAAGCATAACTTTGACGTGCAGGGCGAGGCTACAAAGGCGGACGAAATTTATGGCGAGCTTATAAATTTGATGCCAGATAATGGGGAAATTTATGCTGAATTTGCTGATTTTTTAGCAAATTCTAACCGCCTAGAGCTTGCAGAGCAAAACTACGATAAAGCTCTAATTTTAGGCGTAAAAAGGGCAAATTTAGGTCTTGCGTTAGTAAAGCTTGCTAGGATGGATCAAAAGGCGCGCTGCCACACTTAGAAGAGTATCTAAAAAGCTACGCAGACGATGAGTTTGCCAAGATGCTAGCAAGCTCTATAAAAGAGGGCACGCTAAAGGTAGAGCCCTAGTTAAGCTCCTTTAGTCCCTTCTTTGCGCGCTCCAAAAGACCAAGCGCGCGAGGGTTTTGCTCCTTGCCTTTTAAAATTTCAAATACTTCTTTGTAATTTTTGGTAGCTTCGTCCTTTTGCTCAAGCTTTACTAGGTCGTTAGCGACTTCTATCAACAGCTCTGATCGCACAAGCTCGTTGCCACTTAACTCTGGTGTGATATCAAGCAAATTTAACGCTAAAATGTGGTTTTCGTAGGCTTTTGCAAAGTCATTTTTCATGTAGTAGGCGTTACCGATGGACTTTATGCAAAGCAGCTCGTCGCGCATCGGCGTATTTGAGTTGGTATCATAAATTTTTTGAGCTTCTTGAAAATTAGCAAGCGCTTCGTCATATTTGCCTAGCGCCTTTTTTGCCCCGCCTATGTTTTGATAAGAGCGAGCTAATAGCAGTTTGTCACTAACGTTTGCCGCAAGCTCAAGCGCTCTTTGTGAGAGCTCCAGTGCCTTTTGTGGCTCTTTATTTACTAGGCAAATGCTGCCGCCATTTATTAGCGAAGTGATCGCTTGCTCGGTGTTGCCAGTCTTTAGACATGCCTCGGTTGCTTGCTCGGCTAAATTTATAGCGCGAGCTAAATTTCTATCGCTTTTGTAAAACTCATTTACGCTCTCTTGCACCAGCTCGTCGCAGCTACTTGCAAAGAGGCAAATAGGCGCTAAAAATGGCAAAATTTTCTTCATCTTTTTACCTTTAAAATTTGGCTCATTTTACCTTTTGAAGCTAGAAATTTATATTAACTTTGCTAAAATCACTAAAATTTTAAGGAGCCAAAAATGTCAAATATCTTAATCATCGGAGCAGGCGGCGTTAGCCAAGTCGCAACTGTAAAATGTGCGATGAACTCGGACGTTTTTACAAATATCACCCTAGCAAGCCGCACAAAAAGCAAGTGCGACGCAATCGCTAAATTTATAAAAGATCGCCTTGGCGTGCAGATAAACACCGCGCAAATCGACGCTGATGACACAGCTGCCGTGGTGGAGCTCATCAAACAAACAAAGGCTGATTTGCTTCTAAACGTCGCGCTGCCGTATCAGGACCTAACTCTCATGGATGCTTGCGTAAAGGCTGGCATACCTTACATCGACACCGCAAACTACGAGCACCCAGACACTGCAAAATTTGAGTATAAGCTTCAGTGGGCGAAGGATGGTGACTTCAAAAACGCTGGCACCATGGCGCTTCTTGGCTCTGGCTTTGACCCAGGCGTGACAAACGTATTTTGTGCCTATGCACAGCAAAATTTATTTGACGAGATCCATGAGATCGACATCCTAGACTGCAACGCTGGCGATCACGGCTATCCATTTGCGACAAATTTTAACCCAGAGATAAATTTGCGCGAAGTTAGCGCAAATGGTCGCTACTGGGAGGCTGGCAAGTGGATCGAGACAAAGCCTATGCAGATCATGTTTAAGTGGGACTACCCAAAAGTTGGCGTCAAGGACAGCTATCTGCTCTACCACGAGGAGCTTGAAAGCTTAGTAAAAAACATCAAAGGACTAAAGAGAATTCGCTTTTTCATGACATTCGGGCAGAGCTACCTAACTCACATGAAGTGCCTAGAAAACGTGGGAATGCTGCGCATAGACGAGGTCGAGCATAACGGCATGAAAATCGTGCCGATCCAGTTTTTAAAGACGCTTTTGCCTGACCCTGCAAGCCTTGGTCCTCGTACAAAAGGCAAAACAAACATCGGCTGCGTGATACGTGGGCTAAAAGATGGCAAAGAGCGCCAAGTCTATATCTACAACGTCTGCGACCACGAGGCTTGCTACGCTGAGACCGGCGCACAGGCTGTTAGCTACACCACGGGCGTGCCAGCGATGATCGGCTCGCTAATGGTCGCAAAAGGCATCTGGAGCGGAAAAGGCGTCTTTAATATGGAGAATTTTGACGCAAAACCTTTCATGGACGAGCTAAATAAGCAGGGGTTGCCGTGGGAGGTAATCGAAATGAAGCCAGGAGAGAGATATGAAGTTTAAAGTATGGATTTTATTCAAGAACTTTTAAATAAAATTTTAAATTACCTCAAGGTTAAAATTAAAAGCCTTGAGGCTAGGTTCTATCTTTTTGGAATTTCGGTAATAGTTTTTTCAACTATTTTAATACTCAATCGCCAAAACAATATTATTACTTTAGTTATACTGTATATAGGCATAATACTATTTTGCCTAGGTTTTATGTTTTGGTGCTATAGCTTATTAAAAAAGAGATGGATTATAAATACAGCAAAAATATTTTTGATATTATTAAATATACCAACTTATTTAATATCAGAATTTTTGTCCAGATTTATAATTGCCCAAACTCTAAATTTGCCAGTAAAAGACTTTGAGCTAACATTAAAAGCATTAACATCAATTTTTTATATACCAGTAGGAGTTTTTCTTTCTTGTTTTATTTTAATGATGTTTGCCTTTCTAGTAATGTTTTTCGGAATGTTAGCGGAGACGATAACTAGTAGTTTACCTAAATTTAAATACAAATTTAAATTTATATATCTTTGTAGACTTTTTGGGGTAATTTCAATCGTATCTATTATAAATTCGGTTTCTGGGAACATCATTATTCAAAATACCCCACTTATAATAAAAACTATAAAAAATATAGCTTTTTATGGAGATTATCAGGAAATGAGAAAATATCCTACTATAAAAGAAGGAGAGCGTGTGATTTTGCACGAAAACGGAGTAATATCAGTTGCAAGCAAGATAAACAATGAGATTATAATAGATGTAAGAAAAATCGAGTAACAAGCTATTTTTGTAGACCTAAAATTATTCTGAGTTAATTAAAAATTTTATAAAATAAAATTATTGACTGTGTTATTTGCTAACCTAGATAATTAAAGATAATCTTTAATATAAAAAGAGAAAATGGAAGGTTGTTGTTTAATTTGGTCTAGAGAGGGACAGTAAGTCCTGTCGAAAATAATAATTTAAAACCAAAGTGAAAGACATATCAGTATTGTATTTTAACGAAATATATAACTCCTCACTGTGTAAACTTTTAAAGGAAGGATTGTGAAACAAAATAAAATATACGAGTATGATGTCGCACTCTCATTTGCTGGAGAAAATAGAGAGTATGTAGAAGAGGTTGCTATTTTTCTTAAAAACTTTGGTGTAAAAGTATTTTATGATGATTTTAAACAAGATGAAATTTGGGGGAAAAAATTTATTTGAATACCTTCAAGATATTTATCAAAATAAGGCTAAATACACAATAGTTTTTATTTCCAATCAATATAAAAATAAAAAGTGGACTAGACATGAATATCGATCTGCTCAAGTAAGAACACTAAACGAAATAGAGCAAGAATATATACTTCCTGTTAAATTTGATGATACAGAATTGCCTGGTCTTAATGAAAATTTGGCATATATAAGCGCCAAAAACAAAACACCAAAGGAGATAGTGAATTTTTTTATTAATAAGATTGGATTAATTTCTAATCAAAGATGGTGGGGTAGCTGGGAGCGAGATAGTATTGTTCTTAGCAACACAGGTTCTTTATTTATAAAAGACGTAAAACAAAATGGTTTTATTTTTGATTTAATGGTTCAAAATGGAGCATATTTGGGTATATTGGAAGATGAATATGCTAAATTTACATCAAAAAATGAAGCTGTGTTTGAAGAAGATGAAAATAAAATTAAATTTATGAAAACAAAAGAAGGAATTCAAATAGATCCTATAAATTGTCAAAATTTATGTGGCATGGGTGCATATTTTGACGGTATTTATAGGTTTCAAAAGGATATTTTTACTTTTTATGATGACGTCATAGATGATTTTGTTTTATCAAAAATATATGCATTAATCACTAAAGATAAAAAACATGATTTAGAAAATTATAATCCAAAGTCCAAATGGGATGATTTTTTAAAATGCTTCGGCAATGATACACATATCGATAATCTCGACAATTTCAAAGCAACTATAATTGAAACATATGCTCCAGGATTTTATAGTGATTATGCTGCGATTTTAATGATAAATGATAATAAAGAAATTTGGGGAGCTTTTTCTGATGTAGATAAGATATATTACTTTACAACAGAACAAAGATACAAAAATAAAATTCCAAAAACCATAGAAAATTGGGCAATTCGTTTTAAGACATCTAATATAATTTATTTAGATTGAAATAAATTATATTATTGAAGTATGTTTTTCATTTTTAGTATGAACGGCATCATCGCCTCTTGCTTAAACGCAGCCGCTCTTAATTAAGTCGCTCAAGAGATGAAAGGCAGAGCAAATGCTCTCATTGGCTCACTGCAATATGGAAGCGGTATTGTCTCATCAGCCATGCTGGCACTCTTTGCGACCACGACGCCACTTATCATGTCAGCCATCATCTTTGTCTTTATATTTTTGTGCTGGCTAGCTGCCTATCTAAACAAATAAAACTACCAAAAGGGCTTAAATGCCCTTTAAATTTAAAGCTATTTCACCTATAATAAAACCAAAATTTAAAAGGAAATTTCAGTGCTAACGATAGAAAATTTATATATTTTGGTGGCAGCTCTTGCGCTTCTTTGCGTGATACTAGTAGCTTTTTTGATAAGTGCAAATTTGCAAAAGACAAAGCAAAGAGAAGCTTTGGAAAATTTACAAGATGAGCTAAAAGATAGCGAGCGGCTAAATATCGAGCAAAGAGCAAAGCTTGAAGCAAATAGTGACAAGATAGATGAGCTAGCTAAAAATTTAGACGAGTATAAAATTTCGCTCAGACAAAAAGATGAAAAAGAGGACGAGCTAGAGCGTGAGCTAAGGCGCCTAAACGAGGAGCTTGGCAGTCAGACAAAGATGGCTGAGATGGCAAGGTCGCTATCTTTAAATTTACAAAACGAGCTTGGCGCAAAAGAGGACGAGCTAAAAAGATCAAGCGAGAGCGAAAACGAGCTAAAACGCGCTATCGTCGCTCTAAAAAGCGAGATCGAGGCCAAAGAAAACATCCTAAAATCGCAAGAAGAGAATTTAAACAAGGCAAAAAGTGAGCTTAATTTAAAAGAGATTAATTTAAAAAAATCTTATGAACTAGAAAATGAGTTAAGGTGTGAAATAATTTCTCTAAAAAGCAAGGTGGAGATAAAAGAAAAAAGCCTAATATCACAAGAAGAAAATTTAAATAAAGTGCAAAATGAACTTGACTTTAAAGATAATGAATTTAAAAAATCTCATAAACGTGTTAATGAACTAGAGTGTGAGCTTGTCGCTCTAAAAAGCGAGATCGAGGCCAAAGAAAACATCCTAAAATCGCAAGAAGAGAATTTAAAAAAGGTAAAAAATGAGCTAAATTTAGAGTTTGCAAACCTTGCAAATAAGATATTTGAAGAAAAAAGTGCAAATTTCTCAAAAAACAGCAAAGAGTCGCTTGAGCTCTTGCTAACGCCACTTGGCGAGAAGATAATAAGCTTTGAAAAGAGGGTAAATGACGCCCATAGCGACTCGCAAAAGAGCGCAGGAGAGCTTAGTGCGCAGCTAAAAGAGGTGGTCGAGCTTGGCAAAAATATGTCAAAAGAGGCAAACTCGCTAAGCACGGCACTAAAAGGCAGCAACAAGGTCCTTGGCAACTGGGGCGAGATGCAGCTTGAGCGCACACTGGAGGCTGCTGGACTAGAAAAGGGCACGCACTACGTGACGCAAGAGAGTTTTGACGTGAGCGGCAAAAAGCTCATACCTGACTTTGTTATAAATTTCCCAGACGACAAGCAGATGATAATAGACAGCAAAGTCTCACTCCATGCCTACGAAAAGGCGGTTGCGGCGGCTGACCCGGCGCAGAGCAAGCTAGCTCTTGGCGAGCACATCGCCTCAATAAAAAAGCACATCGACGAGCTAGCTAAAAAAGACTACTCATCGCTTGTCAAAAGCCCTGATTTTGTGCTGATGTTTGTGCCAGTTGAGCCGGCATTTTTGGAGGCTTTGAAATTTGATCCGAATTTGTTTAACTACGGCTATGAGAAAAAAGTGGTGCTAGTCTCGCACACGACGCTCATGCCGCTACTTCGTGTGGTGGCAAATTTATGGCGCATGGAAAATGGCAACAAAGAGGCGAAGGAAATTTTAAAAAGCGCAAATGAAATTTATGAGAAATTTTGCACCGTCGCTGAGAAACTAAATAGGCTTGGAAACTCGGTGAGATCGGTAAATGATAACTTCAACGAGGTCGTTAAAAGCGTGAGCGGACAAGGTGGGCTTGATAGCAGGCTGGAGAAATTTAAAAAGATCGCTATAAATCCCAAAGATACGCAGATAAAGGAGCTTGAAGCAAGACCTAGAGAGATCTTGCTAGCTAGCTCTAAAGAGTAAATTTGGAGCCTTTAAATTTAGTGGTGCATGTGCATATTAGTTGAGTTGTCATCACTCATATTTTGCATCATCATATTCATATGCATCTCACCCATATTTTGCATCATCTTGTGGTGATCGTGCATTGGCATATCTGCTGGCATGTTCATTGGCATATTCATATGCATACCCATCTCACCGTTTTCAGCCTTGTAGCCAGTTATGGTAGGATCAACCATGCCAAATATCATTGCGACGTGTCCGACGATCAAGAAGAAGATAAGCAGACAAAAATGAAGCTTTAGCTTTGCCTTTTGGCTTGCGTTTTTATAGATCAAATTTAGCTCTAAAAGCGCGATGCCAAGAAGTGGGATGACGCCGATAAGATATGAGTAGATAGCGATGACATCGGCATATCCGCGCCATTTTATACTTGGATAAATTTTTGCTAAAAAGTAGATCACAAGAGCTGTAAAATAGACCCCAAGCACTATGCCAACAAATTTGCTAACGGCCTTAAAGCCAGTGTTTTTGCCGCTATCCATGTGATACATCGTGAAAAACTCCATCGCCACTAAAAGCTCCGCAAGCCCCATAGGTATCACCATGTAGAGGATTAGATTGTAGGGTTGATTGAGCGATAAAAGCTCCATGTAGTGTGTCATTACCATTGTAAATCCTTTGTAAAAATTTAAAGAAATTTACTACCGAAGGGTTAAGATAGTTAAAAAATATTGAGAATAGTTGTGAGATCTAAGCGGATGTTAAATTTACTCCTAGCTAGGCTAAGAGTAAATTTAAGCTAGTCTTTAAACTCGTGTGAGATGACTGGGGAGAATTCCTCCCAGTGAAGCTTGGTTTTAATAGTTGGCATCTTGCTTTGAAATGGCTCTTTTTTAAGAGCTGCCATAGCGACGCTATCGCCTTGTGGCTTAGCAGGTGCTTCTACGCTTAAAACGGCTCTTTCAAGCTCGATGAAGTCTTTTAAGATGAGCGCATAGGAGCGGAAGAAATTTGCATTTTTATGAGCTAAAAGTAGCGAGCCAAACTCATCTACAAATAAATTTAAAGTCTCGCTAAAAAGCTTGTCGCTGATATTTTTTGCGCCTTTAAATTCGTCATTTAAAAACGTAGCCATCGCCAAAAATATAAAGCCAACGTAGTCCTCGCTGTCTTTGCAAAGCTCCTTATCACGCCTATATGGGCTAAGGTTTAGGCAGTGTATCACCCTAAGTCTAGCAGCTCCGTTATCTCTGCCCTCTTCATAAAATGAGGCGCTTAAAGGGATATTTGTAAAGCCAAAAAGAACTTCATTTTGCTCATTTACAAGCTCTTTAAAGCTAAATTTTTCTAAATTTGCAAATGCCTCTGCGCTTTGCTCGCTTAGAGGATTTTGCGCTAGGTAGCTTAGCTGCTCCTTCCACCTAGCAAATCCATCATCACTGGTGTGAAAAAAGAGTGGATAAGCTAAAAATTCGTAAAAATATGCCCTTGCTTTTGTGATGTTCTTATCCATTTAATAAATCCTCTCTCATCGCGTTTAGTTGGGCTTGCACCATGATCTTTGCCTTGCAGTCAGCACAGCAGTAAAGTGACTTGATCTTGGCTCTGTCGTTGCCAAAACGTGGCTGCATGATCGCTGCGATCTTCTCGACTGCTTTTTTAGTCGCAAACTCTTTTCCGCACTCCACGCAGGCAAAAAGCTCATCATGCGCAAGCTCGCTATAAACGAAGCTCTCAGGCTTAAGTGCTAGCTTGCCAACCTCAAGCGAGATGGTATTTTTCTCAGCGCAGCTTAGCTCGCAGTAGCCACAGGCGGTGCAGACGCTTGGGTTAAATAAAATCGAATTTGTCTTCTTATCAGCCACCAAAGCGCTTACGTTACAAGCTCCAACACAACTAAGGCAGAGTGTGCAAGTTTCAGCGTTTATCGTGACTTCGCCATATCTTATCATCTCGCCGCTTTTTACCGCGCCAAGATCATCACCACCCACGATAAACTCAAGCCTTTTGGCAAAAATTTCTCTCTTTGGCAGTGCGTATTCATTGATCGAGTGCTGAGAGCCGTCTATTAGTTTTGCTTTTTTAAGCGCTATTTCAAGCTCAGCCTTGTCTTTTGCGTGGTGTATCGCTTGCTCTTTAAATTTAAGCTCATAAATTTGATTTAAGATGCTAATGGCGTCCTTTTCGCCCTTGCCAAGGCTCTTGCTATATAAAATCACACTTGCGCCACTTTCTTGAAGAAGTGTTAAAAAGTGCGTTTGGCTTAGCAGATGTGGGGCTAGGATGACAAAAGGTAGGACATTTTGCGGTAGGCTAATGCTAAGCTCTTCTAAATTTATCTCTTCAGATACGATGAGAGCGACCTTATCTTTGTAAAGCTTAGCGATAGTGGCAAACGAGCTTTGTGGCATCAAAGTAGAGTCTAGCGAGCCGCTAGGGCAGACGCTGATGCAGTTTCCGCAGTTTGTGCAATCTATCGCTGAAAAGACAAGGTGCTTTGTCTCGTCCTCTTTTAAGATAGCAACCGTTGGGCAAACCTCAGCGCAACGACCGCAAATTTCAGTCCTGCGCTCGTGATACTGACAGATTGAAGAGTCGTACTGCGTAAAGCTTTTGTATCTAAATTTTGGGCTTTTTGCATTTAAAATTTCAAGCACTTTTTCATCTTTTAGCCCTGAAATTTCGTAGCAGCCGCTTTGCTTTAGCATATAGTCCCTTGCGTTTTCAACTAAGAAAAAGTCGCAATCAACCTCAAATTCATCATTTGCTCTAAGCACCAAAACGCTTAGCTCGCCAGCAGCGCCATATATAAATTTAACCTCAAAGTGCGTGAGCTCGATCACTTTGTAGCCATTTTCTTTTAGTAAATTTGCTAGCTCTTCGCGGCCTGAGTTGCTTACTATCACGACATTTTTGCCGACCTCTTTTTCGTAATCCACATCCTTTGCCATGTCAAAGGCGCTAGCTCTTGCCTCGTAGAGTAAAAGTGTATTTTTGGCTTTTTCTAAGACGCTTGCGGTGGTATTTTTAAGGTAGAAATTTATCTCATGTGCGATAATGTTTGCCTTTAGCTTTGGAGAGTTTGAGACCAGATAGTCGCCATTTTCGTTGTTGATCTCTATCTGCTCATTTAGCATCAAAGCATCGTCAAAATCGTTATAAAAGCCAAATTCTTTCATTGTTTCTCCTATTATCAAAAACGGGCTTATTCTAATATTAATGGGATTAATAGACTCTGAAATTTATATACTCTTTTTTTGCTCTAAGTTTTAATTTATAATATTTTTATGTTAAAATCACGCCTTGGTAAAACTAACTTACTAGGAGCGCAAATTGAACGATTTAAGAAATATCCCACAAGTTGATAAGATCATAAAAAACGAAGCATTTTCGGGGCTTGATACGAGTTTAGTCACTATGCTTGCAAGGCAAATTTTAGATGAGGTTAGAGCTAAAATTTTAAATGAAAATGCAAGCTTTAGCGGCGAAGAGATAATAAATTTGATCCTAGATGAGTACTATAAATTTAATGAAGCTAGCCTTCAAAGAGTGCTAAATTTAACCGGTGTGACCATACATACAAACCTCGCTAGAAGCGTTATCGATAAAGAAATTTTAAAGCGGGCAACGCCTGTTATCACTGGATACTCAAACCTTGAATACAACTTAAAAACAGGCAGCCGCGGCAACAGATACGACTACGTTGGCTCGCTAATAGCAAGAGCTTTTGGCTTTGAAGACGCCATCGTTGTAAATAACAACGCAAGCGCTGTATTTTTGGTGCTAAACACCTTTGCAAAGGGCAGAGAAGTGGTCGTTAGCAGAGGCGAGCTAGTCGAGATCGGCGGCAGTTTTAGAGTGCCAGAGGTGATGGCAAATGCAGGTTGTATCTTAAAAGAGGTCGGCACTACAAATAAAACTAGGCTAAGAGACTACGAAGAGGCGATCAGTGACGAGACGGCGATGCTTGTGAAGGTTCATCGCTCAAATTTTGACATCGTTGGTTTTAGCGAAGAGACCACGGCGAACGAGCTTAGCGAGCTAGCAAGCAGACAAAATTTGATAGATTATTTTGATCTTGGCAGTGGATTTTACGGAAATTTACCATTTAATCTTGACAAAAACGAGCCAGATCTAAAAAATTTAAAAGATGTTTCGCTAGTTAGCTTTAGCGGTGATAAGCTGCTTGGCGCGGTGCAGTGCGGCATAATTGTCGGCAAAAAAGAGCTCATCGCAAAGCTTAGAAAAAACCAGCTTTTAAGGATGCTTCGCGTCGATAAAGTGACCATCTCGCTTTTGGCCGAGAGCATGAAAGCCTATCTAAACAAAGAATTTGAGCTAATCACAACGCAAAAACTGCTTCACAAAAGCGTAAAAGAGCTTGAAAACTTAGCAAATTTTATAAATAAAAGCCTAAAAACACCGCTTGAAATAGTGCGCACACAAACCTTTGTGGGAGGTGGGGCGATGCCAAATAAAAAGATCCCAAGCGTGGCTTTGGCATTTAGCGGTGATGCAAATTTAAATGAGCTAAAATTTAGGCAAAAAAAGGTGATCGGACGCATAGAAAATGACAAATTTATGCTAGATCTTAGATCGCTTCTTGATGATGACGTAGAGACGCTAATAAAAATAATAAATGAAACGGAAGAAAAATGAGTTTAATAATAGGAACAGCAGGGCATATCGACCACGGAAAAACCGCGCTTATAAAGGAGCTAAACGGCTTTGAGGGGGATAATCTTGAAGAGGAGAAAAAGCGTGGTATAACGATCGATCTAAGCTTTTCAAATTTAAGCAAAAATGATGAAAATATCGCGTTTATCGACGTGCCAGGACATGAAAATCTCATAAAAACGATGATAAGTGGCGCGTATGGCTTTGATGCGTGCTTGTTTGTGGTGGCGGCAAATGACGGACTCATGCCTCAAAGCTTGGAGCACCTTGAAATTTTAAATCTCCTTGGTGTGAAATCCGTGATCGTAGCGCTTACAAAGTGTGATCTCGTAGATGAGGCCACCATAAATTTAAGAAAAAAAGAGATAAGAGATGAAATTTCTAAATTTAAAAACCTGCAAATTTTAGAAATTTTTGCCGTTAGCATAAAGGATAAGGCGAGCATCGATGAGCTTAGAAACTACATCTTTACGCTAAGAGCCAAAAAGCGCGATGAGGAGGGTGTTTTTAGATATTACATCGATAGGGTGTTTAGCCTAAAAGGTATCGGAAATGTCGTAACTGGCACTGTGATAGAGGGAAGCGTTAGTAAAAACGAGAAGCTTTTTAACTACGACGCTGGCAAAGAGGTGCTAGTAAGAAGCGTGCAAAGCCACGATAAATTCGTTGATAGCGCTGGAGTTAGCAGCCGCGTGGCGCTTAATCTAACTGGCATAGAGCTTAGTGAGCTAAAAAAGGGTCAGCTACTTAGCAAAAAGGGCTTTTTTAGGGGATTTAGAGAGGTTGATGCGGTCGTAACTGCTAAAAATCTCATCCACTCTCAAAGCGTAACTTTTTGCGTGGGCGCTAAAAACGTGCCTGCAAAGGTGCTAATCCTTAGCCAAAAAGATGATAGCTACTTTGTGAGCTTTAAATTTCAAAGCGATATGTTTTTGAAATTTGACGAGGCCTTTGTACTCATATCAGATGCGCGCGTGATAGGTGGCGGCAGGGTGCTAAACCCAGTGCTTGAGCCGCTAAAAAAGGCTGGCAAAATTCTCTTTTTAGCCTCGCTTTTAAAGCATGATTTTGTTGAAGCTTTTTCTATCCTAAAAGAGGCTCACAAAAATGGCTTTGGTATCATCTCTTCTTACCAAAGATTTGGTCTAAATCACGAAGAGGCCGTAGCCGTGGCTAAAAAAGTCTCAAGCGTCTTTGTCGATGAAAAGGCTTTAAATATCTACGATCTAAGCGCGGTTGAGCGGATAAAATCAGCCATTAAATTTATGATAGAAAAGAATGAATTTGCTGTATTTTCAGCTCAAAGTATCAGCCTAAAACTTGCTTGGGCTAGCCAAAATTTAGCCCAAAAAGCGCTTGATGAGCTTGAAAGTGCAAATTTGATCGCCAAAGATAGCGGTGTCTATACCAAAAAAGGCGTTGATATAAGCAAACTAAAAGTTAGGCTTGAAGAGAAAATTTATGAAATTTTAGAAAGTGGCAAGCTAGCCCCAACGGCGCCATATAATATATATGATGATCTAGAGATCGATAGAGTTAGTGGCGATAATGCCCTTAAAAAACTTACCGCAATGGGCAGGGTCATAAGGCTAGAGCATAACCTTTTTATCACTAGAAATTCACTAAAAATGGCACTTGATAAGCTAAAAGAGATCATAAAAAATCAAGGCTTTGTAAATGTCATAAACGCCAAGGATGCGCTAAATTTAAGTAGAAAATATATAATCGCCTACCTTGAGCAGCTCGATCTTGAGTGTGACATAATGAAGCAAGGAAATGATAGGGTTTTTCGCAGTTAGTATTCATTTACAAAAAGCAAATATAATCCGCCAAATTTTTAAAAAGGATAAAAATGAAAAAAGTGATCTTAGCCTCAATCATTGCGGCAACTAGCCTAATGGCAGCAAGCGATAAGCAAATAGAGGACTTCTACTCTCAAATGGTTGATAGTAGCGTAAAAGTAAAGGTAGCTGATCGTCATAAAGTGGCAGGCGACATCGAAGCTGTCGTGGTAAAACTAAGCAAAGATGGCAACTCACAAGATGAGATCGTTTTTACAAAAGGTGACTTCATCTTCCCAGACGTGATCGATCTAAAAGAGCAAAAATCATACCTTGCTGAAGTGAAAAAAGAGGTTATCGCAAAGGGAATTTCTAAAATTTATAAAGATGAAGACAAGGCAAACATCATCGTTCTTGGTAGCGACCCTAAAAAGCCAACTATCATAATGTTTTCAGACCCAGAGTGCCCATACTGCAGAGCAGAGCTAGCAAAGATCGAGACAACACTAAAAGATAGTAACGTAGAGATCGTCCTAACTCCAGTGCATGACATCTCATCACTTCAAAAAAGCTCACTAATCTACAAAGATGCAAAAGCTGCTAAGAGTGACAGTGATAAGGTTAAAATTTTAAGAAAATACTACGCTGAAGACTACAATGTAGATGATAAGAGCGTTAGCAAAGAAGATGTCGCAAAGATCGATAATCTGCGCAAAAAATATTTTGCAGCTGGCGTTAGATCAGTACCATTTATCGTAAATAAAAGCGATCTAAAATAACATTTTCTAGGGAGCTCTCCCTAGAATTTCTACTACAAATAAATTTTATAAATTTAAAGTATATTTAACTATATTTTTAATAAATACTTAACATTCTTAATTAAACTTTTATATTTACTTTGCTTAACTTAGAAATATGCTAAATTTACATAGTTTAACTTTAGGGTCACGAAAGCCCTAAACTAGGCTATTTTGCATATTCATAGAATTTAAAATATGCAAATTTAAAAGATCAATGAACCAAATTTCTCAAAAATTTTTGAGGCATAAGGAGGAAAAATGCAAGGATCAAGAAGAGATTTTCTCAAAAAATCTCTAAAAGTCGGTGCTGCCGGCGGAGTACTCGCAGTCTCAGCCGTAGCAAAAGTGACTAGTGATGACTTGGCTCCTGATGACAATGGCGTTGTCGTAGGCAAGTCAAACAAAAAAGAGGTGCTTTATAAAAAAAGCAAAAACTGGGAAACCTACTATAAAATCGCATACTAAGGGAGAAAACCATGAGTGATGCACGTATAGGAAGACGTTCATTTTTGAAGCTAGCCGCACTTGGTGCTGGCACCACAATGGCTTTTGGACAAAATGATACGATAAGACACGCTAGCGCAGAGGAGATAAAAGATCCTTTCCCTGGCTCAAAAAAGGTTAGAACTATTTGTTCTATATGCTCAGCAGGCTGTGGCATCGAGGCTGAGGTACAAGATGGTGTTTGGGTTCGTCAAGATATGGCGATGTTTCACCCGATATCTCAAGGCTCACACTGCTCAAAAGGTATCGATCAGATCGACCTTACACACAGCAAACAACGCATCAAATATCCTATGAAAAAGGTTGATGGCAAATGGCAGAGAATTTCATGGGATCAAGCTGTAAATGAGATCGGCGATAAGATGCTTCAGATCCGCAAAGAAGATGGTCCTGATAGCGTTATATTCTTAGGTTCTGCGAAATTTAACAACGAACAAGCATATTACTTTAGAAAATTTGCTGCGTTTTGGGGCACAAACAGCAACGACCACGTAGCAAGAATTTGACATAGCGCAACAGTCGCCGGTGTGGCGAATACTTGGGGTTATGGCGCGATGACAAACCACTTTGGAGATATGGCTGCAAATTCGAAATGTATATTTATAATAGGTGCAAATCCAGCTGTGGCAAACCCAGTTGGCGGCATGAAGCACACTTTGCAAGCAAAAGATAGAAACAACGCAAGGGTGATCGTAGCTGATCCAAATTTTACAAAATCAGCTGCACACGCTGACCTTTATCTAAGACAAAGATCAGGCACTGATATAGCGCTTGTTTATGGACTTATCCACATCATCTTAAAAAATGGCTGGGAAGATAAAGAATTTATAAAAAATAGAACTTACGGCATCGACGAGATAGCAAAAGAGGCTGAGCACTGGACACCAGAGGTCACATCTGACGTTACAGGCGTGCCAGTTGATAAGCTGATAGAGGCTGCAAATATCCTAGCTCACACAAAACCAGGCACAGTGGTCTGGGCTCTTGGCATCACACAGCACTCAGTTGGTAGCTCAAATACGAGAATTTTACCTATCCTTCAACTAATCCTAGGCAACATGGGCAAACCAGGTGGCGGCTGTAACATCATCCGTGGTCACGACAACGTTCAAGGCTCAACCGACATGTGTAACCTCTCAGATAGCTTGCCGATGTATTACGGACTAACTGACGCGGCTTGGAAGTATTACTGCCAAGGCTGGGGTGTTGATTATGACGAGTTTGTAAAACGCTTTGCAGTCTCAACCAAAGAGCCAAAACAAGGCGGCACACCAGTTAAAAACACTGTTTTTGAAGAGTATTATTATCACGATCCTAAAAATCCAGAGGATAGAAACTGGAGAAATGAAAAAGGCTGGTCGCTTTCAAAATGGTGGCAAGGCGTCTTAAAAGAGGAAAATACATTTAGCAGTGGCGCATTGAGAGTTCTTTGGGTTCAAGGAACTGGCCTTACATCTATGGCGCACCTAGCTAAAATTCAAGAAGCAGCTTCAAAGCTAGATATGATCGTAGTTGCTGAGCCATTTGTAAATGAAATTTCTATCCTTTCAGATAGAAAAGATGGCGTTTATATCTTGCCAGTGGCAACTGCCTTTGAAAACGAAGGTCACCTAAACGCTACAAACCGCTCAGGTCAGTGGAGAACAAAAGTCGTTGATCCACTTTACGAGAGCAAGGGCGATCACGAAGTAATGTTTGCATTTGCTAAGAAATTTGGCTTTTACGATGAGTACGTAAAAGGCATGAAGATGGCTGTTGTAGATAGAGAGCTAAAACAATTAAAAGATGACTTTGTATGGCCAGATGATGCGACAAATGAGATAGCAAGGGTTGGAAATTCTATCGGTTATGGCGGCAGAACTGCTGAGATGTTTAGACGTCACCAAGCAAACTGGGATAAATTTGACCCAGATACGCTAATAGGTCTTGGTGGCGAAGTAAAAGGTGAGTACTACGGCAAGCCATGGCCAGCATGGGATGAAAAACACCCTGGCACACCGATACTTTACGATATGAGCAAGTCTTATGCAGAGGGCGGCTCTGGCTTTAGAAACCGTTTTGGCTTAGAGCATAACGGCGTTAGCCAGCTAGCTAGCGAAGAGGCAACTTTAGTTGGCTCAGCCATAAAAGGTGGCTACCCGCAAATCACAAAAGATAATATAGAAAAAGTCCTGGGCATCACTCTAACTGAAGAAGAGAGAGCTAAGATAGGACCAAGCTGGAGCATGGACTACAGCGGTATCATCTTAGAAAAATGCCGTGAAAAAGGGGTCGTGCCGTATGGTAACGCAAGGGCTAGAGCTATCGTTTGGGAATTTCTTGATCCTATCCCAAAACATAGAGAGCCTATCCACTCACCACGCTGGGATCTTGTCCAAAAGTATCCGACATTTGATGATCAAGCTAGAAATTTCCGTGTTTCTACTAAATTTAAGTCAGAGCAACAAGCAAAAGACTGGTCAAAAGAGTTTCCTATCGTATTTAGCACGCAACGCGTCGTAAATTTAAGTGGTGCGGGAATGATCGAAAGAACAAGTAAATATCTCTCAGCCATCACACCTGAGATGTTTGCTAACGTCCATCCTGAGCTTGCTTTAAAATACGGCATAAAAGATCGCGATATGATGTGGATCCACAGCCCACAAGGCACGAAGATCAAAGTAAGATGCTACCACAGCTATATGGTAACTCCAGATAGAATTTGTATGCCTTATAACTTCGCTGGCGTTATGCAAGGTGTCGATCTCTCAGCTCGCTACCCAGAGGGCACTAAGCCTTATGTCATCGGCGAGAGCTTTAACACAGTTACAAACTACGGATTTGACCCTGTTACTCAAATTTCAGAATTTAACGCAGGTCTTTGCCGCATAGAAAAAGCTGAAGAGAACACCTTTAAAACATCGTTTTATCACGAGTATGGCGAAAGAGACGCCCTAGGTAAAGAGTAAGGAGAGAAAAATGGCAAGAATGAAATTTTTTGTAGATACTAATAGATGTATCAGCTGCTTTGGATGTCAAGTCGCCTGCTCTTCTGCTCACGAGCTTCCAGTGGGAATTTATAGAAGAAAGGTTATCACGCTTCACGATGGTATCGAGGGCAAAGAGGTCTCAACTACTATCGCATGCCAGCACTGCACTGACGCACCTTGCGAGCAAGTTTGTCCAGTTGATTGCTTCTACATTAGAGCTGATGGCATCGTGCTTCATGATAAACACAAGTGCATAGGCTGTGGATACTGCTTATATGCTTGTCCATTTGGTGCGCCGCAGTTCCCTAAAGACGGGGCATTTGGCGTAAAAGGCGTAATGGATAAATGCACTATGTGCGCAGGTGGTCCAGAGCCAACTAACTCACATGAGGAGAGAGAGCTTTACGGTCAAAATAGAATGGCTGAGGGCAAAGTGCCTATGTGTGCGGCTATCTGCTCTACAAACGCGCTTTTAGTTGGCGACGCTGCTGAGGTTTCAAATGTATATCGTAAGCGTGTTATGCTAAGAAATACCGGACTAAACATCTAAGATCCAAAAGGAGGGCGCTTGCTCTCCTTTTAAATTTATAAAATTTAAATTATTTTTATGATTTTTATAATCTAAAATTTCATCAATAATTTTTCTTATCTATTGAAATTAGCAAAAATATATAACTTTTTTATCTCGATATGAAATTTTGATATAACCCTCTAAAGCCCTAAATTTACGTAAAGTTGATTATTAGATTGTAAAAAATATTATTTATACTTTCAATTTACATTCTTTTATGATAATCGTTTTTATTTTAATCAAAGTAAAGTATTGGTAATATTTCACTTTAAAATAATCTCACAGGTGGTTTAATTAATGAATAAAATTTTTAAATTTATGCTTATCATGCTACTGCCTATCTGGCTTGTAGCAAAAAATGACGACTACACACAAGTCGCAGCTCAGATAAAAGAGTCATTACAAAAAGTAATAACAGAGTATAGAGCTGGCAACGTCGAGCAAGCAGTTAGCGATACTCAAAATGCTTATTTTGGTCTGTTTGAAGATGTCGAAGCTGGCATCAGAATAAATTTAGGTCAGAAAAAAGCTTACTCTATGGAGAAGCAGTTTGGCGAGATCAGAAAGGCGATAAAAGCTGGCGAAGCACCAGATGACGTGCAAAAAAGAATAGATCAGATAAATAGCGAAATCGCTGAAGTTTTGCCAGTTATTTTAAATGGACATAAGCTTGTTGGTGAGTACTCAGACAGCCCAGCACAAGCTGCTACAAGTGGCTATGACACTTCTAAATTTATCCCTGAGTGGAAGGTGGCATTTGAAAATTTATCGGCTACTTTAGATAAAGCCATAGCAAGCTACGAGAGCGATAAACAAGATGATGCTAAAAATTCTATCCAAGATGCTAAATTTAATGATTATAGAAACACTCAACTTGAAATCGCCGTTCGCCAATATATAGAAAATGGCAAAAGCATAGATGCTGACATCCAAAGAAAGATGGGTGAAGCAATAAGTGGCATCGCAAATGGCATAACAAAAGATGATTTTAAAACAAAGCTAGAAGAGATCAAAAAGCTAACTTATGACGCTGTCTCAAAACTCCCAGCTGAGACAGTAAAACTAGCAAAAGTTGATATGAGTAGTGCAGCATCTGGTGATAGCAGTGAAGATAGTGGCACAGACTACACTCAAACTGTTAAAAACATAAATGACAAAATTCAAGCAGCCATTGCGCTTTACAAAGGTGGCAATAGCGCTAAAGCTATGGGCGATATACAAGATATCTACTTTGATGAGTTTGAAGGTAGCGGCATGGAGAACAAAGTAGGTGCGATAGATGTAAATTTAAAAACAGCTATCGAAGCTACATTTGGCAACCTTGTAGCCCTTATGAAATCAGGCGCAGACGAAAAAACACTTGAAGAGAGTGCAAGCAAGATGTCATCTCAGCTAGCAGCTGCACTTGAGAAAACTAGCGGTTCAAGCTCACCTTGGACGCTATTTATCTGGGCTCTAACTATCATCTTAAGAGAGGGTTTTGAGGCTCTTATCATCGTTGCAGCCGTCGTTGCATATCTTGTAAAAACTGGCAATGCAAAATCTATGGGCAAGGTAGTATATAGCTCAGTTGGCGTGGCTGTCATCTTAAGCTTTGTCATGGCTTGGATAATGAACGTCATCTTTGGCGAGGCAGCAGGTCAAAAAAGAGAGCTTATGGAAGGCATCACGATGCTTGTTGCAGTGGGACTTCTATTTTATGTTGGCTTCTGGCTTCTTTCAAATGCTGGCGCTAAAAAATGGAACGACTACATCAAATCTCACTTATCTGAGTCTATCTCAAGTGGCTCAAGCACGATGCTTTGGTGGACTGTATTTTTAGCGGTATTTAGAGAGGGCGCTGAGACAGTGCTATTTTATCAAGCGCTTATCTTTGACGCAAAAGACTCAGCTGGCTACTCAATGATCGCAGCTGGCTTTGTCGTAGGTCTTATCGTTCTTTTGATAGTCTATTTCTTATTTAAAATTTTCGCTATTAAAATTCCTATTAAGCCATTTTTTATATTTACATCAGCGATTATCTTTTACATGTCGATCGTCTTTGTTGGCAAGGGCGTTGGCGAGCTAGTTGAGGGCAAAATTTTCATCCCAACTATCATAAAAGGACTAAATTTCCCTGACTGGATGAGAGACTGGCTAGGACTTATGCCATATTACGAGAGTTTAATACCTCAAATCATTATGGTGCTTGCCCTAATTATAGGCATCGTTATCATGAAATCAAAACAAAATAAAAACTAATCTTATATAAAGGAGAGGATATGAATAAAATTCTTAGTTCAGCTCTAGCACTTAGCCTAGCAGCTGGTTTTGCACTTGCTGGAGAGCACCCAATCGGCGAGCCTGTAGAGGCTAATGGCATGGAGATAGCTGCAGTTTATCTTGAGCCAATCGACATGGAGCCAAAAGGCGTTGATCTAGCTCCAAGCTTAGCTGATCTTCACTTAGAAGCTGACATCCACGCTGTAAAAGGCAACAAAAACGGCTTTGGCGAAGGCGAGTGGATCCCATACCTAAAGATCAACTATGAGCTAAAAAACCTTGATAATGGTAAAACTAAAAAAGGTACATTTATGCCAATGGTTGCAAGCGATGGCCCACACTACGGCGCTAACGTAAAAATGGATACAGGTGTTGGTAACTATGAGCTTAAATTCCACATCGACAATCCAGAAAAACAAGGCTTTGGTCGCCACGCTGACAAAGAGACTGGTGTTGGTAAATGGTTTGAGCCTTTCACAACAACTTATAAATTTCAATGGACAGGTGGTCCTGTTAAATAATCACTTTGGGGCGTTCTCGCCCCTTTTTAAAAATTCTCATAGGGTTTAGTTATGTCAATTTACTTCTATCAGGTCTTTTTAGCCCTCCTTGGATTTACGCTTTTTGCTGCCTTAAATAACAATGGCAAAAGTTTAAAAACGATCTTTTTACCGTCATTTCTTGGCGTTGTTGCTGGTGTGCTTATCTTTAAAGCTGCTCGTCATGCGCTTGTTGATGACCAGTTTAAAATTTTCATAGATTCTGTGACACTGGTTTTTTTACTAATTAGCATTTTATGGATATTTTTCGAGCTTAAGATAGCAAAAATCGTAACATTTTTTATTTTAGGCATCGGCTTTGGCTTTGGCTATAGCTCAAGTAGCGCTTTGTTCCCGTTATTTGGCGGCGAGCTGCTTGACACGCTTTCAGTCATTAGCTTCTTTTTGATGATCTTTGCGATGATCTTGATACTATTTTTATTTTTCTTCATTTCAAATTTAAAAGCAAGCATCCCATCATCAATAGCTAAAATTTTAGCTCTTATCACATTAGTATTTTTGCTAGTTGATAGAAGCTCACAAACTGCACTCGAGCTTTTACGTGCAGGCGCTTTAAAGATAAGTAGCGAGTTAAATTCTCAAATTTTATCTATCAGCGCAAAAGGCATCTACGTCACAGAATTTAGTGCCTATTTTTACATAGCAGTGATCCTTCTTTTATGCATCATCGCGCTTTGCTTTGTGCCAAAGAGTATCGATAAAAGTACGTTTGGCTCCATCAAATACCGCTTTACAAAAGCCATTAGGGAAAATGTCTTTGACAATGCAAAATTTGCATTTTGCAGCGTTTTAATAGCGCTTGGATTTTCACTTTATTTTGATCTTTACGCATCTCGCCCACCTCAAATTTCAGAGCCGGTCTTGGTTGAGCCAGTGGGAGATAAATTTATATTTGATGTTGATATGCTAAAAGATAACGAACTTCACAGATTTGCCTACATCACAGATGAGGGCAAGCAGATAAGATTTTTCTTGCTAAACCGTTTTAGCGACCGCCCATCTCCAGTCATCGTCTTTGACTCGTGCATGATCTGCGGCGACATGGGCTATATCAAGAAAGGAAACGACCTTATCTGCATCTCTTGTAACGTCAGAATTTTCTTACCGTCAGTTGGCAAAGAGGGCGGTTGTAACCCGATCCCTATGGCATTTACCTTTGATGGTAAAAATATCATAGTTGATTACAAAACGATCGTCGCAGGGGCAAACTACTTTAGCAAGGTCGTCGAAAAGATGGTGCTTGACCCAGTTAGTCGCAAAAAGGTGAGCAATCTTGATTCAAGATCATATTTATACTACGGACGCACATATTTCTTTGAGAGCAACGAAACTCAGGCGAAATTTGAAGCAAATCCAGAAAAATATGTAGAAACAAATGGAACGTTAAAATGAAAAATATGCAACTAAGAATGATAAAAAGCTCGATCACGGGCTCAAAGGTGCAAAAGACGATGGCGTTTATCACCATCTTGCTAGCTGCTCTTTTGATAGCTTGCATGCTAAATATCACGCTTAAAATCGGCGATCAAGTGGCAAGCGAGCTTAGAGGCTATGGCTCAAATATCGTCGTTTTACCACGCGGTGAGAGCCTAAGCATCGAGATAGAGGGTAAAAATTTCACCCCACTAAAATCACAAAATTTACTCCCAGAGGCTGATATTTACAAGATAAAAGAGATCTTTTGGAGAAATAACATCGTTGCCTTTGCGCCGTTTCTAGAGACAAAGGTCAAAGATGAAAAAGGTAATGAATTTAGCTTTGAGGGAACATATTTTGACAAAAATATTGGACTAAAAGATGAGCCAGAATTTAGCACAGGCGTTAAGAGCTTGTATGGGTTTTGGGGTGTTGAGGGCGTTTGGCCAAAAGATGAGAGCATGGATGAAATTTTAGTAGGAGATGAGCTTGCAAAGGCTAAAAATTTAAAAGTTGGCGACAAGCTTAGCCTTGTGGGCAAAAATGGCACAAGAGAGGTTAGCGTAGTTGGCATCTTAAAGGGTGCAGGCGACGAGACGCATAAGCTAATAGGCTCGCTCAAACTTGCTGGCGATCTCTCAGGTCACGCTGGCTCATATACAAAAGCTGAGGTCTCAGCCATGACGATCCCAGAAAATGACCTATCGCTAAAAGCAAGAAGAA
The DNA here is from genome assembly GCF_050447485.1 of Campylobacter concisus. Taxonomy (GTDB): domain Bacteria; phylum Campylobacterota; class Campylobacteria; order Campylobacterales; family Campylobacteraceae; genus Campylobacter_A; species Campylobacter_A concisus_BQ. The sequence continues at coordinate 1,650,122 of NZ_JALMFY010000001.1, forward strand.
ATTTAGACAACCTTGATAGCGCAGAGTATGACAAATGGTACTGCTCAGCTTATGCAGGATCGATCGCATTTCAGATAGAAGAAAATTTACCAAACGTTAGCGCAAAAGCAAGCCTTCAAGTAAGCGATGCTGAGAGTAATATCGTAAAGAAAATTCAAAGCCTAATGGGCATCGTTAGTATCATCGCCCTTGTGGTCTCAGCTATTGGCATAACGTCGCTAATGACAAGTGAAATTTACCGCCGAAAAAAAGAGATCGGCCTTTTAAAAGCCATAGGCGCAAGCAACTTTGAAATTTACGCCCTTTTTGCTAGCGAGAGCCTTGTGGTTGCCTTTTTTGCAGGCATCACAGGAGCATTTTTAGGATATGCGCTAAGCTACGTGATGTCTTACATTATCTTTTCTCACGGCATAGGCATAGCATGGATCGTGCTGCCAATTAGCGTGGCATTTGCCTTGCTTATCTCAGTCGTTGGCTCGCTAATGCCAATGAGAAATGTCATAAATTTACTACCTGCGGAGGTGCTATATGACCGCAAATAGCAAATTCTTTTACAACCTGATCTACAAAAGCCTAAAAAATGGCTCATCAAGGGTTATGGTCATCGTGATCTCGATCTTGCTTGGAGCGTGCGTGTGTGCGGCATTTGTCAATGTCTATCTGGACATCGACTCAAAGGTCTCACGCGAGCTAAAAACTTATGGTGCAAATATGATCTTTGCTCCAAAAGATATGGCGACAAGTGATGATATGAGTGAAAAAACTTATAATGAAATGATCGCTAAAGTGCCAAAAGATAAGCTTCTTGGCGAGAGCGGTTATCTCTTTGCTCAGGCAAATATCGGTCCGACAAACGCCATCGTCATGGGGACAAAATTTAGCAATCTAAAAAAGGTAAAGCCGTTTTTGGATGTTAGAGATGGAACTATGATAAATGTCGATTTTGACGATAAAAACGTGCTAATAGGCGTCGATCTTGCTCGTCAAGCTGGCTTTAAAGCAGGCGATGATATAGAAATTCGTGCCATTGGCTCAAATGAGAGCATAAATGTAAAGATAAAAGGCGTAGTGGCAAGTGGCGACAAAGAGGACGCTCTTTTGATCACGTCACTATCTTTGGCTCAAAAAATTTCAAACAAAGTTGGCAAGATAAACTATGCTGAAGCTGTTGTGCTTGGAAATTTTGACGAGATAACATCGCTTGCAAAAACTATAAGTAACGATGAAATAGTCGCAAAACCAGTGGCAAAGGTCTCAAAGTCTGAGGGCTATATCTTAGAAAAGATCAAACTTCTAATGGCGCTTGTCAGCCTTGTCATCTTGCTCATTACTTCAATGTGCGTAAATACAACGCTTAGTGCTATCTTGCTCTCTCGATCACGTGAGATCGCACTTCTTAGAGCCATAGGTGCAAGCAAAAAAGACGTGCTAAGGCTGTTTGGCTTTGAAACATTTGTGACAGCGCTCATCTCAGCGTTAGTTGGAGCGTTTTTAGGTTATCTACTAGCTCAAATTTTAGGTTATGCGATATTTGATTCTAGTATTGATTTTAGAATTCTAAGCATCCCAGTAGCTGTGGTCATATCACTTCTTTTTGCAGCGATCGCAGCGTTTTACCCGATTAAGCGGGCACTTAATAACAAAATGGCAGATACACTAAGAGGAGAATGATATGCAAAATGCACTAGAACTTAAAAATATTTGTAAAATTTTTGGCGATGTAAAAGCACTTGATGATATAAGTTTTGAGGTTAAAAAGGGCGAGTGGGTCAGCGTCATGGGACCAAGCGGTAGTGGTAAGAGTACTCTTGTAAATATCCTTTCTCTAATGGATACTCCAAGTAGTGGCGTTTATATGCTTGGCGGCGATGATGCGAGCAACCTAAATGCCGATGATACGCTTAAATTTAGACGTGAAAAGATCGGACTTGTCTTTCAGCAGTTTCACCTAGTGCCATATCTTAGCGCACTTGAAAACGTGATGATAGCGCAGTATTATCACAGCTCAGTTGATGAAGAGGATGCTAAAAAAGCCCTTGAGGCAGTTGGCCTCTCTCACAGGCTAACGCACAGACCAAGTCAGCTAAGTGGTGGCGAGCAACAACGCCTTTGTATCGCGCGCTCGCTCATAAACGACCCTGAAATTTTAATAGCAGATGAGCCAACTGGTAACCTTGATGAGGCAAATGAGAGGATCATACTTGATCTATTTTGTAAGCTAAGAAAAGATGGCAAGACGATACTTCTAGTCACGCACAATCCAGATCTAGGCGAATATGGCGATAAGATCGTCTATCTAAGACACGGCAAACTAGAGAATATCCGCACTATCGAAAATCCAAAGGTGCCAAATGCGATATAAAATTTTACTTTTATGTCTAGTCTCAGCCCTAGTTTTGGGCTGCGTCAAGCAGTATGAGAAGCACCACATCACGCTAAACGACTCAAGTGGCATTGATACGCAGTTTTTTCCTACTGAGAAGCGCCTAAAGATAGGCGATAAGCCTTATATGCTCTTTTTCTTTGGCACGGACTGCGGGGTGTGTAAGGCTGCGATCCCTGATCTAAACGCACTTGAAAAAGAGTATGGCAAAGAGGTTCAGTTTATTGGCATTTTAGGACCTAGCAAGGGCTTTGATAAAGATATCGAGCTTTTAAAAGAACACAACATCACCTTTAAAACTACAAGTGACAAGGTTTCGGTGGATTACTTCAGCAAGGCAGTTGGTGGCGTTATGGGCGTGCCGGTTATCTATTTTTTTGATAAAGATGGTAAGATGCGATCAAAATTTATCGGTCTTACACCAAAAAGTGTGCTTGAAGGTGCTATAAGATCGCTCTTATAGGAGTGAAGATGAGAAATTTATTTTTATTTGTCCTGGCGTTATTTTTTGTCGGATGTGCTAGCAGTACGCCAAATATCTCGGTAAAAACGAGCGATCCGATCTTTTTTACACTTGGTGAAGCAAACAAAAGCGTCTATGTAAATTTTAAAAATAGCGCGACTGGACAAGATGTAAATGCTGAAATTTTAAGCGAATTTACAAAGGCTGGCTTTAGAAATGAGCCAAATATCAAAAATGCTGACTTCATCATCCTTGGCGACGTGCAAAGCTTTTCTAGGACAACCAAAAGAGATCCTAGATTTTCAATGGGTATGGGATATGGCTTTGGCAGACCAAGTTTTGGCTTTGGCTACTCGATGTTTTTCCCATTTGGTTATGATGATTATGATGACGACTTTAGCACAAACAGCTATGCTTACTACATGCAAGTAAGCGTGCTAGTGCGCCCAAAAGATGGTGGCGAGAAAGCGACAAATATCTCGCTCATGCAAGCTGGCAATGTCTATTCGCCAAGCTACATCTGGCCATTTTTCAAAGAGCGCCTAGCAAAACAGATCGTTAGCTTTTTTTATAACGTCTCACAAAGGTAGAGGAATTTAGCAAAATTTAAAAGGAGTTAAGATGCTAGTTGATGGAAGCTACGAAATTTTATCTTGTGATGATGTGGAGCTTGGCATAAAAAGAAGCTCTGCTTTGTCTTTTTATGCCTGTTATGACGATGTCAAGGAGGCAAAAGCACTTCTAGTCATCATCCCTGGGCTTGGAGAGGACTCTGACTCTGGCTATAGAACTCATCTTATGAAGACCATGGTAGAGAGCTATGATGTGGCTTGTATTAGTGTGGATTATCACTGTATAGGCAATCGCCCACAGCTTGGGGCAAAATTTGGACTTGATGATCTAGATCGCGCAATACTAATAAAAGAACTGGCAAAGATCGGTATAACTTTACCTATTGATTTAAAAATAGTTGACAACTATGATAAAACCTCTGTTTTACTTAAAAGTCTTAGTGAGGAGATCACTATTCGAAAAGAGAACGGAGTCTTGCCAGGTGATTTTAGTTTAGATATCAGTATGACTATGCTGCCGACAAAAAACGAATATCAAAATTTTGGCGTTATGCAGGCAATGGATGTGCTAAATGCCGTTCTTTATACAAAAAAATATATAAATAGTGCCAAATTTGAACATCTGCCAGTGATAATGGTAGGCAGCTCGCATGGTGGATATTTGGCACATATGTGCGCTAAGATAGCTCCGTGGCTAGTTGATGCTGTGATAGATAATAGCTCATATGCAAAATTTTTATGGCGACTTATTGGTTTTGGTAAAGAGATTGATTTTACTAGTTATCCTTGTTTTAGCACTGACACTTTGTATCAAAATTTATGTCTTTATTTTTTTGATAAGACCTACTGGACACCTAATGAGAAATCACCATATTATTTTATCGACGCAAGAGAAGAGATAAGAAATATCCTAAATTTAGATCATTTAAATGTTCAAAACAACTATAAAAAGCCAGTTTATGTTAGCTACCACTGCATTTATGACAAAGAAGTAGCCCCCGCAAAGGATAAAATTGAGCTTTACGAGGCTCTTAAAAAGCTTAAATTTGACGCGACGCTTCATATGATAAAAGATGAGAGTGAGGTTGATGGCAAATTTATAAAGTCTCTAACTCACGGCATGGGGATGTCTTATAAACTGCTTTTGCAAAGAGAGCTTCCTGGCGTTATGAAGAAAATCTTGTCTAAAAAAGATAAAAAAGATAAGAACAATGAAAGATGCATAGAGTATAAATGCGGCAATTTGCTTTATAAATTTAGTGAAGTCTCAGATCAGATAAGGCTTGAGGTTGCTAATATTTAAATTTAGAGCCGTTTTTATCTAAAGCTAGAGGCTAAATTTAAGCTCCTAGCTTTAAATTTCTTTAGTTATCTATCATAAAATCATAAAATTCGTTGTTATATCCTACGTTTCCTGCTTTGCTGTATTGTATAAGTGCTGCTTTTATGTTATCAATTTGCTGATACATAAAGCCAAGGGCGGCTCTGTTTTCAACAGCGCTTGGATCATTTAGCTTTGTAAGCTCCAAAAGTGCGATCGCATTTGCTATTTTGTTCGCTCCAGTGGCAGCCACAGAGGCTAAAAATAGCGTTCCAGCGTCATTTATCTTAAACTCGTCTATGACTTCGTTATAAAGCTTATAGCTCTCGTCAAAGTCATTTGTAAAGATATCCACGTATGCTAGAGTTTGGATCAAATTTATATTCTTTGGCGCGCTCTTTAGCTCGGCTCTTAGCCTATCGCGCTCCCTTGTTAGCAAGCCTGAGATCTGAAGTAGCTTAATGTACTGCTTTTTGATGATATCAGCGCCGTGATAAAAGGCATTTGAGTCGAAATTTTTATCGTTAAAGTAAATTTGTATCGCTTTTGCGTACTCTTTGATGTTTTGATCTTTGTTTTTAGAGATGAAATTTAAGATATTTGCGATGATGTCGTTTGGCAAGATTTTCATGAGTTCATCAGCTTTTTTTGACATTAGCTCATCGTTGTTTGAAATTTTAGCGGTGATGATATCAAAGGCTAAATTTAGCGTCGTAGGCTCTTTTGGCTCTTCAAGCCACCTTATCATCGCACTTTGGTTGCCGCTAACTAGGCTTAAAAGCGAGGCGTATAAATTTACAGGCTTTAAGCTCTTGTCGTTTTCTAAATTTTCACCGATCTCTTCAACTAGTTTTGGATTTAAATTTCTATTTATATCCATGCAGATCGCACCAAAGATGCCTGAAAGATGGTTATTTACATCCTGATGGTAGCTTGCTATAAAGTGCTTTGCAGCAAGGCTAAAATTTCCAAGCTGAGCGTAGCTAAGAGCTAGGTTATACTGCAAGATAGAGTGGTTTGGATAGGCTTTGGCTAGCTCTTCAAAGTCCTTGTTTGCCTCTTTTAATCGGTAGTTAAGTGCCTTTGCGATGGCCTCGCTAAGTTTGGCATTGACCTTTGAGGCGGCGGCACTTTGGCTAAGGTAGTCGTTTGCCGCTGAGGTGTCATCTAAAAAGACGCTAACTCCGCCTTTTCTTATCTGCTCGATGCTTTGTTTCGCGTCAAAGACCTTATACGGCGCAAAGTAAAATAGCGTCTCGTAGCGCCTTGTTCTGTCAAAAAACATATCGTCGCTAAAGTGCGCCTGAGCTAGGCTGACGTCAAAGAGATCTGGCTTTAGTATGGTCTTTATCTTGTAAATTTTGCTTGGCATCGAGGCGTTGTAGTCATAAACGTCTTTGATAAATGCCGCTGCGTCGCCATAATCAGCAGTCTTTAGATCGATTAGCGCCTCAGTCATCTTGATAAGATCGATATTTGGCGTATTTTTAGAAGCCTTTGTTAGATGGTCCCTTGCCTTGTCGTATTTGCCAAGCCTTGCATAAAGCTGTGCTAGTGTAAAATCAGCCTTAAAGGCCTTTTGCTCTTCTAGCTTTGCTATGGCTTTCTCGTCATCTCCAAGAAGCGATAAAATTTTGGCGCTCAGGTAGGCATACTCGCCCTTGTAGTCATCTGTGCTAGGGTGAGAGAGAGCTTGCAACGCCTCGTAGTAATTACCCTTGTAATAATTAACCAGTGCATAGTAGTAGCTGTAAAGTGGCGAGCTGTTTTCATACTGCAAAAAGGAGTCGGCAAGCCCTATGTAGTAGTTGAAATTTTTGGTGTTATTTAGCTCAAGTGAGCAAACAGCGGCGTTTATGGCGCTAACTGCGGTGTTTTCTCGGTCAGTTATCGCTTTGTTAAACGAGATGATCGCCTCGTCACATTTTTCTTGTTTCATCTGTGAAACGCCGAGGTTGTAGTTTGAAAGTGACTGGTTATAAACAGCTATGTTTTCATAAATTTTTAATGCTTCAAATTTATTGCCACGCTCATAAAGCTGGTTTGCCTTGTTTATCATCTCATCGATCTTTGAAGCGCCAAAATTTTGCGTTTGGTAGTTGTTTTCTATATTTTTTACGATAGCTGTAGTGTCTATCTCCTCTTTTTTATCTTTTTTTAGCAAGACGATTAGCAAAACAGCGATCAAGATGACAAGCACCAAAGCAGCCACACCTATGATGATAAAGAGCTTTTTCTTGCTCTTTTTTACTGGTATCGGCTCTGGGATGCTCTCATCTTGAAGCACGCCCTCATTTGCGATGCTCTCAAGAGAGACGATCTCTTCAGGCGCCTCGGTTTTTGCCTCCTCAGGCGCTTGCTCTGCTTGCTCGCCAGGTGGTTTTAGAACTACAACCTCGTCATCAGCCACTATATATACCTTTTAAGAACTTCTGGAATTTCGATAGTGCCATCAGCCTTTTGGTAGTTCTCCATTATCGCTATTAGCGTCCTGCCAACTGCCAGACTTGAGCCATTTAGGGTATTTACAAGCATATTTTTCTTGCCATCTTTAAAGCGAATTTTCGCTCTTCTTGCTTGAAAATCACGAGTGTTAGAGATAGAGCTTATCTCGCGGTATTTGCCCTGACCTGGTAGCCAAACCTCAAGATCTACCGTCTTTGCTGCGCTAAAGCCTAGATCGCCGCTGCAAAGAAGCATGTGGCGGTGAGGCAGCCCAAGGCTAGTTAGTAGGTCGCTCGCACAAGATATCATCTCAGCAAGCACGCCCTCGCTTTGATCAGGTTTTGTGATGCTTACGAGCTCGACCTTTTCAAACTGGTGCTGACGGATCATGCCTCTGGTGTCACGTCCTGCTGAGCCTGCCTCTTGGCGGAAGCATGCTGAGTAGCAAGTCATCTTTATAGGTAACTGCTCGGCTTCAATAATGGTGTCATTGTATAAATTTGTCACAGGCACTTCGCTTGTTGGGATGAGATAGAGGTCTTCGTCGCGCACCTTGTAAAGATCCTCTTCAAATTTAGGTAGCTGACCAGTGCCAAAAAGCGTGTTTGAGCTTACTAGATAAGGGACATTTACAAGCTCAAAGCCGCGCGCGCTGTTAAAGTCGATCATGTAATTAACAAGCGCTCTACTAAGCCTTGCTCCCATGCCGCGAAGCACGGTAAAGCGAGATCCTGAGAGCTTTGCGCCTCTTTCAAAGTCAAGCCAGCCAAGGCTCTCGCCTAGCTCCCAGTGCTCTTTTGGCGTAAAGTCAAATTTAGTTGGCTCAAGCACCGTTTTTATGCAGACATTATCGTCCTCGTCCTTGCCAAATGGCACATCATCGTCAGTGATATTTGGCACGTTAAATGAAATTTGCTCAAGCTTTTCTTCATATTGTTTAACGATCTCATCAGCGTCAGCAAGGGCAGCTTTGTTTAAATTTAGCTCACTCTTAAGCTCGCTCACGTCCTCGCCGGCTCTTGCTTTTACGCCAAGCTCTTTGCTCTTTGCGTTTTGGATCGCTTGGAAATTTTCAAGCGCTTTGCGCTTTTGCTTTAGCTCGTTAAAAGTGTGCAAAAGCTCGTCTAGCAAGCTAGCTTTAACGTTTTTGCCCTCTAGTTTTTTTACGAATTCATCGTAGTTTGTCTCAAGTAGTTTTAAATTTATCATTATCCTCTCCTTAAACCATAAACATAACTTTTGCAAGCAGGACGATTAGCACCGCAAGCGTAAGTGCGATAGGGTGGATGTTGCCAAGTGGGCTAGGGCGCTTAAATATAAATTTGCAGCTTAAATTTACTATTACCGCAGCCACGATTACCATCGCTAAGAAAAATTTGATCATAAAAGCTTTATTACCGATCCAATTGCTTATCATTATGCCACCAGTTAGAACTAAAAGTAGCAGACAAATAGGCATGATCCTAACAGCTACCGAGCCGATGGCTTGCTTTGCCTTTTGCGCAAGCTCTGGTGGCATCTTTTTACTCGCCGCTCTTAAGATGATCACATCAAAAAATAGGTAGCCAACAAATATGATCGCACAAAAAAGATGGACTATCTGTGCGTATGGGTATAAATTTTGCATTTTTTTCCTTATCTGTAAATTCCAACTGCTTCACGCACTTTTTCTATCGTTTCGTGAGCTATATTTTGAGCTTTTTTAGCGCCTAGATCTAAAATTTTAGCCACCTCGTCAGGATTATTTTGATAGTGCTCAAATTTCTCTCTTGCATCTTTAAAATAGTCCCAAACAAGCTCGTTTAGATAGGCTTTAAAGTGTCCGTGACCCTCGCCGCCACGCTCATATCTTGCCTGCAAGTCGCGCTGTCCGTTCTCGTCTAAAAATAGCTTTGCGATATTATAAACGTTGCAGTTTTGCCACTGCTTTGGCTCTTCAAGCGGCGTGCCGTCAGTTACGATGCTAGAAATTTGCTTTTTAAGCGTCTTGGCATCTGCGAAGATATCGATCGTATTGCCATAGCTCTTACTCATCTTTTCGCCGTTTGTGCCAGGCACGGTAGCGACATTTTCATCGATCTTTGCTTCAGGCAGAGTGAAAATCTCGCCATGTTCGTTGTTAAATTTGATCGCAATATCACGCGCGATTTCTACGTGCTGGATCTGGTCCTTGCCCACAGGCACGACCTGCGCGTTATAAAGCAAGATATCAGCCGCCATCAAAACTGGATAGCTAAAGAGTCCGTGGTGCGAGCTAAGGCCCTTTGCGACCTTGTCTTTGTAGCTGTGCGCGCGCTCAAGTAGGCCCATAGGCGTGTGCTGGCTTAGTACCCAGTAAAGCTCAAGCACCTCTTTAACGTCACTTTGCACCCAGAAAATGCTCTTATTTGGGTCGATCCCAAGCGCCAAAAAGGCACACGCAGCGTCAAAGGTGTTTTGCTTTAGCGCCTTTGCCTCGCTAAGACTAGTCATCGCGTGGTAGTTTGCTATAAACATAAACATCTCGTTTTGCTCTTGCATATCAACCATCTGCTTTATCGAGGCAAAATAGTTGCCTAAATGCAGCTTTCCGCTTGGTTGGAGGCCGGTTAATACTCTCATCTTATCCTTTCAAATTTTGGCATCGTTTTTTGAGCGTCTTTAAATGAGTTTGTAAATTTTAATCATCGACAGGCTAAATTGCCTAGTCTTGATTAAAATTTGACTGCACAACATTTAAATTTATCTCAAAATACTTCGCCAAAATGCTTTTTCTAAATTTTAACGTTACATTAGATTTTTGTATCTAATCTAATCTTAAAATTTAACTCGGCAGAAAACAAAATTTCGCTTCGCCTAAACAAAAAAATCTTTGCCAAAACGTTTAAATTTTAACATCACGTTAGACTTTGTGTATCTAGCCTGATCTTGAAATTTATCGTTGCAATCAGCCCACGCCACTTTGCAACTAAACTTTTAAAAGTATCCTTATCTCTTTTACGATCTGCTTTGGAGTTTTGCCCTCCACTTCAACGATATAATCAGCCTTTTTTTCATAGAGCTTCTCTCGCTCCAAATGCAGCGCCTCGGCCTTTTTTAGGTCACTTAAAAGCGGGCGTTTGGCGAGTTTTTTCTCGCTATTTTTGCTATTTTTTAGCCTCTGCATGATCGCATCAAAGCTTGCTTTTAGATAGATCACGGTGCCTATTTTGTTTAAATTTTTAACCTTTGCAAAGCCCCCACCTGTCGAGATGATCGCATTTTTGACATTTGTGGCTAGAAATTTGGCAAGATCTTTTTCAAGCCGTCTAAAATGCTCTTCGCCAAATTCATCAAAGATAGCCTTTATCTTCATATTTTGTGAGCTCTCTAGCAAGTCGTCGCAGTCAAGGTTCATCGTCTTTAGCGCCTTGCTTAGCGCCCTTGCGGTTGTGCCCTTGCCAACGCCCATAAACCCTATCAAAACGATATTATTGTTCTTTGTCTTCATCACTCTCTCCACGTTTTTTAGGGATTAGCACGATAGGCACGCCAGCTAGACTAAAGCTCTCTCTAAGCTTGTTTGTTAGGTAGCGTTTGTAGCTAAAGTGCAGGCATTTTGGGCGGTTCATTATGAGCGCTATCATGATAGGTGCTGTTTTAAACTGCACTGCGTAGTAAATTTTCACGACCCTACCTTTATCTCGTGGCAGCGGGTGCGCTTTGGTCGCTTCGCCGATCACTTCATTTAGCTTTGATGTTTGAATTTTTTGGGTGTAGTTTTTGTAAATTTCAACTATGAGTGGGTAAATTTTATGCACTCTTTTGCCGCCAAGTGCCGAAACGCTGATAATCGGCGCGTATGAGAGAAATTTAAACCTATCTTTTATCTCTTTGCAAAGCTCGTCAAATTCTTCACTGCTTTTGTCCCATTTGTTTAGCACGATGATGACGCCAAGCTCAAATTTAGAGGCGATGCCAGCGATACGCTCGTCAAGCTCGGTTAGTGGCTCAGAGCTATCTAGCACTAGTAGCGCCACGTCTGTCTCTTCTAAAATTTTCTCAGTTCTATTTAGCGCGTATCTCTCGATGCCCTCGATCTTGCCACGCTTTCTGATACCAGCAGTATCGACAAACTCAAAAACCCTGCCATCATGCTCGTAAATTTCATTGACCGGATCTATCGTAGTGCCTGCCACGTCGCTAACGACGGCACGGCTCTCTTTTACAAGGGCGTTTAGAAGTGAGCTTTTGCCGACATTTACACGGCCTATGATGCCAACTCTTATGTTTTTGCTCTCGTAGTCTATCTCGTCGCTTAGCTCGCCCTCGTCGTTATAGTTTTCTAAAAAATCATCAAAATCATCGCTCGTATCGGCCTTTATCTGCACTTTCTCTTCTAAGTGTTTTGCCAGCCAGATGCTAAGCTCATCAACTCCAGTGTTGTGGCTTACTGAAATTCCAAATGAGTTTTTTGCACCAAAACTTACAAATTCCCACTCTCTTTGCTCGTCTTTTTTGCTGTCGATTTTATTTATGACTAGAGCGATTGGTAAATTTAGCTTGCTAAGCTCGTAAAAAATGGCTCTATCTTCGTCATCTGGCATCATTTTGCCATCGACCATGTATAAGATAACGTCTGAGTTTTTAGCCTCTGCCAAGGTCTTTGCTTTGACGTTTTTAAAAAGCTCGCTGCTATCATCAAGCCCGCCGCTGTCGATTAATATACACTCTTTGCCCTCAACTTCGATCTTAGCTTTGTTTGTATCTCTTGTGGTGCCGCTAACGTCGCTTGTTATGGCGATACGTCTTCTTGCTAAGCGGTTAAAAAGTGAGCTTTTGCCGACATTTGGCTTGCCTACTAATATTACTTTTTGCAAATTTTGTCCTTTTTATGATGGCTGATTATACAAATTTTTCTCTTATATAAAGTATAAAATTACGCTTAAAAGCGCCGAAATAAAAGAAAAAATCAACCAAAATTTAAGCCATTTTTTATTAAAATGAGTGCTTTAAATTTAGAGGTTTTGCGATGTTAAAAAGGTTTTATATTTCACATCTTGGCATTTTTTATATGCTCTTTGCTTGCTTTATGTTTGCCGTGACTGGCGCATTTGCAAAGTATCTGAGCAAAGATATGCCTTCTATAGAGGTTGTATTTTTTAGAAATTTGATCGGACTTTTCATCGTCATCTACGCCATCTATAAATTTCCATTTAAACAAACTGGTGGGCACTTTTTCTTGCTGATGTTTCGCGGTTTTGTGGGCACGGTGGCGCTTTTTGCCTTTTTTTATAATGTCGCGCATGTAAATTTAGCCACAGCCTTTACCTTTCAAAAGACAAATCCAATCTTCACAGCCATTCTCGCAGCTATCGTGTTTAAGGAGCGGCTAAGCTCGCTTGGCTGGTTTGCTGTATTTTTAGGATTTGGCGGAATTTTGCTTGTTATCCAGCCAAATTTAGGTATCAATAAAACCGATATCATCGGCATTTGGAGCGGCCTTGGAGCGGCTATTGCCTACACAAGCGTCAAGGAGCTAAACAAGAGCTACGGTACAAATGTCATCGTGCTAAGCTTTATGCTTTGGGGCTCGTTTTTGCCGCTTATTTGCATGGGGATGGCTGAGTTTTTTACTTATGAGCCTCTGGATTTTTTATTTTCTAAATTTGCTATGCCAAGCTGGCACAACGTCGTGTTTATCTTGCTCATGGGGCTTAGCGGCTACTATTTTCAGGCGTTTATGACAAAGGCATTTGCAGTTGGCAAAAAGGCTGGTGTGATCGCCGCGGTTAGCTACGCTGACGTCATTTTTACGCTTATAATTGGCTATTTTATGGGCGATGCGTTGCCAAATCACTTGGCACTTTTAGGCATCTTGCTAGTTGTGGTGAGTGGAATTTTAGTTGTTAAAGAAAAATAAAGGAGAAAATATGATCTTAATCGCTGGACCTTGCGTGATAGAGAGCAAGGAGCTTGTTTTTGAAGTGGCAAAAAGGCTAGTTAAATTTAATGAAAATCCAAAGCTTGATTTTTACTTTAAGTCGAGTTTTGACAAGGCAAATCGCACGAGCATTAGTTCATTTCGCGGTCCTGGGTTAGAAAAAGGTTGTGAAATTTTAACTGAGGTGAAAAAAGAATTTGGCTTTAAAATTTTAACCGATATCCACGAGAGCTATCAAGCGACGCCAGTTGGTGAAGTGGCTGATGTGCTGCAGATCCCTGCATTTTTGTGCCGCCAAACTGACCTGCTCGTGGCAGCTGCAAAGACAAAAGCAGTCATAAATATCAAAAAAGGGCAGTTTTTAGCGGCGTCTGCTATGAAACACTCTGTTAAAAAGGTGCTTGAGACAAGGGGTGTGAGTGGCGACGGATACGATGTCGCAAAGGCAAATGGCGTCTGGCTAACGGAGCGTGGAAGCACCTTTGGATATGGAAATTTAGTCGTTGATATGAGAAATTTGGTGATGATGAGAGAATTTGCGCCAGTCATCTTTGACGCTACCCACAGCGTGCAGATGCCAAGCGCACTTGGCGAAAAAAGCGGCGGAGATGCTAGGTTTGTGCCGTATCTTGCAAGGGCAGCAGCTAGCGTTGGGGTGGATGGATTTTTCTACGAGACGCATATAAATCCTTGCGAGGCGCTATGTGACGGGCCAAATATGCTAAATTTAGACGAGCTTGAAAAAGTCGTAAATGACACGCTAAAGATAGAGGAAATTTTAAATTTTTAAACTAAGGAGAGAGATGAAAAGGATTTTAGCGCTACTTTTAGGAGTGTTGTTTTTAGTAGGTTGTGGCTCAGCTCAGCCAAAGGTGCCACTTGCTGGTAAGTATAAATTTGAGGGCATTAGCTACACTCATGTGCAGCGCCACGAGCCGACAAAATTTTTATACCAAAGCCCAAAAATGATCGAGAAAAAATATAATAAGCAAATTTTTGGGGCGCTTACAAAAGAAAATTTGCTAGATCCAAATTCTAGCGACGAGCTAAAGATCAAGATAACTCACCGCAGGGAATTTATAGGCGAAGCGACCTTTGCTAAGAGCGATAGGATGGGCAATATCTACCTTACTTACGAGGTAGAAGTCGTTAGAAATGGCGAAATTTTGAGACATTATAGCTCTAGCGAGCTAAGATTTAACCCTGGGGTCTTTGGAAATTTAAAGGGGCTAGTTGGACAAAATAACGATGATAGCTTTGAAAATAAGGCGATTAGCGCAAATGTAAAAGAGATCGTTGATACCATAAAAGGCATGAAGTAAATTTATGTCAAATAGAGGATTTTTGTGGATATTGCTTGGCGCGGTGGCTGAGTGTGGCTGGGCGTATGGGCTAAAACACGCGTCAAATTTAAGTGAATTTTTGCTTACGACGCTGCTTGTAAGCATAAGTTTTGTCTCGTTTATGAAGGCTTTAAAGTATCTGCCTGTAAGTATCTCTTATGCTGTATTTGTGGGCTTTGGGACAGTTTTTATCGTCATAGCTGAGATCGTTAGCGACTACGTGGCAAGCGGGATCATGCCAAATTTCATTAGGCTATTTTTCATAGCGACGCTCATTTTAGGCGTGCTTGGGCTAAAAGGCATAAAAGAATGATCCATTTTTTAGCGCTTTTACTAGCTGGATGTTGTGAGGTCTCTGGCGTCTTTTTTATCACGAAATTTTCAAAAAGCGCAGGCGTAAAAAAGTGGGCAAATTTCATCCTTTTGCTTGGAAATTTCGCCCTTTCTCTAACGCTACTTAGCTATGCGATGCAAACTATCGCTATGTCGGTGGCGTATGCGATCTGGACAGGCATCGGAGCGATCGGAGCAGTAGTGATGGGCGTAGTTTTTGAAGGTGAGAAGATAAATTTTAAAAAAGCCTTGTTTTTAGCGCTCATCATCTTTAGCGTCATCATGCTAAAGATAGTTTGACTAAGGGTCTATTTTTAAACAAGCTTTTGCTAAACTTGCATAAAAAATAAAGGAGAAAAGATGAAAATAATCGAGGGAAATTTAGCCCTAAAAGGCAACGAAAAGATAGCGATCATCAACGCAAGGTTTAACCACATCATCACAGACCGCTTGGTAGAGGGCGCAAAAGATGCATTTTTACGTCACGGCGGCGACGAGAAAAATTTAACTTTAGTGCTAGTCCCTGGCGCATTTGAGATACCTATGGCACTTGAAAAGGTGCTTGCAAGCGGTAAATTTGACGCGGTTTGCTGTGTGGGAGCGGTGATAAGAGGCGCGACCCCACACTTTGACTACGTAAGCGCTGAGACCACCAAAGGCATCGCAAACGTAACGCTAAAATACGCAAAACCAGTCACATTTGGCGTGCTAACAGTAGATAACATCGAGCAAGCGATCGAGCGAGCTGGCAGCAAGGCTGGAAACAAGGGCTTTGAAGCGATGACAGGCGTTATAGAGATGCTAAATTTATACAAAAAGCTAGGAGAGTAAAATGGCAACGCGTCATCAAGTGAGACAAGCCATAGTTTCGCTACTTTACTCAAACGAGATAAACCCCGTAACTGCGGAGTTTGAAGAGGAATTTTTAGAAGAGAAAAAGATAAGAAATGAGCGCAAAAACGAGGCGCAACAGACCTTTAAAGAGGTGCTAGCAAACAAAGAAAAACTAGATGAAATTTTAAAGCCACACCTAAAAGATGGCGACTTTAGCAAGGTTGGCGCAACTGAGCTTGCCATTCTTAGACTTGGGCTTTATGAGATGAAATTTAGCCAAACTGATAAAGCCGTCATCATAAATGAGGCGATCGAGCTTGCAAAGGAGCTTGGAAGCGACCAGGCGCCAAAATTTATAAACGGCGTGCTAGATAAGATAAAGGGCGATCTATGAGGCTCTGCGTCGCTCTTGATATGGCGAGCAAGGATGAAAATTTAGCCCTCGTGCGTGAGCTAAAAGGGCTTGATCTTTGGCTGAAAGTGGGGCTTAGAAGCTATCTTAGAGACGGAGCTAAATTTATAGAGGAGCTAAAAGGGGCAGGGGAGTTTAAAATTTTCCTTGATCTAAAGCTCTATGACATCCCAAACACGATGGCGGACGCCGCTGAAGTCGTCTCAAAGATAGGCGTGGATATGATAAACGTGCACGCAAGCGCTGGCGAGAGAGCTATGAAGACCGTCATGGAGCGTCTTAGCTCGCTGCAAAATCGCCCTTTAGTGCTTGCTGTATCAGCACTTACTAGCTTTAGCGAGAGTGAATTTGAAGCGGTTTATAACGATAATATTTCTCGCTCGGTTAGGAAATTTAGTCAGATGAGCTTTGAAGCAGGGCTTGATGGCATGGTCTGCTCGGTCTTTGAAAGCAAGCTCATAAAAGACGTGACAAATCAAAATTTCATCACGCTTTGCCCTGGTGTTAGGCCTTTTGGCGAGAGCGCGGGCGATCAAAAGAGGATTGCAAATTTGGTTAGCGCAAAGCAAGAGGGTAGCGACTTTATCGTCGTTGGCAGACCGATCTACGAAAATGCAAATCCAAGAGAAATTTGCGAGAGAATTTTGGAGCAAATTTAAAATTTAAAGCGTACAAATTTTTTAACTCTGACCCTTTTATGATTTTTTAAAAGGGTGCATTTTTATACACCCTAAAAATTTATAAATTTATTCTCCATTGATAATAAATCCAGCCCAGTAATATGGGTGTAAATTTTGTTTTATCATATCTATTTTTGAGTTTTTGAGTAGAACATTATAGTTTGGTTGGTTTTTGTCTTTAAGCCCTTCATAAAAGGTACTCATAAGATTTACAGTTTGCTTATCATCAACTTTCCATAAGCTCATCATTACATTTTTTGCGCCAGCTTGGATAAATGTTTTTGGTAAAGCAGCGACCGCACTTGTATCTTTTGAGTCTACTACGCCAGTTTCGCAAGCTGAAAGTACTACCATATCCGTGCCTGACAATTTTAAACCAGACATTCTTAGCGCCATTACTATACCACTCTTATCTTTTGTATTCGCACCACTTAGTGCTATGCCTGACTTTAGCATAGGATCTATGATTTTCTCGTCATTGATAAAGAAGCCATGAGTAGTTATATGTAAAACCTTTGGAGAAGATATGCTAAACATATTTTTTTCGCTAGCATTTTCTCTATCATAAATTTTTATGTTAGTGCCAAATACTGCTTTTATAGCGTTTTCTTCTTCTTTAAAACCTTTTAATCTAGTGAAGAAATTCATCTTGCTTAAAGACCTTGTAAGTACGATCTCATCTGAGCTACTTGAAGTTTTATTACTTGTACCTACTGCATTATCATAGTCTGGATCACTAAACATGGTTACAGGTTCTTTTGCACTACTTTGATTATATTTATGAGCTCTTACAAATTCTTTAGCAGAAGCTATGTATCTTATATTTTTATTTTCTATTAAGTAACCATCATTATCACGCAGTGCTTCAAATGGAAAGAGTCGTAAGGCGCCATCGGCAGCTATTATTAAATTCTTATAACTATTTATCCTTGCAGGCATATTGCCAAATAGTGTTTTGTATATATTTGAAGAGAGCTCTTTTGAAAGTTGTGTAGCTTTAGTACTTTGCTCTCCACTTGATATTATATGTTCTATGTCATCTCTAAATTTTTTAATATCTTGATTTATCTCGCTACTTTGAGATTTGTTAAGAACTACAAGATCTACTCTTTGATTTTTATCTACACTAAATATATAGTATTTTTCATCGTAATATCCTATATCTATAAGCAGCTCATCTTGATTTAAAAATTTAGTTACGTCTTGGATACTTATATTTTTCATGTCAAGTATCTCTTTGAAATTTGATGATACAGCAGATAGCTCTGATTCTAAATTCTTTATATTTTTTTGTGTTTGATCTAGCTTTTCTTTACGTTCTTTTTCTAGCTTTTCTGCCTCTTTTTCATCTTCGCTCTCAAAGCTTTGTCTTGAAAGGCCAGCGTATTCTTTTTTTAGAGCATTTAGTTCATCTATTTTTGAAGCTACTAAAGAATTTGTAGTGGTTTGTCTTAGCATATATATAGAGTTTTCAGCATCTAATAAAGAATCTTTTGAGTTTATGAAAATTTTATACATATCTTTTATTATGTCTGGTCTTTGTTGCATTGCTTTTGAGCCAATATCTAAGAAATTAGGCATAAATTCTTTATTTGCATCCAAAAATGCCTTCTTTTGATCATTATCTAGTGATTTAAAATTTTGATTTTTCATAGTATCAAAGATCGTCATAGACTCTTTTGCGTAAGTATAAGCTTTTTGGTAGTCTTGCTTATCGGCGTATATGCTACTGATATCTTTTTTATTATTGGCAAAAAAGATATGGTTGTTGACACCATAAGTTCTATTCATCATATTAATTGCCTTATCATAGTAACTTAGTGCTGAATTATAGTCTTTCATGCCTTTGTAGCTATAGGCTAGATTAGCATATATGTACATTATCAAGTTACTTTTTGGTGCGTATTTATTAGTTAGATCGAGCGACCTTTGCAGGTAGCTAAGAGCATTGTTGTACTCTTTCAGTTCAGTATAAGCAACAGCAACATTTACATAAATCGAAGCTAGTTGCATAGCCGTGCTTGTTTTTCTTTCGTTATTGAAATCTTTTTCTAGTATATTTGTTGCTTTTAGTGAATATTCAAGAGATTTTTTGAAATCCTTTGCATATATATAAACAACTCCTGTATTTGACATTATAGTGCTTATTAAATCAAAATCAGTGCTGCTGCTACCATTATATTTATTTTCAGCTACATTTAAAGCATCTTCGCAAAGTTTTTCTCCCTTTGTAAATTCGCCCAGTGCTCCATAGACTACTCCTTTGCTGCATTGAGCTTGAAGTGTGAAGTGGCCACTAGGATTATCTTCAGCTTTTATTATCTTATCGTAGTAATTTAGTGCTTCTTGATATTCTCCTAGCTCTTGACTAGCAAAAGCAATATAATCATACATTTGAAGTCTTGAAAAAGATGCCTTGCCTAGTTGTTTATCATATCTTTTAAGAAATATAGGTGCATTTCTTAGTAAACTATCATAGTCCCTGTTAGCTACATTTTTTACTAATCGCTTATAATCATCATTAAACTGATCTAGCTTTCCAGAAAAGGTAACTATGGCTACATCTTTTACCATGCTTAGCTCAGCACAACCTGTTAAAATGCCAGCTACTGCAGCTGATATGGCTATGCTTGATATTTTTTTATTTAACTTCATTTAGTTCTCCTTGCTTTATGATGTTTTTGATGTCTAAATTTATATGATGAAATAGCAAAAATGATCTCTAGCCCTTTAAAAGAAAGCAAAGGCAGAGCCCAGGGTATATAATAGCCCCAAAATAATCCAAAAAAAGATATAGTAAAAAAGATCACAAAATTTACAGTGGTTACTAGAGTTAGTCTAACTCCTTGTGATTTTATAGGGCTAAGTTTTAGTGTTAAAAATGCAATTGAACTAAGCATAAAAAAGTAGAGAATAAATGAATAGATAGGTTCTAGCTGTTTTAGCTCTGTTATCTTATATGCCGTAGTTATAGCATCGCCCAATACTAATACCCCACTTCTAGTATCGTCAATAGCTGTTTGATATATATCACCAGAACCTTTGTAGTCTGAGCCTATAAGCACGATAGCATCTTTAAAGCCACTTATGGTTGCAAGCTTGTCAGCAGAATATATAGAGATGTTTTCATAGTTTGATTTTAATGATCCGTTTTTTAGTTTAGTGATCCTTTTATAAAGTACTCTTGTAGAGAGCAGCTGTGAAAAATCATAGCTTTTGTTATCGTCACAATAAAAGCTTTCATATCCACTGCTTAAAGCCACAGCTATGTTAGGTATACTTTTATTGTCTTTGCATGTAAATTTGGCATATCCTCTTGTAATATTATCAGAATTTATATGCATGGTTGTAGAAATTAAAGTGATATTTTTATCTAAATATGGCTCAAGAAATAGTTTATTTTTTTGAGTAGGAAGATAAATTTTATATCTTTGTGAGTATTTATTCAAAGCATTTATAAGTAGTCTATCATCATCGGTTACTTTGCCTTTTATATCACTTGGATATGCCAAATAATAGTCCAGTAAAACAGCCTTTGGCTCTTGATCTTTCGTTCTAGCACCTAGCTCATCAAGAATTGAGGCGAGAAGGTCTCTTGGGGTAAAATTTGCTGCAAGAGGCTCGTCCGCTTTGGATAAATTTTTCTTTTTAAGATATGTTTCATCTATAAGGACAACTATGATTTTTAGAGATTTGTCACTACTTTTTATGAATGAATGAGTTTTTATGGCAATGTCATAGTCTGCCGTATCGATAAAATTTTTTCTAACAAATTCGTTATTTGATAGAAAAGTATTAAAAATAAAGAAACAAAAAGCTGAAACTAGACCGAGTATTAGTGAAAATTTAAATTTGCCATATTTTTGAACAAGGTCTGACTTATTTTTTGATATGGCTACAACAAGTTTTACTAATTCTAAATAAAATTTACGCAAAGCTTTCATGCGAATTATTTTTGAATTCTTAGACAATATAAGTCGTAACCATCCTTGTCTAAAATGCGAATAATATCACCAGATTTAGATTTTATTTTTTTCTGTGTAAAGCATTCGTCTGCCTTACAAGTATAGACTAGCTTGTCGTCCTGATAATATTTTAGTGTATGGGCATTTTGGTTAATAGGTAATGTGTCGGTTGAAATTTTAAATGCCAGACAATCACCACCTCTTGTAAATGCGCCTTTTTGCTCGACTTCAACCTTTGCTGTAAAAAATGCCTTGATCTCGCCAAAGATAGTTTGAGCTACTTCAGCCGTATGGCTTTGCCCAGGCTTTGATAGCTCTATATCTTGATTTGAAACTGTGTCGGTAAGAAAAAGTTTTCCGTTTCCACTTTCAAATTTTATAGTAGAGCCATCTTTAACTTCCGTTTTAGCGCTTGTTTGTCCATCTATGGTGTATATAACATCGCCTTGTGTTTTTATATAAACATTCGCTAAACATAATGAAGCCACCAAAGATAAAATAAAAGCTTTTTTCATAGACATTCCTTTGTTTGATTTATGTTTAAGAATTATAGCAAATTTAAATAATTTTTTAGTTAAATAAACATATTAGAAATAAAATTTGAATATTATAAATTAAATTTGCAGTTCACTACGTTTCCTTACTATCTCCACCTCATTTATATCTTCAAATTTGATCTTAGTTTTTACGATCATGAGGATTTTATCTTTGAAATTTACATCTGAGACTAGTCCGCCAGATCTTACGTAAGTAAAGCCGTCGTGGTAGCTCACACATACTTCGTCAGCGATCTTTATCTCGCTTATCTTTTTTAAAATTTCATCGATCTTGCTCTCATCAAGCTCTAGCTTTTCGCATTTTTCTCGCTCTTTTTGTCGCAAGGCTCGCTCTAATGTTGAGAGAGGATTAAACGAGCTAAAAATTTTCGCCCTATCTTTACTCGCCACTTTTGTGCCCTCCGATCTTTTTGTTTCTATCTTGCCCAGTCGCTTCTGGCAGCAGGTCGATCGCGCGCAGAATCGAGTTTTTACCAAATTTCTCTTTTATCAAATTTAGCGACTTTAGCACTGCTTTTTCTTTGGCGTCATCTTCAAATAAGCTAAATTCTGCCAAATTTTCTTTCACGACGTCGTTTGCCGATATGCCTATTTGCCTGATTAGCCCGACATTTTTTATCTTGTTTAAAAGTAGCTCCTCAGCTACACTCATTAGCACGCTTGAGACATTTGTTGGCGTTTTGAACCGCACACTTGCACGTTGCTGCGGCTCAAGCTTATCGGCAAATCTCACATTTATCGTTAGCCCACTCGCCCTCACATCTTTGTTTATCATCCTAAGCGCGAGCCTGTCAGCCATCTCTTTTAGCACGATCACCGCCTCGCAGCGCTCATAATCTCTTGGTAAAATTTCCGAGCTAAAGTAGGACTTCGTGCTTGGTTTATAGGCCTTTATCTCAGCTATCGTCGTTGGCTCTATGCCGTTAGCGTGATCGATCGTGATGTAGGCATCGACGCCAAAAATTTTTTCAAGCAGGCTTTTTGGCGCATTTGCGATATCTTTCATGCAAAAGATGCCGCATTTTTCGAGCTTTAGCCTAGTTTGCTTACCGATACGCCAAAAGTCACTTAGCGGCTGATGCGTCCAGAGCTGCTTTTTGTAAAGCTCTTCGTCAAGATAGGCGATGCCGTCATCTTGGTGCTTTGCTAGTATATCAAGCGCGATCTTTGCGAGGTATAAATTTGTCCCCATGCCACAAGTCGCCGTCACGCCAGTCGTTTTTAAGATCTCATCCATCATCATTTTCGCCATCTCTTTTGCGCCAAGAGCGTAAAATTTCAAGTAAGAAGTGAGGTCTATGAAGCACTCATCGATCGAATAGACGTAGATGTCCTCTTTGGAGACATATTTTAGATAAATTTCATAGATCCTTGCGGCGTAGTCGATGTAAAACTGCATCCTAGGAGGTGCGATGATAAATTTGACATCTCTTGGTATCTCAAAGAGCCTGCAGCGGTTTTTCACCCCTTTTGCACGAAGCGCAGGGCTAACAGCTAAGCAGATGCCGCCACTGCCACGACTAGCGTCAGCCACGACTAGATCAGCCTTAAATGGATCAAGCCCACGCTCCACGCACTCAACCGAGGCGTAAAAAGACTTTAGGTCGATAACGGCGTAAATTTTCTCTTGCAAATTTTCGTTTTTCATAAGGGGATTATAGATGAAATTTGGTAAAAGTTAGTTTGCAAAATTTTGTTTGAAATGGCTTAAAATTTTTAGAAAATAAAATAAGAAAAAGGCTAAATTTGAGTACAAAGACCACACACCACAGATACCAAAATAACTCCGTGATCAGAAACTATGCCAAGCTGAGCGCAAAAGAGCCTTTGCAAGCACGGCTGTGTCAATGTCCTAACTCGCGACAAAGCTACAACTAGCATCGCTCAAGCAAGTGCGGACGCATGGTCTTAGCTGGTCGTGAAAAATAAAGGCGAGATCAAGCTGGTCGCTGTAAATTTCTAATTTTAGCCCTTGCTTGGGCGATAAATTTGATTTGTTTTTAACTCGAAACTTGGCTGAAATTTAGTAAATAAATTTATCCGTAAATTTTCTTTATATTTTCAAGCTTTGCAGTTGCATTTAGCAGTAGCATATCAGCGATAACTAGCCTTATCATCGCAGTTGCGACGACACTACCACGTATGCCTATGCAAGGATCATGCCTGCCTCTTAGCTCAAAATCCACCGCCTCGCCAGCCGAATTTAGCGTTTTTTGCTCTTTAAATATCGAAGGTGTTGGCTTAAAATGGCTCTTTAGCACGATCTCTGCACCACTGCTTATGCCACCAAGTATACCGCCAGCGTTGTTGCTTAAAAAGCCAAGCTCGTCCATCTCGTCGTTGTTTGCTGAGCCAAGCATAGAGCTTACATTTACGCCAGCGCCGATCTCTACGGCTTTTACGCCATTTATACCCATTAAGGCTGCTGCTAGAGCGCTATCTAGCCTATCATAAAGTGGTTCGCCAAGACCAGCTGGCACGCCTTTAGCCACGCTCAAAACCACAGCTCCAACGCTATCGTGCTCGCTTCTAGCCTTGCTAACCGCCTCTTTCATCGCCTCTTCGTTGCCAAGTGCGTAAATTTGCGAATTTTGTGCAAAAGCAAAATCAACCTTGTCGCTGATGACCTTGCCAATGCCAAGCACGCCGCTTAAAACTTCTATCTTAAGCTCATTTAAAAGTAGCTGCGCAAATGCCCCACCAGCAACTCTTACCGCAGTCTCTCTGGCACTTGCGCGCCCGCCACCTCTATGATCTCTGATGCCATATTTTTTAAAATATGTTAGATCAGCATGCCCAGGACGGAAAATTTCACGTAAATTTTCATAGTCATTTGACTTTTGGTTGTTGTTAAAAATGGCAAAACCTATCGGCGCTCCGGTGCTCATGCCATCAAAGACGCCGCTAAAAATTTCTATCTTATCAGCCTCATCTCTTGCCGTTGTGAAGCTACTTTGTCCAGGGCGACGTCTGTCAAGCTCACTTTGGATGAAATTTGCATCGATCATTAGCCCAGCTGGCAGGCCGTCTATCACGCCGCCTATCGCCACCCCATGGCTCTCGCCAAAGCTAGTTAAGGTTAGTTTTTTGCCAAATGTATTCAAAATTTATCCTATTTTTTGATTTTTTCTAGCGCTATCTTTGCTGCGAGCTGTTGGGCTTGTTTTTTCGAGCTTCCAACGGCACGTGAAATTTCCTTGCCATTTAGCAGCAGGGCTATCTCAAATTCTTTCTTGTGATCAGGGCCAAAAGAGCCGATGAGCTCGTAGCTTGGTATGACGCCAAGGTTTGCTTGAGTGACCTCTTGAAGGGCTGTTTTGTAGTCCTTTTCAAGGTGCGCAAAGTCGATCTGCGGATAGCAAAGCTCAAGCAGCGTGATCGAAATTTCACGCACTTTATCAAGTCCAGCCTCAAGGTAGATAGCCCCCATCACCGCTTCAAATGCGTCGCTTAAAATGCTATCTTTCTCTCTGCCGCCGTTGTTTTCTTCAGCTTGGCTAAGCCTTAAAAACTCGCCCATTTTTAGCCGCCTAGACATATTTGCAAAGCTTTTTTCATTTACAAGCGCGGCACGAAGTTTGCTCATGTCGCCCTCTGCGATCTTGCTAAATTTCTTAAAAAGATACTCAGCCACGAGCAGATCCATCACCGCATCGCCCAAAAACTCGAGCCTCTCATTATTTAATGCCTGCTTGGTGCTTTTATGCGTTAGCGCCTCTTCTAAAAGCTCAGATTTTTTAAATTTATAGCCAAGATTACGTTCAAATTCTTCTAAATTTTTCATATCTTATTCTCATCTTTTATTTTTAATGCCTCGTCTCTTGCCATCTGGTCGCACTCCTCGTTTTCAGGGTGTCCAGCATGCCCCTTGACCCAGCTAGCTACGACTTTATGGGGCTTTGAAATCTCTAAATACTCCTGCCAGAGCTCGACATTTTTTACATTTTTGAAATTTCTCTTTTGCCAGTTTGCAAGCCACTCATTTATGCTATTTGCCACGTATGAGCTATCGGTAAAAAGCCTCACCTCGCATGGCTCTTTTAGCGCTTTTAGCCCCATTATCGCAGCTTTTAGCTCCATTTGGTTATTTGTCGTATATGCCTCGCCACCACTTGCTTTTTTCTGCGCTTCGTTATATCTCAAAATGTAAGCCCAGCCGCCAGCTCCAGGGTTTCCAAGGCATGAGCCGTCGCTAAAAAGTGTTACTATCTTCACTTGGTTTTTCTGTGATGTGGGATAAAATTTTCACACTTCCAAGCTCGTGGCAGACCGGACAGCGGTAAAAGTGCATAGGAAATGAGTTTTTACAGTTTTTGCAAACGTAGTTAAAGCTTAGCCCAGCCGCGTCAAATTTAGCGTCCTTTAGCCTTTTTATGACATTTAGCTCAAAGCCGTAAATTTCACATGGCTCATCTATGTCGCCCTTTGCGTAAAAGAGGGATTTGTATTTTGGATCGCTTAAATTTATAGGCGTTTTTAGGTTGTAAAGTAGGTCTAGCACATCTTCAAATTTGGCAAAATCTTTTAAATTTTCTAAATTTTCATTGTGTCTTATGAAAAGTGCTAAGATCATACGTTTTAAAAGCTCAAAATTTTGGCTAAGGTGCGAGAGAATTTCCACCTTTTCGCTAAAGCTTAAATTTCTATCATCAAGCGTGCTAATCGCCTTTATATAGGCCTTTTGATCTTTCACATTTGCCCCAAGCTCTTCAAGAGAATTTAGTGCATAAAGCGCTTCTTTATAGTTTTTAAGCTTCTCATCTATCATTGTTAAAAAGCGCAGTGCGAGGACGTTTCTAGGGCTTAGCTCGAGCGCTTTTTCAAAGATTTCGCTAGCTTTTTTTAAAAATCCAGCCTTAAAATAGACCTCTCCAAGCTCGTTTAGGATAAATTCCTTCTCGTTTTTATCTTTTACCTTTTCAAGTGCGATGAGATAGACGCCGATTGATTTTTCAAAGTCGCCATTTTTGGCAAAGGTCTGACCTAGCATGCTAAGGCTTGGTATATCTACTTCTGGGCTTTTTAGCATCTGCTTGTGCTCGTCGCTTATGCCATCTTTGCTGTCAAATTTCTTGATAAATTTCTCGATGCGTTTTTTCTCATCTTTGCTAGAAAATATGCCCCAAGCATAGCTTAAAGCAGCGATCATCAAGATGATACTAAATAGAATAATAAGGCTAAATATCGGATCTCTGTGTCCAATGAAAAAAATATCCACGCTAACACTTTGTAATAAAATTTTACTTTAATTATAACAAAGCAGTTGTATAATTTTGCTTATGATAGATCCAAAATCCATTGAAAAATTAAAAAACCAGATAGATATTGTTAGCATTATCGAGCAGTATATCCCTGTTAAAAAGATGGGCTCAAGCTACAAGTGCGTCTGCCCGTTTCATGACGACAAAAACCCGAGCATGAGCATAAATCAAAACAAGCAGATGTATCACTGTTTTGCCTGCAAGGCTGGCGGAGATGCGGTTAAATTTGTGATGGATTATGAAAAGCTAACCTACCCAGAGGCGATAGAAAAGATCGCTCAAATTTCAAACTTTAGCCTTGAATACACAAATGACAAGGTGCCAACGCAAAAAGAAAATAAGCACATTTTAGAAAAGGCAAATGCTCTTTACAGGAGCGAATTTTACAAAAACGAAGCAGCCATTAGATATATCAAGTCGCGCGGTATAAATGACGCGATGATCGAGAAATTTGAGCTTGGCTGGGCTGGGGATAGTAAAAGTACCATTAGGCTTTTGCAAAACGAAAACATAGAGCCAAAAGAGGCACTTGAGGTTGGTATTGTAAAGCAAAATGAAAAGGGGATTTACGCTAGTTTCATCGAGCGCATAACATTTCCCATCTACTCGCACACCACAAGACTAGTTGGTTTTGGTGGCAGGACGATCTCAGATCACCCTGCAAAATATGTAAATTCTCCCCAAAGTGTGGTATTTGATAAGTCAAAGCTGCTCTACGGCTACCACCTAGCTAGACAAAGTATCTTTGAGAAAAATCAGATCATCATAACAGAGGGCTATCTTGACGTCATCATGCTTCACTACGCTGGCTTTACAAATGCTGTTGCAGTGCTTGGCACAGCACTTACTACAAGCCACTTGCCACTTTTAAAAAGGGGTGAGATAAGCGTAGTGCTTTGCTTTGACGGCGATGGCGCTGGCATAAATGCAGCCATAAAATCCGCTCACCTGCTAAGCATAAATAAGATAGATACAAAAGTAGTCATCATAAGTAACGGCGCAGATCCTGCTGATATGGTCTTTGCAGGTAAGATAAAGGAGCTAAAAGAGCTCTTTGGCTCTGGCGAGGATGCGGTGAAATTTTACATAGAAAAGATCATGCAAAAGTATGACATCACTCGCTCAATGCAAAGAGATAACTGTCTTAGCGAGATAAAAGCCTATATGGACGAGCTTGGAGAGGAGATAGCAAGCTCGTATGTAACAGAGGTAGCGGCAAGATTTAACCTAACTCCACAAAGCGTGGCAGATAGGTTTGGGCTAAAGCAGAAGCCAAAAAATGAATATAAATTTAAAAAAGAGTTGAGAAAAAAAGATAAAGATGAATTTAGCAACTCTGTCATGGTAGATGAGGTGCCAGCTGTGATGAACAAAGACCCGCTCGAGTTTGCTCTTTTTAAAACCATGCTAAATAACCCAAACTACAGAGATGAGATACTCTCAAAGCTTGGGGCTAGATACTTTATAAAGCATCCTGAGTATCTAAACGCCATCCTTTATAGATACGACGTGAGCGATGAGGAGATGGTTAGAGAAATTTTAATGGACGAAAAGATCCATGAGATCACTGACCCAACTACTTTGCAAAAGGCAATTTTAAATATGCAAATCGCATTTTACGAGAACGAACAGCAAATTTTAAAAGGCTCTGACAACCCAAAAAAGATAGAAATTTTAGAAAAACTGCTATTTATCATCAAAGATCTCAAGACTCAGCTTTATAAAATTTAAAAACTCACACTTTTTCAGCTTCAAATCATAAAACAAAATGTAAAATGCTTAAAGTAATAAATCTTTTTAAGATTGGCTTTATATTTTAAGGATTTATGATGATAGACGATAAAAGATTTGAGAGAAATTTTAACGCTATAAGCGAGTTTGGAGCGCTAAAAGGTGGTGGGCTAACAAGACTTGCTTTTAGCAAGGAAGACCTTGAAGCAAGAGAATTTCTTATAAATTTGATAGAAAAAAATGGCTTTAAACTTAAAATTGACAATGTTGGCAACATCTATGCCATCTATGATGAGGGTTGTGAGCTAGGCGCAAAGCCAGTTTGCGTGGGCTCTCACATAGATAGCGTGCCAAATGGCGGCTTTTATGACGGCACACTTGGCGTTATGGCTGGGCTTGAAGCGCTAAGCTCTATAAAAGAGGCCGGCATCAAGCTAAAGCGCCCACTTTGGCTCATAAATTTTAGTTGTGAGGAGTCAAGTCGCTTTAAGACAGCGACTATCGGCAGCAAGATAATAAGCGGCAAACTAAGCCAGCAAAGGCTTCATGAGCTAAAAGATGAAGATGGAATTTCGCTTTTTGAGGCGATGAGTGCGGCTGGGTTTAAACCACAAAATTTAGATGAAGCCATCTTAAAAGAAAACTCCCTACACGCATACTTAGAGCTTCACATCGAGCAAGGCCCAGTTTTAGAGCGAAGCGGTATAAGCGTTGGCGTGGTAAGCGGGATCGCAGCTCCAATTAGATTTGAGATCACTATCCATGGCAAAGCTGATCACAGCGGTGCAACTCCTATGAATATGCGTAGTGACGCCCTGCTTGTCGCTTCACACATCATAATCGCTGCAAATAAATTTGCTAAAAACAAAAAAACAGCCGTCGCGACCGTTGGCTATGCGCATGCAAAACCAGGCGTTTTAAACGTCGTGCCAGGCGAGGCGAGGCTTGGCGTTGATCTGCGAGATATCGATAAAAAAAGCCTTGAAGAGCTAAATTTAGAGCTTAGAAATTTTGTTGGCGAGCTAAGCCGTGAGCTAAATTTTAGCTACGAGATAAGAGAGCTAAGTAGCGACGAGCCAGTAAAACTAAGCGAGCACGCCATAAATTTACTTGAAGATGAAGCCAGAAAGCTTGGTGTAAAAACGCTTACTTTGCCAAGTGGGGCTGGGCATGATGCGATGAATTTAACAAAGCTTGCAAGCAGCGTTGGCATGCTCTTTATCCCTTGCGTAGATGGCATCAGTCACAACACCAAAGAGGCGATAAATTTCAAAGACGCCGTAGCAGCAACAAAAATTTTGACAAACGCACTAATAAGACTTTCAAACGAGGAGTAGTCATGGACAAAATAGCAAAATTAGCACTATCTTTAAAAGAGGATATGATCAAAGATCGCAGATACTTTCACTCGCACCCAGAAACTGGCTGGTTTACCTTTTTTACGACTGCGGTTTTGGCAAAAAGGCTTAGCGAGCTAGGATATGAAGTGAAGCTTGGCGAAGAGGTCGTAAAGAGCGATGCAAGGCTTGGAGTTGGCAGCAAAGAGCAGTGCCAAAAGGCGATCGAGCGGGCAAAAAGCCTTTTAAATCCTGACGAGGCAAAATACCTTGAATGCATGAAAGATGGCCTAACTGGCTTAACAGCCTTCATCGATACAAAAAGGCCTGGTAAATTTAGCGCATTTAGATTTGACATTGATAGCGTTGATGTGACAGAGAGCGCAGAGGCTGCTCATAGACCTTGTAAAGAGGGCTTTGGCTCAGATATCGTTGGTATCACGCACGCTTGTGGGCATGATGGACACATGGCGATGGGTCTAGCACTTGCAAAGCTGATCGCTAAAAATTTAGATGATTTTAATGGCAAATTTAAATTTATATTTCAAACAGCAGAAGAGGGCACAAGAGGCGCTGTGGCTATGGAGGCTGCTGGCGTGCTTGATGGGGTTGAGTACCTACTTGGCGGACACATCGGCTTTCAAGCAGAAACAAATGGGGGCATAGTTTGTGGCACAAACAAACTGCTTGCAACTTCTAAATTTGACGTGCATATCACAGGTCGCTCAGCCCACGCTGCAGGAGCACCAGAAGAGGGAGCAAACGCCCTTTTAGCCGCTGCTCAAATGGCTCTAAATATGCATGGCATCACAAGACACGCAAAGGGTGTGACTAGGATAAATGTAGGCGTTTTAAGAGCAGGCGAGGGCAGAAACGTCATAGCACCAAACGGCTATCTAGCCTGCGAAACAAGGGGCGAAGATACAAATTTAAATGAGTTTATGTATAAAAAATGTATGGATATCGTAAAAGGTGTCAGTGAAATTTATGATGTCGATAGCAAGGTCGTGATGACTGGTGGCACAAGCGGAGCAAATAGCGACAAAGAGGTGACTGAAATTTTCTATGAAGCGGCAAAGCAAAGCCCATTTATAGATGACGATAAGATCGTTAAAGAGCTTGACTTTGGCGCTTGCGAGGACTTCGCTCACTTTATGAGAGCTTTGCAAGATAGGGGCGCAAAGAGCGGATATATGATGATCGGTACAAATTTAAAAGCAGGCCATCACAACAGCAAATTTGACTTTGACGAGGAGTGCTTGGTCGCTGGGGTTGATATCTATCTAAGGGCTGCTTACAAACTAAATGGAGTGAAAAAATGAAAAATGCTTTACTAATCAGCGCTTCAAGCTACCAAGATACTGGCTACTTGAGACACTGCAAAAACTGGGTTAAGGACTTCTTGGGTGAGAGTGGCAAGGAGGAGATTTTATTTATCCCTTACGCTGGAGTTAGACGAACAAATGACGAATATGAGCAAAAGGTGATCGACCGCCTAAAAAATAAAAATATAAAATCTATCCATCACTACGAGGATAAAATTTCAGCGATCAAAAACGCTAACAGTATCGCAGTTGGCGGTGGTAATACCTTCATGCTTCTTTACACGCTTTATAAGCTAAATTTAATCGAGCCTATAAAAGAGGCTGTGGCTAATGGTGCAAAATACTTTGGCTGGTCAGCAGGCGCAAATATCGCTGGAAAGACGATGATGACGACAAATGATATGCCTATCATCATGCCAAAGTCCTTTGATAGCCTAAATATCTTCCCATATCAGATCAACCCTCACTTTATAAGCGGCAAGCTAGCAGGTCATAACGGCGAGAGCAGGGAGGAGAGGCTGGAGGAGTTTTTGATAGCAAATCCAAAAGAGACTATCTGTGCTTTGCCTGAGGGGACGGCTTTGCTTATAACGGACAATGAAGCTGAGGTCATAGGACACAGCGAAATTTTAAAATTTGAGTATCAAAAAGAGATAGAAAAAATAGAAGTTGGAACTAAATTTAAAATCTAAACAAGGAGAGAGGTATGGAAACATTCAAGCTAATTGCTGCCATTCTTGGCATCGTTGCAGTTGTAGCACTTCTAGTCTTAAAAAAAGAGACAAGAACGGTGCTAATAGGTGTTGGTTTGGTGCTTTGTATAATCGCACTAAAACCGATGGGGGCACTAAGTGCTTTTACTGACTATATGACTAAAGCAGGGCTTATAAAAGCTATTTGTGCTAGTATGGGTTTTGCTTTTGTTATGAAATACACAATGTGTGATAAGCACCTTGTTGCGCTTCTTACAAAGCCACTTAGAAACGTGGGATTTATCTTGATCCCTGTAACAACCGTGCTAACTTACTTTATAAATATCGCTATCCCTTCAGCTGCTGGCTGCTCGGCTGCTGTTGGTGCGACGCTTATACCGCTTCTTATGGCTTCAGGCGTTCGCCCTGCGATGGCTGGTGCGGCTGTTTTTGCAGGTACATTTGGCTCAGTCCTAAGTCCAGGCTCTGCGCACAACATATATGTGGCTGACCTTGTTAAAAAGACAGTTGAGGGATATACAGTTCAAGACATCATAAAAGTGCAAATTCCTAGCGCATTTACAGCTCTTGCTATCGTAGTTGTCATGCTAACTATCGTCGCAATATTATTTAAAGACTATCAAAAAGGTACAAATTTCACTCTTGAAAATGGCGCAGCTAGCGAAGAGAAGTCAGCGTTTAAAGTAAATTTGATCTACGCTATTATGCCACTTGTCCCACTTGTCATCTTGATTATTGGTGGAACAAGCCTTGCAAAAGACTACAGCTTTTTGGCATGGACAAAGATGGGCGTTGCTGAAGCTATGATACTTGGTGCTGTCATAGCTATCTTTGCTACGCTTACAAACCCACAAAAGATCACAAAAGAGTTCTTTAACGGTATGGGTCACGCTTACGCTGATGTTATCGGTATCATCATCGCAGCTGGCGTCTTTGTCGCTGGCTTAAAGGCGTGCGGAGCTGTTGATGTGGTCATCGCATGGCTAAAAACTGATCAAAGCTATGTTAAATTTGGCGGAACATTTGTGCCATTTATCATGGGTATAGTTACAGGTTCAGGCGACGCTGCTACATTTGCGTTTAACGAAGCCGTCACAACAAACGCTGCTGCTCTTGGCTTTGAGCAAGATAAGCTTGGTATGGCTGCAGCAATAGCTGGCTCACTTGGACGTTCAGCTTCTCCGATCGCTGGAGCTGCTATCGTTTGTGCTGGTATCGCTATGGTTAGCCCAGTCGAGCTTGCAAAAAGAACATTTTTAGGCATGTTTCTCTCGGTTGTGGTTATCGCATTTTTTGTCATCTAAAAGGATGAAAAATGGATATCGTAGAGAGATTTATAAACTATACGAAATTTAATACCACGACAAATAAAGAGAATGGATTAAAAGGCGTTATGCCTTCTAATCCAACCGAGTACGAGCTAGCCAAATTTCTAAAAGATGAGCTTAGCTCGCTTGGTATAAAAGATATCATCTTGCAAGATAATGCCATCTTGATAGCAAAGATCCCTGCAAACTGCGAAAATGCTCCAAGTATCGCCTTTTTTGCACACTTAGATACAAGCAGCGAGCAAAAAAACGACACAAAAGCTAAGATAGTAAAATACACAGGCGGCGACATCTGCCTAAACGAAGAGCAGGGCATCTATCTTAAATTTAGCGACAATCCAGAGCTTAAAAAATACGTTGGCGACGAGATAGTCGTGACTGACGGCACTAGCTTGCTTGGCGCTGATGATAAGGCTGCGATCGCTAGTATCGTAAATATGGCTAACTTTTTCATGCAAAATCCTGATGTAAAGCACGGCAAGATCGTGATCTGCTTCGTGCCTGATGAGGAGCAGGGCTTGCTTGGTGCAAAGGCGCTTGATGTAAATTTACTGGGAGCTGACTTTGGCTACTGCTTAGACTGCTGCGAGATAGGCGAGCTAATATATGAAAACTGGAACGCGGCTGACTGCACGGCGGTCTTTAAAGGCGTTTCGGCTCATCCGATGAACGCAAAGGGCAAGCTTGTAAATTCGCTACTTCTTGCACATAAATTTATCTCGCTTTTGCCAGGTGGCGAAGTGCCAGAGTGCACCGAGGGCAAAGAGGGCTATTTTTGGGTAAAAGAGCTTAGCGGAAACAGCGCGAAAACGACGCTCAAGATTGACATAAGAGAATTTGACGAGGTGAAATTTCAAAAAAGGCTTGATTTTTTAAGTGAGATGGCAAATTCTTTTAACAAAATTTATGGTGAGTGCTGTGAGATCACGCTAAAAACACGCTATGAAAACGTCTTTAAGTTCTTAAAAGATGAAAACTCACTGCCTATAAAACTAGCAAAAGATGCCTTTAGTGAGCTAAATATCACGCTAAACATAAAGCCGATGCGTGGCGGATATGACGGTGCTGCGATCTCTGCAAAGGGCGTACCAACGCTAAATTTATTCACAGGGGCAAACAACTTTCACTCTATCTACGAGTACTTGCCAGTTAGCAGCCTAAAAGCCGCAAGCGAAGTGATCAAAAAAATCGTAATTAACGCTGCTAAATAAACTTCATAAAAGCCTAGATTTAGTAAATTTAGGCTTTAAATTTTACTTTCAGGACAAAAATGAAGGCTTTAGCTTTGTTTAGCGGAGGGCTTGATAGCATGCTCTCTATGAAAATAATAAGCGATCAGGGTATCGAAGTGGTCGCACTTTATATGGATACTGGATTTGGCGTGGATGAGGAGAAACACGAAGTTTTAAGGCGCCGTGCAGCCTTGGCTGGGGCTAGCCTGAAGGTGGTTGATATGAGAAACGAGTATCTTCGTGATGTGCTTTTTAACCCAAAATACGGCTACGGCAAGCAGTTTAACCCTTGCATCGACTGCCACGGATACATGTTTAAAACCGCTTTAAATATGCTAAAAAGCGAAAATGCAAATTTTATAATCACAGGCGAAGTCGTGGGTCAAAGGCCGATGAGCCAGCGCAGAGATGCACTTTTTCAGGTTAAGCGCTTAGCTGATGATGAGGATGATCTAGTGCTTCGTCCGATGTGCGCCAAGCTCTTGCCGCCAACTAAGCCAGAGCGCGAGGGCTGGGTCGATAGAGAGAAGCTACTTGACATAAGCGGGCGCGATAGAAAGCCGCAACTTGCTTTGGCAAAGGAATTTGGCTTTGAAGACTTTGCAACGCCAGGAGGTGGGTGTTTGCTAACGATCGAGAGCTTTGCTGTAAAGATAAAAGACTACTTGAAATTTGACAAAGAGATGCGAGATATCGATGTCGTGTGGCTAAAGCTTGGTAGGCATCTGCGCTTGGTAGATGGCGCTAAAATGATAATAGGACGTGATGATAGCGATAACAACGCACTTTTGGCTCATCCAAATGATAAATTTGAGCAGGTGAAATTTAAAGAGAGCGATGACATCGTAGGAGCTGTTAGCTTCATAAGCAAAAACGCTAGCCAAGCTGACAAAGAGCTTGCCGCAAGGCTCGCACTAGCATATACAAGAGCTAGTAGAGAAGATGAATTTGAAGTTAGTATCGCTAATGAGAAATTTATTATTAGGCCTGAAGATAAAAAGCTAGCGCAAGAGTTTTTTGTAAAATAAATCCAAATTTGCAAAGGAATTTGATATAAATTTCTTTGCAATATCTAAAATTTTATAACTATTTCAAACTCCCACAAAATCTAAATTCACAAAATTTTCAGTCATAAATATGTCACACTTGTACTGAAGTACAATGGTTTGTTTTTAATAAAACCGCTAAATTTAAGAAAAAATTTAAAAAGGGAGATACATGTCAAAGGAAATAGGTGTAGTAAAAAATGTAACGCAAGGAAGCGTAAAAGCTGTAAGTCTAACAGGTGAAAGCAGAGAGTTAAAAGTAGGTGACATAGTATATCAAGATGAAAAGATAGTCACTGAAACAACTGACGCAAAAGTAGTAATAGTAAAAGCGGATGGAAAAGAGATAAGCCTAATAGGTAAAGACTCAATAAATTTGGACCAAAGCGTTAGTGAAAATTCTCAAACAACAGCTGATATAAATTCACTTCAAAAAGCAATTTTAGGCGGTCAAGACCTTAACGCTTTAGAAGAGACTGCAGCTGGTGGAAACCAAGCAGGTGGAAACGCTGGAGGTGACGGAGTAAGCCTTGGTGCTGCTAGATTTGCACAGGGTGGTCACTACTCAAATATAAGTGCGAATTTTTCTAACCTTTCATCTCAAGCAAGCGCAAATGCCCCAGCTGTTTCAAACGTAGGTGGTGGACAGGCTATCACTCTTGATACTCTTGCAGTTGCTATTAATGAGATATATCCAACTAGCAATGTTCCAACTCCAACAATTACATCGATAGTAGATGGTACTTACGGTGGTAAATGGAATGCTGATGTAATAGGTGATCTATCAAATGATAATAGACCATTTATCAAAGGAACAGCAGAGGCTGGATCAATAGTTGAAATCTATGATAATGGCAATAAAATAGATGAAACAAGAGCCTATGATGATGGCACTTGGGAATATGTGGTGCAAAATGACCTTCCTGATGGAAAGCATACTATCACAACTGTCGCTGTTGTAGATGGAGAGAGAAGCCTTAGCAGCAAAGGAGCTGAGGTTACTATTGACGCAACTAGGCCAACAGTAGAGTGGACAGATTTACCACATAATATTATAAGAAAAGATGTAGTTTCTATGAGTGATGGTGATCCTGAACCATCAATGAGCGGTAAGACTGAGCCAAATTCTGAAATAAATGTAAAAATAGGCAAAATAGAAGATAGTGGAACGCATACAGTTTTTGAAGGCAAGGTAAAAGCTGATGATAATGGTAATTTCACAGTAGATAAATCTACAATGGGAGATGGTTTCCCAGAACACTTTACGCCTGGTGAGTATTCTTTTAGAACACAGGTGTTTGACCCTGCTGGTAACTCAAGTTTTACAAATTTGCCTAAAAACTATATACCAAAAAATGGTGCATTCTCAATAGAGCGCATATATGATGACGATTTTAGTGATCTAACAGAAGTGCAAGGTGATTATAGTCCTGTTTATAGACCTGTTGATGGTGATAGAAAGCCAACATTTGAGGGCACAGCAGAAGCAAATGCTGAGATAACATTAGTTGTTAAACATCATGGCTTTGACTTTATGACTAATCAAAGAACTCAAGTTGATATACAGGAAGTTTTAACAACAAGAGCTGACGAGAATGGTAGATGGAGCGTAGAGGCAAAAGTTGATTATAAAGACTCTATGCAAGATTACCACACAGTAGAGGCAAAGGCTACTAACCCATCAGGTGAGACACTTGATCTTACTCCAACTACATTCTTTATGCCAACAACTGCACCTGAAGATCACCTATAATCAATTATGCGAAGAGTTTTTCTCTTCGCTATTTCTTATTATTTAAAAACTCTTATTTGGCACTAAAAATTTATATTTATGCAAATTTCAAGTAGGATAACTCAGTGCAAAATGTCCCTAGCGCATATCTAGTACCTAGCTCTGTCTATGAAAAAATGGTAGAAATAATAGAAGAGTATCATATAAGCAAAGCAGTAGATGCTGCTCTGACAAGTGGTGAAAAACCAGTAAAGGTAAGCTTAGATGAGATATGAGTTAGAATTTTGCTAAGCGTAAAAAAGAGGACTTTATAAAAAATTAAAATATTTACTATTTAAATTTACAACTACGCCACAAATCCAAAAAATTTAAAAAACTATTTCCTATTAATTTTTTATCATAAATAACATAATCTCTTTCTTTGCCTATTTAAGATACTTTATAGCTACTTTATCACAATTGCGATCAGTTAGCTCTAGTAGTATCTATATTGCTGTTTTATTTAGATCTATGATGATAGTGTTATAGAGATGGTTGGGGAGAGGAAAGAAGGAGAAAGAGTCAATGCCTAAAATATAATCCACTCTTTAGCCTGAGATTCTCGCAATTAAATTAATTGCTTTTCAAAAATTTAATTAGAGATTGACCTATTATATAAGTTCTTATACTAAAAAGAGAAGCTAATGCTATAAAGTTACACATAATCCCTCTACATTATTTAGTTTTTATAAAAATATTTTTATGTCTTATAAACTTAAGCCAACACTTTGTTTAACAAATCTATAATAAGCCTTTTTATCTTAATCTTAAAGGAATAGACATGAAAGGGACTGTATTAGCTCCTGGCATAATATTAAATGCTGATGATCAGCGTTTTACTTATCTACAAGAAGACGTAGCGTCTGTGGCAAAAGACGGAGCTGCCATAGTTTTAAAACAAGGCGATGAGGTTGATTTTATCGCAGATGGACAAACTGCAAAACAAATCTATCTCACAAAAGCAAAATCCATGAATCTAAATTTAGATAACATAAATTTTGATATTAAAAGCAATGATTTATCTACCATTAGAACGCTGGGATTAGCAGGCTCTGCTTTACCTATTTTGGGCATTATCCCTTTCATCGGATTTATCTTTTTTATCGCTGGATTTTTATGTATGTTGTTTGCTATATTTAAGCTATCAGATAAAGTCGGTAGTCCTACACTAAAGAAAAACTATATCTTATATCTAGTTGTCGCGGTAGCATCGACTATCCTGATCTCAATCGGCGCGATAACTGGAGCATTAGGCTTTGCTGGTATGGGTTCTGGCTATGCAAATGCTGGTGGGACAGGCGCTATTTTTGGCGTCATTTTAGGCTTAGCGGGCGTTGTAGGTATGATTTATGCATTTTTCAAAGAATTTCAAGTCTATAACGAGCTTTCAAACATATCTGGTGATAAATTTTTCCTCTACTATTTTATAGGTTCGGTTGTTGGAACCATTACTATATTCATATTCATTGGCTATATCTTGTTGATTGTGGCATTTGTTTTACAAATCATCGCATGGTATAGATTGCAAGAGGTTAAAGCAGCTTAAAAACTTCAATCATAAATCGGACAAGAATTTTCTGGTCCGATTTTCTTTCTTTATACAACACAAAACTCATATTTAATTGATATTAGTAAAACTAACACTAAGGGATAGTGTCTTGTGTATAGTAAGTTTGCAGTATAAAATTTTGCTAAACACTTATGCCAAGCCCATTAACGCTAATACACTAAAGGCTAAAGTAGAGATGGTATCGTATGAAAATGAATAGGGGCAAATTTCAAAGCATGAGTTTTAAGACTATCTTTATATCTTATTTAGTATTATTTTAGGTATTAAATAAAGGATAAAAATGCAAACCATACAAGCAAATTTCACAGCTAGCATAAGCGAGCTAAAAAAGTCTCCAGCTCAAATTTTAAAACAAGCTGGAGATAATGTTGTAGCTATACTAAACCACAATGTCCCTAGCGCCTATCTAGTACCCAGCTCTGTCTATGAAAAAATGGCAGAGATAATAGAAGAGTATCATCTAAGTAAAGCAGTAGACGCTGCTCTAGCAAGTGGTGAAAAACCAGTAAAAGTAAGTCTAGATGAGTTATGAGTTAGAGTTCTTGCCAAGTGCTTTAAAAGAGTGGCAAAAGCTTGACAATAGCATAAAAGTGCAGTTTAAAAAGAAGCTAAGTGAGCGTCTAGAAAACCCAAAGGTTACCAAAGACAAGCTACGAGGCTATGAAGATGTCTACAAGATCAAGCTAAGAGATGTCGGCTACCGCTTGGCATATCAAGTAAAAGATGACGAGATCGTAGTATTGGTGCTAGTTGTCGGCAAAAGAGAGAATAACGAAGTGTATGAGATGCTAAAGGATAAATTTAACTAAGCATAAAGCTAGACTTTAGTTATCTTTGATCTGTTAGCAGTTAATTTCATATTGCTAGCTTGTCCTATCTAAAGTGCTCTTTTATGATGAGTATAACCCCCTACATTTTTATTATTTTATTTTCTTAATTTCATACTAGACTAAATTTTTAAGAGAAATTTAAAAGCTACAAAAATTATATTATATATTTCATAGTATTTTTAAAAAACACGCATTTTAGCGGCCTGAAGCCTACCGAATTCCTTGTTTTAGGTTGTGAAATTTTATAAAATAATCTTAAAAGATATTTAAAGAGCAAGTCTGACAAAAATTTTTATGGCATAGGATTTTTTGAGTGGCTTCTTCTTAGATTGGGAGTAAATTTACGTGAGTTCTGAAAAGATAAAAAAACGCAAGGTAACCAAAGTCATAACTAAAAGACTTAGGCTAAGTAATGCAGAATGGTTGGTAATTAATGATAAATTACAAGAAAGTGGCCTAACTTTCTCAAAATTTGCCCTAAGAGCTATGTTGTCTAAGCAGATTTATGCACCAATTATGAGAGAGCTTTTAGCTGAACTATCTAGACATGGACAAAACATGAACCAAATAGCTGCCAAATTAAATAGTGGGCAAAGCCTAGATAGAGTTGGTATTGAGATCATAGCGGACGATAATGATGTCTTACATAAAGTGTATGAAGCATTGGGTAAATAATATGTTGCTTGATTTACTTTGCATCAATACAAATAAAGGCACTAGTGATGCTAGTTAAATTTCTTCGTACTTATACTGGTGGTGGCCTTGGGAGCATAAATTATCTTTTAAATGAGAGAAAAGCTGCTGGAACAGCAAGAGTTATAAAAGGTGATGAAAATTTAACTAGAGCTATTATAAAAGGCATCACCTATAAACAAAAGACCTGTTTTGGTGTTTTATCATTTGAAGAGAAGTATGACTTTTTGACTGAAGAGCAAAAACTAAAAATCATTAAGGATTTTGAATACGCTCTTTTGGGTGAATATATGCTTGAACGTACAAATGTATTATGGGTAGAACACTCAGACAAGGATGGACGGCTTGAGTTAAATTTCCTTATCCCTAAGATAGATCTTGAAACAGACAGGTCATTTAATCCTTATTTTGCCAAATATGATCAAACGAGAATAGATCTAATCAAAAAGATCATTAACGATGAGTATGGACTATCAAGTCCAGATGATCCAGCAAAAGAGCAAACTATATTGTCTAGCAAGAAAAACATCAATCATTATAAAAATTTAGAAGAGCTAGACCAAAAGTTGCACGATCTGGTTAAGCAAGGCTATATTAAAAATAGAGACCACATGATTGAACTTCTTAAACAAAATGGTATCGAAATAACCAGGATCAACAAAAAAGGCATAACGATCATACTGCCTACTAAAAAAACAAAAAATCGTCTAAAAGGAGGAATATACGATGCAGACTTCACCAGTGCTCAAAGACTTGGAGAACTCAGCCAAAGCTCAAGCAGAAGAATTAGAGAATTCCATGATAGAAATACACAAGCAGAGTGCAGAGAAAATAGGCGAAAACTTGAGGAGCTTATTGCTAAAAGAGATAGATTTAATCAAGAAAGATATGTCGAAAGAACTTCAAAAAACAATATCCTTGCATCACAAGGACAGATCGGTGATAATCTCGCTATCAGCGGCTACCGCACTAATTTTGGGAATAGCAATTGGCTGGGTAGTGCACGCAATGATATTAAAGGAAGAAGTAGCTTGGACGATACCAAAACAATGGAGATACAGCCAACCTACTGCGGACAAGACCCAGAGGGAGTATTACATATCGATTCCAAAAGACAAAGAGATAATAGAGAACGAGAGCAGGAAATTTATATTAATGAAAATGGAGTAGAGGATGACAGCATTAGAGAAAGCATTGCTAGAAGAGAACGAGCGCTTGACGAAGACGATCGAAGACGAAAGGAGCAAGCACGAATTAGAAACAATGAATTTGCAACAAGACTGCGAGAAGAAGCTCGCGATATTACAGACAAATGTGACAGAGCTAACAAAGAAAGTCAAGAGCTTGAACAAAGATTGCAACGACGCCTTAACGGAATCTTTGCAGCAACAAAGAGATATGTACGAGAGTTCAATATCTTGCTTGGAAGAAAAATTAGAAAATTTAGAAGAAAAATTCCAAAATTTGAGAGAAGAATACGAGAGCTTACAGATAGAGCACAAGATGCTACAAGAATATGTAGAGAATTTATAGAGGAGCGTGAATACTCCCAAAAAGCCAGCATATATCACCATGTGGGTGATGTATGCAAGGAAAAAACTCAAAGTCTAGATATGTTTTAAACGTAGAGACTCTACTAAGTTTATTACATAATCATCTCATTTATTACTTCCAAAAAACCTTATTTGTTACGTTGCCATTTTAAAAATATACTAAAATATATTTTGTAGATCATAAAAAATAATTTAGTCTAATTATTTTTGTTCTTATGGCTGCCTTTAATCAACTTAAGCTTTTATTAAAAAAAGCCTATCTTGCATGGCCACTTTAATAAAGAAAATATTTTTTAAGCGTGGGTCAAGGGAGCGGCAAGCTATCCTTGCGAGCCTCTATGGAGATGCAAATGGTAACATTTTGTAGCTACATAGAGTATGCTCGCCCTAATATCTGAATTGAATTTTGGCGCATACTGGAATTAAATCAGTCCCACCAAAGAATGACTTAGTAAAAGTAAATTTTTGTAATTTTTGTGATTGGCATATTTGTCACTTGTTTATTTTGACTGATAAATTTGGATAGTCAATTATTTTATGGTTACTTTAATTAAAACTTAAAAAGCAAGAAGCTAGGAGGCAAACCACGAATGATATTAGCATCTTAAGCACCAATATAAATTCATACACTAAGCAACAGCACAAACAAGGCAGGTCTGCAAATTTTAGTGATATTTTTAACCAAAAGACCAAAGAAAAGATTAGCGAGCCAAACCTGTAACAACTTGTCAAGGACTTTCTAATCATTTTTATCATTTTTTTGATGTTTTTCACTCTCAATTTCTCTAAGCATTATGCGTTTCAATTTGTCTTGCATTGTTTCAGTAGTATTTTTATTAAAATGTACAACAACTTCATAGGTAGTTTTTCCAATCTTCTTTATTGTTTTTGTTTCTGTATTATTTTTTTGCATATCATCATTCCTTTTCTTGCAATTAAAAAGCGATTAGAATTTTTTACTTTTCCAATCGCTCTCATTCATCTATTAAGTTTTGTGCTTTCTTCAGCTTTTCTTTGCTCTGTATTTTTCTTCTATCAAGTCCCGTTATCCTAAGAGGTAAACACATCTCGATTATCCTTGAATAAATCCTGCCAAGCATTATATCTTCCTGTTCTTTTTCTATATCTTTGAAATTAAGGTTAGTAGTTATAATGGTTGGTCTTGCCTTTAGGTATCTTGCATTGATTACATTGTAAATTTGCTCTAAGGCATATTCTGTATTTCTCTCTATTCCAAAATCATCAAGAATTAGTAGGGTAGGGCTTGTTATCTATTCGATATATTCGTTTCTATCAAGATTAAAGCCGCCTTTTTGTAAGTCGTTTAATATCTGTGCAAAGTTCCTCATTTTTACTGTATGGCTATATTCTGTAATTATAGCGTTGGCAATAGCACAAGCTACATAGGTCTTGCCACTTCCTACATTTCCGTAAAGTAACAGTCCAACATTATCTTTTCTCATTTCTTCAAAATGTTTTACATAGTTCTTTGCTTTTTTGATGATTTCCTTATCTGTATCTTCATCGGCATTTTTAAAGGTGTAGGCTATTTGATTTTTGGATATAAAGCAGCTTTGTCTCAACCTATCTTGTTTTAACAGTTTTTTCTTGTTCAGCTCTATCTCTATCACATTTACAAGCCGTTCTGATAATCATAGGCTTATCCAACATCGGAATTACCTTACCGTCTATTCTTTCATTACAAATCTTGCAATAGATATGTCCGTCTTCTTCATAGTGAGTATCTTTGTTGTAGATAAAATCTGTCCCTTGAATTTTTGTAGTAATCATATTTTCTTTATCATTCATAATTTTAGTCTCCTTTTCTACATCAGGCTCTATAATGCGTTTTTAAGGCTTATTTTTATCTTAACCATAGTCTGACACCTCTTTTATGATTAAACCCTTAAAAACACCTTTTATAGGCTGTCGCTGTCTTCATAGTTGGTTGAATAGGTTCTATGGCTTTTATTTTGATTATTTTTCTGTGATAGCTTTTCTTTATCCTGTTCATACCAATTCATACCAATTAAGGATTGTTACATAGTGGTCTTTGTAGTCTGTGCCTTTACTTTTGATATATCTTAATAGCTTTTCAGTCATTGTATCTGTATGACCTTTCAGCCTATCTTTTAGATTTTGGTATTTTTCATCGGTTAAATGAATATTTTGATACTCTCCATAAAGGGACACTGGGGCAACCTGTTCTATTCTCCTCTTATCTAATCTACCCTTAACTATACTATGCGGACA
This sequence comes from Campylobacter concisus, assembly GCF_050447485.1. Taxonomy (GTDB): domain Bacteria; phylum Campylobacterota; class Campylobacteria; order Campylobacterales; family Campylobacteraceae; genus Campylobacter_A; species Campylobacter_A concisus_BQ. The sequence goes on from NZ_JALMFY010000001.1 coordinate 1,693,975, forward strand.
AACGGTTGACACTTGGTTGTCATTTGGTATACCAAGATTTTCAACCTTGATATATGCTCCATTTTCCGTTTGCGTTATACTTTGCTTTTCTTCAAGATACATCGTTTCTTTTCGTCTGTCATTTCTGATGTAGTTATTTATCTTCCAATAGGTAATGACTATAACCCCTCTTTAAAAGACAATTACAAAACCTTTTGTAATTAGAATTTTTAAGTCATCATCATCTGCCCTCATAGATAGATGAAAATACAGGCATTGGCTACTTAATGGCATATCCAAAAATAAGTCGCTATCCACTATCTTTATTGAAAACATCCTTTTATCTGCCATTTTTCTCTCCTATCTTTTGTTATGAAAATGTAGCAACAAATCGTTACTCCTTTTATCTTTTAAGGAAGTCGTGTTTCACTACCCCCTTTGATTAGTACTGTCTTTGATTTAGGTACACTCCCATTTTGGGAATGTGGCATTTGTCATCTTCTTATTTTTCTTTTGTTGTTTTAGATGTCGGTCTTAAAAATACTTTTGCTTTTCTATAAACTGAATGAGCGTTTTGAAACGGTACAATAGAAAAAGCCGACTTTTGTTGTTTCAGTATGTCGGCTTAATGTAAGCTATCTGTTTCAAATTTTTATTGTCAAGGGTGAGCGATAGTGAATGTGCTTTACCCTTGATGATAAAAAAGCGAATGAATTATATTCAGTTGTCTTTTGCCTTTAATACGGAAAAATGCTTCGGCTTTTTTCTTTGCTCCCCGCAAGGGTAAAAGCACCGCAGGTCGCAAGGACACCTAAAGGGTGTATAATTGCGCCCTTAGAAAATCTAAGGGAATTACAATTATACTATGTCCTTGCGTTTCTTAGTCTTTTTGAAATGCTCTTTGCAAAATAGCCTTTATTTCTTCATTACTTTTCTCGCTTGCTCCCTCAATTAAACTTTCTAAGATTGCTCCTCGCTCTATCAATCTATGGTTTCGCTTTTTTCTTTCTTCAAGGCTCGTTTGCTTTCTGATTTTCTTTTCCTGATTTTTAAGCTGAGATAGTTTCTTTTCATATTTTTTTTCTTCTTACTTGCTTTCAATCTTTTCTTTTACTTTTTCTAATTCTGTTTTTATTGTCCATAAATTTCATCTCCTTTCAAGTTTTTTTCATAAGAAAAGACGATAGATGTTTTACTTTCTATCGTCTTGAATCTGTATTATTCAGCTCGACAAACTGAAATTTGACTTACTTCTTGTATTTCTCAACGATTATGCCTGCTACAATACCTACAATAAATCCCGCCGTAGTAACAGCCGAAAACTTAAACTTACCCCAAAGAGAAGGAAGCGCAGAAATCGCAAGTGCATACCAAAACAGATTACTACTGAGCAACCAACCATATAAATAACTATGCTCACCAGTTGGAATATTAGTAAATAGCCAACCAATCAAGTTGCTCTCACCAATATATCACCAGATATACAGCTATGTATCCCAATGTTATATAAACATTTTTCTTTCTCAAGTATAATCACAATCCTTTGTCAAACGGGAATTTTATTCTCCTGTCACTCGTTTATAGGATCATAGTCGGAAGGGACAGGTGCTACTATACTTACAAAGATGATATCCTCATCTCCAGTATTTTTTGCTCCGTGGCAGGAGTCTTTCTTCGATACTATGACATGGCCTTTCTTGAATGGAACCTCTTCATTAGGCTGGGGGTAGAATATTCCCTCTCCCTGAAGGACGATCCATATATCGTCGGAATTGTGGTGATAGTGCTTTTGCAATGTCTGACCGGGTTTGATAACCCAGACCGATCCGCCTGTAGATTCTGTCTGATAAAACGGTGTTCTGACAGCCTTTTCCGGATCCTCTTTTTTTACAAGGTCCATGCAATAGATTCTCTGTTCGCTCATGATTATTTGCTCCTTTGTATTCCATAGTTTAATCGAAAAAATGCGATTTAATGATATACCGACAAATTCTAATTTGTCTACTTCTTTATGTTTTTTAATCGTTCATCATAATATTCTTCTACAAATTTATGATTTTGGTGTTTTTCAATTTGCTTAGTGATAAGCTCTATCATTTGCTCATTTTGTTCTACTGTGTAGTTGAAATTTTTCCAATGAGAAACATTGTCTAAACATATTTCAACCAACTTTTCAAAGGTTAATACCCTTTCATTATCGGAATAATATGTTTCTTTTATATTTTTTGTTGTTGTAACTTGTATATTAGCCTCATATAGAGTGTTCAATACATCAGAGCTAATAGAAGTATCAAGAGTTGCTAAAAACATTTCTCTTGCACCTGTTCTTCCCATTTCTTCAGGTACTTCTTGCCATCTTTCTCTTAATGTGGTTTTTGCACTAATTAAGACAGTATTTCTCTTATTTACAATGTATTCTAAAACACCCGGAGAAACTAAATCTACCAATTTACCAAGACCTTTATTGACAAACTCTTGTTTACCTATATTACCTTGACTGTCAAGTGGAATCCCTGCACCAATCAAAATGAGTTCTATAATACTTTCAAATTCTTTACCTGCTCTACTCCTCCTACTTTGAGTATTTGACAAAGTCAAAGCATATATATGTTCCGGAAATTCTTCCACAAACCAAGTAATTGCCTCTATTGGTGTAAGAGTTTTGATATACTCATCATCAACTAACTCTTTTAGCATTTTTGAAGTAAAGTCTTTTTCTAATGGCTGAAATTCACTCCAACAGCTATTTCTAAGTTTTTCAACAACTTCACTTGCATTACTTAAAAAGAATTCTTTAGGGACTTTGTCGTATCCTAATGTAATAAAATTATCATAAACTAAGTCATAAGGCTGTTTAAAGCCTTCTTTCCTTTTTTCTTTAACTAAGTTTTTATATTCATCAAGAGAAATATTTGCCATAACTCTTTTCCTTTCTTGAAAAATTTTCTTCTATATGGTACAATAGTGTCAAATAGAGGACAGTTAGTCCTTGAAATAACATATATAAAAAGGAGAATATATATGAATATTATACCACAAATCATAGATAATTCCCCTGCTATTTTAATAAAAAATAAGCGTATCAGATTACAAATGACTCAAAAAGAATTAGCTGATGCTGTTGGTATGTCCAAATTCGGAGATAGGACAATTCGCAGATGGGAAAATGGAGAAAGTCAGCCATCGTCCATTGAGCTGAAACATATTTTATCATTTCCTGAAAAAGTACCTTTCCCTAATAATGAAAATGCCCCCTATAAAATCATTGATTTATTTGCCGGAATTGGTGGTACAAGGCTTGGATTTTACCAAACAGGTAAAACAAATGTCGTATTCAGTAGTGAAATTGATAAATTTGCAGTAAAAACATATAAGGCAAATTTTGGTGAAACTCCTTTTGGAGATATTACAAAAATATCTGAAAAAGATATTCCTAATCATGATATTATTGTCGGTGGTTTTCCTTGTCAAGCATTTAGTCAAGCCGGTAAAAAGCTTGGTTTTGAAGATACTCGTGGAACATTATTTTTTGAAATTGCAAGAATTATTAAAGAGAAACGACCTAAGGCATTTCTTCTTGAAAATGTCAAAAACCTAAAATCTCACGATAAAGGTCGTACCTATAAAACAATAGAAAAAACATTAAAGGATTTAAACTACGATGTTCATTCTATTATACTTAAAGCAAAAGACTTCGGTGTTCCACAAAATAGAGAGCGTATTTACATTGTTGGATTTGATAAGGATAAAATAGATAACTATAAAGATTTTTCTTTTCCAATTCCTCCCTGCCCAGATGTTTCTGTGGGAAATATTTTAGAGCAAAATGTTGATACTAAATACACCATTTCAAATGCACTTTGGCAAGGTCATCAACGACGAAAGAAAGAACATAAAATAAAGGGAAATGGATTTGGTTACACATTGTTCAATGAAAACAGTCCTTATACAAATACATTATCTGCAAGATATTATAAAGACGGGAGTGAAATACTTATTGAGCAAAAAGGAAAAAATCCACGAAAACTAACACCTCGTGAAGCTGCAAGACTTCAAGGCTTCCCCGAAAACTATATCATTCCTGTAAGTGATACTCAAAGTTACAAACAGTTTGGTAATTCTGTTGCCGTTACTGTTATCCATGCAATTGCAAATAACATAATTGATATACTTGATACCTGTACTAAAAAAGAGATTGACTAACTTCAATCTCTTTTTTCTAACTTATTAACTTGTATACCTGCCCTTTTCAGAACCTTTAATTTTTCTTGTTTTCTCTGTTCTCTCCTTGCCTTATACCTTTCCTCATATTCCTGTTGTTTTCCATTTACTTTACGCTTTAAGTAGTTTTGATGAAGTCTATCTTTTCTTTCCTTGATTTTTCTCTTTTCTTCCTCAATTTTTAATCTTTCTTCTTCTTCAGTCAATTCTTCTTTTGGTGGCTCATAGTTACCGATAAAATTAAAATATATCTCTATTTTTTTGCTTTGATGTTTGACTACCTTTTCTATTCCTTTCATGAACAATAATCTTTTCTACAAACTCATTTATCATTGTAGTTGTAAGTTCATCAAAATTTTCATATCGGCTTATTAGAGATATAAACTTTTTCGCCTTATCTGTTTCTTTTTCATATCTTGATATTGCAAACTCTAAGTCTTTAATTTCTTTGCTTAAAGCTATTTGCTCTGTTTCATATTGACTGTTAAGTATCTCATATCTATTACTTGGTATTTTTTCAAGTATCATATCTTCGTAAATACGGCACATCAATCGTTCAAGTTCCTGAAGCCTGTTTTTACTTTCCATTAATCTTATTTTTTTCTTTTCTATCTCTACTTTTTCCTTTTCTTCCATTTCATTTTAAATGGAACGGATAAAGGCTTCGTGATCTTCATCAAGATATTTTTTAATGTCTTTTAAGGTTTCCTGTATAAGGTTTAAGACTGCTTCCGCTTTTATCCTGTGAGTAGATGGACAAAGCGTTCCACAGGGTACTTTCGTGTAAGCACTGCAAGTGTAGTAGGGAATATTTTTGTAATTACTTGTTCTATGAACATACATTTTACTGCCACAATCTGCATAATACATAAGCCCAGTTAAAGGGTGATATTCTCCCCAACCATCGGGATACCTTTTTACATTTCCTCTTATCCTTTGCACATTATCAAAGGTTTCTTGGTCTATAATTGCCTCGTGGGTATTTTCAAATATCAGCCAGTTTTCTTCAGATACATATTTGCTTTTCTTATCCTTGAAATGCTTTCTTGTTTTGAAGTTTACAGTATGACCTAAATATTCCTGTTTCTTTAAGATACTTACAATTGTAGAACTGCACCAACGATAAGGATGTTCAAACACTTTGCTTTGATGTAGTCCATATCCTAATTTTTGCTGATGGTAAGCAGGTATATCTACTTTTTCACTTTCCAATATCTTTGCTATTCGATACGGACCATTGCCTTGCATGGTCAGATTGAATATTCTCCTTACTATCTCCGCTGCTTTTTCATCTACAATCCACTTATCTTTGTCTTTTTCATCTTTGATATATCCATAAGGTGGAGAGCTTGCCGTATGCTTTCCGCTTTCCCCCTTTGACCTGAATGTAGATTGTATTTTTCTTGAAGTATCTCTTGTATACCATTCATTCATAATATTTCTAAAAGGGGTAAAATCATCTTCTCTATAAAAGCTATCTACATTATCATTGATAGCAATGAGCCTAACTCCCTTTTGTCTTAAGATTTCCATACATTGACCGACTTTAAGATAGTCTCTGCCAAGTCTACTCATATCTTTTACGATTATACAACCTATTATATTACCTTGATTAACTCCGTTCATCATTGCCATAAAGCCCGGTCTATCAAACTGTGTTCCGCTTATTCCATCATCTGTAAAATGTATGATGTTGCTTAAATTATTTTTACCTGCATATTCTTCAAGGATTTTCTTTTGATTTACAATAGAATTGCTTTCTCCTTGAAGTTCATCATCACGACTTAATCTCTCATAGAGTGCTGTTATCTTTTCATAATTCCTCATTTTTACCCCCTTTCTCTTAGTTTCTTAAATAAAAAAGAATTAAGAAGTACATATTTCACTAATATAGTGATTAAGTGTTCTCCTTAATTCTATTACTCCAAGAGCCAGCTAAATTTAACTATATCTCTTCTTCACAAAACAGCCTCATCTCTTTAAATTTCAGTGATCTTCAAGCTTATGGCTACACAGTAGATAAAGCTGGCTTTATGGGAGCTGACTTTAACAAAGCTGCAGACTTGCCACAGGACTTTAAAATTCACAAAAGCACGCTTGATGAGCTTAGTAGATTTGCCGAGCGCAACCATGTACTAAACCGCATCAAGAGCAAAGACGAGCAGATAAAGATCTTTGATAACATCGATATGGCTGACACCATAAAGCACTACTACAGACTATTTGACCAAATGACGTCTAGCACTTTAGGTGATGATAAAAAGAGCTACACCCTTGCAGATATAGGCAAACTACCAAAAGGTTACAGCACAAAAGGCACTAGCTACGATGCCAAAGGACACTTACTAAAAGATCTATCAAACTCTACTATCTCAAACATCTACTCTAGCACTGATGAGCTAAATAGCGCTAAGTCTCTAAGTAAAGAGCTTTCAAGTGCAGGCGTTAGGCTCATAGTAAAAGAGGTTGATTTTACGATGAGTGAAGCAGGTGATGAGTTTAGTTTTAATCCTGATATCTCTTTTTATAAGTCAGATGAAGGTTACAGCAAAGAGGCTCTTTTTATGGGATTTTTACGCAGTTCTAGACCACTACCAAGTGATAGTGCAAAGACTAAGCTTAGTAGCGCTGCCTTAAATGATATCTCAAGCACTGGAGAGCATAAAGAGTACTTTGTGGATTTTGAAAAAGTGGGCAAGGACAACGAGAGCATAAAAGTGCTCATAAAAGAAAGGTTAAAAGAGCTAACCCTTTTAATGTATGCAAGATCAAAGAACATTGGCGCAGAGAGTGTCACTTCAAACGAGTATGAGAAATTTAAGCCAACTAGAGAGGATATAAATTCTCTAGCAAATTCCTGGAGTGAGAGGATAAGCTCTATTAGCAAGACTTTTGTGTAGAGAAATCATATATAAACTAAATTATTAAAAGGTCGATTTACAAACTAAGAAAATTTCACTCAAACAAAAGGCTTTTAAATATGATAAGCAGTGTAAATGGATTTACATATCAAAATATGAGGTATGAGCCAGCTGGAGCGGAAGAGAAAAACATACAAACAAAAGCAGAGCAACAACCTGATAAAAATAAAATAAACGATGATAGCAATAACGCTGTAGCAAATAGTGCTCTTCAGCGCATTTTTGGAAACTACATGAGTGGTATTGCAGCTGATGGTAGGATAACCATTTGGGGTAAAGCAACAGGACTTGATAGCACGATAAGCAATGACGAAGCAAATTCTTTGTTGCACTTTATACAAGAGAGCAAGACAGGCGATTTTATGCCAATGATATCTGATGATATTAGCGATGAGTTGTTAAACTCAGCTGACCTTAGTATCAGTGAATTTAAAGAACGCTGGCTACAAGATAGAGCAAGGATGGCAGAGAAGCTAGAAAAGAGCAATGAAGATTTTTTCGCACAAGTAGATGCTATGAATGAAGAAGCTCAAAGAATTTTAAATAATAAAAACAATAAGCCAAGCTCAAATGATATAAAAGAAGAATCCTTTAAGCCTATTCAGGGACATAGCAAAAATTTAGAAACTTATGACATTACTAAGGATGAGAAATTTTCATATTTGCTCAAGCTTCAAAAACTTGAGAGAGAACGAGGTATCGATGTGCTTCGTATCATGCAAAAACTTGAAGAAAATGGTAAAAAGGTTGTCGATAAAAAGGTTTAAATTTATCTTTATATCTAGCACAAGTCGCAACCAAGTCATCCTATGACAAGGTAGAGAATGATCCTCGCTCTGCTTTATCCATCAAGCCATCTTATTTAAAATTTGCTTCTTATCTATCTTTTGCATAAGCTCCAAGACATCTATGCCTCTTTTTTCTTTAAATTTTAAAAGCTCTCTTGCATAGAGAAATTTCTGATCCTTGTTTATATCATAGGTCTCATACTTCTTCTTAACCTGCATAGGTTTAAATTTCTTCTCGCTTTGCTCTTTGGCGAAATTTGCATTGTATTCTTGCTCTTCTTTGATTATCTGCTTTCTTTGCTCCTCAACATCCTTTGTAGCTTTCTCTCTTGCTTTGGCAAATAAGCTCTTAAATTCATCTATACTTAGGTCGGTTCTATCTAAAAGACTAAGCGACTCCTTGTTATTATTTGGATATAGAGAGGACATAGTTTCCATAAAAGCATCTAGTTCATCTTCTTCTTCTTTTGTGCCGATACCAACCATCAGTCCAGAAATTGTTGGTTTGCCGTCTATAGAGTTTGTAAGCAACCAGTCCATGTAATCTTGGAGTTCGCGAACTCTAAATTCTTCCATATTTTCTGGCTCTCTTTTTGCTGATAAAGCCCGTCTTTCTTGAATGGTGTAATCAGACAGCATATTATCAATTCGATTTATAGTATCTGCTATCCAGCCCTCTTTGCTTTTGTCTATATCTATAAATTCTTTTATAGTTTCGCTCCAGGGTTTAAAAAGATTCTTTGAGTAGTCAAATTTTTCTTCGGTAGCGTTTTTGTCTTGCTTACCTTCTTTGGTTATATTTTCTGTTGCATTTTCTTTTTGGATAGTGTTATCTTGTATCGGTGTGTTGCTAGGTCCGTTTATGCTAGTTATCATTTTAACTCCCCCTTACGCCTTTATATCAACATCTCTTTTTATACCAAGCATATCTACTAGGTATTTTCCAGCTTGGTTTTCATTTAGCTCTTTTACTAAATTTAAAGGCGGCATGCTAAATCTCAAAAAGCTATCCATAAAGTCCTTGCTCTTTTTGCCGTCCTTGTCTATCTCACCAAAGAGTAGCTTTAGCATTTTTAGATTACGCTCCATCATCTTTTTAAATGATAGCTCATCTTCTTCATCTGAATACTTACCAACAAACCCAGTCGTTAGATCTACATAGACAAGGTCTCTTTTATACTTAGCATACTCTTGCATATATTCAGGCATACCAGCTAGGTCAGAGTCGCTTGCTTTGTTGAAATTTGCTCCAAATTTCATCTCGCCCATAAGTTCAAATAGCTCAAATGCTCTACTAAATTCTTTGCTATCTACGCTCTTATCAAAGCCTTGCTTCTTTCCAAAAACGGTGGTTTCACCTTCTTTGACGTCAAGGTTGCTATTTATGACGGCTGCTAAAAGGCCACCTTTGGTTATAGAGCCATCTTTATTTGTATATCTTTCGCCGTGCGGATCGATAAAAACACCACTTCCCACACTCTCCTTGCCACCATTGTTGTTGTTAAAGATATCTGTTGTTGGCTTTAGTGGCTGCCTGCCATCTCCACCGCTAAAGCTTGGGTTGAAAAAAAGCGTGCTTATCATCTGTTTGTTTGACTCTTTGTAGTTAAAGCTAGAAGCAGCTGCATCAAATTCGTAAATAGAACTATGAATTTTTGTTACTTGCATGCTTTGGCGGTTATACTCAAAGCCTTGTGGGAAATTTCTTATCTCATCTAAGCTAAAGCTATCCTTTGAATTTAGCGTATCTTCGTCAACTACTTGTGAGAGGATTTTGTAGGCATTGCCAGCAGTTTTTGCTATATCTATGCTTTTAAAGGTGCGACTAAAAAATGAAGTCCCCTCTGCAACATTTACTAATGACTCCAGCGTGCTTGAGTGAATTTTATAATCACTTGGTATGCCAGCTTGTTTATTAAACTCATCTGTAAAGTAGCCATCTTTATCTATCTTGTAGCCTAAAACTTCTGAGCTGGTTTGGTTGGTGGCAACTTTGGTTGATACCTTTATGTTCTGCTCTAAATTCAAGGGGTAGCTGCCAAGTGCGTTTATCATCTAATATCCTTTAAATTTAAGCCATCTTATTTAGAATTTGCTTCTTATCTATCTTTTGCATAAGCTCTAAGACATCTATGCCTCTTTTTTCTTTGAAATTTAAAAGCTCTCTTGTAAAGAGAAATTTCTGATCCTTGTTTATGTCATAGGTTTCATACTTCTTTTTAACCTGCATAGGTTTAAATTTCTTCTCGGCCTGCTCTTTAGCAAAATTTGCATTATATTCTTGTTCTTCTTTGATTATCTGCTTTCTTTGTTCTTCGACATCTTTTGTTGCTTTTTCTCTTGCTTTGGCAAATAACGTTTTAAATTCATCTATGCTTAGATCGGTTCTATCTAAAAGACTAAGCGACTCCTTGTTATTATTCGGATAAAGAGAAGACATACTGTCCATAAATGCTCTTAGATCGGCCTCTTCTTCTTTTGTACCAAGACCTATCATCTTACCTTCTATTGTTGGTTTGCCGTCTATAGAGTTATCCCTCAGAAAATCCATATAGCCTTGAAGTTCCCAATCTATCGCTTTTTCTATGGTTTCTGGATATTTTCCGTATAGAGCTCTTCGCTCTTCTGGGGTGTATTTGTTTGATAGCATACTATCTATTTTATCTATGGTTTTTGTTATCCAGTCTTCCGTTCCTTCTTCTATACCGATTATCTTATCTAGTCCAACACCAAATGGTCCTTGCATATAAGCATCAACTTTAGCTTTCTCATCTTCTGCAGATAAATTTTTATTGCCATGAGCTATGTAGTCATCTAAAATTTCTTTATATTGCATCGATCCATTATAGGTAGTAATAAACATTTCAACTCCCCTTTATGCCTTTATATCAACATCTCTTTTTATACCAAGCATATCTATTAGGTATTTTCCAGCTGGGTTTTCATTTAGCTCTTTTACTAAATTTAAAGGTGGCATACTAAATTTTAAAAAGCTATCCATAAAGTCTTTGCTCTTTTTGCCATCTTTATCTATCTCACCAAAGAGTAGCTTTAGCATTTTTAGATTATGCTCCATCATCTTTTTAAATGAGAGTTCGTCTTCTTGGTCGCTAAATTTATCAAGGCTTTGTCTGTGTCTCACATAATCTTGCATATAATCAGGCAGCATAGAGACAGCACCATCATCTGCTTTTGAGAAATTTACCCCATAAGCCATTTGCCACATAGCGTTAAAGGCATTAAATGACCTTTGAAATTCTTTTGTGTTGATGTTTTTATCATAGCCGCCATATTTGCCTATCGCAGTGGTTTCGCCCTCGTATATGTCTAGGTTGTGATTTAGCACGCCAGCTATAAGACCACCTTTAGTTATGGAGCCATCTTTGTTAGTGTATTTTTCTCCGTGTGGATCCATAAATATACCAATGACCGTGTTTTCTTTACCGCCATTTGCGTTGTTAAAGATGTATGTTACGTTTTTTGGATGTATCTGCTTATCTGCCGCAATAGACAAAGAGCCATTGTAAAAGAGCGTGCTTATGGTCTTTGTTGGCGTATGCACAAAGCTATCTTCTACCGCAGAATACTCACTAGCACTAGCATATCTTTGATCTACTTGCAGACTTTGACGATCATAAGAAAAGCCTTGAGGGAAATTTCTTATATCTTCTGCGCTAAAGCTGTCCTTTGAGCTTAGTGTATCTTCGCCAACCACTTGAGCTAGCAACCTATAAGCGTTGCCAACTGTTTTAGCTATATCGATACTTTTAAAATTCTTGATGTCTGGGTCTATTATGTCGTTTGATCTGACTAACGACTCCAGTGTACTTGAGTGAATTTTATAATCAATTGGTATGCCAGCTTGCTTGTTAAACTCATCTGTAAAATAACCATCCTTATCTACCTTGTAGCCTAAAACCTCTGAGCTGGTTTGGTTGGTGGCAACTTTGGTTGATACCTTTATGCTCTGTTCTAAATTTAAGGGGTAGCTACCAAGTGCGTTTATCATCTAATATCCTTTTAGCTTCATGCTAAAGATATCGTCTTTTTTGTAAAAAGATTTATTTTGCAAAGGGTTTTTAGTCTGCATAAATTTACTCCTAAACTCTCGCATCTATCTTTTTATAAAGCCTATCTTTACTAGATAGTTCTTTAAAGTTTAGGTCATTTTCAAGATAGGTGATGTTGTAAATTTCTTTGGTGGTGATGCTTTTGCCGTTTTCAAGTCCGATCAGAAATTTGCTTGTAAATTTATCAGAGAGGTTTTTAACCAGCTTTGCTCCAAGCTCTTTTAGGCTAGATATCTTCTCATCTTGCTTTATGCCTATATCTTTAAAGTCAAGTCTATTTAGCTCTACATCATTCATGCTCTTAGCATCTAAATTTATACTTGCTCTTTTGCTATCCTTGTCATCTTTGCTGATTAGCTTGCCAGTGTCGCTATAAATTTCTTTTACCTCTAGCTCTCTTCCGCTATCAAATTTAAGCGTGATCGTGCCATTTTTGTTTAGCTTCATAGCTATTACGCTATCTGTGTCCTTTAGCGCAGCTGCTGCCTTGCTAGTATCACTCTCAAAAGCATGCTTTGCTCTTTCTAAATTTTCTAGGCTAAACTCCAGTCCAGTCGCTTTTTCAAACTCACTCTCCATAGCGATTATATAAGATGACTTTGTGACTTTTAGCTTTGAGATGAGATCATCTGCGTCTTCTACATCATTTTCTTTTAAATTTTTGCTTATCCACTCTACGTCTTTGCTGTGAGCGCTAGACTCTTTTTGGTAGTCGTTATAAAATTTCATAAAGCTATCTTTTTGATAGCCTGCGTATGAAAAGCTCTCATCTTGTTTAGGCCCAGAAGGCTTTATGATAGGGTTAAACTCGCTAAGCTTTTTCTTGCCGTCAAAGCCAACTTTCTCATAGGCAAAGTTATTTAAGCCGCTCTCTTCGTTAAATATCTTATTATCCCTAAGATCTACCCAGCCGTCTTTGTCTGCATGGTCTTTGAAAAATTTATTAGTCTCTTCTTTGTCTATCTTTTGGTAGCGATATTCGGCTGAAAATAGAGTATAAGGGTTTGAGTTATTTAAACTAACTCTGTAATCAACCGTGTTTTTGCTAGCAAAGTCCATAGCCTCATGGCTTAAATTTCTAATATCTTTTTTGATAAAGTCGTTAAGGTTTATCTCGCTTACAACTTCGCTTAGTTTGAAAATTTTCTCATTTCCGTCTTTATCGTAGCCTCTAACTTTTAGCTTATCAAAGTATTTATCACCAGAATTTATCACTCCGTCCTTGTTGCTATCAAAGTTAAATAAAAATCCATTTGCATCTAGCTTGCCTATGCCTAGTTTGTCATTATCGTTATAAAGATCCAAAAAGACCTCCACGTCACCCAGTGAGGTTTTTATCGTTTTTTCATAGGCGTAGTCATTTAAATTTGTAAATTTAGTATCTGCTGCCGCAATGGGCTTAATGGGAGTTTTTGAATTTATAGATGAAAAATAGGTGCTAGTTTGATCCACTTTCCTTAGTGCTGAGGCATCTTCGCCAAAGAGATATTTGTTTTCAAAGTCCTTTTTGTCCCAGTTTCTCCGCTGGATATCCACGTAAGAAAAAGCATCGTTTGTCCCGCTATCTGCTTTAGCATACTCTGACTTTACGCCACTGGTGCTGGCATTTTGAATGATAGAGTAGGTGCTATTTGAGATAAGCTTAGTAGCTATGTCTTTAAGCTCAGATTTTAAATTTGTATTGTCTAAAGTTTGCACTCTATCTACACCAAGAAGGACTCTTGAATAGATCATATCTTTGGGTAAATTTATATTTATGGGCTCTAAATTTGGTGATACATTCATTTTAAATCCTTTTAAAATATATATCTTATATCGGCAAATATAAAAAATGTTTAGTAGTTTATAGTCTAAAAGGGCTTAGAGCGAATGCCTACTATGTTATATTTTTTAAAGCTCTCTTGTCTTCGTCCTCTCATCAAATTCTTTTAAAACGTCCATTATCTTGCTTGCTAGCCCCTCGAGCGTGTGATCTTTTTTAAGCTCTAAATTTCTAAGCTTTAAAATCCTAGCTAGTATATCTTTTAGATCTTTTTTGCCAGATAGTATCTCATTATAATAAGCCTTTGGTATGCCTATCTCGCTTCTATCTTGCTTTGTAATTATTTGATAGTTTTTATATACACTAAGAGCCTCGTCGGTTATCCTTGTTGTGCCACCTTGCAGCACAAGACCTTGCTCGTTTTTTAAAAATGCGACAAAGATTTGCTCCTTTGTATAGCCTTGTTCATTGTCATATACAGACATATCAGGCTTGAAGTCATATCCAGCGCTACTAACCCACATATAAGGGATAGTATGCTCAGTTGTCATCACTTCTGGAGAAAAGTCAAGGAAATTTCCATTGACTTCTACATTTATATCGCTTAGATCATCCCATAACCTATGTGCATCTTCTGCGTCTTGGGCTGTCCTGAAGATATGAGTTACCTTCTCATTGCTCCTATCAGTTAGTCCATCTAGCTCATCACTAGTCATCCTACCCATTAGGTATTCATAATGCTCTATTTTTTTATCTTTTGAAAAGTAGCCCTTTGGCATCTTTGCTAGATCTTCGTTTGAGTAAAACTCTTTACCCTTACTGATCACTCCAGCTGAAATTTGATCAAAGATTTTATAGTATTGCTTTATAGTATCTGCTATATCGATATTTGCAAAGCTATCCTCTCCAAAGAGCGCATTATCTTTCTTTGTGTCCATTGAAATATTTGTATAGTTTGGATGTTTTTGATTGTGCAGCACTATAGCATCAAGTGTGCTTTTGTGGATTTTAAAGTCCTGTGGCAAGCCTGCAGCCTTGTTAAAGTCAGCTCCCATAAATCCTTTAGCATCTACACTATATCCATAACCCTCTTGTGAAGTAAATTTGGCCTGATAAAGAGAGTCGATAGCGCTAGATGAAACAAAGTCATTTTTAGGAGTAGTGGTTTGGTTGATCGAATTTATATTTGGAGTGTTAGGCAAGAAATTTGCAAAGCCTTCGCTTTTTGTCTGTTTTTGGTAGTGCTGTTTTGTTAAGATGGAGTTGTAGGAAACTTTCATAGCTTACTCCTTGAAATTTAGCTTCAAAGAGTAAGCAAAAGTTGTGCCGTAAATTTAAGCGAGATAAATTTATGTTTGTTCACTTTGAGATAAAAATTTTATCTATCAGTAAAAATAAAAGCAAATTTATAGAAAGCATCTTGTAAAATAAAACAATCCTGAAAAAATGTACCGCTTTTTTTAAAAAGTGTACCATACTTTTAGGAAATTTTAAAGAAAGGGAAACTGCAAAAAGGGCAGTTAAAGTATCGATAAGTAGGACATCTATGGTGTCACGGGGGAGACTTGAACTCCCGACCTCCGGCTTATGAGGGTTTAAAATAAACCTTGTGTAAGCACCAAAAAGACGGCACACAGCCAGTTTCACACTAGATATCTGCTACATTTTGCTACAAAGTTATATTGCATAGGTAACAAAGATGCAATATCTAGTCAAACGAAATGGCATATACTACTTTAGAGTAGCCATTCCACTATATTTGAGACCTTATTTTGGTAATAAAACCGAATACATAACCTCCTTCCTCACAAAACGCTTTGATACAGCAAAAAATCGTGCTAAGATCTACTCTATAATTTTTAACGCGATCAAAAAGGCATGGAAGATGAATTTGAGCAGCGAACTTATAGAGCACTTGGTGCTTATGCTTTTAAAAGCCAAGGAGGCCAAAAGTATCAAAGAGCATGATATGCTTGGCAGATATATAAATTTAGATGGATTACTATCACTAAATTTGTTTTTAAAACAGAGTTTAAAAGAAGATAGCTTGCCTAGTGTAATATCAAAAGAGGTTGATGAGATCTGCAAAAAGCTATCTTGTACTGACTCTCACACCAAAAAGCTTCTTGGTAAAAGAGTGCTTGAGGCAACGATAGATAACATAAATCACATATCATATAAGATGTGCAAAAACCAAAAGCTACTAAATGATAAGCAACAAGCATTTGTGCCTCTTAACAAAAAGCACAAGAGCAAAAATTTAGATGATAATGCCAAAGATGAGATAGCAAAAGGCATTAAAGAGGCTAACATAGATAGCTATCAAGACTACATAGAGACTTTAAAAAAGCAGAATTTGGTACTCCCTTTTACTAAAAAGTCCTTAAAACACTCTGTTTGTGAGCTAAGAGATGCTATAAATGAGCTAGCTAGGCAAAAAGGAGCACTCACACAAAACGATATCCTAAGAATATTTGGTTGTGAGCTATTGCCAGATGGAGACAATGAGCTAAGTGAAGATCTAAAATTTGGATATGGAAATTTAAATGATCCTACCTTTGGTGGTCAGGTAAAGCTATATAAGGCAGATAAATATGAAGATAAGGGTATAGTTTTAAGTGACATTGAGGCTAAAGATCTTGCTTTGAATGATACAAGTGATGCTAGCTGCATGACTTTCAATGAAGCTATAAATTTCTTTCAAAAGCTCTTCTCAAATAGAGCTAAAAGTCTTAGATATAAACTAGACTCTTCTACTAAAAATGAGAGTAAAGCTGACATTCTCACGCTAAAGAGTACTTTTGAAAACTATGTATCAAACACAAGCATTTCAAACAACTGGAGTGATAGCACATTTGGCCTTGTCAGACATGTAGGACGGTTAATGTCTATAAAATTTGGCGATGAGCTAGACATCAAAAAGATAAAAAGAGATGACTTGCTAAATTTTAGAAATATCTTGCTACAACTACCAACCAAGCTCTCTCAAAATAGTCTCTATAAAGATAAGAGCATAGATGAGATCATAGCTTTAGCAAAGGATAGGCCAAAAATTTCTAAATCAACTATCAAGAAGTATATTGTTAGAGTTAGTGAGTTTTTTAAATACTGCTATGATAGCGACTATATAGATAAGAATCCAGCTACAGATCTACAAATAAATTTAAACCAAGATGACGTTACAAATAAAAACCCTTATGAAGATAGTGATGTAAATGCACTTTTGGATATTGTGAGTAAGATTAGATCAAGTGGTGATACTAAAAGCCAAAGAATTAGTAAAGATGAGCTATTTTTCGTTACTCATATAGCAGCTTACTCTGGTATGAGACTAAATGAGATAATACAGTTAAACACAGATGACATAGTCGAAAAATATAATATAGTATGCTTTAGTTTAAATACAAAAGTAGATGTAAAAACGGGTAAGAGCAAGACTTTAAAGACTAGAAACTCTGCTAGGATTGTTCCTATCCACTCTAAGCTAAATAGCATTGGGCTGTTTGAATTTATAGAGGGTAAAAAGAAGCTAGCTAAGCAATGTGGCAAAGCAGTTAGGCTATTTAATTGTAACAATAAAGACTTCTCTGAGTATTTTAGAAAAAAGATTAATACTCAAGTTATAAAAGATGGTGATAAGACAAGGACATTTCACTCATTTAGGCATACTTTTATAAACAAGCTCATCCAAAGTGGCCAAAGGGTTGAACATATAGCCGCTCTGGTAGGACACGAACAACAATACAAGATCACCATGAATACTTATGGAGAGCCAGTAACTCCAAAAATTCTAAATGATCTAGTTGAAGAGATAAATTTTTATCAAGAAGGGGAAGGGTGATAAACTATTTAAAATGATGAGATTGTTAGCATAAATAGTAAAGATTGATTTATAATTTAAGGTTATTTAAGATTCTAAAATTATGCTTAATTTTATGGCTTTTTAATATTTTGCTATATGTTCTTTGATTTATCTTAAACGGATCGATAACAACGAAAAACATAACCTAAACCAGCTTGCATCTATATTCTATATATGGTATTTTGCTATCAAAAAGCCATCTTGTATTTCACCTGGGCGAGGATACTTTTTGTCTGACAAGTCAGACAAAAAGACCTCGTTAGGGATAGTCCCTAAAACCCCATATTTATTATACAGCCTAAAAAATTACTGTATTTTGTTCCATAAGAACCAAACACTAATAACTCAAACGCATCTTTATTTTCAAAAAAATACCCTCCTTACTGGTTTGTCCAGTAAGGAGGGTACATATCAAAACCCTTCTCTTTTTCTTTTATAGAACTTTTGCGTTATATACTTCTTCGGGCTTAGCGGCCAATAGTCTTGCTGCCATATCTTTTTTCATCTGAATCAAAGTAGTCTCTTCTTCTTCACTTCTATCTTCTTTTCTTGCTAATTCAATAAATTCTTTTAGTACAAAACCTGGCTTTATGGTTATAACAACTGTTTTATCTCTATACTTGAATTTAAAATAATATCTTCCATGGGGACTTTCTAAGACTTCTTCAGCTTCTTTTAAATTAATATCAACGGAAATTCTACCATCTGTTACGCATCTTGTTACCATTTCAAAAGCATCTAGCCCTCCCGGTCCAGGAAATGCTGTAATAAGATATATCTCTCTTCTTTCTAATAATTTCCCATCATCTAAAAGTGGAAAGGCTCTACTCATGACTTGAAATGCATGAGCTACTCCCCCAGGATAACCTACACCATGATAGCTTAGTAAATTATCAAAGCTATATTCTAATTCATGTCCTTTTTCTAATACTTTTATTTTATCCATGTTTTTTCCTTTCTTGTTAAACTACTTCCTCAATATTGTAGCAACTTCATCATCTGATAATTTGTAATCATATTTCTAATACTTTTATTTTATTTATCCATGTTTCTTCCTTTCTTGTTAAAACTACTTCCTCAATATTGTAGCAACTTCATCATCTGATAATTTGTAATCATATACATATTCAAAGAAATTCTTTAACTCTACTTCCATGTCCATATCTGAAAACAATTGTGGATACTGTATTTTTGCAGCCCATTTAACTGTAAGCGGAGTTTCAACCCCAGGAGGATCCCACCTATAAACACCTATAGGAATTTTGTATACTTGTTTGTTAGCTACAGCTTTAATTGTTGACCAGTTTCTACCTTCCTGCTTATTTTCAATAAAGTCTTCCGGCATTAAGTCTGAATGATTTCCTAAATAAATGATATCAGGGTTCCATACAATCATCTGCTCCATGTCCACTTCAGCCAATTTACCCTTAAGCTCGTGGGCCGGATTATGGGCTCCACTTGGTTTCATCCAATGGTCGTATGTTTTTACAGCTATTTTCATGTCACTATAAAACTCTATAACTTTTGGTTTATCTTCATCTTTTATTTCAGCTAACTTTGATGTTACTTCATTAATTCCTTTGTCCATATATTCAACTAATAAGTCGCCACGTTCTTTCTTTTGAAGTACTTCAGATATCATTTTTATATTTTCTTTTATACTGTCAAATTCTGCCCTCTTTAAAGCTACTACCTTAAGTCCTGCAGCTTCCATTTTTTCAATTTCTTTCTCAATATTCGAATAAATAAACACTACATCCGGTTTTAGCTTCAATAACTCTTCCACGTTAACAACTGAGTCTTTTGAACACCATTTAGTATTCGCATTAGCTAGTTGTGGATACATGTTTTTTAAAACACTTTCTTCAAAAGCTTTAATAGAAGATGGGTTGCATCCTACAATTTTATCTGTCTTTCCATCAATTGCATATATTATAGACGGAAGAGGCTTGTCCACCGTTGCAATTCTTTCCGGTGTTTTTTCAAATTTAATCGTTTTTCCTCTAACATCAGTAATCGAGTATTCGCTTTCTTTTACCTTTTTAACTTCTTGCACTTGACTAGCTTCTTTTTCCTTGTTTTCACTGATTTCATTTTTATTACTTTGAGAGCTGCCGCCATAAGCATTTAAAATTAATGCTAGTACTAAAAATAATAATAAACTAATCCTTCTTTTCATTTTTCCTCCTTCGAAAATTATACACTTAGTGGATAAACTCCAAACAAATCTGCAACTTCTTCTCTTAATATATGAGGTCTTTGTCTAAGAGCTTTGCCAACTTCTATCTTTCTTTCTAAATCAACTTGATTAATTCTTTCTTTTAATTTTCCTTCTTGTTCACTCCTTTCTTTAGCAGAGTAAGGTTCTTGATATAGGGTTTTAATAGCTTCATTAATTTCATCTTTTGAATTAAAGGTTCCCAGTACAGAATCTATAAAAGGAAAGGACAGAATATATGCATATGCCGCTTGAACCAAAGTTTGGTCTTCTTTTATACGAATAGCGTTAAATATATCTTCATAAAGCAACAAGTCTCCTGTTGCCAGCGGATTCATAGCTATTGTCCCTATATCTTTTTCATGAGTCTTCATTATTCCTTTTAATCTGTATTTGGAATTAATTATATTAAAGCCCTGTAAACTATAATCAAATTTATACTCCCCAATCATCTCAATTAGTTCTTTATTTTGTAAGTGTGAAGAAAAAGTAATATGCTTAATAAGTCCTTCTTCTCTTGCTTTTTCCATCTCTCTTATAGCTCCATAGTTTTTAGCTCCTCTCCATTCTTCAAAAGATTTTACACCCCAAAGACAAGTAAAGGAGTCAATACAACTTATTCCTAAATTCTTCAAAGAATTTTCAAGATTTTTTCGAAATGTTTTAGAATCTCCGGCATGCGTCTTTGACATAATATAAAATGGTTTTTTATGCTTCTTCATTTCTTTTATGGCTGTACCTAATATAAGTTCTGAACAATTGTTTCCATAAGTATCGCCGGTTTCAAAGAAATTTATTCCTTGTTTATATGCATAGAAGAAATTTTCTGCATGTTTATCTATATCTTGGGGATTCTTTAAGTGATGACTTCCCATAGATATTCTTGAAATTTGTATGCCTGTAGATCCTAATTTTCTATATTCCATTCATTAACCTCCTTCTAACAGTTCTATATGGCTTTATAAGGTGCAACTGTTTTGTATTCAACTTCTTCTGCTTGAAAAATTAAAATTTTAGCTTTGATCTGAAAATACTTTTGTAAGTTATCTTCAGTAATGGCTTTCGAACTTTCATCAAAGGTTGTTTTGTAGTCACTACCGATAAACAAAGTTTTGTCAGATATCTGCAATGCATGACTAGGAAAATGAGTGTTTATTATGCAAGCAGATTTTTTATTTACATTTATATGTTTAATTGCCTCTATGATTCTAATTTGATTCTTCATATCCAGGTTTGACTCCGGTTCATCTAAAATAAGAAGTTTTGGATTAGAAACAAGAGCTCTCGCAATCATAACCATTTGAAGCTCTCCTCCGGATAGCTCATCACAGTATCTATTTGATAGCTTTTCAACTCCTAATTCTTTTAAAGTTTCATAAGCTTTATCATAATCTTCCTTCGTAGGGATATGGAAAAAACTGTTTTCCTTATCTAAACCCATCACAACCATTTCTAAAACCCCATAACTAAACACACTTTTCTTAACTTGAGGAACATAACTTAAGTTTTCCCATAATTCTTTTTCTGCATATTCATTTATATCTTTGCCGAACAATAAGGCTTTTCCCGTGTCCCATTTTAAAAATCCCATAAGACACCTTAAGAAAGTAGTTTTACCCACCCCATTGGGTCCAAGAATGGACATTACTTCTTCTTCTTTTAAATCAAATGAAATATCTTTTAAAATTTTTCTCTTGTCATATGAAAAAGTACCTTTTTTAACTTGGAGTATCATCTTCTTTCTCCCGAATTCTTTCTAAGTATAGTTATGAATAATGGCGCACCTATAAATGCTGTTAATATTGAAATGGGAATTTCATTGCTTGTAGCTGCTCTTGAAAGGGTATCTATCAGTAATAAATAAATTGCTCCCATAACACAACAAGTTGGAATAAGGTACCTATTATCATTTCCGATAACCATTCTCGCCAAATGGGGAATTATTAAACCTATCCATCCTATAATTCCACATACAGAAACTGTAGTTGCAGTTATCAATGTTGAGAGTAAGATAACCACAATACGTAATTTTTTTACATTAATTCCTAAAGACCTAGCCTCATCAGAATCTAGAGATAAAAGATTCAATTTCCACCTTAATAGAAAGAAGCCGAAAATACAAGGTATTATTATTATTGAACAAATAACAAGGTCTCTATAGGATACACTTGCTAAACTTCCCAGCAACCACATAGTGATAGTTGGAAGCTTATCTTCCGGATCTGCTATATATTTAATAAATGATATTGAAGCATCAAATAGTGACTTTACAATTACTCCGGATAAAACTAACACATACAAATCTGTTCGTTTTTTTACTCTGGATAGGTTTAAAACTATATAAACTGCTAAAAGCCCCAGAAGCAAAGAAACATGCTGAGTCACTATCATGTCTAGGGATAATAATATAGATAAAGCCGCCCCAAAACCTGCTCCTGAAGACACCCCTAGTATGTCCGGGCTAACTAAAGGGTTTGAAAAAACAGTTTGATATGCTGCTCCTGCCAGTGATAGCCCTGCACCTACTAAAACTCCCATAAGTATTCTAGGTAGTCTTATGTCAATTATTACACTAGTTTCATATACATCTAAGCCGCTAACATCTCCGGTTATTGTTTTGTATATAATCATAAATGCTTTATAGGGGCTAACCGGATATCTTCCTAAACAAATAAAAGTTAGTATTAAAAGCAATAGCAATACAAAGAGAACCAATATGCATAATTTTTTATTCTTAAAGAAACCTTTTCCCATTTATCCACTCTTTCTAATTAATAGTAAAAATCTTTTATATAGTCTCCTATCCTCAATATAAAGAAGTTAACAAAATCTTTTTAGATATTTGCTCTAAATTAGGACTTAAGGATAAGTCATAAGAGATTATTTCATTTGTATACATATCAAGTATTGGTGAAATGTAGCATTTACTCCATGAAAAGTTAAATTGAGATACATCAGTACTCCATTTTTGTAACGGCTTATCAGCTTTAAAATTTCTGTCTATTATATTATCAGCAATCTTTCCTACTTTACCTTTGTATGAATGATATTTTTTCTTTACACTATTAAGAATCCTATTATGAGTTACTTCATAATCTCCGTTTGCCATGATTTACCCTCATTTCTTTAAATGTAACTTGGTTGTATTATAGCACTTGTTATATTTGAAAGTCAAGATATTGATACGCATATTCATCTTTAAAATGGTCATCATCATACTCTTCATATACATAATCATAATTTAACCTAAAATGCACATTACCAATGTACGCATCTACCATTGTTGTGTTGGCAGTCGGTTTTTTAGTGTAGGCTTCGATAGTTAGGCTTGCTGGCAAAAAAGATTCTTGGTAAGTAAATTCACTTTTGGCAATAACACATTTTTCATTTAGGTATGAACTACAAAATTCTAAAAACTTAGCTCCTAATTCATCTGCTAGCTCTCTTTGTGTGCTAGCCAAATCTACAAACTGATGTGTCCCGTGAGGTATATGACGTCGCCGATTTTGATGTTTGAAAGATCATCAGCGCTTATTGGTGTGGTTAAAATTTTCTTACTCATAGCGCAAACTCCTTGTGCGATTTTACATCGAAATTTAGATCTGCGTCCCAGACAATGTGGCCTTTACGGTGCGACCAACAGCCCACATTTACGGCGACAGCGATTACACTTGGGTGGCGGGCGCAGTTTTCTATATGCACGCCCATCACAGAGCTTGCACCGCTCATACCTTGTGGTCCAAGGCCGATTTTATTGATGCCATCTTCAAGCAACTTTTCAGTTAATGCGGCACGTTCGTTTGGATTTTTAGAGCCCAAAGGCCTCATAAGCGCCTTTTTAGAAAGCAAGGACGCTACGTCGATCGAAGTACCCACGCCAACACCCACTAATAGCGGTGGACAGGCGTTTATTCCGTAGCTTGTCATTATATCCATGACAAATTTAACAACGCCCTCGTATCCCATACCAGGCATCAGCACGGTCGCTTTACCAGGCAAGCTACAGCCACCGCCTGCCATATAGGTGTGGATCTCACACTCGCTGCTTTGCGGCACGATCTCCCAAAACAGGCTAGGCGTGCCTTTGCCGACGTTTTTGCCGGTATTGTACTCGTCAAACGTCTCGACACTGTTATGGCGAAGTGGGGCTTCACGAGTAGCTTGCAGCACCGCCTCTCGCAGTAGCTCCTCAAGCTCGCCGATAAGCGGAAAATTTGCACCGCAACGGACGAAAAACTGGATCACTCCAGTATCCTGACAGGATGGGCGGTTTAGCTCCTTTGCAAGACGCTGATTTTCAAACATCGTTTTGTAGATCTCCTTTGCCAGCGGCTGCGTCTCGCGCTCGGCGAGCTCGCTTAGCTTCGCCGTCACGTCATCAGGCAGCACCTTGCCCGTGTAGCCAACGAATTTTGCCATGACCTCGGTCATCTTTTTTATGGATTTTTCTTTATCCATCGCTTCTCCTTTTTTCAAATTTTTCATACGCACCCGCTAAAATACAGCCAGCCGCGTAGCAGAGCAGATCGGTAAGATCAAACGTCCCGCCGATCATTATCTTTAAAATTTTATTTTCTATGCCTAAAATTTGCACCACTCCAAAATACTGCGCAATCTCCAAAGCCGCCGCAAAAGCAAAAATTTTAAGCGCTAAATTTGACGGCGTCACGCTAAAAATAGCCCTTGCCAAAGCGTAAAGCAAGATAACAGCCAAAACGTCGCCAGCGTAGTGCCGCACAAAGCCACCCTTTACGCAAACTGCGATGTAAATTTCAGTTACTAAGATCACACCAGCCACAGCTAAAAATGCTAGCCTCGACCGCAAACTTTCTCTTTTTGCTAAAGCCTCTTTTCTCCAGCTTAAATTTAACTCTCGCAACGCTTTTTCTTTAAATTTAGTCTATTTTTCAGTGCTACAAGCATAAAATTACAAATGATTTATCAGGCTTGCGTTATATGCAGCGCCGTATCCGTTGTCGATATTTACGACACTTATGCCATTTGCACAGCTATTTAGCATCGCTAGCAGTGCCGCAACTCCGCCAAAATTTGCCCCGTATCCCACACTAGTAGGCACTGCGATCACTGGAGAGCTTACAAGCCCAGCTAGCACGCTAGCAAGTGCGCCCTCCATGCCAGCAACGGCAATCACGACCTTTGCACCGCGTATCTCATCAAGCTTTGCGACCAGCCTATGTAGCCCTGCTACGCCGACATCGGTAAATTTTCTCACGTCATTGCCTAAGAATTTTGCCGTCTCGTAGGCCTCCTCCACGACTGCACCATCAGCAGTGCCAGCAGAGACGATAGCTATATAGCTTTTTGTAGGCGCAGACTCTTTGAAATTGACGCTGATCACCCTGCCACGAGCGTTAAAATTTGCCTGCGGAAAGATCTCATGAATGCGTTTAAAAACGCTCTCATTTGTTCTTGTGATTAAGATATTTTCATTTTTTTCGCCGATCGCACTAGCAATTTGCAAAATTTCATCATCTGTTTTATTTGCCCCGTATATCACCTCGCCAGTACCATTTCGCAAAGCGCGCTGAGTGTCGATCTTGGCGCATCCGATGTCGTTAAATGGGTAGTTTTTTAGATACTTTAGCGCATCTTGCTCGCTCATCTTGCCGTTTTTTATACCAGCGATAAATTCTAAAATTTCAGTCTCGCTCATACCAAAACATCCTCTCTAAGCCCCTTTAGATCAAGCGTTACCTCTGCCACGCCAAGTGCAACTAGCTCTTTAACGATAGACTTAAATTTCACGTCGCTCAAAAAGGTTTGCATGCTAGAAAATGGCATTTGCAGCTTCATTTTTCTATCATCAAGCCTTGCTCGCACATTTGCGTAGCCGCTTTTTATCAGTAAATTTTCAGCCGCTTCTACTAAATTTAGCCCATCTATGCTTATCTCTTTTTCATAGGGTAAACGAGTTAGCAAGCATGCGTAGCTTGGCTTGTCTGCTGTTGCTAAATTTAGCTCGCGCGAGAGCTCGCGGATCTCAAATTTACGTAAATTTATTAGCGGCGAAAGCACGCCAAGCTCTTCTTTTGCTTTTAAACCAGGGCGATATTCGCCAAGATCGTCTTTGTTTGTGCCATCAGCCAAATTTGTAAAGCCTATCTCTTTTGCACGAGCAAGAAGTCTTGAAAAAACTGCTTTTTTACAAAGATAACAGCGATTTTGCGGATTGAGCTTTATCTCATCGGCGATATCCACTTCAAATATCTCGTGTCTGATGCCATAAAATTTAGCAAATTCTACCGCCTCGTCTATCTCGCGCAAAGACATATAGGGCGATTTTACCGTGAGTGCTAGTGCATTTTCACCAAGCACATCTGCAGCGACCTTTAGCAGTAGCGAGCTATCTACGCCGCCGCTAAAAGCAATGGCTAAATTTCCTAGCTTTTTTATATCATTTTTTAGAATTTCTAGTTTCGTCATATTTTTTTAAAGTCTCGTTTCTAACCTCGCGAATCGTCGTTTGAAATCTCTGCGCAGCTTTTTTGCAGTCCTCGAATTCGGGCTTGATTTTTAAAATTTCGGGGTAATTTCGGGCTAAATTTTCGTCCGTTAAATTTTGTTCGGCGTTAAAACCGCAAACTCGGCCGCGCGAAATTTTAAGCCTTATTTTGCCGTATTTAGTCTCTACCTCGCAAAACTCGCGCGCAAGCTCCGTTTTCCTCACGGCGCACTCTCTAACTCCGATCGCCGTCGTATGCGCGAAAATTAGCCCCTTTATCCGCGCGGCGTCCTGCTTGCGGCACAGCGCGTTTAGCTCAAAGCCCGCGCGCCCCTTTTTCATAAAAATAGACCTGCTAAATACGTCCAGCGCGCCGCTATCTCGCAAAATATCGCACGCAAAGGCAAAGCTCTCGGCGTCCATGTCGTCGATATTAGTGGAGATTAAAATCCGCTCGCAAAGCTCGCCATAGCCGATCTGCACGCTCAAATTTGGCTCATCTCTCAAGCCTAAATCCTCGCTCGTTTCGCAAAGTATCACGCGAAGCGCGTTGGCAAAATCTGCGATGTCTTTATCGCCAGCGCCGTAGCCCGTGCTTAAAATTTTAAAATTTCGCGGCGACTCGCGGCGGTCTTGCTCCCTTAAATTTAGTGCGCAGGCCTTTAAAATCGCCGCTCCTGTGGGCGTAGTCATCTCGAAATTCGCTCGCCCTAGGCTTACTTGCGCGCTTTTTAAAATTTCGCAAACCGCAGGCGCCGGTACGGTCAGCCTGCCGTGAGCGCAGTGCGCAAAACCGCCGCCAAGCTCGATAGGCGAAGCAAAAATTTGCGGCGCACCCAAGGCCTCCAAACAAATAGCCGCACCCACTACGTCCGCGATGCTGTCCGCGGCGCCCACTTCGTGGAAATGTACTTGCTCTGCGCTAGTGCCGTGGATTTTGGCCTCGGCCTGCGCGATAACGCTAAAAATTTCGCTTGCCGTTTTTTTTACGAAAGCGCTTAGGCTAGAACCCTCGATAAGCTCTAAAATTTGCGTGAAATTTCGCGGACGCGGATGGTTTTGGGCGGACTTATCCGCTCTAAATTCGGCGCCGTGAATTTTGCCGTTTAAATTTTGACGCGGGCTAAATTTAGCGCCTAAGAGGCCAAGCGGAATTTGGCTCGGATTTGCCGCGCAAACGACGTCTATTTTGGTTGCAGAGATACCGCATTTTAGCACTTTGCGCTTGCGTAGGTAAAATTCGCTAGCTAAATTTAGCTTAGCAAGCTCGGCGCAAAGATAGCTAAAATCCGCGCCCAGATCCACCAGTGCGCCTAAATTCATATCGCCGCTGATGCCACAGCTAGCATCATAGTATAAAATTTTAGCCATACTTAAACCTTAGGCACAGTCATAGAGCCAAACGGCAAGATGACTATTTTTGCGTCCGCACCCTTTTTGTGCCTGATAAAGATCGACGTCCATCGGATAGGGCGCGACCGAGATCACGATATCTGCCTTGCGCGGAATATTTACGCAAAAGACCTCGTCTGCCTTTTTCATGCAGTCATAAAAGCTGTCGTTTAGGTGTCCGGCACTCGCGTAATACACGCCGTGTTCGCTGTCAAGCACCGTCTGGATCGAAAAAACGTCGATGTGCGCGAGCACCTTCATCGCGTCGATCATATCTTCATACACGGGGTTGCCCTCTAAGCGCAGCGCCTGAGCATCGGCGCTAAGGGCTAGTTTGTGGTTTTGCTCGATAGTTTCGTATTTGGCGACGCCGGGTAAAAACGCCTTTCGTCCGCCCGTATAGCCTGCAAAATAGTACGGCTCGACCGAGCCTATGACGATCACTTTTTTTGCTTTGGCTACGATTTTGTTTAGATACATCTGCGTGCCGTTTTTGGACTCGCCCAGATAGCTCATTTCGTCTTTTTTCGAGTCGTGGTCGCATATTTCGCTTTTAGCGTTAAGCTCGGCGTAAATTTCTTTGCCGAATATCATCTCGTACTCTTCTAGCGTGCCCTCTCTATGGCAGCCTGTGGCGATGATGAAAATTTTATTTTTATCGCGGATTTTTGGGTAAATTTGCTTTAAAACTTTTGCCGTCGGCGTAGGTCTCGTGCCGTCGTTTACGATGATGACGATCTTTTCGTCGCCAGCGATAAACTCATCAAAGCTTTTTTGATTTATCGGATTTGCCAGAGCCTTTGCGATGAGTGCCGTTTCGTC
Organism: Campylobacter concisus; assembly: GCF_050447485.1. Lineage (GTDB taxonomy): Bacteria > Campylobacterota > Campylobacteria > Campylobacterales > Campylobacteraceae > Campylobacter_A > Campylobacter_A concisus_BQ. The sequence goes on from NZ_JALMFY010000001.1 coordinate 1,722,473, forward strand.
GAATTTAGCCACGGGGTTGGGGTTAAAAACTCCCAGTAAATTTTTTTCCGGAACGCTTAGGTCGATGATATCATCTTTGCCGTAGCGAATAGGAATTCGCATGTTTGCTCCTTAAGTATAATTATTAATTTTTTATCTTAGGATCATATATAAATTTTTCTTTTAAATGTATTTAAAAAGGGTATTTAATTTTTAAATTTATAGAGCGGATAAAATTTATTATGGTTCTTTGTCAATAGTGGGGGGGGGTGTAAAAACACCTCTATCTATTGCAAAGACGTAAATATATCAATTTTCTAAATCTTTCATAGTTTCTTAGTCCATAAGATACTCTTTTTATTACTTTTATTTTGTTGTTATTTCCTTCTACAAACCCATTGTTTATTTTATATTCTACTATATTTATTATCTCTTTTTTCCAACTTGTTATTGTATCTGCTAGTTTTATACTTTGCTTTATATTAAATACTCTCAATTTTTCAATTAATTGCTCTATTCTCCTTCTCATTGTCTTTACTGTCTTGCTCTCAAACATCTTGTAAAATTCTTTTATTATTCTATACATCTTTTTCAATGTCTTATCTACTTTTAATATCTCTTTTAATATCTCTTTTTGTCTTTGACTAAACTGACTTATTGGGCTTTTACTTAGTATTTTCCAATATTTTTTTAACTTCTTATACTTTTCATTGTCTTTGTTAAATAATTCTACTCTTAAATCTCTTAATGCCCATATCCCTTGTCTTATTACATGATATTTATCTGCTACTATTTGGGCCTGAACTATATTACTATTTATTACGCTTCTAAATGGCTTAAACATATCCATTACAACTACTTGTGGTTGTATTTCAAATTCGTTTATTATATTTTTTATTGTTTGTGAATGTCTATTTCTTAATATATCTACTAGTTTACGGTTTTTATCATACATCGCTAGCTGATATTTCTCTTTTTCTATATTTCCTTTAAATTCGTCTATATGTATGACTGATGTATCTGGAGAGGTTTGTCTTTTTAGGGCGATTGCATTTTATGAGGGAGATATTAAGCATATTTATTTTGTTGCGGAGACCAAGGGGTCTATGAACTCTATGCAGCTTCGCCAAGTCGAAGAGTCCAAAATCCACTGCGCAAAGGAGCATTTTAAGGCTATAAGCAATGATAGCGTGGTCTATGACGTAGTGGATAGCTATAAATCGCTACTGGATAAAGTTATGAGGTAAAAAATTTATTGGGAAGTTAGGTTGCAGTATAAAAGAGCCTGTGCAATATTCCAAAAAATGGTTATTGTGCTGCTCCTTTTGAGGAAAAATTTGACTACCATTTGTCAATATGGAAATCTGAGGTGATATTGCTTAAAACTCTACAAATAAAATACTCAGTATGATAGAAAATCACAGTGACTGACTTAATCTTGCCAGTTTTAGTTCGAATTAAATTTAAATATACAATTATCTTAACCAAGCCATCCTTGTAAATTTATATAAATCATAGTATTATACTCCTAAATATTTAAGGATAAAATACTATGTACATCAAACGAGCCATAAGCGACGAAATAAAAGAGTATATGAAAAGCTTTCCTGTGCTTTTGATAAGCGGAGCTAGACAAGTTGGCAAATCAACCCTTGCCTTAAATTTAGAGATACCAAACTACATAACGCTTGACGACATAAACATATATGAATCCGCAAGGAATGATCCCAAAGGCTTTATAGAGCATTGCGATAAGCCCATAGTAATAGATGAGATACAAAGAGTGCCCATACTGCTTTTAGCAATAAAAGAATTTGTAGATAAGGATAGAACAAATGGGCAGTTTATATTAACTGGCTCTGCAAATTTAAAAGGCTTTAAAGATATCTCGGACTCTTTGGCTGGTAGGATAGGTATAGTAGAGCTTTACCCGTTTTCTCAAAAAGAGTTAAGCCATAGTGATGAAAATTTGATCGATATTTTAAGTGGCGATATAAGCCATCTAGCGCTAAAGAAGTATGACAACGACGGCTTATCTGAAAAGATCATAAATGGCGGCTACCCAGAGATCACAAAGATAGACTCAGAGAAATCAAAATATCTCTGGTTTAGCTCATACATAAGAACATATATAGAATCAGACGCCAAAGAGATAGGTAACATCAGAAATATGGATAAATTTATCACTATGTACCGCCTATGTATGCTAAGAAGTGGCAACATCTTTAACAAAAACGAGCTATGCTTGGAGTCGGGGCTTGATAATAAGACATTTGATAGCTATTTTAGCGTGCTTGAGCATACATATCAGATCCAAAAACTGCAACCGTATTTTAACAACGCTCTAAAAAGGCTTATAAAAACACCTAAAATTTTTGCTACAGACACAGGGGTGCTGGTACACTTGCTACAAATTTCTTCAGCACAAGAGCTTGCAAATTCTCCTTATAAAGGTGCTATATATGAGACATTTGTATTTGATGAGCTACTAAAGGCAAATACAAGTAGCAAAAAAAGAGCAAATATATACTACTATAGAACGAGCGATCAAAAAGAGATAGACTTTATACTTGAGATATCGGGCAGACTCATAGCTATAGAGGTCAAATCCTCAAAAACTATCAGCAAAGATGACTTTAGACATATCTACCACTTAAAAGAGAATTTGCAAAGTAAATTTGATAAGGGCATAGTCTTTTACGCCGGAGATACGGCCGTAAAACTAGATGATGATATGTTTGCCTTGCCGTTTGGTTTTATGGATTAGAGATAGCTGAGAAGATGCAATGCTAATGATCTGACTTCTACAAAATCTATCTCTCCAAGCTGTCATATCCTGACTTTACATCCTGATCTTTGGGTTCTACTACACTTGATGGTTGTTTTGTTTGCTCTATCCCAAAGTCTTTATCAAGTCCTTGACCATATAGCTCTTGCTTTGTTATTTTTAGTGAACCAAATGATATATGATCCTCTGTTAGATATATCTTATCTGTTTTATAACACTCCTTTAGCTTATTAAAGCCTTGCATATCTTGCCAATCTTTCATATATGTTTTTATATTATAAATTAAGCCTTTATAGTTAATTCTAACTATATCTGGCAGGTATTTTTTAAAGCTTTCGGTTCTATTTATAAAAGCTAAATAGTATCTATTTATATCTAAATGACCATCGATATCTTTTACGAAGCCTTCATATTCATTTTTTGTAATACTTAGCTTTTGAATGAGATCATCATCATAAAATCCAGTTTTTATCTTTCTGGCTGCTTCATCAAATTTATCTCTGATATAGATATACGGAGTATAGTGTCTATTTAGGCTAAAAGAGTAGGCTGTGTTTTCTTCTGGTAGGTATAGGTATCTGCCACTCTTACCAGAAAGTATTTGATGATTTTTATATTCTTTAAGCACAGCACTCTCGTCAAAGTATTCTATTAAATCTTTTATAGAAATCTTTGAAGATATGGCTTGGTAGCTTACTCTTTTAATATGCAAGTTGTTATCTTTTGGCTCACAGCTAAGCTCATATATTCTTAGTTTTTGTAAATTTTCCTCTAAGGCTTTAACATCCATATTATTAATATCTGTTTTTAAGCTGGCATCTTCAATAGCTCTTGTATTATCCAAAGTTTTTCCACTAATGCTTACAAGTTCAGATCCTGGCACTGGAGTGTAGTGAAATTTACTATGATGCAAGCTGGAGTTATTTACTATGTTATATAACCCAAGCTCTCTTGTTATCTCTTTTATGTATTCATCATATTCATTTAAGCTTGGAGCATCTGTTGTGGGTATGATGAGTTTAAAATTCTCTACTTTTGCATCTGGAACTTGATAGCTTGTTGGATATATAAAGCCCTTTATTCCTTTGCTTTGCAGTAAATTTTGAGCATCATTTGTAGTAAATTTTGAGCTATCTATATCATATATAAGCGTAGGAGTTATGCTGTCAATACTGCTAGCTTTTTCATTTTTATCTTTGGAACTTGCCACTGATATAGCTGAATAGTTTTTAAGTATTGATTTTAGATTGTATGGCTCTATTTGTATCGTTTCCCAGCTATTTAGCACTTGAGCTTTTGGATCTTTACTTGGCGTGCTAAAGTCACTGCTTACACTTAATGTTATTTTTGGCTCATTTTTATTGGCCTCAAGCTCTATAAGCATTTGCTCTAGCTCATTAACTACGTGAAATAACGCTCCTTTTTTGCCATTATAGACTATCTTACACATTAGATCAGTTAGATTATAAGTCCCCTTAAAACCATCCACTCTTACTTTATATTTGTCATTTACTATTTCAGGTTTTGCGGTAATGTTAAATTTTGCATTGATCATAGGCAAAAATTCCCTTATATCCACTGCATTAAGCCTCTTTGCTCTATCATAATAGTCTTTTTTGAAACTCTCATCTTCTTCTATCATTCTTAATAGATAATCAGCTGTAGAATTTCTAGCATCAGCTAGCAGCTCTTCAACACTTATATTTTGCTTTTTTGTATTTGCTTTTGGCTCGATCACCACATCTGTTTCTATCTTCATCTGCGTATCTTTTTCTTTGCCTTTCTTAACCTTTTGTGCTGCACTTTTAAAGCTTTCATATTGCTTTTTTAGTTGGTCTTCATCCATGCCTAAAGGCTCTATATTATTTAATCCATACTTGTTAGATAAGATGTCATTAACAACTCTTTTAAATTTCTCTGCTGATTTAGCCATAACAGCTTTTGCTTGTTGCTTGGATGCACCTTTTGTATATATGGCTCCACCAGTTTTTACACTATGAGTAAATTTCATATTTTCAAAAGAGACTATTAGATGGATGTGAGGCTCTCTTTTTAGCGGTTCGCCATTTTTATGTTTCTTGTTTAATGTTCTATTTTCTAGTGCCCCTTCTGGGCGAGGGATATATGGCTCTTCTTTGATTATAGGCAGATGAGCTTCAGCATAAAAAAGTAACTCATCTATGTCGTGATTTGGGAAAGTGAGCTTCAAAAAATCCATTATAAACTCATCTATATTGCCACTTTCATATAGTCTGCTCCACTCCTCTGAAGTAAATGATAAGGATATATGATAGTAGTTATATTTTTTGTTCTTTTTCTTTATCTGGTGCTTTTCAGACATCTCTATAAGATCTAAATTTCCAGCCAGTGGCAATCTATCATCTTTTTCATCTCTAGTTAGCTTTGAATCTCTTTTCTTACCAGTTTTTAAATAATCAGCTATGCCTTTTTCTCCCTTTGAGATCTTAACTATCATAGCTACTCCTTATTATGCTTAAAATTTCAGTTAGGACTGATTGAACTTTGTACAACTCTTCTTGTGTTCGCAGTATCGTTTTTAAATCTATATCGCCACTAGTCTTATAAGCTATATTTAGTCTCTTTGCTATTTGATTGATGTTATTAAAAGGTCTAGCAAAATATGTAATGATTGTTGGATATAGCTCTTTCTTTTTTATGGATTCAGAATTTACAGTGCCATTATCTATAAGATAGGAAATGATTTCTGATTTTGATATTTTTAGTTCTCTAGCCATATCAGATAATTTGCTATTTTGCTGAGAAGTGATCCTTGTGGAGAGTACCTTATCCTTGATATTTTTTGGCATATGATATCCTTTCATAAAATACGTTAAATATGTTAGCAGATGAAGCGCTTTTAACGCTTCTTATATCTCGCATTGTAGCCCTCGGCAGAGCAAGATTATACAAGGTATGAAAACGAAGTGTCATACATTGTATGTGTCTTGCTATTAGAAAAATTTGCTTACTACCAAACATTGCTGTCGCCATTTTTGTTTAGCCATTTAGTAAAATCTTCACTAGCTTTTTGACTATCTTGATTGTAAATATGGATGATAAAGTCTTTAAGGTTAGACACATCATAAAGTGCCTTATCTAGACTGCTTTGTAGTGCGGATTTGGCTTCATTTGTCTTATGGCTATCATAAAACATGTAGCCAAAAAAGAAGATCGCTTCTATAAATACAAAGGCAATTAATGCAGATACTATATTCTTCATCAAAGAGCTAAAAGATGAGTTGATCTTCGATATAGTTTTGTCTGCACCTTTTAGAGTATTTTTAAAGTTGTTTTGAATCTCTTCTGTCGCGTTCATAAGTTCAGCACCTCCTTGCTCTATAAGCTCTATTTTTTCTTTAAAGCTTTTATCAAAGATATCTGCGGTTTGATTAAAAAGTTCAATATTATTTCTAATATTTTCACTAGCCTTATTGCCCATTTCGATATATTCTTGTAGAGCAATTACGGCATTTGCCGCAACTGCTGTATCGCTACTCTTGGTTATTAGTGCCATTGCTTAGCTCCTCATCTTCTTTTTTGTTTTCGTTGGGTACGAGAATATGACATGCATCAGATGATTGATTTGTTATTTGTGCTTCATATTCTTTCTTCCATTTGAAAAACTCTTTATTTGATAGCTTTACGCTATAACGATTTTCGATTAGTAACTTGCACTCTTTGAGTGTTGCTTGTTGTGGAAACAAGACCTCAAGGCATGCTTGTTTAATCTCTTCTTTTGTTTTATTTTTTCTAATAGCCTTTAAATCATTTAAAAGCATTTTTTTACTTGGCATTTTTTCTCCTTTTTGCCATTTAAAAATCAAGAGACAGCAATAGCTATCTCACCAAATAGACATACCTATAGTGTGTCTAATAAACTCAATATGATTGGTACTAATGAAGTTTTTTTATTTAAGTAGTTTAAAAGTAGAGAACGATTACAATAGGAGTGCTAACAACCTATCGTAGAAGCTCTCTTTTAAATACTTAAAATAGAGCTTCTGCTTTCAACTGGTTTTAATCATCTTAACCTCCTTTGGTTAAAAACATTTTATTTTTAAATTTGTGTGTATTATAGAATATTTTGGTGGCTAGATTGCTTAAAGTGGTAAATAATTTTTGACTTTTATCTCATAAGCACGATGTATCAAGGGGTTTTGCTTATGATTTATTACGTATCATAAAAATACTTATAAATTACTTAATGATAGTATATATATTAGGAATCGAAATAAATATCTTAAAATTATAGACCATGAATGACCTTATTTTTAAGCGGAAAGATAAAAATATTTTATTAATAACATGTATTTCTTTAAAAAGATAAACGAAAAATATTACATAATTATCAACTGCATTCTAGATACTCCTCAAGCAATTTCTCAAATTTCACCCTTAGATATTCAGGCTCTTTTATCTTGATAAATGGCAACCAGTATTTGACCACGCGCAGGATCTCGTAATGCTTATGTGGTCTATCTCTATTTTGTGTTTTGTTGTTAGGAAATATGAATGAATCATAATCATCAAAAATATTTTTTAGCCCATATTCAATAGCTATAAACGCCATTTTTACTACGCATCTATACTCATTTTATTTAAGTTATGATAAAAATTTAACACAGTAGAGTGACAGATTATATCATAGTAGATGATTCGTTAAAAAATTTTACTTGTTTTTTAAAATTTTACAAAAAACGTGTTAAAATTACTGCAAGCTTAAAAATTTGCTACATAAAATTTTATTTTGCTACAAACTTTAAGCTATATTTTATGAAAGGTGACTGCAATATAATATTGTAGAAACATCGTAGTTTAGGTATTTATGGTGTCACGGGGGAGACTTGAACTCCCGACCTCCGGCTTATGAGACCAGCGCTCTAACCAGCTGAGCTACCGTGACAACTTAAAATAAGTTTTGGATTATACAACCTAAGAACTTATTTTTAGCTAAAATTTATCTCACAAATTTTATATATAAAAAGCAAATTTGACTGCAAGGGCAGCCAAATTTATTTAAGCTTTTTTAGTGAAAAATCCAACGTAGATGGCGTAGATAAAGCCGATCACTACGGCATACGGAGCAAAAGGTGTTATGCCAGCTCCTGAGCTTGCAAGCACGAAGTTATGACTTATCGCAGCTCCAGCTCCCATACCTAAAACAAATACTGCTGAGCTTAAATTTCCAGCTCCCATTTGCACTAGGTGTTTGCCAGGGCAGCCATAGCTTAGGCTAAAACAAAGACCAGCCAAGCTCATGCCAAGGAAATTCCAAAGCATATCATTGTGAGCGATAGGTTGAGCTTCAAAGCCAAATTTGTATTGATCTAGCACTAAATTCGTTACGCTTGCGCAGATGATGATAGAGACGACGCCATAAAACATCGAAAAGTCACGCTCGAAAATTTTGCTTATTGCTCCCACTGAGCAAAATTTACTTCTTTGCATAAACGCACCGATGATGATGGCACAAATAAGCGAGATAAACAAATTTGCATGCTGTGAGCCTGGACCTTTTTCTGAGCTAAATAATGCGCCATTTTCACCAAGTTTTAGGCCAAAGATAAGTGCCATCAAAAGTAAAATCGCAATAATCAGTGGCAAAAGTCCTATCGCCTTTGCAGTGGTCTCGCTCTCTGGTAAGATGTAGCCATTTTTCTTGAAAGCTCGTCCCACAAAGACGCCAGCAAATAGACCAACTACGCCAGCAATAGCAGTCATATCTCCGCCTCCAAGACGCAAAAACGCCCTCCAAGGGCAGCCTAAAAATATAAGGCAGCCTATCATCGCAAACACGCCTAAGAAAAACCTAGAAAATGCCGCACTACCAGATACTGGAGTGAAATTTCTACTCCAAAGCATGCTAGCTAGAAAGCCTCCGATGATAAGCCCTAAAATTTCAGGCCTTAGATACTGCACGACTTTGGCCTGGTGAAAGCCAAGCGCACCCATGCTATCTCGTAAAAAGCAAGCCGCACAAACGCCCATGTTTGCTGGGTTGCCAAAATGAACGAGCACTGGAGCTAGTATGCCAAGGCTCGCACCTGCGATGATGTAAAGTAGTGTTTTGTTCATGTAAATTCCTGTGTAAGGGTAAAACCAGACTGGTTTCTTAAACGACATTTTAATAATCATTAAATAAAACAAAGATTAATTTTTTGTAAAACAGAAGTGGCTAAAATATGCAAAAATTTCATAAAAAGGACAAATGATGAAAGATTTTATGAGCTATGCAGATAGCCTGAAAATTCTAAAAGATACGATAAATGCGTGGGAAAAGGTCGAAAAAGTAGCCATCACAGATGCGCTTGATAGAAATATCGCCTATGATGTGAAAGCTACTGAAAACTATCCAGCAAAGCCAGTTTCGGCGATGGACGGCTACGCTTTTGCCTTTAAAGATGGACTAAGCGAGCTTGAGCTCATCACAGATCTGCCAGCAGGTAGCGACAAAGGGCTGCATGTAGAGGGTAGCAAATGTGTCAAAACCTTTACCGGCTCGCTAATGAGCGAAGGCACCGACACTCTTGTGCCAGTTGAAAATGTCGAGGTAAGCGGCTCAAAAATAATCATCAAAAAGAGCGTGCCAAAGGGCTTTGCTGTGCGAGCAGTGGGTGAGAGCTACAAAAAAGGCGAAATTTTAATAAAAAAAGGCACACGTCTAACTTACGCTGAGATCGCACTTCTTGCCGAGCTTGGCGTCTTTCACGTAAGCGTCTTTATCCGTCCAAGAGTGGCGATACTTGCAACTGGTAGCGAGATAAAAGACCTTGGCGAACCTCTTGATAGTCCAGCGCAAATTCACAGCTCAAATCACGTAGGTATCGCTATGCAGATACGCAAAATGGGCGCGGAGCCGATCCTTTGTGAGATCGTAAGAGATAAGGCCGAGCTTGTTGAAAAAGCGATCATAAATGCGCTAAAATCAGCCGATATCTTAGTGACTACTGGTGGCATCAGCATGGGAGACTATGACTTTGTAAAGGGCGCTTTAAATGAAAATTTTAGCCTCATCATCGAAGGCGCTGCGATAAAACCAGGCCGCCACATCAGAGTGGCAAAATCAGGCGACAAATACATCTTTGCGCTGCCTGGATTCCCTTACTCGGCGATGGTTATGTGCGTGCTTTACGTAAGGGTGCTTATAAACACTTGGTTTAGCCAAGAAGAGCCAAAGATCACAGCGATAATGGACGAAGACTACAAAAAACGCTCGCCATTTTTGGAATTTACAGCGGTAAATTTAGAAAACAGAGATGGCAAGATCTTTGTAAATTTAGATGGCAAAAAGCTAGGCAGTTCAGCGATCGTAAATAACCTAACAAACGAAGCTGCACTGCTTATCATCCCAAAAGAGACAGAATTTATCGCAAAAGGTGAAGTAGTAGAAGTTTTAAAGATGCCTTGCTAAAATGAGTGAAATTTAAATTTGCCAGAGTTACTTTGGCAAATTTAGAGTAAAAAGCAGGGAGAGCTCCCTGCTGTGGTTATTTCTCTTCGTTTGTTTTGATGTAAGCGTAGTCAGAAATTTTAGTCCATTCTCTTGCTTTTTTGAGGAAAGCTCTTTGAGACTCGACGATCTCTTTAAATAGTGGATCTTTTGCGCTCTCTTCATCAAGTAGCTCATTTGTAGCCTTTTTAAGAGCTGCGATGACCTCTGGTGGGAAAGATTTTACTTGGATGTCTGGATACTCGGCCTTCATCTTGTCCCAGTACTCTACGTTTGCGTAAAATACCTTAGTATTCACATCTCTTGCCACCTCAGCAGCAGCCGCTTCAAAGATCGCTTTTAGATCATCTGGAAGTTTTTCATACGCATTTTTGTTGAAGAAAAACTGAGTTTCGCCATCTGGCTCTTGCCAGCCTGTGTAGTAGTATTTTGCCACTTTGTGAAAGCCAAGCGCCATGTCGTAAGCTGGGCTAACCCACTCAACCGCGTCGATCGTACCCATCTCAAGTGCCATATATAGCTCACCAGTTGGGATAGTGTTGATATTTGCGCCAAGTTTAGCGTAAATTTCACCGCCAAAGCCTGGAATTCTTATCTTTAAGCCTTTGATATCATCAACTGACTTGATCTCTTTTTTAAACCAGCCGCCCATTTGCATGCCAGTGTTACCAGCTCTAAAAATTTTGATGTTATACGGGTCAAAAACTTTTGCCTCTAGCTCTTTGCCACCGCCAAATTCATACCAAGCTGTTTGCTCGTCGGTATTCATCATAAATGGTGTCGCTGTAAAAAACATTGTCTTAGGGTCTTTGCCCTTGTAGTAGTAGCTAGCTGTGTAGCCGATGTCGTACTGACCGCTTTTTGCAAAGTCTAGCATCGCAAAAGGTGACTTGTGTTTTGACGGGTAGTCGATCCTGATCTCGATGCGGCCGTTACTCATCTTTTCGACCTTCTCTTTTAGCTCTTTTGGCACTTCACCAAGCACTGGCATAGTGCTCTCCCATGAGCTTGCAAGCTTGAGCTTGTAGACTTTGTCATCTCCCATAGCAGCACAAGCAAGAGCCGCTAGGCCAAGAGATGTTAATAAAAATTTATTCATACTCTCTCCTTTAAAAATTTTGCCTATTATACAAAAAATTTACATTATTAAAATGTGTTATAATCGCAAAAATCAAATTACAGGGCATAAAAATGATAAAAAAGACGAAAATTGTAGCGACTTTAGGGCCAGCAAGTGACAACGAAGAGACGATGGAAGCGATGGTTAAAGCAGGTGTTAATGTTTTTCGTTTAAATTTTAGCCACGGAACACACGAATACCACAAATCAAACATCGACAAGATCAGAAACATCGAAAAAAGACTAAACAAACGCATAGGCATCTTGCAAGATATCTGCGGACCAAAGATCAGAGTTGGCAAGCTTAGTGAGCCATTTTACTTAAAAGCTGGCGACGAGCTTAGCATCTACGCAGAGGATATCGTGGGTGAAAAGATCGAAAAAGGCGTTTATAGAGTGAGCCTAAATCAGCCTCAAATTTTACCTATGCTAAAGGCTGGCGAGTACGTCTATCTCTACGATGGCTCGATCAGAGCAAGAGTTACAGGCGAGGGCAAAGATGTGGTAAAAACCATCATCGAAAATGACGGCATTTTAAACTCAAACAAAGGTGTAAATTTCCCAAATACCACCCTTGGTATCGAGATCATCACGCCAAAAGATAAAGAGGATATGGAATTTGGCGCAAAGCAGGGCGTAAATTTCGTCGCCATTAGCTTCGTGCAAGACGCAAATGACGTGATAAAAGCGAGAAATATCTTAAAAGAATTTGGCTCCAAAGCGGCTATCTTATCTAAGATCGAGAAATTTGACGCAGTTGAAAACATAGACGACATAATCGCAAAGAGCGATGGCATCATGGTAGCTCGCGGCGATCTTGGCATAGAAGTGCCATTTTACAAGGTCCCAACCATACAAAAGCTCATCATCAAAAAGGCAAATGCAGCCAGCAAGCCAGTCATCACAGCAACGCAGATGATGCTAAGCATGGCTGAGCATGAAACTGCTACAAGAGCGGAGATCAGTGACGTGGCAAACGCCGTGCTAGACGGTACTGACGCAGTTATGCTAAGCGAGGAGAGCGCGATCGGCAAAAACCCAGTCGCAGTCGTAGAGGCGATGAGCAAAACGATCATACAAACGCAAAGCATCTATCCATACAATAAATTTGACGAATTTGACTTTTTAGACGAGACAGATATGGTCGCAAATAGCGCAGCTTCGCTAGCTGTTCGCATCAAGGCAAATGCGATACTCTCTATCACGGGCTCAGGCAAATCAGCAATAAAGCTAGCTAGAAACCGCACAAGTATCGACATCATCGCTATCGCGCACGACGAGCAGACAGCTCACATGCTTACCCTTGCTTGGGGCGTGACGCCAGCGCTCGTGCTTGAAAAGACAAAGCTAAATATCCTACTTGCAAATGTCATCAAAAAGGCTTACGACGCTGGATACGTCGAGCATGACAAAACCTATCTCGTCACAGCTGGCCACCCAACAGGCGTAGAGGGCAGCACAAACCTCATACGTATCATCAGACGCGACCAGCTTGATTATTACCTAGACCTTGCAACTGAGTAAATTTATGGATTCTAGTGCCTGATATTTTGGGCACTAAAATTTTTTTAAATTTATTTATCATACGAATTTTAAAATTTGATCGAGTTTTTTAACTGCATGCAGTGCGAAGCACTAAAGCATGCCCTTCTAACGTTGTCGGAGTTAGGGGATCGTTAAGGGGGAAGAGAGCGACTTCGTAATTCAAGCCTCTTCCCCCTTAACAGAGAAACAAAAATCTAAATTTATACTTGTAAATTTTAAAATTCCATTCACTCGCAAGAATTGACTACTAAAATTTGGCTTCGCTTACCGCTTAGCTCAAATTTTAGAGCCGAAATTACTCGCTCATGAAATTTTAAAATTTACTTGGCACTTATTTGTTTTGATAAAGCAAATTTTGCAAATTTTAAAACTTTACTTACTCGCCTTAGCAGACTACTAAATTTAGATCTTGCGAAGCTCGCCACTAAATTTAGAAGCGTGATATGCTCGTTCATGAAATTTTAAAATCTGTATGAAATTTACTTGTAAAAATATAGGATATATAAAATTTATTTTGAAAGAATTTGTGACACCAAATTTAGCGCCACAAATTTAGATTTATTTTTTCTTTTTGCCTTTTGGCTCGTCGCCTTTAAACCAGCCTTTTATCTTGTCAAAGACGCTCTCATCGGTGCTTGACTTGCCTGAAACTATGCCAAAGCTAACTTGAAGCTTGTTTAAAAGCTCTTTTTGCTCGTCGCTTAGTTTATCAGGCGTTTGGATAGAAATTTGCGCTACGAGTCTGCCTTTTTTGCGCGAATTTACACCCTTGATGCCCTCGTTTTCAAAGACAAATTGCTGTTTATCTTTTGCGCCAACTGGCAGTTTTAGCTCTGTTTCACCGCGAAGAGTTGGGATTTTTATGCTCTCGCCAAGAACGGCTTGGGTGAAAAAGACTGGAATTTCTATATAAACGTCGTCGTTGTGGCGGATGAAATGCTTGTCGTCTTTTACATTTATGCTCACATAAAGATCGCCTTGAACGCCGTTTGCACCGATGTTGCCTTTATCAGCGACCCTCATCCTCATGCCACTATCAACGCCCTCTGGGATCGTGATCTTGACGCTTTGTTGCTGGATTTTATAAGCTTTTGCGTTGCAATCAGGGCATGGCTCGCTTATCACTTCGCCAGATCCGTGGCAGTATGGGCACTCTTGAACGATATTCATAAAGCCATTTCCGCGCGTGATCCTGCCGCTTCCGCCGCAGTGCTGGCAAGTTTTGTTTTTGCCATCTTTACTGCCTGTGGCGTTGCATGTTGGGCAAGGCACTTTTTGATCAAATTTGATCTCTTTTTCGCAGCCAAAAACAGCTTCATTAAACTCTAAATTTATAGGAATTTCAAGGTCGGCTGAGTACTTTTCAGCTCGTCTTTTTCTCTGTCTAGAGCCACCGCCAAAACCGCCTCCAAAAAACGAGTCAAAAATGTCTGAAAGGTCAAAATCGGCGCTAAATCCGCCCCCACTGCCAAATCTACCCTCAAGCCCGCCCTTGCCGTATCTATCGTAGATAGAGCGCTTTTGCTCGTCGCTTAAGACCTGATAGGCTTCGTTTATCTGTTTAAATTTCTGCTCAGCCTCTTTGTCGCCAGCGTTTCTGTCTGGATGGTATTTTAAAGCGAGCTTTCTAAAGGCTTTTTTTATCTCGTCGCCAGTTGCATTTCTTGAAATTTCAAGGATCTCGTAATAATCAAACTCCACATTTTTCCTTGTTTATTAAGCTTATTTTAAATGTGAGATTTTATCCAAAAAAGTTTAAATTTAAAAAAAAATTTACATTTTTGCCGTATAATCTCTACTATTTTTCAATGAAAAGGATGATTTATGATTAACGTTTTAATGATAGAAGACGATCCAGAATTTGCTCAAATTTTATCTGAATATCTTGATAGCTTTAATATAAAAGTGACTAACTTTGAAGACCCATATCTAGGACTAAGCGCAGGGATAAAAAACTATGACCTGCTCATACTTGACCTTACTTTGCCAGGCATTGACGGTCTTGAAGTTTGTAAAGAAATTCGCCAAAAATACGACATCCCTATCATCATAAGCTCAGCTCGCAGTGACATCAGCGACAAGGTTGTTGGACTTCAGCTTGGCGCGGATGATTATTTGCCAAAACCATACGATCCAAAAGAGATGTATGCTCGCATCACAAGTCTTATTAGAAGATATAAAAAGACAAATGAAGTTCAAGAAGAGGTCGTTGATAGCGCATTTAGGATAGACGACAAGCGCCATGAAATTTACTTTAATAATGAAGCCCTTGCTCTAACACCTGCTGAGTATGAAATTTTAACCTATCTCATCAAACAGCACAGCTTTTCAGTATCTCGCGAGCAGCTAGTTTATAACTGCAAGAGCCTAAAAGATAAGGACTCAAAGAGCTTAGACGTCATCATCGGACGCCTTAGAACAAAGATTGGCGACAGCTCAAAAGCGCCAAAACATATATTTTCAGTTAGAGGCATAGGATATAAGCTTATCGGATGAAATACTCCATAACCACCAAGATAACTATCATCTTTGCCATCGCTTTCTCGCTGATGTGCTTGCTCTTTGTGACATTTGCAAACATTCAGCAAGAAAGTGCGCTTGAGAAGCTAAAAGACAAACAAATAAGCGCTATGAACTACCTTGTGGCGCTTTACGAGCGTGGCAACCCACCAAGAGATTTAGAACACTACTTTAAAAATTTCAACCTAGAATATGTCGGCAACAAAAATTTAGCCACCTCAGTTACTACAAGCGGAAACGCCATTTTTACGCAGCACACGCCTCTTGGCATGATGCAGTCGGTTAATTACAAAGGCGATTTGTATCTGCTTATCAAAAATCCATCTTTTCAGCTCTTGCTTGAGAGCAACGATGCAAGGCACGTAAATGACCCGCTTTGGGTGGCATTTTTGATCATCTCGGCTCTGCTCATCTCGCTTTATGTCTCGGTGCTTAGAAGCCTCTTGCCGCTTAGAAGACTGAGCAAAGATATCAGAAAATTTGCCAGCGGAAATATGGAGATGGCGATGACTGCTAGGCTAAATGAAAACGAGCAAGACGAGATCGGGCAGGTCGCGGTCGAGTTTGACAACGCCGTTTGCAAGATCAGAGAGCTCATCCGCTCAAGGCAGCTATTTTTACGTGCGATCATGCACGAGCTAAAGACGCCTATTGGCAAGGGCAGGATCGTCTCTGAGATGGTCGCAAACGACACCCAAAAAATGAGGCTCATAAACGTTTTTGAGCGCCTTGAGATGCTGATAAATGAATTTAGCAAGGTCGAGCAGCTTCTTTCAAAAAGCTACGCGCTAAACTACCAAGAGTGCCATTTCTCGCTCATTTTGGAGCAGGTGCAAGATATGCTCATGCTTGATAAATTTGAAGAGCGAGTGAGCTGTGATATCAGAGATGACGTCTTGTTAAGAGTGGATTTTCAGCTTTTTAGTTTGGCGATTAAAAATTTGATAGACAATGCCCTAAAATACGCAGAGAACAAGAAAGCTATTTTGATCTGCGATAGCGAATTTATAGCGGTTAAAAATTTAGGCAAAAAGCTAAATCACCCGATTGATTACTACAAACAAGCCTTCGTGCGCGGCGATAAAGTGAGTGCGGGGAGTGGCATGGGGCTTGGACTTTACATCATCGAGCAAATTTGTCAGATGCAAAAATTTGAGCTTGCTTACGACTACGAAGACGGCTATCACGTATTTAAAATTTTACTTCGTGCAAAGGCAAAACGCGTATGAAAAGGGGCTTAGAGAAATTTAACGAGCTAACTGAGTCTTTTGCTAAGCTACCAGGTGTGGGTAAAAAGTCAGCCGCAAGATTTGCTTACTTTGTCTGCATGCAAGATAGCTTTGCAGGGCTAAGGCTTGCGCAAAATATCGAAGATGCGGTGAGATTTATCAAGCGTTGTGAGCGTTGTGGTGGGCTAAGCGAAAATGAAATTTGCGACATTTGCAGTGACGAGAGCAGGGACAGCGAGGTCATCTTGCTAGTAGAGAGCCCAAAAGATATCCTAGTCTTTGAGCAAAATGGTATCTACAATGGCCTTTACTTCGTGCTTGACGAGATCGATGAGGACGCCATAGAGAGGCTGCGAAGCGCTATCAAGCAAAATGGCTCAAAAGAGGTCGTCTTTGCCTTTACGCCGGGGCTAAATTCAGACGCTCTTATGCTTTATGTCGAGGATAAGCTTGGCATGAGTGAAATTTCTTTTAGTAAGATCGCTCAGGGCGTGCCAACTGGTGTAAATTTAGAAAACGTCGATATGCTCTCACTCCTAAAAGCCTACGAGAGCCGCACAAAAGCCTAATTAAAATTTCTTTTAGTTATAATCTCACCTAAATTTATAATATTTAGTCCGTGTAGCCGCCGCTAAATTTAAAAGGATAGAGATTGATTTTACTTATAGATAACTACGATAGTTTTGTCTTCAACGTCGAGCAGTACGTAAAAGAGCTCACCAGCGAAGAGGTTAGATGTGTTAGAAATGACAAGATAACGCTTGAAGAGATCAAAAAACTAAACCCAAGTAAGATCATCCTAAGCCCAGGACCAAAGCACCCAAAAGATAGCGGAGTTTGCTTAGAAATTTTAAAAGCAGACCTTGGCATGCCGGTGCTTGGCATCTGTCTTGGACACCAAGCCATAGGACTTAGTTACGGTGCAAAGATAAAAAGACTAGATGACCCGCTTCACGGCAAGACCTCGTTTATCGACGTGAAAAACAAAGAGCCGCTCTTTGCAGGGCTGCCTGAGCGCTTTGAGGTTATGCGCTACCACTCGCTCTATGTCGATGAGCTCCCAGCTAGCTTAAGCGCTGATGCGGTGAGCGATGATGGCGTAGTCATGGCACTTAGCGTAAAAGATAAGCCGATCTTTGGCATCCAGTTTCACCCTGAAAGCTACTTCACACAATACGGCAAAAAGATCGTTGAAAATTTTGTAAATTTCAAAGCAAAAGATGAGGTAAAAGAGCCAAAAACACGCTCATTTAAACCATATCTTATCAAGCTTCAAGAAAACATCCCACTTGATGATAGCGACTTTGAGCAAATTTGCGAGATAATAGCCAGCAAAGAGTACGAGATCGTGCAGCTCTCAGCCCTTTTGGTGCTAATTAGCGAAAAGAGCTTATACCCAAAAAGCCTTGCAGCGCTTGCAAAAAATATCCTAAAATACTCGCAAACTTACCGCGACGATACGCCTATGATCGATCTTTGTGGCACTGGAGGCGATGGCTTTAAGACGATAAATATCTCAACTACAGTTGCTTTTATCCTTGCAAGTCTTGGCATAAAGGTCGCAAAACACGGCAACAAGGCCGTCTCAAGCAAGTCAGGCAGCTCTGATGTGCTTGAAATTTTAGGCGTAAAAAGTGAAAAATCACTGGCAAAACAGCGTGAAAATTTAGCTAGTAAAAATTTAGCCTTTTTCCACGCGCCATTTTTCCACCCACTAGTTGGCGAGGTGAGAGAGGTGCGCCAAAGACTTGGCATAAGGACCGTATTTAACGTGCTCGGACCTCTTTTAAATCCAAATTTAAACCTTACAAACCAGCTAGTTGGTGTCTATCATAAGCCAGTGCTAAAACTCTACGCCCAGACGCTTAAGATCCTTGGTAGAAAGCATGCTTTGGTCGTCCGCGGCGATGACGGACTAGACGAGATCACGCTTTGCAGTGAAACAAGCGTTGTGGAGCTAAAAAATGGCGAAATTTTTGAGTATAGCATCACGCCAGAGCAGTTTGGCTTTAAAAGAGTGCTTCACAGCGATATCGAGGGTGGCACACCTGAAGAAAACGCCAAAACCTTGATACGCACGCTAAAAGGCGAGGAGCATGGGGCAAAATTTGACATCGTGGTCTTTAATGCGATGTTTGCCCTCTACGCAGCTGATGGGGCAAAGAGCCCAGACGAGGCCAAAAAAATGGTGCTTGAGGCGATAAATTCTGGCAAGGCGTATAAATTTTATGAAGAGTTTATAAAGGCGCAGGCGTAATGGCGCTAGTTAAAATTTGTGGCATCAAGACGCTAGATGAGGCAAGTGCGGTTTGCGCTTTGGATGTTGATTTTATCGGGCTAATATTTGCCAAAAGTAAAAGAAAGGTCGAGCTAAATTTAGCTAGGCAGATAGCGAAATTTGCTCACAGCAAGGGCAAAAAAGTAGTTGGTGTTTTTGCTTTGCAAAGTGATTGTGAGATAATGGAAATTTGCCAGTTTGCGGAGCTTGACGTCGCTCAGGTGCATGGAGTGGTGAGCGAAAATTTGCATGCAAATTTAAAAGATATGGGGCTTGAGATTTGGCAGGTTTTTAGCGTGAAAGATAGCTTGCCAGAGGTTGATTTTAAGCATTTTGACATGGCGCTTTTTGACTGCAAGGGCGAAAATGCTGGCGGAAATGGCACCAGCTTTGAGTGGGAAATTTTAAAAGAGGTTAAGTTTAAATTTGGCATGGCTGGGGGCATAGGCGAGCACAATATAAAAGAGGCGCTCAAATTTAAGCCATACCTAGTCGATATCAACTCCAAAGTCGAGGACGAAAACGGCATAAAAGATGCGCGAAAGATAGAGAGAATTTTAAAGATCATAGGTGAGGTAGAAGATGAACACTAAAGCATATTTTGGAAAATTTGGCGGGCAGTTCGTGCCTGAGACGGTGATGTTTGCCCTTGATGAGCTAGAAAATGCTTATGAGAGCATCGCAAAGACAAAAGAGTTTAAAGACGAGCTTGATGATCTTTTGAAAAACTATGTTGGCAGGCCTAGTCCGCTCTTTTTTGCAAAGCGCTTAAGCGAGCACTACGGACATGAAATTTACCTAAAAAGAGAGGATCTAAACCACACTGGCGCGCACAAGATAAATAACGCCCTAGCTCAAGCGTTGCTTGCTAAAAAAATGGGTAAAAAGAAAATTTTAGCTGAGACTGGAGCTGGTCAGCACGGCGTGGCAACAGCGACTGCAGCGGCACTTTTAGGCTTAGATTGTGATGTGTATATGGGCGCAACAGACGTTGCTAGACAGCAGCTAAATGCCTTTCGCATGCAGCTTCTTGGCGCAAAGGTGGTGAGTGTAGAAGATGGCTTAAAAACGCTAAAAGAGGCGACCACGGCGGCCATACAAGCGTGGGTAAATGAGATAGAGAGCGCATTTTACGTCATTGGCTCAGCCGTTGGCCCACACCCATATCCAAAGATTGTGCGTGACTTTCAAAGCATCATCGGCACGGAGGCTAAGACCCAGCTTGCAGAGTATGGCAAAAAGGCCGACTACGTCATCGCATGTGTTGGCGGTGGCAGTAATGCCATTGGCATTTTTAGTGCGTTTTTGGACGATAAGAGCGTAAATTTAGTAGGTATAGAAGCTGGCGGCCTTGGCATAGATACGCCTTATCACGCAGCTACGCTTAGCAAAGGCAAAACCGGCATCATCCACGGCATGAAAACGACGGTCTTACAAGATGAATACGGCATGATCTCGCCAGTGCATAGCATCTCAGCAGGCCTTGACTACCCAGGCATCGGCCCAGAGCACGCCCATCTAAATGACATCAAAAGGGTAAAATACGAAGCCGTGACCGACGATGAGTGCATAAATGCCTTGTATTTTTTAAGTAAGATGGAGGGTATCATCCCAGCCATCGAGAGCGCGCATGCGGTGGCGTATCTGGAGAAGCTTTGCCCAAAACTTGATAAAAAAAGCGTCATCGTCGTAAATGTCTCAGGCAGGGGCGATAAGGACATAAACACAGTCATCGGCTACGAAAAAGGAAAAATTTATGGATAAGGTTAGAAGCGCATTTAACGGCAAAAAGGCAAACATCGGCTACATCGTGGCTGGATATCCAAGCCTAGAGAAAACTAAGGAATTTTTAGAAAATTTAGATGAGAGCACGCTTGATCTGCTTGAGATCGGCATCCCATACTCTGACCCGCTGGCTGATGGCAAACTCATCGCGCAAGCTAGCTTTGAGACAGCTCAAAGTGGCGTAAATACCGACGTTGTCTTTGATATGCTTGAAGGCTGCAAGGCAAAAGTGACAAAGCCACTTGTTTTTCTAGTTTATTACAACATCATCTTTGCTTATGGCGTTGATAAATTTCTAAAAAGATCATGTGAAGCTGGAGTGAGCGGCTTTATCGTGCCGGATCTGCCTTGTGAGGAGTGCGAGGAATTTGCTCTAAAATGTAAGGAGCTAAATTTATGCCTTGTGCCACTTATCAGCGTCACCTCTGGGGGCAGGGCGGATGGAATTTTGAAATTTGGCTCAGGATTTATCTACGTGCTAGGTGCTATCGGCGTTAGCGGTTCAAAAAGAGCTGATGAAGATAGGATAAAAAATTTAGTCCTAGAGCTTAAGAAAAAGAGCGATCTGCCAGTGGCTGTGGGCTTTGGCATCAAAAACAAAGATGATGTTAGTGAAGTGAAAAAATATGCTGACGCTGCGATCATAGGCACGCAAATAGTCAAGCTTTGCGCCAAATTTAGTGGAAAAGAGCTGGTTAAAGAGGTCGATAAACTCTTTTAAAATGCTTAATAAATTTATAGCTAATTTAGTAAAGCCAAAGTATAATTAACGCGCATTTCAAGTCTTAAGGAAGAGATATGAGAAAAGTTATAGATGAAGCCACAAGCTATCTTTGCAAGGATACTTTGGGGTTGGATTTAGAGTTTGGCAAGAGCCTTGGTAAAGGATTTTACGGGGCTAGCATACCAGTTTATAAGGGCAAAAGTGAGTATCAGTTTTATCTATTTTTTAAAAAAGATACTTTAAAAATTTTCATGAATGCCTTTTTTGGTCACGAAGATGTTGATGGTGGCGATCTGGACGATCTTTGCAAAGAGATAGCCAATCAGATCATCGGCAAGGCTAAAAATCTACTAAATGAAAAAGAGCCAAATGCTTATAAGCTTGGAACGCCTGAGTTTTTAGGCGAGGTTGAGAATTTTGGCATAAAGCTAAAAGAGAAATTTATATATAAGATAAAAAATAGAACATTTCAAATAGGCTACAAGATACAATGAACGACGAAGGTGCGATAGAGACACTAGAACAGCTAGGGCTTTTCAAGAGCTATGACGAGCTTATGGATATAAGCGTTGATTTTATAGCTGAGCTAGGAACTACCACAGTTAGCATAAATGAGCTTTTGAAATTTGAAGCTGGCTCGGTAATAGACCTCGAAAAACCAGCTGGCGAGAGCGTGGAGCTATATATAAATAATAGAATTTTTGGAAAAGGCGAAGTAATGGTTTATGAGAAAAATTTAGCCATCAGGATAAATGAAATTTTGGACTCAAAGTCAGTTATTCAGTACTTCAAAAAAGAACTTTTATGAAATTTGTACTATTTTTTGTGCTTTTTGCTACGCAGATCTTTGCCTCAAACTTGCTAACATACAACATCTATGAGCGCACTGACAGGGTTGATATCATGCTTAGCTTTGATGCGCCGTATGAGGGCAATATCTTTCAAAAGCGAGAAAAAGATACGACCTCTTTGATACTAAATTCTCTAAGCTACGATCAAAGCGCGAGCAAGGACATAAACTCAAAGATCATTCAAGAGCTAGAGATAGAGCCAAAGCAAAACTCCTTGGTCTTAAATTTACGATCAAACGATGCGATCATCGTAAATGCTTCAAAGACAACTGACAGCTTCGGACTTCGCATCCGCGTAACACTAAAAAACACAAAAACGCAGGTGCAAAATATGCCTCAAGCAAGCGCAAAGATAGAAACTGCTAGCACGCCAAAGACAGAAAATGAACCTATGGTTAATATTGATTCGAGATACTTCATCGTCCTAAGTGTGCTCATCGCACTTCTTATATTTTTATATGTTTTTAAAAGATATATCACTTCAAAAAGTAGTGATTTTAGCGGGTTCAAAACGCCACAAAATCAACCACAAAACGACACAAAGTCGATGAACTGGCTACTTAAAAACCAAAATAGTGGCGTCAATATCATCTATGAAAAATATCTTGACCGCACAAACAAGCTAATGCTTCTAAGCCACGAAAATAGGCGCTATCTAGTGATAGTTGGTAGCTCAAACGTCATGCTTGATAGCTTTGGCGAGGATAAGATCCAAAACGAGCAAGACTTCGCTGTTTTCTTTGAAGAAAATAAGAAAAAACTTGGTTCATTTTTACAAGAGCGCCAAAATAGCCTAAATAACTACAAAGATAAAATGAGCGGGGAATTTTAGTCTCACTTCGCTACTAAATTTAGAAAAGTGTTTTCGCAAATTTTAAAAGCGGCTTCGTATCCGCCATGAAGTTGCTAGCCTGCGAAGTAAAATTTGAGACCTTTCTCACCTTTAAATAAAGATCTTTCGTAAATTTTAAAACTTCATTCACTCGCAAGAGTTGACTACTGATTTTAGGTCTCGCAAAGCTTGCCACTAAAATCAGAGCCGAAATTACTCGTTCATGAAATTTTAAAATTTATCGTATTTTTTTAACCGCATGCAGTGCTTCAGCACTGACGCATGCACTTTGAACGTGCGAGGGGATTGGGGGATTTTAAAAGGGGGATAAGGGGACGGCCTCGTAATTCAAGTCCCCTTGTCTCCCTTTTGGATAAAAAGAAATTTATAAACTTAATCAAGCTGTCTTTACAAAATTTTAAAATCTCACTCACTCGCAAGAGTTGACTACTAAAATTTAGCTTCGTTTGCAGCTTAGCTCAAATTTTAGAACCGAAATTACTCGTTCATGAAATTTTAAAATTTGCCCAAATACACTAGCGTTTTTTTAAAATTGTCAGCTACTTTTACCCTACACAAACGAAATGGCGAAAATTTCAGGTTTTGCGATCTTTTTTATCTCTTCTTTTGCCATGGCAAATTCTTTTGCGCCCTCTATTTTTAGTGTGTGGCCGCTAAACTCAAAGCTCAAATTTAGCTTCTCGCAGGTTATATCAAGTGCCTTGGCTAGCGCAAGGATGAAGCTTAGCCACCTTACACACTCAGCCTTTGGTAATAAATTTTTATACTTTTCAAACTCATAAATATTTTTCTTGCCGTTTGTGCCAATTACTGCGGCTATCAGTGCCTTTTGCTCATGTGAAAAGCCGTAGTTTAGGGCATTTAGTATGATATAGGCTGAGTTTTTGTGATCGCCGTAAAAGCCTATCTCTTGACCGACGTTGTGGAGCTTTGCGGCAATTAGCAGTGTCTCAAGATAGCTATCATTTAGTCCATGAAGCTTTTTAAGCGCCACAAAGATATCCTTTGCGTATCTTGCCACGGCTTTGTTGCAAGAGAGGATGAAGCGATCTTGCAGGCTTTTTACGCTTGGATTGAAATTTTCTGGAAATTTAAGACTTGGACGCAAAAAGTCTTTTAAAAAGACGCCCTCTCTTACACCAACGCCACTTGTGATGACGTTTTTGGCGTTTAGCGCCTTGGCAAGGGCTAAAAATATATGCGCACCCTCTCTGATGGTGTCATATCTATCTTTTTTTATAGGAAATTTATTTAGTTCAAGCACGCTAACGTTTGCGATGCTCTCGATGTAGGCTTGTTCGTCGCTAAGCTTGTAGCAAAAGCCGTGAAGCGATGAGAGCGGATATAAATTTTTGCTCATTATGGCCGATGAGATCGCTCTTAAAGAGCCGCCGATCGCTATTAAATTCGGACACTTAAATCGCTCATCTATCTGCGCCGTGATCTGCGACAGAAATTTTGGTAGTTTGTTTAAATTTTTCTTATCAAAAAATAGCTCTTTTAGCCTCACTGTGCCTATATCAAGCGAGAGGACATCGACTATCTTGCCGTTACTTATCCTGGCAAGCTCAGTTGAGCCTCCGCCGATGTCGATAGTGACGCATTCAGCTAGATTATGAAGCAAATTTTTAGCTGCTATCGCTCCAAAAGTGGCCTCCTCCTTGCCGTCAATAACTTTTAAATTTATGCCAAGTTTTTTTCTTAAAAGCGAGATTAAAACGCCTGAGTTTGGAGCATCTCTAAGCGCTGAAGTGCCGACACATAGGACTTTAGAGCATTTATAGCTTTTTATGATGTTATCAAATTCGCTAAAAGCTTTGATCGCTTTTTGCATTGAAGCTTCTGAAATTTCGTTGTTTGAGCCGTAACCGCCTTCGCCTAGTCGCACTTTGGTTTTGTATTCAGCTAGTATAAAAAATGCTAAGCGTGACGTGCGCTCAAATATCGCCATACGCATAGAATTTGAGCCAAGATCGATCACTGCGGTTCTCTTTGCCATTTTTTATCCTTTTAAATTTAAAACGAGGCTTGCAACTGCTCCGTTTGCACCCTCTCTATTTTTGATAGATATCTCAGCGCCAAGTGCCTGTGCTGCACCTTTTGCGAGAAATAGTCCAAGTCCAGCACCGCCTTTGTTGCCGTATCTTTTAAATGGAGCAAACAAGTCCTTGCTCTCGTCTATACCTACGCCTTCATCGGTTACTTTGATGATAAATTTGCTCTTTTCAAGCCTTGAGCTAATCGTAATGGTGCTATTTTTTGGAGAAAATTTGATAGCATTTTGGACGAAATTTTGCATGATGTGAGTTAGTAGGCTAGTTTGGATGTTGAGATTTAAAATTTCTGGTTTTAGGTCGAGTGCGAGATTTTTTTCTTCACCTTTTGCGAGCACTTCGTAATTTTTACCTAGTTTTTTTAAAAATGCGATCACATCGGTATTTACTGGCTCTTCAAACTGCGCGCCCTCTTGACGACCGATCTCAAGGACTGAGCCTATCATAGCGTTCATGCCGTTGATCGCTTCGTTGTTTGATTTTAGCGCTTCTATGTATTTTTCGCTATCTCTTGGTTTTAAAAGTGTCACTTCGTTTTTGGTTTTCATAACGGCAAGTGGCGTCTTTAGCTCGTGAGCAACGCCTACAAAGAGCTCTTTTTGGTATAAAACGAAAGTTTGTATGCGAGAGATCAGTCTATTTATGCTGTTACCAAGTGGCAAAAACTCATCTGGCAGGCTTTTGATATCGATCTCTTTTAGAAATTTCTCATCTAAATTTGTAAGCTTGTGACTTAAAATTTTTATAGGTATTAAAAGCATTCTTGATAAAAATAGTGCGTAAAATAGCACCAAAAGTATCGCTGTGACATTTACGATTATAATATCTATAAAAATTTCTTCTACTATCTGGCTTTGAAGAGTGGTATCCTTTTCGAGGACTAAGTAGTTGCTTTCATCTAGCCTTGTTGTTAGTGTGGTTGTGCTCTCATCTTTGATCTTTTGCATCACGAGGTAGGGCTTTTCGCCTTTAAGCTCGCCTGCTTTTATGGTGGCTAGAGTTTTGTTTGGGATTTCTATAGTAAAAGTTTTTAGATTGTTTGGATTAAAATTTTGAGGATTGTTTTTGTAAGATATGGCTTGCTGGTTTAGCTCGCTAACTACACTTTGAAAAACGGTGACTCTTATGTAGTGATAGAGCATCACCGAAACAACGGCAATTAGCATCATCGCACCAGATGCTAATTGCAGTATAAATCTATTTCTTAAGCTTTTTTGGGAAAGCAAAATCTATATCCGCGTCTTCTAACAGTTTCTATTGTCGAAATATTTAGCGGTTTGTCCATTTTTTGGCGGATTTGGTTGATAGCAACCTCAATAACGTTTGGAGTTACAAGCTCTGGCTCTTCCCAGATAGCGTCAAGTAGTTGCTCTTTAGATACGATCTGATCTGAATGTCTTGCAAGGTGAGTTAATACCTCAAATGGCTTGCCTTTTAGCTCGATGTCGCGGCCAAGATATGTGATCTTCTCTTCATCAGGGTTGATGATAAGCTCGTCTATCTTGATGATATTTGTGCCGCCAAAGCGTAGTCTAGCCTCTAGTCTAGCTACTAAAATGTCAAAATCAAATGGCTTTTTGATGTAGTCATCAGCGCCAGCTCTAAGTGCTTTTATCTCGCTCTCTTTGTCGTCTTTTGCAGAAAGAACTACAACTGAGGTGCGTGGAGATTTATGTTTTATAATGTTTATAAGATCAACGCCGTCACCATCTTGAAGCATCCAGTCAGTCAAAACTAGGTCGTAGTTTCTGATACCGATGTAGTACTCAGCGTCTTTAAAATTTTCAGAGCTATCTGTCTGATAACCAAACTCTTGCAACCCCTCAGCAATCGTCTTATTTAGCGTTACTTCGTCTTCTACTATTAAAATACGCATTTCTTTTCCTTAAACTAAAATTTATGGTCGATTGTATCATAAATTAAGAAATATTTCAAGATACTTTAATAAATTTTTAAAAAATAGTGCTGATTTTTGCACCAACAATTGCATTTGGTAAAATCTCGGTTTTTAAAATCTCCATATCCAAGCTAGTAAGCGAGCTAAACCTCTCTTTTAGCGCTTTGCAGGTTGCTTCCAGTGATTCCTCTACGCTTTGAAATTTCATTTCATTGTAAAATTCTTTTATAAAATCAGCCACCAAAACATAATCAATCAAGCTAGTCGAGCGAAATTCTAAGCTTACTTTTACTTCTTGCTTTGCAACTCGCTCAAAGTCAAACATTCCGATGACGGTTTGAAATTTATAATCCTTAATAATCGTTGTTATTTCACTTTTCATATGACTTTTTGCTCCTTGCCTGAAAGCAGGCGAACGATGTTTGGTATGTGCTTATAAACTACCAAAAATGCGATGATAAGGATCGGCGCGTGAGTGTAAATTTCATCAAGCTCTGGGTGGATGATGAAGCTTGATGTGATGAGAGCTATCAGCGCGCATAGCGAGGCTAGAGAGCTTATCTTTAAAAACTTACCAACCAAAAACCAAACGACAAGAGCGATTATTATCTCAACTGGTAAGAAAAATGCGAGTACGCCAGCTCCGGTTGCTACGCCTTTGCCGCCTTGAAAGCCCAAAAATATAGAAAAACAATGCCCCGCAACACTTAAAACCGCCATCGTCCAAAGCACGCTTTGGCTAGCTCCAAGCAAAGAGGCTATGATGAGTGGCAAAACGCCCTTTAACACGTCACAAACTACGGTTAAAATGGCTAGCTTTTTGGCGAGTTTTGGGTTAGTTTGTTTTAAAACCCTTAAAACATTTGTCGCACCTATGCTTTTGCTACCTTCGTTTTTTATATCAACATGTCCAAAAATTTTTGCTAGTATGAGCCCAGATGGGATGCTGCCAAGCAGGTAGCTAATGGCATAAAGTATTAAATTTTGCATATTTTACCTTTTAAATTTAAAGAGAAATGATATTAAAAAAATTCTAATTTTTTTATAAATCATCTCCACAAAAGCACGACTTTTTCGTCGTAGATATCGCTTTTCTTTGGCGAAATTTGCGTTTCATTTATCGTGATGTTTTTAATATCATTTGCCTCTTTTAGCGCATCGCACTCTTGTGCAAATTTCTCCTCAAGCTCGCTTATGGCCAAATTTATATCATTTACGCTTTGCTCGCTAAGCTTGACGTCGCTTCGCTCTTTTAAGACCTTGTTTGCGCTTCTTGCACTTGATGCGATCTTGCCGGCGTTTTGGCGAGATAAGAGCTTGTTACCAAATATCGCTCCAAATATGCTTGCGCCTATATTTATAGCAGCATCAAGGCCGCTTGTGGTCATCTCTTTTTGCTCTTTATCAAGCTTTGCAAGGGCTTTGTTTAGCTTATCTTGCAAGCTTTTTTGCTCTTTTTCAAATTTAGCCGTGAGCTTTGCGGTTTGCTCCTCTAAAATTTCATTGCACTTATCTTGAAGTCTTATGAAAAACTCCTCTTTTGACTCGTTTTCTTTTGAGTAAATTCCCATCGCTTCAAAGGTGTTAAATTTGAAATTTCTATACAAAAACTCTTTAAAATCTTTCTCTAAAGCGTCAAAATTTTTAGCACTCGTTATGAAATTTGGCACAGTAGCAAAGCTTGCGCCGCTTGGCTCATTTTCGCTCGCATCAACGTGCATGCCTTCGCTAGCCTCGCTCCAGTTTGGCTCTTTGTCGTTTTCACTAAGCTCGTAAAGATAGCTCACCTCACAAACGCTGTCTATGCCCTTTTTAGCGTCATAAATTCTCACTTTTGCGCTTGCTAGTAAATTTGGTGTGAGGTTTTTTGAGTTAGCATAAAGCTGCGTGATTGCACTTGATATGATAGGTTTTGCGCTAAATTTCATCTCGCTTTTATCTACATTTTGGGTGCTTAAATTTTCTTTTTTATCTTTCATCAAATTTGAAATTTGCTCGCGGCTGAGCGGGCCTTTTAGATAGCTAAGTGCCCAGCGTGTGGAGATGACGTTTAGGCCGTCCTCGTTTATATTTTTGAGTAAGAAATTTCTTTTGGCTAAATTTGATATGAGGCTCTCAAGCGAGGCTTTGTCTAAGCTTGAGCCTGCTATGCCGCTTAGGCCGTCGATCACGCGGGCTTTGTCCTGCGCTGTTTGGAGGCGGCCGATGAACCAAGTGCCGATGTTGCTAAGGCCTTTGTAGTCAAGATCGACTGGGTTTTGCGTGCTTAAAACGCAGCCAAGACCAAATGCACGAGCCTGTTTTAAGAGCGTGAGCATAGGCGTTTTTGACGGAGGATTTGCGTTTGGCGGAAAAAAGCCAAAAATTTCATCCATATATAGGATCGCTCTAAGTGAGCTAGTGCCCTCTGTGCCACGCATCCACGCGATGATCTCGTTTAGTAAAAGGGTGACAAAAAACATCCTCTCAGCGTCATTTAGGTGTGAGATCGTAAAGATGTTGCACTTTGCTTTGCCGTTTTCGTCAAAAAGCATCTTTGAAATTTCAAGTCTAACGCCCTGCGTCCAGCCCTTAAAGCTTGGACTTGCGATGAGTGCGTTTATCTTCATGGCAAGCTTTAGGCGCTCACTGCTTGGATAGAAGGTATCCACGTCAAAAACGCCTATCTTTTTAAACGGCGGATTTGCTATGAAATTTATGAGCTCTTCGATGCTGACGTCTTTTTGCTCTTTAAATTTGCTCTCAAATATAGTGGATATTAGCAGCTGTTCTTTTGAGCTCATATCCTCAGAACTCATGCCAATAAGCGATAACACCGAGGCTGCTAGCGAATTTATATAGTTGCTAAAAATTTCCTCGTCACTAATATTAGGACAAGCAAAGTCGCTAAGTAGCGCCACGCCTATGCCAGATGAGCTTTTTGGTGTGTAGATGTTAAAGCTAGCGCTATCTTTTAAAATTTTTACGCGCTCAAGGTCTTGAAAGCTAGACTCTATGCCGTTTCTCCAAAGCTCGGCCTGAGAGGCGGCAAATTCCTCTACGCTTTGACCTTTGTTTGCCGCTTCTGCTTCATCGACGTATGGTAAAAAATCCTCCGGCCTCATCTGCGGAAAGGTGAGGGCTAAATTTGTGATATCGCCCTTTGGATCGATGATGATAGAGGGGATGTTGTCTATGCAGGCCTCTTCTAAAAGCGTGATGCCAAGACCTGTTTTGCCGCTTCCAGTCATACCGATAATGGCTGCGTGGGTGGTTAGGTCCTTGTTTTTATAAAAAAATGGCTCTTTGTCTTTTAGTCCGATGTAAAAAAGTTTTAAATTTTCTTGTATGGTTTTCACTAATTGCCTTATTCGTATAAATTTATGCGTGAGCGAAGCTCGTCAAGTGTCTCTTTGACGCGCTTTTGCGTGAAGTCTTTTATCGTTTTGTCATCATCAACTAGCTGCATGCAGTATCTGATGTAGCCCTTGTATGCTAGCTCAGTAACGAGCCTTAGCTTTAAAGATACGTTTTTTACTTCATCTGGTGAGAGCATGATGTCAAAATTTGCCTCAAGCTCTTCGCCGTCTTTAAAATTTGTAGCTTGTGAGCTCAATATACTTATGCCGCCCTCTGAGATGTCGTAAAGGCTGCCAACAAGCTCGCCTTGCTCTCCTTTTAGAGAAATTTTGGTAAAGCGGTTTGGTAAGACGCGCTGGAATTTTCTCTTGTTTGCATGCATGGTCGCTGTGCGCGAGAAATTTGAAAGAGTGACGCTTTTATCGGCGATATTGTAGTCGATGATGTCGGCGCGAAGTTGCTTTGAGAAGAAGCTATTTGGTAGGATAAAGCCCTTGCCATCTTGCTTCATGGCTAAAATTTGCATCATATCTACGCGAAAAACGACACTATCTTCTTTAACCTCTAAAATTTCGGCTTCGTATTTTATATTTAGTCCGTCGTATAAATTTAAAAATTCAGGGCGGACCTTGGCGTTTTTCATGCGTGTAAATGTGTTGATCGGATCTTCGTAGAAAAATGAGCCAGTATCGATCATCTCTTTTACTGTGGTCTCTTGATGATTTTCGGCGTTATATAAAATTTCTTTCAACCTTGAGACGGCATTTACAAAATATCCCACATAGACTGCATTGTCGCAGGCATGACTAAAATTTAGTGTCAAATTTAAGAGCAAGAAATTTATCAGCTCGTCTTTTGCGTTTAGTTTTGGTATTAGGCTGTTTAAGTCGTCGCGAATTTGTGTGGCATTTGGTTTTTGGATGAGTAGCGCGTCAAAGATACTCTCAAGGCAAATTTTCATCTGCTCGTGCGGTACTACAAGGGTTAATTGTCTGCAAAATTTGATGCCCTCATCTATAAATTTAGCTCTTAAACCAAGTATGCAATCCTCGCAATTTTCGACAAGTTCTTGCCTGCCCTTAAACTCCATGGGGTCTCCAAAAAAGGTTATTTATTAAAACATCGCTATCATATATAAAGTTATATTAAAAAAATATTTAAATTTGTGTAGAGAGAGAATTTCTAGGCAAAGCTGCCTAGAAATTTGAATAATTATAGTTTGCTTTCGTTGTGTGAAAGGTAGTCAGCAACACCTTCAGTACTTGGTTTCATACCAGAATCACCTTTGTGCCAGCCAGCTGGGCAAACTTCGCCGTGCTCATTTGTAAATAGCATAGTATCTACCATTCTGATCATCTCGTCGATGTTTCTGCCAAGTGGTAGGTCATTTATAACTGCGTGGCGAACTGTGCCGTCTTTGTCAAGTAGGAATGATCCGCGAAGTGCTACGCCAGCGTCTTCTAGAAGTACGTCAAAGCCACGAGCGATTGATTTTGTCATGTCAGCTACGATTGGGAAGCGAACTTTGCCGATACCGCCTTTATTTACTGGAGTCTCTTTCCATGCAAAGTGTGAGAACTGGTTGTCGCAAGAAACTGCGATAACTTCGATACCACGCGACTTGAACTCGTCATATCTTTTATCAAATGCGATGATCTCGCTTGGGCAAACAAATGTAAAGTCCATTGGGTAGAAGAAGACAACAGCGCCCTTTTCGCCGATATTTTTGTAAAGGTTGAAATCATTTACAATTTGATTGTTTCCTAAAACTGCTGCAGCTGTAAAGTCAGGTGCTTTTTTTGTTACTAACATATTTTCTCCTTAATAATAAATTTTATTGATTGCGAAATTATATCCATAAAAATTTAAATTCTAATTAAATAGATCTAGAAATTTAAAACATTGTAATTTTAATATGCATTTGAAAATGAATGGAAATTTTTAAAAATTTATAGAAGATGTTGTAGAAATTTTATTAAATTTAGTGTTTTGGGTATAGAAGCGATTAATTACAGATCGCTAAAATTTCTACCGCCAAATTTTAGTATCGCAGAACCCCAAGTAAAGCCACCGCCAAATGCATCAAGAAGCAAAATAGAGCCATTTTTGATGCGTCCATCCTCGTAAGCATCATTCATCGCCATTGGGATCGAAGCAGAGCTTGTGTTGCCATATTTTGCAACCGTCAAAACGCACTGCTCGTCGGTGAAATTTAACCTATTTTTTACAGCGTCTATTATCCTGATATTTGCTTGATGAGGTATGAAAAAGTCGATATCTTCGCTTTGCATTTTGTTTGCGTGTAAAATTTCTATCACGCTTTTGCTAAGCGTTTGAACTGCTATCTTAAAGACCTCATTTCCGCTCATGTGGATGAAATTTAGCCTATTTTTTAGCGTCTCTTCGCTAGCTGGAAATGCACTGCCACATCCTGGAGTTATCAAAAGCTCAGCCTGTCTGCCGTCGCTTGCAGTGTGGATGTCAATGATCTCGTTTTCTTCGCTCGCACTTATCACAGCAGCACCAGCTCCGTCACCAAAAAGTATGCAAGTGCTTCTATCTGTGTAGTCGATCATCGAGCTTAGTTTTTCAGCTCCTATGATCAAAACATTTTTCTTAGCACCACTTGTAACAAGGGAATTTGCAAGCTCTAAAAGATAGATAAAACCCGTGCAAGCCGCACTTATATCAAAAGCTGTAATGCCAAAATTTAAACCTAAATTTGCAGCTATCTTACAAGCTGTTGAAGGCATGCAAAGATGATCTGGAGATATCGTAGCGCATATCACCGCATCGATTTGTGATTTTTCAAGTCCTGAGCGTTTTATAGCTAGCTCGGCAGCTTTTGTGCCAAGGTCGCTTGTTATCTCAGTCGTTGCAATGTGTCTTTGTTCTATGCCAGTTCGCTTTACTATCCACTCATCGCTCGTATCGACCATTTTTTCAAAATCAAAATTTGTTAAAATTTTTTCTGGGACATATGACGCAATGGAGATCAATGAAGCTTTTGGCATATTTTACCTTGCAAAGTGTGAAAGTTCTTCTTCTATAACTTTATTTATATTCGAATTAGCAAATTTAATTGCTTGAAAGATTGCATTTTTTATAGCTTTTGAGTTGCTTTTGCCGTGACTTATGATGACGCAGCCATTTACGCCAAGAAGCGGAGCACCGCCGTACTCATCGTAGCTAACCTGTTTTTTTAGAGTTTTGAAAACTTTTCTCATAAGCACCGATCCAGCCATAGCAAGGGGTGATTTTTTGACTTGCTTTTTGATGATCTTGCCTATGGCATCAGCAACGCCTTCGCTCGTTTTTAATAGGATATTTCCCATAAAACCGTCACAAACCATTACATCAATGCTGCCATCAAAAATTTGATTGCCTTCCGCGTTTCCAACAAAGCTATCAAGTCTAGAAACTAGTTTAAAAGCCTCTTTGCTGACCTCGTTGCCTTTGCTCTCTTCTTCGCCATTTGATAAAAGACCGACTTTTGGGGCTTTCCTACCTAAAATTTCTTTTGCGTAGGCTTCACCCATTATGGCAAATTGAAACAAGTGTTCGCTTCTGCAATCAACATTTGCGCCAACATCCAAAACCAAAGTAGCTGTCTCTTTTGAATTAGGCATAAGTGTTGCGATCGCTGGACGAGATACATTTTTTAATCTACCAACTCTTAATGTAGCTAAGCTCATAGTAGCACCGCTGTGACCAGCAGAAACGACAGCATCGACTTCTTTTTCTTTTAAAAGCTCAACAGCTTTGTAGATCGTACTATCTTTTCTTTTTAGCGCGTCTGTGGCTCCGTCAGCCATAGAGATGACTTCAGTAGCTTCTATAAATTCTATATTTTTTAAATAGGGTTGTGGGATGAGTGGTTTTATGGCATTGCTATCGCCAACTAATACAGCTTTAAATTCTGCCTCTTTCAGTGCTTCGATAACGCCAGATATTATAGGCTCTGCACCAAAATCACCACCCATAGCATCAATAGCAATGCGAATCATATTTTAGTATTCACCTGTTGTTTTGTTTATGCGGTGAGGCATTTTCCAAGAACCATCTTTGTCTTTTACAGGCACTGGAAGTGTAACTTTGTAATGTGTTCTACGTTTTGCTGCACGAGAATGACTCACTCTACGCTTTGGTACTGCCATTTTACTCTCCTTTATAAATTTTTACATTTTTCACAATAAAAATAATCGCTCTTAAAAGCTTCTAGCTCACTTTCAAAAACTTCTTTTAAATCAATATTGCCATCAAAAAATTCAACCGTATCGCTAAGCTCATTTTCTCTGTCTTTATAGACACCATCACTTAAATTTAGCTCTACGTCTTGATCGATAGGCAACATAAATTCATCACCGCATCGATCACAAATATATTTTATCTCGCCCTTTATAGTGCCTTGACATTTTACCAAAAAAGGGTCTTTTCTTTTTAAAATTCCACTAAAAATTAGATCATTATTTCTTACTAGCTCAAAGTTTATCTCTTTGTTTGCTATTTTAGAAAACGGAATAATCAAATTTTAGTCCAAAATTAGCAAATTTCTCTTGAAGCAAAGAAGAAATTTATCTCATTTACAGCGTTTTCTAGGCTGTCACTTCCGTGAACCGCATTTGCATCAATGCTATCAGCAAAATCAGCTCTAATAGTGCCAGGAGCTGCTTCTTTTGGGTTAGTTGCACCCATTAGCTCGCGGTTTTTAGCAACTGCATTTTCGCCCTCTAAAACCATAACCACAACTGGTCCGCTTACCATAAAATCAACTAGATCGTTGAAGAAAGGTCTATCTTTATGAACTGCATAAAATGCTTTTGCATCGCATTTGCTAAGTTTGATTTTCTTTGCAGCTGCGATTCTTAAGCCATTGCTTTCAAATCTATCTATAATCTTTCCAACAACATTTTTCTTAACAGCGTCAGGCTTAATAATAGAAAGTGTTCTTTGCATAAATTTTCCTTAAAATTTAGGTTATTTAAATGAAGTTGGCAATTATATCAAATAAAGCTTAAAAATAAAATAGGCTCAAATTTGAGCCTAAAATTTGTAAATTTATTGGATAACTGGAGTGCTGCCAGTGCGAGCGTCAGCACCGATTTGGTCACGTGAAGGTTGTCCTGCTACTACGGCATCCCAAACGATGCAGCCATCAGTTGGACAGGCAGATGCACAGGCTGGCTCATCGTTGTAGCCTACGCACTCAACGCATTTGTTTGAATAAACATAGTATGTATCTGCTCCAGTTGGGTTATCGCTATCATCAACAATAGCTGAAACTGGGCACTCATCGATGCATGAACCACAGCTTATGCATATATCGGTTATTTTTACAGACATTTTTTCTCCTTAAATAAAATTTTGGCGTAGAATATCAAAAAAAACTGAAAATGATATAAATATACTTTTAAATTTTCATAGCACGCTTAATTTCTCTAAACTACTTTATAAAGTTTTTATCACTTTTAGACTAAATTTACAGATTAAAATTTTAAAAAGGTCGTATAAATTTAATGAATGATACTATAAAAATAACTGGCGCACGCGAGCACAATCTTAAAAATTTAAACCTTGAAATTCCTAAAAATAAATTAGTAGTTTTTACCGGTCTTAGCGGCAGTGGCAAGAGCACACTAGCCTTTGACACGCTCTATGCTGAGGGGCAGCGCAGATACATGGAGAGCCTTAGCAGCTACGCTAGGCAGTTTTTAGACCGCGTGGGCAAGCCTGATGTAGATAAGATCGAGGGTCTAACGCCTGCAATAGCGATCGATCAAAAGACAACTTCAAAAAACCCTCGCTCAACGGTTGGCACGATCACTGAAATTTATGATTATCTAAGGCTCTTATATGCAAGAGTGGGCGTGCAACACTGCCATAAGTGCGGCAAACCTATCTCAAAAATGAGTGCGAGCGACATCATAAATGAAATTTCAAAGCTCCCGTTTGGCGCAAAAGTGATCATCTATGCGCCGCTAGTTCGTGAGAAAAAGGGCACATGGGCGGACTTGATCGAAAATTTACGCCAAAAAGGCTTTGTTAGAGCACAGATAGATGGCGTAGTGGTGAGGCTTGATGAGGAGATCGAGCTTGCAAAAACGAAAAAACATACGATAAAGGTCATCGTTGATAGGATCGCTATCGATGAGCAAAATCACGAACGCCTTGCAAGTGACGTGGAAAAGGCGCTAAACGAGAGCTTTGGCGAGGTCGAGATAGAGATCACAAATGCTGACGAGCTTGGTTTAAAAGAGAGCTTTATACATTACAGCGAGCACATGGCTTGTTTTGATTGTAAAATTTCATTTACGCCGCTTGAGCCGCTAAGCTTTAGCTTTAACTCGCCAAAGGGCGCTTGCGAGCACTGCGACGGACTTGGTATAAGATATAGCCTAGATATGAGCAAGATCATCGACGAGGAAAAGTCGATAGAAAACGGCGCAATAAAGCTACTTTACGGCTACAACATGAGCTATTACTATAAATTTTTACTTGCTTTTTGTGAGCAAAATGAGATCGACATTAAAAAGCCATACTATGAGCTTAGTGAAGATGAAAAAAGGCTCGTTTTATATGGCAACGTCAAGGAGGTTTCGTTCTTTTGGAAACGAAACAAGCTACTTAGAAAATTTGATGGTGTGGTTAAAATTTCACACGGGCTTTTAAAGGATTACAAAGACTTTGACGAGTATATGAGCGAGAAAATTTGTGACGCTTGTAATGGCCACAGACTAAAGCCTCAAAGCTTAGCGGTCAAGGTCGCTGGCCTTGGGCTTGGTGAAATTTTGGATATGAGTATAGAAAACTGCACCGCTTTTTTCTCAAACGAGAAAAATTTTGCCTATCTTAGCGACTACGACAAGGCGATCGCAAAGCCTATCTTAAAAGAGATCAACGAAAGACTTTTCTTTTTGTATGACGTGGGACTTGGCTACTTGTCGCTTGGGCGTGATGCTAGGACGATCAGCGGCGGCGAGGCACAGCGCATCAGGATAGCGAGCCAGATAGGAAGCGGGCTAAGTGGCGTCATGTACGTGCTTGATGAGCCAAGTATCGGCCTTCATGAGCGAGATACTCTAAAACTTATAAAAACGCTTAGAAATTTGCAAGCCAAAGGCAACTCCGTAATCGTCGTCGAGCATGATAAAAAGACGATAGAGGAGGCTGACTATATCGTAGATATCGGCCCTGGAGCTGGTAAATTTGGCGGTAGCGTGGTCTTTGCAGGCACGGCAAAAGAGCTTTTAAGCTCAGACACTCAGACTGCACAATATATAAATGGTAAGAAAAAGATCGACTATCAAAAAAATAGGAAAGCTGAGAAGTGGCTTGAAATTTCAAATGTAAATATCAACAATATCTCAAATTTAACCGCTAAATTTCCGCTTAGAAACCTTGTTGGCATCACCGGTGTCTCAGGATCTGGTAAGAGCTCGCTAGTGCTTCAGACCTTGCTTCCAGAGGCGCAGGAGCAGCTAAATAGAGCTAAAAAAGTGAAAAAGATAGCTGGGGTAAATTTAAGCGGGCTTGAGAATTTGGACAAGGTCATATATCTTGATCAAAGCCCGATCGGTCGCACCCCACGCTCAAATCCAGCGACTTATACTGGCGTGATGGATGAGATAAGAAATTTATTTGCGCAGACTAAAGAGGCAAAGCTTAGAGGCTATAAAATAGGGCGCTTTAGCTTCAACGTCAAAGGTGGGCGCTGCGAGAAGTGCCAAGGCGAGGGCGAGATCACGATCGAGATGCACTTTTTGCCTGATATCAACGTGGTTTGTGACGTTTGCAATGGCGCTAGATATAACGCTCAGACTTTGGAAATTTTATACAAAGGCAAAAACATCGCCGAGGTGCTAAATATGAGCATAGATGAGGCGGTTGAGTTCTTTAAGGCTGTGCCAAAGATCGCTTCAAAGCTTACGACACTGCAAGATGTGGGGCTTGGCTATATCACGCTTGGACAAAATGCAGTCACACTTAGCGGCGGCGAGGCGCAGCGCGTAAAGCTAGCAAAAGAGCTTAGTAGAAGTGACACCGGAAATACCCTTTACATCCTTGATGAGCCAACGACGGGACTTCATTTTGCAGATGTTGATAGGCTGGTAAAGGTGCTAAATCACCTGGTTGATCTTGGAAATTCGGTCTTTGTCATTGAGCATAATATGGATGTCATCAAAAACTGCGACTATATCGTCGATATGGGACCAGAAGGTGGCGCAAAAGGCGGTAAAGTGATAGCGTGCGGCAGCGTCAAAGAGGTGGCTAAAAACTACAAAAAAACTGGCAGCTACACAGGAGAATTTCTAGCGCAAGAGCTTGCTTTGTTAAAAGCGAAATAAAATAAATTTGATAGTTTGGTGTTTGTCTAAAATGCCAAGCTATATAATATGTAAGATAAATTAAATTTGTTAAATTTTAGGGGATTTAAAAAAAAAGGGGCGAATGCCCCTGGGGTTATGCAGCTGGATAAACAGATACTTTTTTTCTGTTTTTATCAAGTCTTTCAAATTTTACAAAGCCATCGACTAATGCAAAAATAGTGTGATCTTTGCCAAGACCTACGTTATTTCCAGCGTGAGTTGCTGTTCCTCTTTGGCGGATGATTATATTTCCAGCACGAACGAACTCGCCACCAAATTTCTTAACACCTAATCGGCGTCCGATACTATCACGGTTATTCTGGGTTGAACCTTGACCTTTTTTGTGTGCCATATCTTATCTCCTTAAGCTGCGATACTTACGACTTTTACACGTGTAAATTGTCTTCTAAAGCCGCGTTTTAGTTTTGAGTCTTTACGTCTGCGTTTTTTGTAGATAACTACTTTTTTGTCTTTGCCTTCATTAACGACCTCAAGAACAACTTTTGCACCCTTAACAAATGGCGCACCTACCTTTACTTCGCCGTCATTTACAGCTAAAACTTCTGTAATCTCAACGGTTGATTTAGCTTCAGCGCTAAAGTGATCTAGCTTAAGGAATTCGCCCTCGCTAACACGATATTGCTTACCGCCATGCTTAAATATAGCGTATTTTGACATACTCTACCTTTCTAAAATTTGGTAAGACCAAAAAGCACTTTTTTGCAAAAGATTTATGGAGCTTTGTTGGTTGTAAGGTGTGAATATTAGCTAAAAGTTTATAAATTCTACTTTAATGCCCCTGATCTTATGATCTCGTCGGCTAAATTTCTTATCATAGATGTATGATCTAGTAAAAATGTTTTGTCATTTGGCAAATGTGGCTGATATATCAGCGTCTTGGCTACTGGTGCGCTTAAGATCACATTTATCAGTTCAAGCTCAGGCGGAAAAGTAAAATAGAGTTTTGGCTTAGGAATTTCATTTTGAAAGAGCCTTTGTGCGTAAAATTTACTGAAATTTTCATTTTTTGGTAGCTTTATCTCTTTAAAGAGCTCAAATGGCAAAAAGTAGCGCGCTAGTGCGTGAAGTCCGTGCGCAAAGATGTAGAGCCGCTTTTCAAATTTAGGTGCCTCCGTCCTGCCAAAAGTGGAGCAAAATTTCTGCAAATGCTCGCTCATGGCAGCCGTATCTTTTTCATGCAAGGCTAGTACAAATTTAACCACCTCTCTTTCGTTTGCTGGCTTTTTAGAGTCCGCAAAAGTGCGGGCTTTTTCTAGGGCAGGGGCAAGTAAATTTTCATCTTGCCAAAGTATCGCTGTGAGCAGATCGTGCATAACACATAGAAATTTATAGCCGTTTTTGCTAGGTGGCAGACCTTTTGGAAAGATCCTCGCCAAGCTATCTGTGTCACCGCAAGCGATAGCAAAAAACGCAGGGATCAGTTTCTCACACTGGTCATATCCGCCGCTGCAGCCTGGGAGTAAATTTAGCTTAGCGTATTGAAAGATGAGATCGTTTAGTGCCTCGGCGTCGCCGTCAGCTAGGCACTTTTCAAGGCAAAAGTCGTAGCGTCTAGCTCTTGAAAAAGAGAGTAATCGTATGAGCTCACATAAAAAGTCGTATTCGTTTAAATTTTTCTCTTTTATCTCGGCGTAAATGCTTGCGTACTCGTCTAAAAGTAGCTCTTCATCGCTTTTTGGTGGTTTTTTGGCTTTGAAAATGTTAAATAAGCTTTCTAAAAATGACATTTTGCGTCTCCTTATTTTTGCTAATTTTAGCCAAAAACGCCTAAAATGGCTTAGTTTTTTGGCTCACAAAAAGTTAAATTTAGCGGATATTTTAACTGCATTTTGGCTATAATCGCCCCAAATTTAAGCAACACTAGGACAAAAATGGCAGGCGAAGATCAGGAAAAAACCGAAGAAGCGACCCCCAAAAAGATAGAAGACGCCAAAAAGGACGGCAACGTCCCCAAAAGTCAGGACCTATCAGGCTTCGTGACCCTAGTTATTGCTATTGGTGTCCTGCTTGCGATGCTAAATTTCATGAAAGATCAGGTCATCTCGCTTTATATCTACTACTCTAAATTTATCGGTCAGCCACTGACATTGCCAACGGTAAAGATGATCGTTGTAAATACCTTTGGCAGGGCGCTTTTGATGATCCTGCCAGTTTGCATCTGCGTCGCGGTTGCCGGTATAATCGCAAATGTAATGCAGTTTGGTTTTATCTTTACCACAAAGCCCATAACGCCAAATTTTGGCAAGATAAATCCACTAAAAGGGCTAAAAAATTTATTTTCTATGAAAAAGGCGATCGAGAGCGTCAAGATCGTCGTTAAAGTAAGCATTGTCTTTGGTGTTGGATTTTACTTTTTCTTGCAGTTTATCAAAGAGCTTCCGCACACGCTATTTTTTTCTATGTTTGACCAGCTTGCGTGGCTAAAGGAGAAGCTCATCATCCTAGTTAGTGTCATGCTTTTTATACTTTTTGTGATCGGCCTTGCTGACCTGCTTATCGTGCGTTTTCAGTATTTTAAGGACCTTCGTATGAGCAAGCAAGAGATCAAGGACGAGTATAAGCAGATGGAGGGTGACCCACAGGTAAAAGGCAGGATCCGCCAAGCACAAATGCGTGCAGCCAAACGGCGAATGATGCAAAATATCCCACAAGCTGACGTCGTCATCACAAACCCGACCCATTACGCCGTGGCGATCAGATATGATAAGAGCCGTGACGAAGCGCCGATAATACTTGCTAAAGGGGTTGATTTCTTAGCGCTTCAGATAAAAAAGGTGGCGGTTGAAAACGGAGTGCAAATTTATGAAAATCCACCTCTTGCAAGGGAACTTTATAGAGTTTGTGAGGTCGATGATACGATACCAGCGCACCTTTTTAGGGCTGTGGCTGAAGTGCTAAGCTTTGTTTATATGAGCAATAAGCAGAAATTTCAAGATAAGCTTTGAGAGCATTAATCCAAAAAATTTTATAAAAATAGTAGTAAATTTTGTAGAAAAAAGACAAGCTGCCTTTAAAACAGCTTGTCAGAAATAAAATTTTAGTTAAGATATCCGTAGATATTTGCTAGCACCCAGCCAACTGCACAAGAGCTAAATACACCTATGAAACCAGGTATGATAAAGCTGTGGTTGATTACATATTTGCCAATGTGTGTTGTGCCTGAGCGGTCAAACTGCACGGCTGCAAGGTCGCTTGGATATGTTGGAAGGATGAAGTATCCATAGCAAGCAGTAGCAAACGCGACAATAACGCCTGGGTGAACGCCTATTTGAACAGCGAGTGGCACGAAAGTCGCAGCTGCAGCAGCTTGAGAGTTTAGGAATTTTGATATAAGCATACCAACTATGATATACATCCAAGGATATGCTTTCATAACCTCGCCAAGTGAGCCTTTAAGCATATCAATGTGTGAGTTGAACATTGTCTCAGCCATCCAGCTAATGCCGTAAATCGCAACAAGTGCAACCATACCGCTGTGGAAAATTTCATTTTGACCAATTTTGGCTGCTTTAATGCCTGAGTAGATCATCATGATAGATGCTGCTAAAAGCATGAAAATTTGGATCGTATCAACCATGCCAAGTGGTGCAGTCTTTTTCATAGTATCTTTTACTACAATGTTCGCGTTTGTGATAGTTTCGCTTTTATCACCTGCAGTGATAACAACATCAGCGCCATTTGAAACAATGCTTTGTGTTACCTTGTTGTCTTTATCTAGTACTTGAACGCTTGTAAATTTAGTAGCGTCTTTTACTTTATTGTCTTTTACGTTTGAGACGATTTTGCTGTCGCCAACCATAGAAACAACTTGTCCGTCTTTAACAGTGATGTTTTTAACTGTTTTTTTATCTACGATTATTTCTATTGATTTACCAGGAACGTTACTTGTCCAGCTTGGGCGAAGTTGTTTGTAATAGCCTAAAACCGCAACGACAGCGATTGTAGCAAGGAATATCCACATAACATTCCATTGTTTTTTTGGTAAATGCACACCGATCAATGAATGTGCCTCATCAGAACCATATATATATTTTCTTTGCTCTGGATCAGCTATTTTTGCTTGGAATTCTGGATCTTTATCAAGATCTTTACCTCTAAATACTGAGTAAGTTCCTATACAAAGCACACCTAAAAATGTAGAAGGGATGGTAACTTTTAATAGATCAACATAGCTTGTAAAGCCCTCAATATGAACTGTGCCAGTACCAAGAAGAACAGCAACCATA
Organism: Campylobacter concisus; assembly: GCF_050447485.1. Taxonomy (GTDB): domain Bacteria; phylum Campylobacterota; class Campylobacteria; order Campylobacterales; family Campylobacteraceae; genus Campylobacter_A; species Campylobacter_A concisus_BQ. The sequence goes on from NZ_JALMFY010000001.1 coordinate 1,765,518, forward strand.
GACACGCCAGCAACTGAAACTGGGCTTGCGATAATAGCAAGTTGTGAAGAGATCGTAGTAGCTGCCATCGGACGTTCTGGACGGATGCCACTTTTCATTGATACGTCATATATGATCGGTAAAAGTGTATAAACTGTGTGACCTGTACCGCATAGCACTGTTAGTGTCCAGCCGCAAATCGGCGCAAGATAGCAAACTGTTTTTGGATGTTTTCTAAGCGCTTTTTCAGCTATCTGAAGCATAACATCAAGACCACCAGCTGCTTGAAGCGTAGCACTTGCTACAACAACTGCAAGAATAGTTAATATAACATCAATAGCAGGCTTACCTGGTTTTAAATCAAATGCAAATACCAAAATAACAAGACCGATGCCGCCAAGGACACCAAGTGCCATACCACCTTTTTTTGCTCCGTAGAACAAACAGCCGAGCACGACAATCAATTGTAAGAAAAACTGCGTACTCTCAGACAAACTTGTAAGAAATTCCATGATTTCTCCCTTTTCGAAAATTACGCAATGAGTATATAAATATTAAAATTAAATACTAATTAAAAAAGATATGTAGAATTTAATATTACATTTAATTCTTGTTATCTTATCTATATTTTTGTGAAAAAATTAAATATATTTAAAAGAAAGATTGAGATAAAATCCTAAAAGTAAATAACTAATAGTTAAATTTAAGGAGAGAAGCATGCAAATCCCTATCGCTTATGGTAAAGATGACCATATAAATTTAAAAATAGACGAAAAAAACTTGCTTGGTGTTTTTGACCCAAACAAAGTCGCTAAATTTGACGAAACAGCGCTTATCGCAAAGGCTTTGGCTAATCCAATAAATCAAAAAAGTTTTGATGAGTTTATCGCTGGCGATGAAAAGATCGTTATCATCGTAAATGACGGCACAAGACCTACGCCAACTGCTAAAATTTTAAAGCAAATTTATCCAAAACTTCGTGATAAAAATAAAATTTTCATCATCGCTACTGGCTGCCACAGAGAGGGCACGCTAGATGAATACAATATGATATTTTCTAAAGAAATTTACCCAGAGATCAGAGCTAAAAACGAGGTTCATGACCACGACTCAAAGCATGATGAAATGGTCTTTTTAGGCGAGAGCAAAAACGGCACGCAAATGTATCTAAACAAGATCGTAGCCGAAGCTAAAAAAGTGATCGTCATAGGTTCGGTAGAGCCTCACTATTTTGCAGGCTACACCGGCGGTAGAAAGGCCTTTTTGCCAGGCACTGCCTCATACGAAAGCATCACGCAAAACCACAAGCTAGCGCTTAGCGCCGATGCTCAGGCTCTGCGCCTTGAGGGCAACCCTGTGCACGAGGATATGATAGACGCGATGAAAGTTCTTGCGCATATCGACGTATTTTCTATACAGACGGTGCTTGATAGCGAGCATGGCGTCTATTACGCAAGTGCTGGAGATCTAAACGATAGCTTTTATGACTGCGTAAAAAAGGCTGATGAGGTATTTTGCGTAAATATCCCACAAAAAGCCGACATCGTGATCTCTGTTGCGCCTTATCCTATGGATGTGGATCTTTATCAGGCACAAAAAGCCTTAGATAATGGCAAACTAGCGCTTGCACAGGATGGAATTTTAATAATGGTCGCAAAATGCCGCACAGGCATCGGTCCAAAACCTTTCTTTGACCTTATGGCATCGGCCGATACGCCAAAAAAAGTGCTAGAAAAGATAAATTCTGGCTTTAAACTTGGCTATCACAAGGCTGCAAAAATGGCTGAAATTTCGCTTTGGGCGCAGACTTGGGCAGTGACTGATCTAAGCGATGATGAGATGAAAGCTGTGCATCTAAAGCCGTATCACGACCTACAAAAGGCCGTAGATGAGGCGCTAGCTCAAAAAGGCAAGGATGCAAAAATAATCATATTGCCGTTTGGCTCTATGACCGTGCCTAAGGTGTGAGTTTGGCTAAAATTTTATACTATGACGCAAGTTCTGGCATTAGTGGCGATATGAATTTAGCCGCTCTTGTCGGTCTTGGGGTGGATTTTAACTATCTTTGCTCTGAGCTAGAGAAGCTAAATTTGAGCGGAGAATTTCGCTTAGAGCAAAAAAATGTAGTAAAAAATGGCATCGCTGCGACCAAAATAGACGTCGTGCTACTAAAATCGCAGCCTCACGCTAGGAGTTACGCTGATATCAAGCAAATTTTGACTAGCTCAAATTTAAGCGAGATTTGCAAGAAAAAGGCTGCAGCGATATTTCACGTGATCGCTCAATCTGAAGCAAAAGTGCATGCAGTTAGCATCGATGAGGTGCATTTTCACGAGGTTGGAGCGATTGATAGCATAGTAGATGTCGTTGGAGCGGCGATCTGCTTTGAGTATTTATCTAAAAATTTTGGTATTTCTAGGATTGTTAGCTCAAAGATCGAGCTTGGTGGCGGCGTAGTAAAGTGCGACCACGGCTATCTTAATGTCCCAGCGCCAGCGGTTTGTGAAATTTTAAAAGATGTGCCAGTTGGTCTTGGGCGAGCAAATTTTGAGATGACTACGCCAACAGGTGCTGCGATACTAAAAGCATGTGCAGATGAGTTTGTGAGTGAGATAAATTTCAAAATAGAAAAAGTAGCTTACGGAGCTGGCGAAAAAAATGCGCCAAATTTTGCAAATGCCCTTCGCGCGATGATCTGCGAGGTAGATGAGAGCCAAAATTTAGTGCAAAAAATGATATCTACAAACATAGACGATATGGACGCAGAAAGCTTTGCCTTTGCGTGTGAAATTTTACGTGAAAATGGCGCGCTAGACGTCTTTAGTCACTCTATCTATATGAAAAAAGGACGTATCGGCTTTGAGCTAAACGTCTTGTGTAAAAGCGAAGATGCGAAAAAACTAAAAGAGCTTATATTTACGCATACGACGGCCATTGGCGTTCGTGAGATAGATGTCGTAAAAACCGAGCTAAAACGAAAATTTGTAAGTGTTCGCACAAAATTTGGCGATATAAGGCTAAAAATTTCAGGCGAGGATGAAAAGGTAAAGCCTGAATTTGACGAGTGCAAAAGCGCTGCACTTGCACATAAAACATCGATATTTCAAGTAAAAAAAGAAATTTTTAAAAAGTATGACGAAATTAGAAATTCTAAAAAATGATATAAAAAAGCTAGGAAATTTAGCCGTTGCATTTAGTGGCGGCGTGGATAGTTCGCTACTGCTAAAGGTCGCTGCGGACGTGCTTGGCGAAAATGTGCTAGCACTCACGGTAAAATCGCCCTATATGTCTTTGCGCGAGACAGACGAGGCGGTAGAATTTGCTAAATTTTATGGCATCAGGCACGAGGTATTTGAGGTAGGCATCGCCGATGAGATAAAGCTCAATCCGCAAAATCGCTGTTATCTTTGTAAAAAAGCAGTTTTTTCAAGACTTCTTACTCGTGCAAAAGAGCTTGGTTTTACAAATTTGGCTGATGGCACGAACAAAGACGATCTTGGCGAATATCGCCCAGGGCTTAAGGCAAAAGAGGAGCTTGGCGTGCTTTCGCCTCTAATAAATTTACGTAAATTTGAGATCCGCGAGCTCTCGCGCGAGCTAAATTTATCAACGGCTGAAAAGCCAAGCTACGCATGCTTGCTAACTCGTTTGCCACATGAAAAAGAGATAAGCGTGAGCGATATAAATTTAGTAGAGGCAGCTGAAAATTTACTGATAAAAAGCGGCTACGCAAATGTGCGAGCAAGGCTTGATGATAGAAAAATGAAGCTGCAAATGCCGTTTTCTAGCATGCAAACCTTTTTAAACGATGTGAAATTTAAGTCTATCGTTAAAGAGTTAGTCGCACTTGGCGCGGCAGAGGTGACGCTTGATCTAAAGGGGCTTAGAGAGGATGTTTTGGCATGAGTGAGGCTGAAATTTTAGAATTTATCGCTGGTATAAAAAACGGCAAGACGAGCGAGCAAGATGCGCTAAAGTATCTAAAAAACTACCCATTTAACGACATCGGATGCGCTAAGATCGACACTCAGCGTGCTTTGCGAAATGGTACTGGCGAGGTGATATACGGGGCAAATAAAACAGATGATGAAATTTTGCAAATCGCTAGTGCGATCGGCGAAAAAAATGAAAATATCTTAATCACAAGAACAAATGAGAGTGTTTTTAAACGCATTTGTGAGATCTTTCCGCAGGCAAATTTTAACGCTCGTGGCAGGGTGATCAGCGTCAAATTTAAAGAGCCCGCACCTACAAAAAGCTACATCGCGATAGTCTCTGCTGGCACTGCTGATGGCGCAGTCGTGGAAGAGGCCTATGAGACGGCAAAATTCTTAGGCAATGACGTGAGAAAATTTACCGATGTCGGCGTGGCAGGGCTACATAGGCTGGTCGCAAAGCTTGACGAGATACGCGGCGCAAAGGTCGTGATCGCCGTTGCTGGCATGGAGGGTGCGTTAGCTAGCGTGCTAGCTGGACTTGTAAGCTCTCCAGTGATCGCAGTGCCTACCAGCGTGGGATATGGGGCAAATTTTGGCGGAGTTGCGGCACTGCTAGCCATGCTAAATAGCTGTGCAAATGGCATAAGTGTCGTAAATATCGACAACGGATACGGCGCTGCATATAACGCAAGCCTGATAAATCATCTCTAAATTTTAAATAGAATTTGTAAGGGTAAAATTGAGAGAGGATACGAAAAAAGCAATACTTTCGCCTACGGACGCATCTAGAAGTGAGTATTGTTGGGATGCTAGAATGAACTGGGCGATGACGGGTATTGCTATTTTAGCATTTGAAATTTTTATCGCAATTTACGCCAAAGACGGCTTCATACGCTACTATCTAGGCGATGTGCTAGCCGCAGCGATGCTTTATGCATTTGGGCGAGCCGCGTTCAGGCTACCGCCTAAAATTTTAGCGCTCGCGGTCTTTACTCTCTCGCTAGTTATCGAAATCGCACAATATTTTAAAGTACTTGAAATTTTAGGTGTTCAAAATTCTATATTGCGGATAATTTTTGGTGGAACATTCGATTGGACGGACATTATCTGCTACGCGATAGGCTGCGTTTCAGCTTACGCATCTGAAAATTTCATCGGTAGTGAGCATGCGACCTATAACGAGATACGAATTTTTAGGCGTAAAAGATTACCCAAAAATTTTAATGAAATTTTGCAAAGCGGCGACGATGAGAAGATTAAGGCGGTATTTGAAATTTACGATATAAATGCGACCGACAAAGACGGCAACACGATACTGCATATGCTACATGCAAACAAAGATATCAAGAAAAAAGATCCAAACTCGCCCTATGCGTATGCGGACGCAAATTTAATCGAATGGATTATTATGCAAGGCGGCGACATAAACGCTAAAAATAAAAAGGGCGAGACGCCGCTTAGAAATTTTATGTGGTATGTATATAAAAATTTAAAACCGCATCAAAAGTTAGTAATCGTAGGCAAGCAGGACTATACCTCTCGGGAATATATAAAACAGGCGGGTGAAGTCGTTAATATCGATTTTGGAATAATGTATAATTATATATACAATCTTCTACCTGAAAAATCGCAAATTTATATTTGGCGTCGCTTTGGCAAAAGGTTGGAATACCTATATGTACCCGAGTATCCAACGGATATGGAAAAATACGATCCGCAAGAATACAGCGAATTTACCTATAATTTTTGGATGAAATTCTTAAGACAAAAAGATAGCGTGCAGTATAAAATGATACATGTGGCTACTAATTTATACCGGTACTGGGACTACAACGGAGAATATGGACGTTGGAATTCATGGGATGATGAATATACAGATAAAGCTGCTGTCGAAATTAAAAAATATTTTAAGCTAGGCGATAGGCTCGAAGAGCTAAATGACGACGCGCTTGATAAGATGTTTTATAATTTAAGGAAAAGCTGGCATGCTGAAGATGTAGGTAAGCTTAGATACCTGTTCGTGCTTTGGTTGCTTAAAAATCCCGAGCCGTTTTTCGAGGGCGAAATTTAAAAGGAGAAGCGATGGATAAAGAAAAAGCTGTGCAAAAAATGACTGAAGTTATGGCGAAATTTGTCGGCTACACTGGCAAAGTGCTACCCGATGACGTGACGGCGAAGCTGAGGGAGCTCGCAGAGCGCGAGACGCAGCCGCTGGCAAAGGAGATCTACAAAACGATGTTTGAAAACCAGCGCCTTGCAAAGGAGCTAGACCGTCCGTCCTGCCAGGATACTGGAGTGATCCAGTTTTTCGTAAAATGTGGCGCAAATTTCCCGCTCATCGGCGAGCTTGAAGAGCTGCTGCGAGAGGCCGTACTGCAGGCTACTCGCGAAGCTCCGCTTCGCCATAACAGCGTCGAGACATTTGACGAGTATAATACCGGCAAAAACGTCGGCAAGGGCACACCGAGTGTGTTTTGGGAGATCGTGCCAAATAGTAGCGAATGCGAGATACACACCTATATGGCAGGTGGCGGCTGTAGCCTGCCTGGCAAAGCGACCGTTTTGATGCCTGGCATGGGTTATGAGGGCGTTGTTAAATTTGTTATGGATATAATGACAAGTTACGGCATAAACGCCTGTCCGCCGCTATTAGTGGGTGTTGGTGTGGGCACTTCGATCGACGTAGCGTCGCTGTTATCCAAAAAAGCGCTGATGAGACCTTTGGGCTCTAAAAATCCAAACGAACGCGCTGCATTAACTGAAAAGCTACTCGAAGAGGGCATAAATAAAATCGGCCTGGGCCCGCAGGGCATGAGCGGGGCAAGCTCTGTAATGGGCGTGCATATCGAAAACTGCGCTCGCCATCCAAGCGTCATTGCCGTCGCCGTAAATGTAGGCTGTTGGTCGCACCGCAAAGGGCACATCGTTTGGGATGCGGATCTAAATTTCGACGTAAAATCGCACAAGGAGTTCGCGCTATGAGTAAGAAAATTTTAACCACGCCAATAAGCGCTGAGGATCTTTCAAATATCAAAATCGGCGACGTCATATACCTCACGGGACACATCGTCACTTGCCGAGACGTGCCACATAGACGCGTAGTAGAGGAGGGTATGGAGCTGCCAGTTGATATCAAAGGCGGCGCGATCTTGCATGCAGGGCCGATCATCAGAAAAACAGGCGAAAAAAGCTTTGAGATGGTCTCGGTTGGGCCTACGACTAGCATGAGAATGGAGAAATTTGAGCGAGAATTTATCGCAAAAACTGGAGTTCGTCTCATTGTCGGTAAAGGCGGCATGGGTGAGGGCACGATGAGCGGATGTAAGGAGTTTGGCGCGATTCACTGCGTGTTTCCGGCAGGCTGTGCGGTAGTGGCTGCGACGCAGGTTGAGGAGATAGAGAGTGCGGACTGGACGGAGCTTGGTATGCCAGAGACCCTTTGGAAGTGCCGTGTAAAAGAGTTTGGCCCGCTAATAGTCTCGATCGACGCACACGGAAACAACCTTTTTGAGCAAAATAAGGTCAAATTTAACGAGAAAAAGGACGAGGCATTAGCTGAAATTTTACCGCAGGTTGGGTTTATAAAGTAGGTAAATTGATGCTTGGTTGCTTATAAATGCGCTTTAAAATTTACGCTAATTTAAAGCGCATTATTTATTGCTGCTTCTAAAATTTCTCTAGTTTTTGCAGTGTGTTTGGTACTAAAGACTATTGTCCCTCTTGTTAGCCAAAATTTGCTCTATTTTAGTTCGCCCCAGTTTTTGGCGATATTTAGCGATGTTTTAAGTGGCACATTTAGCGTGTAAATTTCTTCCATCGTCTTTTGTGTCGCCTTGCCAAATTCCTGCGTAAATTCGTCTTTGACCTCGAAAATTAGCTCGTCGTGGATCTGAAGTAGCATTTTTGCATTTTCATCTAAATTTGCTCTAACTTTTACCATCGCCATCTTGACAAGATCTGCCGCAGAGCCTTGAAAGACCGTATTTACCGCCTCGCGCTCAAACATAGCTATTTGCATAGGTGTGGCACTTTTAAAGTCAAAGTAGCGCCTTCTTCCAAGCAGCGTCTGCACAAAGCCCTCGTTTTTAGCTGAAATTTTTATGCTCTCCAAAAACTCTTTGATCGTCTCAAAAGCCTTGAAATAGCGCTCTATATACTCTTTTGCCTCAGCTCTTGTGATATTTACTTGATTTGCTAGTTTGCTTGAGCCCATGCCGTAAATGAGACCAAAATTTATACTCTTTGCCACGGCTCTATTTTGCCCGTCGCTGCTACCAAATATGCTAATAGCCGTCCTTGCATGGATATCCTCGTCATTTTTAAACGCCTCAAGAAGCGCAGGATCACAGCTAAAGTGAGCTAGTAGCCTAAGCTCGATCTGGCTGTAGTCAAGCCCCACAAAACTATACCCTTCGCGCGCTTCAAAGCACTCTCTGACGTCCTTTGCGAGGTTGCCACGAGCCGGGATATTTTGTAAATTTGGATTTTTGCTTGAAAGTCTGCCAGTACTCGTGCCAGTTTGCAAAAAGCTCGTGTAAATTCGTGAGCCCTCGTCCTTTTTCGCAAGCGCTAAAAGTGGCTCGCAGTAGGTGCTTTGCAGTTTATATAGCTCTCTGTAAGCTAAAATTTTTTCAATCACCGGATGAGCGTCTATGAGCTCAGCTAGCACGCTCTCATCGGTGCTATATCCTGTTTTTGTCTTCTTTTTGCTTGGAAGCTTTAGATGCTCAAAAAGTATGACACCAAGCTGTTTTACTGAGTTTATGTTGAAATTTTCGCCGCTTAGCTCGTAAATTTCACTTGTTAGCGCCTTTAGTTTGGTGTCGTTTTCAAGGATGAGCTTTTGCATTTTGGCTTCGTTTATCTTGATGCCGTTTTGCTCCATGTCAAAAAGCGTAAGGATAAAAGGAAACTCGTGCATATCGGCAAGGGTGAGTAAATTTTTATCAAGCGTGTTTTGAAAAGTTTTATAAAATTTAAGCGTTATCCAAGCGTCCTCAGCGGCGTATTTAGCGGCATTTTCTAGAGGCACATCGCCAAAAGTCTGCCCCTTTTTGACCATATCTTCAAATTTGATCGTGTCGTAGTCATAGAGCCTCTTTGCTAGCGCGTCCATGCCCACACTCGAGTTTGGATCGCTAAGCCACGCAAGTATCATCGTGTCTTTGAAATTTGCAGGCGGATTTAGCCCAAGGTTGTTTTTTACTATCTCAAAATCATATTTTAAATTTTGTCCGATCACGCAGCCTTTATAAATTTGTCCTACCGCCCAAGTGGCAAATTTTAGGTCTATTTGCTTTGGCGCGCCTAGGTAGTTGTGAGCTACCGGCACGTAGTAGGCGTCCTCGTCGTTAAAGCAAAAGCTAAAACCAACGATCTTTGCGCTCTTGCTATCAACGCCCGTGGTCTCGGTGTCAAAGGCGACGATGGTCTCTGGTGTGACGTCTGATAAGAGCTTTTCGATGCTTGCCTCATCAAGTAGTAAATTTGCTCTAAAGCCAAGTTTAAATTCAGCATTTTCCTCTTTTTGCAAACTCTTAAGAAGCCTGTTTAGATCGTACTCTTTTAAAATTTCTGAGATATTTATCAGAGGATTTTGCTCTGGAAATTTAGAGTGCTCAAGATCAAGCGAAGTGATGGCGTCATCAAATAGCGTGGCTAGCTTTTTGCTCAAAAAGGCCTCGTCCCTTGCGGCTGCTAGCATATTTTTGGTGCGTTCGTTTCTAACAAGGGCTAAATTTTCATAAATTCCCTCTAAGCTACCATACTCGGCTAAAAGCTTCTTAGCTCCCACTGCGCCGATACCTTTTACGCCTGGGATATTATCCGAGCTATCTCCTGCGATCGCTAAAAAGTCCCTAACCTGCGCTGGATAGACGCCATACTTTTCAAAGCAGCTAGCGCTATCGTGGTCGATCTTGCTTTGTGGGCTGTAGATGCTCACTTTGCCGTCTTCTATGAGCTGGTAAAGGTCTTTATCATGCGTGACTATTCGCACAAATATATCTTTATCTTTGCAAATTTTAACCGCACTTGCGATGATATCATCAGCCTCGTAGCCCTCGCGGCTAAGGCTGTAAAGTCCCATTTTTTCTATCATATCTATACAAACTGGCAGCTGCTCTTTTAGCTGTGCTGGCGGCTCGCTCCTGTTTGCCTTGTATTCGCCCAAAATTTCATGACGCAGGGTCTTGCCCTTGCTATCAAGTGCGAAGATGAGGTAGTCGCTTTGGTACTCGTCTTTTAGGCTTGCTATGAAATTTGCAAAGCCACTTATCATGCCACTTGGTTTGCCCTCGCGATTTTTAAGCCCGCTCATAGCGTAATAAAGCCTAAAAAAGAAGCCAAAAGTATCAATAATCGTAAGTGTTTTCATTCTCTATCCTTTTGCGCCATTTTATGAAATTTAGGCAAAAATTTGGCTGATTTTCTAAATTTATAAGATGCTAAAAACAAAGTGAGATTTTAAACGCAAAACAAATTTTAATCATTTAAAAGATATAATCCACCCTAAATTTAAAAACAAAAAATAGATAAATTTAAGGTAAAAAATGTTTATAGATAGCGTGAAATTAACCCTAAGCTCAGGCCATGGCGGAGCTGGTGCAGTAAGCTTTCGCCGCGAAAAGCACGTCATTTTAGGCGGCCCAGACGGCGGAGATGGCGGTGACGGCGGAGATGTCTATTTTGTCTGCGACAACAACACCCACACACTGGCAAACTACAAGGGCAAAAAGGCGATGAGAGCGAGCGACGGCGAGGCTGGCATGGGCAGACGCATGACTGGCAAAAAGGGTGAGAGCCTAGAGCTCATCGTGCCACCAGGAACGGCGGTCTATGACGCACAGACAAACGAGCTGCTTTGCGACATGGTAGAAGAGGGGCAAAGGACGCTATTTTTAAAAGGTGGCAAGGGCGGACTTGGAAATTTCCACTTTAAAAACTCTATCAACCAAGCCCCAGAGTACGCTCAAAAGGGCATGCCAGAAGAGAGCGTAGAGGTTAGGCTTGAGCTAAAGCTGATCGCTGACGTGGGTCTTGTTGGCTTTCCAAATGTTGGTAAATCAACCCTTATCTCAGCCGTCTCAAACGCCAAACCACAGATAGCAAACTACGAATTTACCACGCTTACGCCAAAGCTCGGACTTGTCGAGGTCGATCAGTTTAGTGGCTTTGTCATGGCTGACATCCCTGGTATCATTGAGGGAGCGAGCGACGGACGCGGCCTTGGCGTGCAGTTTTTAAAGCACATCGAGAGAAATAAAATTTTGCTTTTTATGATAGATAGTGCAAATTACAGAAGCATGAGCGAGCAGTTTAGCGTGTTAAAAGAGGAGGTCGCTAAATTTTCAAGCGTACTTGCTGGAAGGGACTATGCTATCGCGATCACCAGAGTCGATGCGGCGGAAAATTTAGATGAAAATATAAGCGAATTTATGAAAAGCATAAATTTAGAGCCAAATCAAGTTGGTAAATTTGTCTATAAGCAAGACCTATACAGCTTTGACGCCAAAAAACCATACTTTGTTTTGCCAATCTCATCAGCGACAAACGAGAACATCGACGAACTTAAATTTGCACTGCTTGAGCTGCTAAAAAAGGAGCTTTGAGTTGCGACTTTTTAGTGCTTTGAACTTAGAAATTTAAGAGTATAAAATGAAGAAAATTTTTTGCATTATGTTATTTTGCCTTGGTGCATATAGCTGCGAGCCAGCCGATCCAGCATATATGTTTTTGCATTACAATGACATAGACCGCGACGGCGCACTAAATTTAGATGAGTGGACGGCTTGTAAGGTGCCATCAGCGCTAAAAATAGCGCCAGATCTATGCACTAGTGATGAATTTAAAAGGCTAGATCTTGATCGTAGTGGCAAAGTTAGCGTTAATGAGCTAAGAAATTTAGTATTGCAAAAGATTAGCTGGCAGAAAGATCCATGCGCCTCTTGGCCGCCAAGCAGCAAAAACGCAGATCAAAATAAAAGTCGTTGAAATTTAAAGGAAAGTGATGAATGTAGTTTTTATGGGGACGCCTGATTATGCTGTTAGGATACTTAGGCACCTAAAAGAGGCTGGCTTTAACATAAAAGCGGTCTTTACCCAGCCTGATAAACCAGTTGGCAGAAAGCAAATTTTAACCCCAAGCGAGGTCAAAATTTACGCACAAAATGAGCTAGGAGGCGTGCCAGTCCTTACACCAAATACACTAAAAGATGAGGCGGTGGTTTCCGAGCTAAAGGCATTTGAGCCTAAATTTATCGTGGTGGCAGCTTATGGCAAAATTTTGCCTAGGAGTGTGCTTGACGTGGCAACTTGTATAAATTTACACGCTTCGATCTTGCCAAAATATAGAGGAGCTAGCCCCATTCAAAGCGCGATCCTAGCAGGCGAGAAGCAAACTGGCGTCACAGCTATGCTGATGGACGCTGGCCTTGATACTGGCGATATGCTAGACTTCATCTACACGCCTTGCGAGAGTAAGATGTCAAGCGAGCTTTTTAGTGAGCTTGGCGAGCTTGGCGGTGAGCTAATCGTAAAAGTGCTTAAAAATTTTGAAAATTTAAAGCCACAAAAGCAAGACGACGCGCAGGCCTCGCACTGCAAAAAGATAAGCAAGAGCGACGGGCTTTTTAGCTTTGACGAAGAGGCTGGGCAAATTTATAATAAATTTCGTGCGCTCACACCTTGGCCAGGGCTTTATCTAGCAAGCGGACTAAAAATTTTATCGCTTGAGCTAAGCGACAAAAGTGGCAAAAGCGGAGAAATTTTAAGCGTAGAAAAAGATCACGTTGTGGTAGCTTGTAAGGGTGGTGCAGTTAAAATTTACGAGCTTCAAGAGCCAAGCAAAAAGCCAACAAACGCAAAAGCATATATAAATGGTAAGCGTCTTAGTGTTGGCGACAAGATAGAGTAATAATCAAATTTAATAGGAGAAAATATGAAAAATGCGCTAAGTATAGCAGGTGTTGATCCAAGCGGCGGAGCCGGAGTTTTAGCTGATATAAAGGTCTTTATAGCACACGGCGTATATGCGATGGGAGCGATTACGGCGGTCACTGCTCAAAATACAAAGGGCATATTTGGCATGCAGTTAGTTGAACCAAAGCTCATCGAGGATCAGATAAGAGCGATATTTGATGATATAAGAGTTGATGTGATAAAAATAGGCGTTGTTCCAAGCGTTGAGATCATCAAAAGCATCGCAAAAACGCTAAGAGAGATCAAAAATTTACCGCCAGTCGTGCTTGACCCAGTCATGAGCTGTAAAAATGGCGACATCTGGCTAGAAGGTGCTGCAAAAGACGCCATCGTGGAGGAGCTTTTCCCGCTTGCTAGCGTGATCACGCCAAATATCTTTGAAGCGCGTGAAATTTTAAAGCGTGAGCTAAAGGGCGAGAGCGAGCTAAAAGAGGCTTGCAAGGAGCTTTTGAAATTTGGCACAAAGAGCGTTTATCTAAAGTGTGGCGAGCTTGACGGCAAGTCGCTTGATATATTTTATGATGGTAGCGAGTATGAAATTTTTAGCGATGAGCGCATAAAAACAACTGCTACTCACGGCTCAGGCTGCTCGCTATCAAGCGCGATCGCTTCAAATTTAGCAAATGGCCATAGTCTAAAAGAAAGCGTGAAAAACGCGCATGATTATATCTTTAATGCTATTAAAAACGCGGTCATCATCGGCGGCGGACAAAATCCGGTAAATCACTTCTATAAATTTAAGGTGTGATTTGAAGGTTGAGTTTATCCAAAGCCTGCCTTCGACGCAGGAATTTTTGATAGACGCCCTAAAAAACGGCGAGATAAAGCCCCCGCACATGGTCGTGGCATACAATCAAACAAAAGGGGTCGGCAGCCGTGGCAACAGCTGGGAGGGGCTTGGCGGAAATTTATTTATGTCATTTTGTGTAAGCGAAGATGAGCTGCCAAGCGACATACCTCCGCCCTCGATCTCGATATATTTTTCTATGTTGATGCGTGAAGTTTTGAGCGAACTTGGCTCAAAGTGCTGGCTAAAATGGCCAAATGATTTTTACGTGGACGAGCGTAAAATAGGCGGCACTTTGACAAATAAAGTGGATGAAATTTACATTTGTGGCATGGGGATAAATTTAGCTAATGCGCCCGAAAATGCGGGCATTTTAGACATAAAAGCTAGCGTAGAAGAGCTAGTTTGGGGCTTTGTTAGCATGCTTGATAAAAAGATTTTATGGAAGCCAATTTTTAGCAAATTTAGGATAGACTTTTGCAAGTCAAAAAGTTTTATTACGCATATTGCAAATAGAGCTGTTTCGCTTCAGGATGCTGAAATTTGCGAGGATGGAGCGATATTATTAAATGGGGAAAAGGTATATTCGTTAAGATGAGCGAGATAATAACAATAGCTAACCAAAAAGGCGGCGTTGGCAAGACCACAACGGCCGTAAATTTAGCCGCATCACTGGCAGTTGCTGAGAAAAAAGTATTATTAATAGATATCGATCCGCAGGCAAACGCGACGACAGGACTTGGTTTTAGCAGAAGCGACTACGAGTTTAACATCTATCACGTCTTAACAGATAGAAAAAAGCTCTCACAAATCGTACTAAAAACTGAGATCCCAACGCTTTTTTTAGCTCCGTCAAACATAGGACTTGTCGGCATCGAGCAAGAATTTAACGACCAAAGTAAGGACTATAAACTAATCCTTAAAAACAAAATTTCAGAAGTTGTGGGCGACTATGATTTTATCATCATCGATAGTCCTCCAGCACTTGGCAGCATCACGATAAATGCTCTTAGTGCAAGCGATAGTGTGATCATCCCGATCCAGTGCGAATTTTACGCACTTGAGGGCTTGGCGCAGATCCTAAACACTGTAAAGATCATCAAAAAAACGATAAATCCAAAGCTAAATATAAAGGGCTTTTTGCCAACGATGTTTAGCTCGCAAAACAATCTCTCAAAAGAGACCATTGCAAATTTAAAGCAGCATTTTGAAAATAAGCTCTTTAAGAGCAAGGACGGCAAGGATGAATTTGTTGTCGTTCCAAGAAACGTAAAACTTGCTGAAAGCCCAAGTTTTGGCAAGCCGGTGATACTTTATGATATAAAATCACCAGGCTCGATCGCGTATCAAAATTTGGCATATTGTATTTTAAACTAAAAAATAAGGAAAAAAATGGCGAAAAAAGGTGGATTAGGGCGCGGACTTAGTGCGATACTTGAAGATGTAGAGCAGGCCTACAGCAAAGAGATCGCAAATTTAAACGACTCTGAGATAGTCGAAGAGATAAATATAGATGAAATTTTACCAAACCCATACCAACCAAGAACGCATTTTGACGAAGAGGCCTTAAAAGAGCTAAGTGCCAGCATTAAAAGGCACGGTCTCATACAACCAATAATCGTCATCAAAAAAGATGACGGCTATATGTTAATAGCTGGTGAGCGAAGATACCGTGCTACAAAGATGCTTGGAGCAAGCAAGATAAAGGCGATCATCGCTGATATCAAGTCTCAAAATTTAAGAGAGCTTGCGCTTATAGAAAACATACAACGTGAAAATTTAAATCCAATCGAACTTGCAAAGTCATATAAAGAGCTCATAAACGAGTATAAGATCACACAAGATGGCCTAGCAAACATCATCCATAAGAGCAGAACTCAGATAACAAATACGATGAGACTTTTGCTGCTTAGCGACTATACGCAAAGACTTTTGCAAGAAGATAAGCTCACGCAAGGCCACGCTAAAGTCATCGTAGGACTTAGTAGCGAAGAAGAAAGAATGGTTGTTGATACGATCATTGGACAAAAACTAAGTGTTAGAGATACAGAAATTTTAGTAAAAAAGATAAAAAATAAAGAAGAAGTAAAAGAGCCAAAACCTCAAATTTCAGAAGAAATGAGCAAAAAACTATCAAATTTACAAGAAATTTTTAAAAATTTAAAGATAAAGACGAAAGTAAAATCTAAAAATTTAATATTAGAATTTAGCGATATTTCGCAGGTAGAAGAATTTATCGCTAAGCTAAAATAGAATTACAAATTTATTTTTATTTTTAGTAATTTATTGTAAAATCAGACTTTGATTTGAATATTAAATAAAACTTAATAACAAAATAAGGAGAGTGGATGTTAGAAATAGATGTGCCATTGATGCTTTTAACGGCTATCGTTTTCTTTGTCTTGATCGCCATTTTAAATCCTTTGCTATATAAGCCAATGCTCAAATTTATAGACGACAGAAATGCCTCTATAAAAAATGACGAAGAGAGCACTAGCAAAAATGCAAGCGACTTAAGCGTTCATGAAAAAGAGATCGAAGAGATCATACAAAATGCAAGATCTGAGGCTAACAAAATAAGACAAGAAGCCTTAAATTTGGCAAAGGAAGAGTCTTTAAAAGAGATAAATGCGGTAAAAAGTAGTTTAGATGCTGATTATAACGAATTCCTAAACGCTTTAAGCTCTCAAAAAGATAGCCTAAAGGCAGATCTATCAGCTAAACTACCTGAGCTTAGAGCAGCTTTAAACGCTAAGCTCTCTAAAATTTAAAGGAAATTTATGAAGATAAAAATTTTATTTTTTCTAGCACTTCCATTTCTAGCATACGCTAGCGAGCATGGTGGAACAAACTACGACATAGTCGAGAGAACGCTAAACTTCTTACTTTTCTTTGCTATTTTGGTCTATTTTGCTGCTAAGCCACTAAAAGCTCTTTATCAAAGCAGGATCGATAGGATCGCAAATAAGCTTGAGAGCATCCAAGAGAAGCTTCGTGAGTCAAAAGCCAAAAAAGATGACGTTTTAAAGCGTGTAGAAGAGGCTAAGCAAAATGCAAATGCTCTAATCGAAACTGCGAAAAAAGAGGCTGTAAATTTAGCTGCTAAAGTTAAAAAAGAGGCTCAAAACGATATCGCAAATATCGAAAAAGGCTACAAAGAGCAAAAAGAATTTGAAGAGCGCAAGATGACAAAAGGCGTTGTAAATGAAATTTTGAGCGACATTTTCTCAAGTGATAGCCTAAAAGTCGATCAAAAAGAGCTTGTAAATATCATACTTAAAAAGGTTAGCTAATGAATGAAGTAGTAGCTAAAAAATACGTAAAGGCGATCTTAAGCGACGTAAAGTCCAATGAGCTTAATGCATTTGTTGAAAATTTATCAGAGCTAGCTGCTGCTTTTGCTAGCGATAAATTTAAAAGTATTATAAGTTTGCCAACACTAAAGGCTTCACAAAAGGTTGAGTTTGTACTATCTTTGGTTAAAAATCAAGATGCTAAATTTGCAAATTTTATTAAGCTTCTTGGTGCGAACAAAAGACTAGAGCTTATACCTGCGATACTAGATGAGATAAAGATAGAGCAATCTTTGCTTGAAAATACATATCGCGGCGAAGTTGTTGGAAATTTTGATCTAAGCGCTGAGCAGCTAAAAGCTTTGGAAGAGAATTTCTCTAAGAAATTTAACTCTAAGATCAAGCTTGATGGCTCAAAGAGCGATTACAACGGTATAAAAGTTGAGTTAGACGATTTAGGTGTCGAGGTAAATTTCTCTATCGACAGACTAAAAAGTCAAATGAGTGAATATATATTAAAAGCAATTTAAAAAGGAGTGAAAGCGTGAGTGCAAAAATTAAAGCTGACGAAATTAGCACGATAATCAAAGAGCGTATTGAAAATTTTGATTTAAGTGTTGATGTAGAAGAGACCGGTAAAGTCATCTCAGTCGCTGATGGCGTTGCTAACGTTTATGGTTTGAAAAACGTTATGGCTGGTGAGATGGTTGAGTTTGAAAGCGGCGAAAAGGGTATGGCTCTTAACCTTGAAGAGAGCAGTGTTGGTATAGTTATCCTTGGAAAAACTAGCGGTATCACAGAAGGAAGCTCTGTAAAAAGACTTAAAAAACTTCTACGTGTGCCAGTTGGTGACGCATTGATCGGCCGTGTTGTAAATTCACTCGGTGAGCCAATCGACGCAAAAGGTCCAATCGAAGCTACTGAATCTCGTTTTGTCGAAGAAAAAGCAAAAGGTATCATGGCTAGAAAAAGCGTTCATGAGCCACTTCAAACAGGTATCAAAGCTATCGACGCACTTGTGCCAATCGGTAGAGGCCAAAGAGAGCTAATCATCGGCGACCGCCAAACTGGTAAAACAACAGTTGCTATCGATACTATCATCAACCAAAAAGGTCAAGATGTCATTTGTATCTATGTAGCTATCGGTCAAAAACAATCAACCGTTGCTCAAGTAGTTAAAAAACTTGAAGAATATGGCGCTATGGACTACACGATAGTTGTAAATGCTGGTGCTAGTGACGCAGCTGCGCTTCAATACCTTGCACCATACGCTGGCGTAACAATGGGTGAATACTTTAGAGATAACTCTCGCCACGCACTAATCATCTATGATGACTTGTCAAAACACGCGGTTGCTTACCGTGAGATGTCTTTGATCTTAAGAAGACCACCAGGTCGTGAAGCTTACCCGGGTGACGTTTTCTACCTTCACTCAAGACTTCTAGAAAGAGCAAGTAAGCTAAATGACGCGCTAGGTGCTGGATCTTTAACGGCTCTACCTATTATCGAGACTCAAGCGGGCGACGTTTCAGCTTATATTCCAACAAACGTTATTTCTATTACAGATGGTCAAATTTTCCTTGAAAGTGACCTATTTAACTCAGGTATCCGCCCAGCGATCAACGTTGGTCTTTCTGTTTCTCGTGTCGGTGGTGCAGCTCAGATCAAAGCTATCAAACAAGTATCTGGTACGCTAAGACTAGACCTTGCACAGTACCGCGAACTACAAGCTTTTGCTCAGTTTGCAAGTGACCTTGACGAGAGCTCAAGAAAACAACTAGAGCGTGGTCAAAAGATGGTTGAAGTGCTAAAACAACCTCCATATTCTCCGCTTCCAGTTGAGAATCAAGTAGTTATTATATTTGCTGGTGCAAAGGGCTATTTAGATGATGTTGCAACTGCAAATGTAACAAAATTTGAAGCTGAGTTATATCCATATATCGAGGCAAAATACCCTGAAATTTTTGAGCAGATCAGAACTAAAAAAGTTCTTGATAAAGAAGTAGAAGAAATTTTACATAAAGCGTTGAAAGATTTTAAAGCGACTTTTGCCGCTAACTAGGGCTAAGATATGTCAAATTTAAAAGATATAAAACGAAAGATCAAGAGTGTCCAGAACACTCAAAAGACGACGCGTGCGATGAAGCTTGTCTCTACAGCAAAGCTTCGCAAAGCTGAAGAGGCTGCACGCTACTCTAGAGTTTATGCACTTAAGATCAATGAGGTTTTATCAGAGATAGCTTATAAGATCAATCAATACGCTTCAGTTATGACTGAGAGTAAATTTTTTAACACAACAAAAAGTGTAGAAAAGGTTGATATTATATTTGTGACGGCTGATAAAGGACTTTGCGGTGGCTTTAATGTCCAGACTATAAAGACAGTTAGGCGCATGATCGATGAGCTAAAAGCCAAAAAGATTAAAGTTAGACTAAGAGCTGTTGGTAAAAAAGGTATAGAATTTTTCAATTTCCAAGGCGTTGAACTACTTGAGACTTATGTCGGAGCTAGCTCTTCTCCTACTTATGAAAAAGCTCAAAAGATCATAAAAGATGCCATTGATGACTTTACAAACGGCATAACAGATAAAGTAGTGCTAATACACAATGGCTATAAAAATATGATTTCTCAAGAGATTAGAGTAAATGATATTGTGCCTATTGAGCCGTCTAAGATAGTTGCGGTTGAGACAAATTCTTTGATGGAATTTGAACCAGAAGACAACTATACTAAGATTATGGATGAATTGCTCAATAAATATTTTGAGTATAGTATGTATTATGCTTTGGTTGATTCTTTGGCGGCTGAGCACAGCGCTAGAATGCAAGCTATGGATAATGCAACAAACAATGCTAAAGAGCGTGTAAAACAGTTAAATCT
This sequence comes from Campylobacter concisus, assembly GCF_050447485.1. Classification (GTDB taxonomy): domain Bacteria; phylum Campylobacterota; class Campylobacteria; order Campylobacterales; family Campylobacteraceae; genus Campylobacter_A; species Campylobacter_A concisus_BQ. The sequence goes on from NZ_JALMFY010000001.1 coordinate 1,785,374, forward strand.
TGCTTACAACAAAGCAAGACAAGAGTCTATTACCACTGAGCTTATCGAGATTATCAGTGGTGTTGAATCAATGAAATAAAAGGAGTATGAATGAAGGGTGTTATTAGTCAAGTTATGGGCCCTGTGGTCGATGTTGACTTTAATGACTACTTGCCGAAGATCAATGAAGCTATCGAAGTTTTCTTTGAGGTTGAGGGCAAGAAACATAAACTAATATTAGAAGTTGCTGCTCACCTAGGTGATAATAGAGTTAGAACGATCGCTATGGATATGAGTGAGGGTCTGACTCGTGGCTTAGAGGCGAAAGCGCTTGGTGCACCTATAAGTGTGCCAGTTGGCGAAAAAGTTTTGGGTAGAATTTTTAACGTAGTTGGCGATTTGATCGACGAGGGCGAGGGTATAAATTTTGATAAGCACTGGTCTATCCACCGCGATCCTCCTCCATTTGAAGAGCAAAGCACAAAGAGTGAAATTTTTGAAACTGGTATCAAGGTAGTTGATCTTCTAGCTCCTTATGCAAAGGGTGGTAAAGTTGGTCTATTTGGTGGTGCTGGTGTTGGTAAAACGGTTATTATTATGGAGCTTATCCACAACGTTGCATTTAAACACAGCGGTTATTCTGTATTTGCAGGCGTTGGTGAGAGAACTCGTGAAGGAAACGACCTTTATCACGAAATGAAAGAAAGTAACGTTTTGGATAAAGTTGCCTTGTGCTACGGCCAAATGAACGAACCACCAGGAGCAAGAAACCGTATCGCACTAACTGGTCTTACAATGGCTGAGTACTTCCGTGATGAGATGGGACTTGACGTTTTGATGTTTATCGATAACATCTTCCGTTTCTCTCAATCAGGTGCAGAGATGTCAGCTCTACTTGGACGTATCCCATCAGCTGTTGGTTATCAGCCAACTCTTGCAAGTGAGATGGGTAAATTCCAAGAGAGGATCACATCAACCAAAAAAGGTTCGATCACATCTGTTCAAGCTGTTTATGTTCCAGCTGACGACCTTACAGACCCAGCTCCTGCGACTGTTTTTGCTCACCTTGATGCTACAACAGTTCTTAACAGATCGATCGCAGAAAAAGGTATATATCCGGCTGTTGATCCACTTGACTCAACATCAAGAATGCTCGATCCTCAAATTTTAGGAGCAGATCACTACAAAGTGGCTCGCGGCGTTCAAGCTGTGCTTCAAAAATATAAAGACCTTCAAGATATCATCGCTATCCTTGGTATGGACGAGCTTAGCGAAGAAGATAAGCTAACAGTTGATAGAGCAAGAAAGATAGAGAGATTTTTATCTCAACCATTCTTCGTTGCTGAAGTATTTACTGGCAGCCCTGGTAAATATGTAAGTCTTGACGAAAATATCGCTGGCTTTAAGGGAATTTTAGAAGGTAAATATGATCATCTACCAGAAGCAGCATTCTATATGGTCGGAAATATAGATGAGGCTTTAGCTAAAGCTGAAAAACTTAAGGCTTAAATTTAAAAAGGAAGCGTAATGGATAAAGTACATTTAGAAATCGTAACTCCTCAGGGTCAGATATTTAATGATGACGTGAGTAGTGTAGTGCTTCCAGGTAGCGAGGGTGAGTTTGGTGTTTTGCCAAACCACGCCTCATTAATATCTCTTTTAAAAGCAGGTATTATAGATATAGAAGATAAGCATAAAAAGCATGATGTAGTTGCTATCAACTGGGGCTACGCAAAGATCGATGAAGGCAAAGTAGTAATACTAGCTGACGGTGCGGTCTATGTCTCTGGCAATAGTGAAAGCGAGCTTGCAAATTCATTAGAAGCTGCTAGAAATTTGATAGAGAGTATGAGTAGTGATACAAATGCTTTTGCAGCAACTATATCAAAAATGGAAAATGTAGTGAGAGCAAGATAAGTGGGCGGAATAGATATATTTTTAAATTACATTCAAAGAAGTAGTTTTATTACAATTATAGTTTTAACTTGGTTGTCAATATATTTTATAGTTAGTTTTACAATTCTCTTTTCAAGAATGGCTGGCATAGGAGCTTGGCAAAAACGCGAGCAAAATGCGCTTGAAGCACTACTTATGGGCGCTAAAAATATACCAAATGACTCATCTTTAAAGAAGTGTGCAAGTGGTAGAATTTCGAAAGAAAAGCTAAATGTTTGCATAAGTATTGCCGAAAAAAATGCTACAAGTGGGCTTACATGGCTTAGCGTAATAGCTTCTACTTCTCCATTTATCGGTCTTTTTGGAACAGTCGTATCTATCTTGGAAACATTTTCGCAGCTAGGAAATGGTGCAGGCTCATCTCTTGGAGTTATAGCCCCAGCTATCTCTGAAGCGCTTGTCGCTACTGGATGCGGAATTTTTGTTGCGATCCCAGCATATACATTTAACTTGCTTATAAAAAGAAAAGCTTACGAACTAATGAGCGTTATCGAGCGTCAAGCTGACGTTATGATAGCACTTAAAAAAGATGACGAGACGTTATAGATGGCTCTTAAATTTGACGACGAAACACCAGAGTTAAACATAACGCCTCTTGTTGATATCATGCTTGTTTTGTTGGCTATTTTAATGGTTACAATGCCAACTATAACATATCAAGAAGATATAACATTGCCAGATGGCTCAAAGGCAAAAACATCTACGTCTAAACAAAAAGATCTTATAGTGTCTATAAATGCACAAGGACAAGTTAGGATAGATCAAAGTACAATGAGCCTTGCAGAACTTCCAGATAACATTGCACTAATGAGTGCAAAATATGACAAAACCTCGCCTATATACATAAAGGCTGATAAAAATTTAAAATACGATGATGTTATGTTTGTATTAAAGACTTTAAAAGGTGCTGGTTTTAATAAAGTAGCTTTAGAGACAAACGGTTAAGATGCCTAATAAAGTTAAATTTCCAACGCTTAGTTCATTTTTTGTAGCGTTTTGCATTTACATTATCATTGTGCTTGCTTTGTTTATAAAGCTTACTTTTTTTAGCGAACCTCCTAAAAAATATACTGATGACAAAGATGCTATTATGGACGTAGTTATGGTTGATAGAGAAGTTGATCAAACCATAAAAGCGCCAAAACAAGCAAAAGAGGTCGTAAAAGAGACAAAACCAGAACCTAAAAAAGAGTCAGAAGAAGACAAACAAGAGACTACAAATAAACCTGTTGTGCCAGATGAGCCATTACCAACCCCAAGCTTGCCAACTCCTCCAAAAGAAGAGCCAAAACCTGAGCCTAAGAAACCAGAACCAAAGTCTGAAATCCCAAAACCTAGTGAAGAGCCTAAAGAGGATGTTAAGCCAGAGCCAAAACCTGAGCCTAAACCTACGCCAAAGCCAGTTGAAAAGCCAAAACCAAAAGAGCCAAATATAAAAGATCTCTTTAGTGATATAGACTCGACTAAGCTTAAAAAAGATGATGGTATAAAAAAGGCTGAGAATAAAGTACAAAGCCGCAAAAAAAGCGAGGCTTCTAGCTCAAAAGCTGCAAAAGAGGCTAGCGACATCATCAAGAGCCTAAAGATAGATCAAAATCCAACAGCTCCAAAGTCACAAATGACAGGCACTTATGATCCGTTGATGGGAGCCATAACAAAGCAAATTCAAAGAAGATGGCAAAGCTATAAAGCTGACTCTGCAAACCTTGCCAAAGTAAAAGTCATGATAGATCAAAGTGGAAATTTTAGCTATGAAATTTTAGAGCTATCATATAATGAAGAGTTTAATGCAAAGGTTAGAGAGTGCCTGGAAAAGCTTACTGCAGAGAAATTTCCATTTAATCCAGACAAAAGTACTACTTTTAATTTAAATTTAGAAGATAAAATAAACTAAAATTTATAAATTTACGGAGTAGAGATGAAGAAAATTCTTCTTTTTTTGTGCGTTGCTCTAGGGCTTTATGCTGCTGATGCGACGATATCTGTTATAAACCAAGGTGTTGCTTTGCCAAAGATAGCTTTGCAAGATGCAACTACAGCTGTTAGTGATGCAGGCTTTAAAGATAAATTCTTTAAGATCATGCTAGGTGACTTGAAAGTTAGCTCAGACTTTGAGGTTATCGAAGATCACGTGCCTTCAACCTACGAGGGAACAGCAGCTACAAATACAATGAGTGACAAAGGTGTTGAGCTTATCTTTAGATATGCTCTTGAAGGCTCTATGGGCTCACCTCTTACTTTAAGAGTAAAACTCATCGACGCAAAGACTGCAACTACAAGGTATGAGAGAGTTTATAACATGCCTGATGGTGCAAAGTATCCGTTTTTGGCACACAAAAGTATAGTTGAGCTAACAAATGAGCTAAATTTACCACCAGTTGGCTGGATGGAGAAATTTATCATCCTAGCAAAATACACTTCGGCTCGCCAAAGCTCTATTATAGTGGCTGATTACACGCTTACATATCAAAAGACAATCGTAAGCGGTGGTCTAAACATCTTCCCTAAATGGGCAGGAGCTGATCAAAGTAAATTTTACTATACATCTTATGTGAATAACAAACCAACTTTGTTTAGATATGACCTAAATTCAGGCACAAAAACGAAGATAATCGACAGCGTTGGTATGCTTATAGCTTCAGACGTTAGCAAAGATGGAAGCAAAATTTTATTAACTATGGCGCCAAAAGATCAGCCAGATATTTTTATCTACAACACAGGTAGTAAGAATTTAACTCAGATAACAAACTATCCAGGCATTGACGTAAATGGAAATTTTGTAGATAATGACAGCAGAATAGTTTTTGTCTCAGATAGACTTGGATATCCAAACATCTTCGCAACACCTGCAACTTCAGGCGGAAGTGTTGAGCAAATGGTATTTCATGGTAAAAACAACAACTCAGTAAGCACTTTTGAAAACTATGTAGTTTATTCAAGTAGAGAGGCTAGTGGTGGTTTTAATATCTATCTGATCTCAACTCAAACAGATTTTATCCGTCAGCTTACAGCAAATGGTAAAAATAACTATCCAAGATTTTCAAGTGATGGTCAAAGTGTCGTATTTATCAAAGAACTTGGCGGTCAAAGCTCGCTTGGCGTTGTTAGATTAAATGAGAACAGAAGTTTCCAATTTCCACTAAAAGTAGGTAAAATTCAATCTATTGATTGGTAATATTCTGATAATATTTAAAAAAAATATGTTATAATTCGACCAAATTTTTCAAAAAGGATAAGGAATGAAAAAAGTAGTTCTAGCAAGTGTTGCAGTTGCAACTTTATTGTTGAGCGGTTGTAGCTCTAAAAACCCTGAAGTTGATATGAATGCAAATTCAAATCAATCTGCAGATAACTCAGGTAGCATGAGTGATGCTGATAGATTAGCAGCTCTTATCGCTAACATCGAGAGCCAAGTTAAAAGTGTATACTTTGACTTTGATAAATTTAATATCAAAGCTGATCAACAAGGTGTTGTTAGCTCAAATGCATCAGTATTCAACCAAGCTGACGCTCAAGCTCTTTCTATAAAAGTAGAAGGTAACTGCGACGAGTGGGGTACAGATGAGTATAACTATGCTCTTGGTCTAAAACGTGCTAAAAGTGCTAAAGACGCTCTTGTAAGAAATGGCGTTAGCGCTGATAGAATCGCTGTAGTAAGCTTTGGCGAAAGCAACCCAGTTTGTACAGACAAAACAAAAGCTTGCGACGCTCAAAACAGACGTGCAGATTTCAAAGTACTTCCTTAATCTGTAAGTAATAATGAATAAAAAAATAATCATTGCGGCTCTTCTTGGAGCCGCTTTCTCTATAGGTTCAGCTCAAGAAGTTTCAGCATTTGACGCAGGTAATATGGATAGCGCAAATCCATACGGACTAACAGATGATGAAAAGGCAACTCTAAGCAACAAAAGAAGCGTTCAAAATATTGAAGAAAACATGGATAATGTTTCAGAACAACTTCAAGGTTTGCAAAGCTTGATCGAGAGCATGAGTGCTAGAATGAACAAGCTTGAGCAAAGAATGAACGATATCGAAACCAAAGTCAATGGCGGTATAAGCGATTCTGGTGTAAGTTTAACATCATTAAAAGCTTATGTTGATGAGACTAGAGATATACAAGATAAAAACTATAAAAATATTACTGCTGCCTTAAATAAATTAGGTGCGATAATGGATAAAAACGCTGCTCAACCAAAGCAAAATGCAAATCCAAAACAACAAAATAAGCCAACTTCAAATTTCAGTGGCAAAAGCGACAAGGACATTTTAGCTGATGGCATTAAGCTTTTAAATTCTGGTAATAGCACAGAAGCAGCTGAATATTTTGAATACTTAAATAAAAAAGGCTATAAAACTGGTGCTTCAAATTATTATCTAGGCGAAGTTGCTTATAGTCAAAAATCATACAGCACAGCCATACAATACTATAAAAAAAGTATACAAAGTGAAGATAAGGCTGACTACACTCCAAAACTTTTGTATCACACAGCTATAAGCTTCGATAAGATCGGTGATACTCAAAGTGCAAATAGATTTTATAAGGCTTTAAAAGTAGGCTATCCAGATAGCAAAGAAGCCAAAGCTGCTCCCAACAGAAACTAAAATTTACTCTTTTTTAGATATAATCTCGCATTAATCAAAACTAAATTCCAAGGAGATTATTGTGAGTAAAGATCAAGTTATAACTATGTTTTATGAGCTAAAAGACGCTAATACTGGCGAAATTTTAGAGTCAAATATGCAAGAAGGTGGTCAAATTTCTTTTATTACAGGACATGGTCACATTATAGAAAAGCTTGAAGAAGAAGTTAGCAAACTAAAATCAGGCGACAAAGCTACTATAAATATCAAAGCAGCTGAGGGTTGTGGCGAATACAATAAAGACGCCATCCAATCACTTCCAAAAGAGCAATTTGCCGGTATAGACCTACATGAAGGCATGGAGCTTTTTGGTCAAAATGAAGATGGCTCAAGTGTTCGTGTTATCGTTAAAGAGATCAAAGATGACGAAGTGACAGTTGATTTTAACCACCCATACGCTGGCAAAGACTTGCTATTTAATGTTGAAATTTTAGAAGTTAGAGACGCGACTGAAGATGAAAAAGCAACTGGCATGGTAGCAGGTGCTCACACTTGCGGTTGTGGCGGACATGATCATGATCACGAGCATGAGTGTTGTGGCGGTCACGGACATGGCGAAGGTGGTTGCGGTTGTGGCGGTCACGGACATCATCACCACTAAGAAGCCAAAATGAAAAAATTTGCTTTTATTTTTGCGGGTCAAGGCTCGCAAAGTGTTGGCATGGGGAAAGATTTTTACGAAAATTACTCTTCGGCAAAACTTCTATTAAATGACGCTTGCAACGACATAGGCATCGATTTTGAAGAGCTTTTATTTACGCAAAATGATAAGCTAGATAAGACCGAATTTACTCAGCCAGCTATCGTTTTAAACTCGCTTATGAGCTACCTGGCATTTTCAAATTTCATAAAAGCCAAGCCAGAATTTAGCTTAGGCCATTCACTCGGAGAATTTACAGCTCTTGCCGTTAGTGGTGCATTTAGCTTTGTTGAAGCGATTAGGCTTGTAAATTTGCGTGGTAAATTTATGCAAGAAGCCTGCGTTGGCAAAGATGCTGGCATGATGGTGGTGCTTGGACTTAGCGATGAAGTCGTTGAGGAGATTTGCAAAAATGCACAGAATGAGGGCTTGCAAATTTACGCTGCAAACTACAACTGCGACGGTCAGATAGTAGTAGCTGGCGTGAGGTCTGACCTTGCAAAATACGAGGCAAAATTTAAAGAAGCAGGCGCAAAAAGAGCGATGCTTTTAAATATGTCAGTAGCTAGCCACTGCCAGATACTAGAGCCAGCTAGTGTTAAACTAGCAAACGAGCTTGAGGGCGTTGTGGCTGCGAATTTTGCCCCAGTCGTTTCAAACGTAAATGCAAAAATTTACACTGATAAAAATGAAGCGTTAGTTCTTTTAAAAGAGCAGCTAACGCATCCAGTTCGCTACAAGCAAAGCATCAAAAACTACGAAAACGAGGTTGATTGCTTTATCGAGCTAGGTGCTGCGACACTAAAAGGCATAAACAAAAAGATCACAGAAAAACCGACATACAGCGTTACTGACATGGCGAGCCTTGAAGAGGTTGTGAAGATTTTGGAGGAGAGATGATAGCGATACTTGGAGCGATGCAAGAGGAGATAACGCCGATCCTTGAGATGGTTGGCGAGTATAAAACTACCGAATATGCAAATAATAAATTTTATGAGGCAAACTACAAAGGCAAAGACCTAGTCATCGCCTACTCGAAGATCGGTAAGGTAAATGCGGCGATCACTGCGACCTTGATGATAGAGAGATTTAAGGCTTCAAAGCTGCTTTTTACAGGAGTTGCTGGCTCGCTTGATGAGAGCTTAAAGATAGGCGATATGCTATATGCCACTAGCCTTGTGCAGCACGATCTTGACATCACGGCGTTTGGTCATCCATACGGCTTTGTGCCGGGGACTAGCATATTTGTAAAAAGCGATGAGGGTCTAAATGAGCTAGCTAAAAATGTCGCTAGCAAAAAGGGCATGAGCCTAAATTCAGGTATCATCGCAACTGGCGATCAGTTCATCTGCGACAACGAGAAAAAAGAGTGGATCAAAAAGATATTTAACGCGAGTGCTACCGAGATGGAGGGTGCGAGCGTTGCGTTAGTTTGCGAGACGCTTGGCGTGCCGTTTTTTATACTTAGAGCCATCAGCGACGGAGCTGGCGAAGAGGCGGAATTTGACTTTGATAAATTCTTGCAAGACTCAGCAAACGTGAGCGCTAAATTTATCCTAGAAATGGTGGAGAGCTTATGATAGAGCTTAGCAAAAGGCTACTAAGGCAGGTTGGTCAGACAAACGCTAGATACAAGATGATAGAGGGTGGAGATAAGATCTTGCTCGGTCTTAGTGGCGGCAAAGATAGCCTCGCGCTCGCTCACGTGCTAAAGCACATCCAAAACGTCACACCTGAGAAATTTGAGTTTAAGGCGGTGACGCTAAGCTACGGCATGGGCGAGGACTACGCATATTTGACCGAGCACTGCAACGAGCATGGCATAGAGCACGAGGTGATAGATAGCTCGATATTTGAGATATCAAAGGAAAAGATCCGCAAAAATTCTAGCTTTTGCAGCTTTTTCTCGCGCATGAGAAGAGGCTATCTCTACACCTATGCGTTGCACCATGGCTTTAACAAGCTTGCGATCGCTCATCACTTGGACGACGCAGCCGAGAGCTTTTTTATGAATTTTACTTATAATGGTGCGCTAAGGACGCTTGCTCCAAAATACAGAGCCAAAAATGGCATCGTCGTGATCAGACCATTTATCTTTGTGCGTGAGAGACAGCTTCGCGAAAATGCGATCAAAAATGAGCTAAGAGTGGTCGGCGATGAGGCGTGTCCTGCGATGAGATTTGACGTGAAGATGCCACATGCGAGATATGAGACCAAGCAGCTTTTGGCAAATTTAGAAAAAGAAAATCCAAAGCTCTTTACTTCGCTTAAAGCAGCATTTGAAAATATCCACACAGATACATTTTTTGGCATCAATGAAGGCAGTGAAGAGTAAATTTAACTCTTCGTTTCTGCCCTTAAAGCTAAATTTACAACCAAATTTATTACAACACATCCAAAAAGTAAAAACTCATTTTGAAGTAGGAACACTCCTTGCTTACTAAATATAAATTTGATAAGCAAGGATCGTAAATGAGCATTTTTAGTGTTAGCACGCAAAAGTATAGCTCAGTAGCAACTGAAGCAAAAGCTAGAAAACTTCAAAAAGAGCAGTCTGAAAATGTCAAATTTCAAAACGCTCTTGCAAATAATGAAAAAACAAAAGACATTGCACAAAATTTACAAAGACTTGAGCTTACAAAAGATACACAACAAAGCATTTATAGCGTGAAATTTAAAGACAAAAACGAGCTTGGCTATCAAAGCGATAAGGCTGGCTTTATGGACGCTAGCTTTAATAAAGCAGCCGGCTTGCCACAGGACTTTAAGCTTCACAAAAGCACTATAAAAGAATTTCTAAACTTCGCAACAAAGCAAAATAATATAAATAGCGTCCTTTATAGCAACGCAAGCGGCAAGCTTTTTGACAATGATGTCTTTGAAAATATCGACATTGCAGACACGATAGGTCAGTATTACGCTATCTTTTCTCAGATAATGGGTAAGAGTTTAAATAAAGATAGTTTTACAAAGAGCGACTTAGCAAATCTGCCAAAAGGCTACATCTCGCAAGGGATGAAAGGTATCGATTTTAACGCAGATTTGAGCGATAGATCAAATATTGATTTTTTAAATAGTCGCAAAAACGAGGTCGTGACAAACATCTTTAGTAGCGAAGATGAAATGAAGCTCGCATCAAATTTAAGCGAAGATCTATCAAAACTAGGCATAAAAACAAACCTTAAAAAGCTAAATTTTGCAAATTTAGAGCAAGAAAACACTGGTGGCTTTAACCCAGACCTCTCTTACTATAAAACGGAGTCTGGTTACAAAAAAGAGGCTTTGTTTATTAGCTTTTTAAAGTCAGAAAACCCTGCGATCCTAGAGGGTGGGGAGACTGCGCTAAAGCCTGAGGTCTTGCTAAATAACGCTTTCATCGCTGCCCAGACCAAAGATCATAGAAGCAAAAGCTTGAGCGATGTGGCTAGCCTTAAAAAGCTAGCAGAAGATAGAGAAAATTTTAAAAATTTAGTGCTTGAGCTACTAAAAAATAGCACCGTAAAGCCAAGCGAGGATAATATAAATTTAGCTTTTAACGAGCTAAATCAAATTTATGCTTTAGGCAGACAAAAGTAGTTTAGGCATCTCTTAAGATCGGCATTTGCTCTAGCTAAAGTAGCTAAATTTACTAGGTAAATCTTTTCATAAAAAAGACGATATCTTTGGTGTGAGTTAAAGCTAAAAGGATCTAATATGATAAACACACTTGGTAGCTACCCCTTGAATTTAGAGCAGAATATAAAGGTATCAACCAAAGTTTCTACCAACCAAACCAGCTCAGAGGTTTTAGGCTACAAGGTAGATAAAGATGGCTACTTTACAGATGAGTTTAACAAGCAAGCTGGCATACCAAGCGGATATAAAATTCACTCAAGCACGCTGGAGTCGTTAGTAAGGATAGAGACGCAGTCTGACTATATGCAAAGGGCTTTTGACAGCATCGATATACTAAAAACCGTAAATAATGCCTACAAAATCCTCTCCCAAGTAGTTGGCGAAGACACACTAAATTCAAAAGATAGCTTTAGCTTAGATGAGATAAGAAATTTCCCTCAAGGCTTTTCTTATAACCGCCAAAGTATGCAAGTAACCAAGATCCATAACTCCATTCATGAATTTGGCTCGGCTGCGGCTGATTTTAACGGCAAAGAGTCAAATAAGCAGATGATAAGCACGCTTTTTTTCAACCCAAGCTTTGATGGTGGAGACGGCAGGCAGCCACTAAAGCCAACAACAGATATCTTTAATAACAACAATGGCGGCAAGGAGAGTGTGGGAAGTGGTGTATTTATGGATCCGCATGGAGAGAAATACACAAATAAAGACGGCTCTATAACCAAAGGCGGACTTATAGCAGCTGTCATAAACAACAACCTTGATGTAAGAGAGGGCGAGACAACCGCAAGAGGCAAGAGAGAAGGCTATGATAAGAGCGTAGATAGCAAGGAATTTAATAGGGCATTTGAGCTGTTTGAACTTATGGGCGAGATGAAATTTGGACCTGGCTTTATAAATGCTACCGATAACGATATAGCAGGTATGCCTAAATATATGCAAGATCACATTAGATCTAAAAGAGACTTTATCTATATCGACTTACAAAGTGGCTTTGTGAGCACTCCTGAAGATAGACGTAGGGGATATGAAGAAGACGAACTCTCATTTAAAAAGATGATGGAGCATAATCTAAAAATGCTAAAGCTACTCTTTGGTGAGATAGACAAAGACGGCAAAAAGAGCAAAGACTTTATGGATAGCTTTTTGAAATTTAGCATGCCACCTTTAAATTTAGTAAAAGAGCTAAATGAAAACCAAGCTGGAAAATACCTAATAGATATGCTTGGTATAAAAAGAGACATTGATATAAAGGCGTAAAGGGGAGTTTAAAATGATAACTAGCATAAACGGACTTAGCAATACACCAATACAAGATAACACTATCCAAAAAGAAAATGCAAAAATGTCAAAGGAGCAAGAAAAGGCTCTAATAGATAAACTAATGCACAAACCACTTGTAGAAGTATTGCCAAAATTTATTGATATAGATGAAAGTAAAGAGGGCTGGATAACGGATGCTATAAACAAGATAGATACTATACTTTCTAAGAAATATGACTTTACTATCGAGCAAAGACGTGCGCTGATAGCAAAATATCCAGAAAACATGGAAGAGCTTGAGATTAGTGTCTTACAAGGACACATGGACTGGTTGCTTTCTAACTCAGTAGATGGCAAGCCAACAATATCTGGGCTAATGGTTGGTATCGGCACAAAAGAAGAAGAGGCTGAGCTAGAAGATTTTATGAACTCGTTTCCTGAAGATACAATGATGAGTAATGATGGTGCTAGATTGTTTGCTAGAGCTGATCTAAGCATAGAAGAGTTTAAGAAGCTTTATAGAGAAGACGTAGAAAAAACTACAAAAGAGCATAAAGAATTTCTAGCTAAACTACACAAAGAAGAACAAGAGTACAATGCAAATTTTGCCAAAGAGCAAAGTGAGAAGAAATTTAAGCCTATGCAGGTTAAGAAGAAGTATGAGACTTATGATATAAATAAGGATCAAAAATTTCTCTATGCAAGAGAGCTTTTAAATTTCAAAGAAAAAAGAGGCATAGACGTCTTAGAGCTTATGCAAAAGATAGACAAGAAGCAAATTTTAAATAAGATGGCTTGATAGGTAAAGCAGAACGAGGATCACCATCTAACTTGTTACAAGATAACATAGCAGTGGCTTGCGCTAGATACTAAAGATAAAGTTAAACCTTTTTATCGACAACCTTTTTACCATTTTCTTCAAGTTTTTGCATGATACGAAGCACGTCTATCCCACGTTCTCTCTCAAGTTTTTGAAGCTTAAGTAAATATGAAAATTTCTCATCCTTAGTAATGTCATAAGTTTCAGTGTTTTTGCTTTCAGCTTGGATAGGAGTAAATTTTTTCTCTTTGGTGTCGTCTTTTTCTTCTTCAACGCTCTCTATATCCTGAAGACCTTTTTCATTTATCTCTTTTAGTATATTGACAGCATTTTTAGCATCTTCGCCAGATAAAGTTATATTAAACCGCTCTTTTAGTGCATATTTAGCCCACTCCTCTTTAAACTCATCAACACTCATATCGCTATCAAGCAGATCAACAGTCCTTGAGTTTTGCATAAATAGCAGTTGGCGATTGCCACGATACTCATTTAAAAATTCATTTACAGTATAGGCGGTATCTCTTAAAATTTTTGGCTTATCATTGTCTGGTTTTGCTTGCTGACCTTGTATGTATTCTACAAATAAACCTTTGCTTTCATTTATGAAATTTTTAAGATCTGATAGCTGCTCGCTTGTAAAATCAGGATCATAGCCTCTAAGCTTTCCTATGATAGTGACTTTTGCTTCATTGCCTTTTGTAAAGCCAGATAGCGGATATATATGTCTATCATAAGCCTCGGCTTGAGCTTTTCTATCTAGCCTTGCATATTTAGGAAAGCTCATACCATATCCCATATTGTTATCAAGGATCTCGTTTATATCGTTAAATTTAAAGCCCATCTCACTAGCTATATGCTCTCTAGACAGATAAGGATATGGTGAGCTAGAAATTTGCATTTTACTATCCTTAGTAAGTTTAAACTACTCAACTATTTTTCAAAATTTGTTTGAGTGAAAATTTCTTAGTTTGTAAATCGACCTTTCAACAATTTAGTTTATATATGACTTCTCTCTACACAAAATGCTCCCCTGTTGATAAAAATTTACGGCACAACTTTTGCTTACTCTTTGAAGCTAAATTCAAGGAGTAAGCTATGAAAGTCTCTTATAACTCCATCTTAACAAAACAGCATTACCAAAAACAGACAAAAAACGAAGGCTTTGCAAATTTCTTGCCTAACACTCCAAATATAAATTCGATCAGCCAAACCACTATTCCTAAAAATGACTTTGTTTCATCTAGCAGTATCGACTCTCTTTATCAGGCTAAATTTACTTCACAAGAGGGTTATGGATATAGTGTAGATGCTAAAGGATTTATGGGGGCTGATTTTAACAAGGCTGCAGGCTTACCACAGGACTTTAAAATCCACAAAAGCACACTTGATGCGATAGTGCTGCACAATCAAAAGCACCCAAACTTTACAAATATTTTAATGGATACAAGAAAGGATAATGCGCTATTTGGAGAGGATAGCTTTGCAAATATCGATCTAGCAGACACTATAAAACAATACTATAAAATTTTTGATCAAATTTCAGCTGGAGTTATTAGTAAGGGTAAAGAATTTTACTCAAATGAAGATCTGGCAAAGATGCCAAAGGGCTACTTTTCAAAAGATAAAAAAATAGAGCATTACGAATACCTAATGGGTAGGATGTCGAGCGATGAGCTAGATGGACTAACCGATAGAAGCAATGAAAAGATAACTCATATCTTTAGAACAACTCAAGACGTAGAAAATGCACGCAAGCTAATAAATGATCTAAGTGATATAAATGTAGAAGTCAATGGAAATTTCCTTGACTTCTCTCCAGAAGTGATGACAACTGAGCATACTATCCCTTATATGTGGGTTAGCAGTGCTGGATATGACTTCAAGCCTGATATGTCCGTATATGATAACGAACAAGGCTATACAAAGGAGCAAATCTTTGTCGCATTTTTAAAAAACGAGCAAGGTCTTGCACTGCAAGGTGGCACAACAAGGATAACTGACGAGGCTCTTAGTGTGTATAAAAGTTCATTAATACTTACAAAACAAGATAGAAGTGAGATAGGCATACCAAAGGCTTATTATGATGAGATACTATCTGGCAAGAAAGATTTAAAAGATATACTAGCTAGGATTTTAAAGCTTAGAAATTTAGAGCTTAAAAAAGATCAAACGCTTGAGGGGCTAGCAAGTAAGATAATGGATGTTTTAAAAGAATTTGATGAGAGGACAAAGGTAAAAGCCTAAAGTCCGTCAAGTAAAATCTTATAAAGGCGGTTTATCTCATCGTCATTTAGCTCGATCGTGCTTTTTGTATCAAACAAATTTTTGATCTTGCTAGCGTCAAATTCGCTCCTATCAAGGCAGTGCCTGTGAGAGGGCAAAAAGCCACGAGTTAAGCAAAGCTCGCTCTCTATCTCCTCGTCGCAGATAAAGCACTCAAGCTCGCTGTGAAGCCTACCTTCAAACTCTAAAATTTTGACGTAGCTTTCGATGATGAGGCGTTTTGGATTTTGCAGCTGCATCTGTTTGGCGCAGCGATCAAGCTCGTTAAAGTAAATTTCATCGAGTTGCTCGACCTCTTTTAGATGATCATAAAGTAGGCGCATGAACTGCTGCCAAATGATGAGCTTGTCGCGCTCTAGCAGCCACTTAAAGCCAAGATGAAGTATGCTTCTAAGCTTTGGTAGAAATTTCGCCTCTTGCTCTAGCTCAAAGTCGATCTTATAGCCAGTCATGATGTTTGAGTGCCGTGCGCCAAAAAATCTATACGACTTTACGAGCAAATTTGGCGTTAGTACAAAGACTAAAAGGTCCTCGTCTCTGACTTTTTGCACGCGCAGAATGTAGCCTTGCATCTAGGCAAAAAACTCCTTTATGCGCTCTCTCATCACGTGAGCATCTTTGATGAAATTTACATCGTTTCTAAAGGTTGTTGCGCTGTCGATACCCTTGCTGTATTGGTGCAGATGCTTTCTAAATATGCAAAGTCCGTGCTCGCCGTAGTGCTCGATCATCGCATCAAAGTGAGCTAGGATGATCTCTTGTTTTAGCGCCTTATCCACGCTAGTTTTGGTCTTTATCTCGTGAAATATCCAAGGGTTGCCGATGCTTGCTCTGCCGATCATTAGGGCGTCACATTTTGTGAGATTTAAAATTTCATCTGCATTTTGCGCGTTTATGTCGCCATTTGCAACGACTGGGATTTTCACGCTCGCCTTTACTCTAGCGATCGCTTCGTAATCAACCTTCGCCGTATATCCACCGGCTCTGGTGCGACCATGCACTGCGATGTAGTCTGCGCCGGCTTCTTCGCAGGCCTTTGCGATTTTCTCTTCATTTTTGTCGTTAAAGCCAAGTCTAAATTTAATGCTTAGGCTCTCTTTGTTTGAGACGCTTTTTATGGCTTCGATTATGCTTTGAAGTTTGTCAAGATCGTTTAACAAAGCCGATCCCGCGCCTTGTCTAACGACCTTTGGTACAGGGCAGCCACAGTTTAGATCGAGCCCATAAATCCCATCAAATTTATTGATTATCAACACGGCTTTTTTTAAATTTTCTATGTCGCTACCAGCTATTTGGACGACGTAGGGCTCTTCGTTTGGGGACTTTTTAAGCATTTCAAGGGTTTTGTCACTGCTCTCATAGACCAGAGCATTTGCGCTGATCATCTCGCTAACAGTGACGTCGCAGCCAAATTTCTTGACGACGCTTCGTAACGGCAGGTCAGAAAAACCAGCAAGTGGCGCTAAGAAAAGTGGCTTTTTACTAAAGTCTATCATTTAAAAAATAGCGAGCTAGGCACCATTTTGCCATTATCTCGCAAAAATAGTAAAACCTTTATCTCTTTAAACTCATCAGGGTCGCTGCCCTCGATAGCTTCTCTTACTTTATCAAGCATCTGAAGCTCAAATAGCGCATATACGTAGGCTTCATCAGCGTCAGCATGGATGCTTTTTAGCTTCTCAAAGATGCCGATAAATGCGTCTGGTTTTAGTTTATTTTTAAGCATTATAGCTGCTTTGTCGTATTGTGCTTTTGTTACTTTTGCATTATTTAGAAGACCAAAAATTTCATCGCTACTTAGGTCGATCTCATCATTTACAAAACGCGTGATAATGGTCATTATATCTTCGCTTGCTAGCTCTGGATCGATTTTTTTGATCTCATTAAATGAAGCTGTTTTTATGAGCTTATCGAAGGCTGCCTTTTTAAGGCTATCGTTTTGCTCTTGATTTTTAAGCACATCAAGATAGTAAGTAGGCATCTGCTCGATCTTGTTTAGCTCGTTTAGGATGTTTAGCTTGCTATCTTTTGCTAGTCTAAATTTCTTTAGATCGACGATCTCTTTGTTTTTTATGCTTTTTATGGTTTGCAAGATGTTGTTTATCTCGCCGTCATCAACGCCAACGTCTTTAAGCTCGCCTACTGGTGAGATAGAGCGAGTGAGCTGTGAGGCGATCTTGTAAGTGTCAGTTTTAAAGTCTTTGTTGCTCTCAAAGCCAAGAAGCGTCTCTTTTGCAAGGTCTTTGTAGAGCTGACTATCTTTTTTTATCCATTTTTTATATCTATAAAAGGCGTATCCGTGATATGCGATGTGAAGTAGGGCAAGGAGCGCCAAAAGAGCTACTGGAAGTGCCACCCAGACAGCTACTGGCAAGGTTATGGCTTGACCTAAGAGCTCAAAGGTGAAGTCTGAACTATTAAGAGAATAGGTAAGTCCTGCAACAACTGCTGTGTAGATGATGCAGTAGACGAGAAATTTTCTGGTTTTCATATTTTCTCCTTAGTTTTTTGCTGTTTTTTCTATTATCTCACGACAAGCTATGCAGTATTTTGCATGCGGTTTTACTTTTAGGCGAGGGATGCCGATCTCCTCTTCGCACATGTCACAAATTCCATAAGTCTTGTTTGCTATCTTTTCAAGCGCCTCGTCGATCTCGTGAAGCTCGGCTCGTTGCTGGGTTGAGATAGACTGCTCTATAAGCTGGTCGGTATTTACTGAAGCGATGTCAAATTCATCGCTTACGCCACTATCTCTTAAACCGCTTACTTCAACTGATGAGTCATAAATATTTTTTTTGATTTGTAATTTTCGCTCTTCAAGTAGCTTTTTGAAAAAATTTAGCTCGTTTTGAGTCATTTTATATTCCTTTATTTGTGATATGGGTGGTTTGCATTTATGCAAAGCCCTCTAAAAATTTGCTCAAAAAGTACGAGCTTGGCGACTTTGTGCGCCATAGTCATCTTGCTTAAGCTTACGACTTTTTGTGCCTTGTTTTTTAAATTTTGGCTAAGCCCATAAGCTCCACCTATGAAAAAATTGATCTGTGAATTTGAGTTTAAAATTTGAGCAAATTCTTGGCTGTCAAGCTGTGAGCCATTTTCATCAAGCATCACACAAAAGCCTTTTAAATTTGGCTCGTAAATTTCATCATAAGCTCTTAGCGCATCGCTTCTGCCACTGCTTTGAGCCTTTGCTATCTTTTCATTAAATATTATTTTGTCGTTTATCTTGGCAAATTTTGCACTCATTTTTATATATTCTTGTATCTCGTTTTCAAAGTTGTCACGCGATGATTTTTGAATGCTAAAAACCGAAATTTCCAAACTTATCCTTTGGTTTTTAGCTTTAGCTCAAAGCCAGCTTCGCTAGGAGTAGTCACTTCGCTTTTAGAGATCATAGCTTTGTTATTTGTAAGAAATTTAACCATATCACTTATATATTTTTTGTGCTCGCTTCTTGGCACGATATCATCTATAAGACCATGTTCAAGCAAAAATTCAGCCCTTTGAAAGCCCTCTGGAAGATCGGCGCCTATGGTTTGTTTGATGACCCTTTGCCCTGCAAAGCCTATTAGCGCGCCAGGTTCAGCGATTATTAGATCTCCAAGCCATGCAAATGATGCACTAACGCCGCCCATCGTAGGATCTGTAAGGATAGAAATATATGGTAATCTTGCTTCATCAAGAAGTTTTAGGGCTGCTGAAGTCTTTGACATCTGCATTAAAGAAAATGTGCTCTCTTGCATTCTAGCGCCACCAGATGCACTTACGATGATCAAGGCTTGGCGTTTTTCGATCGCGCGTTTTATCGCTCTTACGATCTTTTCGCCCTCAACTGAAGCTAGTGAGCCGCCCATAAAGCCAAAGTCAAAAACAACTAGCTGAATTTCTTGTCCTTCGCATTTGCCTTCGCCGCATATCACTGAGCTTGTGTGTCCTGTTTTTTCTTTATTTTCTGTGATTCTTTTTTTGTATGATTTTTTATCGACAAAATTTAAAGGATCAACTGGCTTTAAATTTGCGTCAAATTCTACAAAGCTACCTTCATCGCAGATCAAATTTATGCGATCATCAGCTTTTAATCTCATGTGGTAGCCGCATTTTGGGCATACATTAAAACAAGCTTCAACTTCTTTGTAATACATCAGTGAGTGGCAGTTGTCGCATTTTACCCAGTGTGTAGGTGCTTCTTCTGGACGAGGTTGAGCTTTTCTTATCTTTGAAAAAATGTCTGAGAAATTCATCTTTTTACCCACTTATATTAAAAATTGTGGGATTATATCTAATGTTAGCCTTGCTTTTTCTTATATGACTTAAAGTTTGTTTGTTTGCGGGGGATTTAAGGGGCTAGCTTGCCCCTTAAAAGTATTTTATTAGAAGCGTCTTCCGATAGTAAATTCAAATGTATTTGTATCATCGCCCTCTTTAGGTTTAAGAGCTTTTGCGAAGATTAGTTGAAGTGGTCCGATAGGTGTTATCCACTCGATACCTGTACCAACTGATGATCTTTTTATCTCGTTTAGGCTATTTTCACCGATCATGCCATAGTCATAAAATACAACACCACGCATTTTAACACGCTCTATGATAGGGAAGCTCATCTCAACTGAGTTGTTAAATGATGTTTCGCCGCCGTATTCATAGTAGTCGCCATTATATTTTACTTTTGGAGATACGGTTCTGCTCTCGTAGCCACGCAAGCTTCTTATACCACCAAGGTAAAGTCTTTCGTTGATAGGAGTATAACCTCTTTCCCAAATTTTGCCAAAGCTTGCTTTATATCTTAGGATAAGATCGTAGTCGATGTACTCTCTAAGGCCTAGATAGTAGTTGAAATTTGTGCGGTTTTTAACAAAATCCATATCACCACCAAGTCCTGCTATCTCAAATGACGTACTGGCTATGATACCGCGCCTTGGTAAGTAGTAGTCATCAGTGCTGTTATATGTTAAAGCTGGAGTTATAGCGCTTTTTATAGCCTTGCCTTCTCTATAAATTTCTTTACCTGTGTATCTATTAATATCTCTTAGTTCATCATCTTTTAGAGTAACTTTACTTTGCTCAATATTATAAGTAAGTGATGCACTTAAATTTCTAGTTAATTTTCTACCAAGTGTTGTGCTAAAGCCGTAGCTTCTCTCTTTATATGTTCTCCAGTCATAGTCGTTTGCATAGAGTGTTCCGCCAAGGCTATACTCTGAGTCAAAAATTCTTGGATTTGTAAGACTTATCTGACCAGAAAGCTCTCTATCGCTCTTATCAACGCTTACTTGTCCTTGAAGACCAGAGCCAAAGATATTTGTGTCAGAAAGTGCAGCATTAAGTAGCAAGCCATCGCTACTTCCGTATCCGATACCGCCGCTTATTGAGCCAGTTGATGCCTCTTTTACTTTTACTTTTAGATCGACTGTGTTTTTATCAACTGGATCTTCTTCTATCTCGACATCGTCAAAGTAGCTTGTTCTTTTTAATGCATCTTTTGAGTCTTGAAGGTCGGTTCTACTATATAAATTTCCCTCAGTTAGATATAGCTCACGTCTTACGACACGATCAACTGTTCTGTCGTTTCCTGAAATTTGAACATTTCTTATATATACTTTTTCGCCAGGATCTACTTCGTAGTCGATATCAACTGTTTTATTTTCATCAAATTTATCAGTCTTTGGATAGACTTTGACAAATGCATAGCCCTTGTCAGCGACCATATCGTCAAGCTTTTTCATATCTTGGCGAAGTCTTGCCGAGTTCATCGTATCGCCAGCTTCAAGTCTAAAGTCATCTATGATCTTTTTAGTATCAAGTCCTAGCTCTTCAGGTGCTGTGATGCTTACATTTGAAACCTTATAAGGCTCGCCCTCGTGGATGTAATATGTAAGATCAGCTGTGTAGTTATCAAATGACGCATTTAGGTAAGGTGACGAAACTGTCGCGTCTAGATAACCTTTTTGAAAATATTTATCTTGAATCCTTGCTGGGTCGTTTTCAAGCTCGAAAAGTTTAACTTTACCGTCGTTTCTGCCCCAAAGCCAGCCCATAAATTCTCTACTTTTGTTTGCAACTACTGGCTCGATATCATCATAGTCAAATTCTTTTGCCCCGACTAAATTTACCTTTTTGATTATCATATTTTCGCCGCGGTTGATGTTTAGAGTGATGAAAAGCGAGCTGTCGTTGTCTGCAACTGGCTGTTTTTCTACGTCGACAACTGTGTCAAAGTAGCCCTTTGACTCGTAGTACTGGCGAATTCTCTCTTTTGTTTTTTCGATAGTTAGATCATCATACATATTGCCAGGTTTGATGTTGATTAGCGATTCGATCGCAGTTTTGTCATTTGTCACAACACCCTTTAGATCGACTCTAGCGACACTTGGCTTCTCTTTTACTTTTACTAAAAGGTTGCCACTACCTGTATCTTCTATGTAGATATCATCAAAATAATTTTGCTTGTATAAATTTGTGATGGCCTTATCGCTAAGCTTTGGAGTTAGCTCTTGACCGACTTTTAGCCCCATTATCTGAGTGGCTACATCAGGTGAAAGGTGGATTAGACCTTTGAAATTTATTGACTGAATCGTTTGCGCATTTAGACCGCTTAAGGCTAGTGCTAGTAAAAATAATTTCTTTTTCATTAAATTTAACCTAGAGTTTTAGTATAAGTGCGTATAATATCATATTTTATTTTTAAAAAATTTAAATTTTATAATTTTAAAGGTTTTTTATGAAAATAGGTATCATCGGACTTGGTCTTATGGGTGGCTCGCTTGGTCTTGCACTAAAAGATGAGAAGCTGATCTCTTGTGTCAGCGGATATGACAAAGATGAAAATCACAGCAAAAAAGCACTCGATCTTGGTCTGGTGCATGAAATTTTAAGCATTGATGAGATGAAAAAGAAGTGTGACATCATCTTTTTGGCTGTTCCAGTTGAGGCTATCGTAAGCATCGTGCAAAATTTAACTGACATTAGTGAAGATACGACGATCATCGACTTTGGCTCTACAAAGCAAAAGATAATAGAAGCCGTGCCAGAGAAAATTCGTAAAAATTTCATCCCAGCTCACCCGATGGCAGGTACTGAGTACTCTGGTCCAGAAGCTGCCTTTAAGTCACTTTACACAGGCGCAACTGTCATAGTTTGCGACTTTGCTGAGAGTGCAGAAAAACATGTAAAAAGAAGCGTTGAGCTATTTTCTTGCCTTGGTATGAAGATCATTTTCATGAGTGCAAAAGAGCATGATCATCACGTGGGTCTCATCTCACATTTGCCTCACGCTATTGCATTTTCGCTTGCTAGCGGGATCTTAAAAGAAGAGGATAAAAGGCATATCGTAGCACTTGGTGGACCGACATTTAAGGGTATGATACGTGTTGCAAAGAGTTCGCCATTTATGTGGAGCGATATCTTTAAGCAAAATAAAAACAATGTCATTGCAGCGATAAATATGTTTGAAAAAGAGCTAAATTTATGCAAAGACCTCATAAAAGACGAGCGCTGGGATGAGCTTTTTGACTGGATGAGCGAAGCTAGAGCTGTAAGAGAAATTTTGTAATTAACTAAAAATTTATTGATTTATATGTAGAATTTCGCAAATAAAATTTAAGGTAATAATATATGTATAAACGTGGAATAGACGGTTTTGGCATTGTTGTAGTTTTACTTGTTTTGATATTGGCTGGTGGCTTTGGTTATGCTTTGATGTCGAAAGACTTTGAGCGAAACGAGCCAATCATCGGCGTTGCTGATAAGGTTTATTGGAACCTTCGCTCGCCTATGAATATCAAATTTAAAGATGACAGCGGCATAAAATTTGTGCGCATTAGCATAAATGACGGCAAAAATGACCTAAATTTACTAAATCAAATCATACAAAATCCAAGCACTGAGCTTGATGTAAATTTGACCTTCCCAAAGACTGGATTTTTTGCTCAAAAAGACACTTATGAGATGAGTATAGAAGCGGTCGATACTAGCAAATGGGGCTTTTTTACTGGCAATAAAGCAAGCAAAAAAGTTGAAGTCGTACTTGATACATCAAAGCCTGATCTTTACGTGCTTTCACAGTCTTACTCTATCTCAAAAGGCGGTAGTGCAGTTGTCGTCTTTAGAGCGACTGATAATCAGCTAAAAGAGGTCTATGTCCAGACAAATTTTGGTAAGAAATTTAAGGCCGTGCCATTTTACAAAGAGGGTTTTTATGCAGCACTTGTTGCTTGGCCAGTGCAAGTTGAAAACTTTAGCGCAGAGGTCATCGCAAGAGACTTTGCGGGCAATGAGAGCAAATCTCACGTGAGATATTTTTATGAAAATGTAAAATACAAAACTTCAACCATTGCTTTAAATGATAGATTTTTAGACGGAAAGATCGTTGATCTAACAGATCAATACGCCAAAGATCCAAATGCTCTTTCAAGGCTTGATAAGATGAAATTTGTCAATGAAACACTAAGAAATTCAAACGAAGAGAAGATAACAGCGCTTACTTCAAACGTCGATACTGACATCACAAATGGCTTTAATATCATCCCATTTTACCCGCTTAGAAATGGTAAGAAAGTAGCTGATTTTGCCGACCACCGTTTCTATACATATAATAATGAGCAAGTAAGTGAATCATGGCACATGGGTATAGATTTTGCAAGCGTGGCATCAGCTCCGATAATAGCTAGCAATGCAGGTCGCGTTGTGCTAGCATCTGAGAATGGAATTTATGGTTTAAACATTGTGATCGATCATGGATTTGGACTTTACTCACTTTACGGACACTGCTCAAGTGCGAAGGTAAAAGAGGGCGACATGGTTGCTGCTGGCGATCAAATAGGCACAACTGGAACGAGCGGTCTTGCGCTTGGAGATCACCTTCACTTTGGAATTTTGGTCCAAGGCGAAGAGGTAAGACCTCAACAATGGATGGATAAAAAGTGGATAAAAGACAATGTGACAAGTGTCTTAGATGCCGCAAAGGCGATGATAGATAAGAATTAAATTTGCAAATTTGATTTTTTAGTGCTATCATAAGCGAACAAAAAAATATAAGGAAAATTTTTGAAACAAACTACTATCGCAAGACGCGTTGAGACCGTTGGTATAGGGCTTCATAAGGGTGAGCCGATAAGACTTATACTAGAACCTCTTGATGCAAATTCAGGTATTATTTTGCACCGCGAAGATCTTGGTATTAGTTTTAAAGCTGAGCCTAAAAACGTTATAAATACACAAATGGCAACCGTCGTTGGCAACGAAAAGGGCTTTATCAGCACGATAGAGCACCTAATGGCAGCTGTAAATGGATACGGCATTGATAATATTAGAATTTCAGTTGATGCAAACGAAATTCCTGTCATGGACGGCAGTGCGATAAGCTTTTGTATGTTGCTTGATGAAGCTGGTATAAGACATCTTGACGCTGGTAAAAAAGTCATCCTTGTCCGCCGCGAGGTCGAGGTGGTTGAGGGGTCAAAATTTGTGCGAACTTCGCCTTCAAGAAATCCAAAATTTGACTATACGATCAAATTTGACCACCCAGTTATCGGCGAACAAAGATATGTTTTTGAATTTAGCAAGAGTTCATTTGTAAAAAATATAGCTCGTGCTAGAACTTTTGGCTTTTTAAAAGATTTGCAACGCTTGCAAGCTCAAAATTTAGCCCTTGGTGCGTCACTTGATAACGCTGTGGCTATCGATGATACACATATTTTAAATCCAGAGGGTTTGAGATTTGAAAATGAGTTTGTACGACATAAAATTTTAGATGCAGTTGGCGATTTGAGCTTGCTTGGAGCACCTTTACTTGGGGATTACGCAGCATTTGCTGGCAGCCACGATCTTAATCACAAACTAACGATTGCCTTAATGGCAGATGAGAAAAATTATGAGATCGCAACGCTTAGTGGCGAGCTTTTAAAAGAGTATCAAAAGGTATTTGCATAAAAAATATTGAAATTTTAGTAGTCTCTTTATCGACTCCACTTTTAGTTGGAGTCTATAAAGATGGCGTAAAATTTGATGAGATCGCAACTGACGAGCATGTCAGCAAAGCTCTAATAAAAATCCTAGAAAATTTATCCTCTAAATTTAATATCACAAAGATCATATACGCAAACACGCCAGGCAGCTTCATGGGGCTAAAGGTGGCCTATGTCATCTTGAAAACTTTTTCTTTGGCAAAGGGCTGCGAGTTTTACGCAGTTAGTGGCTTTAGTCTAAATGGCGGCCAAGCGATCAGGGCAAATAAAAATTTAAGTTTTGTTCTAAAAAATGGTGAAATTTCACTTGAAAAAGTTGAGCCTGTGAGATTTGTGTTGCCTTTAAATTTAGATGAATTAAAACTAAATTCAGATACACTTCCAGATTATATCATCCAAGCTGTTTAGGAGAAAATTTGAATATCTTAATCCCTGCTACGAGTGCAAATTTAGGACCTGGTTTTGACGCTTTGGGGCTTAGTTTAAAGTTTTTTAATAGCGTAAAGATCGAACCATCTAAATTTAGCTCGGTCTCGATAAATGGCGAGGGAAGCGATAGTGTAAATTTAAAAAGAAACAACATTTTTCTAAGTATTTTTAATGAAATTTTTTTAGAGCTAACTGGAAAAAATGAAAATTTTAGAGTAGTTTTTGAAAACAATATCCCATTTTCAAGAGGACTTGGCAGTAGCTCTGCAGTGATCGTTGGAGCTATAGCTTCAGCTTACGAGATGGCTGGGTTTAAGGCCAGCAAAAGCGTCGTTTTAAATAAAGCGATCATCTATGAAACCCACCCGGACAATATCTCGCCAGCAGTTCACGGTGGATTTATCAGTGCTATCGTAAAAAATGGCAATGTTTATGCAAATAAAATAAATTTAAGCGATGATATAAAAGCGGTTATTGTTATCCCAAATAAGCCGATGAGTACGGCATCATCAAGACAAATTTTGCCAAAAAACTACACCATGAAAGAGTGCGTAAATAACCTCTCTCACGCTGCATTTTTGACATCTTGTTTTTATGAAAAAAGATATGATCTTTTAAGGGTAGCAAGTGAGGATATGATGCACGAAGAGCGCAGAATGAGCGCTTTAAAAGAGCTTTTTGAGGTGCGAAAGGTAGCTTATGAAAATGGAGCGCTAATGAGCACACTTTCAGGCTCAGGCTCAAGTTTTTTAAACATCGCTTATAAAGACGACGCTAAAAATTTACAAGATGCTTTAAAGAGTAAATTTGGTGATTTTAGAGTGGAAATTTTTTCATTTGATAACGATGGATACGAAATCACGCAAAGCTAGAAACAAGTTTAAAAAGGTATAATGAATAAAAATAATCCAGTAAGGACATGCGTCGCTTGCAAAGTCAAATTTTCTCAAAACTTGCTAAAAAGATACCGCTTGGTAGGCAAGAATTTGGAGTGCGGCAAAGGAAATGGTCGCAGTTTCTATCTGTGTGATGGCTGTTTGCAAAAAGACGACAAAATTTTAAAAAAAATAATTGATAAACAAACTAAAGGTGCCCTCGGACTTGACGCACCGAAGTTAAAGGAGATACTCTTAAATGAGCAATGTTAGGATTTCAGAGATCGCAAATGAGCTTGGCTACCCAAGTAAAGAGATAGTCGAAAAAGCTCAAGAACTAGGCCTAAAGGTCAAAACTCACTCAAATGCTGTGAGCCTTGAAGAGGCTGAAGCAATATATGAATACGTTCAAACTGGCGTAATACCAGATAAATTTAAAAAGAAAAAGAGCGAGCCAAAAGCAAAAAAAGAGCCTAAAAAAGAGGCAGAAAAAGAGCCGGCTAAAAAAGAAGAAAAGCCTAAATCTGAGCCTAAAAAGGCAGCTGCTAAGGCTGAGCCAAAGCCTGAAAAGGCGAAGACTGAGCCTAAAAAAGAGTTGCAAATTTCAGAGGTAAAACCTAAAGCCGAGCCTAAAAAAGAAGAGCCTGTAAAGGTCGAGCAAAAGCCAGCAGAAGCACCAAAACCAAAAGAGAGCTTGGCTGATGTGACCCAAAAAAGACGCGGCCTTGTGATAGTTAAAAAGAAAAAAGATTACGAGGCGCCAGCTCCTGTAAAAGAGGAGAAAAAGGCCGAGGCGGCTGTTACTAACATTAGCGATTTTAAGAGTATGTTCTCTGCTAGCGATGAAAATTTGGCTAGAAAAAAGAAAAAAGAGAAAAAAGTAACGGTTGTAAGCAAAAAGGATAGCGCTGAGAAGATGGACTTGCTTGGTGGAAGCGACTTTGGTGACATCGTGCTTGAAGATGAAGATGTGGTGGTGTTGCCTGATTTTAGCTTCAAAACCCCAGCTCCAGCTCCGATGCAAAGGACAAAACAGCCAAATGCGATGAAAACAACCGTCAATAACACGATAAATTCGTTTGGCGAGGGCGGCATACAAAGAAGAGCTAGAAAAAAACATAAAAAGCCTGAAAATAAACAAAATAGCGAAGTTGTAACTTCGATAAATATCCCAAAAGAAATTCGCGTTTATGAATTTGCTGAGAAGCTAAACAAGCAGCCTAGCGAGGTCATAGGTAAGCTATTTATGCTTGGCATGATGACAACTAAAAACGACTTTTTGGATGAAGATGCGATAGAAATTTTGGCTGATGAGTTTAATGTCGAGGTAAATATCATCGACGATCAAAAAGAATTTGACTACGTAGCAGCCTATGAAGAGGAGATAAAAGACGATGAAAATCTCCAACCAAGAGCGCCAGTTATAACCATCATGGGTCACGTCGACCACGGTAAAACTTCACTACTTGACTACATAAGAAAGTCTCGCGTAGCAGCAGGCGAGGCTGGTGGTATCACGCAGCACGTGGGCGCTTATATGGTAAATAAAAATGGTAGAAACATCACATTTATCGACACTCCAGGTCACGAGGCATTTACAGCTATGCGTGCAAGGGGCGCTGGTGTAACTGATATAGTTATCATCGTTGTTGCAGCAGATGACGGCGTAAAACCACAGACAAAAGAGGCAGTTAGCCACGCAAAAGCTGCAGGCGTGCCAATAATCATCGCAATAAACAAAATGGATAAAGAGTCAGCAAATCCTGATCTAGTAAAAACTGGTCTTGCTGAGCTTGATATCATGCCAACAGAGTGGGGTGGCAAGTATGAATTTGTGCCGATCTCTGCAAAAACAGGCATGGGCATAGATGATCTACTTGAGATCGTGCTTTTACAAGCTGATCTTTTGGAGCTAAAGGCAAATCCAAAGGCAAACGCAAAAGCTACTGTCATCGAGAGCTCACTTCAAAAAGGCCGTGGTCCAGTGGCTACCATCATCGTTGAAAACGGTACGCTTCATGTCGGAGATACAGTCGTAGCCGGCGTTGCATACGGTAAAATAAGAAGCTTGCTTGATGATCAGGGTAGGCCATTAAAAGAGATAAAACCAGGCGAATGTGGCGTGATAGTAGGCCTTAGCGAGATAGCAGAGGCTGGCGAGACACTGATAGGCGTAAAAACTGATAAAGAAGCTCGTGAGTACGCACAGAAAAAGGCTGAATATATCCGCCAAAAAGAGCTTAGCAAGAGCACGAAAGTTAGTATCGATGAGCTTAGTGCTAAGATCGCTGAGGGCGAGCTAAAGACACTCCCAGTCATCATCAAAGCTGACGTTGGCGGCTCACTTGAAGCGTTAAAAGCGAGCCTAGAAAAACTAGCAAATGACGAGATCAGAGTAAATGTGATCCACTCAGGCGTTGGCGGCATCACGCAAAGCGACGTTGCGCTTGCAGGTGCAAGTAACGACTGTATTATCCTTGGCTTTAACATAAGGCCAACTGGCGAGATAAAAGAGAAGGCAAAAGAGAGCGGCGTCGAGATAAAAACTTACAATGTTATTTATAACTTAATAGACGACGTGAAGGCGATTTTGGGCGGACTAATGTCACCTATCATTAGAGAAGAGCAGCTTGGCCAAGCACAGGTTCGTCAAGTGATCCACGTGCCAAAAGTTGGCACTATCGCTGGATGTATCGTCACTGAGGGCACGATAAACAGAGGGGCAAAAATTCGCCTTATTAGAGAAGGTGTGGTCGTTTATGAGGGCTTAGTTAGCTCACTAAAACGCTTCAAAGATGACGTCAAAGAGGTTGCTAAAGGCTACGAGTGTGGCGTTGGTATCGAAAATTTCAACGACATTAGAGAAAATGACTACATCGAAAGTTTCAAAGAAGTCAAGGAGAAAGCTACTCTATGAACGCTAACGAAATAAAGCGTATGAGAACAGAGAGTGTGCTAAAAGAGCTCATACCAGAGGCTCTAGCCACTCTTGAAGATAGCATTTTAAAAGGACTTTGCGTCACTGACGTCGAGTGCAAAAAGGGCAGATACGACGCTTTTGTCTATCTTGACAAGATGATGTTTGATGAGCGCGAGCAAGAGTATATTTTGGGGCATTTAAAGCGCGTTTGTAGGCATTTGCAAAACCACTGCATGGCGGCTGAGGGCTGGTATAGATGTCCAAATTTTCACTTTAAATTTGACGATAGATTAGAGTATCAAAATCATATGGATAAGTTGTTTGATAAAATTTCAAAGGATTTAAACAAAAATGGATAATTTAGACAAACTAGTACGCGAATGCGGCGTAGAGCTTTATGACAGCGAGATCGCAAATGAAAATGGCAGGGCTATTTTTAGAGTCTACATCACAAAAAATGGCGGAGTGAGCCTTGATGACTGCGAAAAAGTGAGCCGTCTGCTCTCACCTATCTTTGACGTGACACCGCCAGTTAGCGGGGATTATAACCTTGAGGTTAGCTCGCCTGGCCTTGAGAGAAAGCTTAGCAAGCCTTCGCATTTTAAAGCGAGCGTTGGTGAGCTAGTTAAAGTTCAAACCGAGGCTGAGAAATTTGCAGGAAGGCTCGTAAAAGCTGACGAAGAGAGCGTTGCAGTAGAAAACGAAGAGGGAATTTTTGAGATCAACATCAGTGAGATAAAAAAAGCAAAAACATATTTGGAGTGGTAAAATGCTAAGCGACATCGAGATAACTCACCAAACGAAGTTAGAACACATCAGTAAAGTTGCCGCAAAACTAGGCTTAAACGAAGACGATCTTGAGCTTTACGGCAAATTTAAGGCTAAAATTTCTCCTAGACTTGAGCCATCAAACTCAAAGCTCATCTTAGTCACCGCGACTAATCCAACCCCATACGGCGAGGGCAAAACGACTATGTCAATAGGTCTTGCTGATGCACTAAATTTACTTAATAAAAAGGTTTGCTTGGCACTTCGCGAACCATCTCTTGGACCAGTTTTTGGCATAAAGGGTGGAGCAGCAGGTGGCGGCTACTCGCAGCTTGCGCCGATGGAGGATCTAAATTTACACTTTACTGGCGATTTTCATGCGATAACATCGGCAAATAACCTAATTTCTGCCATGATAGATAATAGCCTCTATCAAGAAAACCCACTAAAAATAGAGAAAATTTTATGGAAGCGCTGTATGGATATGAACGACCGCGCGCTAAGATTTGTCACCGTTGGTCAGGGCGGCAGGACTGATGGCGTGCCAAGAGAAGATGGCTTTAACATCACCGCTGCAAGCGAGATCATGGCTGTGCTTTGTCTAGCAACAAGCCTTTCTGATCTAAAAGAGCGCGTGGCAAACATCATGGTCGCCTATGATAGCGATAAAAAGCCTATCTACGTGCGTGATCTAGGCTGCGAGGACGCTGTTTGCATACTTTTAAAAGATGCGATCAAGCCA
This sequence comes from Campylobacter concisus, assembly GCF_050447485.1. GTDB lineage: Bacteria > Campylobacterota > Campylobacteria > Campylobacterales > Campylobacteraceae > Campylobacter_A > Campylobacter_A concisus_BQ. The sequence continues at coordinate 1,816,267 of NZ_JALMFY010000001.1, forward strand.
AATTTATTTCAAACACTTGAGCACACACCTACGCTCGTGCATGGTGGCCCATTTGCAAACATCGCACACGGCTGCAACTCCGTCATCGCAACAAAAACAGCTCTAAATTTAGCTGACTACGTCATCACTGAAGCTGGCTTTGGCTCGGAGCTTGGCGCGGAGAAATTTTTAGATATAAAGTGCAGGGTTGCTGAGATCAAACCAAGAGCTGTAGTGCTTGTAAGCACGATCAGATCGATAAAATATAACGGCGAAGCAAATAAAGACGAGATCACAAAACCAGATATGAACGCACTTAAAAAAGGTATCGAAAACCTTGGCGGACACATCGAAAATTTAAAAGTCAAATTTGGTCAAAATGTAGTTGTGGCGCTTAATAAATTTGGCTTTGACACTGATGAAGAGATAAATTTTGTAAAAGAGTACTGCCAAAAGCTTGGCGTAGAAGTGGCAGTTTGCGAGAATTTTGTAAAAGGTGGCAAAGGTGCGCTTGAGTTAGCTGAGCTAGTTTTAAAAGCGTGTGACAAGCCAAGCAAGATAAATTTCACCTACGAGATGAGCGATGATACAAAAACTAAGATAGAAAAGGTCGCTAAGGAAATTTATGGAGCTGGCGAGGTGGTTTTTGAAGAGGCTGCTCTTAAAAAGCTCGAGATGATAAAAGAGCTAAATTTGAGCCATTTGCCAGTTTGTATCGCAAAAACACAGTACTCATTTAGCGACGATGCGAAGCTTTTGGGCAGAGCAAAGGGCTTTACATTTAGTGTAAAAGACCTTGATATCAGAACGGGAGCCGGTTTTATCGTCGCTATTTGCGGCAAGATCATGCTAATGCCTGGACTTCCAAAAGTGCCAGCTGCGGTCAATATGAGGATAGACGCAGACGGCAAAATCGACGGCTTGTCGTAAATTTATGAAAACACACTGGCAAACGCTGGTGTGTTTAAATTTAAAGGGCATGGATGAACGACGAATTTTACATGGGTCTTGCTTTAAGTGAGGCTTGGAAATTTCAGATCCTGACCTATCCAAATCCAGCCGTTGGATGCCTTATCCTTGATGAAAGTGGGCAAATTTTATCTTGCAAGGCTCATGAAAAGGCTGGATATTTACACGCTGAACCGACAGCGATACTCTTTGCGCTTTGCAAAAAAAGTGAAAAATTTAAAGATGATTTTATAAAAGCATATAGTGCTAAATTTAGCTCTAAGATAAAAGATGGCGAATTTGGCCTTTTAGAGCCAAAATTTACCTACGAATTTATACTAAATAACCACTCAAATTTATTAAAAAATGCAAAAGCCTATGTCACCCTTGAGCCTTGCTCACATCACGGTAAAACGCCACCTTGTGCAAATTTGCTAAAAGAGCTTGGCTTTAGCGAGGTCATAATTGGCAGCCGTGATGAAAATAAAATAGCAAGTGGCGGCGGAAATTTACTTCAAAGTGCTGGTATGAGAGTTAAATTTGGTATTTTAAAAGAGCGCTGCGATAAGCTACTTGAGCCATTTTTGGCATATCAAAATGGTGGATTTAGCTTTTTAAAAATCGCCATTAGTAAAAACGGCGTGGCAAGTGGCGGCATCATCACAAATGAGCTTAGCCGCACGCATGTGCATAAACTTAGAAGCGTCATAGATGCATTGGTGATCGGTGGTAACACAGTGCGGACAGACCGACCAAAGCTTGATAGCAGGCTAGTAAGTGGCGGTAAAAATCCAGACATCATAATCTACTCAAGAAGTGATAAATTTGATGAAACAATACCGCTTTTTAGTGTGCCAGATCGCAAGGTGAGCGTACAAAAAGAGCTAAATTTAAAAGGCCTTAGCATGTTTGAAGGAGCTGGTGAGTTTTTAAAGCTCGCAAAAGAGGGCAAGCTAGCAAATGTAAAGTGGCTACTTATCTATCAAAGCTCAAATTTTAAAAATGGTGAAAATTTAAGGCTTGATTTAAATTTAAAACCACTTTTTAGTGGGAATTTTGGAGACGATAGTTACACTTGGTATGAAATTTTGGATTAAATATCTAGTCCAAAATAGTGTTTAACTAAAAAGCCGATGCCAAAAGATATGATCGCAACACCAAAAGTTATCACACACATCTCAATCACTCTTGGTAAAAATTTAAGCTCCTTTGCCACGCTTATGTAAAAGTTGTAAGTGATGATGGCAATTAAAGCAAAGAAAAACATCGACAAAACGGCGTAAAAATCGCTTGTAAAGATGAAAAATGGAAGTATCAAAAACGCTGTTGTTATGATATATGAGCCGCCCGTGTAGAGCGAGTAAGTAAGCGGTTTGATCTCGTCACTTGGATTTTCTTTTGACTCAAGATATGCTGAGCCAGCCATAGAAAGTGCAGCTGCTACTCCCATGATAAGGCCTGTTGCGCCAACTGATTTTGTATTCGAAAATGCAAGCGCGATGCCGCTAAGTGTGCCTGTTAGCTCAACTAAAGCATCATTCATGCCAAGCACGATGCCACCAGCATTTACGAGTTTTGTGTCTTTTAACATGGAGATTAGACTATTTTCATGGTTCATCTCCTCTTCATAAATATCACGAGCTTCAGGATATTCATCTACGATATCAAGATAAAATTTCTCCGCATTTTCTTCGCGTGACTCCATAAATTTTAGGGTAAAAGATGTGCCAAAAATTTTAACAAGTATCGTATAGAAAATGACTTTAAATAAATTTGCACTTCTGCTTTCACCAGTTATCTTTTGGCAAAAAGCATAATGACGTCTCTCTTCGGTGACTAATTTGCGAAGTATTTTTTTATTCTCATCGTCTTTTTCGCTAGCTTCTAGAAGTGAGTATATAGCGGCATCGTCTGCTTCATTTTGTAATTGTTTTAAGGCACGTTTTTTGTCTAACATAAAATTTTCCTTTTTATAGCTTAGAAATTTAAGATTTTGATTTAGAAAGAGAGAAAAATGGTGCGATCAGCGAGACTCGAACTCGCACACCTAGCGGCACTACCCCCTCAAGATAGCGTGTCTACCAATTCCACCATGATCGCAAAAAGAACAAAAGCCCCAAAAAGGGGCTAAATTTAAGCTTTACGCTTAGCCAAGCATTGGGTTTGCGTAAAGAACGATAAGTGTAATAACAAGTGCGTAGATAACTTGTGCTTCGATCATCGCAAGTGCGATAAACATTGTAGTCATAAGTTTGCTACCAACGCCAGGGTTTCTAGCTGTTCCGCTGATAGTTGCAGCAGCTGTGTTACCCATACCAATAGCACCGCCAAGAGCTGCAAGGCCAAGGCCGATACCGCCAGCGATAACTGAATATGATCTGATCATCTCGCCGTCAGCGCCAAATGCGAATGCAGCAAGACCAAGAATTAAAAAGACGATCTTTTTCATCGTTGCTCCTTTAAAATTTTAAAGCTCTTTCGGATCTGTCCCCTACTTAAACTTTATGAGCCGTAATATTACAAAAACAAAACTTTGTTTCAAATAAAAACACTAAAAATTTAAATTGCCTATAAAAAATTCTTGGCTTAGAAAAATGAAAGTTTTTTTATGCTATCTTTGAAAGAATTTAATTTATTCTTAATCTTAGGTTTTCAATGAACGAAAAATTTTCAAAGATAGGCTTTGTTCTTGCGATGGCTGGTTCTGCCGTGGGTCTTGGCAATGCCTGGAAATTTCCTACGATGGTGGGAAATAATGGCGGTTCGGCATTTATAATTTTATACTTGCTTCTTACATTTGCTATCGCATTTGTGGCATTTTTAGCGGAGCTTAGCATTGGCAAACTTGGCGAAAGCGACATCGTAAGCTCTCTTTACAAGCTTGCTCCAAAGCATAAAAAAGCATGGTCGCTCTCTGGCTTTTTCATGATCGGCGCGATCCTCATAGCTTCATTTTATATGGTGGTCATTGGCTGGATATTAAAGTATATCTATCTTAGTTTTTCGCCGCTTTTAGCAGACTCAAAAGCGGCAGGCGAGCAGTTTAACACACTTTTATCAAATGATTTAAGCAGTGCTGTGCTTTGTTTTAGCTTAGTTTTTTTAATGGTATTTTTTGCCGTTTCAAAAGGCGTAAAAAGTGGCATAGAAAAGCTAAATATATGGATGATGCCAAGCCTTTTTGTCTTGCTAGTTTGCATGCTTTTTTACGCACTTAGCATGGGAGATGGTTTTGTTAAGGCGGCTAAATTTTTATTTGTACCAAATTTTAGTGCGATCACGCCAGATGTTATCTTGCAGGCTCTAGGCCTTGCGTTTTTCTCGCTATCTATGGGCGTTGGCGTCATACCAACATACGCTGCAAATTTACCTGAGAAGACAAATTTAATAAAATCAACGCTCTCTATCATCTTTATAAACATCTTAATAGGCATTATGATGGGCCTTGTCGTTTTTACCTTTATATTTGCTTATGGAGCCGATAGCACGGCAAGTGGCCCGGGACTTATTTTTATCTCGCTTGTCACGCTTTTTGCAAAGCTTGGCATCGTTGGCAACGTTATGGCGGTCGCATTTTTCGTATCGCTTTTGTTTGCTGGTATCACGAGCGCGGTTTCGATGATCGAGCCTTTTGCTTATTATTTGGTTAGGAAATTTGAAATTTCAAGAAAGATGGCACTTCTTTACATCGGTGCCTTTGTCTATATCTTGGGCATCTTTTGCATACTTTCATATTATTCAGATACATCAAGTGCTTTTAGCGTTTGTGGCAAGCCATTTTTTGACGCGCTTGACTTCCTAACTTCAAATATCATGATGCCAATAGGCGCTATCGTATTTAGCTTTTTTGTTGGCTATAAGCTTAAAAAAGAGAGTTTGTATCTGCTCTTTGGTGATTTTATGGGAAGAGCATTTTTTGAAATTTGGTACTTTTTCTTAAGATATGTCGTGCCAGTTGCCATTTGTGCGATAATGATCTACCAGATGGCAGGTAAATAATGGCAGAGAGATTTAGTAAAATTGGCTTTATCCTTTCTATAATTGGAGCGGCTATCGGCCTTGGTAACGCATGGAAATTTCCATACATGGTCGGCAGTAACGGCGGTTCGGCATTTATTCTTATATATCTATTTTTTGCCTTTGCTGTTGGTCTTAGCATATTTTTTGCTGAGATGGCGATGGGTAAAATTTCACGCCTTGATACGGTTGGAGCGTTTAAATCTCTAGCTACAAAAGGGGCAAGCTCTTGGAAATTTGCCGGTATTATCATGGTGACTGGGCTATTTATCGCATCTTTTTACACGCTCATCATTGGCTGGGTTTTAAAATACGTCATTTTAAGTCTTAGCGAGCTACCTAAAGATATCGCAAGTTCAGAGACGCTTTTTGTAAATTTCACCTCAAATGGCATAGGTGAGCAAATTTTATACTTTAGTATCGCATTTTTTGCCTACTTTTTCATCCTTACAAAGGGTGTAAAAAGTGGCATAGAGCGCATAAATGTCTATCTCATACCAGCGCTTTTTATATTGCTTTTGCTTATGCTTGGCTACTCTTTTGGCATGGAGGGCTTTGATAAAGCGGCTAAATTTCTACTAGTGCCTGACTTTTCAAAGATAGATCAAGCAGCCGTTTTAAACGCTCTTGGACTTGCTTTTTTTACGATGTGCGTTGGCATTGGCTGCATACTTACTTACTCATCAAGTCTAAGTGATGATACAAATTTATTTACCTCTTCGCTCTACGTCGTCTTTGCAAATATCATAATAAGCGTCATCATCGGCCTTATCGTCTTTACATTTACATTTGAGTTTGGTTCAGAGCCATCAAAAGGCGCAGGGCTTGCTTTCATCTCGCTGCCAACGCTATTTGCTAAGCTTGGCTTGCTTGGAAATTTCTTGGCATTTACATTTTTTATATCACTATTTTTTGCTGGCATCACCTCGGTTATCTCGATGGTTGAACCGTTTATATTTTTCTTAAGCAAAAGCCTAAATTTTAGTAGAAACAAATCGATCCTAATCGTCGCTTGCGTGGTTTATATTTTAGGAATTTTATGCGCATTAAGTGGCACAAGCGAATTTAAAGATGCACTTACATTTTTTGGTAAGAGCTTTTTTGACCTGCTTGATTATCTCAGCTCAAACATCATGCTCCCACTTGGTGGCATCTTGTTTGCTATCTTTGTTGGATACTTTATAAAATTTGAGCTTTTAAAAGAGCTATTTGTGCCTTATATGGGCAAGGTTGTATTTAAAATTTGGTATTTTTTAATTAGATTTGTGGCTCCACTTTTAGTTCTGGTGGTGTTAATAAGGGAGATCTCATAATATGGCAAAAGAACAATTTTCTAAAATAGGCTATGTCTTAGCAGTCGCTGGATCGGCTGTCGGACTTGGCAATGCATGGAAATTTCCATACATGGTCGGTGAAAACGGCGGTTCGGCGTTTATTATCCTATATCTTTTGATAACTTTTCTAGTTGGTGTGCCTATCTTTATGGCAGAGCTTAGTATCGGCAAGCTTAGCGAGAGCGACAGTGTAAATGCTTTTAGAAAGCTAGCAGCTAAAAATAAAAATTTATGGCAACTGGTTGGAATTTTAGCCATGGTGACAGCGGCCATCATCTCATCATACTATATCGTGATCATCGGCTGGGTCTTTAAGTATTTTGTCCTATCTTTTTCTGGCCTCCCAAGCGATATAGATAGCTCAAAGGCGATATTTAACGAGTTACTCACACATGGCCTTGGCGAGCAGACACTTTACTTTGTTATAGCATTTGCAGCTTGCTTTTTCATCCTATCAAAAGGCGTAAAAAGCGGTATAGAGAAGCTAAATGTTTGGATGATGCCAAGCCTATTTATCATGGTTTTGATCATGCTTTTTTACTCTATAACGATGGGCGGCTTTGTAAAATCGGCTGAATTTTTGCTAATCCCTGACTTTAGTAAAATTTCTTTTAACTCACTCTTGCTTGCTCTTGGACTTGCATTTTGGACGCTATCTCTTGGTATGGCAGCGATCATTACTTATTCAGCTAGCCTAAGTGATGATACAAATTTAGCCACTTCAACGCTTAGTATCGTCTTCATAAATATCGCGCTTGCTATTATGATAGGTCTTGTTATTTTTACCTTTATATTTGAATTTGGCGCTACTCCGTCTCAAGGACCAGGTCTTGTCTTTATCTCGCTACCAACGCTATTTGCAAAGCTTGGTGCAATCGGTCAAATTTTGGCTATAGCATTTTTTGCTGCACTTATCTTTGCTGGTATCACCTCAGCCATCTCTATCGTCGAGCCATTTGTCTTTTTCTTGATCAGAGAGTATGGCATGAGCAGAAAAAAAGCGCTTTGCATAGTTTGTGCTGGGATATTTGTATTAGGATTTTTATGTCTTTTATCAAATATAGAAAACGTTGGCGATAAATTTATGATATTTGGTAAAAATTTCTTTGACTTCCTAGACTTTACTGCTTCAAATATCTTGCTACCAATTAGCGGTATCGGCGGAGCGATATTTGTAGGATATTTTATGAAAAAAGATGCTTTATATGTGCTATTTAGCCCATATATGAGTGATTTTGTATTTAATACATGGTATTTTTTACTAAGATATGTAGCACCAGTTTGTGTGCTCATCATCATGATAAATGAACTATTAAAGGTTTTTAATGGATAAGATTGAGAGATTTTTTGACAAAGCTGGTGATATAGTCGGCTATATTTGTATGTTTATTATGGCTTTGATGATAATAGACGTATTTTTTAACGTTGTGGCAAGATACTTTTTCTCTTACGGCAACGTTGCATTTCAGGAGCTTGAGTGGCACTTTTTTGCTGTGATATTTCTACTTGGCATGAGCTATGCTCTAAAAGAGGACGCACACGTTAGAGTTGATATCTTTTATGCTAAATTTTCAGAAAGAAATAAAGCCCTTGTAAATATGCTTGGCACTGTATTTTTTATCATACCATTTGCGCTTTTGGTTTCAAATTTATCATTTGGGTTTGTAGGAGATGCTTACAGCTCGGCAGAGGCCAGCGCAGATCCAGGCGGTCTTACCCATAGATGGATCATAAAAGCAATGATCCCTTTTTCATTTTATGTGCTTGTATTTTTTGCGATCGGCTTTTTTATAAAAAATTTAAATCGCTATAAGAAAGCTAGTAAGGAGAAAATATGGCGGGATTAATAATGTTTATAGCCGCGCTATTGATGCTTGGCATTGGCTTTCCAGTGGCATTTACCTTTGGCGCGGTTGCGATGATATTTGGCATGGTTGGTAGTGTTGTAGAGAGCCTTAGCGATGGCGATGGGCTACTTGGTAGTATAGAAGTGTTTAAAGATATGTTTAACTTCATGCCTTATAGGATTTTCTCTATCATGGAGAGTAGAATTTTCATAGCAGTTCCACTCTTTGTCTTTATGGGTGTCGTGCTTCAAAAGTCAAAGCTAGCCGAGAGACTACTTGAGAGCATGGGTATGCTATTTGGTGAAATTCGTGGCGGTATCGCGATAAGCACTATCTTAGTTGGAGCGCTTTTGGCTGCTTCAACTGGCGTTGTAGGCGCTAGCGTTGTTGCTATGGGCGTTATAAGCTTGCCTGTAATGCTAAAGTATAAATACGACCAATCCCTAGGATGTGGCACGATATGCGCTGCTGGCACACTTGGTCAGATCATCCCACCTTCTATCGTGCTTATCATCTTGGGCGACATCTTCTCAGTGCCAGTTGGCGAGCTTTTTCACCAAGCCATTGTACCAGGATTCACGTTAGTTGGGGTTTATATAGTTTATATTTTGATAGCTGCTTATCTTAAGCCAGAGGTCGCTCCTATCGTAAAAGATGAGAGCGGCGTTAGTAAATTTAAGCAGATCGTTAGAGCGCTAATTGCGATCTTTCCGCCACTTTTGCTAGTTATTTGTGTGCTAGGATCCATTTTTGCAGGTATCGCTACACCGACTGAAAGCTCAGCATTTGGCTGCGTTGGCGCTATCATCTTGGCAATATTTTATAGGACATTTTCATTTTCTATGATGAAAGAGGCCTTGGCTGAGAGCGTAAAAACTACAGCTTTAGTCTTTGCTATACTTGTTGGTGCGACTGCCTTTTCTATGGTCTTTAGCTACACTGGAGGCGATGAGATAGTTGAAAATTTCATGACAAATTTACCAGGCGAGAAGTGGGGCTTTATCATCTTTAGTATGGCTGTTATCTTTGTGCTTGGCTTTTTTATCGATTTTGTTGAAATTTCATATATCGTGCTTCCTATCTTGGTGCCAATCGCCGCAAAACTAGGCATAAACCCAGTCTATCTAGCGATCTTAGTTGCTATGAATTTACAAACTTCATTCTTGACGCCACCATTTGGATTTAGTCTATTTTTCTTAAGATCAGTCGCACCTGCTGAGATAAAAACAGCTGCTATTTATAAAGGCGTGGTGCCTTACATCATCATCCAAGTGGCAGTTTTGGTCTTTTTCTGCGTCTTTTTGATGGAGATAAAGCCGATGCTTGATGCGAGCCACGGCGGATTATTTAACTTCTTGCTCTCACTTTTTAAATGATATAAAAGTTTTTGGTTGTAAAATACCAAAAACAAGTAAAATGGCTAATTTGAGTTTCTATCAAATTTAGCCATTTTTTATGACCGCTTTTTAGTAAATTTATAAATTTAATGAGGTGAAATATGGCAAAGAAATTTATCGATGTTATGGATACGACCTTTAGAGATGGCTTTCAGTCAGTTTATGGCGCTAGAGTGCTTATGAACGACTTTTTGCCCGCGCTTGAAGCAGCCAAAGAGGCTGGCATAGAGCATTTTGAATTTGGCGGCGGAGCGAGATTTCAAAGCCTTTATTTTTATCTAAATGAGGACGCTTTTGCGATGATGGATAAATTTAGAAGCATCGTAGGACCAAAAGCAAACCTTCAAACCCTAAGCAGGGGCGTAAATACCGTCACCCTTGACACTGGTAGCCGCGAGCTTATCGACCTTCACGCAAAACTTTTCAAAAAACACGGAACAACTACTATTAGAAATTTTGACGCATTAAATGATGTTGAAAATTTAAAATACTCAGGCGAAAGGATCGCTCATCACGGCCTAAAACACGAAGTAGTCGTCACTATGATGGACCTGCCAAGTGGCTGTGTGGGAGCTCATGATGTTAAATTTTATGAGAAAATTTTAAGAGAAATTTTAGATGCAAATATCCCTTATCACAGCGTTTGCTTTAAAGACGCAAGTGGCACAAGTAGCCCACAAAAGGTCTATGAGACCATAAAAATGGCTAGAAAACTTCTTCCTGAAAAAACTCATATCAGACTTCACACTCACGAAACTGCAGGCGTAAGCGTGGCTTGCTATCTTGCAGCGCTTGAGGCTGGAGCTGACGGTATAGACCTAGCTGCAAGCCCAGTAAGTGGCGGAACTAGCCAGCCAGATATCTTAACCATGCTGCACGCAGTAAAAGGCAAAAACTACGATCTTGGCGGACTTGACGTGGAGAAAATTTTAAAATATGAAAGCGTTTTGAATGATTGTCTAAAAGAGTATTTCTTACCGCCTGAAGCTGTGCAAGTAAGCCCGCTCATACCATTTTCGCCAATGCCTGGTGGCGCGCTCACCGCAAATACTCAGATGATGAGAGATAACAACATCTTAGATAAATTCCCAGAGGTCATCCTTGCTATGCGCGAAGTGGTGCAAAAGGGCGGATATGGCACTTCAGTGACCCCTGTTAGCCAGTTTTACTTCCAACAAGCCTTTAATAACGTTATGTTTGGCAAGTGGAAAAAGATCGCTGAAGGATACGGTAAAATGGTGCTTGGCTACTTTGGCAAGACCCCAGTTACCCCTGATAAAGAGATCATTAAGCTTGCAAGCGAGCAGCTAGGACTAAAACCAACTACTAAACACGCTGTTGATATAGCTGATAAAGATGAGAGCAAGTCGCTTGCGCACGTGAAAGAAATTTTAAAACAAAATAAGATCAAGGTTACCGAAGAAAACGTCTTTATAGCAGCAGCTTGCAAAGAAAAAGGCATCGCGTTCTTAAAAGGTGAGGCCAAAGTAAATGTAAGAAAAGTTGATCCAAACACTAAGGCAAACGATGGCAGACAAACTCAAAGTGGAAGATATAGCGTCGTGGTAAATGGTAGTCGCTACAACGTTGAAGTAAGCGAAGGTTTTAACGACAGTATCCAAGTAAAATCAATTACTGAAGTTGAAGGCAAGAGCGTAAAAAGCGCCAAAAGTGCAGTAGCAGGCACAACAGAAAATGACATCGTCGCAAGCTTGCCAGGCGCTGTGCATAAAATTTTAGTTAGTGCAGGAGATCATGTCAAAAAAGGTCAGGCCATAGTCGTGCTTGAGGCGATGAAGATGGAGATAGAGGTCAAAGCCCCAAAAGATGGCATCATAGGCTCTATAGAGGTTAGTAAAGGTCAAAGCGTTGCGAACAATCAAGTGGTGGCTAGATTTAAATAAATTTGCCACTTTTAAAAAGATAGTGTTAAGCGAAATTTGATTAACATTTTGATGACTTTTAGGTCAAATTTATAAAGAAACGAAATTTAAAGGAAACAACATGATAAATAAGCTAGACGAGCTAGGTCTAAAAGAGATCAAAAAGATAAATCACAATCTAAGCTACGACGAGCTTTTTGAGCTTGAAAAGGCAAATAACGAGGGCAGAGTCTCAAGTAACGGCACATTTATGGTCGATACTGGAATTTTTACAGGCAGAAGCCCAAAAGACAAGTACTTTGTCAAGCAAGATCCAAGCCAAAAATATATTGCTTGGGGTAAGATAAATCAGCCTATCACAAAGGAGCTATTTGATAAGCTTCTTAAAAAAGCAAAAGATCAGCTAAGTGGTAAAGAAATTTTTATCCAGGATGCATTTTGTGGAGCTAGCAAAAAGAGCCAAAAATCAGTCCGCTTCGTCACTGAAGTAGCGTGGCAAGCACACTTTGTAAAAAATATGTTCATCCGCCCAAGTGAATCGGAGCTGGCTAAATTTGAGCCTGATTTTGTAGTATATAACGCTTGCAAGACAAAAAATGAGGATTACAAGGCTGACGGATTACACTCAGAAGTCTTTGTTATCTTTAATGTCGAAGAAAATGTCGCGGTGATCGGTGGCACATGGTATGGCGGCGAGATGAAAAAGGGCATTTTTTCTATGATGAACTACTGGTTGCCACTTGAGGGCAAGCTAAGCATGCACTGCTCTGCAAACGTAGGCGAAAAGGGCGATACGGCGCTATTTTTTGGTCTATCTGGCACTGGCAAAACGACACTTTCAACCGATCCAAAACGCAAACTAATAGGCGATGACGAGCACGGCTGGGACGATGATGGCGTGTTTAACTTTGAGGGCGGCTGCTACGCAAAATGTATCAACCTTGACCCAAGCAGCGAGCCAGAAATTTACGCAGCGATCAGGCGTGATGCGCTACTTGAAAACGTAGTGGCTGACGAAAACGGCGTGGTTGATTATAAAGATGGCTCAAAGACTGAAAACACACGCGTGAGCTATCCGATCTATCACATCGACAACTACGAGCCAAGCTCAAGCGCAGGACATCCAAAAAACATCATCTTTTTAAGTGCTGACGCTTTTGGCGTGCTTCCTCCAGTTGCGAAGCTGACAAAAGAGCAGGCGATGTATTATTTCTTAAGTGGTTACACAGCAAAAGTTGCTGGCACAGAGCGCGGTATAACTGAGCCTGTAGCTACTTTTAGCGCTTGCTTTGGCGAGCCATTTATGCCACTTCACCCAACCGTCTATGCAAAACTGCTTGGCGAGAAGATCGATAAGCACGGTGTTAATGTCTATCTTGTAAATACAGGCTGGAGCGGCGGTGCTTACGGCGTTGGCAAGCGTATGAGCATAAAAGCAACTCGTGCTTGCATAAATGCGATCCTTGATGGTAGCATCACAAAATGCGAATTTGAAAATTTTGATAAATTTAACTTCGCTATCCCAAAAGAGCTTGATGGTGTAGAGACAAAACTGCTAAATCCTATAAATACATGGACACACCCAGCTGAGTACAATATTTCACGCGACAAGCTTGCTAAAATGTTTGTTGAAAATTTCAAACGCTATGAAGATGTAAAAGAGGGCGTTGAGTACGCCAAAGCTGGCCCAAAAGCTTAAATTTATAGCCTTGTGGGTAAATCCCTGCAAGGCTTTTTAAATTTAAATTATCAAATAGCAAAAATTTTAGAGCTGTGAAATATGGCTCTTTTTTAAATTTCTAATATAAAATTTAAAACATTTTGTGAAATAGCTCGGTCAAATTTAACGAGACTTTCTAAAACTTTTTCATCAAAAAAATTACTCTTTATAAGCCTGAAAAATTTAATCGTCTGACATCAGAAATTTTAATACAAGTGGTCCTTTGTAGCTAGAGCTAAAATTTAGCCAAAATGCACCAGTTAAATTTAATGCAAAATAATCTATTTCACTAGACTTTCTAAAGCTTCTCGCTATAAAACCACACTTATTAAGCTCTAAAAATCACCCATCAGATATCAAAAAATTTAATACAAACGATCTTTGTAGTTAGAGCTAAAATTTAGCCAGAACACTCCAGCTAAATTTGATATCAAATTTCTACTATAAAAGTCGCTGTTGTATTTAGTATAAGTTGTAGGATTTTTGTAGTTAAAATGTAAATTTAGCCAGGTATCTGGCTAAATTTAATCAAAATACTCTCTTTTCTAGTCCAAATTCTACGCCAGCTTTTGCTAGCTCAAATGTCGCATCTATAAATTTATACTCGCTACTGATAAATGGCAAAAACATCGGTATCTCGGTGCAGCCTGCGATATAAACGTCAGCTTCAATGTTTGAAAGCACTTCATAAAATACCGGCACATACTCTTCTAGCTTACCAGCTTTGACACCTTTGTAGATGCACTCCATGATGACATCTTGCGTCTCTTTGCTAAAATCCACGCTTTTTAGCCCGCGCTCTTTTAAAATTTGATCATAAACGCCAGCCTTTTTTGTGCCACTTGTTGCGATGACAGCGATATTTTTAGCGTGCGGATATTTTTTTTGCAAGGCATCTACTGTAACTTTTGCAATGTGCAAAATTTTCACTCCAGCCTCTTTTTCGATGCTTGGGGCAAAGTAGTGAGCTGTATTACAAGCCATTAGCATCGCCTCGCATCCTGCATTTTTTAAAAGTTTAGCACTTTGAATTAGCTTTGGAAGCGGGCTTTCTCCCTCACCCATGATAAATTTTGTCCTATCTTCTATCTGAGCGTATGAGTCGATAACGATGTGTAGGTGCTCTTGATCGCAAGTTGCTGGGGTTATATCGATGATCTTCTTGTATAAATCAGCCGTGGCAAGTGGTCCCATGCCGCCTATGATGCCTAATGTCTTCATAACTCCTCCAAATTAAAATTTTCAATAATTATAATATTAGTTTCTATATTTAAAAATAAAATTTCTAAATTTTCATTTGGTATTGTAAAAATAGGGGATAAGCACTTTAAGTTTTGAAGTAAATTTTAAGATAAAAAGGGGCGATTTGCCCCTTAAAAAATTCTATTATGAGTGGAAGTGAAATTCGTCCGGATGATCTAGCGCGTATCTAAATTTCTCCATATCGACCTTTTTGTCCCAGATAGATACGATCATGCAGCCAACGGCATTACCGCAAAGGTTACCAACAGCACGCATCTCTGACATAAATTTATCAACGCCAAGTAGCACAGCTACGGTGACGACTGGTATGCCAGTGCTTGGAAGTGCGCTTAGTGTGCCAGCAAGGACGACAAAGCCAGATCCTGTAACGCCAACCGCGCCTTTACTTGTGATCATTAGCACGATTAAAATGCTTATTAGATGCTCAAAGCTTAGCGGGATATTAAATGCTTGAGCTAAGAAGATAACGCTTAAGCTTAGATAGATGTTGGTGCAGTCAAGGTTAAATGAGTAGCCAGTCGGGATGATAAGGCCAACTGCGCCTCTATTTATACCAGCTGCTTCTAGCTTTTGCATAAGTGGTGCAAGAGCTGTCTCGCTCGAGCTTGTCGCAAAAACGACCAAGACCTCTTTTGAGATAAAGCGCATAAATTTAAAGACATTGACTTTGGCAAAGTAGCAAATGACGCCAAGCACGACAAAGATGAAAAAGCAGCTTGCAAGTGCCATAACAACAAGAAGCTCCATCATACCAAGAAGCGTTCCGATGCCAAATTTACCGATCAAATAAGCCATCGCCGAAAAGGCAGCCACTGGGCTAAATAGCATAAGCCAAGTAAGTAATTTTAAGACGTAGTGCTGGATAAATTCAAGCGGTTTTAGACAAGCTTGCTTTTTATCATGAGCAAGTAGTGAAAGTACGATGGCAACGACTATCGCCATGAAAAGCACTTGAAGTGTGTTTGACTTTATAAATGGATCAAGTATATGCACGTAAGGGAAGATGTCATCTACTGGCACAGCGCCTCTTAAAAGATGAAGCGTGTGTGCTAAAAAGCCGCTATTTGCGTCCATATTTCCAGCTTGAGATGTAAATTTAGCCACGCTTGAGGCGTCAAGCTGAGTGTAGTCAAGGTTCATGCCATGTCCTGGACGAAGCGTCTCGCCAAAGATGATACCAACAGCAAGAGCAAGCGTGCTAACTATCTCAAAGTAGATAAACGCCTTAAGTCCGATGGTGCCAAGATCTTTTAAGCTCTCAAGTCCGACGATACCTGAGACGATTGTTAAAAAGATGATAGGGCCGATTAAAATTTTAAGGGCTTTTATAAAATAATCAATGCCTGGCTTACTCGCTATGCCAAGCTCAGGTGCGACCATACCAACGATAACACCGCCAACTATACCTATCACAACCCAAATGGCGAGATTGGTAAATAGCCTCACAAAGAGACTTTTTTGCGTTTTTGCACTCTCCATAAATTCCCCTTTTATAGGCTCTCTTTGATCTCTGCTGAGAGGATCTTGTCGCCTTGTCTGATAGCATCAAGCACCTTTAAGCTCTCGTCATCAACGCACTTACCAAAGACTGTATGCACGCCGTCAAGATGAGGTTGCTTGCTGTGGCAGATGAAAAACTGCGATCCGCCAGTATCACGACCTGCATGAGCCATGCTAAGGCTGCCACGCTCGTGTTTTACCTTTTGGTTGTCGCATTCGCATTTTATCCTCCAGCCAGGACCACCTGTGCCTGTGCCATTTGGGCAGCCACCTTGGATGACGAAATTTGGTATAACTCTGTGAAAATTTAGGCCATTATAAAAGCCTGTTTTTATCAAATGGACAAAATTTGCAACAGCTTGCGGTGCATCCTCGGCAAAAAGCTCAAGTTTGATATCGCCTTTTTCTGTCTTTAAAACTGCAAATTTATCTTTTTTTATCTCGTCTAAATTTATATCATAAACTTTTAACTCATCAAAACGCATGTTGCTCCTTTTTACTCGATATTTGTATAAACTGCTTGGACGTCATCATCGTCTTCTAGCTTGTCAAGAAGCCTTTCAACCTCAAGCATTTGCTCTTCATCTAGGCTCACAGTTTGATTTGGCAAATACTGAAGTGAAGCTTTTTTAACTACTAAATTTAACTTCTCTATGCCTTCATGCAATGTGCCAAAATTTGCGTAATCACCATAAACAAATAGTGCGTTTTCATCTTCTTCAATATCACTTAGTCCATAATCAATCAGCTCAAGCTCGATCTCTTCTATATCTGCGCTTGGTTTTTCAAGCTCAAAAACGCTCTTTCTTGTAAACATAAAGCTAAGGCTGCCACTTGGCAAAATTTCTCCGCCATTTTTGCTAAATATCGCTTTTACATTTGCAACTGTCCTTGTTGGGTTGTCAGTAGCGCACTCGACGATGATTTGCACGCCGTGAGCTGCTTTGCCGTCATAAAAGATAGTCTTAATATCTGCGCTATCTTTGCCATTTGCTCTTTTTATAGCCGCATCAATGTTATCTTTTGGCATATTTTCAGCTTTTGCTGCTGCGATGGCTGCACGAAGTTTTGGGTTCATATCTGGATCACATCCGCCATCTTTTGCCGCTACTGTTATAGCCTTTGCAAGTTTTGGAAATACCTTGCTCATCTTATCCCATCTAGCTTCTTTTGCCGCTCTTCGGTACTCAAATGCTCGTCCCATAAATATCCTTAAATAAATTTTTTACGGATTATAACTAAAAAAATTTTATACTTTTTTAAAACATTTTTAGTTTGCTTGCTAAAGCGCCTAATTTGTAAATTTGAAAATAATATTTGGTAAAAATTTAAGCTAAAGGCATATAATCATGCCATGATAAAAAATGCTCAAAAACAAGATGCAAAAATCTGCATAAAACTACTAAATTTAGCGATGGAGGATATCGCCTACAAGCTAAGTGGCTACGACGATCCTGCAAGAAGCGACGAAATTTTAGAGAAATTTTTTAAAAGCGAGACAAACAGACTTAGCTATAAAAATGTCTATGTCTATAAACGTGATGAGCAGATCATCGCTGCGATGTGTGCTTACTTTGGTGGCGACGTAGCTCAGCTTGATAGTGAAATTTCACAGCATCTAAAGGCTCTTGGCAAAGATGCCCAGATAGAAAAAGAGTGCTTTGATGATGAGTTTTATATAGATAGCATCGCTGTAGATGAGAAATTTAGGGGTCAAGGGCTAGCAAAAGAGCTTATCTTGCACTCATTTGCCAAAGCAAAAGAGCTAGGACATAAAAAGGTCTCGCTGATAGTTGATGTAAATAAGCCAAAAGTTCGTAAATTTTACGAGAGCCTTGGCTTTAAATTTAACACCAAAAAGATCATAAATTTACACGAATACGACCACATGATAAAGGAGATAATATGAAAACATTTGAGGTAAATAATGTGCATTGCCAAAACTGCGCAAACACTATAAAAAACGCACTTGAGGATGACTTTGGCGAGATAAAAGTCGATCTTAGCAAAGAGCCAAGGCAAGTAAGCGTCGATATAAAAGATGGCGATGTAGAGAAATTTAAATCAGAAATGGCTGATCTGGGATTTGACGTTATAAAGGAGCTTTGATATGCCTTTAAAAGTCAAGCTAAATATAGCGGGAATGAGCTGTGTAAATTGCTCAAACGCTATCGAAAAGGTTTCTAAAAAGATAGATGGGGTGCTTGAAGCAAATGTAAATTTTGCAAACGCAAGCGGTGAGTTTGTCCTAAAAGACGCCAGCGTGCGTGAAGCTTTAGAGCAAAAGATAAAGAAGCTTGGCTACTTCGTGGCAGCCGACATCGATGAGTATGAGGCCAAAAGAGACGAGCACATAACTGCGATCAGAAATAAATTTATATTTGCATTTATAGCAAGCATCGTGATAATGGTGCTTGAGATGTTCGCACCTCAGAGCTTGCTAGTAAATTTACTCATGCTAGTTTTAGCATTTTTGGTGCTAGCTTTTAGTGGCAAAGACTTCTTTGCTCACGCCATAGAGGCTGTTAAAAACAAAAACTACGATATGAACGTGCTTGTAGCTCTTGGAAGTGGCAGTGCGTTTTTATACTCGCTTTTTGTTGTGATCTTTTCAAATTTCATCCCAGATGATCTAAAAAACGTCTATGTCTCGGGCGCAGCGATGATCATAGCCTTTGTTTTGCTTGGCAAGTACCTTGAAGAGCGCTCAAAGGCAAAGGCAGGCGACTACCTAAAGACGCTACTTAAAATTTCACCAAAGACCGCCTTTTTGGTCATGCCAGATGGACAGAGCAAAGAGGTAAATGTAAATGAGCTAAAAGTAGGCGACATCGTCATCGTAAAAAATGGCTACAACATCCCAAGTGATGGCGTGATAGTTCAAGGTGGCGCTGAGATAGATGCTTCTATGCTTACAGGAGAGAGCTTGCCAGTTTATAAAGAGGTGGGAGATAGCGTATTTGCCGGCACTTTAAACACAAATGGCTATATAAGCGTCAAGGTGACAAAGAGTTCTTTTGAGAGCTTGCTATCTCAAATTTTAAACCTACTAAGCGACGCTAGCTCCAAAAAGATGCCTATCGGACGGCTGGCTGACAAGATAGCAAACATCTTTGTACCAAGTGTGGTGGCGATCTCAGTTCTTACATTTTTAATATGGATAATTTTTAGTGGAAATTTCGCCTATGCGATCTCTAGCGCGATCTGCGTGCTTATCATCTCATGCCCATGCGCACTAGGACTTGCCACGCCAATAGCAATCGTAAGCTCTCTTGCTCGCGGCGCAAAAGCTGGGATTTTGGTGAAAAATCCAGAGGTTTTGGAGCTTATAAAAGATGCTAAATTTGTAGCATTTGACAAAACTGGCACGCTAAGTAAGGGGCTAATTAGCGTCAAAAGTTCAAATTTGAGTGAAAAAGAGCTAGAGCTAGTGGCATCTGCTGAAAATTTAAGCGAGCATCCGATCTCAAAAGCGATCGTAAGATACGCAAAACAAAATTACATAAATTTACAAAAGCTAAATGGCAAATTCCAAAACGTAGTTGGTCAAGGCATCGTCTATGAAGATGAGAGCAACAAGATAATAATAGGTAACGAAAAGCTGCTCGCAGCAAACGATATCTTGCTAAATGAAGCTGATAGTGAAGCGATAAAAGAGGCTACAAATGATGGCAGTGGCGTCATACTTTGTGCGCTAAATCAAAAATTTAGTGGCTTTTTAACGCTAAGTGATGAGCTAAAAAATGAAGCAAATGACGTTATAAACGAGCTTTCAAGGCTAAATTTACAAAGCGTGATCCTCTCAGGTGATGATAAAAAAGTAGTGGCAAATATCGCTAGCAAGCTAAATGTGAGCGAATATTATGCAAATATGCTGCCTGAGGATAAATTTAACAAGGTAAAAGAGCTCATGAGCCGAGGTGGCGTGATCTTTGTAGGGGACGGCATAAACGACTCGCCATCGCTTAAAGAAGCAAGCGTTGGCATCGCTATGAACTCAGGCTCAGACATCGCTAAAGGCGCTGGCGATATCGTGCTTGTAAAAAACGATCTGCGTGGCGTAAGTGGGCTTGTAAAGCTTGCAAATGCGACTATTGCTAACATAAAAGAGAATTTGTTTTGGGCATTTATGTATAACGCCATTTGCATACCAGTGGCTGCTGGCGTGCTCTATCCAGTATTTGGACTACTTCTAAGCCCAGTTTATGGCTCTATGGCGATGTGCTTAAGCTCGGTCACTGTCGTGCTAAATGCGCTTAGACTTAGATATTTGAAGCTTAAGGATTAAATTTGAGACTTGGAGAGCTTTATAGCGTCGTAGCGGCTGCACTTGCTACAAATTTTAATGGCATCTTGGGCGTCTCATCTTTTATGAGTATCAAAAAGACAAGTGCGTGGATAACGCAGACAAAGAGTGATGCGAACGTAAAAGGAAATGAGCTTTACGCTAAATTTATCAAAGATGAGAGTAGTGCGGCTCTGTGTGATGATTTTGTCATTTTAAAGGCAAAATTTGAAGCAAGCTACTATTTTTCAAGTGCAAAAGATGATTTGGCGCAATTTTATAAAGCTATAAATTTTGAGCCAAAAATGGGCGAGGTTGATAGCATCTCAAATCAGCTCATTTTGATAGCAAATATCTTAAAAAAAGAGGCGACTAAAGAGTCTATGCAGCTTCTTGCTGCTTTTAGCCTCTCTTTTTTCTTGCCATATGCCGAGCAACTTGCAAAAGAGCTTGAACAAAATGCTAACAGTAACTTCTATAAGTCAATGGGATACTTTTTAGAGGATTTTTGTTTGGTTTTAAAAACTATTATCGGTAAGGCTTAGTCTTAAGCCTGTACCATTTCTGTCATTTGAGTTTTAATACTTAAAATGTTATTTTGAATGCTTGATTGTTCTAAATTTAGATGATGAAGCATCTGCATAGAATCACGATCTTTCAGGTGCTGGATGCTTGAAATTTGATCAGCTATATCGCTTCTTTGATCTTGTAATTTTTCTAAATTTTTTTGTAACTCTGTGACATCTTCTTTTCTAATAATTGTAGGTTTTTGTCTAACTTCTTCTCTTTGTTCGACATGCACATCATTACTTCTAACGATATCTTTTGTACCATAGCCAGAAGATACTAATATGCTGGTTTTAGCGCTACTTGATGATATAGATGTGTAGCCATTATGATAGAAAACATTTGAGTTCATATTTGCATCTATTTGCATATCGTCCTTCCTTTTTAGTTTATTTCTTCATTTATAACTATATCGGCAATAAATCAAAAAACTTGAAATAGTTTTTAAAAAGTTGCTGGGCGAATTATATTTTAATAACCTTAAATGTAAATTATATATATAACTTTTTTACTACTCTAGCATAATTTTTATATTACATTTCACTTTTTTGAACAAAAAATTTATTTTTTAAAATGCTCGTAAAAGCCTAGTTAAGCACCATTTTGTTAAAATCACGCGAAACTAATCAAAGGCAAAGCTATGAAAAAAGATGAAAACGCACATAAAAAGATGTGGGAGGGTAGATTTAGCGAGGCTAGCTCAAAGTTGCTCGAGGAATTTAACGCTTCTATAAATTTTGATAAAAATCTTTTTGAAGAGGACATCGCTGGCAGTAAAGCGCATGCAAAGATGCTTGGCATTTGCGGAATTTTAAAAAAAGATGAGTCAGAGGCGATCATAAAGGGGCTTGATGAGGTTTTGACTGAGATAAGAGCTAGTAAATTTGCTTTTAAGATAGAGGATGAGGATATCCATATGGCAGTTGAAAAGCGCCTCAGCGAGATCATCGGAGCTGAGCTTGGCGGCAGACTACACACAGCTAGAAGCAGAAACGATCAGGTCGCGCTTGATTTTAAATTTTACGTTTTGAAGAAAAATTTAGAAATTTCATCTCTTATCAAAGAGCTCATCGCCACGCTTACAAATTTAGCCAAAAACCACAAAGATACGCTAATGCCAGGCTACACGCACCTTCAGCATGCCCAGCCTATAAGCCTTAGCTACCATTTGCTAGCCTACGCTTTTATGTTTAAGAGGGATCTCGAGCGATTTGTTAGCTCGTATGAGCGAAACAACCTAAGTCCGCTTGGCTCAGCAGCCCTTGCAGGCACGCCACATAAGATAGATAGGAGTATCGTTGCAAGCGAGCTTGGCTTTGCAGGTTGCACGCAAAATGCGATGGATAGCGTGAGCGACCGTGACTTTGCGCTTGAGATTTTATTTAACATTAGTGTTTTTATGACGCACGCTTCTAGGCTTTGCGAGGAGCTCATACTCTGGAGCTCGCAAGAATTTGGCTTTGTAAGCATTAGTGATGCTTATAGCACTGGTAGCTCCATCATGCCTCAAAAGAAAAATCCAGACGTCGCTGAACTCATACGCGGTAAAACTGGGCGTGTAAATGGAAATTTAGTAGCGCTGCTAACTACGATGAAGGGCTTGCCACTTGCTTATAATAAAGATATGCAAGAAGATAAAGAGGGTGTTTTTGATAGCGTTGCGACCATTTTAAGCTCGGCTACTATCCTAAATGAGATGATAAAAACGGCTAAATTTAATGAAAAAAATATGCTAAAAGCGACAAAAACCGGGCATCTAAGTGCCACTGATCTAGCGGACTATCTAGTGCGTGAGAAAAATATCCCATTTAGAACGGCGCACTTTATCACTGGAAAAGCTGTCGCAAAGGCTGAGAGCTTGGGACTTGATCTAAGTGAGCTAAACAAAGAGCAGCTAAAAAGCGTAGATGAAAAATTAGATGAAAATGCCATTAAATTTCTAGACCTGCATGCTTCAAAAGAGGCCCGCACTTCAAAAGGCGGCACGGCAAACAAAAGCGTTGAAGAGCAAATTAAAATTTTAGACGACTGGCTTAAGTAAAAAGAGTTATAATTACGCGTAATTTACAAATTTTAAAGGATGAAAAATGTTTTTTGACAGCAAAAGTAAAGAGCTTGGTAGTAAAAATGAAGCTTTAGAAAGAGAAAATGAAGCTTTAAAGGCTGAAATTTTTGCACTTAAAAATGAGCTAAAAAATGCCAAAACTTGCGAGCCAAAAGAGCAAGCTAAGGATAAGCAAGAGGCTGTAAATTTGCTGCTTACTAGCTATCAAGATGGTATGAATTTCTTGCAATCAACCATCGAAGAAAATTTAAAAATGCTTGAAAATATAAACTATTTAAATGAAAAAACCTTCAAAGAAACAGGCGAGCTTAAGTCTCAAACGGCTGAAATTTTAAGCTCGATCGAGCAAGTGAGCCAGATGAGCGGCGATCTCTCAAACGACGCCTCTTCGCTTGATGGAAGCGTAAATTCTATCGTTGAGATCATAAATCTCATAAAAGACATCTCAGATCAGACAAATTTGCTAGCACTAAATGCTGCTATCGAGGCGGCTCGTGCGGGCGAGCATGGACGAGGCTTTGCAGTCGTTGCAGATGAGGTTAGAAAGCTTGCAGAGCGCACGCAAAAGGCGACACTTGAGGTTGAAGTAAATATAAATGGTCTTAAACAAAGTGCGAACACAATGATCGAAATGAGCGAAAATTTCTCTAAAATTTCAGCAAATGCGATGCAAATTTTAGGCGGTTTTGAGGGCAACATCTCAAGCGTAAATGCCAACACGCAAAACATCCTAAATCAAGCCCTAAACGTAACAAATGAGGTCAATGTCAGTAACGGCAAGATAGATCATATCAACATGAAGCTAAATGGCTACCGAGGCGTCTTGCTTGGCGAGATAAATAAAATTCAAGACGTGCATGAGTGTAGATTTGGTAAGTGGTATGAAAAAGATGTGAAAAATACCATCATAAAAGATCCAAGAACCCTCTCAAGCATAGCTGCGCACCACGAAAATGTCCATCATGGACTAGACAAGGCTATGGCGATTTTTGCTGATAAAGATAAGGGACATTTGGCAGGCGTCGAGATACTAAAAGATGTTGAGCACTCAAGTAAAGCTGGCTTTGAAGAGCTACTTGAAGCAGTAAAAGCAGCTAGGAAATGAGCAAATATAAATGGCTGGATTTCTAGCCATTTAGACGCAACTACCTTATCTCATACCTTTTTGAAACTACGTGGTAGTAAAAGGCTCCAACGAAAAAGAGGCTTCCCATAAAGGTTGCGATCATCTCCACGCTTAGTCCAAGCTCGTATAAAAAGCCGATCGCAAATGAGATAAGCGCGCTAAATCCAAGAAAAATCATATCATTATACGCGATCACTCTGCCGTAAAACTCTTTTTGGCAGTTTTGTTGAAGCAGGGTGTAGGTGTAGCTCCAAAGACTTGATGTGCAAAAACCAGCAAAGATGATGCCAATGAGCGAGAGATAAAAATTTCGCAAAGAGAGCGCCCAGATGATGATGCCAAGCCCTTGACCGATGTAGATGTAGATGAGCGTTTTTTTATTCATAAATTTACTAAGCATGACTGGTGCAAACATAAGCGAGATCGATCTTGATGCATTTAGCAAGCCAATAACTAGCGAAGTTGAGAGCAAATTTGCGTATCTATAGTCAGCCAAAAGTGCGATCAACGCGTCATAAGCTGTGATGCCAACAAAGGCATGCAAAAATATAAGATGCACTATGAGCCTATTTTCTTTTAGATATTTAAGCCCATTTTTTAGCATTTTTAGAGGTTTTTCTATAAATTCTGGCTTTAGCTCGTCTAGTTTTAAAAGATATAAAAAGCCAAAACTGCAAAGATAAAGAGCTCCATCAAGCAAAAAGGCGCTTTTGATGCCAAAAAAGTGTATATAAACGCCTGCAAGCCCCATGCCAGCGGTATATGAGACCGCCCAGATAATAGAGTGGATCTCGTTTGCAAGCTTTAGGCTCTCTTTGCTTAAAATTTTTGGCAGAACGCTCATCTCTACTTGAAAATACATCCCGCCAACGCCGTTTCTAACAAAAATGATAAGCAAAAGCAGCCATAGATAATCAAGCGAATTTATAAAAAGTAGCATAAAAACGCTTATGGTCTCAACCGCCATCATGATAACAAGCATAGGTTTTGGGCTAAATTTATCAACCAAAATGCCACTAAACGGAGCGATGACGACACCCGGGATAAATGCCATCGCCGCACTTAATGTAAGTGCCCATACAGGAGCGTCAAGCGAGATAAGCAGCGTAAAGATGCCAGTGTGCGAGAACCACACACCAAAGTAGCACATGAGCTGAATGGTGCTTAAAAGGCGGAAATTTCTCTCGTCCTTTAAAAGCTTAAGATACTCTTTCAAGCTACTGGTTCCACATGAGCGTTATCTGTTCTATCTGCGCCTCGTCTGGGATCTGGCTTAGGCTTGTTATCTCTTGTGCGAGCGGATTTTTAAGCTTTATAAGCATGTCGTGGCTATCTATTTTTAGATAGATATTGTTTGCGTCGCTTTGAAATTTAGAGATGACAAGGGCGTTTTTTATATCTTTGAAATTTGATTTTAGGCTGATGTTTTCAGGAGTTTTAAACTCGTTTGAGTAAATTTCAATGCTTGTGATAATGCCATTTAGCAAGGTGTATTCAAAAATTCTATCGTTTTTGCTTGTGACGATGTAGCTATTTTCTTTTTTAGTATTGTCTCTTTTTATGTTTTTTGCGCCATAAAATTTCATCACATCAGCATTTGCTGACTCGTTTGTAAGTTTTGCAAAAAAGCCCTTGCCAAAGAGGCTGGATCTGCCTTTTTCTCTTTTATAGTGCCCGCTTATGTGAGCATTTTTGCAAATTTTATCATTTGCGATTATGAAGATGTCGTTAGCGGTTTTATGCACACTTAAAGCCACGCCTTTTTCATCCAAAAGGTAAAAAATGCCCTTGTCATAAAGCAGCTCTGAGTTAAATTTACAAAGTGGCGAGCCATCTTTTAGCGATGAGTAAAAGCTTATCTTTGCACCATTTTTGCTAGGCACAAGCACAAGCTCTAAAAAGCCATTTTTATCTTTAAATTTAGAAAATCTAGCAAAAAAACTATCTTTATATGCCTTATTTACTGGCTCGTAGTTATAAATTTGAGCTAGCACGCCAACTCGTTTATTTTTCTTATCATCAAGCTGAAGAAGTGAGTTTTTGTTTGGCACAAAGTAGCTAAGTGCGCCACTTTCATCTTTTAGCACGATAGCGCTCTCATCGACATCAAATGTGCCACCTTTTTCTACCAAAGTAGCAGCCTTATCCATCGTAAGCATAGTTTTTGTGTAGGTTTTGTCTTTATTTAGAGTTAGGATAGTCTTTACGCCCTCGCAGTTTGAGCATGGCAAGGTCGTGTAGTAGCTCGTGTAGATAGAGTTTGAAAGTATTAGTTTTTCTGGTTTTTTGGGTTTTTCATCTCTAAGAAGAGGTTTTTCTTCTTTTGATTTTTGTGTTTGCTCTTGATTTTGTGGCTTTAAATTTTCATTTTTCGCGCAGCCGATGATAAAAAATGAGATAAGTATGGCAAAAAGATATTTCATTTGCAACTCCTTAAAATTGCAAAATTATATCATTTTGCCTTTAAAATTTATTTTACGCGTTTGAAGATGTATTTGTCTTTTAGCTCGCCAGTGACCTCTTTTTGATCCATGTCAAGCATTTTTAGGTTCTCGCCATCGACCTTATAAAAGCTCTTCTCTTTATACTCATCAACGGTTGTGATAACGCCATTTTTGAGCGAGTATTTGCCCTTGCTAACGGCTTTGTAGTTGTCTTTTGACTTGTAGTTCATCACACTTTCAAATGTGCCATCTTTTTTTAGTGTGAGGGTTGAGTCTATGCCCATGCAGCTAGCGCAAGGTAAAAACGCCTTGTAAGTGCCTTCGACGCTGCTTACTGGAGCCATGCAGCTGCCTTTTACTTCACATTTGCCTTGTGGGACGCTCGTGCTTTGGTTTGACGTAGCGCAACCTGCTAAAAGTAGAGCCGCACTTAGTGCAAAGATAAAATTTTTCATGCTGATCCTTTTTGAAAATAAAATTTAAAAATGTATTATAATACTTAAGAAAATAACAAATTATAAATTAAAGGAGAGAAGATGCAAGTTGAGACATTTGGCGTTTTAGTCGTTGTTTTGGTTATTTTTGCATTTTTGTTTTTAAAAGCTGGTATCAAGATCGTATCGCAAGCAGATAACTTGCTGATCGAGCGACTTGGTAAATTTCACAAGGTGCTTGACGGGGGATTTCACATTATTATCCCATTTGTCGATCAGATAAGGGCGATCATAACTATAAAAGAGCAGCTTGTTGATATCACAAAACAGCAAGTCATCACAAAAGATAATGTTAATATTAGTGTCGATGGCATCGTCTTTTTAAAGGTATTTGACGCAAAAATGGCGGTTTATAACGTAGATAACTACAAGCGCGCCATTGCAAATTTAGCCATGACAACGCTTCGTGGCGAGATAGGTGCGATGAACCTTGATGATACGCTAAGCTCACGTGACCGACTAAATGCCGCACTTCAAGTAGCTCTTGGCGACGCAGCTGGCAACTGGGGCGTAAAGATCATGCGTGTGGAAATTTCTGAAATTTCTGTCCCACTTGGCATCGAAGAGGCGATGAATATGCAGATGAAGGCTGAGCGTGAAAAGCGCGCGATAGAGCTAAAAGCCTTGGCTGAAAAAGAGGCACTCATCCGCAACGCAGAGGCACTAAAACAAGAAAAAGTACTTCAAGCAGAGGCGATAGAGCGTATGGCTGACGCGAAAAAATACGAGCAAATCGCCATCGCAACGGCTCAAAAAGAGGCTATGGATATGATAAACGATAGCATGAGCAAAAACGCAAATGCGGCTGAATTTCTGCTCGCTCGTGACAGGGTCGGGGCATTTAGCGAGCTAGCTAAAAATAGCTCAAAAGATAAAATTTTAGTCCCTTATGAGGCGGCTGAGCTCATCGGCTCGCTTAGCGTTTTAAAGAATTTCTTAGCTAAGGATAAGGCGTGATCAGCCCTTATATAATGTTAGCCATAGGCGCGCTCTTGTGCGTGGCTGAGCTTATGCTATTTTCATTTTATCTGCTCTTTTTTGGCGTCGCTTTTATCATCGTTGGGGCGGTAAATTTTGGCTTTGGTTTTGAGTGGAGCTTTCAAATTTTAGCAGTCCTAGTGCTTGCCTTTATTTTGCTTGTGCTTTTAAAAGCGCCGTTAAAGAGTAAATCTATGGCTAAAAAAGAGAGCTTTAACGAAGAGTTTTTAGATGAAGCTGGCGTTGGTGAGATCAGAGAAAATATGGTCTATTTTAAAGGCACTCTTTGGAAGTATGACGGAGCGCTAAAAAATGGCGAAAAAGTGCAGGTTTTAGGCACTAAAGGCGACAAAGTTATATTAAAATAAAGTGCCATTTGGCACTTTATCTATTTTGCGTGGGCTGGGCAGCCTGCTGGCATTTGCCCATGCATCACCCTTTGCATGCCGTGATGAGGGCAGCTTGGCATATTTTCTTGCATCATTTTTTGATGATGAGCACATCCGCAACTTGCACCTTGTGGCTCAGCTGGCTTTGGCTCGTTTTTAGCACAACCAACTAAAAATAATCCGCAGATAACGGCAAATATCACCTTTTTCATAACTCTCTCCTTTAAAGAATTTCTCACATTTTAGCCTTTAAAAATTAATTTTTCATAACGCCTGATTTATCATATTTAAAAGCATTTTTGGCTAAACTTTCGCCCAAAAATAAGCAAAACAAAAGGTTAAATTTGAAAAGACTTAGTGTAAATGAAGCCATCGATCTTATAGAAAATGCACCGCTTTATGAGCTTGGCAAGATGGCGCTAGCTAGAAAAAAAGAGCTTCATCCAGAGGGCATTACGACCTTCATCGTAGATCGCAACATCAACTATACAAACGTCTGCTGGGTGGATTGTAAATTTTGCGCATTTTACCGCCACGCAAAAGAGGAAGACGCTTATGTGCTAAGTTTTGAGGAGATCGGCAAGAAGATCGAGGAGCTAATAGCCATCGGCGGCACGCAAATTTTATTTCAAGGTGGCGTTCATCCAAAGCTAAAGATCGAGTGGTACGAGGAGCTAGTAAGCTACATCAGCAAGCACTATCCAAGCATCACGATACATGGTTTTTCAGCCGTTGAGATCGACTACATCGCAAGAGTTTCAAAAATTTCTACAAAAGAGGTCTTAAGGCGCCTAAACGAAAAGGGCTTATACTCGATGCCAGGGGCTGGAGCGGAGATTTTAAGCGACCGCGTTCGCGACATCATCGCCCCTAAAAAGTGCGACACCGCAGACTGGCTTCGCATACACAAAGAGGCGCACGAGCTTGGCATGAAAACGACTGCAACGATGATGTTTGGCACGGTTGAGAGCACTCGCGAGATCGTGGAGCACTGGGAGCATATCAGAAATTTACAAGATGAAACGGCTGGATTTAGGGCATTTATACTTTGGAGCTTTCAGGGGCTAAATACAAAGCTCATGCAAGAATTCCCAGAGATCAAAAAACAAAGCTCAAACGTCTATCTAAGGCTTCTTGCGGTTTCAAGGCTCTTTTTGGATAACTTTAAAAATATCCAAAGCAGCTGGGTCACGCAGGGCAGCTACGTAGGCCAGCTTGCGCTTCTTTTTGGCGCAAACGACCTTGGTAGCACAATGATGGAAGAAAACGTCGTAAAGGCGGCAGGTGCAAGCTTTAGGATGAATCAAGACCAGATGATCGAGCTTATAAAAGATGTCGGCGAAATTCCAGCTAAGCGCAACACAAACTATGATATTTTGGAGAAATTTTAGATGAAAATTTTAGATATCAATGTAAAAAATGTAAAAATCCCAGTCGTTTTTGAAAGCTCAAAAGCGATGCCAGTAGTGAGCCTAAAACTAGTTTTTAAAGCAGCTGGTAGCTCGCAAAATGGCAAGCTAGCAGGCCTTGCAAGGCTAAGTGCAAATTTGCTAAACGAGGGCGATATGAAGCTAGGCTCGGCTAAATTCGCTAAAGAGCTTGAAGTGCGGGCGATCAGCCTAAATGCAAGCTGCGGCTTTGAGACATTTTGCATCGATCTAAACTGCCTAAAAGAGCACTTTGCCTTTGCGTGCGGCAAGCTAAAAGAGCTTATAAGCGCTCCAAATTTAACTGATGAAATTCTAAATAGGTGCAAAACCGTCACACTTGGCGAGATCGCAGCAAATGAAAACGACTTTGACTACGTGGCAAGGCAGGGGCTTTTTGAGATTTTATACCCAAAAAGCGTGCTCGCACAGCCAAGTATCGGCACTAAAAAGAGCATAAAAGCGATCACGCTTGAAGATGTGAGAAAGTTTTTAAACGAGCATTTAGACCTTTCAAATTTGCTTTGCGTGCTAGGTGGCGACATCGACGAGAAGCAGACAAAAGAGCTTGCTGGCGTTTTAGAGATCCTAAAACCTGGCAAGGTGCGAAAACTAGAGCGCTTTAGCCCAAGCAACAAGTGCGAAAGTAGCGAGATCATCAGGCAAAGCGAACAGGCATACATCTACTTTGGCGCGCCATTTAACGTTAGACCTGAAGAGAAATACAAGGCCGCAGTGGCGACATTTATCCTAGGCGAGGGTGGCTTTGGCTCGAGGCTCATGGAGGAGATACGCGTGAAAAGAGGGCTTGCATATAGCGCCTACGCTAGAAATTTGCTAAATCTCTCTTACAACCAGCTTTACGGCTACATGCAGACAAAAAACGAGAAAAAAGATGAGGCTATCGCCGTTATAAAAGAGGAAATTTTAAAATTTAGTAAAAAAGGCGTTAGCAAGGCCGAGCTTGAGCAGGCGAAGAAATTTTTACTTGGCTCGTTGCCGCTTAGGCTTGAGACGCTATTTAAGCGCCTTGACATAGCACAAGGCGAGTTTTATGAGTATGGCGAGCTTGGGGCATTTTTAAAGGACCTTGATAAAATTTCAGCCCTTTCGCTAAGCGAGCTAAATAGCTTCATAAAAGCCCACACAGAGATCAATCAGCTAAGTTTTTGCGTCTTAAAAAATGAAATTTGAAGCAAGCGACAGAGCAAAACTTCTAAAAATAGGCGTGCTTAGCCTGCTCGACCTTGCTCTTGTGCTACCAAAGGGCTTTGAGGATACGACGATCGCTAAGAGCCCAAGAGAAGGGCAGGTCTGCATAAATGTAAAGATCACCTCACTCGCCTCGCGCCCTGGCATGCTGACAGCGCTTGCCTTTTGCGAGCAGTGGCAAAGTAGCGTAAAGATCGTCATTTTTAACGCAAAATCTTGGCACTACGGCGCTTTTAAGGTGGGCAAAGAGATGGCGATATATGGGCTTTGCTCCTACGCCTTTGGCTCGTGGCAGATCGTAAATCCAAAAATCACCACAAAAATAGGTCAGATCGTGCCTAAATTTAAGACCGAGCTAAAAGATGAGGAGCTAAAAAAACTCATCTTAAAATATCTAAATTTGCAAAATTTAATGGCCGAGGGCTTAAATGAAAAAGAGGCTAAATTCCTAGCCGATCTGCAAAGGCTAGATGAGCAAAGCGTGCAAATTTTATACCGCCTAAAAAATGGTGGTGAGGGCGTGGAAATTTTAAAATTTGTAGAAATTTTTAACTACATAAAAAAGCTAAGTGCCAAAAAAACCTACTTTAAAAGCCCTAAAATCAAACTTTTTGACATAAACTCTTGGCTTAAGAGCTTGCCATTTACGCCTACAAACGACCAGCTAAACGCCATAAATGACATCAGAGACGACCTTAGCGCTGTGCAGGCAAAAAGGCGCGTCATAATGGGCGATGTGGGAAGTGGCAAGACGCTTGTGATCCTAGCAGCAGCGCTTAGCGTCTATCCGCAAAGTGCCATTTTGATGGCGCCAACAAGCATCTTAAGCGAGCAAATTTATAATGAAGCAAAGAGGCTGCTGCCTGCTTTTATGAACGTGATACTGGTGCGAAGCGGGGAGAAAAAGATAGACTTTAGCGGGGTAAATTTGATCGTTGGCACGCATGCGCTACTCTTTCACGAGCTGCCAAATTCGCCGCTTGTCATGGTCGATGAGCAGCACCGCTTTGGCTCAAACCAGCGCAAAAAGATAGAGGAGCTTGCCTCAAACGAGGATGAGCGAGCAAATTTCGTGCAGTTTTCAGCTACGCCTATACCTAGGACGCTAAGTTTAATCCAGTCTGAGATCGTAAATTTTAGCTTTTTAAAGCAGATGCCATTTAAGAAAAATATAACGAGCCAAATTTTAGGCGCTAGCGAGTTTGGCTTTTTGCTAACTCACATCAAAAAGCAGATTGCGGGTGGCTTTCAAGTAGCCATCATCTATCCGCTAGTCGAGAGTAGCGAGAGCTCAAACTACCAAAGTCTAAGCGAGGCGCAGGGCTTTTGGCTAAAGAATTTCAAAAATGTCTTCGTCACGCACGGCAAGGATAAAGAGAAAGAGGAAATTTTAAGGCGGTTTAGAGAAGAGGGCGAAATTTTGCTCTCAACAACCGTTGTTGAGGTGGGGATCTCGCTGCCAAGGCTAAATACCATAGTGATCGTGGGCGCTGAGCGGCTAGGGCTTGCCACGCTTCATCAGCTGCGAGGCAGAGTGGGGCGAAATGGCGGCGATGGATACTGCTTTTTATTTACCAAGCTAAAAGAGGCGCCAGCTAGACTAAAAGAATTTTGCGCGACAAATGACGGCTTTAAGGTGGCCGAGCTTGATCTGAAAAACCGCCAAAGTGGCGATATACTAAATGGTTTTTTTCAGCACGGAGCGACCTTTAACTTCTACGACTACGAGGATGATATCACGCAGGCTGCAAAGGCCAGAGTAGCTGAGTTTAAAAATAACGCTTAAATTTGATCTTGTGGGTTGTATTAAATTTAAGGCGGATAATTTTTTGGCTAAGAGGATTTAAATTTGCGTCAAATTTAAGATGAGGGCGCAAGCTTTTATGGCTAGCTTAAATTTGATAATGCTATAAGTTTTATGTGGCTAAATTTTAGTCTTTGCTACGACTGGTCTTGTCTTTTTCAATATCACTATTAATAAAAAGGTTCAGTCTAGGTTCTATGTAGCAAAATGGCTCAGGGTTTTAAAAGCGCCTTTGCTTTTGCGCTATACCTAAATTTGTCTTACCTAGCGAAATTTAACCTTTCGCAGGCTCTTTTTAAAATTTACGTGAAATTTGATATGGCGGGATAAATTTGCTCTTTTTATCGCTCACCCCAAACTCCCATGTTATCGCCAATTATATTGCTGTTGCCCTCTTTTTCGCTAATCCAAACCCACTCTTTGACATTTTTAGTTATCCACTCGTTTTTAATGGCGTGTTTATAAACAAATAGACCTAAATTTGCCAAATCATTTTCATTACCCTTTGCGTGAAAGGTATTTTTATCAATCTTGATCAAGTCGCACTGCTTGGCAAGTTTGTCTAAATACTCATAGATCACATCTAACTTATATTTTTTCTCCCTTATAACCTTTTCTTCATCGATCACGATCTTTGTGCCTAGTAGTGGGTAAGCCATTGTTATCCTTTTAAATTTATTTTGCATTTTAGCATTTATGATTAGTAAATTTAAGTAGAATTTTTTAGATAAAACGAGTGATCTGCCCTTAAAAATTAAGAGCAGATAAATTTATAGTGGATAAGTGAGGCAGCAGTTTCTTTTTACTTCGTCGATGTAGCTCACGTTTAAATTTAGTCCGTAAAGCTTGCTTAAATTTTCGCTTCTAATGATCTCATCAACCGTGCCAAATCCAACCTCGCCATCACCTTTTACAAGTGCGACATATCCGCCAAGAAGCACTGCAAAGTCAGGGTTATGAGTGGTTAGCACGACTGAGTAGCCAAGCTCTTTTAGCCATTTGACGGTGCGTAGGAATTTATACTGGTTGCCAAAATCAAGCGCGCTCGTTGGCTCGTCAAATATAATCATCTTTGGCTGCGCAGCCATCGCACGAGCGATCATACACATCTGCTTTTGACCGCCACTCATCTGCGTGATAAAGCGATCTTCAAGATACTCGATCTCAAGCTTTTTAGTGTAAATTCTAGCGATCTCCTCGTCCTCTTTGCTAGGTCTTGCAAAGATGCCAAGGTGCGCCGCGCGTCCCATCGTGATAAACTCAAGTCCGGTGTAGTCATACTCAGTAACCTCGCTTTGAGCGACATACGCCATGATCTTAGCGCGCTCTTTGTTGCTTAGGCTATCTACATTTTTGCCATCAAGAAAGATCTCGCCTGAAACTGGCTTTAGTGAGCCGCTTATTAAGCCTAAAGTTGTTGATTTGCCAGCTCCATTTCGACCAAGAATGGTTAAAATTTCCCCAGCGCCTATCTTTAAATTTACATTTTCTAGTTTGCCAGCCCCATTTGGGTAGCTAAAGTTTAAATTTCTAACTTCAAGCATCATGCAACCTTTTTATTTCGCCATAAAACCCAGACGAAAAATACCGTGCCGATAAAGCCAGTAAGTACGCCAAGAGGCACTTCGCTCACGCTTATGCTGCGCGCTAAGGTATCTACAAAAAGCAAAAATATCGCACCCATAAATATGCTTGCAGGCATGCTTTTTATGTTATTTGCGCCAACTAGCATGCGCGCTAGGTGAGGCATGAGAAGTCCCACCCAAGCGACTATACCGCTTATGCAGACGCTGCACGCTGTAAGAAGCGTAGCGCAGATGATGATGACGGCGCGCTCAAAAGCCACATTTACGCCTAGCCTTGCCGCACTCTCGTCGCCAAGAGAGAGCAAATTTATACGCCAGCTCATGGCTATTAGTAAAATGGCGCAGATGATCATCACTGGAGCTACGTATATTAAGTTATCGCTATCAAGCTTAGCAAGGCTACCAAGCTGCCAATAAACGATGTCAGGTAGCTTTGTCTCAGGGTCTGCGACATATTTTAAAAAGCCGATTATTGAGCCCATGAGGCCACTTACGATGATACCAGAAAGAACCAGCATAAGCGTGCTCGTGCGCCCCATCATCTTAGGTATGGCTAGAGTGATAGCAACGGCTGCTAGGCCAAAGCCAAATGCAAAAATTTGTATCCAAAGTAGCGATAGATCAAAGATAATGGCAGTTGCAGCTCCCACGCAAGCACCAGCCGAGACGCCTAGAAGATCAGGGCTTACTAGCTGGTTTTTAAAGACGCCTTGATAGGCCGCACCACTCACGCTAAGAGCAGCACCGACTAAGATGGCTGCGATGATACGCGGGATGCGTAAATTTTCTATCACGTTTGTGATGTTGCTAGCTGCACCCTCGCCGTAGCCAAAGCTGTGAGCTAGCACGCTAAAGACGTCGTTAAATGGTATGTAAAATCTACCAACGCC